>JAEUJW010000080.1 GCA_016793465.1 Myxococcales bacterium
GAAGACCTTTTTGCCAGTCGGAAGCACCCGCAGGATGAAACCGGGCAGGGATTCACAGGTGATCTCGTAGCGGATCGTGCGGGGCTTGGCCTCGCGGACTTGAGCGTTCGTCAGCATGTCGACCTCCAGACCCTCAACCAACTCGAACCAAAACCTCACCAGCTCAAGAGCGATTTTTAGGCTGTCCGAAAATACACATTATAACGAAGTCGAGCAGTGGCGGCCATTTTAGACCACATAGCCGTCATTGTCGACGTCGGCCACGATCGGGTTCTCCCACTGCGTCCAGCTGCCGCGCGGCGACGTCAGCAGCACCTGGCCGGCGCCGCCGTAGATGTAGAGCGCGACCTCGTCGGCGTACATCGCCTCGGCCGTGCCGTCGCCGAGGAAGTCGAACGCCGTGCTCGCGGCGAACCCGCCGTCCTGGGTCACCGCCGTCCACTTCGCGGCGAAGTTGGCCTCGATCACGCTGTACGAGTTGGTCGTCGCCCCGGCGATCTCCGGCTGCATGTCGCCGTCGAAGTCGTGGATGGCCGCCGGCCGGTAGCTCGCCAGGTTGACCGCCTGGTTCTGCACCTTGATGGTCCCGTCGTGCTCGAGCACCGTGAGCCCGCCGAGCCCGGCGATCAGCACCTCCGGCAGCAGGTCGCCGTCGAGGTCGGCGACCTGCGGCGGCCCGAACCCGACCGGCGCGCTGTAGTAGAGCGAGCCGTCGTGGTGGTACGCCGTCGGCCCGAGGATCACCTCGAGCTTGCCGTCGCCGTCGAGGTCGGCCGCGGTGTTCAGGTAGGCCGGCTCGTCGTTCACGCTCCACACCTTGTTGCCGAGGTGGTCGAACACCGCCGCGTGGTGGACGATCTCGACGTCCCCGTCGGCGTCGAGGTCGGCCAGGGCCACCGCCGCCGTGCCGACGTTGTAGGTGTCGGGGCCCACGAACTTCTCGGTGCCGTCGTTCTCGACGACCAGCAGCTTGCCCGCCTGCTCCTCGATCATCGTCCGCCCGGTCACGACCTCCGGCAGCCCGTCGCCGTCGATGTCGCCGATCGCCGGGTACGTGATCGCGTTGACGAACGGCACCTTCCAGTGCACCGCCCCGGTCGCCCCGTCGAGCGCGAACATCGTGCCCACGTTCTCGAGCGAGCCCGGCCCGTACGCCACCACCACGATGTCGGGCGTGTCGCACAGGTCGACCGCGCCGTCGCCGTTGTCGTCGGTCAGGTTGGCCACCACCGGCGTCGCCAGCACCTGCGTCTCGTCGCCCTCGCCCATCCACACCCACTGGATGTCGGGCTCGAAGCTGTCCGGCGGCGCCTCGTCGGTGCACGGCACCACCCCGTCCATGTCGTCCTGGACCTTGCACACGTCGATCGCCTCGGTCGTGCCGCTGTCCTCGCCGCTGCTGCTCGCGCCCGCCGTCGTGCCCTCGCTCGATCCCCCGCTCGACGTCCCGCCGCCGCTCGTCGTCGTGCCGTCCGACGTCGCGACCCCGGTGCCGCTCGTCGTCGTGCCGGCGATCGGCCCGCTCGTGCCGGTCGCGCCCTCGGTCGCCCCGCCGCCGGTCTCGCCGGTCGGGGCCGACCCGCCGCTGCTGCTCGCCGCGCTCGTCAGGTCCGGGCTCGTCGTCGACGTCGAGCCCGCCGCCGTGCCGCCGCTCGCGACGTCGTCGCCGCAGGCGGACAGGGCCAGCATCACCGGGAGGAGGGCGAGGGATCGGAGGGGCGATGGTGTCACGATCGGCGATGATAGACCGACATGTCCGCCCCGCGCGGGCCGGGATCTACCGCCCCCGGCCCGCCCCGCGCTCGTGCCCCCGTCGTCCCCTGCGCCTCGCCGCCGCCGGACCGCCTGGCGCGGCGCGCCCGGACCGTCGCTCGGAACTGGGCGTCCGGGCCGACGTTTTGGAGCCGATTTGCCGGCCCATTCCTAGAGTTTCAGGGCCCCCCCGACGGGGTGTAGACTGCGGCGAGCGTGTCCGGACCCGAAGAAATGCCCCTGCTGGAGATGCTGCAGGTGCTCTCGCGGACCCCGGTCACCGAGCCGCAGCTCCGCGCAGTCGTGGCCGTCACCTGCGCCCGCTGGTGCGTCGCGCGCGGCGAGGACGGCGAGGCCCAGCGCCTGCTCACGCATGCCCTCGAGCTGGTGCCCGACCTGCGCCCGGCGATGCGGCTGCTCTACCGCATCTTCCTCCGCCGCCGCGACATCCGGAACTCGGTCCGCTACCTCGATCAGGAGATCCGCGCGACCCGCCACCCGCGCGAGGCCGCGGCCCTCTACCGCGAGCGCGGCCAGCTCGTCGAGGCCCACTTCCGCGACCGCAGCGCCGCCCTGCAGTGCTACCAGGCCGCGTTGAAGGCCACCCCGCGCGACCTCGCGGTGCTGCGCTCGGTCGAGGCCGTCGCGCTGGCCCAGGGCAACGTGTTCTCGCTGATCAGCAACCTCGAGGCCCAGCTCGAGGTGCTCCACGATCCGCGGGCCGTCGCCGCCGTCGCCCGCGACCTCGCGCTCATCGAGGCGCGCAACGGCGGCGACCTGGCCCTCGGCGTCGAGCTGCTGCACGCCGCCGCCGAGGAGCAGCCGAAGAACCTCACGCTCGCCCAGGACCTGTTCCGCATGGCCGAGGCGGCGCAAAACCCGGACATGATGCTCCGCGCGCTCGAGCTCGAGGCCGACGCCCGCCCGCCCGAGCTGCGGGCCGTGCCCCTCACCCGCGCCAGCCTCACGCTCCGCGAGATGCGCGACCGCGCCGGCGCCGTCACCCTCCTCCACGCCGCCGCCCGGGCCCAGCCCCACAACATCAGCCTGTGGCGCAACCTCGAGGAGCTCAGCATGGCCACGGCCCGCTACGACGTGGCCGTGCACGCCTGCGCCGGCCAGCTGAAGGCCATCGGCGCCGACGACCCGCCCGTGCAGGCCGAGCTCTACTACCGCCTCGGCAAGCTGGCGATGATCCGCCTCGATCGCGTCACCGAGGGCCTCGCCGCCATGCGCAAGGCCCTGAAGCTGTTCCCCGGGCACATCCCCGCGCTCGAGGACGCCGGCCGCTACCTCATCGCCAACGACGCCTGGTCGCAGCTGCTCGAGCTCTTGAAATTGCAGGTCGCGACGGCCGACGACGCCGGCCTCAGCCCCGAGGAGAAGGCCCAGGCCCAGCTGCGCGCCGGCCAGGTCCTCGAGGAGAACCTCGGCGAGCTCGAGGGCGCCCGCAAGATCTACGAGGAGGCCGTCGCCACCTGCCCGACCTTCCGCCCCGCCCTCGACCGCCTGGAGCGCGTGCATCACCAGCTCGGCCGCTTCGAGGGCCTGCGCGAGCTCTACCAGGGCGAGCTGACCCGCGGCGCCGCCGGCCCGCGCCGCGTCTACCTGCTGTCGCTGCTGGCCCGCCTGCACGCCAACCACGGCGACGCCAACGCCGCGATCAAGGCGCTCGTCAGCCTCTTAAAAGACTTCCCCGAGCACATGCCCTCGATCCAGCTGCTCGCCCGCCTGCTCGCCCGGGCCGGCCGCGCGCGCGAGCTGCTGCAGGTCACCGAGCAGGAAATCAAGCTGACGATCAGCGACGCCCGCCAGGCCAAGCTGCTCTACCGCTCGGCCGAGCTCTCGCTCGAGCTCGGCGACCGCGCCCACGCCGAGGCCTGCCTGCTGCAGGCGCTCGAGACGGTGCACGACCACCAGCCGAGCATGGCCCTGCTCGAGCGCATCCTCCGCGACCGCAGCGACGGCCTCGGCCTGGCGCTGCTGCTGCGCCGCCGCCTCGCCGCCGCGCCCGACCCCGAGGAGCGCCTCAGCCTCCACCTCGAGGTCGTCCACCTGCAGATCGCGCTCGGCGACCCCGACGCGGCGCTCGCGGAGATCGACCCGATCCTCGCGGGCTGGCCCGAGCACCTCACCACCCTGCTGCTCGGCGTGCGCCTGGCCTCCGCCACCGGCCACACCGCCCAGCGCCTGCGCTACCTCGAGCGCCACTTCGCCGTCACCCGCAGCGAACGCACCCGCGCGCTCCTGGCCTATCGGACAGGTCTCTCGCGCCAGGACCCGCGCGAGTCGGTCGCCGACCTGCGCCGCGCGATCGCCCTGTGGCCGCAGCTCGGCGGCGTGCACCTGACCCACCTCGCGTTCGCCGAGGCCACCGGCGACGCGGCCCTCCGCACCGCCGCCCGCACCGGCCTCGAGCTGGCCCGCGGCGCCGGCGAGCGCCAGGCCTGCGCGCTCCGCCTCGCCGAGCACAGCCTGGCGACGCCCCGCCCCGCCGGCCCCGAGCAGGCCACGCCGGTGTCCGCCGCGCTCCCGCTGCTGCACGCCCTCGCCGCCGCCCGCCCCGACGACCTCGGCGCCGCGCTCCGCCTGGCCCGCAACGCCCGCGCCGCCGGCCAGCCCGCGCTCGCCGCGGCCGCCTTCGCCGCCGCCGCCGGCAACCTCGCCGCCCCGCCGAGCGACGCGCTCCACACCCTGCGCTACCGGGCCGCCCGCGCCGCCGAGCAGGTCGGCGACCTCGCCCACCTCGGCCTCGCCGAGGCCCTCCACGGCGCCGTCGCCGACGCCGACCCGCGCCACGAGGTCGCCCGCCGCGGCCGCGCGCGCGCCTCCCAGGCCCGCGCCGCCCCGACCGCCTGCCGCGCCGCCGCCGTCGAGCTCGGCGCCGCCGCCGGCGAGGCGACGGTCAAGGCCGAGAAGGCCGTCCTCCTCACCCGCGCCGCCGAGCTGCTGGCGCGGGCCGGCGACCTCAACGACGCCCGCGCCCGCGTCGACGCCGCCCTGACCGCCTGCCCGCAGTACCTTCCGGCCATGTTCGTAAGGACATGTCTGCTCGAACAGCTGGGAGACGAGCTCGCCGCCCGCGCCGCCGCCGAGCCGAAGGTCGACGGCCCGACCTCCGCCCCCCCGCGGCGCCCGACCCCGCCGCCGCTGCCCTACGACCTCGCCGCCGTCGACGCGCTCGAGGCCCTCGCCGCCGCCCTGCCCGCCCCCGCCGCCTACCCGTACCTGTGCCGCGGCGGCCTGCTGGCCATCGAGGCGCGCGAGCCGGTCCGGGCCTGGCGCCTGCTCGGCCGCGCGCTCGAGCTCGAGCCCGGGTCCCCGCTGGCCTTCTCGCTGCTGTGGCGCCTGCGCGAGCAGAGCGGCAAGGAGGGCGCCAGGCCGCTGGCCCAGCACCTCGCGCGCCGGTTCGCCGCGCTGCAGGCCGGCGACGCGCTCGACGTGCCCGCCGCCCGCGCGCTCGGCCGCCTCGCGCTCGACAGCGACGGCGCCGCCGCGGCCCAGAACCTGCTCGAGCAAGCCGCCGAGCTCCACCCCCGCTCGGTCGCCGTGCGCGTCGACCTGGCCCGCGCCTACGCCCGCGCCGGGCGCTGGTCCGACGCCGCCGCCCAGGTCGTGCGGGCGATCGCCGACGAGCCAGCACCTGAACGAAAGGCCATGTTGGAGCACCTCGCCGCCGACGCCCACGAGCGCGCCGGCATGCCCGAGGTCGCCTTCGAACACTACCTGAACGCCAGCCGCGGCGGCTACCTCCCGCAGCACGCGCTCGCCGCCGCCGACCGCATCGCCTCGGCGATCGGCACGGTCGAGCAGCGCGTCGAGGTCCTGTCCCTGCTCATCCACCAGGGCGACGTCGACGAGCGCGTGCGCAGCCTGCGGGCCCTCGCCGAGCTCGCGCGCGGCCCGCTCGGCAAGCCCGACCAGGCCGTCAACCTCCTCCGCGACCTGCTGAAGCTGCGGCCCGCCAACACCGACGTGATCCTCGACCTCCACCACCTGCTCGGCGAGCTCGGCCGCACCGATGAGGGCCGCGTCGCCCTCCAGGCCGGCATCGCCGCCCAGCGGGCGATCCTCCGCGACCGCGGCCTCAGCTCGACCGGCGAGTCGACCGCCGACCCGCTCGACCCCGACCCGGTGCTCGGCCTGCTGCGCCTGTTCGACGCCGCCGAGGAGCCCGGCGGCGTGTACGTGTGCGCCGCGATCCTCGAGAGCATCGACGCCGACCTCGTGCCCGCCAACCGCCGCTGCGACGTCGTGGTGCCCGAGCCCTGGCCGCTGCCGAACGCGCCCGACAAGCCGCCGCCGTTCTTCGCCGTCGACGACCCCGCCTGCGCCGCCGCCGTCGGCCTGCTGCGCACCGGCGTGCAGGACCTGTCGGCGATCCCCGGCGCGCCGCCGCCGGCCGTCAACCTCTCGCAGCGCCACAGCCTGCCGCCGACCAGCGCGATCGGCACGGCCACCCGCGCGATCGCCCGCACGCTCAACCTCCCCGAGCCGCTGCTGTTCCTCAACCCCGCCGACGAGCACGGCGTGGTCGCCCACGTCGGCACCGCGCCGGTGCTGCTGATCGGCCGCAAGGTCAACGCCCACCCGTTCGGCGCCGCCTCGCGCGACGCCATCGGCCGGGCCCTGCTCCGCCTCGCCACCGGCGGCGACCACCTCCACCGCGAGATGTCCGACGAGCAGATCGTCGGCGTCCTCCAGGGCATGGCCGCGACCGGCGGCAGCGAGCTCGAGACCATCCTCCGCGTCGATCAAGACGTCGCCGACGCCATCCTCGAGGCGCTGTCCGGCGCGGCCCTCCCGGTCGACTTCGGCGAGGACGCCGAGGCCCTCGCGCGCCACATCCAGCGCTTCTCCGTGCGCCAGCTCCGCGAGGTCCTGCGCGCCGCCGAGGACCGCGCCGGCACCATCGCCTGCGGCGACCCCCGCGTCGCCCTCACCGACGAGTCCCGCTTCCCCGCCCTCAGCACCCGCCGCGCCGCCGCCCTCGTCGCCTACCTGGTGTCCGAGGAGCACCTCGCGCTCCGCCGCGTGCTCGGCTACCACGTCGAGCTCGAGCTCGACGACGCCGACATGGAGGAGGTCGCGTCATGACCATCCCGCCGCCGCCCACGATCGGGGGGTCCTCGAGCCCGCCGTCGTCACCCCCGAGCCCGCCGTCCACGTCGCCGCCGTCCGCGCCTCCGAGCCCGCCGTCCGCGCCTCCGAGCCCGCCGTCCACGCCGCCCGCCGCGCTCGCCCCCGCGGTCCCGCCCGCGGCCCTCGACCTGCGCACCACCCACCCCGAGACGCCGCCGGTCCGCGCGCCCGCGCCGACCCTGCTCGATCTGCCCGACGCGCTGTTCCCCTTCGACCTCGAGCAGGACCCCGGCGCCCGCGCGCGCACCCCCCTGCACGCGCCCCAGCGCTGGCTGCACTTCGCCGACGCGCTCGCGACCGCCGCCGCCGCCGCCGGCGACCCGGCTGTCCGATCGGCCATGTCCGGAGAGGCAGGTCGCATCTACGTCCAGCAGCTCGCCCGCGGCGAGCGCGGCGAGGCCCTGCTCGCCGAGGCCAGCCCCGCCGTCCGCCGCGCCGCCGAGCGCACCGCCCAGGTGCCCGGCGGCAGCGCGGCCGACGAGCTCGCCGCCCTCGCCCGCGAGGCCAGCGACGAGCAGCGGCCCCCCCAGCAGCGCGCCGCCGCCTGGGTCGAGCACGGCGAGCACCGCGAGCAGGTCGGCGACCTCGTCGGCGCGCGCGCCAGCTACCGCGCCGCGCTGGCGCTCGTCGCCAACCACCCGATCGCCACCGTGCTCGCCGCCGACGTCGAGCGCGTGCTCGCCGTCGCCCCGGCCGCGAACGCCGGCGAGCACCGGGCCGCCGCCCGCGCGCTGATCGCCGCCCAGCTCGCGGCCCTGCCCGGGCCGTCCGCCGTCCCGCGCCCGCCCGAGCTCGGCAAGCCGGCGCCGAAGCCCGTCGCCGAGGACCCGTCCCGGCTGCCGCACGCCCGCGTGCGCTCGGCGCTCCTGCAAGAGCTCGCCGATGTCTGCGACGACCCCGCCGAGCGCCGCACCCACCTCGAGGCCGCCCACGCGGCCGACCCCGACGACCCCGCGCCGCTGCTCGCGCTCGTGCGCGCCGTCCGGGCCGAGTTCGGCCCGCCCGCCCAGCTCGCCGACCTCTACCGCAAGCTCGCGCGCCTCCACTCCGGCCCGTCCCGCAACCCGCCGGACCCCGTCGCGAGCGCCGCGTACCTGCAGCTCGCCGTCATCGCCGTCGGCGGCGCCGACGTCCCGCCGGATGTCCTGAAGGACATCCGCACCTGGCTCGAAGGCCACGGCCAGGACGCCGCCGCCCACGCCCTGCTCGACGCCCTCGCCCACAACTTCGGCCACCACGGCGCCCGCTTCGACGACGCCGTCGGCGCCGACGGCCTGCGCCCCGTCGACGTGCTCGTGCGCCTCGCCGCCTTCAAGGACGACCCGCGCGAGCAGGCCATCCTCCGCGAGCAGGTCGCCCGCCTGCGCTGGGAGGCCACCCTGCTGGCCACCAGCCAGAGCGCGCTGGCCGACGACGGCACCCTGCGCCGCCTCGGCGACGACGAGCCCGAGCAGGACCCGCTCAGCGAGGACGAACACGACGCGCTGCGCCACCTCGAGACCGACCTGCGGTTCGTCCGCCGCTACCTGCCCGAGCAGCGCTGGGTCTGGCAGGCCCTCGCCGCGGTGCTGCGCCGCCTCGCCGACACCCCGGCCCTCATCGCCCACCTCACCGAGTGGGCCCAGAGCCGCTCGCACGGGGCCGAGCGCGCCGGCGTGCTGCTGCAGCTCGGCTTCGTGCACGAGCGCATCGAGCACGACCTCTCGCGCGCCGCCGAGGTCTACGAGCTCGCGGTCGCCGAGGACCCCAAGAACACCGCCTGCCTGCGCGCCCTCGGCAGCGTCTACGAGCGCATGCGCCGCTGGTCGAGCGCCGCGGCGATCCTCCAGCGCCAGGCCCGCGAGACCGGCGACGGCCCCGAGCGCCTGGCCGCCCTGCGCCGCATCGCCGCCATCGCCGAGACCGAGCTCCGCGACGTCGACCTCGCCATCTCCAGCCTGCAGGAGGTCGCCCAGCTCGACCAGGACGACGTGCTCTCGCTGTTCCAGCTGGCCACGCTGTGCCGCAAGCACGACCGCCCGACGGTCCTCATCCAGACGCTGCAGCAGCTGGTCGAGCGCCTCGACGAGGACATCGCCCGCACCGCGATCCTCGTCGAGCTCGGCGAGGCCCACGAGCTGCGCCTGCGCCAGCGCAGCACCGCCCGCGAAGCCTACGAGCGCGCCCTGAAGCTGAGCCCCGGCTACACCCCGGCCCTGCGCGCGCTGGCCCGCCTCTACCGCGACAGCGGCGACCGCGACGCCCTGCTGCGCCTGCACGAGCCCGAGGTCGACGCGACCAGCGACCCCGCCGTGCTCGCGCTCAAGGCCGGGAGGATCTGCTTCGAGGAGCTCGGCGACATGGAGCGCGCCGTCGAGTACCTGTGGCGCGCGTACCGCCTCAACCCCGACCTCGTGCCCGCCCGCGAGATCCTGCTGCAGCTGCTCAGCGCGACCGGCCGCATCCGCGAGGCCTACGACCTGCTGCGCGCCCAGGACCCGCCGCACAGCCCCGGCCTGCTCGCCGACTTCCACTACCGCCTCGGCCTGATCGCCGAGGCCCTCGCGCGCCAGTCCGACGGCGGCGCGGCCGACGAGGACCGCGCCCTCCAGCACTACCGGGCCGCGCTCGCCGTCCAGCCCGACCACGGCCTCGCGTTCGAACGCTCGCGCCGCCTGCTCGTGCAGAACCACGACGTCGCCAACCTGATCCGCCTGCTCGAGGATCAGCTGCAGCACGCCCCCGCCCCGCTGAAGCCCGGCCACCTCGTGCAGCTCGCCCGCCTGTACATGGGGACAGGTGACCTCGACGCCGCCCGCGGCGGCTACGAGGCCGCCGCCGAGCTCGCGCCCGACGACGCCATCATCCTCCGCGAGTACAAGAACCTGCTGCGCAAGCAGGGCGACGAGGAGATCCTGCCCACGGTGCGCCTCCGCCTGGCCCGCACCTCCGAGGACACCCACTACAAGGCCACGCTGCTGGTCGAGTCCGCCGAGGTGCTGCTGCGCTCGGCCGCCCCCGAGGACCGCGAGTTCGCCGCCAACGCGATCCTCGGCGCCCTGCGCGAGGACCCCGGCAACCCCTACGCCGTGCGCCTGCTCGAGTCGCTGCTCGGCGACCCCAACTCGCCGCTGGCCATGACCGACGCCGTCGGCGCCCGCGCCGTGCGGGCCCAGTCCGACAGCGAGCGCGCCATCTTCTACCTCGAGAGCGCCGAGCTGCTCGAGCACGCGGGCGCCGTCAACGAGGCCCAGCGGGCCTACCGCGCCGCCCTGCGGGCCATGCCGGGCCTCGCCCCCGCCGAGCTCGGCCTCACGCGACTCGCCAGCGGCACCGCGGCCCAGACCGCCGCGCCCAAGCAGAAGGCCGTGTCGGTGCACACCCTCATGGCCGAGGCCCGCGACGCGGCCGTGCGCGCCGGCACCACCGGCAAGGCCGCCGACGCCGAGCAGGCCCTCGGCCTGCTCGGTCAGATCCTCGGCCGCGACCCCCACTACCGCGACGCCATCGGCCTGACCCGCGCGCTCGCCACCCAGCTCCCCGAGCCCGCGCCGGCGATCAACCTGCTCAGCACCGTGTTCGGCCGCATCACCGACCCCGGCCTGCGCTACGAGCTCGGCGTGTTCCTCGGCGAGCAGTCCACGCGCGACGAGGACGCCCTCGCCTACTTCAACGTCGCCGCCCAGGCCCGCCCCGACGGCAAGCAGGCCCTGCGCGGCCTGGTCCGCTGCTACCAGCAGCTCGGCCGCGAGGCCGAGTCGGCCCGCGCGATGGAGCAGCTGCTCGCCCTCTACGACCCCGGCGAGCCCTCGGCCGTCGACCTGCGCCTCATCCTCGCCGGCATCCTCGCGCAGCAGCCCGCGACCCTCGGCCGCGCCCTCGAGCACGCGCGCATCGTCCTGCAGGCCCGCGGCGACGACCCCCGCGCCATCCAGCTGATGGCCCAGCTGCTCGAGCGCAGCCGCCAGCCCGCCGAGGCCGCCGACCTGCTCGAGCGCCTCACCACCCGCGAACGCGACCCCGACCGCCTGCACGACCTGTTCATGCAGCGCGCCAAGCTGCTCGCCGAGGTGCCGGGCCGCGAGGCCCACGCCCTCGCCGCCGTCGAGAAGGCCGCCGAGTACGGCCCCGGCAACCGCACCACCATCCTGCTGCTCATCCGCCTGCTCGAGCGCAGCGGCAAGGTCGACCGCGTCGCCACCTACCTCGACCCGATCCGCGCCGCCATGCTCACCAGCATCGGCCGCGGCGCCGTCAACCCCAGCGACATCCGCATGCTCGCCGAGGTCGCCGCCCGCCCCAACCCGACGCTGTCGCAGATGGCCCGCCTGCTGGTCTACGCGCTCGAGCCGTCGTCGGCCCCGCCCCCCGAGGGCCACATGCGCGCCGCCAGCCTGACCGGCGTGCAGACCGTGATCGGCACCGCCGGCCTGCGCCAGCTGCTGCTCTCGCCCGGCGAGTCGATCGACGTCAGCGACCTGCTCGCCTGCGCCGAGTCGGCGATGGACCGCATGTACATCGAGTTCACCGGCCTCAACCCCGAGGAGGGCGTGCCGATGCCGCCGAACGTCGACGGCAACGCGCTCTCGGGCCAGATCGCCCAGTGGAGCCGCCTCGTCGGCCTCGGCCCGCTGTCGCTGCGCGCCTGCTCGATCAACAACACCGTGGCCCTGCTCGAGGAGGGCGACGACCACGTGCTGCGCCTCGGCGTCAACCTGTGGCTGCGCGGCGACTACATCGCCTGGCGCGGCCTCGCCGCCCTCGCGCTGGCCCGCCACGCCCTCGGCGGCGGCAAGGTCCGCGCCCTCAACCCCGTCGAGCTCGACCTCGTGATCGCCGCCAGCTTCGAGGTCACCAAGGTCTTCAACGCCATCACCGCCGACCCCGAGGCCCGCCGCCTCCGCGACCTCACCAACAACCTCGGCAAGAACCTGCCCCGCCGCCAGCGCCGCCCGCTGCTGCGCATCTGCCAGGCCCTCTCGAGCACCCACTTCGAACCCGCGACCACCGCCCGCGCCACCCTCGCCACCGACCTGCGCATGGCCGTGCTGCTGTCCGGCGACGTGAGCGGCTGCCTCGCCGCCGCCTGCCTGCTCGACGGCTTCGCCAACGGCGGCCTGAAGCAGCGCATCAGCCTGTCCCGCACCGCCCAGGAGCTCGCCGTCTTCATGATGAGCGACGCCCACCTGACCCTGCGCAAGGCGATCGGCTGAGCCGCGCACGCGCGTCGATCGCGTTCGTCCCTCGCGTCCACGCGCCGCGCGGGTCCTCGCCCGCGCGATCGCGCCGGGGCCGGCGTCGCCGGCCCGCGTGTTAGCCTCGAGGCATGCGTGGCGGGTGGGTCGTGGTCGGCGTGGTCGGGTCGTTCGTGTGCGCATGCAAGGCGGTCCCCGTCGCCGTCGCGCTCGAGCCCGAGGCCGCCGAGACCGTCGCCGCCGAGCCGCCGCGCTCGCGGCCGGTGTTCACCCGCGCCCTCGACGGATCCGCCGAGCCGCTCGAGTGCTTCCGGCCCGAGCAGTTCGGCCCGGTCCGCCTCAGCCCCGATCAATGGCTGCGCCGCCGCGGCGCCGGCGTCACCGACCTCCGCAGGCTCCGCAGCTCGAAGGACCGCCCGGTCGAGGTGTGCAACGTGCGCGGCGAGCAGGACTTCCTGCTGTCGGTCCGCTGCGCCGACGGGCGCCCGCCGTTCAACAGCTCCGCGGAGGTCGCACGCGCCAGGACCGGCAGCGTCGGCAGCGGCGGCCGCTGCCACACGATCATCGACCTCTACGAGGTCACCTGCGCCGAGGCCACCTACGCCGTGTACATGGACATGTACATGTGCCCCGAGGGCAGCAGCTTCCGCTGACGAACGGACCGGGCCCCGCAGGCGTACGCCGGCGGGGCCCGTCGTCTCAGCGCCCGTCCGCGGGCCGCGGCCTACTCGTCGTCGTCGTCCTCGTCGCCGCTCGCGCTCGCGGTGGTCGCCACCGAGGGCACGCCCGACTGCGGGGTCGCGCGGTACTCGTTGAGGCGGTACTGGATCTTGCGCGGCGAGATGCCGAGGATCTTCGCGGCCTTGCTGGTGCTGCCGCCGACGTGCTCGAGCGTGCGGAGGATCGCGTAGCGCTCGAGCTCCCGCAGCGAGGCGCCCGGGATCGTCGGGGCCGTGTCGTCGCCGCGCATGCGGGTCATCAGCTCGCGCGGCAGGTCGCGCGGCTCGATCTCCGAGCCGCGGGCCATGACCACCGCCCGCTCGACGCAGTGCTCGAGCTGACGGATGTTGCCCGGCCAGTCGCTGCCGAGCAGCACGCCGAGCGCCCGCTCGCTGAAGCCGACCACGTGCTTGTGCGCCTTCTGGGCCGAGCGCTTGAGGAAGTGCATGGCCAGCAGCGGGATGTCGTCGCGACGCTCGCGCAGCGACGGCGTGCGCAGGCTGACCACGCCGAGCCGGTAGTACAGGTCCTCGCGGAACTTGCCGGCCTTGACCAACCGCTCGAGGTCCTTGCTGGTCGAGGCCACCACCCGCACGTCGGCGCCGATCGACTCGGTGTCGCCGGCGCGCTCGAACTTGTGCTCCTGCAGGTAGCGCAGCAGCTTGGCCTGCACGGTCGGCGGCATCTCCTCGACGTCGGCCAGCACGAGCGTGCCGCCGTCGGCCTCCTTCAGGCGGCCCTCGCGGGTGACCGCGCCGTTCTCCTTGTGGCCGAACAGCGTGCGCTCGAACGAGGCGGTGTCGCCGATCGCCCCGCACTTCAGCTGGACCAGCGGCCCGGCCTTGCGCGCGCTCCACTGGTGGAGCAGCCGCGCCAGCAGCTGCTTGCCCGTGCCGGTCTCGCCGGTGATCAGCACCGACACCGGCGAGTCGGCGACCTGCTTGGCGAGGTCGACGAGGTCACGCAGCACCTTGGCCTGGCCGATGAGCCCGCCGCTCGCCCCGTCGCCCTCGCGGGCCTCGAGCGCCGAGCGCAGGCTCTTGGCCTCGCGCTGCAGGGCCCGGTGCGCCAGCACGCGGCGGAGCACCACCAGCAGCTGCGGCAGGTGCACCGGCTTGCTCAGGTAGTCGTCCGCGCCGAGGTGCATCGCCTCGACCGCGCCCTCGACCGATCCGTACGCCGTCATGACGATGACCGCGACCTCGGGCAGCCGCTCGCGCAGCTTCGTCATCAGCTCGATGCCGCCGAGCGCAGGCATCTTCACGTCGGTGATCACGACGTCAGGGTCCCAGTTGTCGGCCCGACCGAGCGCCTTGTAGCCGTCGGCCGCCGACTGCACCTCGTAGCCCTCCTCGCGGAGCAGCTCCGCGAGGGCGCTGCGGGCGCTGGACTCGTCGTCCACGACCAGCACCCGCACCGGGGTTGTCTCGGCGCGGGTGACCGGCGCGGCCGGACCGACGACGACATCAGAAGAGTGACCGCCGCCGACGCCAGCATCGTCGTTACGATCGTGATTTTCGGAGTGCGCTTCGTGCAGCGACATACGAACAAGGTGCCGTGTCATCCGTCCTGTGGCCACGCCTCGGGCCTCCACCAGACGCGCACAAGTTGCGCCAGAACGCAACCGGCTGGGGTTTTTCCGGGCAAAACGGGCCTCTGACGGGCGCAATTCTGGACGCCCGCAACTTCTTCGCGCAGCCCCTGCAGAGCCCGGCACGATCCGGAGGCGGCAGCCACCCCTGCATGACCTCGTGAACGCCCGCGTGCCGGCCCGCTCGCAGCGACCGGGCCGACCAGGAGCTGTCCGTTCAGCCAGGCTGTCTCGAGAGACAGATTCAAGGCGAGGAGTCGCCGCCCCGCCTTGAACCGCGACGACCCGCCCTACTGGGCCTCGCCGCCGCCGCCGCCCGCTTCGCCGCCAGCGCCCTGACCGCCGCCGCCCTCGCCCTCGCGCGGCGCGCCCTCGGGGTTCTGGTTCTCGCCCTCGGCCGGCGGCGGCTGCTCCTGGTTGTCCGCCGGCTTGTCCTCGGCCTTGGGCTCCTCGGGCTGCTCCGCTGGCTTGTCCTGCTCGCGGGCCTCGTCGCGGTCGCGGTCGCGGTCGTCGGACTTCTCCTCCGGCTTGTCCTCGGGCTTGTCCGCCGGCCGCTCGTCGCGCCGCTCGTCGGTCTTCTCGTCGCGCCGCTCGTCGGCCCGCTCGTCGGTCTTCTCGGGCTCACGCACCGCGCCGTCGGCGGTCTCCGGGCGGGCCGCGCTGTCCGGCGCGTCGCCGGCCGAGTCGGCCGCCTTCTCGTCGGTCTCCTTGGTGTCCTTCTTGGTCGTCGGCTTCTTGGCCTTGCGCTTGGCCTCGCGCTCCTTGGCCTTCTCGCGGGCTTCCTTGGCCCGCTCCTCGCGGCTCTTGGCCTTCAGGCCCGAGAACTTGGGCCGCCCCGGCGAGCCGCGCAGCTTGAAGCCGAGCCAGCCCTCGTCGGCGCCGTCGAGCTTGCTCGAGGGCCCGGCCGTCTGGACCATCAGCTTCAGCGGCTCGCTGCGGTCCTGCAGCGCCTGGGTGACCAGCAGCTTCAGGTCGAGCTCGAACTCCGACTTCGAGAACGGGTCGGACAGCTTCAGGCCGCCGGTGATCTTGAGCGTGAGGTCGTCGCTCGTCGTCTCGAACTTCTCCGCCGTCGCCTTGCCGTCGGCGACCACCAGCTTGCCGCCGAGGCTGCCGAGGTCGATCTCCGGCAGCGTCACGCCCTTGGCCATGATCCCGCTCGAGCCCGGCATGTACAGCGGCGTCACGCCGTCGCCGATCTTGCACGCCGCGCACGACAACGAAATCTCGCCCGCGGCCTTGGCGAACTTGTTCTCCGGCAGCGTCAGGTCGACCTCGAGCCCGAACAGCCCGGCCAGCGGCGCGTTGACCGACTGCTGCAGCTTCGGCACGTCGTACAGCTGCAGCTCGGTGATCGAGAGCTTGACCGTCGACTCCTCCTCGCTCTTCGTGTACTCGGCGTGGATCGTCGCCTCGTCGATCTTGGTGTCGACGACGACGTCGTAGTCGCCCATGAGCAGGCCGATCACCCCGACGTCGACGTCGACCTCCGGCAGCTCGAGCGTGCGCGGGATCTGGCCGGCGTGCGACGGCTGGAACGTCCAGCGCACGTTGTAGAGCGTGACCCCGCCGAACGGCGAGACGGACATGTCCTCGATGTCGATGATGTAGCCGGCCTCGCGCGCGGTCTGGCCGATGCGCCAGGCGATCGCGCGCGTCGGCAGCGACACCCACACGAACACGAAGAACACGACCACGAACAGGAACACGTAGCCGGCCGCGCCACGCAGGCGGCGGTTGACCAGGCGCAGGCGGTCGCCGAACCCGCCCACGCCCACGGGCTCCGGCGACGACGGCGGCACGGCGCGCATGCCCGACGCCGACATCGACGGCGTCGGGTCCGGCGAGCGGCGCAGCTGCAACTTGGGGAGACTCGGGAGCTTGATCTTCACTGCGCGTCCCCCTCACCGGCCGACTCGGCCCCGGCCCCGGCCTCGGCCCCGGCCCCGGGCTTCTGCAGCTCCCAGGTGGCCAGGTCGACCTCGACGTTGAGCCGGTCCTCCTCGGCCGACGGCGACTTGATGCCGAGCCGGTCGACGATGAGGATGTGCCCCGGCTGCTGCTCGAGCTTGCCGAGGAACGTCAACAGCTCCTCGAGCGGCACGTTGCGCACCTCGAACCCGTAGGTGCGCTTGGTCAGGCCGTTGCCGAGCTCGATCATCGTCTTCTCCTCGCCGCCGCGGACCTCGCCGGCGACCAGCGTCTTCGACATGTCCTCGATCAGCGTCGAGAAGATGATGGGCGTGGTGTTGGCGATCCTCGCCTCGCGCTGGGCCTTCTCCTTCTTCTTCAGGTCGTAGACCGTGCCCTTGGTGTACACGAGGTCGAGGCCGTGGCGCAGATCGTCGATGGCCGCCTGCTTCTCGGCCATCGACAGGCCGCGCATGTAGAACAGCACGCCGGTCGCGCACACGAAGAACACGATGAGCAGCACGCCGAGGAGGGCGCGCTCGCGCGGGTTGAGGCGGGACATGAAGCCGCCGCCGAGGGCGATCGTAGTGCTCACGACTCCGCCTCCAATGGCTTGTAGTAGCAGTCGTGCTCGAGCGTGGGGTCGAACACCTTCTTGTTGTTCTCGTCGCGCGCGCGGGCGTTGGGGAAGCCCGTGATGCACGGCACCGTCGACATCAGCCTGGCCTTCAGGCGGTCCTGGGTCGACATGCGGGTGGCCGAGGCGCGGAACGTGATCGCCTTCTGCCGGATCTCGATCGACGCGATCTGCAGCTCGTCGTCCCAGACGATGCCGGCGCCCGGATCGACCGCCGGCAGCGGGGCCGCGGGGGCCGGGGCCAGCGGGTCCGCGGGCGCCCCGCCGTCGCCGCCGTCGCCGCCCTCCTCGCCCGGAGCCGGGGCCATCACCGGGGCCGGCGGCGGCTTGGGGCCGCTCGGCGTGGTCGCCTTGACGAACGCGCCGAGCACGTCGACCGCCCCGCGGTTGGCGATGAGGCTGGTGATGTCGTCGCCCTCGACCTCGCCGAGGCGGGCCTCGATGTCCGCCGACGACGTCATCGTCTCGCCGAACACCTTGGCGCTGGCGACCCCCAGCTCGTCCGCGCGGGCGACCCGCTCCGACTCCATCGCGCTGATCTTGACCACCGTGTCGATCGCGGCGAGCGCGAGGATCGCCAGGCCGAGCGCCGCGATCGTCGACATGCGCTCGATCAGCCAGCTGCCGTCGCCGCCGCGCTGCACGCTGACGTCCTTGTGCAGCTGGATCAGCGGGCGCCGGCTGCAGCCGACCGCGGCCCCGAGCGCCGCCGAGGTCGCCACCCAGTCGGTGGTCTTGAACCCGCGGACTCCGAGGTTGTCGCGCGGAGCGGCCCGCACCGTCGGCAGCCCGAGCTGCTCGCTCAGGTAGGCGTCGAGCCCGCGCAGGTGCGAGCCGCCGCCGCTGACGCGCAGCTGCGTGACCTCGGCGCCATACTCGGCGCGCAGCCACAGGCGCGTGTGCTCGACCTCGCGGACGACCGGCTCGATCGCCCGCGCGACCAGCGAGCCCGACTCGAGCTGCGCCGGCGTCAGGTCGCCGAGGCCGCGGTGCGGCAAGAACCCGCTCTCGCGCTTGGCCTTCTCGGCGCTCGCGTAGTCGAGGCGGTAGTGGTCCTGCAGCGCCCGCGTCACGTGGGCCCCGCCGCGGCGGAGCACGCGGGCGGCCAGCGGCCCCTTGGCGCCGAGCGCCACCAGGTCGGTGGTCTGCGTGCCGATGTCGAGCAGCAGCGCGACCGGCGTGCGGCCCTCGCCCTCGCCCTTCGGCAGCTCGGGCACCGCCGGGTCGAGCACCTGCGCGGTGGCGATGGCGTCGACGGTGATCAGCTTCAGGTCGATGGTCGCGACCTTGAACGCCGCGGTCACGCGGTCGAGCAGGTCGCGGCGGACCGCGACCATCAGCGCCTGGCCGGTGGTGCCGGTCGCCAGCGGCACGTGGTCGAACTCGAGGTTCTCGAGCGGGATCGGGAACTGGCCCTCGGCCTCGAACGCGATCGCCTGGGCGATGCGCCGCGGGTCGGAGAACGGGAACTTCAGCACGCGGAAGCTGGCCGCCGAGCCCGGCAACACCACCCCGACCGGATAGTGGTTCCAGCCGCGGCGGCGCAGCAGCCCGATGCCGACCTCGAGCGCCGCGGCGACCGAGTCGTCGCCGCCTCCCCCGTGCTGCGTCGGGGTCGGCTCGACGGCGACCTCGAGCACCTGCAGCGAGCGCAGGCCGGCGCTGATCAGCACCGCCTTCACTTCGTGGGTGCCGAGGTCGAGACCGATGTACTTCTGCGCCATGGTGGTTCCTCGTCTAGTCCTCGCGGTAGTAGATCCACGCGCCCGTGCCCTTGCTCTGCGCGCGGGCGAATTGCATGTCGTAGACCGCCGTCAGCCGCTTCTTGACCGCGCCAGCCTCGGCGATGATCTCCATGCGGTAGACCCGCTCGGGCGCGATGGTCGCCATGTCGCCGACGCCGCCCCAGGTCTCGCCGTCCTTCTCGCCGCTCTCGAGCCGGATCTCGATGCCCTCGGGGATCTTCGGCATGTTCGCGTTGCGCATGGCCTGGGCCCCGGAGCCGCCGCCGCCGAGCATCGCCAGCGGGCTGATGTGCTTGTCCGGCTTCTCGACGATCTCCTCGAACGCCTTCAGGTCGGAGAACAGGCCCATCTCGCGCTGGTCGACCACGTAGCGGGCCAGCGGCAGCGTCTTCATCAGGAAGTTCTCGCCCTCGGTCTTCCACTTGTCGACCGCCGAGGCCGAGTGGCGGATGACCAGCGCGATCTGGTCGGCGCTGGCGAAGTTCAGGTTGACCTTGCACCCGCCGTAGACCGTGAGGTCGGCGCCGAACGCCATCAGCAGGTCGTCGTCGATGCCCTCGACGAGGCTGATCTCCTCGACGCTGTCGAGCCGGGCGTTGCGCTGCTGGTAGGGGTCGAATAGCTCGGTGTAGCGGTAGCGCTCCTGCGTCGAGCTGCTCTGCAGCTTGACCACGTCGTAGCCCTTCAGGTCGTCGTCGATGTAGTCGACCATCGCCTTGATGACGTCCTGGCGGGTGTAGCGCTGGCCGTCGACCTTCTCCTCGTCGAACAGCGGGTCGTACAGCGTCGGCATCAGCATGGCCTCGAGCGTCTCGACCGTGCGGGCGACCGGGCTGTCCTTGCCCTCGCCGGTCTGGCCGAGGCAGTTGATGTTGACCTTGCCGCTCTCGGCTTCGACGCGCAGCTCGAAGCTGCCGTTGTCGATCGACAGGTCCTTGAACGTGTCCTCGTGCAGCCCGACCAGCCCGCTGATGCCCTGGTGGCCGTCCTTCGAGCCGAACGCCGACATCAGGTACGGCGCCACCTGGGTGATGTCCCAGGTCCCGAGCATCTTGCGAAACTGCTTCTGGTTGAACACCATGCGCTGCAGCTCGAACAGCAGCAGCGACAGGCGCAGGCCCCCGCGGTTGAGGTTGCGGGCCGCGACCTCGTCGCGCAGGTTGATGGCCGCCTGCCAGTCGACCCGCGTGGTGTAGCTAAACGACGCCATGAACGGCACGAGCACCGACAGGCAGGCGAGCACCAGCAGCAGCGCGACGCCGTGCTCGCGGCCGCCGCCGCGCCTGCGCCGACGCTCGCCCTTCTTCGCGGTGTCCGGGGTGTTCGTGGTCATCGGTTCACTTCGAGAAGTCGAGCTTCTCCTGCATCATCAGCAGCGTCTGGCTGACGTACTTGACCTCTTTGCCGGTGGTCTTGTCGATGAAGGTGATGGTGATCTTGACCCGCTCCGGCAGGCGGTCGGGGTGCATGTCCTGCTTGGTGGTGCGCCACTCGTCGACCCAGTCGATCTTCTTCACGTCCCAGTACTTGACGTCGAACGACTTGATGTCCTCGCAGAAGATGTAGGCCGGCACGTACTCGACCAGCTGCTCCGGGCGGTCGCCGGTCAAGCGGCGGGTCTCGCGGCGATACAGGTGCGTGCGCGAGGCGTCCTTCGGGTCCTTGTCGAGCACGTACTGGACCACCGACTGGTCGCTCTCGTTGGCGTCCTTGCGCATGCGGACGTGGGCGAACGTCGAGAACGTGACGCTGTCGGCCATGAACTGCTCGCGCCCGTCGAACAGCGTGTAGTGGCGCTCCTCGTCGGGCGGGCGGTTGAACGAGAGGTAGGCCATCGACAGCTCGGCGGACATCCGGCTCATCGCGTTGCGCACCTGGGCGTAGCGGATCTGGACCCCCTCGGCGTGTCGCATGCCCTGCAGCGTGGTGTCGAAGCTGCCCCACACAGACACCGTCATGATCGTCAGCACCGCGATGGCGACGAGGATCTCGAGCAGCGTGAGGCCGCGTGCGTGGCGACGTTTCACTGGCGCATCCCTCCCCCGCCGGAGATCCCGGGGCGCGCCGTGGTCGAGGTCGCAGCGCCGCCGCCGGACGCCCCCTGGGCGCCGCTCGGCTTGGCGCCGCCGTCCTTGCCGCCGCCGCCGTCGCCCTCCTTCTCGTCGCCGAGGTCGCCTTCCTTGGCCTCGCCGCCGAGGCCGGGGATGGTCTTCAGCTTCTCGGGGTCGGCCCAGAACGTGTAGATCGAGTACTCGTTCGGGATGGTGCCGTCCTTCCAGAACACGGTGCACTTGACCTTGCGGATCGAGCGCTCGATGGCCTGCTTGACCATCGGCCAGACCATGCCGAGCGCCGAGAACGCCTTGTCGCCGGCGTTCTGGTAGTAGAGCGAGCTGTCGCTGCCGGCCGCCGCCGCGCTGGCCCGCTTGGAGTCGTCCTTGGCCGCGCGCAGCTTGCTGAAGTCGGGGATCTCGATGAAGTCGACCACGCACTTGTAGCGGATGTCGGGCCAGCCGAGGTCGGCGAACGCGCCCTCGTAGTTCTTGTCCTCGAGCACCCAGCCGCCCTCCTTGCGCACCACGTACTCGGTCTCGATGAGCTGGTACTCCGCGAGGAACGCGATCGCCGTGAGCTGCTGCGCCTGCCGCGTCGCCCGCAGGTTCTGCATCTGCGAGGTCATCAGCGAGGTCATCGACACCGCCAACACGGCCATGGCGATCATCACCTCGAGCAAGGTGAAGCCCGCGGCGTAGGGGCGGCGTCGGGGTGCCGGTTGCGCGGACATCAGAAGCTCCTCCGGTTCTGGCGGCGCCCGAGGTCGTCCTTGACGGACGTCGGGTCCTCGATGAGCACGAGCTCGACCTTGCCCTCTTGAATCTCGACGCGCCCGGTCAGCGGCTGAATGATGACCGTGAACGAGTTCTCCGGCGACTTCACGTCCTCGATCTGGATGTGCGCGAGCTGGGTGGTGCCCTGCGGGAAGAAGTAGATGCTCGCCTCGCCGGCGGTGATCGGCTTCAGGTCCTCGGCGGTGCGCACGCTGACGATCTTGACCTCCTTCGGCAGCGTGAACGGCTTCTTCAGCGACGACAGGCTGTTGTCGTCCTCGAACCCGCCGAACATCGGCGGCTTGCGCCGCGGCACCTTCTTCGGGACGATCGCGTACTTGTCGATCGGCGCGGTCGTCGTGGTGGACGTCGTCCCGGGCGTGGTGCCCGGCGCCGGCGGCGTCGTCCCCGGAGCGACCGGCGGCGTCGTGCCCGGCGCGCCCTGAGCCGGCGCCTTCTGCGGCAGCACGCCGCCGGACATGCCGGCGCTCGGGCTCTTGACCGCCGCGAGCACCCGCGCCTGCAGCGACCGGTTGTAGTTCTCCTCGGCCCGACGGTCGCGCTCCTCTTTCTCTTTCTCGCGGCTCGGATCGACGACGCGGATGCGCCCGTAGCGATCGGTCGCCGGCAAGTACATGCGGCCGTCGCCGCGCTGCAGCGAGAACGTGCCCTTGTCGATGTCGATGAGCAGGCGGTAGTAGGTCCCGGTCACCCGCGCCTTGTTGAAGGCGAAGCGGATGGTGTTGGCGAGCTGGTTGCTCGCGCGGGTGACCTCGGCCTGCCTGCCGGCGCCGAAGCCGATCATCACGCCGCCGACCGCCAGGGCGATCAGCGCGAGCGTGATGAGCGTCTCGATCAGCGTGAACCCGAGGCTGCGTCGGCGCGCGCGCCCACCCGCCCGTCGGCGCAGCGCCGGCGGGGATGTGGTCAGCGTATCGTCGCGCCGCGGGTCCATCGTCTTACTTGCCGTCCTTCTTCTCTTCCTTGTCCGACGGAGCCTCCCAGCTGACCACGTCGTCGCCGCCGCCGGCCTTGCGGTCGGGGCCGTAGGAGATGACGTCGACCGAGCCGTGCTCGCCGGGGCAAACGATCTGGAACTCCTCGCCCCACGGGTCCTTCTGCACGCGGGCGACCACGCCGGCGGCCTTCAGGTCGGCCATCGTCTTGGGGCACTTGTCATTCTTCTGCAGCATGAACTGTTCGCAGGCCGCTTGCAGCTTGATCACGTCGGACGCCGCGGCCTTGACCTTCGAGTCGGCGAGCGCGCTGAAGGCGACGACGCTGACGCCGCCGACGATCAGGCCGATGATCGCCAGCACGACGAGGATCTCGATGAGGGTCATGCCGCGGTTGCGGCGGCGGCGGCGCTGATTCGGGTGGATCTTCATGGTCTGTCTCCTGCTTCCTGCTGGGCTGTCGGTCTCGATCTCGTGGGAGCTACTGGGCGGCCAGTTCGTTGAGCATCATGATCGGCTGCATGATGGAAAATACGATGAAGCCGACGCTGCCGCCCATCAGGACGATCATCAGCGGCTCCAGGAGGGCGGTCATGCGCGTCAGGGCGATGTTGACCTCGCGGTCGTAGGCGTTGGCGACGTCGGTCAACATCTGCTCGAGCTGGCCCGAACGCTCGCCGACCGCGATCATGTGGGTCACGAGCGCCGGGAACTGCCCGCTGCGCTTCAACGCCGGGGCGATGCCCTCGCCCTCGCGGATGTTGTCGCGGGCCGTGCCGACCACCTTCTCGAGCACGTAGTTGCCGAGCAGCGAACGCACGATGTCGAGGGCCTGCAGCAGTTGCACGCCCGAGGCCAGCATGGTCGCCAGCGTGCGCGCGAAGCGGGCGATCGACAGCTTGCGGGCGAGGTCGCCGATGACCGGCAGCTTCAACAGGATGGTGTCGCCGGTGGCCCGCCCGATCTCCGTCTTTCGCCAGCGGCGAAACAGCCACACCAGGCCGGCGAAGCCGATGCCGATCAGCAGCCACCAGCTCGCCAGCAGGTCCGCCAGCCAGATCAGGAACTTGGTGTTCCACGGCAGCTCGGCGTTCATGCCTTCGAACATCTCGGTGATCTGCGGGACCACGTTGATCATCAGCATCGTGACGATGCCGCCGGACAGCACGGTCATGATGGCCGGGTAGATCATCGCCGAGGTGACCTTGCCCTTCAGCTCCTCCTGCTGGTCCATGAAGTCGGCGATGCGCAGGAGCACCGTCTCGAGCGAGCCCGAGGCCTCGCCCGCGCGGACCATGTTGATGTAGAGCGGCAGGAACAGGTCGGGGTAGCGCGACAGCGCGTCGGCAAGCGAGCTGCCCTCGTTGACCTTGTTGGCGACGTCGCTGAGGATGCCCTTGAAGCGCCGGCTCTCGACCTGCTCGGTGAGCGCCGTCAGCGACTCCGGCAGGGTCACGCCGGCGCACAGCAGCGTGGCCAGGAGCCGCGTGTTGCGGGCGACCATCTTCTGGCTGACGCGGTCGAACAGGGCCGAGAGGTCGACCTCACGCCCGCCGCCGCCGCCCTGCGACTGCGTCGAGGTCTCGGTGACCGCGGTCAGGAAGATGCCGGCGCGCTTCAGGTTCTGCTTCAGCGCGTTGACGTTGTCCGCGGACTCGATGCCCTTGATGGCCTTGCCGGTCTTCGTGAGGCCCGTGTACGCGTACGCTGGCATGGCTCAGGTCTCCTCCGCCGTCACGCTCATGACCTCGTTCATGGTGCTGATGCCGGTGACGATCTTCAAGGCGCCGTCGTCGCGCAGCGTCCGCATGCCCTGCGCGAGCGCGGCCTGCTTGATCTGGCCGGCGTCGGCGTTGCGGATGGCGAGCCGCCGAATCTCCTCGGTGATCATCAGGACCTCGTAGATGCCCGTGCGGCCGGCGTAGCCGCTGCCGTGACAGCGCTCGCAGCCGACCGCGCGGTAGAGGTGGCCGAGCGGCGGGAGCTTGCGGCCCTCCGGCGCGGACAACGGGATGATCTGGCCGGCCTCGTCGAACACCGGGGCCTTCAGCGGGTACTCGCCGGTGAAGAACCGATCGGGGTCGATGCCGACGTCGGCCAGCTCGTTCGACGAAGGCCGGTACGGCTCGCAGCACTCCTTGCAGACCCGGCGGATCAGGCGCTGGGCCTGCAGCGCGACCAGCGACGAGGCGACGAGGAACGGCTGCACGCCCATGTCGACGAGGCGGGTGATGCCGGTCGCGGCGTCGTTGGTGTGGATCGTCGAGAGCACGAGGTGGCCGGTCAGCGAGGCCTGGATCGCGATCTCGGCGGTCTCCACGTCGCGGATCTCGCCGACCATGATGACGTCGGGGTCGTGGCGGAGGAACGAGCGCAGGCCGGCCGCGAAGGTCAGGTTGATCTTGCTCTGGACCTGGACCTGCGAGATGCCGGCGAGCTGGTACTCGACCGGGTCCTCGACGGTCATGATGTTGAGGTCGGGCTTGTTGATCTCCGACAGGCCCGAGTACAGCGTCGTCGTCTTGCCCGAGCCGGTCGGGCCGGTGACCAGGAAGATGCCGTGCGGGCGGTTGATGACCTCGCGGATCTGCCGCAGGTGGTCGGGCGCGATGCCGATGCTGTCGAGGTTCAGCATGACCGCCGACTTGTCGAGCAGACGGACCGTGACGCGCTCGCCGTGGGCGGTCGGCACGGTGGCGACGCGCATGTCGACCTCCTTGCCGGCGATCTTGCGGCGGATGCGGCCGTCCTGCGGCAGGCGCTTCTCGGCGATGTTGAGGCCGGCCATGATCTTCACGCGGGCGATGATCGACGGCAAGTGGGCCTTCGGCGCCCGCTTGACCTCGTGGAGCACGCCGTCGACGCGGTTGCGGACGATGATCTCCTTGTCGCCGGGCTCGATGTGGATGTCACTGGCCTTCTCCTTCGACGCGTTGAAGATGAGGCTGTTGACGAAGCGGATGATCGGCGCGTCCTCGGCCGAGGCGTGGAGGATGTCCTCGTCCTCCTCGGCGTACTCCTCTTCCTTCTTCTCGAGGTCGACGTCCTTGGTCCGCCGCGCGTACACGCGGTTGATCAGGTCGAGCACCGTCGACTTCGGCATCAGCGTGACTTCGAGGTCGGCCCCGTAGACCTGGCAGAGGTCGTCGAGGTCGAGCAGGCGCAGCGGATCCGCCGACAGCACCTTGAGCACGCCGAGCTGGCGGTCGAGCCGCCACGGCAGCACGCTGTTGACGCGCGCGTACTGGATCGGCAGCTGCTCGACCAGTTCGTCCTGGATCTCGAGGATGTCGATGGTCTCCCGCGCCGGCAGGCCGAACTGCTGGGCGAGCGCGCGGCACACGTCCCACTCCGAGCAGTGCTTCAGGCGCACCAGGCTCTCGCCGATGCGCTCGCCCTCGAGGTGCTGCGCGGCCAGGCCTTCGGCCAGCGCCTCGGCCTGGAGGACGCGCATCTCGATGAGGATCTCGCCGAGCGGACGCGCCGCGGGGCGGACGCCGACCGGAGGAAGTGCTGGAGCTGCGGCTGCCATATCGGAGGACCGTGGGTTGGGTGTCATGGAGGGTTCGCCGGCGTCTCGCGGCGGACCGCGGGCGTCGGAGACATCGTGGTCTGAGAGGCCGGCCCGTCGCCGCCGTCGTCGCCGTCGCCGCCGACGCGCGGGCTCATGCCGAGCACGCCGGTGATGACCTCTCGGCGCATCTCCTCCTCGGCGCGGCGCAGCAGGGCCTCGTCCTGCTCCATCTTGCGCGCCTCTTTCTCGATCGCCGCCAGCATGCCGCCCTTCTTGCGGTAGTTGACGTTGTTCGGCATCTCGCGCTTGCGGAAGTTGGTCTCGCGCTCGATGAACTCGAGGCGCTCCTTGTCGCGGCGCTCGTGGATCCGGCGCACGTCGTCGGGGCTGTCGATGATGTGCGGGATGAGGATGAGCAGGAGGTTGGTCTTCTCCTTGGCCTTGTTGCGGCTCTTGAACAGCCAGCCGAGCAGCGGGATCTGGCCGAGGCCGGGGACCTGGTTGACCGTCTCGGACTCGCGGTCGCGGATGAGGCCGCCGAGCACGACCGGCTGGCTGTCGCGGCCGACGATCTTGTCGAGCTTCAGGCGCCGCTTGGTGGTCGTCACGCCGAGGGTCGGGTGGGTCTCCGTGATGTCGCGGTCCTCGACCTCGACGTCCATCGTCACGTTACGCTCGTCGTTGATGTACGGCTTGACCTTGATGCGCAGGGTGACGTCCTGGCGCTCGACCGACTGCAGGGGGACCAGACCGCCGCCGCCGCCGCCGCCCGCGCCGAACGACAGCGCGCCGGGCGTGGGCACGTTGCGGCCGACCTCGATGGTCGCCTCCTGGTTGTTGGCCGCGTACATGTGCGGCTCGGAGATCACGTTGACGTCCGAGTTGCTCTGCAGGGCCTGGATGACCGCGCCGAAGGCCGGCACGTCGCGGCCGGTGCCGAGCAGGGTGCCGGTGCCCTGGGCGAGCGGGCCGACGAGCGCGCCGGCGAGGCCCTTCAGGTTCTCGGGCGAGAGCAGCAGCGAGTTGAGGGCCGGCGTCGGCGCGGTGCCGACGAGGGCCACGCCGGGGCCGTTGTCGGTGTTGTACTGGTAGCCGAAGTGGGCGCCGGCGCCGGTGTCGACCGAGTGCTTGATGACCACCTCGAGCATGTAGATCTCGATGTAGAGCTGGCGGCGCTCGCGGTCGAGCTGCTGGATGACCGGCTCGAGGTTCTTGTAGTCGGCCTGCGAGGCGATGATGACGAGCGAGCGGGTCGCGATGTCGGGCGTGATCTTGACATCGCCCGAGAACAGGTCGGCGGAGACCGGGCCGCTCGGCGCCTTGTTCTTGTCGGTGCCGGATGTCTGAGCCTGCTTGGCGCCGGTGGCCAGGGCCGACAGCACCTGCGCGACCTCCTGGGCGTCGGCGTTCTTCAGCGGGTAGACGTGGATGCGTCCGCCGCCGCCGGGCAGCTTGACGTCGAGCCGCTCGATCAGCCGGCGGATGATCGCGTAGTCACCCTCGCTGGTGATGATGATCAGGGTGCCCGAGCGCTCGTCGACGATCACGCGGTTGGTCGGGCCCGACGAGGCCGCCGCGCCCTTCTTGTCCTTGCCGCCGCTCGCGGCCTTCGAGCCGTCGCCGAAGATGTCGCGGATGATCTGCGCGACCTCCTCGGCCTTGGCGAACTGCAGCTGGTAGAAGAAGATCTTCTCGCTCGCCATCGGCGTGTCGAGCTCGCGCACGATCTGCTCGAGGCGGCGGATGCTCGAGCCCTTGTCGGTGACGATGATGAGGCTGCCGATCACGTCGACGCTGCCCTGCTTGCTCTTCAGGGAGTCGAGGACGTCGCTGATCTCCTTGGTCTGCCCGTGCTTGATGCGGATCAGCTGGGTGACGAAGCGGTCGCTGTTCGGCGAGTTCTCGTCCTCGTCGTAGAGCGGCAGGGTGCGGTTCTTGGCGTCGGTCGTCTCGACGATCTTGAAGTAGCGACCCGACGGCTCGACCGTCAGGCCCATCGTCTCGAGCGCGGCGTAGAACGCGGCGTACGCCTCCTCGACGGTGACCGGCTCGGGCGAGAGGATCGTGACCTTGCCGCTGCGGACCTTGCGGTCCCAGATGAACTTCTGGCAGGTCACCGTCATCATCCAGTTGACGAGGTCCTCGAGCTCGGTCTCCTTCGGCAGCGTGACCGTGAAGCGGGTGCCGGGCGCGGCCTTGCGACACGAGTTGTGCGGCACCGGGCCGCCGGAGCCGAGGGTGTTGCGGCCGCCTTCGTCGCCGACCAGCTCGCCGCCGCCGGACGGGCGCGTGGTGGGCGAGGTGTCGGGGGCCTGGGCGCGGACGGGTGCGTCGGCGAGGAGGAGGGCCAGCGCGGGCAGGCTTGCCAGGGCGCGGGTCAGGGGGCTGCGACGCGGCGTCATTGAATCGTGATCTCCTTGTTGATCGTCTCGCCCTTGCGCTCGACGGTGATCTGCAGGTTGGAGGCCCTGCGGAGTTTGGTGTAGAGGGTCATCGCGCCGTCCATGGACTTCAGTTCGATGCCGTTGACGGCCGTCACGAGGTCACCGTTCTTCAGGTTGAGCAGCTTCGGCAGCGAGCCGGGGCGGATGCCGTAGAACTTGAAGCCGCGGGTCTCGCCGTCCTTGACCGACGGCATGACGCGGGCCTGCTTGGCCAGCGAGGCCGGGTTGGCGAGGATGCCCTCGAGCCACGCGCGTTCGATGGTGCACACGTGCTCGCTCTCGCATTTGATCGCGTCGGCGCCGCCCTCGATGCCGCCGGCGGCCGGCTTCTCGTCGGCCTTCTTGGCGTTCGGGTCGACGACTGGCTTGGCGGCGCCCTTCGGCGGCTCCACGCCGAGCTCGATGTACTCGAGCGCGCTGCCGTTGCGCACGTGGACCATGCGCCGCTCGACCGAGATGAGCCGCGCGCCCGGACGGATCTGGTCGCCGGGCCAGTACGGGCCGGCGCCGCCGGTCTCCTCGTCGCGCAGCGTGGCCCACGAGAACTTCGGGTCGGAGCTCTCCATGGTCGCCACCAGGCGGTACGGCAGCGTGCTCGGGACCTCGCCCGGCTGCGGGCCGCCGGCCAGCGCGCCGAGCTCGTCGGTGCCGGTGAACGCGGGGGCCGACGTCAGCGGCGCGCCGGGGTCGACCACCGCCTTGGCGCAGGTCGGACAAAACAGGTTGCGCCCGACGATCGACTGCACGGTCTTGTTGCGCTCGGCCGGGCTGGGGCCGGCGCTGCGGCCCGCGCCCGCGCCGCCGAGCGAGGCCGCGATGACCGGCTTCTCCTCGTCGTCGTCCTCTTCCTCTTCACCCTCGGTGTCGGTCTCGCCGCCGGTGCCGGTGGTGTCGCTCGACTCGTCGTAGATGTACGACGAGCCGACGTACGTCGTGACGACCGACGCCGCCAGCGCCGCGGTGATGGCGAGGCCGAGGCCCTTGACGACCCAGAAGTACTGTTTGAAGAGAGCTTCCATCGCTGACCGTCAGTGGAGAATCTCGTCGTCGGCGGCAGGTCCCGGCGCGGGGTGCGTCGGGGCGGCGGCCTGCTCGGGGTGACCAGCCTCGAGCTTGCGGTAGATGGTGCGCGTGGCGATGCCGAGGAGGTCGGCGGCCAGGCGCTTGTCGCCGCGGGTGAACTTTAGCGTTTCGCTGATCATCCTGCGCTCGACTTCCTCCAACGGGGTGCCGACCGAGAATGTGATCTGACGCCCATGCCCGGCCTGGGGGTCGCGCAATTCGGGCGGCAAGTCCAGCTCGTCGACCAATTCCCCGCGGCACAGGACGACGGCGCGCTCGACCGCGTTCTCGAACTCGCGGACGTTGCCGGGCCAGCCGTAGTTGCCCATGCGGTGCAGCGCCGCCTCGGTGAAGCCCGACACCCGCTTGCCGTGCTTGTGGGCGAAGATCCGCAGGAAGTGGTCGGCGAGCAGCGGCACGTCCTCGAGGCGGTCGCGCAGCGGCGGCACGCGGATCGGGATGACGTTGATGCGGTAGTACAGGTCCTCGCGGAAGCGGCCGGCCTTGACCTCCTCGGTGAGATCGCGGTTGGTCGCGCAGATCAGGCGAAAGTCGACCTTGGTGAGGCGCCCGCCGACCGGCTCGATCTCCCCCTCCTGGACCGCCCGCAGCAGCTTCACCTGGATGTGCAGCGGGATCTCGCCGATCTCGTCGAGGAACAGCGTGCCGGTGTTGGCCTCGACGAACCGTCCCTCGCGCTGGCGCGTCGCGCCGGTGAACGCGCCCTTCTCGTGGCCGAACAGCTCGCTCTCGAGGATCGACTCGGGCAGCGCCGCGCAGTTGGTCGGCACCAGCGGGCGCGACGCGCGGCCGCTGTGCTGGTGGATGTAGCGCGCGAACAGCTCCTTGCCGGTCCCGCTCTCGCCGAGCAGCAGCACCGTCGCCGACGAGCTCGCCGCCTGCTTGGCCATCTCGAGCGCCGCGCGCATGACCTGCGAGTTGCCGACGATCGGGCGGCTGGTCGCGGCCGCCAGCTGGGCCCGCAGCTCGCGGTTTTCGGCGACCAGCGCGTGCTTGTCGAGCGCCTTCTGCACCGCCGCCACGATCGCCGCGCGCTTCAACGGCTTCGAGATGAAGTCGTAGGCCCCGAGCTTCATGGCCGCGACCGCGTTCTCGACGGTCCCGTAGGCTGTCATCACCAGCACCTCGACCTCCGGCGTGATCGCCTTGACCGCCTTCAGCAGATCCTCGCCGGTCATGCCCGGCATGCGCAGGTCGGTGATCATGACCTGGACCGGGTGCAGGCGCAGGACCTCGAGGGCCTGCTGGCCGCTCTGGGCCACCCGCACGTGCATGTTCTCCTTCGTCAGCACCTTCTGCAGCGCGTCGAGGATGCTGGGCTCGTCGTCGACGATGAGCACGGTCGGGAGGGTCGGCTTGGACGGCAGGGTCATGGCTGGTGGGCCTGTCTAGCAAGGGGTGATCCGAAGCGAAATCCGTGGGATTACGCGGGCGCTGCCGACGTTCCCGACGGTCTGTCCCGCGCACTTGTCACTCCGGCGGAGGGCCGGTGACATTTTGACACGGCGCGCCGCGCGGCCAGCGAGCGGGATTGCCACCGCGTGGGCCCGGGTGGTAACGGTGAACGGACGTGAAGCGCCGAACCCTCGCGGGCCCGTGCCTGGCCGCCATGCTGGCCGCGGGCTGCCTCTACGAAGTCGAGCCCCCGGACTTGAAGGGTCAGGACGTCCGCCTGACGTTCCTTCACACCTCGGACGTGCACTCGCGGATCCTGCCGTACGACCACGACCCGCTGTACACCGAGGAGCAGCTCGGCCTCCTGCCGGGCCGCGGCCGCTACGGCGGCATCGCCCGCATGGCCTACATCATCAAGCGCGAGCGCCAGAAGGCCGCGCGCTCGCTGTGGCTCGACTCGGGCGACCTGTTCCAGGGCGCCCCTATCTTCAACCTTTTTAAGGGCGAGCCCGAGGTCCGCGCCATGACGATGGCCGGCCTCGACGGCATGGCTCTCGGCAACCACGAGTTCGACTGGGGCCCGACCAACGTGCTCGACCAGTTCACCTGGTGGGCCGACTTCCCGCTGCTGGCCGCCAACTACGTGTGGGACAAGGAGGGCGTGCCGTTCGCCGACCAGTTCGCCGCGCTGGTCAAGCCGTTCGTGGTGTTCAACGTCGACGGACTCAAGGTCGGCGTGATCGGCATGGGCAACCTGAGCTCGCTCAACAGCCTCGAGGACGGCGGCAACGAGCTCGGCATCCTCACGCTCGACACCCTGCAGACCATCCAGATGTACGTCGACCTGCTGCGCGACGAGGTCGACCTCGTGGTCCTGCTCGACCACCTCGGCCTCACCGAGGACGAGCTCATCGGCCGGAACATCTGCGGCCTCGACCTCATCCTCGGCGGCCACCACCACATCGCCCTCGATCCGCCGAAGCTCATCGAGTACAAGCCCGACGAGAAGTACCTCTCGGCCGAGGTGGACCCCGACGCCGAGCTCCTGGTCGTCGACCCCGACGCGCCCGAGGGCGGCGAGGACGACGACAGCGCCGACGAGGAAGAGGACGAGGGCGACGGCGACCCGCCGCGCGGGCTCGGCCACTGCCCCCCGGAGCACAAGCGCACCACCCTGCTGGCCCACCCCAACGCGTTCGCCAAGTTCGTCGCCAGGCTCGACGTCGTGGTCCGCGACAAGAAGATCGTCGCCCACAAGTTCGAGCTGTTCCCCATCGACAACACCGTGCCCGAGGACCCCGACACCCGGTACGTGCTCGAGGACTACCTCGAAGCGATGAAGCAGACCCTGCTGCTCGACCGCGTGGTCACGGTCGCCACCGAGCCGCTGCGCCGCTTCGGCGACAGCGGCGGCGACAGCCCGCTCGGTAACCTCATGGCCGAGGCCATGCAGTACCGCCGCTACATCGAGACCGAGTTCTGCATCACCAACTCGCTCGGCATCCGCACCGACATCCTCGAGGGCCCGATCACCTACGAGCAGATGTACAACGTGATGCCGTTCGAGAACACGATCACGACGATGACCCTGAGCGGCATCGAGGTCCAGGAGCTGCTCGACTTCGCGACCCGCTCGAGCGCCGGCCGCGGCTGCAACTCGCAGATCCAGGTCTCGGGCGTGTCGTTTACCATGAACTGCCGCACCGGCAAGGCCGAGGACATCAAGATCGCCGGCAAGCCGCTGGCGATCGACGGCGCCTACGACATGTGCACCAACAACTACATGGCCTGGGGCGGCAGTGGCTTCCGCGTGCTGAAGCGCAACACCACCAAGTTCGACACCGGCATCCCCCTGCGCGAGGCCGTGATCGCCTACGTGCGCGACCTGCCCGAGCTGCCGGCCTGCTACGACCCCAAGACCCCGCTCGACCAGTGCACCGCCGGCTACGCGATCGCCGACGGCCGCATCACCACCAAGTACTAGAAGAGACCCCGATCATGCGCCGCATCGTCACCGCCCTGTGCTGCAGCCTGCTCGGCCCGGTCGCCTGCAAGGTGGAGATCGAGCGCGACCAGGACACCGTGCCGCTGGCCTTCAAGGTCAAGATCCGCGAGCCGGTCGGCAGCGAGAGCGAGCCCCTCCCCTACACGACCGCCCCGCGGACCTTCACCATCGACGTCGAGGCCGTCGACTTCCACGGCCAGGACGCCGACTGGTTCAACGGCGACGTGTACCTCGACGTCGCCCCCCGCGGCCGGCTCGCCAAGGGCCAGGCCCGCACCATCACCCTGAGGGACGGCAAGGCCACCGGCGTGGCGGTCAGCGTCGAGAAGGTCCACGGCGCGTCGAACGTGTGGGTCGAGGACCGCGGCAGCGACGACAAGCCCGGCAGCTACGCCACCGGCCTGTCGCCGACCCTTCATGTCAACCGCCCGACCCTGCACGACATCTCCGAGACCACCAACATCTCGAGCTCGGCCCTGCGCGGCGACTTCGTGCACGTCAACAACGAGGGCCGCCGGCTGGTCGCCACCGGCATCGCCGTCGACGGCTTCTACCTGACCGACCTCGACGAGCCGACCGGGACGTTCAACGCGATCTTCGCCCACACCCACTCGCGCCCGAACGGCGTGGAGCAGGGCGACATCATCGTCGACATCATCGGCACCGTCGGCGAGTTCTACGGCTTCACCGAGCTCAGCTTCCCGACCTACAAGGTCGGCGGCCACGTCGACGAGCTGCCGACCGCCAAGCTGACCACGCAGACCATCGCCGACGACCTGGCCATGGAGGCGCTCGAGAGCCGCCTGGTCGAGCTCGAGAACGTCACCATCTGCCCGATCGGCGAGGGCTACCACGAGTTCGGACAGTGGGTCGTGGTCCTCGACGACGAGGGCGGCTCCGGCAACTGCAGCAGCGGCGAGGGCGGGATCACCATCGTCAGCGCCCTCAGCGCCACCGGCTTCACCCCCGAGGGCCACGAGGGTGAGACGATCACGCGTCTGCTCGGGGACCTCCGCTACCACGTCGCCGCCCGCCCGCCGTGGATCATCTACACCCGCGGCGACGCCGACATCGAGCTCGAGTAGTCCGCGGCTCGCGGCGCCGCGGACAGCGTCCGCCGGCCCGCGCATACCTGTCCTGAAGGACAGTTATTGTCGCCACGTCGTCACCTGGACGCGGTCTGGCGCTGCTTGACAGCGCGCGCACCGTCCGGGTAGATCCGCGCTGTTCACGGGCGCGCAACGCCGCGGAGGATCGCATGAACGACGTACGTAACGCCTCTCCCGCCTCCCTTCGCCGCGTCGGGCTCGCGGGCACCACGCTCGCGCTCGCGCTCGCGTGCAACCTGACCCCCGGCTCCACCAACTCGGACACCAACGACACCGGCAACGCGACCGACGACCCCACCGGCTCGGGCAACACCGACACGCCGACCGGCGGCGGCCCCGAGAGCGTGACGATCTACGACATCCAGAAGGGCGAGGTCGCCGACATGACGATCGTCGACCTGAAGGACGTCGTCGTGACCTCGCCGGTCTACACGAGCGCCGACGGCGAGGGCAACTTCTTCATCTCCGAGAAGGACGGCGGCGAGTACTCCGGCATCCAGGTCTACGTCTACTCCGACGTGACCGGCGAGCTCGAGTCCGAGGGCAAGCTCCCGGCGGTCGGCGACGTGCTGCAGCTGCGCGCGCAGTACAAGGAGTTCTTCGACTACAGCGAGCTGACGCTGCAGGCCGTCGGCGACCTGACGATCACCGGCTCCGGCCCGGTGCCCCCGGCGTCGACCGTGGCCGCCGCCGACATCGCCACCGGCGGGCCCAAGGCCGAGAACTACGAGGGCTGCCTGGTCCAGGTCGAGAACGCCACCGTGACCGCGCCGGTCGTCATGTACGGCCAGTTCACGGTCGACGACAGCCTCGTGGTCGACGACCTGTTCTTCGTGCCCGACCCCGGCCCCAAGCCGCCCGAGGGCCAGGTGTTCAGCAAGCTGATCGGCCAGCTGACCTACAACTTCGAGGAGTTCAAGCTGGCCCCGCGCAGCTGCGCCGACTACGAGGGCTGGGACGGCTGCGACACGCCCGACCCGACCACCGACACCAACCCGATGTGCGGGCCCGGCGGAGACGTGACCATCTTCCAGATCCAGCAGGACGAGATCTGTCTCCAAGAGCAGGTCACGATCAGCGGCGCGGTCGTCACCTCGGGCTTCACCTTCAAGAAGGACGGGTTCTTCATCCAGGACCCGGCCGGCGGCGAGTACTCCGGCATCTTCGTGTTCGTCGGCGCCGACAACCCCAACGGGGTCGCGGTCGCCCCCGGCGACATCGTCACCGTCACCGGCGCCTACGACGAGTTCTACGGCGCCTCGCAGATCGAGGTCGCCGCCGCCGCCGACGTCGTGGTCACCGGCGCCGGCTCGCTGCCCGCGCCCGCGGTCGTCGCCCCCGCGGACATCGCCACCGGCGGGCCCAAGGCCGAGGCCTACGAGGGCGTGCTCGTGCAGGTCGAGGACGTCACGGTCGCCGCCAACGACCTCGGCTTCGGCGAGTTCAGCGTCGACGCCGAGCTGCGCGTCGACGACCTGTTCTTCGCCATGGCCGACTGGCCGCTGCCCGACCCCGGCGCCCAGTACACGGCGATCGCCGGCCCGCTCGCCTACACCTTCGACACCACCAAGATCGCCCCCCGCGACGCGGCCGACCTGACGCCCGCCCCCTGACGCCGAAAAGCCCCACGTTCATGTCGAACACGAAGTGGATCACCCTCACGGCGTCGGCCGCCGCCTGTCTGGCCCCCGCCGCCGCCGCCGCGCACACGGCCTACCTGCCTCACGGCGCGCCCGAGCAGCTCGCCGGCCCGGGCTTCGTCCAGCCGTGGCTGGCCGCCCGCCTGCAGGCGCCGTCGTCGACCGGCCAGGCCGCGCCGACCCAGCCGCCGCCGACCACCGACACGCCAGCCGAGACCCAGCCGACCAGCCCCGAGCCCGCGCCGGTCGAGACCGCCGCCCCGCCCTCGCCGACCGCGGATGTCCAGGCCTCGCTCGACAAGCTGCAGGCCGACCTGCGCAAGCTGCAGGCCCGGGTCGACACCGCCGAGTCCGCCCTGCGCGTGCAGGAGGACGCCGCGCGACGCAACGAGCAGATCAACAACGTCCAGGGCCCGCCGCTCGGCTTCAACGCCTGGACCTCGGGCAACGCGATGGCCACCCGCGTGACCTTCGCCATCGCCGACGACAACCTGCTCGCCGGCGCCGCCGACCGCTCGCCCGCCCTCGGCTTCAAGCTGGCCGCCGACCGCCTGTTCTACGACGCCATCGAGCAGCGCAAGCGCGGCTTCGAGACGGAGACGCAGCTCGTCGTCTACAAGCGCGTGCCGACCTACTTCAAGCGCATGGACGCCGAGGCCGCGTTCGTCGTCAACCTCCAGCACTACACCAACGACAAGACGTACCGCACCGACACGCAGATCCGCGACTACGGCTCGTACGTCAAGCTCAACTGGTACACCAAGCGCAACGACTACCAGGGCGACAACGTCTCGGTGACGATGTTCCCGTTCGACTCGCAGCGCTTCCTGCTCGGCTACACCTACAACATCACCTGGGGCGGCGAGCGCATCTTCCCCAACAACGCCCCCGGCGGCGACGCGGCCCGCAGCAACAGCATGGTCCCCGGCCTGCGCCTGCGCTACGACTTCAAGGTCGGCACCGGCAAGGACGGCTACGTGTTCTTCGGGGCCAAGACGGCGCGCCTGCTCAACGAGCAGCTCAACGAGCCGCAGACCTACTACGGCCTGCTCGGCGGCTACGGCCTCAGCTTCACCCGCTGGCTGGCGTGGGAGGTCAACGGCGGCTACTTCCAGCGCGGCGCGTTCCCCCCGCAGGGCACCATGTACGCCGGCATCGGCGGCAAGACGGCCCAGGCGTTCGGCGGCTCGACCCGCCTGACGTTCCGCTACGGCATGCCGATCGGCACCTCGATCGACTTCCAGCTCTACCGCTACAGCCCCGACGCGACCTACCTGCTGACGCAGAACCAGATGTACGACAACCGCATCGCCGGCTCGGCCGCCTTCGAGTTCACCGGCGTGGGCCAGACCCTGCTCGACTGGGAGAAGCCCGACACCGTGGTGATCCGCCCGGCCATGGCCGGCGCGTTCAACGGCCGCCTGCGCATCAAGAAGGTGCGCCTGTTCGGCACCGCGCTGTTCCGCAACCTCGACTACGTCGTGCTCGACATCCCCGGCGTCGCGCCCTACCGGGCCTTCCCCGCCGGCGCCATCGTCAAGCCCGAGTGGTTCATCGTCGCCGGCGTCGACTACTACCTGCCGCGCACCCGCCTGACCCCCGGCTTCGTGTTCGCCTACAAGAACCCGGCCTCGTACACCTCGAACGGCACCACCCTGGTGTACCGCGAGTACTGGGACGTCGAGACCCTGCCGAACGGCATCCCCACCGCCTACGACATCCTCTCGAGCAAGCTGACGCTGAAGTGGGACATCGCCCCGTTCTTCGTGCTGGTCAGCGAGCTGCGCTACACCCACGACTCCAACCGCACCAAGTTCGTCAAGTCCGACGACGACGCCGGCCGCGTCCGCGTGTTCGAGGACGCGAACATCACCAACCGCCTCGGCTTCTTCCTGCTCACGCAGGCCCGCTGGTGACCGCCATGACGCGACAGAACCTCCGCCTCATCGCCGGCCTCGCCTCCGGCTTCGCCGTCAGCCTCGTCCTCGGCCTCACGCTCGCGGCCTGCAAGCGCCCCGCCGACATCTTCGAGCTCGACCCGCTCGACTCGGTGCCGATGGCCTCGTGCTGGTCGCACGGCACCCTGCAGATCCCGTGCGACCGCTGCAACGGCGGCGACACCAAGGCCTGCCTCGAGGTCGCGTCCGCCTACGAGCAGCGCCACGACGTGACCCGCCGCGACCGCGACCTCCGCACCGCCGCGCTGTTCTACGGCCGCGCCTGCGTGCAGGGCCACGCCCCCGGCTGCGTGCTGATCAACGACCATTACTCGACGCTGCGCGGCCTCGACGTGCCGACCCGCACGCTCGCCGCCGACCGCCGCGACCACGCCTGCGAGCACACCGCCGACCAGTGCAGCGCCGGCAACGACCCGCTCGCCTGCCGCGTGCACGGCCTGTGCCTCGCCGAGGACTGGCCGCAGCGCAAGACCCCACGCGACGTGCCCGGCGCGCTCAAGGCCCTGCGCAGCGCCTGCGACGGCGGCGACGCCCGCGGCTGCGCCGAGCTCGGCTTCCTGCAGCTGCGCGAGGCCGGCGACGACACGGCCCTCGCCGCCGCCTACGCCGCCAACCAGTCCGGCTGCAAGCAGGGCTCCGCCGCCGCCTGCGTCGGCGCGGCCACCCAGGCCCACTTCGGCCTCGGCACCCCGGCCGCCCCCGAGGCCGCCCACGCCTCGCTCGAGGAGTGGTGCGAGCGCGGCAACCCCGACGCCTGCAACGCGGTGAAGGGGTTCTTCTCCGGCCTGCGCCCGCTGCTCACCCCGCCGGCCGCGGCGTCGCCGCTGGCCGCGATCCCGGCCGCCCCGATCAACGCGCTCGAGCTGCGCCCCGCCAACGTCGCCAGCCTCGGCCGCTTCGGCTACTGCGTCGACGGCCGGGGCCGCGTCGAGCGGGCCGAGATCCTCGACTCGACGGGCGCGCCCGCGCTCGACGAGCAGATCCTCGCGCACGTGAAGACGTGGACGCACACCCGCCGACCGAGCGGACCCGCCGCCGCCCCGCTGTGCGCCGTCCACGAGCAGCGCGTCGTGTTCACCTTCCGCTCGACCGGCTCGCGCCCGTTCTTCACGGTGTGGGAGTCGTGGCAGACCGCGCGCGGCGGCACCCTGCTCCTCGACCTCGACCCGCTGCGCTGAGCCGACCGGACAACTGCGCGGCGCGTTGCGCACCGACGCCGCGTGTCGTGGTTGTGTCGCCCCGCCGCTGCGCACCCCGAACGGGGTTGTAATTCGCGGCCAACTGACGTGTCCTACGCGCCTTGGCGGACACACCACGACTCACGCTCGGAGCTCTACGCAAGGAGTTTCAGTCCCGCAATTGGCATCGCAAGGCGACGGGTGCGGTCGTCCGTGAGCTCATCGTCCACAGCGCCGTCGCCATCTACGCCGCTGGCCTCGCGCTGCACGCCGAGTCGACGGCGATGTTCCTGCTGTACGCCGTGATCTCGGCGTACGGAACGCTGGGCGTCACCACCAACACGCACACGTCGACGCACTTCGCTACGTCGGACTCGAAGTGGGTCAACCGCCTCCTCACCGGCTACGGCTACCCGCTGTTCGCCGGCCTGTCGATGACGTACTGGCACCGCGCCCACATCGAGGTCCACCACCCGAACCCCAACATCCACGGGGTCGACGCCGACCACGACTTCATGCCGTTCTTCGCCACGCAGGACCCGGACATGGCCGGCGCGCGCGGAGGCTGGCGCACCTACTACCAGCGCCTGCAGGTGTGGGTGTTCCCGCTGATCTGCTGGCTGCACGTGTTCACCCGCCAGCGCGCGAGCTGGGCCCACATCCTCGGCAACCTCCGGCAAAACCCCCGCTCGTCGCTGCACTGGATCGACCTGGTCCTGCTGAGCAGCCACTACCTGCTGTGGATCGGCGTGCCCGCGCTGTTCTTCGGCATCGAGACCGCGGCGCTGCTGTACTTCGTGCGCCAGTTCACCCTCGGCTACATCCTCTACGCCGTGCTGGCCCCGGCCCACTATGTCCCCGAGGCCATCTGCCTGAGCAAGGCGGCCCGCCCCGACGACCCGGTGCTGCTGCAGTGCGCCACCACCATCAACTTCCGCACCGGCCCGCTCGGACACCTGCTGTGCTCCGGCCTCGAGTACCAGATCGAGCACCACCTGTTCCCCGGCTACAGCCACGTGTACTACGCGCGGATGGCCCCCTACGTCCGCGAGTTTTGCCGCCAGAACGGCTACCCCTACCGCACGCTCGGCTGGCCCGAGGCCGTGTGGAAGACCATGTCGATGCTGCGTCGCCCCAAGCCGGTCGAGTCCGTGGTCGAAAAAATCTCCACGGATCTGCGGGCCTGACGCGATCCCGGCCGACCCTGCACCGCGCGGCGGACCGCGAACCGTACTCCGCTCACGCCGCGCGTAACCGCCTTCGCAGGCTTTGGTCGGGCTCGTGGGCTTGACCTGTGGTACTTCAGGCACCGGAGCTCACCCCCAATGCCTGAGTCCAGCGAGGGTCGCCTGCGCAAGCTGTGGAACTCCTCCATCGGCCCGAAGATCGTGATGGGCCTCACCGGTGTGATCCTCGTCGGCTTCGTGCTCGTGCACATGGCCGGCAACCTGCAGATCTACATCGGCTCCGAGACCTTCAACAACTACGCCCAGACGCTCCAGAGCATGAAGGCGGTCGTGTGGGCGACCCGCGTCGTGCTGCTGGTGTCGGTGCTGCTGCACATCGCCGCCGCCTATCGCCTGACGATCGTCAACATGCGCGCCCGCCCGCAGGCCTACGCCGCCGCCCGCCGCTACGGCAAGACGTCCTACGCCGCCCTGTTCATGCGCGGCAGCGGCGTCGTCCTGCTCGCCTTCATCGTCTTCCACATCCTGCACTTCACCGTCGGCGCCATCCAGCACGACAACTGGGACCTGCACGAGGTCCTCCGCAACGGCGTGTGGGTGCGCGAGGCCAACCCCGACATCCTCGCCAAGCTGCCCGCCGACCAGGTGCGCCACGACGCCTACAGCATGTTCGTGCGCGGCTTCCAGAACCCGCTGGTCGCCGGCTGGTACGTCCTCTCCATGCTGCTGCTCGGCAGCCACCTGCGCCACGGCGTCAGCAGCATGCTCGCCACCCTCGGCGTCTCCTACGGCTCCGCCCGCGCGCTCGCCGAGCGCGTCGGCCTCGCCGTCGCCGCGCTCGTGATGCTCGGCAACATCTCCTTCCCGATCGCCGTCCAGGCCGGTCTCGTGCACCTCTAGCCGCCCCGGACCCGATCACGCTCCGGCCCTGACTCTCCACGCGAGGCCCTCATCGCCATGGACCTGCAAAGCCGCATCCCCGACGGACCGATCGCCGACAAGTGGGACCGCCACCGCTTCGAGATGAAGCTGGTCAACCCCGCCAACAAGCGCAAGTTCACCATCATCGTGGTCGGCACCGGCCTGGCCGGCGCCTCGGCCGCGGCCACGCTCGCGGAGCTCGGCTACCACGTCGAGTGCTTCTGCTTCCAGGACAGCCCGCGCCGCGCCCACAGCATTGCCGCCCAGGGCGGCATCAACGCCGCCAAGAACTACCAGAACGACGGCGACAGCATCTACCGCCTGTTCTACGACACGGTGAAGGGCGGCGACTTCCGCGCCCGCGAGGCCAACGTCTACCGCCTCGCCCAGGTCAGCGTGAACATCATCGACCAGTGCGTCGCCCAGGGCGTCCCGTTCGCCCGCGAGTACGGCGGCACGCTCAGCAACCGCTCGTTCGGCGGCGCCCAGGTCTCGCGCACCTTCTACGCCCGCGGCCAGACCGGCCAGCAGCTGCTGCTCGGCGCCTACTCGGCGCTCGAGCGCCAGATCGGCCTCGGCACCGTCAAGATGCACCCGCGCACCGAGATGCTCGACGTCGTGCTCGTCGACGGCCACGCCCGCGGCATCGTCACCCGCAACCTGCTGACCGGCGAGGTGCAGGCGTGGGCCGGCGACGCGGTGGTGCTGGCGACCGGCGGCTACGGCAACGTGTTCTTCCTGTCGACCAACGCCAAGGGCTGCAACGTGAGCGCGACCTACCGCGCCTACAAGCGCGGCGCCGGGTTCGGCAACCCCTGCTTCACGCAGATCCACCCGACCTGCGTGCCGGTCTCGGGGCACTACCAGTCGAAGCTCACGCTGATGAGCGAGTCGCTGCGCAACGACGGCCGCGTGTGGGTGCCCGCCCAGAAGGGCGACGGCCGGCGCCCGCAGGACATCCCCGAGGACCAGCGCGACTACTACCTCGAGCGCCGCTACCCCAGCTTCGGCAACCTCGTCCCGCGCGACGTGGCCTCGCGCGCGGCCAAGCAGGCCTGCGACGAGGGCCGCGGCGTCGGCCCGAGCAAGCTCGCCGTCTACCTCGACTTCGCCGAGTCGATCCAGCGCCTCGGCCGCAACGTGGTCGCCGACCGCTACGGCAACCTGTTCGAGATGTACGAGCGCATCACCGGCGAGAACCCCTACGACACGCCGATGCGCATCTACCCCGCCGTGCACTACACGATGGGCGGCCTGTGGGTCGACTACAACCTGATGAGCACGATCCCCGGCCTGCACGTGATCGGCGAGGCCAACTTCTCCGACCACGGCGCCAACCGCCTCGGCGCCTCGGCGCTCATGCAGGGCCTCGCCGACGGCTACTTCATCCTGCCGTACACGATCGGCAACTACCTGGCGTCGTCCAAGCAGAAGAAGGTCACGGCCGACCACCCCGAGTTCAAGCGCAGCATCGCCGAGGTCAACGAGCGCACCAGCAAGCTGCTCGGCATCAACGGCAAGCACACCGTCGACGAGTTCCACCGCGAGCTCGGCCAGGTCATGTGGGACAACTGCGGCATGGCCCGCAACAAGGCCGGCCTCGAGGGCGCGCTGCAGAAGATCCCCGAGATCCGCGAGCGCTTCTGGAAGCAGGTCCGCGTGCCCGGCGTCGGCGAGGCCTTCAACCAGGAGCTCGAGAAGGCCGGCCGCGTCGCCGACTTCCTCGAGTTCGGCGAGCTCATGTGCCTCGACGCCCTGACCCGCGACGAGTCGTGCGGCGGCCACTTCCGCGAGGAGCACCAGACCCCCGACGGCGAGGCCAAGCGCAACGACCGCGACTTCACCCACGCGTCCGTGTGGGAGTACAAGGGCGCCGGTCAGGCCCCCGCTCTGCACAAAGAGCCGCTGCAGTTCGAATACGTCCACCTCGCCACCCGCGTGTACACGTAAGGCAAAGGCCATGAAGCTCACCCTCAAGATCTGGCGCCAGAAGGACCGACAGAGCCCGGGCTCGATGGAGACCTACCCGCTCGACGACGTCTCGCCGGACATGTCGATGCTCGAGATGCTCGACGTGCTCAACGCGCGGCTCATCCACGAGGGCAAGGACCCGGTCGCCTTCGACCACGACTGCCGCGAGGGCATCTGCGGCAGCTGCTCGATGGTCGTCGACGGGCGCCCGCACGGCCCGCGGCGCGGCACCACCGTCTGCCAGCTGCACATGCGCACCTACAAGGACGGCGACACCATCACGCTCGAGCCGTGGCGCGCCAAGGCCTTCCCGGTGATCAAGGACCTGGCCGTCGACCGCGGCGCCTTCGACCGCGTGGTCGCGGCCGGCGGGTTCGTCTCGGTCAACACCGGCTCGGCCGTCGACGGCAACGCCCTGCCGATCGGCAAGCGCGACGCCGACGAGGCCATGGACTACGCCCAGTGCATCGGCTGCGGCGCCTGCGTGGCCGCCTGCCCCAACGCCGCGGCCATGCTGTTCGTCGGCGCCAAGGTCTCGCACCTCGTCAAGCTGCCGCAGGGCCAGGTCGAGCGCGCCGGTCGCGTGCTGAAGATGGTCGAGCAGATGGACAAGGAGGGCTTCGGCTCCTGCACCAACCACGGCGAGTGCTCGGTGTCCTGTCCGAAGGAGATCCCGTTCGACGCGATCGTCCTGCTCAACCGCGAGTACATGCGCGCCCGCGTGGCCGGCAAGCACTGACCGCCCGACCGCGCCCGCGCGACGAGCAGCCCGGCGCGCCGCGGCTGCTCGTCCCGTTCGCGCCACCCTACTCGTGCTCGTCCGGCTCGACCTGTTCCGGCGCCGGCAGCAGCGCGAAGGCAGTGATCCCGCCGACCGTGGACGTGCTGGCGCCGGTCGCCTCGCCAGCCTCGGTCGGGTGCGATGTCCGCGTCAATCCGGGCAGGGTCCGAGCGGCGGCAGGCCCTCTACCGGGCGCCCGGGGCCGTTGGGCTCGACCGCCCGCGAGACCCGCGGCTCGTCGACCTGCACCGGCCCGTGCTCGGCGCGCAGCGCGGGGTCCTTGTGCTCGCGGATCACGCGAAAAAGGCCGTTGTCGAACGACTCGCCCGGCGCGTCCTGCACGTGCTCGATGCGCTCGCGCAGACCCTCGCGGTCGAGCATCAGCGCGCGGTGGTGGCAAAACGGGTTGTTGCCCGGGCGCCCCAGCAGCGGCTCGCTGATCGCCGTGCACCCGGCCATGCACGCGGTGTTGTAGTAGCAGTCGCGGCAGTAGCCCCACAGGTCGTCGACCGTGCGGTTGCGGATGTACTGCAGCTGGTACGTCTCGTCCCAGACCTCGCGGATGCCCTTGTCGCGCCAGTGCCCGCCGACGTTGAGCGGCCCGCCGAGGCTCGGGCAATTCTTCAGGCCGCCGTCGCTGTCGATGCCGAGCGTGTTGACGCCCGCCGGGCACCCGCGCCAGTACGACCCGACCGCCGCCCGCAGGCGCCGCTCGAGCGGCCCGAAGTAGCCGAGGCTGTTGGCCGGCCACACCCGGATCTTGAGCTCGTTGCAGCGTTTGATGACGAGGTCGAGCGTGTCGAACAGCTCGAGCATCATGTACGGCTGCAGCAGGATCTCCGGGTTGTCGGCCGCGTTGCCGTGGGCCGCCGTGATCTGCAGCTGCCACGAGTGGATGCCCTCCGGCGCGATCAGCTCGAGCAGCGGCAGCAGCTCGACGCGCGTGAGCCGGTTGATCTGCGTGTTGCAGGCGACCTGCGCCCCCGCCTTCTTGACCCGCCGGAGCGCCTCGAACACCCGCCGCCAGCTGCCGGGCACCCCGCGCACGCGGTCGTGCGAGGCCTCGAGCCCGTCGACCGAGAACGACACGCTCGAGACCCCGGCCTCGACCATCGCCTCGGCCCGCTCCTCGCTCATGTTGAGCCCGCCGGTGGTCAGCGTGCACGCCATCCCGGCCTCGCGGATCGCCCGAATAATTAAAATGAAGTCGTTGCGCAGGTAGGCCTCGCCGCCGATCAGCACCACCTCGCCGCAGCCGAGCTGCTTCAGCTCCTCGATGACCATCATGCACTCTTCGGTCGACAGCTCGTGCGGCCGCTTCTTGCCCGCCCGCGGCCCGCAGTGCACGCACTTCTGGTCGCACGCGAGGGTCAGCTCCCAGATCGCCCACTTCGGGCGCCGGCCGCTGTTGCGGTCCTCGAGCCTGTCGAATCGACTGCCCTGCTTCGGCAGCGAGGTCACCACGGGCAGCCGCTTGCGGACTTCGGCGAGGCTCATCACCGGCCAGTATATCGCCCCACGCACGCCGCGGCAGCGCCGGATCTCGCGCGCATCGCCGGCGCCGCGGCGATCGCTAGCCGCACCCGCCCCGCCGCCACGCGACCGCCCGCGCCGCCCGCTCGCCGATCAGCCCGTCGACGACGTCGAGTCCGGCCCCGCGTACGCCGTCGTGCCGCCCATGTCGGTCGTGCCGGTCGTCGTATCGGTGCCGGTGCCGGTGTCGGTGCCCGCGGTGGTGCCGGTGCCGCTCGAGTCGGTGTCGGTGTCCGTGTCCGTATCGCTGAACGTCGGCCCCGCGTAGGCCGCCGTGCTGGTGACGACGGTCGGGTCGGTGCTGGTCGACGGCGGCCCCGCGTACGCCGAGCCGACCTCCTCGCTGCTGGCGGGCCCCGCGTAGGCCGTGCCGCCCGACACCTCCGTGGGTCCGGTCGCCAGCGTGGTGTCGGTGTCGCTGCCGCTGCTCATGCCGAGGGTGGTCGAGTCCGTCGTCTCGCTGGTCGACGGCTGGGTGGTGTTGTCCTTGTCGCCGCAGCTCGCCGAGGTGAGCCCGAGCATGAAGCCGATCGTCAGCACCGCCGGCATCGCCGCCCGGCGCTGGGTCGCGCCGCAGAACGGGCACTTGGTTTCGTCGGCGGCGATGAGGCACGCACAATCCGGGCAATCGACGAGCTGAGCCATGGCACCACTCTACCGGCCCGGCGCGGCCGGCGGCAACCCCGCGGCGGCGCGCGACGACGCCTCGCCGCCGCCGCGGGCTTTGGACCCGGGGCGACGGCGAGGCGCATTCGAAGCCCGATCGGCCCGTCCTGCCTACAGCGACAGCTCGTCGATCGCCGCGCCGGCGCAGCCGTTCTTGCCGTTGGGCGCCTGCGGCTTGCCGTTCGAGTTGCCCTCGAAGCCGCCGGTCCCGCCCGCGCCGCCGACGCCCGCCGTGCCCTTCTGCAGCGCCGTGTCGGCCTTGCCCACGAACGCGCCGCCGACCGTGACGATCGCCACCGACAGCCCGCCGCAGCCGCCGCCCGCACCGCCCGCGCCGCCGCCGTCGCCGCCGGCTCCGCCGGCCGCCGCGTTGCCGCCCTCCTCGTTCGGCAGGCCCGGCTGTCCGCCGTTCTTGCCGACCCCGCCGTTACCGCCGTTGCCGCCCTTGCCGCCGTCGCCGGCCTTGCCCGGGGTGATCATCGTGCTGACGACCTGGATGTTCGAGCCGATCACCACCAGCCCGAACGAACCGCCGCCCGCGCCGCCGACCACGCCCACGGCCCCGCCGCAGCCGCCGCCGCCGCCGCCGCCGCCGCCGCCGCCCTCGTCGAGCTCGTCGCCGCAGAACAGGCCGTCGTTGTCGCTGCCGCCGGCCCCGCCGCCGCCGCCGCCGGTCCCGTTGAACCCGCGCGTGCCGAGCTGCCCGCCGACGCCGACCCAGAAGCCGTTGTTGTCGAACATCCCGTTGGGGTCGTTGCCCGCCTGACCGCCGGTGCCGGGCCCGCCGACCTCGCCCTGCTGACCGGGCGCCGCCGCGTTGCCGCCCTCGTCCATGCAGCCGCTGCCGCAGTGGCTGATGCCCGCCGCCGAGCCCATGCCGCCGTTGACCGGGTCGCCGCCCGCCGAGCCGTTGCTGCCGGACGTCGAGGCACAGACGTTGCCGTTGCCGCCGTTGCCCCCGTTCGCGCCGCACGCCGACGTGCCGCCGTTGCCCGGGCTCGGCCCGTTGCCGGGCGCGCCGAGCGTGCCGTCGGCCCCCTTCGCGCCGGCGTCGCCGTCGTTGCCGTTGCCCGCCGCGCCGCCGACCACGTTGCAGCGGTGGATGGTGAACAGGTCGTCGGCGACGTCCTTGGCCCACACCGCGTAGGTCGACTGGCCGTTGCCGCCGAAGTCCTTGCCCTTGATCTCGAACCCGCTGAGCGTGGTCCCCTCGCTGAACGACTGGGCGATCACCGCGCGGTCCTCGGTGCCCTGGATCGTGGTCTTGTTGGCCGGCAGGTCGTAGACGAACGTGCCCGGCTCGTAGCCGCCGTACACGCTCACGCCCGAGGCCAGCGTCACCGTCGCCTGGTAGTTGCCCGCGCTGACGACCACGTCGCAGACGTTGGCGCACGCCTGCGCCAGCTCGATGCCCTTGGCGAGGGTCGCCACCGGGGTCTGCTTGCTGAGGCCGTCGTTGAGGTCGCTGCCGCCGTCCGGCGGGATCGACACGAAGATCAGGTCGTCGTCGCCGGCGCACGCCGGGTCGGGCACGTCCTCGAGGCAGCCGGCGTTGGTCGTGGTGTCGTCGCCGGTCGACGTGTCGCCGCCGGTCGACGTGTCGTCGCCGGTCGACGGGTCCGGCCCGGTCGTGTCGTCGCTCGTCGTCGACGTGGTGTCGTCGCTCGGCGTCGTCGTCGGCCCGGTCGGCCCGGCGGTCGTGGCGTCGCTGTCGGTGCCGAGCGAGTTGCCGCCGGTCGGCGTGTCGGTCGTCGTCGGCAGCGTGCCGCCGGTGGTCGGGCTCGTCATCGTCATGGTCGACGACGTGGTGGTGCCGGGCACCGTGAAGCCCGAGTCGCCCGCCGAGTCGTCGCCGCACGCGGGGCCGACCAGCAAGCCAAGAGCGAGGAACAGCCCCACCGGGGCGCGAGAGACCGACATTCGACAGGTAGACGTCATGCGCCGCAGACTACCCGCCCGCTCATGGCAATGCGAGGCCGCAGTTGCACCTGCAACCGTGCCTGCGCCACCGCCGGGGGCTTGCTGCCTCACGCGCGGGACCTACACCGGCGCCCGTTTATTCCGCCCGCGTGTTACACCGGCCCCCCGTGGACCCGGACCGGCACAGCCTCGCGGACGCCCTCGCCCCGCACCTCCATCGCCTCGCCACCCCCGCCCTCGTGCTCGACCTCGACGCCGTCGATCACAACATCGCCGCCGTCGTCCGCCGCTGCGGCCCGGACCGCTGGCGCCCCCACGTCAAGACCATCAAGTCGGCCGCGCTGGTCGAGCGCCTCTTCCACCACGGCGTGACCCGCTGCAAGGTCGCCACCCTCGACGAACTCGACCTCGTGCTCGCCACCGCCGACCGCCTCGGCCGCACTGCCGACGTGCTCGTCGCCTATCCCCCGCACGAGCCGGCCCTGCGCGCCATCCTCGCCCGCGGCGAGCGGAGCCCCCGCGCCCGCGTGCACGTCCTGCTCGACGGCCCCGAGCACGCCGCCGCCGTCGCCGACTGGCTGCGCCGCACCCCCGCGGCCACCCACGACGAGGTCGACCGCCTCGCCGTCATGCTCGACGTCGACGTCGGCATGGCCCGCACCGGCAGCCCCGCGGGCGCGTGGCGGGCCGCCGCCGCGGCGCTCGTCAGCCCTGTGCTCGAGGTCACCGGCCTGCACGGCTACGAGGGCCACCTCGAGTGGGACGCCGCCGCCGAGGCCGCCGCCGCCCACGACGCCCTGTGCGACCTGGCCCGCGACCTGACCGCCGCCGGCCTGTCGTCGCTGCGCACCATCGTCACCTCGGGCACCCACGCCTACGCCCACGCGCTGGCCCACCCCGGCCTGTCTCAAGGGCCATGGCAGCACCAGATCTCGCCCGGCACGGTGGTCCTGTCCGACCTCCGCTCGTCGCCCGCCGCCGCCGACCTGGGGCTGCGCCAGGCCGCCGTGGTCGCCGCCCGCGTGATCTCCCGCGGGCCCGGGCGCGTGACCCTCGACTGCGGCAGCAAGGCCATCCACCCCGACCGCGGCCCGTGCGGCCGCATCCTCGGCTGGCCCGGCCTCGAGCCGGCGCGCGCCAGCGAGGAGCACCTCGTGGTCCGCCACGCCGTCGGCGCCGACGCCCCCGCCCTCGGCGAGCTCGTGTTCGTGGTGCCCGACCACGTGTGCACGACCGTCAACCTCTACCGCCGCGCCGTCCTGCTGCGCGCCGGCGCCGTCGTCGGCGACGCCGCGATCGAGGCCGCGAGCCACCGCCTGTGGCTGGAGGACCCGTGACCCGCACACCACCACCGCAGTCGCCCTCGCCCATGACGCCCGACCCCTGCCGCGACGGCCCCGGCGGCAGCGGCGAGCTCGACGTCCAGGTCGTGCCCCGCGCGGCCCGCAGCCGCGTCGTCGGCCCGCACGACGGCCGCCTGAAGATCCAGCTCGCCGCCCCTCCGGTCGACGGAGCGGCCAACGCGGCGCTCGTCGACCTGCTCGCCGACGACCTCGCGGTGCCCCGCGGCGACGTCGCGATCGTCCGCGGCCACACCGGTCGCAAGAAGACGGTCCGCGTCGCCGGCCTGTCCGCCGCCGAGCTGCGCCGCCGCCTCGGCCTCGCGTCGCTGCTGCTCGTCGCCGCCTGCGTCAACGAGGTCCCGTTCGCCGTCAAGGTGCTCGTGCCCGACGAAGAGCCCACGCTCGAGCGGGCCGACAACGCCGCGCTCGAGCTGACCCCCGGCGGCGCCAGCAACTTCGACGTCGACGGCCTCGACTTCAGCCTCGAGGTCTCGCTCGAGCCCGACGACACCCAGCGGACCCTCGCGCTCTACCTCGCCGAGGGTAAAAAGCTGCTCGCGTGGGGCCGCAGCGCCCCGTTCGTGCTGTCGTCGCCGACCGAGGGCCTGGCCGTGTTCATCAGCCCGCCCGGTCAGCTCGCCCGCTTCCCCGGCGCGATCGCCGAGCCCGACCCCGAGCTGCTCGTCGCCGTCGCCCCCGGCCGCGGCGCGGTCATGCTCGATTCCGCCGGCCACACCGCCCTGCTCAACGAGTTCACCCTCGAGACCGACAGCGGCGCCACCCTCGACGCCGCCGATCTCCCGGCCCCCGACGACGGCGCGCTGGTCCCCGACACCGGCGGCGGCGTGTGGCGCCTCGGCTGGGCCGGCGCGCTGCGCGGCTATCGCTACGACCCCGGCGGCGACGCCTGGACCACCGGGCTGTTCGTCGGCGACGAGCTCGGGCCCCGCGAGCACGCGGCCTGGCTCGTCGACGCCGCGCTCGAGCGCGTGCTCGTGTTCGGCGGCGGCGAGCGCTCCGACATCGGCCAGATCGACCTGCGCGCCGAGACCGACGGCACCCACACCGTCACCCTCCTGGACGACCCGCTCGACGGCCCGCGCCGCCGCGCCCGCGCCCTCTACGTCACCCGCGCCGACACCGACGAAGGTGAAGGTGTCGTCATCGTCGGCGGCGACGACCCCGCGCGCCCGCTCGCCTACGACGTCGGCCGCCGCCTCGCCTTCGGCCCCGCGGCGGCCTGGACCGGCCTGCAGTGCGCCCCGCTCGCCGCCGGCCCCGCCGACGAAGTGCGGATCCTGTGCGTCGGCGGCCTGCGCGACGGTACGCCGAGCTCGGCGGGCCTCCTGCTGCATTTCCCGGCCCCCGCGGAGGACAAGGACCCGAGCCTCGAGCTCGTGGCGGATCTGATCCCCGAGGCCCCCGCCGACCCGCGCCTGTTCGCCGACGACGCGTCCTTGTACGCGCAGTTCGCCGGGCCCGAAGGGGGCACGTGGCGACGCATCGACCGCCAGGACCTCACCACCGAGGCCACCCCCGGGCCCGCCCTGCGGGCTCGCGGAGGCCATTCCGTTTCGCTGGGCACCGGTGCTACCTTCCTGCTCGGCGGCTGGACTGCCGACGATCACGCTGTCGACCGCTGGCACGTGTTCGTCCCGGCACTCCCCAGCGAGTGACCACAGCCCCCGTCCGCACCGGAGACCATTCATGGCCGACACCCTCACGATCACCGACAACCGCACCGGCAAGAGTTACGAGCTCCCCATCACGGACGGCACCATCCGCGCCGACGCCCTCCGCCAGATCAAGGTCTCCGACGACGACTTCGGCCTGATGACCTACGACCCGGCGTTCATGAACACCGCCTCCTGCCGGTCGGCCATCACCTTCATCGACGGCGACGCGGGCATCCTGCGCTACCGCGGCTACCCCATCGAGCAGCTGGCGGAGTCCTCGAGCTACCTCGAGGTCGCCTACCTGCTCCTCCACGGCGAGCTGCCGAGCAAGTCCCAGCTCGACAAGTGGACCGGCGAGATCACCAACCACACCTACGTGCACGAGTTCCTGCGCAAGGCGATGGAGGGCTTCCGCTACGACGCCCACGCCATGGGCAAGCTGGTGTCGATGCTCGGCGCGCTCAGCACGTTCTACCCCGACTCGAAGAACGTCCGCGACGCCGGCACCCGCTACCAGCACATCATCAAGATCATCGCCAAGATGCCGACCCTGGCCGCGTGGGCCCACCGCCACAGCGTCGGCCGGCCCTACGTCTACCCCGACAACTCGCTCGACTACTGCGGCAACTACCTCAACATGCTGTTTCGCATGTCGGAGCCGAAGTACGAGCCCAACCCGGTGCTCTCGCGGGCCCTCGACATCCTCTTCATCCTCCACGCCGACCACGAGCAGAACTGCTCGGCCAACGCCGCCCGCGCGGTCGGCAGCGCCGAGACCGACCCGTACTGCACGCTCGCCGCCGCCTCCGCCGCCCTCTACGGCCCGCTGCACGGCGGCGCCAACGAGGCCGTGCTCCGCATGCTGCGCCAGATCGGCGACGTCAAGAACGTGCCCGAGTTCATCGACAGCGTGAAGGGCGGCAAGGGCAACCGCCTGATGGGCTTCGGCCACCGCGTCTACAAGAACTACGACCCGCGGGCCAAGGTCATCCGCAAGCTCGCCCACGACGTGTTCGAGGTGACCGGCAAGAACCCCCTCCTCGACATCGCCATCGAGCTCGAGAAGATCGCCCTCAACGACGAGTACTTCATCAAGCGCAAGCTCTACCCCAACGTCGACTTCTACTCGGGCCTCATCTACCAGGCCATGGGCTTCCCGGTCGAGATGTTCCCGGTGCTGTTCGCCATCCCCCGCGCCTCGGGCTGGCTGGCCCAGTGGCAGGAGATGCTGACCGACAACGAGCAGAAGATCGCCCGCCCCCGCCAGATCTACACCGGCATCGAGATCCGCGACTACGTCCCGATCGACAAGCGCGGCTGACCGCCAGCGCGCGAAGTGACGGCGGGCGCCCCACCCCGGGCGCCCGCTGTCACTTCGTCGGCTCCGCCCCCGGCAGCGTCGCCAGCAGCGGCCCGAGCTGCTCGAGCAGCTCGATGTCGCCGGGCTGGAACGAGCGCGCCACCACGTCGTACAGACAGACCGTGCCGAACATCTGGCCGTCGGCGTCGAGCAGCGGCACCCCGCAGTACGACAGCAGCTGCCGGCGCTTCGGGTGCCCCGCGACGCGCTCGTCGGCCGCCGCGTCGTCGACCGTGAACGTCGCCCCGCCCTCGCGCACGAACACGCAGTACGAGCTCATGATCGGGATGTCGTCCGGCGGACTCGCCGACGGGTCCTCGCGATCGTAGAAGCCGCGCGTCCGCAGCATCGGCTCATCGAAGCAGTACACCCCGAGGAAGCGGTGCCGGGTGCGCTCGCTGATGAACCGCAGCGCCCCGCGCAGCCCCTCGGCGGCCAGCGCGCGGCGGAGCAGGTTGGTCGTGCTGGTGCGCGGCGGATCGTTCAGGGCCAATCCCCGGCAGGCTAAACGACATGCGCCGGGCCGACAATGGCGCCTCGCCACCGTGAAGCGAAAAAACCGCGAAGCCCCGTGAGATTCGCCGTGTCCGGCCACCCACCCGACCCCGCCGAGCGGTGTGCTATGCCCACGTCGCCATGCAGCTCGTCGGCAACATCCTGTGGTTCGTGTTCGCCGGATTGCCCCTGTTCCTCGGCTACCTGGTCGCCGGCCTGGCCATGTGCGTCACCGTCGTCGGCATCCCGTTCGGGCTGCAGGCCTTCAAGCTCGCCGTGTTCACCGCCTGGCCGTTCGGGCGGGTCGTCGTCGAGGTCCCGCACACCTCGGGCTGCCTGACGGTGATCGGCAACCTCCTGTGGCTGGTGTTCGCCGGCGTCTGGCTGGCGCTGTGGCACCTCGTCGCCGGCCTGCTGCTGTGCCTCACCATCATCGGCATCCCGTTCGGCGTCGCCAGCATCCGCATGGCCGGGCTGGCGCTGACCCCGTTCGGCAAGCTCGTGCTCACCGAGGAGGAGGCGGCCCGCATGCACGGCCCGCACAGCGTCTACCTCGGGGCCATGCCGCGGCCGCGGTGAGCCGCGCCGACGCGCGACATTTCGTGTAGCTTCCCGGCATGTCGCCCCGCTCCTCGCTCCTGCTCGGGCTCACGCTGGCCCTCGCGCCGCTGTCCGCCTCCGCCGCGACCATCGAGCTGACCCCCGACGGCGACGAGATCTGCTGCGACCCGTCCGACTACTCGATCCGCGGCTACCGCTTCACCGTCGCCGAGCCGTTCACCGCCCACGGCGTCGAGTGGTGGGTCCAGCTGCCGGCCGGCGCCTCGATCGCCGCCAGGATCTACGGCCCGGGCGACGCCCTCCTGCTCGCCGGCGAGCCCACGCTCGGTGACGGCTCCGAGCAGTGGTACCGCGCCGCCTTCACCTACGACTTCGCCGCCGGCGAGACCTACGACGTGCTCGTCTACCTCGACGCCCCCAACGAGGCCCTGTTCCGCCGGTCCAGCGGCGCCTGCTGCGACTACGCCGTGCCCCCGTACCTGACCGCGGTCGAGAGCCGGTCGAGCTCCGCCGAGATCGACGGCCCCTCGACCACCTACAACGTCTGGCCCGCGTACATGCGCCTCGTGCTCGACGCCCCCGACGCCGACGGCGACGGCGTCGCCGACCCCGCCGACGCCTGCCCCGACAGCCCCGTCGGCGAGCCCGTCGACGCCACCGGCTGTCCCGAAGGACAGGCCACCACCGGCTCCGCCGACACCGGCCCCGCCGACACCGGCCCCGCCGACACCGGCCCCGCCGAGGCGACCGGCGACGCGCCGACGAGCGCGCCCGACCCGACCGGCGGCCCCGACGCCTCGACCGGCGGCGGCACCGGCGGCGACCCGTCCGGCCCGGGCTCCGCCTCCGCCGCCAGCGACCCGACCACCCCGATCACCACCCAGGCCGACCTGCCCCACGGCGACGACGGTTGCAGCTGCACGACCGCCGGGCCCCGCGCGCCCTGGCTGCTGCTGGCCCTCGCCGCGCCGCCGCGCCGGCGACGACGCGGCCGCTGACCGCCGGCCCCGCGCGCCCTGGCTGCTGCTGGCCCTCGCTGCGCCGACGACGCGGCCGCTGACCGCCGGGCCCCGCGCGCCCTGGCTGCTGCTGGCCCTCGCCGCGCCGGCGACGACGCGACCGCTGACCGCCGTCGGCTCGCCGCTCACTCGACGATGCGCACGACCACCTTGCCCTTCGCGTGCCCGCCCTCGAGGTACGCGAACGCCTCGGCGATCTGCGAGAACGGCAGCACGCGGTCGACCACCACCTGCAGCGCCCCCGCGTCGATACGGCGCGCCAGGTCGGCCAGGTCCGCCGCGCTCGGGTGCATGAACAGGAACCTGTAGCGCACCCCGTGCCGGCGCGCGCGCAGGCGCTGGCCGAGGCTGACGATCCAGAACAGCGGCACCAGCCCGCCGCGCTCGAGGTCGCGGCGCGCCGTCTCCGGCTCCGGCGCCCCCGCGATCGTCAGCACCAGCCCGCCGCGCTTCACGACCTCGAACGAGCGCGCCAGCGTGTCGCCGCCGACCAGGTCGTACGCGCCGTCGTAGTCCTTCAGCACCTCCTCGAACCGCTCCCGGGTGTAGTCGACCACCACGTCCGCGCCGAGCCGGCGGACCAGCGCCTCGCCGCGCGCCGACGCCGTGGTCGCCACCGTCGCCCCGAACTGCTTGGCCAGCTGCAGCGCGAACGTGCCGACCCCGCCGGCCCCGCCGGGGATGAACAGCCGCGCGCCCGGCCCCGCCTTCAGCTCGTCGCGCACCCCCTGGAGCGCCGTCAGCCCGGCCAGGGGCACCGCCGCGGCCGCCGTGAAGTCGAGGCTCGCCGGCATGGCCGCCGCCAGGTCGGCGCGCACGCAGGCGTACTCGGCGAACGCCCCCATCGCGCCCTTGTCCACCCGCACGAACACGCGGTCGCCGGCCCTGAAGTTCGTCACCCCGGCCCCGACGGCGTCGACGGTCCCGGCCAGCTCGTTGCCGAGGACGACCGGCAGCCTCGGGCTGTAGATCACGCGCAGCTGGCCGGCCCGCGTCTTGTAGTCGACCGGGTTGAGCCCGGCCGCGTGCACGCGCACCCGCAGGTCTCCCGGGCCCGGCTCGGGCACCGGCACCTCGCGCAGCTCGGCCGCCGCGGGTCCGCCGTAGCGGGTCAACACATAGGCCTGCATGGTCGTCGGCATCGCCGCGGCAGTGTACACCAGCGCCATGGCGCCCACGCTCCCCAGGCTCTACACCGACCACGCCGCGTGGTTCCACCTGCTGACGGCCCCCGAGGACTACGCCGAGGAGTCGGCCTTCTACACCGGCCTGCTGCGCTCCGCCGCCACCGGCCCGTGCCAGACCCTGCTCGAGCTCGGCTCCGGCGGCGGCAACATGGCCTCGCACTACGTCAAGGAGTTCGACGCCGTGCTCACCGACGTCTCGCCCGCCATGCTCGCGCTCAGCCGCACGATCCACCCCGACGTCGAGCACGTCGTCGGCGACATGCGCAGCCTCCGCCTCGGCCGCACGTTCGACGCCGTGCTCGTCCACGACGCCGTCGTCTACATGCTAAGCGAGGACGACCTGCGCCAGGCCATGACCACCGCGTACGTCCACCTGCGCCCCGGCGGCGTCGCCGTGTTCGCGCCCGACCACACCCAGGAGAACTACCGCGGCGGCACCGACCACGGCGGCCACGACGCCCCCGACGGCCGCGGCCTGCGTTACCTCGAGTGGTGCCACCCCGCCGAGCCCGGCGCCACCACCTGCGTCGTCGACTACGCCCTCGTGTTCCACGAGCCCGGCCGACCGCCGCGCGTCGACGTCGACCGCCACGTCTCGGGCCTGTTCTCCCGCGACACCTGGCTGCGCCTGCTGCGAGAGGTCGGCTTCCGCGCCGCCCCGCGCCTGCTCGAGCACAGCGAGGTCGCGCTCGGCGACGTCGAGGTGTTCGTGGCCGTGCGCCCCGAGTGATCGGCGGCCCCGCGGACCCCGTCCGGCGCGCGCAGCGGACCGGACGTCCGCGCGGCGCGTCGCCTCACCCGCGTCGACGCCGGCGCAACAAGAGACCCGCGAGCCCCAGCCACAGCGCCGCCCACGGCGACCCGCGGTCCGACCGGCAGCCGCAGCCCTCGTCGTCGACCCCGGCCGTGTCGGTCCCGGAGCTCGAGCCCGCGCTCGACTCGCCGCCGTCGCCCGTCTCCGGCGAGCCGCTGGTCGGCGGGTCGGTCGTGCTGCCGCCCGAGATCCCGCCGGTGTTGCCGCCGGTCTCGCCGCCCGTCGTCGGCGTGCCGGTCTCGGCCACGCCGGTGCTCTCGGCCCCGCCGGTGGTCGGGTCGACCGCGCCCGTGCTCGTGTCCCCGCCCGTGCTCGTGTCGCCGCCCGTGCTCGTGTCCCCGCCCGTGCTCGTGTCGGTGTCCGTATCGGTGTCGGTGTCCGTATCGGTGTCGCTGACGTCGCACGCGTCGCCGACCCCGTTCATGTCCGCGTCCGCCTGGTCCTGGTTGGCGACGTCGGGGCAGTTGTCGACGTCCCCGCACACGCTGTCCGCGTCGACGTCGTTGCTCGCGTCGCCCGGGCAGGCGTCGCACGCGTCGCCGAGCCCGTCGCCGTCCGCGTCCTCCTGGCCCGGGTCCGCCGCGTCCGGGCACACGTCGACGTCCCCGCACAGCATGTCCATGTCGGCGTCGTTGTTCGGGTCGTTGACGCAGGCGTCGCACAGGTCGCCGAGGCCGTCGCCGTCCGCGTCCTCCTGGCCGGGATCCGCGAGCGCCGGGCACACGTCGACGTCGCCGCACACCATGTCCATGTCGACGTCGTCGTCGGCGTCGTTCGGGCACACGTCGCACGCGTCGCCGGCCCCGTCGCCGTCCGCGTCCTCCTGGCCCGGGTTGGCCACGTCGAAGCAGTTGTCCGACTCGTTCGGCTCGCCGTCGTCGTCGACGTCGGGGTCGGCCACGTAGATCGCCACCTTCGCGGCGAACAGCGGCCCGTTGAACGTGCAGGTGTTCTTCCCGCCCGGCGGTGACCACGTGATCTCCTGGTTGGCGTCGGACGCGTCGGCGCCGACGTACAGGACCTTGGTGTTGGCCGCGTTGGCCGTGAAGATGTCGTTGCAGGTGTTCGCGCCGCAGCCGCAGAACGTCTCGTTGGCGGGGAAGTACGAGATCGTCGTCGCGTTGGCCGCGTCGCACGTGCCGCTGTGCCCGAGGAAGCCCTCGCCCTCGAGCATGTCGGTGTCGTAGCCGACTTGCACCGGGTTCCACGGGCACGTCGTCCCGGCGAACAGCCGCGCCCCCGCGAGGATCGTGTTGTTGAGGTCGTACAGCCGCAGGAACAGCTCGCCGCCCTTGAACGGCGTGCAGTTGTCCTCCCAGTGCGGCAGCACGTCGTCGCTGGCGGTGTTGATGAACCCGGCGCACTGCACGTAGCCGACCGGCGGGCTGGGATCGACGAACCGCGCCGCCGGGTTCAGCGTCTGCCCGGCCACGTTGCAGTCCAGCGGATCGCCGTTGGTACAGGCCGCGGCCGCCTCGGTGGGCGCGCCGAGCATCACCAGCACGGCCGGCACGACGACAAGAGGAGGCGCGCGCCTCCACGACACGAAACGGTCATTCGAATCCATGACGATTTAATCTCCTCGCGAGCGACCACTATCCGGCAGCGCCCGCGACCCGACAAGGCCGCCGACGACGGCGAGATCGAGCCGCCGAGGGCGTACCGCGCAGCCCCGCGCGTTACGGCGTGAACTCCCGCTGCGCCGCCGGCTCTCCGTCGATCACCAGCTCCGCTCGCACGCGGAGCCCCGCCGTCGCGAACCGCGAGCTCAGCACCGACCACGCGATCGAGCTCGGCGGCGCCGTCACCCGGTCGAGCCGCGGCGCCCCGCTCGTCGCGTCGACCAGCCGCAGCTCCGCCGGCGTCGTCGCCCCCGCCGGCGCCCCGGCGACGCCGTCACCCGCCGCCTGCGGCGAACAGCCCAGCAACACCCCGAGCACGACCGCCTGCGAGCGCATGCCGCAGCGTACGCCGGTCCACGGGGCCTCGCGGGCCGCGCTACATCGAGATCGAGCCCTTGCGGAAGTCCGTGCGCGCCAGGTGGGCGTTGATCAGCACCGGGTTGCCCGCTTTGGCCGCCGCGCGGGCCTCGGCGAGCACCGACTCGATCGACTCGGGCGCGCGCAGCTCGAGCCCCACGCCGCCGAAGCCGGCCGCCGCCGCGTGGTAGTCGGTGCGGCGCAGGTCGGTGCCGACCGAGTCGCCGAGCATCTCGACCTGCTCGCGGGCGATCTGCATCCACGACGCGTCGTTGCCGACCACCGCGATCACCGGGACCTTGTGGCGCACGAACGTGTCGAACTCCGACATGCTGTAGCCGACCGAGCCGTCGCCGTAGATCACCCAGACCTCCGCGTTCGGGCGCACCAGCTTGGCGCCGAGGGCGAAGCCCGCGCCCACGCCCAGCGTGCCGAACACCCCGGGGTCGAGCCACGACAGCGGGCCGCGCGGACGCACGATGTACGACGCCGTGGCCACGAAGTCGCCGCCGTCGGCCACCAGCACGCTGTCGGCCGCCAGCCCGGCGTCGATGCGCTTGCACAGGTCGAGCGGGTCGACCGTCGGCTTGTCGTCCTCGAGCGGCGGCCGGGCCGCGGCCGCCTTGTCGGCGATGTCCTTGTCGCGGGCGTCGTCGGCCGCGCGCAGCTTGCCGAGCCACGCGCCGCGGTCGACCGGCCCGAGCGCGCGCAGGGCCTGGGCCAGCGCCTGCAGGAAGCGGCCCGCGTCGCCGGTCACCGCCACCTGCGGCTTACGGTTGCGGAACATCTCCTCCTCGCTGCGGTTGGCGGCGATGTACGTGGCCTTGCGCGGGATGTGCTGCCCGTAGTCGAGGCGGAAGTCGCAGGGCACGCCCGACAGCACCACCAGGTCGGACTCCTTCAGCGCGTTGCGCCGCCCGTGGCGCATCTGCAGCGGGTGGCTGGGCCCGAGCAGGCCGCGGGCCATGCCCGACAGGTACACCGGCACGCCGATCGCCTCGAGCGAGCCGGCGATCGCCCGCGCCTCGCCGGGCAGCGCCAGCGTCTGGCTGCCGATCACCATCACCGGCCGCTCCGCCGCGTGGATCGCCCGGGCCGCCGCGCGCACGTCGTCGGCGCCCGGCTGCGGCGGCGCGACCACCCGCGCCGGCTTGACCTTCACGCTGTCGCTGCCGGCGAACATGCGCCAGGTGTGCACGTCCAGGTACGCCGCGAGCGCCCGCTCCTGCAGGCTCGGCCGCTTGCCCGGCTTCGACTTGGCCGTGTACCAGCTCTTGACCACCTCGGGCGCGTACAGCAGGTCGACCGGGCACTCGACGAACACCGGCCCCGGCACGCCCGCCTGCGCCTCCGCGAACGCCCGCTCGACCGCCGGCACCAGGTCCTTGACCCGGCTCACCGTCGTCGCCCACTTCACGTGCGGGCGCATGAGCGCCATCTGGTCGATGTCCTGCAGCGCGCCGCGGCCCTTCAGCACCGTCGCCGTCGCCCCGCCGAGCACGACGATCGGCGACTGCGCGAGCTGGGCGTTCTTCACCGCCGTGATCGTGTTGGTCAGCCCCGGCCCCGCGGTCACCGCCGCCACGCCCGGCACCCCGGTCAGGCGCGCGACCGCGTCGGCCGCGAACACCGCGTTGACCTCGTGACGCACGTCGACCACGCGGATGCCCCGCTTCTTGGCCCCGACGAGGATCGGCGAGATGTGCCCGCCGCACAGCGTGAACAGAAACTGCACGCCTTGTCGGCGCAGCACCTCGGCGATCAGCGCGCCACCATCCATGATCACGTCCCTCCGGCTGCTAACACGTGACGGTCGAGCACAAAGCAGGTGAACTCGCCCGTGAACACCACATCGTCGCCGCGGCGGACCTCGACGGCCACCGTGTGCTTGCGGCCCGCCTCGGCGGTGCGCGTGGCCGCGGCCACCACCGTCTCGCCGACCCGCACCGGCCTCAAGAATTTCGTCGTCGCCCCGCCGAGCACCACGTGCGGGTGGTTGACCGCCAGCATCGCCGCGTGGTCCGCCAGCCCGAACACGAACCCGCCGTGGCACAGCCCCTCGGCGTCGGCCGCCATCGCCGGCGTCGTCACCAGCGCAACCTCGGCCGTGCCGGGGCCCAGCGCCCGCGGCTCGCCGCACAGGCCGTGGTCGATGCCGAGGTGAGTGCGGACGCCGTGGAGCACGCGGCCCGGCTTATACCACTCAACCGAACAGGTCGGCGAGCGCCCGGTCGAGCTCCGCGAAGGCGAAGCGGTGGCCGAGCTCGACGGTCCGCCGCGGCGCCGCCCGCTGCCCGCCGAGCAGGGCCGAGGCCCCCTCGCCGAACACCGCCTTCAGGGCGAAGGCCGGGGCCGGCAGCACGGCCGGGCGATGCAGCGCCCGCCCGAGCGACGCGGTGAACTCGCGGTTGGTCACGATCCCCGGGGCGACCGCGTTGACCGGCCCGCTCCACGCCGGGTCGACCAGCGCCTGCGCGAGGATCCCGACCTCGTCCGCGAGGTGGATCCACGGGAAGTACTGCGCGCCGTCGCCGAGCCGCCCTCCGAGCCCCAGCTTGAACAGCGGCAGCATGGTGCCCAGCGCCCCGCCGTCGCGGCCGAGCACCAGGCCCGTGCGCACCAGGCAGACCCGCGTGTCGGGGCTCTCGGCCGCCCGCGCGGCCGCCTCCCAGGCCACGCACAGCTCGGCCAGGAAGCCCTCGCCCGGCGGGCTGCGCTCGTCGACCTCGCGGTCGTGCGTGTCGCCGTAATACCCCACCGCCGAGCCCGACACGAACGCCCGCTTGCGCGGGTTGGCCGCGATCGCCCGCGCGATCATCTCCGTGGTGTCGACCCGGCTCGACCACATCGCCTTCTTCGCGGCCGCGCTCCACCGCTTGCCCGCCACCGACTCGCCGGCGAGGTTGATGATCGCGTCGACCGGGTCGATCGCCGCCGTCATCGCCGCCTCCCCGCCGCCCGCGTCGACCACCTGCACCGCCCCGAGCTGCTGCTTCGCCCGCTGCGGCGAGCGCACCCACGCCGTCACGGCGTGCCCGTCCGTCAGCAGCCGCTTGACGATCGCCTGGCCGATGAACCCCGTCGCGCCGGTGATGAACACTTTCATGGCGCCGCTTCTATAGCGCCGACGGCCCGATCTGCAAGGCGCATCAACGGCGCCGGGCCGCCGACCAGGCCGCCCGTCGCTCGCCGATGACGACCTCCCCGGCCATCGTCTCGCCGTCGACCACGCCGCTGAACGCGTGCAGCAGCCCGGCCGCGTCGACGAACTCGAAGCGGATGGCCGCGCCGCGCAGGCTCGTGGCCCGCAGCCCGGCCTTGACCGCGAGCCACGGCCCCTCGGGCCGTATGCCCTCGCTGAGGTGCACCCGCCCGCGGAACGTCTGGTTCTTCTGCTCGAGGTCGACGTCGAGCGCGCGCCCGTCCGCCAGCGTGATCCTCCAGCCGCCCGCGACCTGCGCCGGCACGATCCACAGGTGCGCCGCCCGCCGGTCGACCCACGACGTCTCGTCCGGCTCCCACTCGGGGATGCCGAACTGGTGGGCCACGATCCGCGTCCCCGGCCGCAGGCCGAGCAGCTTGGCGCGCAGCTTGCGGTTCATCTCCGGCAGCAGATACAGCATCACCACCGTCGCCTCGCGGATGTCGGCGGTGAACAGGTCGGCCTGGACCATGGTGACCTGGCCCTCCTTCAGGCCCGCCCGCCTGGCCGCCTTGCGCCCGGCGGCGATCAGCGCCGGCGTCAGCTCGACCCCGATGCCGCGCGCCCCGTGCTTCCTGGCCGCCGCGATGACCATGCGCCCGTCGCCCGCGCCGAGGTCGACGACCACGTCCTTCGCGGTCACCTGCGCCATCGCCAGCATGCGATCGAGGATCGCCTCCGGCGTCGGCACCCAGATCACGTCCTTGCCCGGCAGCCCGACCTGGATCCCCGTCTGCTCGTCGACGACGGGCTGCGGACCGGGCGGAGGGGCGAGCGCGACGCACAACGACAGGCCGAGGAGCATCACCCGGGTTCTACCGCGCCTCGCCCGTCCTGTCTCACCCGGACTGCGGCGGCCCGGCGAGGCGATAGACCTTGCCGTAGCAGTCGATGATCGACGACGTGAGCGCGACCTCGCGGTCGGTCTCGATGCAGCGGATCCACAGGCGCCAGCCCGACTCGCTGGCGGCCACGGCCCGGTGCAGCGACAGCCCGTCGAAGCGGACGATCGCCCCGGCCGGCTGGGCCGCCGTCGGCGGGTCGATCGCGCGGACCTGACGATCGAGCTCGTCGAAGTCGGCGATCAGCTCCGGCAGGACCACTGTCACCGGCGCCGTCACGAAGCGCGTCGCGCAGTGGGTCGAAGACTGATACGAGAGGTAGGTCGGCGGCTCCGCCGGCCCCTCGAGGCGCGCGCGCATGTCGTGCAGCAGCGCGTGGCCGAGGCGGGCCACCCGCGCGTCCCGCACCGCGATCGACCCGTCGACGTGCCAGTGGCGGCTGTCGACCGGGACGTCGCCGCGGTGAAAGAACTGGATCTTCGAGTCGACGTAGATGTGGCGCTTGCGGCGGTTGATGTGGCGCTGCATCGCCGCCAGCACCTCGCGGGTGATCGGCCCGGCCTCGCGCAGCGCGTCCGCGAACGGGCACCAGCACAGCGTCACGTCCTCGGCCGCGAGCTCGGCCTGCGACGGCGCCGGCAGGGCCTCGACGACCTCGCAGCGGTTGGGGAACACCGCGGTGAAGGTGTCGATCTCGCGGCCCTCGCGGCCCGCGTACTTGGCGAGCGACAGCGGCCGCATCTCCGCCACGATCGCGGCGTCGTCGGGCTCGGCGGGCGCCGCCGCCGGCCGCGGCCGGGTCGACCCGTGGTACGCCCCCTCGCCCGTGAACTCCACGACCTGCTGCCCCGCCTCGCTGCGCGCCCGCCGTAGAAACGTGTGGTTCATACGAAGTCGAACATGGTCTGGAAGTACTGCAGCTTGGCCCGCGGGTCGCGCGCCAGCTTGACGACCACCGGCACGCGGTCGATGAGGTGCTGGTTCGACGGCCGCGGCGAGTCCCCCGACTCGTAGCGCTGCGGCAGCCCGAACGAGAGGTTGTACTCGAGGTTGCCGAGCGGCCGGCCCTGGCCGTCGTGGATCACCGGCAGCGGCGCCCATGGGCGCTCGATGAAGAAGCTCTCGGCCCCCCACCGCAGGTAGAACCCGAGCCGCTCCATGCGCGCCAGCCACGGCGGATCGCCGATCTGCCACAGCCCGCGCCCGCACAGCAGGTACTGCGAGTGCTCGACGCGGGCGCCGTGCGCCTCGATGTGGTCGCGCGAGAACTTGGCGACTAGCGCGTCGAGGAAGCGGCGCGCCAGGCCCTCGCCGCGGTGCTCGCGGGCCACCACGAAGTTGGCGATCTGGTGGTACGCCGTCGGCTTGAAGCGCACCAGGTCGGGGAACACGAACTGGTCGAACCACTTCTGCGACGGGTCGTCGCCGGCCGGCTGATCGAAGTCGATCACCCGCGACAGCTGCGAGTGCCGCAGGTTGTTGTAGCGCCCCGTGAAGAAGAAGATGGTCCCCTTGCGCCGGCCGACCAGCATCGTCGCCACCAGCTCGCTGGTGGTCGCGTCGACCCTGCGCGACATCACGAAGCGGTGGCCGAACGTGCCCCACAGGTTGGCCACCCCGAACGGCGAGATGATCTCGGTCTGCACGCGCTCGACCACCCGCGCCGGCAGGTGCCCGCCGCGCTCGTCCTTGGCGTCCTCGAGCGAGCAGGTCAGCATCGCCGACACCCCGTGGGCGATCACCGGCACGGCGCTCGAGACGATGCCGAGCTCGAGACCGTCGCCGAGCTCCACGAACGGCGCCGCCGCGGCGTTGCGCGAGTCCTCGTAGCGCAGGTACGCCTCGCGCAGCCCGGCGGTCGGCACGAACCGGTCCCGCGACTGCAGGTGGATGGTCTTCTCGCCGACGGTCACCGCGTCCCGCCACACTATCCGAGACCGGCGTGCGAAGGCGCCCGCCGGCCCGCGCTCACCAGTCGATGCCCGACACCCGCCCCGCGGACTTCCAGAGCATCGTGCGCGCCTCTTCCGCCTCCTCCTCCTCGACCTCCCGCACGTCCGGCCGCTTGCCGTTGAGGAAGAACAGCTCGAGCGTGCCGAGCCCCTTGACCTCGTGGGCCCCGCGGGCCTCGAACTCGAACCGGTCCTGCAGCGCGTCGTACAGCTTGCGGCCGACCTGGATGCGACCGGGCGCGCCGAGGGCCTCCATGCGGCTGGCGGTGTTGACGGTCTCGCCCCACACGTCGTACGCGAACTTGGTCCGCCCGATCACCCCGGCCACGATCGGCCCCGAGTGCAGGCCGATGCGCACCTGCAGTCCGCGCGCCCCCAGCTCGTCCTGCATGATCGCCTGCATCGCCAGCGCCATCTCGGCCGCGCGGGCCATGTGATCGGGCGAGTCGGACTGCAGGCCCGCCGCCGCCATGTACGCGTCGCCGATCGTCTTGATCTTCTCGAGCCCGTACTTCGGCAGCAGCGCGTCGAACCGCGAGAAGATGTCGTCGAGCACGCGGACCACCTCGCCGGCCGACACGTCCTGCGAGTAGCGGGTGAAGTTGACGATGTCCGCGAACAGGATGGTCGCCGCCGGCACCGAGTCGGCGATCGTCGTCTCGCCCGCCTTCAGGCGCGCAGCGATCGGCTCGGGCACCATGTTCGCCAGCAGGCGCTCGGTGCCCGCCAGCGCGTCCTCGAGCTCCTCGTCGGCGCGCATCAGCGACACGTAGGCGTTGACGGCGATGATCAGCAGGAACGCCACCAGCGCGATCTTCATCGACGCCCGGATCACCGCCGCCTTGTAGTCCGAGATCGGCCACCACGGCTCGACCGCCATCAGCTCGACCGCGAAGAACGTGCTGACCAGCAGCGCCACGTGCAGGACCAGCTCGACCCGGCGGCCGCGCGGGAAGATCGCGAACGGGAAGCCGACCCCGAGCAAAAAGTAGTGGATCATGCTGTCGCGCCCGATGATGAGCCCCACCAGCCCCACCTGCGCCACGCTGGTGACCAGGGCCATCCGCCGGGCCAGGTCGTGATGGCGGCGCAGGTCGATCCACGGGATCGCCGCCCACGACACCATGCACATCCCGTCCACGATCGCCGCCGCCACCCCGTCGCGGCCGAACGCGATGAACACGATCAGGTACGTCAGTGAGAACAGCGCGAACAGCACCGAGATCGAGTTGAGCGAGCGGACGTGCCGCGCTTCGCGGCTCGGCAGCGACGCGTCGACCCCTGCCTCGGCGATGCGGGTCCACCAGGACATCCGGCTCCAGTATAGGCGTGGGCGCCCCTCGCCGACGCGCGCGGTCCGGCCCGCGCCCGCTCACACGCGCGCGCGTCCGCCGTCCGTCCGCAGCCTGACCCGACTGCGGCCTCGCCGGCCGTCTCGCGCCCGGTCTCCCTCGTCGTTGCGCCGCGCCGATCGCCGCGGTCGTCGCCCACGCGCCCTCCCGTCGGGCCCGCCCGGTCGCCCGCACGACCGCCTGGGTCGCGGCGGCCGCGGGGCGGCGAAATTCGCGGGAGCGACGTTTCGCCGCTTGTCGGCCGCGCTCGGCGACCAGGGCCCGGTGCCGACGACGCCCGGACCGACCCCGCCGCTCCCGCCGCAGCGACGCGACGCACGCGAACTCGACGCGACGCGGCGTCGTCCGGACCGCCGCGATCCGACCGGCAACCGCCGCGCCTCGACCGGCAAAAAGACCGCCGCGAGGCCCCGGGATCGCCGCCGGGCCGGCCCCGCGGGCGCCGCTCACGGCAGGCTGCAGGCCGCCTGATCCGGCCTCGCCTCGCGCACCACCTGGCGTCCGTCGACGAGGATCTGGCACTCCACGTTGGCGCACTTGCTCGCCGTCGCGATCACGTTCACGAAGGGCCGCCGGCCCTGGAACGTCAGCTCCGGGCTCTGCCAGGGCGGGGTCACCGGCGGGTCGTCGTGGACGATCAGCTCGCCCCTGTCGTCCTCGTAGACCCAGCGGAGGTTCGGCGAGCAGTCGGACGCCTCGACCCGCAGCACCACCCGCGCCACCGCGTCGTGGGCGACCACCCACGCGATCGTCGCCGACGCGATCATCACCAGCAATCCGAGCCCGATCAACACGCGTCGCTGCCGCCCCGCCCGCACGAACGCCTCGACCGCCGGATCACTCACCGCATCCACCATCCCCGCATCATACCGCCGACGCGGCCCCGCCATCGAAGGGCGAACCCGCCCCGCGGCGCGCACGCGATCGGGCGCGCCGCGCCGCGAGCGTCCCTCGCCTCGCCTGCGTCGACCGCAACGCCGACGAGCCGCGGTCGCGCCTCCGCCCGGGCCGCTCGCTCAGCCCCCGCAGCCGTCGCGCCCGGCTCGCGCGACGCTCACACGTCGAGCGCCTCGACCTCGGCCGCGCGCTCCATGATGAACGTGTAGCGCGAGCCCGCGTCCTTGCCCATCAGGCTGGCGATGGTGCGGTCGGTCGCCAGCTCGTCGCGCACGGCCACCTGCACGAGCTGGCGGCGCTTCGGGTCGAGCGTCGTGTCGCGCAGCGTCTCCGGCATCATCTCGCCGAGCCCCTTGAACCGCTGGATCTCCGGCTTCCCGCGCTTCTCGGCGAGGATGCGCTGCAGGTGCGCGTCGTCGGCGGCCCACAGCGTCTCCTTGCCGATGTCGACGCGGAACAGCGGCGGCTGGGCGAGGTACACGTGGCCCTTGCGGATCAGCTCGGGCAAGTAGCGGTAGAAGAACGTCAGCAGCAGGGTCGCGATGTGGTGGCCGTCGGAGTCCGCGTCCATCAGCAGGATCACCTTGCCGTAGCGCAGCCCCTCCAGGTTGAACTCCTTGCCGACCCCGCAGCCCAGCGCTTTGACGATGTTCCCGAGCTCCTCGTTCTCGAGCACCTTCGACAGCGAGGCCTGCTCCGCGTTGAGCACCTTGCCGCGCAGCGGCAGGATCGCCTGGGTCTTGCGGTTGCGGCCCATCTTGGCCGAGCCGCCTGCCGAGTCGCCCTCGACGAGGAACAGCTCGCACTTCAGGGCCTCGCGCTCCGAGCAGTCGGCCAGCTTGCCGGGCAGGTTGAGGCGCAGCCCGCCCGCCGCCTTGCGCGAGACCTGCTGCGACGCCGCCCGCGAGGCCGCGCGCGCGCGCGCCGACGCGATCACCCGCGCGACGATCGACTCGGCCACCGACTTGTTGCCGTTGAGCCAGTTCTCGAGCGCCGGGCGGATCGCCGCCTCGACCTGCGAGGCCACCTCCGGGTTGTTGAGGCGGTTCTTGGTCTGGCTCTGGAACTGCGGCTCGAGCACGTACGTGCTGAGGATCGCCACCATGCCCTCGCGGATGTCCTCGAGGGTGATGCTCACGCCCTTGGGCTCGAGCTTGTGGACCTCCATGTACGCGCGCAGGGCCTTGCCGAGGGCCGCGCGCAGGCCCTGCTCGTGGGTCCCGCCGTCGGGCGTCGGCACCCCGTTGACGAACGAGTACATGGCGTCCTCGGTCGCCTCGGACCAGGCGAACGCGACCTCGATCTTCGGGTCCTCGGCGCGCTCGAGGTAGAACTGGCCGGCGTGGACCGCCGGCTTGCCGCGGACCTGCACGATCTTCCCGAGGTACTCGGAGATGCCGTCGGCGTGCAGCAGCGTCTCGGTCTTGCCCGTCGACTCGTCGACGAACGTGATCTTCAGGCCCTTGTGCAGGTAGCTCTTGGCCTCGAGGCGCTCGCGGATGACGATCGGGTCGAAGTGCGTGTTCTTGGCCCCGAACATCTCGGGGTCGGGCCGCAGGTACACGCTGGTGCCCGAGCCGCGGGCGTTGCCCAGCTTCTTCAGCTTGCCGGGCACGCCGCGCTGGAACCCGATCTCCCAGGCCGTGCCGTCGCGCGTGATCTTGGCGGTCAGCGACTCCGACAGCGCGTTGGCCACCGCCGCGCCGACCCCGTGCAGGCCGCCCGAGTGCTTGTAGCTCTGGCCGTCGAACTTCCCGCCCGCGCCGAGCTTGGTGTACACCGCGACCACCGCCGGCACCTTTAATTGCGGGTGCATGTCGACCGGGATGCCGCGGCCGTTGTCGGTGATGGTGATGCCCTTCAGGTCCTTGTCGAGCTTGACCTCGATCGCCGTGGCGTACCCGTTGATCACCTCGTCGACCGAGTTGTCGAGGATCTCCCACACCAGGTGGTGCAGGCCGTCCTTGTTGATCCCGCCGATGTACATGCCCGGGCGCTTGCGGACGTGGTCCACACCCTCGAGCACCGTGATCGACGACGCGTCATAAGCCTTGGCCATGGTCCCCTCCGCTTCCTACTTCTTCGACTTCTTGGCCTCGTCGGCCTCTTCGAGGTTCGGCAGCGCCGGCTCGGGCAGCGTCACCTTCTTGATGTTGCCGCGCTTCCACAGCTCGGTGCCCTTGCCGCCGCGGCCGGTCACCGCGCGGTTGGCCGCCGTCAGCTTCTGGGTCCCGCCGGTGTCCTTCTCGACCGCGACGTCGGCCTTCGACAGGAACGAGGCCACCACCTCGTCGTCGTCGTCGACCTTGATGAAGATGACCCCGAGGCCCGGCCCGCCGAGCAGGCTCACGTCCATCGCGTTGCAGCACAAGAGCCGCCCGCCGCGGGTCAGCGCGCAGGCGTCGTCCTCGGCGTAGACCTTGTGCACGCCGACGAACTCGTCGCCCTCGCGCAGCTTGCCGAACATGCGGCCGCGCGAGGTGCTCGGCTCGCGGTGCGGCCACAGCGTGAACCGCAGGGCCATGCCCTGCTTCGTCACCGCCAGGAAGTGCGGGTACGGCTCCTCGTAGTCGGCGCCGAGCTCGGGCTTCTCGAACCCGAACTCGGGCATGACCCGCGGGTCGGTGCCCGCCGCCCCGATCACCCGCTCGCCGTCCTTGAACTTAAAAATCTGCTGGACCGGCGTGCCGTGCCCGGTCGACTGCGGCACGTCGTTGATGCGCAGGGTGTAGGCCGAGCCCTTGTTGGTGAACAGCACCACGCTCTCGCGCGTGCTGCCGCCGACCAGCGCCAGCGCCTCGTCGCCCTCGCGCATGCGGGTGGCCGCCAGGTTGATGGTGCGCTGGCGCTTGATCCACCCGTCGCGCGTGACCAGCACGATCGCGTCCTCGGCGACGATGAAGCTCTCGGCGGTCACGCCCTCGGTCACGTCCTCGTCGGAGATGCGGGTGCGCCGCGCGTCCGGGTAGTTCTTGGCCAGCTCCTCGAGCTCGCCGCGGATCACCCCCCACAGCTTCTCCTCGCTCTTGAGAATCGCCTCGATGGCCTTGGCCTGCTTGCGCTTCTCGGCCAGCTCGGCGCGGATCTTCTCGATCTCGAGCTTGGCCAGGCGATAAAGCTTGGTCTCGAGGATCGCGTCGGCCTGGATGTCGTCGAGCTTGAACGCCTTCTTCAGCTTGTCGGCCGCGTCGGCCTTGCCGTCGGACCTGCGGATGATCCGGATCGCCTCGTCGAGCCCGTCGAACACCCGCTCGAAGCCCTCGAGGATGTGGATCCGCTCCTTCAGCTTGCGCAGGTCGTACTCGAAGCGCCGGCGCACCGTGATCAGGCGGAAGGCCAGGAACTCCTCGAAGATCGCCGCCAGCCCGAGCCGCTCGGGCCGGCCGACGTCGGCCCCGGGGATCGGCACCAGGCAGGTGAAGTCGAACTTCACCGTGACCTGCATGCGCGTGTTCTTCAGCAGGTAGGCCATGACCAGCTCGGGGTCGGTGGCAACCTTCTTCGACAACTCGAGCTCGATGTGCACGTCGCGCGTGCTGAGGTCCTGCACGCCGATCAGCCCCGGCAGCTTCTTGGCGACGATGATCTCGCCGATCTCCTCGACCAGCGCGCTCTTCTCGATGCCGTACGGAACCGACGTGATCACCAGGATCGTCGACTTGTCCTCCTCGCGGACCTTCCACTCGCCCTGCAGCTTGCACGAGCCCTTGCCCTCGTCGTACAGCGCCGCCAGCTCCTTGCGGGTCGCGACCAGGCGCCCCGCGGTCGGGAAGTCCGGCCCTTTGACACTCTTCAGCAGCTCCTTCAGGGCCTTGCCGCGCCGGGCCGCGCCGAGCTGCTTGCGCCGCTGCTCGTCCTTCTCCTTCAGCTCCTCGGGCGGCGGCATGTGATCGATCATCGTCACCGCCGCTTTGATGACCTCGCCGAGGTTGTGCGGCGGGATGTTGGTCGCCATGCCGACGGCGATGCCGGTGCTGCCGTTGACCAGCAGCTGCGGGAAGCGGGCCGGGATGACCACCGGCTCCTTGCCGGTGCCGTCGTAGGTCGGGCGGAACTCGACCGTCTCCTTCGGCAGCTCGACCAGCAGCTCGCTGGCGAGCTTGGTCAGGCGGGCCTCGGTGTAGCGGTAGGCGGCGGCGGCGTCGCCGTCGAGCGAGCCGAAGTTGCCCTGGCCGTCGACCAGCGGCATGCGCATGGCGAAGTCCTGGGCCAGGCGGACCATCGCCTCGTAGACCGCGGTGTCGCCGTGCGGGTGGTATTTGCCGATGACGTCGCCGACGACCTTGGCGCTCTTGCGGTAGCGGGCGTCGTGGGTCAGCCCGAGGTCGTCGAACATCGTGAACACGATGCGGCGGTGGACCGGCTTCAGGCCGTCGCGCACGTCGGGGATGGCGCGCGCCGTGATCACGCTGAGCGCGTAATTCAGGTACTTGCGGCGGGCCTCCTCGGCGAGGTCGCCGGCGACGACCGAACCGAGCCCGCCACCTCCGCCCTCGGCCTCCTCGGTGGATGCGCCGCCTCTGCGGGCGAACACGACATCGGGGTCACGGGCCAGGTCGTCGGGCCAATCTTGCACAGGCATCGTTTCGGCGTCCTCGGGGTGGCCCGCCGTGGCCGGCGGGCGAGTCGGCGAAGGTTACTCCCGCCGGGATCCGCGTCAACCCTTGTATCGCCGGCGCGGAGCGCCGATCTCGGCCTCGCCGTCGACCCGCGCACGCACCACGCCGCCGCCGTCGGCGCTGTGATCGCCGCTCGCACGGGCCGCGGCGACGACGCCCCGATCCGCGGCCGCGGGCTGCTATCCTCCGCCGCCGTGACCGACCCGGAGCGCAACATCCGCTGGCACGATCCCGCCGTCCGCCCCGCCGACCGCGAGGCCCTGAAGGACCAGCGCGGCGCCGTGCTGTGGTTCACCGGCCTGAGCGGCGCCGGCAAGAGCACCATCGCCGCGCTCGTCGACCGCAAGCTGCACGCGGCCGGCCGCCACAGCTACATCCTCGACGGCGACAACCTGCGCTTCGGCCTGTGCAGCGACCTCGGCTTCTCGCCGGAGGACCGCGCCGAGAACATCCGCCGGCTCGGCGAGGTCGCCCGCCTGTTCGTCGACGCCGGCCTGCTCGTGCTCGTCGCGGCGATCAGCCCGTACCGCCGCGACCGCGAGCTGGCCCGCTCGCGCGTCGCGCCGGATCGCTTCCTGGAGATCTTCGTGGACACCGCGCTCGACGTCTGCGAGGCCCGCGACCCCAAGGGCCTGTACCGCCGCGCCCGCGCCGGCGAGATCACCGGCATGTCCGGCGTCGACGCGCCCTACGAGCCGCCCCTCGCGCCGGAGCTGCGCCTTGTCGGCGGTGCCGACGCTCCCGACGCGCTCGCCGATCGCGTGCTCGCCGAACTCGCCGCTCGCGCGCTCGTGGGAGCCCGCGCGGGCCCGCCGTCGCCGTGAGCCCCGCCCACGCCGAGGCGCCCGACACGGCCCGCGAACGGCCACCCGCGCGCAAACGCACTTAAATCGGCGTTCCAGAGCGTGAGCCCGGCGGTGTGCAAAATGTCCGGTCGGCCCTGTTGCGCGGACGCGGGCCCGCCCCTATTGTCCCTCGCCGATGAGCAAGGACGATCTGATTGAATTCGAGGGCACCGTGACGGAGGTTCTCACGGGCGGCCTCTTCCGCGTGGAGATCGACAAGGATCACACCGTCCTCGCCCACCTCGCCGGCAAGATGCGGCGCTTCCGCATCAAGGTCGTGCTCGGTGACCGCGTGACAGTCGGCGTCACGCCCTACGATCCGACCCGCGGCCGCATCACCTACCGCGCCCGCTGAGCCGCCGCGCTCGTCGCCTCGCCGCGACGACCACTCGCACCGACCTGGACATCCCGTAGTTTGGCCGCCGCCGGCGCACGAGCGCTCCACCGGAGCGCAGGCGCCGGCGAGTGCGATCCTGAAGTCGTCGTCACGATCGATCGAGCCGCCGAGCGGCCCGCGCCGACCTGCCGGACGGTCCGTTGAAGCCCGCGGCGAAGGATGTTACCCAAGCTCTCTATGCTTGGATCGGGCGGGTTTGGGCGGTTGTTCGGGTGTCTCCTCGCCGGGCTGGTCGCATGCGGCGACAACAACGCCCAGACCGGCGAGCCTCCGGCGGACGGCACCTCGACCGGCGAGCTCACCACCGGCGTGCAGCCCACCACCGGCGAGCCCGACCCCGGCACCACCACCACCGGCGCGCCCCAGTCGCTGTGCGGCGACGGCGTGCGCGACCCCGGCGAGGCCTGCGACGACGGCAACGTCGACAACACCGACAACTGCCTCGAGGACTGCACCCTCGCCGTCTGCGGCGACGGCTTCGTGCAGGCCGGCCTCGAGCAGTGCGACGACGCCAACGGCGCGGACGACGACAGCTGCGTGCCCGGCTGCTACGCCGCCACCTGCGGCGACGGCTACCTCTACGTCGGCGAGGAGCAGTGCGACGACGGCAACAAGGTCGACGACGACGAGTGCACCAACAGCTGCACCGTCGGCGCCCCGCCTCAGCCGGTGTGCGGCAACGGCGAGCTCGAGCCCGGCGAGCAGTGCGACGACGGCAACACCGACAGCGACGACAACTGCGTCGAGGGCTGCGTGCCATGGAGCTGCGGCGACGGCTGGGTCCACGGCGTGTTCGAGACCTGCGACGACGCCAACCTCGACAACCACGACGACTGCGTCGACGTCGGCGGCGCCTGCCTGACAGCCACCTGCGGCGACGGCTACCTCCACGACGGCGTCGAGCAGTGCGACGACGGCAACCCCAGCAACAGCGACGACTGCCTGGCCGACTGCACCCCCGCGTTCTGCGGCGACGGCTTCCTCCACGCCGGCGAGGAGGTCTGCGACTTCACCAAGAACGACGGCGACTACGGCGGCTGCAACCCCGACTGCCAGGCCCTCGGCCCGTCGTGCGGCGACGGCAACGTCGACGCCGGCCACGAGACCTGCGACGACGGCAACACCATGGCCGGCGACGGCTGCGACGAGGCGTGCCAGAGCGAGCTCCCGCCCGAGTGCCTGGACGCCATCCCGCTGATGGAGATGGAGCGCGCCGTCGCGTTCAACGACGGCCCCGGCAAGATCACCAAGTGTGACACCAAGACCGACAACAAGTGGCACCGCTTCCTGCTGCCGGCCGGCACCGTCATGCCGATGGCCCCGCCGACCCAGTACTCGTGCGGCACCGACTCGCCCGGCTGGATGATGGGCACGCTGCCGCTGCCCGACGAGGGCGCGGTGGCCCGCACCGCCTGCTTCGTGTGGGAGGGCGACCCGTGCACCTGGTCGACCGAGATCGAGGTGCTGAACTGCGGCGGCGAGTACTACGTGTATCGCCTGGCCAGCCCGCCCGAGGTCTGCCTGCGCTACTGCGCCGCTCCCGGCTGACGTCACGTGCGCCGCGCACATGCGCGCCGTCGCTTCGTGTACGCTCACCGATCGATGCCCCTGACGCCCGAACAGGAATGGATCATCGCGGTCTGCGGCCTCATCGCCCACGCCGACGGCGAGCTCTCCCCCGGCGAGAGCGACCACGTGCTCGCCATGCTCGACGAGCGCCTGACCGTCGACGAGCACGACCGCTGGATCCGCCTGCTCGGCGACCACGACGCCCTCACCGCCGCCTTCGCCGAGCTGCCCCCGCCCCTGCCCGCGTTCGCCGAGCCGCTGCTCGAGAAGGCCTTCACCATGGCGCTCGCCGACGGCCACGCCAGCGCGCCCGAGCTCGCGGTGCTCGGCCGCATCGCCGCCGACATCGGCGTCGACGGCCCCGAGCTCGCCGAGTGGCGCGCGCGCTGGACCAGCCACGCCGCCGAGCTCGCCGAGCACATCGTCGCCTTCGCCGCCGTGCTCATCCACCGCGACGGCGCCGTCGAGCCCGAGGAGGCCGAGCAGTTCCGCGGCCTGGTCGCCCGCCTGCCGCTGGCCGAGGCCCGCAAGCACGACCTCGTGGCCCGCCACCTCGACGAGGCCCCGGCCCTCGACCACCTCGGCGCCCGCCTCGCGGCCCTCCCGCGCGACCGCAGGCTCACCGTGCTCCGCGCCCTCGCCCCGCTCGTGACCGCCTCGAGCCGCGCCGACCTCGGCCGCGCGTTCTTCCTCGACCTCGCCCGCGCCGCGGCGATCCCCCAGCAGCAGGCCCTGCAGCTGCTGTGACAGCGGTCGCGGCCCCACTTGCGCCGCCGCCGTCCCCGGCGGAAACTCCTCGCATGCGCGAGCCCTCCGCCCCGCCGCTGCTGCCCGCCCTCGCCCTCTGCCTCGCGCCGGCCGCGATCGTCAGCGCCGCCATGCTGGCGGTCGTCTGCGCCGCCGAGGCCCTGCACGGCCAGCCCGGCGCCCTGCGCAACCTCCACGACGGCGCCCTCCTGCTCAACCTCGGCGTGTGGTTCGGCTTCGCCCCGGCCTACCTCTACGGCTGGGTCGAGACCTGGGACCCCCACGCCCGCGCGCGCACCGGCGTGGTCGGCCTCGTCGCCCTCACGAGCGTGGCCTGGCTCGTCAACCTCGGCGCCTACGGCGTCGCCGGCAGCCTGCTCGCCGCCCTGCTGCGCGGCTGAGCCCGCCCGCTCAGACCTTGTCGGCGGTGTCGCAGAGGAAGCGGTAGGTGCCCGCGCCCTCGCCCGCCGGGAACGTGGTGTAGCTCTTCAAGGTCCCGTCGAGGTTCCACTTGTAGAGCATCGAGCAGCCGTCGCAGTGCTCCGAGCTCGGCTCGTCGGGCACCGGCGTCTCGGTCACCCAGAAGCGCTGATCGTCCCGCGCGCGCCAGCCCGGGCAGTCGTCGCTGTTGAGGCCCATGCCCTCGCAGGTCGCGCCCATCATGGCCGGGAAGATGGCCAGGATCGCCAGGTAGTCGCTGCCCTTGCCGACGTTGCCGCCGCCGACCGGCGTGATGTTGTCGGTGGTCGCCACCTGGTAGGCCGCGAGCGCGTGGCCCTCGCTGCGCGTGACCAGCAGGTGCATGCCGAACGCCTGGCACAGCGTCTCGGCCGCCGCGGCCCCCTTGTCGCTGGCCATCATCACCTGGGTGTCGACCTTCAGGAACGTGTAGCCGCCGCCGTCGACGTCCATGTCGCACCACACCGACACGTCGATGTTGCCGCCGAGCTCCTCCGGCCAGATGGTGTACACGCCCGACCCCGCGGTCGGCACGCTCTCGAGGATCTGCAGGCAGCTGGTCGCGTCGAAGCAGCCCTCGAGGCAGCCGTCGCTCGGGTCGCTGTTCTGGTCGTCGCAGGTCTCGGGCCCGTTGATCTTGCCGTCGCCGCAGCGCGGCCCCGGCTGGCAGGCGGTCGTGCAGCCGTCGTACGCGCTGTCGCTGTTGCTCGGGCCCGCGTCGCACGCCTCGAGCGGCGCGTGGAGGATGCCGTCGCCGCAGCGGGCCAGCAGGCACGCGTTGGTGCAGTCGTCCTCGTCGACGGCGTTGGCGTCGTCGCACGCCTCGACCCCGAACTGCACCAGCCCGTCGCCGCAGCGGGCCGCCTCGCACTCGCCGACGCACGCGTCCGTCTCGTCGGCGTTGCCGTCGTCGCAGGCCTCGCCGGCCTCGACCACCCCGTTGCCGCAGACCGCCTCGCTCGGCGTCGTCGTGTCCGACGGCTCCTCGGTGGTCGCCTCGCTCGACTCGCTGCCGCTCGACGTCTCGCCGCCGGTCGACGTCGGCGACTCTCCGGTGCTGGTCGAGCCCGGCTCGGTCACCGGCTCGGTCCCGGGCTGGGCGCACGCGGCGTCCCCCTCGGCACAGCCGGCCACGTGACAGCCGATCGGTCCGGCCAGACCGAGGGACAGCGAGACTGCGAACAGGAGCGGACGAGACATGGCGTACTAAGCGGTAAGCGCGACGAGGGAAAATATCAGAACCGACCGCGCAGGCCGAGCCCGACCAGCCCAGGCCCGTTGCCGAGCGTGACCCGGGACTTGCGGGCGACCAGGTGCCGGGTCAAGAGCGCCACGCCGGCCCCGGCCATCAGCCCGACGCCCGCGCCGATGAACGCCGCCGCCGCCGTCTCGCGGCGCTGGTCGGCCTGCGGGTCGCCGCCGGCCGCCCCGTACAGGTCCCGCTGCACGCGCGGCCACTCCCTCGCATACCACGCGGCCCCGATCAGCGCGACCCCGCCGCCGACCCCCAGCTCGATCCACAGCCCGCCGTTCGTCAGCCCGTCGGCGCCGGCTTTCCGCACCGGCAGACCCGCCGTCGCCGCCGCGATCGCCAGGCCGAGGCCCGCGCCGACCATGCCCGAGCCGACCGCGCTGGCCGTCAGCGCCCTGACGAAGGCCGCGTTGTCGGGGGCGACCGTGAAGTCCGCGTAGGTCTTCCGGTGAGAGGCGAGCAAACCGACCCCGACCGCGAGCGAGAGCCCGCCGGCCGCTCCGAGCCCGATCGCCAGGGGCTTGCCGGGGTCGCGTTCCCGCGGCTGCGCGTCGAGGTCGGACGGCGGCGCCGGCGGGGGCGGTAGGGCCACCAGCGTGACCGGCGGCGGATCGCCCTCACCGGCCACCCACGTGATCTCCTGCGCCTCGTAGCCGACGGCCTCGAGCCGGGCGCGCCAGCGACCTGGCACAAGAGACAGCCTCTCGACGGCCTGGGCCCCGCCGATCATGCGCAGCCCGCCGCCGCCGGCCTCGCTCTGCTCGAGCGTCAGCGTCCACTGGGCCCCGGCCGCGACCGCCGCCGCCGGCTCGATCGCCAGGGTCGTGTCGACGAGGATCCGCTCGAGCGGGAACACCACCTCCTCGGCCGGCGGATCGGCTCGCCCCGAGCGCCGGGGGAACGCCACCACCTTCTGCCGCGGCCTGTAGCCCGGCACCTCGACGGTCAGGCTCCACACCCCCGGGTCGACGTCGACGACCCGCCCGTCCTCGCCCTCGGTCACCAGCAGCGGCCGCACCTCGTCGGGCGCGACCCGTCGCAGCGTCAGCCGCCCGCCCGTCGGCAGCCCGCCGTCGGCCTGCAGGCGGATCAGCACCGGCAGCGTGTGCCGCCGCGCCGCCATGCGCCGCGCAGTCAGCCGCGCCCGCAGCTTCGGGTTCATCTCCGGCTCCGCCGCCAGCAGCGTGCGCATGTGTTCGATCGCGTGGGCCCAGTGCCCCGCCCCCTCGCGCGCCTGGGCCGCGAAGCTCAGCACCCGCGTGCTGCGACCCTCGACCCACAGCGCCTCGAACCCTTGCGCCGCCTGGTGGAACCGCCGCGCCTTCAGGTCGGCCAGCGCCCGGGTGAAGCGCTGCTCGCCGTCGGCGACCTCGGCGGCTCCGTCCGGCGCCGCGGCCCCGTCGGACGGCGGCGGTGCGCCCATGATCCCGAGCGCGACGATGCATGCGGCGATCATGCCCTCGCCGCATACCACGCCTTCGGCCCGCCGCGCAGCACCTGTGTTATGCCTGGGGCCCATGCACGGCACCGCCTCGTCCGCGCCGGAGCGCTCCGGCGCGCCCGCGGACACACCCCCACGCACCCCGCGCTGGTCGCTCGCCGGCCTCGCCCTCGTCCACGCCATCGTCTTCGCGTGGGCCTCCGCCACCCTCCCGTGGCAGCGCTGGACCGTGTTCGCGGCCACCACCGCCGCGCTCGCGGCCTGCCACGCCGCCACCGCCCTGCTCGCCCTCGCCGGCAGCCGCCACCGCGCCCGCGCCTGGCGCGTCACCGCGTTCGTCTCGCTGGCCTACCTCGCCCTCCACACCTTCACCGCCGTGACCGCCGGGGCCTACATCGCCGCCCTCTACGGCGGCCTCGGCCGCGGCGTCGCGGCCGGCCTCGCCGCCGTCTGGGGCGTGTTCGTGCTGCTGACCGCCCCGCTCGCCGTGTGGGGCCTCGCCGCCACCGGCGGCCTCGCGCGCCGCCGCGGCCTCGGCCTCGCCGGCGCGCTCGTCCTCATGTTCGGCCTCGGCATGTGGCGGGCCACCGCCGCCGCGGCCGCGACCCCGCTGCCCCACCCGACCGGCGGCGCATCGCCGATCGTCTCTCGCCAGGGGCCGCCGGGCACCGCCGACCCCGCGGCCCTCGCCCTCGCCCTCGCGGGCGAGCTCCGCCGCGCCAAGCGACCTGTCCCTGGGGACAGCACGAAGATCGCCCTGTGGACCCGCCAGCCCGCCGCCTGCGACGGCCCGCTCGACCGCCCGACCGCGCTCGTCACCTACCCCGTCCGCGACACCGCCAAGCCGGTCAAGCCCGCCGACAAGTCGCCCCGCCTGCGCGGCACGACCCGCTGCGTGCAGGCCGACGAGCCCGCCGCGCTCATCCCCGCGATCGCCGCCCTCGTCGCCGACGCCGCCGCGATCGGCCCCATGAAGATCGACATCGTCACCGGCCGCCAGCCGCTGTCCGCGTCGCTGCCCGGCCCCACGCCGCTGCTGCTGCGCCCCGGCCTCGACGGCGTGTGCGACGGCCGGCGCTGCCTCGCCCCCTGGCAGCTGGTCTCGCTCGGCCTGTTCGTCACCCACACCCCGCTGCCGTTCATCGAGGACCTGCGCTTCGGCGCCGACCCCTACGCCCTGCGCCGCGCCCTCGTGCGCCGCGGCGAGACCCCCGGCGACAGCGTCGACGGCCTCGACCGCATCACCACCCACAGCTTCTTCGTCGACGCCGCCGGCGACGTGCGCCACGCCCCGCGCATGCGCGAGGTCCAGGACCGCCTCGACGCCGACAACCTCGGCGCCGCCGCCCTCGCCGCCGAGCGCCACATCCTCGCCGCCCAGGACCCCGACGGCCGCTTCCGCTACATCCTCCACCCGTTCTCCGGCCGCGTCACCTGGAAGGGCTTCGCCGTGCCGCGCCAGGCCGGCACCACCCTCGCGCTGTGCGAGCTCGGCTCGCAGGACCCAGCCGTGGTCGCCAGCGCCGCCTCGTCGCTGAAGATGCTCGCGTCGCTCGAGCAGCAGGCCGGCGACGTCTCGGGCCTCGTCTACCACGAGCGCCCGCCGCCGCCCGGCCCGCGCCGCCCCGCCTCGCTCGGCGACACCGCGCTGCCGCTGATCGCCTACCTGACCTGCCGCCCGCGCACCGGCCCCGGGCACGACGTCCTGATCGGCCGCCTCGGCCGCTTCCTGCTGGCGATGCAGCGCCCCGACGGCGGCTTCCACCCGCGCTACGACCTCGACAAGGCCGCCCCGATCCCCGGCCCCGATCCGATGTACGCCGCCGGCCAGGCCGTCTACGCGCTCGCGCTGCTCGAGGGCCTGCTCGCCGCGCACCCCGATCCCGCGCTGCCCGACCACGCGACGGTGCAGGCCGCGGTCGCCCGCGCGATGACCTACTTCGCCGACGACTACTGGGGTCACGGCCTCTACGGGTTCTTCTTCCTCGAGGAGAACTGGCACTGCCTGGCCGCCCGCGCCGCCCTGCCGATCCACCGCCACACCGGCTACGAGAACTTCTGCCTCGACTACGTCGACTTCAAGCGCCGCCTGATCTTCGACGAGCGCAGCGGCGTCAGCGACGACCTCGTCGGCGCCTACGGCTTCGGCAACGTGCTGCCCCCGCACAACACCCCGACGGCCGGCTTCGGCGAGGCCCTGTCCGCCGCCATGGCCGTGCGCGCGGCCCAGGGCACCACCCGCCCCGAGGACACCCGCCTCATGCAGCAGGTCCTGACCTTCCTGGTCGAGCAGCAGTGGACCGAGCACAACTGCTTCGCCTGCACGCCCGACCACCACGTGCCCGGCGGCTTCAGCGAGTCGGTCGGCTCGCCCGACCTCCGCATCGACTACACGCAGCACGCCTGGGCCGCCCTCGGCCACGGCGGCCGCGCCCTCGGCCTGCTCGCGGAGCGCAGTCTTTGAAGTTTAAATTATTAAATAGTCTTAGAACGCTGCGCTCCGAGGTCCGGGCATGAACCGCTCCGCCGCGGGCGCCTGGCTGCTCACGGTCGGGGTGCTGGCGATCCAGCTGTCGCCGCTGACCCGCGGCGAGCGCTACGACTCGTTCCCGTGGTCGACCTACCCGATGTTCGCCCACGGCCGCCCCGACGCCGTCACCGTGGTCGACCAGGTCGTCGCCGTGGCCGCCGACAAGACCACCCGCCGCGTCCCGCCGCGCCTGATCGCCAACGACGAGGTCCTGCAGGCCGCCGCCACCCTGCGCTACGCCGTCCGCCGCGGCAAGAAGTCGACGCGCGCGCTGTGCCGCCAGGTCGCCGCCCGCGTGGCCGCCGACCCCGGCTTCGCCGACGCCAGGACCCTCGAGCTCGTCACCGTCAAGTACGACGCCCTGCGCTACTTCGAAGGCGACACCGCCCCCCTCGGCAAGCCCCACGTCCGCGCCCGCTGCAAGGTGCCCCGGTGACGACGGACCCGCCCGCCCGCGACCTGTCCCCAGGGCCAGCCGACCTGTCCCCAGGGCCATCCCCGAACCACCTGTCCCCGAAGACACCCGACCTGTCCCCAGGGCCAGCCCCGAACCACCTGTCCCCGAGGACACCCGACCTGTCCCCCGGGCCAGCCCCGGCGTCCGCCGCGCCCGCCGCCGTCCTGTCCCCCGGGCCAGCCCCGAGTCCCGCCGCCGACCTGTCCCCCGGGCCAGCCCCGACGTCCGCCGCCGACCTGTCCCCCGGGCCAGCCCCGGGCGGCCGCCTCGCCGCCCTCGCCCGCGCGGCCGACGCCTGGCTGCGCGCCCCGGCGCCCGCGACCCGCCTGGCCGCCCTGCGCCTGCTCAGCGGCGCCGCCGCGACGATCTACCTGATCGTCCGATCGATCCACCTGGTCAGCTTCGTCGACTTCCCGGCCCGCAGCTTCGCCCCGGTCGGCGTCACCAGCGTGCTCTCGGCCCCGCTGCCGGCGGCGGCGGTCGTCGCCCAGGTCGCGCTCGCCGTCCCGCTCGGCCTCGCCTTCACCCTCGGCTGGCGCTGGCGCGTCACCGGCCCGCTGTTCGCCGGCCTGCTGCTGTGGGTGCTCAGCTACCGCAACTCGTGGGGCATGGTGTTCCACACCGACAACCTGATGGTCTTCCACGTGCTCGTGCTCGGCTGCGTGCGCGCCGCCGACGCCTGGTCGCTCGACGCCCGCGCCGGCCGCACGCGCCCCGAGCCCGGGGCCCACGGCTGGCCGGTGCGCCTGCTCGCGCTCGTCACCGTGGTCTCGTACTTCATCGCCGGCGTGGCCAAGCTGCGCCTGTCCGGCGTGACGTGGATCGCCAGCGACTACCTGCGCAACTACGTCGCCTGGGACAACCTCCGCAAGCTCGAGCTCGGCGACTGGTACTCGCCCCTCGGCGCCGCGCTCGTCGCCCACGCCTGGCTGTTCCCGCCGCTCGCGGCCCTCAGCCTCGCGCTCGAGCTGCTCGCCCCGCTCGCCCTGGGCGGCCCGCGCCTCGCCCGCGCCTGGGCGTTCACCGCTTGGGCCTTCCACCTCGGGGTGTTCGCGGTCATGGCCATCTTCTTCCCCTACCCCCTGCTCGGCCTGGCGTTCGCCCCGCTCTTCGCGGTCGAGCGCCTCCGCCTGTGGCGCTGGCTCGGCCTCGAGCGGGGGCCCTAGACCCCCTTGCAGCCCGGTCGCCGGCCTGGAAAGGTGGGCGGCATGCAGCTCCGTCCGTTCGCCCTCCTCGCCACCCTCGCCCTCGTGACCTGCGGCGGCGCCGGGGACATCAAGCCCAAGTCCGGCACCTGGACCTACGACGGCAGCATGCTCGTCATGAGCACCTGCGGCGACGACCCGCCGGTCTACGCCGAGGGCAACTTCACCCTGACCGACAACGGCGGCAGCTTCACCGTCGACGACGGCACCTACCCGGCCTTCACCTGCTCCTACGAGGGCGGCAGCTACGCGTGCGCCGAGCGCGTCATCGAGACCATCGAGGACCTCCCGATCGACGCCACGATCACCTTCAACGGCAGCGTCGACGGCGACCTCGACAGCGCCACCTCCCTGTCCGGCGTCCACACCGTCGAGGTCACCTGCGCCGGCTCGAGCTGCAGCACCGCCGCGGAGCTCGCCAACATCGACGCGCTCCCCTGCGAGTACACCTTCAGCTTCACCGCCTCCACCAAGTGACCCGCCCTTGGCCTGGTACGACTGGTTCTCCAACTTCTACGACGCCAGCCTCGAGCGCCTCTACCACGACGCCAGGCTCGCCGCCGCGGCCGCCCTGCAGGCCGAGCCGCACCACGCCCTCCTCGACCTGCCGTGCGGCACCGGCCAGAGCTTCGACGCGCTCGCGCCGAAGGTCGCCGCCCTCGTCGGCGTCGACCTCAGCGAGGGCATGCTCCGCCGCGCCCGCGCGCGCGTCGCGGCCCACGGCTGGCCGCACGTCCGCCTGCTCCGCTGCGACGTGCACGCCCTCGCCCTCGCCGACCTCCACCTGCCGACCCCGCGCCTCGATCGCCTGCACGTGTTCCTCGGCCTCAGCACCTTCCCCCGCTGGGAGGCGGCGTTCGAGCACCTGTGGTCGCTGCTGGTCCCCGGCGGCCGCTGCGTCGTCGTCGACGTGCACAGCGCGCGCCCCGGCCTGCAGGGCCGCATGGTCAACCTCGTCGCCGGCGCCGACATCCGCCGCCGCACGTGGGAGCCGCTGGAGCGCCTGGCCGTCAACTTCACGCGCGAGGACCTGAGCTACCGCCGCCAGCACGGCGGCCAGATCTTCCTCGCCGCCGGCGACAAGCCGGCCTGACCCGCGGCGCCGGCGTCGTGTGCTCGAGCGGTCCGACCGCGGCCGCCGCGCGGCGCGCGGTGCGGGCGGCGTGGTCGACGCGGCTGTCCCGAAGGACAGCCGGGAGCGAGCGGCGACGCGCCGCGGCCTAGTCCATCAGGCGGAACTCGATGCGCCGGTTCTTCGCCTTGCCCTTCTTGGTGGCGTTGGTGTCGATCGGCGCGTCGGGCCCGAAGCCCTTGGCCTCGAGGCGGGCCTCCTCGATGCCGCGCTCGACCAGGTAGCGCTTGACCGCCTCGGCGCGGCGGGTCGACAGGTCGAGGTTGTGCTCGCGGTTGCCGTCCGAGTCGGTGTGGCCCTGGATCGACCAGCGGGTGGTCGGGAACTCGCGCAGCACGCGGACCGCCTTGTCGAGCACCCCGCGCGAGCGCGGCTTGATGGTGTCCTTGTCGACGTCGAAGTAGATGCCCTCGAGCACGCCGGACATCTTCTTGACCTTGTCCGGCACCTTGTCGGGGCAGCCGTCGGCGTCGTCGATCTGGTTGACCGTCTCCGGCTCGTCCGGGCACTTGTCGTCCCTGTCGATGATCTTGTCGCCGTCGCGGTCGGGGCAGCCGTGCAGCTCGCGCGGGCCCGGCTCGTTCGGACAGTCGTCGACGTCGGCCGCCGGGACCGGCTGGCCCGGGTCGTACAGCGTGTCCTTGTCGGTGTCCTTCAGCGGGCAGCCCTGGGTCTCGCGCGGGCCCGGCTCGGCTGGGCAGGCGTCCTCGTCGGCCGGCGCCACCCCGACCTGGCCGGGGTCGTAGAGCCCGTCCTTGTCGCTGTCGACCAGCGGGCAGCCCCGGTGCTCGCGCAGGCCCGGGTCGAGCGGGCACGCGTCCTCGTCGGCCGGCGCCACCCCGCGCTGGCCCGGGTCGTAGAGCCCGTCGCCGTCGCTGTCGATCAGCCGCGGCGACGGCCTGGTCTCGCTCGGCTTGTCGGCGCCGAGTCGCAGCGACAGCCCGAGCAGCACCTCGAGGTTGTTCGACCGCGCGTTGCCGACCCCGGCCGCGGTCGCCACGTTGTCGACCACGTCGAGGCGCAGCGCGATCAGGCGGTTGACGTAGAACTTCACGCCGCCGCCGATGTTGAACGACGGGTCGATGTCACGCCCGAGCGTGCCCGACGAGATGCCGATCAGCCCGAACCCGCCGCGGATGAACGGCGCGATGCGGTACGGCAGCTGGGCCACGATCACCGGGCGGAACGTGTAGAGCGTGGCCCGGCTGGCGTCGGCCGCCTTCATCGGCATGACCCCGCCCTCGAGCTCGAGCCCGAGGAAGCTCAGCGGGTAGTAGCCCGCGCGCAGGCCGAGGTCGAGGCCGGCCCTGGCGAGCGGCTGGTGGCCGAAGCCGGCGATGTCGGTGTTCGGGTGGTAGAACTCGTGGTTCTTCGAGGGGATGAACGCGCCGAGGTAGAGCCCCAGCTCCCACGAGTTGCGGACCGGCCGCCAGCGCTTGATCCACGGCGTCGCCGGCCGCGACTCGGCCGCCGGCGCGCTCGCCTCGGGCGTCGTCGCCGTCGTCGTGGCCGTCGCCGGGGTCGTCGTCGACGCCGACACCTCCGCGCCCGCGGCGGGCGCCTGCGCGGCCGCCACACCGGCGGCCAGCGTGGCCGAGAGGAACACAGTCAGGGAGGTGAAGCGTGCGCGGTGGGTCATGGCGTCCTGCGTTGGTTCGTCGTGTCCGTGATGTTCTCGTGGTCTGAAGGCGGTCTCAGTCGCAGCCCGGGGCGAACTCGAGGTCGTCCGCCGCCTTGGCCAGGTCGGGCAGCAGCGTCGACATGTTCGAGCCGTCGAGCGCGATCGCGTACATGCCCACGCCGTTGCACGACAGCGCGACCTGCTCGACCGGCTCGTAGGCGAGGCCGGCCCCGAAGGCGCCCTCCTCGATGAAGGCCAGCCGCGTGGTCGTGCCGTCGCCCGGGTTGACCGCGTAGATCGAGGCGGTGTTCGAGTCGGCCAGCAGGATGCGGTCGTTGTGGCAGTCGTAGGTCATGCCGCACTTGGCGATGTTGAGCGGGGCCCCCTCGAACATCAGCGGCTTGATGTTGCCCGGCATGATCGAGCCGTCGGGCTCGAACATCACGATCTGGTCGACCTCGCCGTCGACGCCGTAGAGCTTGCCCGCGCCGTCGAAGGCCAGCCCGCACAGCTCCTTGTTGTGCGCGCCCGCCATCTCGGTCGGCGCCCCGCCGCCGCAGTAGTTCATGGTCGCCAGCTTGCCGCTCATGGCCAGGGCCACGACCACGCTGAGGTCGGTCGGGTTGATGGCCACGCTGGTCGGCAGCCACGGGTCGAACATCGCCACGTCGACGGAGGCGATCGGCGTCATCGACCCGTCGGTCAGGCTGACCTCGAGGACCTCGCCGGTGCTCGTCGGCATGGAGATCAGCACGCTGTCGTCGGGGTTGATCGCCGCCTGACCGTCGACGCAGTCGCTGCCCGGCGTGACCCCGTCCGGCGGGTCGGCGTCGCCCCAGCCGTCGTCGTCGACGTCGGCCATGCACGCGCTCGGGTCCTCGATGTCGGCCGCGCCGGTGTACGTGTTCGCGTCGGCGTCGTCGCAGTCGGTGCCCGGCTCGACCCCCGGCCCCGACGGCGTGTCGTCGCCCCAGTCGTCGCCGTCGGCGTCGGTCATGCACGCGTCCGGGTCGTCGTTCGGCGCGGCGCCCGGGAAGGTGTCCGCGCTGGCGTCGTCGCAGTCCGGCGTCTCCTTGCCCGGCGGGTAGGTGTCGCACATCGTGTAGTAGCCGTCGCCGTCGGCGTCCATGCAGGCGCCGCAGCTCGTCCACGCGTTGGGCTCGGCGTCGTCGCAGTCGGTGCCCGCGTCGACCCCGTCGGGCGGGTCCTGGTCGCCGTAGCCGTCGTCGTCGACGTCCTTCATGCACGCGGTCGGGCTGTCGTTCTCGGCCGCCCCGGGGAAGGTGCCCTCGCTGCCGTCGTCGCAGTCGCTGCCCGGCTCGACCGGCGCGTCGGGGTTCGGGCCGGGATCGGGGCTGTCGTCGCCGTAGCCGTCGCCGTCGCCGTCCTGCATGCAGGCGGTCGGGCTGTCCTTCTCGGCCGCGCCCGGGTACGTGTCGGGGTCGCCGTCGTTGCAGTCGCCGCTGTCGGGGACCGTGCCCGCCGGGCCCTGCTCGCCCTCGGGCAGCTCCGTGCACATGTCGGGGTCGCCGAAGCCGTCGCCGTCGGCGTCCTTGCACCACAGCACGCCGTCGCCGGACGTCACCGACGTGGTCGGCGGCCCATCGGTGTTGCTGTTGCTGCCCTCGGTCGGCTGGCTGTCGCTGTCGCTGTCCTCCGCGCTCTCGGTCCCGCTGCCCGACTGCGTCATCGCCGCCACGCACGCCGCGTCTTGTTGCCACGCGAACCCGTCATCGGTGCACTTGCTCTGGCAACCTGCCCCGAGGGACAGCAAGGCGACGGCACCCACGGTCAGACAGGCTGCCCGCAAGGCCAGGTGCCGGCGGGCGGAGCGATCGGATCGAACGACGGGCATCACGGACTCCTAAGGAAACGGAAATCGAGGGGTGGCCCAGTCTAGTGAGGTGAGCGCCCCCAGAGCAATTCTTTCGGCGTGATCCTCGCCGGCCCCCGCGGCGTTTCGGCGCGATTTGTGACCAGGTCCGCGCGCGAAACAGCGCGCTCGCCTCTATCGCAGACGCACGCGCACCGGGCAATGATCCGAGAGCGTGCGCCACTCCGGCGGCGCCTCGTCCTGCGGCTCGCAGGCCAGGCGGGCGCACATCCCCAGCGCCTCCGGCTCGCTCGTCAGCCCCGGCGGCGCCAGCACGTGATCGAGGAGGCTCGGCGCCCAGCGCCGGCGCTCGCGGTTCGGTTGCCAGTACATCGAACAGGCCAGCGATCCGGTGGCCCGCCCCGCGCGCGCCAGCTGCTCGGCGATGAAACGCCGCTCCGGGTGCTCGCGCTCGAGGTAGCCCGTACTATTAAAATCGCCGGCCACGATCACCGGCGCCCCCAGGTCCTCCTCGAGCTCCGGCAGCGCGGCGAGCAGCCACGCCCACTGCCTGCGGCGGATCTCCTGCTCCGCCGCCCCGCCCCCGGCCTTCATGTGGATCGCCGCCAGCGCGAAGCTCGTGCCGTCGCGCGCGCGCAGCAGCGCCGCCATCCCGTGCGGCTGGTCGCCCTCGCACGCGCCGCTCGGCCCCAGCGCCCGCGTGCGCAGCAGCTCCACCCGCGCCGCGTCGTACACCACCCCGAGGTGCAGCGGGAACGGCGTGCCCTCCTTGCAGTACGGCGAGAGCGAGGCCCGCAGCGAGCGCCCGTCGCCCTCGCCGGCCGCCCGCAGGGCCGCGTCGAACGCCTCGCGCCCGGCGATCTCCTGCACCGCGAAGGCGTCGACGTCGAGCTCGCCGATCGCCCGCGCGACCGCGGCGTGGTCCGTCGTCGCCTCGGGGAACTGGCGGATGTTGAAGGTCCCGAGCGTCACCGACTCGCGCGACCACCACCACCACAGCGCCAGCGCCAGCAGACCGAACAGCACGAGGCGACCACGGCGGCGGCGACGACGGCGCGAGGACATCGCGCGAATCTACCAGCGCCGCCGGTCGACCGCACCGCTCAACGCGCGAGCCGGGCCCGCGCCCGGCGCTCGGCCAGGACCACCGGCAGCTCGCCGCTCGCCGCCGCCTCGGCCAGCAGCGCCGCCGCCGTCGCCCCGAGCCCGTCGATCAGCGGCGTGCGATCGGCCAGCCCCATCACCGACAGCCCGATGCCCTCGATCACCGCGCCCGCCGACGCGACCTCGTCGGGCACGTGCAAGATCCCCCGGTCCGCCAGCACCCGCGCCGCGTCGAGCCCGGAGAGGATGTTGTTGGCCGCCCCGCACACCGCCCACGCCCGCAGCTCGGCCGCCGCCGCCGGCGTGAGCACCCGGCCGACCGCGCACGGGGCGACCACGTCGACCGCGCTCGCCAGGATCTCGTCGGGCCCCACCACCTCGGCGCCGGTCTCGTCGGCCACCCGCCGCGCCCGCGCCGCGTCGATGTCCGCGAGCACCAACGAGGCTCCGGCCGCGTGCAGCGCCCGCGCCGTCGCCCCGCCGATCGACCCGCAGCCCTGCACCGCCACCCGCAGCCCGGCCAGCGCGCGCCCCCGGCGGAGCGCGCACGCGGCCACGCACGCGACCACGCCGCGGGCGACGGCCTCGCTGAGCCCGCGCTCCTCGACATGTACATAAGGACAGGTCGTCGCCATCGCCGCCAGGTCGGCGGCGGTGGTCCCGAGGTCGCCGGCCGTGCGGAACACCCCGCCGAGCTCGGCCACGAATCGGCCCAGCCGCGCGAACGCCCGCGGGCGGTCGAGCCCCGGGTGGTCGAGCACCACCGCCTTGGCCCCGCCGGCCGCCAGCCCGGCCAGCGCGCACTTGCGGGTCATCGCCTGGGCCAGCCCGGCCGCCTCGGCCAGGGCCGCCGCCAGCCCCGGGTAGGCCCGCGTGCGCACCCCGCCCGCGGCTGGCCCGAGGGTCAGGTCGTCGATCACCAGCACCGCCGTCAGCCCGCACGCCGGGTCGCGCCAGACCACGCAGCGCTGGACCCCGGCCGCGTCGAGCGCCTCGCCGTCGATGCCGCGGCTCATCGGCGCGGTATCTCCCGCGCCCCGGCCCCTGTCAACCGCCCTCCGCGGGCCCGGGGAGGCCGTCCCCGGCCGACCGCGAAGAGCTTTCGCGAGCGCGCCCGCGCCGGCGCCCCACCGCCGGCGCGCCGCTGGTACACTGGCGCGCGGTGGCCAAGTACAGCGACGACCGCCTGAAGACGATCCTCGGCATCTCGGTCGCCGTGGCGATCGTCCTGTTCGTCGTCAGCGTGTTCACCTTCGGCGGCAGCAGCGGGCGCTGGAAGGAGACGGTCGTGATCGCCGCCGACTTCCGCCAGGTCTCGGGCCTGCGCCCCGGCAGCCCGGTCCAGCTCGAGGGCATCGAGATCGGCCACGTCGTCGACCAGGATTTCATCGAGATCGAGTACACCTGCGACCCGAGGACCGAGGACCGCGGCCGCTTCGACAAGGGCCGCACCGACAACTGCGACCGCGCCATGTTCTGCACGAGCGCCGGCAAGTGCGCCTCGCTCGAGCCCTACACCTTCAACAAGGAGCTCTACGTCGCCTGCGAGCAGGACTCGCAGTGCCAGGAGGGCGAGGTCTGCGTCAACACCGAGTTCCGCCGGCGCTACCGCGGCGTGACCTGGACCGGCGCCACCGGCGTGTGCGACAGCTACACCACGCTCGACGCCCGCATCCGCGTCAACCTCGCCATCTACAAGGACAGCCTGGTCCACCTGCGCGAGGACAGCCGCGCCGTCATCACCCAGAACGGCGTGCTCGGCGACCAGCTGGTCCAGGTGTCGATGGGCCACGGCCGCCAGATCGAGGCCGGCGGCCGCATCCAGACCACCCCCGCCATGTCCGAGACGATCGACGGCATGAAGGACCGCTTCGAGGGCGGCTTCGGCAAGGTCGAGGACGCCATCGGCAGCGTCGCCGAGCTCGCCAAGATCATGGGCGACCCGGCCACCGTCGACAACATCGAGGCCGCCCTCGCCAACGCCAACCAGGTCACCGGCAACACCGCCGAGGGCGGCGGACTGTTCGGCCGCCTGCTCAACGACGAGACGCTGACCAAGGACCTCAACCAGAGCCTGCGCGGCGTCCGCAACAGCACCACCCGCGTCGACCGCTTCCTCGGCGACGCCAGGGTCAAGATGAACGACTTCGACGCCAGCCTGCCGCCGCTCGTCGACGACGCCCACCAGGCCATGGCCACCGTCTCGAAGAACCTCACCGAGGCCCGCGACCCCAACAGCGGCGGCACCCTGGCCGGCCTCGTCTACGACACCGAGGGCAAGAACTTCAAACACGTCGAGACCATGGTCTCCGACGTCCGCAAGATCAGCGAGTCGGTCGAGAAGGGCGAGGGCGGCCTCGGCCGCATGGTCAAGGATCCCAAGGCCTACGACGACCTCCGCATCTTCTTCCAGGACATCGGCGACATGACCGCCGTGCGCATCCTGGTCAAGCTGATGCGCAACCTCGACGGCCCCGCCAGGACCACCCGCGACGCCCCGCCGAAGCAGTAGACCTCACGCCCGCGTCGTCTCGCTCGCCGGCGGCAGGGGCCGCGGCGCATCACCCCGGCCGCGGGCCGCTCCGGGCTGCGAGACCGGCGCCCCGACCGCGGCCCCGCCCGGGCGCACGACCTCGCGCCGCGCGCCCACGTACGTCCGCCGGTCGCTTCATCACCGGCCGCTCGAGCGCCGCCAGCACCGCTGGCCGAACAGCTCGCCGCGCAGCTCGTGTTCGAAGCCCTCGCGCTGCTCGAGCACCCGCGCCGCCGCCCCCATCCCGGCGGGCCCCGCCCCTGCGACGATGATCCGCGGCGTCGACGTGCGCGCGGGACAGCGAAACCGCGCGCGCCCGCCATCCGTGGCAGCTACAACGAAGTCCCCGCATGCATGCGGCGAGCGGTGCGCCGGCGCGCCGACGGACCTGTCCGTTGCGACAGATCCGCGGACCGCGGCCTGGAGTATGTTCTCCGCTCCCTCGCCGAGGGCGCGCCATGGTCAAGCTGAAGCGCCTCAAGATCCACCGCTTCCTGCACGTGCGGCCCGGCTGCGAGCTGCGCTTCGACGACGGCGTGAACCTCGTCCTCGGGGCCAACGCGACCGGCAAGACCGCCCTGCTCGGGCTGCTCGCCGCCGTCGTCGGCCTCGACTTCTCGGCCTACGTCGACGAGAGCTTCGCCCTCGAGTTCGAGCTGGTGATCGACGACGGCTACGCGCTGCACATGACGCTGCAGAGCGAGGGCCGCCCGTCCGCGCCGCCGCCGGCCGGCGACCCGCGGGTCACCCCGCACGGCGAGCGGTCGTTCCAGTACGTGGCGACGCTGCGCCGCCTCGGCGACGGCCTCGAGGTCGCGATCACCGGCACGCCCGACCACACCCGCATCACCTCACCGGCGTGGGGCGAGCGGGTCAAGGGCGGCCCGGCCAGCTCGCCGCTGCGGCCCGGCTTCCTGCGCGGCGCCCTGCAGAACAGCCCCGCCGAGATCCTGCTCGGCACCTGGAACTTCTTCTCGGCCGCGAAGGTCGTGCGCTTCGACGAGGGCCTGCTGTGCTTCGCGGCCATGACCGGCGCGGCCCCGCCGCCGCAGGCCGTCGCCGCCCCGCCGCCGGCCGAGAGCGTGTTCACCTACCACCTGCGCGGCGCGGTGCTCGAGGGCTTCACGCCGGTGGTCCGCAACTTCCTGCCGGGCGACTCGATCGAGCACGCGATCGTCGCGGCCCACCGCGACGGCGGCGCGGTCGCCATCACCGAGCACGACCACGACGCCCACCAGCACGCGCTCCGCGGGGTCTCGATCTTCCTGCCGTACGTGCTGAAGATCCTCGGCTATCCGGGCGCCAGGGTCCGCCCCGAGGTCACCTCGTACCGCCACGACCGCCCCAGGAAGCAGCACCACTACGCGGTCCGCGGCTTCACGTTCTTCTTCGACGCGCCGGGCGGCACCACCGTGCACCACGACTACCTCAGCTTCGGCCAGAAGCGCCTCTTATCGTTCTTCTACTACCTGTCGACCAGCCCCGACTTCGTGGTCGCCGACGAGCTGGCGACCGGCCTGCACCGCCGCTGGATCGACGCCTGCATGCGCGCGATCGGCCCGCGCCAGGCCTTCATCACCAGCCAGAACCCGCTGCTGTTCGACTCGGTCGAGTTCGGCTCGGCCGACGAGGCCCGCCGCAAGTTCGTGGTCTGCCGCGCCGACGACGACCACCTGGTGTGGGACAACATCACCGCCGACCAGGCCGCCTCGTTCTTCTCGGCCTACCAGCTGCACATCGAGCCGGTCGGCGAGATCCTCATCACCCGGGGTCTGTGGTGAGCCGCGTCGACGGCCCCGAGGGCACCAGCGGCCTGTTCCGCCTCGCCAGCCTCGGCGGGCCCCAGGCGCCCGCCGAGCGCCCCACCACGTTCCTCGTGCTCAGCGAGGACGACAGCCGCCACACCGTGGCCGCCGTCGAGGCGCTGCTGCGCAGCCTCCTGCTCCACGTCGACCCGCGCTGCCGCCCCGACCGGCTGCGGTTCGAACCCGTCAACGACGAGGCCCGCAGCGCCGTCAGCCTCCACGACTTCACCGACCGCCGCCGCAACATCGACCGCGCCCGCCTCCACCGCAACATCCTCGAGACGCTCATGAGCGACGGCTTCGTGGTCCTCCACATCGACGCCGAGCGCCGCTGGGGCGACCGCACCGCCGACCCCAGCGAGAAGGTCGAGCGCCTCCAGCGCCACGTGGTCGCCCACGTGCGCGTCGGCCTCGAGGGCGTGCTCCGCCGCCAGCACCCCGGGCTCGACGACGCCGAGCTGCGCGCCCGCATCGACGCCCGCATGGCCCGGTTCTTCCGCCTCGTCGCCTACTGGCAGCTCGAGTCGTGGCTGTACCAGAACAGCGAGCGAGCGCGCGCGCTGTGCCTGGCCAACCCGGCCTGCCGCGGCGGCCACGTCGAGCTCATGGCCACCTGGGCCGCCGACCGCGGCCTGCTCGACGAGACGCCGTGCCCGGCCCAGATGGTCTGCTTCGGCAAGCCGCAGCACCGCGGCCTGCTCGACAACTACCCGACCGCCGCGGTCGTCGCGGCCAGCAAGTCGCTGGCCCAGTTCGTCGAGACCCTGCGCGCCAGCGAGGCCCTGCAAGACGCCCTGCGCCGCACCCACCGCAGCGAGGCCGATCCGCCCCCGACCCCCGCGCCCGACCCCGAGCCCGAGGTCGAGCTCGAGCTCGAGTGACGCGTCAGATCGGCGCGCAGGTCAGGACGCGATCGACGTCGCCGACGGCCCTGTAGGCGTCGCAAGCGGCGCCGCACAGCTCGACGCCCGCGCGCTCGGCGTCGGTGTATCGCCAGCCCGTCGCGTCGCCGCAGGCCTCGCCCTCGACCTCCTCGTGGTCCAGCTCGTCGATCGTCACCTGCCCGACGATGAGCGACGCCGCGGTCGACACAGGCCCCCACGAGCAAGCACACCCACAAGCGTCGCTGCAGCATCGCCACGGTCGTACCCGCCGCGGCCCGATCAATTGCCCGCCCGCGTAAACCGCCGCGTAAACCCCGCAGGCCGCGGTTCACGGCCCGGTGAACGCCGTGATGCAGTCGCCGCTCACGAGCGCCTGCGGGCGCGGAAAGCCGGGCGGGATCCCCGGTCCCGCCGCGTCCGCGTCCGCGGCCACCCGCGCGCGCAGGGCCAGCAGTTCGGCCAGCACGTCGCCGCCCGCCGCGAACCCGTAGGCCGCGAGCACGGCCTCGTCGAGCGCGCGGTGGGCCGCCTGCAGCGGGTTGTCACCCGGCCGCTCGAGCAGGCGATAGACCGCTCGCAGCCCGCCGCGCCCGTCCTTCAGCGCCAGCGCCCGCGCCGCGCGCAGCTCGCGGGCCCGCGTCGCCACCGCCAGCACCGCCCCGGGCGTCGGCGCCTGCGGCCACGGGAACGCGTCGAACACGGTCTCGCTGGTGTAGCGAAACCGCCGTCCGAGCGAGGAGCAGCGGGCCGTGAACCACCGCCAGTGCACGCTCGACTGCAGCACCCCGAACGAGTAGTCGTCGGCGAACGCGAACACTGTGAGCGCCGAGTCGGGGCGGATCGCCCGCTCGAGGAACACGAAGATCGGCCGCTGGGTGTGGCGCACGCACACGATGTAGCGCGGCAGCCCGGCGATCGCCGCCAGCATCTCGCCGCGCCGCCGCTTCAGCCGCCACCACGCCGCCAGCCGGCGCCGATGCTCGCTGCTCGCCGTCCCGCTCGCCCCCTCGCGGCGCGCGTTGCCCTGCCACACCGGCAGCACCTCGCGCTCGACGATCGCCAGCACCTCCGGGTGGGCCGCGGCCTCCTCCAGCGTGCGCTCCCCGAAGTCGATGATGAACTCCGGCGCCGCCTCGTAGCGCCCGCCGAGCAGCGCGTCGCCGATGAAATAAGGAAATACGACGTCCGCGAGCCCCGGGTCGCGCTGCGCCAGCGCCCGCCGCTGCGCGAGCGTCAGGCGAAAGCCCTTGTGCCCCGGCTGCTGGCCCTCGAAGCACCGCTTATGGGCAGTGACCGCCGCCAGCGCGCCGGCCGACGACACGTCGGTGCCCGCGGTCAGGGCGCTGGAGATCGCCGCGACCTCCGCCTCGCGCCACCCGCCCTCGTCGTACTCGCGCAGCACCCGCGGGCCGCGGTAGTCCCCCTTCACCCAGTGCACGATCGAGACGTCGACCGCGGCCTCGCCCGACCACGGCTGCGACGACACCGCGTCGACGATCACGCCGCCGCTGGCGACGATGTGATCGAGCCCGCCCGCGCGCGAGTCGTTCTCGCGGATCGTCTTGGTCGCGACGAGCCCCGCCCGCCCGCGCACCGGGTCCTCCGCGGTCCAGCGCGGCAGCGCGTCGTGGGCCCGCCGCAGCCAGTACACGCAATAATCGGCGCGCCCGGAGATCCGCGGGTGGGCCGCCCGCAGCCTGCGGGCGTAGTCGAGGCCGAACACCCGCGCGATCCGCCGCCCGTCGAGGAACGGCGGGTTGCCGACGATCACGTCGCACTCGTCCCACGCCGGCACGTCACCGGATCCAACAATTATTAATGCGTCGAGCGCTTGCAGCCGGGCCGACCCCACCCCGCCGCTCGCCGCCCGCAGCGTGAAGTCGGCGACCGCGACGGCCAGCGGATCGACGTCGATGCCGTGCAGCTGGTCGATCCGCACGCCCCCCGCCGGCCGCGGCCCCTCGATGCGCGCGAGCAGCTGCTCCTCGATTTTTATCAGCGCTCGAAAGGCCGCCAGCAGCAGCGCCCCGGCCCCGCACGCCGGGTCGAGCACGGTGAACCTCGACAACCTCGCGTGCAACGCCCGCAGCTCGGCCTGCGACGAGGTGCGCGCGATCCACTCGCTCCACGGGGCCACGATCGCCGGCCCGATCACCCGCGCGACCTCGGCGTCGGGCGTGAAGTGCACCCCGCCCGCGCTGCGGGCCCGCGTGGCCAGCGAGCGCTCGTACAGCCCGCCGAGCAGCCCCGGGTCGCGGTCGAACTCTCTAATTCTTGTCAGTGTCTCGAGCTCGTCGTTCGTCGGCGTGACGGCAACGCCGGGCAGCTCCGGCGCTGCGATCTTCGGCGCGACCCATTCGGCCGCCGTCAGCAACAGGAACCTGCGGGCGTGCTCGCGGGGCACCCCGCGGGCCAGCTGCGCGTCGAAGCAGGCCAGCAGCGCCGCGGCGGCCCGTCCGGTCGACGTGTCGGCGGACGGGGCCATCGCGGTCAGGACGCCGCGGGGGCCTCGGCGACCTCGGCGTGCATCGCCCGCCAGCGCTCGGCCATGCCGTTGTACACGGGGCCGAGCGCGCGCATGCCGACGTGACCCGGGCCCGCGGGGTCGCGGGCCAGCAGCTGATCGCGGCACACCAGGTGATCGGCGATCGGCTCGCCGCACAGGCCCTGCACGACCTCGCGCGGGCGCACGCCGGTCTCGCCGGGCTCATGGGTCCCGTCGGGCCGCGGCGACCGCGACGCCATGTCGATGCGAAAGCGCAGGATGCCCGCGGCCACGTCGACGCTCGCCGAGAGGATCCGCGGGCGCACATCGATCGTCGCCTCGACCGGCGCGTCGCGGCGCGGGCGCTTGCCCGGCTTGGCCGCCCGCGCGACCGGCAGCGGGCCGGCCATACGCGCGGGCAGCTCGTCGACCAGGCGGGCGGCCCGCTCGGGCCCGATCGCCACCGAGTAGTCGGCCGCGACGATCAGCTCGCCGAGCCGGCGCTCGTTCGGCGCGACCACCCGGACCGCCACGATCTCGAGGCCCGGCGGCGCGACCGCGGCCAGCCGCGCCTGCAGCGACTCCCCGACAGCCGCGCGCGTCTCGTCCGACCACAGCCCGGCCATGTCGTCGGCCGAGTCGGGCAGCAGCACGTCGAGGTCGGCGACCTCCTCGCGGGCGGCCACGCCGAGCGCCAGAGCTGGCCCGAAGGACATGCGCGGCACCGGGTTGAACCCGCGCGAGAACGCCAGCTCGACGCCCGCGCGCCGCAGCATCCGCGGCAGCACGCGCAAGAGGTCGAGGTGGCCCATGAAGCACATCGGCCCCGACTTGCCGAAGAACACGCGCAGGCGCGTGTGCGGGGCCTCGGCCGCGGCCTTGAACGCGCTGTCGTCGGCCTGCTTGCTGCGGTGCAGGCGCCCGCGCAGGCGGTCGACGGGGATCACCGTCGGCCCGGCCTGCTCGGCCTGCTCGCTCTCGAGGCGCTCGCGCCCGTGGCGCTGGTCCTTGACCTCGCCGAGCGTGCGCAGCGACACCAGCCGCTCCTGCCGCATCTCGCTCATGTCGCAGGCGATCCCGCAGTCGTAGCAGACCAGCCGGCGCGCGTCGGTCTCGGCCGCCTCGAGGTTGGTCGCGTGGACCTTGGCCCCGAACGGCTTGCCGCACGGCGGCGAGACCCGCGAGGCCAGGGCCTTGCGGTACTCGTCGGCCAGAAAGCCCGGCTCGAGGCCGATGTCGATGTGGTCCCACGGCACGCGCGCGTCGACCGGCAGCGTGCCGGTGTAGCGCGACGGGTCGACGCCCGCGCCCTCGAGCGCCGCCAGCCAGCGCTGGAACGAGAAGCACTCGCGCCAGCCCTCGAAGCGGGCCCCCGCCCTGTACGACCGCTCGAGCACCTCGGCCATGTCGCGGTCGCCGCGGGCGAACAGGCACTCGAGCCAGCTCTCCTGCTGGTTGTGCGTCTTCAGCTCGAGGCGGTAGCGCTTGGCCAGCTCGCGCAGCAGCTTGACCTTGCCGTAGAGGTCCTCGATGGTGTCCATCGCCGCCCACTGGAACGGCGTGTGCGGCTTCGGCACGTGCTGCGAGACCGACACCGTGATCGTCGGCATGTGCCGCAGGTCGAGGCTGCGCGCGACGTCGCGGACGCGGCGACCGGTCTCGGCGATGCCGACGACGTCGGCCTCCGTCTCGGTCGGCAGGCCCATGATGAAGTACATTTTAATTCTGTCGTAGCCGCGTTCGAAGATCCGCCGCGCCGACGTCAGGATGTCCTCGTCGCTGACATTTTTATTGATGACGTCGCGCATGCGCTGGGTCCCGGCCTCGGGCGCGAACGTCAGGCCGTTGATCCCCACGCTCTTGATCTCGTCGAGCAGCTCCTCGTTGAGCCCGTAGGCCCGCAGGCTCGCTACCCCGAGCTTGACCTTGCGCCGCCGCAGCTCGGGCACCAGCTCTTTAATCAACGGGTCGATGCACGACACGTCGGCGGTGCTGAGCGCGGTCAGGCTGGTCTCGCTGAAGCCGGCCTTGTCGACGCCCGCGAGCACCGCCTGCACCACCGCCTTCGGGTCGCGCTCGCGGACCGGGCGGTAGATGATGCCGGCCTGGCAGAAGCGGCAGCCCTCGGTGCAGCCGCGGGTGATCTCGACGGCCGCGCGGTCGAAGATCGCCTCCGCGTACGGCACCGGGAACTCGGTCGGGAACGGGTACTTGTCGAGGTCGCGGACCCACACGCGCGTGACACGCTCCGGCGCGCCCGCGGCCTCGCCCTCCGGCGTGCGCCCGGCCACCACCAGGAAGCCGGTCCGCTCGTCGCGCTCGACCCGGTAGAACGCCGGCACGTAGATGCCCGGCACGCGCGCGGCCGTCGCCAGGATCTCCCCGCGCGGGCGGCCCTCGCGGCGCATGCGGCCGATCGTGCGCAGCAGCTCGGGCAGCACCTCCTCGGCCTCGCCGACGAGCACGAGGTCGACGAACGGCGCGATCGGCTCGGGGTGCGTCGCCGTCGGTCCGCCCGCGATCACGATCGGGTCGCGGTCGCCGCGGTCCGCCGCGCGCAGCGGGATCCCCCCGAGGTCGAGGTTCTGCAGCACGTTGGTGTAACATAGCTCGTACTGCAGGCTGACCCCGACCACGTCGAAGTCCCGCAGCGGCGTGAACGTCTCCAGGCTCACGAGCGGCAGCCCGCGCGCGCGCAGCTCGGCCTCGAGGTCGATCCACGGGCTGAACGCCCGCTCGCACGCCAGGCCCGGCTGCTCGTTGATCAGGTGATAAAGAATGCGCGTGCCGAGGTGGCTCATCCCGACCTCGTAGAGGTCCGGGAAGGCCAGCACGAAGCGGCAGTCGAGGCCCGCGAGCGGCTTGACCCGCTGCTGCTCCTCGCCGCCGATATAACGCCCCGGCTTCGTCACCTTCCCGAGGAAAGCGGCGTAGGGGTGTGTGGCGGGCACTTTGGCGGGTTCGGCGGGGAGATCCATGACGGCTTCGGGCGGGGCGGAGGCGGGTTTTGCCACGCCCCTTGCCCCTTCGCAAACACAGGCTAACACTAGGGGCCGCCGTGAAGGACCTCTACGCCACCCTGGGAGTCGAAAAGTCGGCCGACGCCGCCGAGATCAAGCGCGCGTTCCGCAAGCTGACTCAGCAGTTTCACCCCGACAAGAACCCCGGCGACAAGAAGGCCGAGGACAAGTTCAAGGAGGTGTCCGCCGCCTACGAAGTCCTCAGCGACGCCGACAAGCGCAAGAACTACGACGAGTTCGGCGACATCAGCCTGACCCAGGGCTTCGACGCCGAGCGCGCACGCGCCTACGCCAACGCGACCCGCGGCGGCGGCCGGCGCACCAGGGCCGGCGCGCCCGGCGGCATGGGCTTCGACGAGAGCATGTTCTCGAACGTCGGCGACGCCCGCGGCACCGACTTCAACGACCTCCTGTCCCAGCTGTTCGGCGGCGGCCGCGTCGTCGACCCGTTCGGCCAGGGCGCCCGCGGCGGCCGCCGACCCGTGAGCCAGCGCGGCCACGACATCGAGGGCGAGATCACGATCGACTTCGCCGACATGCTCCGCGGCAGCGTCGTGCCCCTGCGCATCGAGTCGCAGTCCGGCGGCGGCCGCACCCTCGACGTCAAGGTCCCCGCCGGCATCGCCGACGGCGGCAAGCTGCGCCTGCGCGGCCAGGGCGGCGCCGGCGACCCGGCCGGCGACATCATCCTCACCGTCAAGGTCAGCCCGCACCCCCGCCTGAAGCGCGACGGCCTCAACCTCACCCTGAGCCTGCCCATCACCGCCCTCGAGGCCTACCGCGGCGGCCCCGTCGACGTGCCCACCCCCGGCGGCGGCAAGCTCACCCTGAAGCTGAAGCCCGGCAGCCAGAACGGCCAGACCCTGCGCCTGAAGGGCAAGGGCATCGCCCCCGCCGGCCAGGACCCCGGCGACCTGCTCGTGACCCTCGACGTGCGCCTGCCCGCCTCCGGCGACGACGCGCTGCTCGCCGCGCTCGAGCGCCTGCAAGCCGGCGACGACCCGCGCGCCGACCTCGAGCTGTGAGCCCCTCGCCGGCCGCCGGTGCTACGATGGCCTCCGCATGCGGACCTGCGGCCTCTCGCTGCTCGCCGCCCTCGCGGGGCCGCTCGCCTGCGCCGAGGACGACCCGAGCGCGGCCTGCTTCGGCGACCGGCCGGTCCAGGTGCTCGCCAACGACGGCGCCGGATCGTTCGCGCGAGCCACCGCCGACGGCACGCTGATCGTCAGCTACCCCTACCTCGACGGCGACGCGCTGCTCGACGGCACCTATGGCGGCCCCGACTGCGCCGCCGAGCAGACGCTGGCGCTGCCCGGCATCCACCTCGCGCCGGAGCGGGCCGCCCTCGACCCCGCGGACGACGACCCGAGCATCGCCTGCGACGCGGCGCACGGCGCGCTGTTCCGCGTCGACCTCACCGGCGCGAGCGGGCCCCGGCGGCTGCTGCCGCACCTGCGCTGCCCGGCCATCCCCACCCGCCACGGACCGATCTTCCCGACCGTCGGCCACGACGACCGACCGCTGCTGCTGGTCCCCGACTTCCCCGACGACAGCACCGCCGTCGCCGTCGGCTTCTCCGGCGGCGCGCTGCAGGTCGTCGACGACTGGCTGTACAACATCGACGGCGACGACGCGCTGCACCGCACCAACCTCGCCACCCTCACCCGCGAGGTCGTGCACGCGCGGGTCGCCAGCTTCCGCGCGACCGCCACGCACGCGCTGGTCGTCTCGAGCGTCGACCCCGACACCGCGCCGGTGCACGTCGTCGACGTCGCGGCCGGCGCCAGCGCCTACGTCGGCCTGTACCACCGCGCCGACGACAGCCACCTCGGCGAGCAGCGCACCGCTTACGCCTGGGACTTCGACCCGAGCGGGCGGTTCGTCGTCCACGCCGGCGCGTTCCCCTCGCCGATGGCCGCCTACGACCTGCACGGCGCCGCGGTCGCCTTCCCCGCGCAGGGCGGCCCGCTGCTGGCCCACCCGAACGGCGCCTACGTGATCCGCGACGCCGCCGGGGCGATCGCCGCGCGCCCCGGCGACGCCGCGGGCGTGCGCCTCGACGTCGACGCCGGCGAGCTGCGCGTGGTCGGCGAGCGCCTCGAGGGCCTGATCGACGGCGACCTCCACGAGATCCCGCTCGACGGCTCGCCGCGGCGCCTGCTCGCCCGCGCGATCGGCGAGACCTACCTCTGGCTCGACGACAACCACATCCTGACCCTCGACGACCGCGGCGTGCTCGCGACCGTGCACGCGACCACCGGCGTGCGCCGCGTGCACGGCACGTCGATCGCGATGTTCGAACGCTCGCCCGGCCGCGGCGTGTACTTCGACGTCCACCGCGACCCGGGCGACCCGGACAACGGCCTGTGGTTCGTGCCCGAGGCGGCGCTGTATCCCCGCTACATGGCGTGCCCGACGAGGCACTGGTGCCGGTGAACCGCGCGGCGGTCGCGCTGCTCGCGGCCCTCGCCGGCTGCGACGAGGCGCCGGCGCCGTGCCTCGCGCCCGACGAGCCGCTGCGGGTCGCGGCCACCGGCCCCGCGCGCTCGTTCGGCAGCGCGTTCGTCGGCGACCACGTCTACTACAACGTCGCCCGCGAGCACGGCCCGACCGACACCCTCGTCGGCCCGCGCTGCGGCGCGGCCACGCGGGTGATCGCGGGCGGGTACCTCCGCCCGGCGCGCCTCCACCTCGACCCGGTCGACGACGATCCGACGCTCGCGTGCGAGCTGTACACCGGGCATTTCTTCCGCGTCGACCTGTCCGGCGATCAGGCCCCCGAGCTCGTCCACTCCGACAAGAGCTGCCGCACCAAGGTGATCGCCCACGGCGCCATCGTCGTCCCGCACGCGTACCCCACGAGGAAGCTGTGGCTCTACCCCGACTTCCCCGACACGCGCGGCGTGCTCGCGTGGACCGGGCTCCGCAACTACATCCTCGCCGACGAGATCCTCTACACGGCGAACGACGAGCGGGTCATCGAGCGCCACGACCTCGGCGCCGGCACCGGCGCCGTGCTGGTCGAGCGGGCCGCGTGGCTGCTTGCCGCGACGCCCACGCACGCGCTGTGGCTCGCGCCCGACGCTCCGCCCTTGACCCTGCAATTGACCGACGCGCGCGACGGCGGGTCGGCCACGATCGCCTTCGCCGACCCGGCCCTCGCCGACGCCGAGCCGTCCGACGTGTACGACGACTGGTGGTTTAGCCCGGGCGGCGCCCACGTGCTGTGGACGCCGCGCGACGTCTCGCCGCCGCGGGCGTTCGACCTGCGCGGGCGAGAGCTCGCGTTCGCGGCGCCCGGCCTGCTGCTCGGCGTCGTCGACGACACCGCGGTGTGGCGCGCCGACGACGGCCGCTACCTGGCCGCGGAGATCGGCGAGCCGGCCGTCGCGCTCGACCCGATCACCGTGCAGGCCGCGGACGACGTCACCGCGAACCTCTCCCACAGCGCCTCGTCGCTGCACCCCGGGCGCGTCGAGGTCGTGCGGGCCGGCGTGCTGTGGCACGTGCCGCTCGACGGCTCGCCGGCGACGGCGGTCGGCCGGGTCGGCGGGGCCTACGCGTGGATAGACGCCGGGCACCTCGTCACCGTCCGCGACGGCGAGCTCGTGGCCGTCAACGCCGCGTCCGGCGCCGAGCGTGTGCTCGACGGCGACGTGCAGGGCTTCGACCTGCCCGGGGCCGATCCCGCGGTCGACGGCCTGCACTACCTCGTCGACGCCGGGGCGGGCGACCCGCGCACCGGCGTGTGGTACCTGCCGCCCGCACGCGCCCTGGCCGACTGACGGCGCCGTCCGCGATCGCGCGAGGTCCACGGTCGCGGCCCGGTTGACTCGAGCACGCGACCCGCGACAAGGTTCGGGCGCGAAAGGAACGCCCACCATGGATGAGCTCATCAAGCAGGTCGTTGCGAAGACTGGGATCGGCGAGGACAAGGCGCGCAGCGCGATCGAGACTGTCGTCAACTTCCTGAAGGGCAAGCTGCCCGAGTCGATCGGCGGACACCTCGACTCGGCCCTCGGCTCGGCCGGCAGCGCGCTCGGCGGGCTCGACGTCAGCAACGTCGCCAGCAGCCTCGGCGGCCTGTTCGGCAAGAAGTAAGCGGCTAGAGCGGCCCGATACAGTCGGCGACCGCGCCGGGCCGGCGCGTGTGCTGGCCGCCGCGCGTACGCGTGTGTTATCACGTGTTCGTGGCTGTCGTACACCTGCCGGTCGTCACGTCCGAGTCCGTCCCCACGCCCGCCGAGACGCGGCGTCGTCACCCCGAGTGGCTGCGCGTGCCGATGCCCGGCGGCGACGGCTATAGCGAGCTGCACCGGCGCGTGAAGGAGCTCGGGCTCCACACCGTGTGCCAGAGCGCGAGCTGCCCCAACATCGGCGAGTGCTGGAACCACCGCGCGCTCACCATCATGATCCTCGGCGACATCTGCACGCGCTCGTGTCGCTTCTGCGACGTCAAGACCGGGCGCCCGCTGCCGGTCGACGAGGGCGAGCCGGAGCGCGTCGCCACCATGCTCGCGGAGCTCGAGCTGTCGCACACGGTGATCACCTCGGTCGACCGCGACGACCTCGCCGACGGCGGCGCCAGGATCTGGGCCGACACCCTCGAGGCCTGCCACCGCCAGGCCCCGAACATGACCATCGAGGTCCTGGTCCCCGATTTTAAAGGCAACCTGCGCGACGTCGACACCGTGCTCGACGCCGGCCCCGACGTGTTCGCCCACAACCTCGAGACGGTGCCCCGGCTGAGCCGCGAGGTCCGCGTGCAGGCCCGCTACGACCGCTCGTACGCGGTCCTGCGGCGGGCCCGCGAGCGCGGCGCGCTGGTCAAGACCGGGCTCATGCTCGGCCTCGGCGAGACCCGCGAGGAGATGCTCGAGGTGCTCGACCAGCTCGGCGACCTCGGCCTCACCATCCTCACGCTCGGCCAGTACCTGCAGCCGAGCAAGCAGCACCTCGCCGTCCATCGCTACGTGCACCCCGACGAGTTCGCCGCCTTCAAGGCCGACGCGCTGGCCCGCGGCATCCCCCACGTCGAGAGCGGCCCGCTGGTCCGCAGCTCGTACCACGCCGAGGGCCAGGCTGCGCTGATCCACCGCCTGCAGGCCGGCCGCGGCGTGATCGGCTTCGCCAGCCTGCGCCCGCCGGCCTGAGCGCGGCGCGCGGCTCAGGTGCCGTCGACGGTGTACGACGACAGGTCGAAGTGGAAGTGGTTGTGGTGCGCCCGGTTGAAGTTGGGCGTGAGCACCACCGTGAACACGCCCTCGTCGACGGCGCGGCGGACGACCGCGCGCAGGAACTGGCCCTCCCTGGACTTCGGGGCCTCGGGCCCCTTCCCGTAGGTCTTCTGCACGGCGATGCGCCTGCCGCCCTTCAATACAAAAGCCTTGATGTCGATCGCGTTGGCGAAGCTGTGCTGGCTGACCCAGCCGGCGTAGGCGGCGATCTCGCGGCAGTTGTAGGTGCCCATCTGCTCCATCGCGGTCACCGACTTGTTAAAAAGTCGCTGGGCCTCCTCCTGGACGATCGCCTCGAGCTTCACGAGCGCGCGCGCCATGCGGCAGGTGACCCGCGGGCTCGAGCTGTAGCGGAGCTTGTGCGGGCTCCGGGTGTAACGCACGACCTGCTTGGCCCCGCACAGGAACTCCTTCGACCGGTTCCAGCGCATGCCGAGCGGCGAGTCCTTAAAAATGGCCCCGTCGGCGGCCAGGTTGGTCGGGCACTCGGCCTCCGGCGCGGGCGGGAGGTTGTACTCGGAGATCCCGGAGACATCGAACTGCGGGTCGACGGCCGGCTCGGGCGCGGGCGGCGGCACCGGCACGGCTGAAGCGGCGGCCGCGGCCGCGGGCGAGCCGGGGGGCTCGGCGGCCAGCGCGAGGGCGCCCGCGAGGGCGATCGAGGGGCCGAGGACGAGGGCGGCGAGGCGCATGTCGGGGCATAGACGCAAGCGACGGCCGGACGTTCTCTTGCCCCGGGGGTCCGCGCTATCATCGGCGCCTTGCGCACGCTCCACGCACTGCTGGCCGTCCTGCTCGTCTGCGCAGCCGGGTGCAAGCCGAAGGGCGTCAGCCCCAAGTTCCCCGAGCGCGGCCTGAAGACCAAGTCGGAGCTGATGCCCGAGGCCGACCGCCTGGTCGACGGGCTGATGTTCAACCGGGTCAAGGACATCCACGCGTGGATGTCGCCGAGCCTGCGCGCGCGCGTGTCGGCGGTCGACCTCACGGCCACGGGCGACCGCCTGCGCTACCACTACGGGCGCCCGGTCGGCATCGTCGAGGAGAAGGTCCACCGCGAGGGCGAGCTCGAGTGGTACTCGGGGCTGTGGGTCTACGGCTCCGGCAAGGAGGGCACGCCGGACCGCGTGCAGCGCCTGGTGCTGTTCCAGTTCGCCCTGAAGGGCGAGGAGATCGACCGCCTGCTGATCCGCGAGCACCTCGACGTGCGCAGCGTCAAGGCGCCGGCCCGCTACTACTCGACGGTGACGCGCCTGCACTTCGTGAGCGACGGCGAGTGGACGATCGCCCACGGCGGCAAGCGCCGCCTGACCAACTACCACCACGGCAGCCCGTCGCAGCGCTACGCCTACGACATGGTGGTGCAGGAGGGCGGCCGGGCCCGCCAGGGCGACGGCGCGTCGAACAAGGACTACTTCTGCCACGGCAAGCCGATCTACGCCCCGGCCGACGGCGTGATCCACACGATGATCGACGGCATCCCCGAGAACAGGCCGGGCACCCGCGGCACCGCCGGCGGCAACGGCGTGATCATCGACCACGGCTTCGGCGAGTACTCGTCGCTGTGGCACATGATCCCCGGCAGCCTCACCGTCAAGAAGGGCGACAAGGTCGTGCTCGGCCAGCAGCTCGGGCAGGTCGGCAACTCGGGCCGCAGCACCGGGCCGCACATCCACTACCACGTGTCGACGGTGCCCTCGCCGAAGGGCGAGACCGGCCTGCAGGCCCCGTTCGTCGACCTCTACGTCGACGGCCAGTGGTACCCGCGCAAGATCCCGGTCCGCGGCGACCGCGTGCGCAAGGCCAAGGTCAAGGCCCGGCGCGGCGCCGAGGTCCTGATCGACGCCAGCATGTGAGCGGCTGTCCCGCGGGACAGGTCGCTCCGACGCCCCGTGTCCGACGTCGCTGCTGTCTCATGGGACAGGCGGCTTGGGCGCCGCCGCGGCCCGCGGGTGGGCGCGCTCGTAGATGTCCGTGAGGTGGCCGAGGTCGAGGTGGGTGTAGCGCTGGGTGGTCGACAGGCTGGCGTGGCCGAGCATGCGCTGGATGCTGCGCAGGTCGCAGCCCGACTCGAGCAGGTGGGTGGCGAAGCTGTGGCGCAGGCCGTGGGGGCCGACGCGGGTGCGGGCGCCGGCGGCGAGGCAGCGGTCGTAGACGAGGGCGCGGATGGTGCGGGTCGACATGCGGCGGCCGCGGTTCGACAGGAACAGCGGGCCGCGCGCGGGGCTCGGGTGGACCGCGAGCAGGGCGCGCAGGGCCCTGGCGGCGCCGCCTCCGAGCGGGACGACGCGGTCCTTGCCGCCCTTGCCGCCGATCACGCGCGCGCTGAGGTCATCGCCCTGCTGCCAGACGAGGTGGTCGACGTCGAGGCCGGCGCACTCGCTGACGCGCAGGCCGCCGCCGTAGAGCACCTCGAGGATGGCGCGGTCGCGCAGGCCCTCGGGGCCCTCGCGGTGGCCGTCGCCGTCGATCATCGCGCCGATGTCCTCGACCGGCAGGGCGACCGGCAGCTGCGGGCGCTGCTTGGGCCGGCGCACCAGCGTGGCCTCGTTGTCGGCGAGGCTGCCCTCGCGGCGCAGGAACTCGCCGAAGCTGCGCAGGGCCGAGAGCTTGCGCGCGAGCGTGCTGGCCTTCACGTCGTGGAACAGGTCGGCGATGTCGTGGCGGATCTCGCGGAGGTTCAGGTCCGCGAGCGCGGGCTCGCGGCCGCGGCGGGCGGCGACGCGGGCGAGAAAGTCCTCGAGGTCGCGGCGGTAGGCTCGCAGGGTGTGCGGGCTGCAGCGGCGCTCGGCCTGCAAGTACACGAGGAAGCGCTCGACGGCGGCCTGCACGGCCCCGGGTTATCGCACGCGGCCCGCGGAGCGGCAAATCTCGGGCGCTCCGGCGTGCGCGTCAGGTCCCGGCGATCGTCATGGCGTCGACGCGGAAGCTCGGCGAGGCGAACGCGGTGCGCAGCTCGAAGTCGCTGGCGACCGCGTCGATACCGTGGAGCAGCTCGTCGAGGTGGCGGGAGATCGTGATCTCGGCGACCGGGCGGGTCAGCTCGCCGTCCTCGATCAGCACGCCCTCGGCGCCGCGGCTGAAGTGGCCGGTGCCCGTGTCGAAGCCGTGGCCGAGGGTGGTCCGCACGTAGAGCCCGCGGCGCACGCCCTCGAGCAGCGCCCGCGGGCCGCGACGGCCGGGGCGCAGGTAGAAGTTGCTGGCGCTCGGGTGCGGCGTGCCGCCGCCGCCGGCCGCGCTGGCGTTGGGCTTCAGGTCGAGGCGGCGCGCGCTCTGGGTGTCGAGCAGGAAGCCGACCAGCTCGCCGCTGCGCACCAGCACGTTGCGGCGGGTCGCCCTGCCCTCGCCGTCGAACGCCCGCGAGGCCGGGCCGCGCACGCGCAGCGGGTCGTCGACGAGGGTCACGTGCGGGCTGGCGACGCGGGTGCCGAGGCGCCGCGCGAGGTAGCTGCGCCCGCGGGCGACGGCGTCGCCGAGCAGGCAGCCGGCGACCAGTCCGACGACGCCGGCGGCGGCCTCGGCCGAGAACACCACGGGGTACACGCCGGTGGGGATCGGCGCGGCGCCGAGGCTGCGCACGGCGCGGTGCGCCGCCTCGCGGCCGACGGCCTCGGGCGGCTCGAGGTGCGCGAGGTGCCGCCCGCCCGACCAGTAGTGGCCGCTGCGCCTCCGCCCGGCGTCGGCGGCGATGACGTGCGCGCGCAGGCCGACCCGCGTGGTCGCCGAGGGGCCGACGAACCCGCCCGAGGTCGCGAGCAGGGAGTGGGCGATCGTGCGGGTGCAGACGGCGCCGCCCGAGGCGCAGATCCTCGGGTCGCCGCGCAGCGCCGCCGCCTCGGCGAGCAGCGCGAGGCGGGTCGCCCGATCGACGGTGAGGCGGCGGATGCCGGGGTCGAACAGGTCGAGGTCGGTCCAGCGGCGGGCCAGTGAGCGCGGCGAGGGCGGGCTGGCCTGCGGGTCCTCCTCGGCGAGCGCGGCCAGCTCGACGGCCCGCGCGAGGAACACGTCGAGCGCGTCGGGCCGCAGGTCGCTGGTCGTCACGGTCGCGACCCGCCCGCCGCAGACGACGCGCAGCGCGAGCCCCTGGCTCGCGGCCTCGCTGAGCAGCTCGAGGGCGCCGCCGCGGACGCTGGCCGAGAGCGTGTGCCCGTGGTCGACGCGCACCTCCGCGTGCTCGGCCCCCAGCGCCTTCAGGACCGCGAGCGCCCGCGCGGCGCGGCGCTCGAGCCCGCTTAATAAGTGCGCCGAGGTCCGCGGCAGGGTCACGCGGAGACCCCCCGCGGCGCGCCCGCGCTCACGCGGACCCCGGGACGGCGGTGCCGCCGACGGTCAGGCGGTCGATCTTCACCGTCGGCATGCCGACGCCGACGGGCACGTTCTGCCCGTCCTTCGTGCACGTCCATGTCCCTTCGGACATCTGCAGGTCGTGGCCGACCATGCTGACCGCGGTGAGCGCGGCGGGGCCGTTGCCGATCAGGTGCACGCCGCGCAGCGGGGCGGTGATGCGGCCGTCCTCGATCAGGTAGCCCTCGGTCACGGCGAACACGAAGTCGCCGGCGGCGATGTTGACCTGGCCGCCGCTGAACTTGACGGCGTAGATGCCGTGGCGGACCGAGCGCACGATCTCGTCGGGGTCGTCGGTGCCCGCGGCCAGCCAGGTGTTGCTCATACGCGGCAGCGGGACGTCGCGGAAGCTCTGGCGGCGGCCCGCGCCGGGCGGATCGATGCCGGCCGCGCGGGCGCTGATGCGGTCGTGCAGCGCGCCGCGCAGGACGCCGTCCTCGATCAGCAGGTGGCGCCGCGGCACCACGCCCTCGTCGTCGACGGCGAGGCTGCCGCGGCCGTGCGGGACGGTCGCGTCGTCGACGAGCGTGACCTTCGGCGAGGCCACGCGCTCGCCCTGGCGGCCGGCGTAGCTCGACGTGCCCTTGCGCAGGAAGTCGGCCTCGAGGCCGTGGCCGACCGCCTCGTGCAGCCAGATGCCGGCGTCGCCGGCCGCGAGCACCACCGGCAGCTGGCCAGCCGGCGCGGGGCGGGCGTCGAGGTTGACGAGGGCGACGCGCACGGCCTCGTCGGCGTGGAGCTCGGGGCTGCGGCGCTGGAAGTACTCGAGGCCGACGCGGCCGCCGCCGCCGGACACGCCGGCCTCGCGCCGGCCGCCGCGCTCGACCACGGCGACGGCGCTGACGCGCAGCAGCGGCTGGATGTCGTGCAGCATCGGCCCGCCGCTGGCGACCACGAGGACCTCGCGGTGGACCGCGGCGAGCGAGGCGTCGACGCGCACGACCGCGGGGCTGGCGAGGCGGGCGGCGCGGTCGATGCGGCGGAGCACGGCGACGCCGTCGCCGGCGGGCACGTCGACGGCGGCGTCGCCGGGCAGGCCGGGGCGGCGGACGGGGCCGCGGCGGGTCGTGCGTGGGGTTCTGGCGCTGCGAGTGGCGCGGGCGCCGGCGCGCGCGACCTGGCCGGCGGTGCGGGCCGCGGCGAGCATGTCGGCGGGCTCGAGGCTCTCGGCGAAGGCGAGGCCGACGGCCTCGCCGGACATCACGCGCACGCCGAGGCCGACGTCGACGCCGGCGCCGACGCTGCGCACGCGGCCGTCGTCGAGCGCGAGGTGCAGGGACCGGCGATACTCGAAGAACAGCTCGGCGTGGTCGCCTCCGCCGGCGAGGGCCGCGGCGATCAGGCGGTCGGCGAGGCGGCCGTCGACGGCGGTCGGCCCGGTCATGAACGGGGCCTCGGCGACGATCTGCGGCGGAGCGGCCACCACGGCCAGGATACCAGCGAGGCGCGCGCGGCATGGGGAGTGCCGGGCACGCGCGGGGTCGCCGGTGCATGTCCGAAAGGTCATGTTCGCTCGCGCTTCGAGGCTGTCTGAAGGGACAGACGCGAGGCCGCCGCGCGGGCGCGAAAACGCGGCGTCGGCGCGGCTGTCTGTTGGGACAGATCTCGCGGCGACCGTCGCCCGGCGCGTGCGGGGCGGCGCCGGTCGCGACGAAGCCCCGTCGCTGGTGGCGGCGGGGCTTCACGTCGGTCGAAGCGGACCGCGTCAGGGCGCGGTCACTTCTTCTTCTTGTCGCCTGCGGGCTTGGCCTCGGCGGGCTTGGCCGCCGGCTTGGCGGCGGGCTTCGCGGCCTTGGGGGCGGCGGAGGCCGGCTCGGCCTGGAGCTTCTGGGCCGGAGCGGCGGGCGCCGGCGCCGGCGCGGACGGAGCGTTGGCGCCGCCCTTGACGCCGTAGCGGCGGCGGAAGCGGTCCATGCGGCCCTCGGTGTCGACCTCTCGGCTCTGGCCGGTCCAGAACGGGTGGCTGAACGACGAGATCTCGAGGCGGATGAACGGGAGGTCCTCGCCCTTGTGGCTGCGGGTGTCGCCGCTGCCGGTCATGGTCGAGTAGGACACCCACTCGTCGCCGGTGGCGCCGTCGACGAACAGGACCTTGCGGTATGCGGGGTGAATGCCGGACTTCATGGCGTTCGTTCCTTCCTTACCAGCTCGACTTGGTGACGCCGGGGATCTCGCCGCGGAGGGCCAGATCGCGGAGGGCGACGCGGCACAGGCCGAACTTGCGGTACACGGCCTTCGAGCGGCCGGTCAGCATGCAGCGGCGCGTCTTGCGGGTCGGGCACGAGTTGGTCGGCAGCTTGGTCAGCTGGGCGGTCAGCGCCAGCTTCTCGTCGATGTCGATGTTCGGGTCCTTGATCTGCTTGCGCAGCTCTTCGCGACGCGCGGCGTACTTGGCGATGAGCTTGTCGCGCTTCTGGTCGCGCAATACCTGGGAGTTCTTGGCCATGACGGGAGGATCCTGCGGGCGTACAGCCTCGAACGAGGCTGGCTTTTTCCTGTGGAAGGGCGCGCACCCTACCCCGGGGGGCGGCGGGGTGCAAGCCGGTGGAGTGCGTGCGCTAGCGGCGGCCGGCGCCTGCACGGGGCTTGCCGGCGGGGCGACGATCGCCGCCCGAACCGGGCTCGCCGGGCGATCGGCGGGCTCCGGCGGGCGCCTTGGCGGCGCCGCCGGGGCGCCGGGCGCCCGCGTGTGCGGGGACCGACGCGGCCCGCGAGGTGCGATCTTTCGCCGCCGGCCTGGCGGTCGAGGCCGCGTCGGCGGCGGCCGGCTTGGCTGGGCGCGGGCCGGTCTTGGCGGCCCGCCTGGGCTTGCCCGACTTGCCGGGGCGCGCCGGCTCGGGGTTCGCCTCGGCCATGAGGTCGTAGACCTCGGTGGGGGTCAGCGGACGAAACTCACCGTCGGCGAGGCCGTCGGCGGTGAGCTTGCCGACCGCGACGCGGATGAGCTTCAGGACCGGGCGACCGATCGCGTCGCCCATGCGGCGGACCTGGCGGTTGAGGCCCTGGCGCAGGGTGATCTGCACCCACGTGTTGGTGTCCGTGTCCTTGATGACGCTGACCTCCTCGGCGGCGCGGGTGACGGTGCCGTCCTCGAGGGTGATCGGCTGGCCGAGGCGCGCGAGGTCCTGCTCTTCGAGGCGGCCCTGGAACTTCACGTGGTAGGTCTTGCTGACCTCGTGGCGCGGGTGCGTCAGGGCGGCCGCGAGCTCGCCGTCGTTCGTCAGGATGAGCACGCCGCGGGAGTGATAGTCGAGGCGACCGACCGGGTAGATGCGCTGGGGCAGCTCGGGGAACAGCGAGAGCACGGTCGGACGGCCCTCGCCGTCCTTGTCGCCCTCGGCCGAGCAGACCACGCCGTCGGGCTTGTTGAGCACGAAGTAGACCTTCTTGGCGGCCTGCACGTGCTTGCCGTCGACCTGGACCTGGTCGCGGTCGGGGTCGACGCGGGTGCCGAGCTCGGTCACGACCTTGCCGTTCACGCGCACGCGGCCGGCGGTGATCAGGTCCTCGGCCTTGCGGCGGGCGGCGATGCCGGCGGCGGCCAGGACCTTCTGCAGGCGCTCCTGTCCGGGGGTCGCGGGCTTGGCCTTGGCCTCGGGCTTGGTCGCGGGCTTGGCCGCGGGCTTGGCCGCCTTGGCGGGGCGGGCCTTGGCGGACGGGTCGATCCATCCGCGCACGCCGGAGGCCACGCCGGGGGCCGCGGGGCGGCTGGCCCGGGCCGCGGTCTTGCGGGTCTGACGGGCCTCGCCGGGGCTCGCGGGGCGGCTGGCCTTCGGGCCAGCCGTGCGGGTCGGGCGGGCCTCGCCGGCGGCGCGCGGGCGGGACGCGGTGGCCCCGGGTCGCCTGTCCCTCGGGCCAGGTCCGCCGGCGTCGGGGCGGGCGGCCCGGGCGGCCCGCGGGCGCTCGTCGGCGTCGGCCGGACGCCTGTCCCTCGGGCCAGGTCCGCCGGCGTCGGGGCGGGCGGTCCGGGCGGCCCGCGGGCGCTCGTCGGCGTCGGCCGGGCGCCTGTCCCTCGGGCCAGGTCCGCCGCGCTCCCCTGCCCTGCCGGCGGCGGCGCGCCGGTCCGCCGGGCCGGCGCTGACGTGCTCGCGGCGGTCGGCGGCGCCGTCGTGGCGGTCCTGCGGGGTCCTGCGCTCGTCGGCGTCGCGGCCTGGGCGCCTGTCCTTCGGGCCAGCTCCGCCGCGCGCCCCGGCCCGGCCCGCAGCGCCGGCGCCCGGGCGCCTGTCCTTCGGGCCAGCTCCGCCGCGCGCCCCGGCCCGGCCCGCGGCGCCGGCGCCCGGGCGCCTGTCCTTCGGGCCAGCTCCGCGCGCGCCCCGGCCCGGTCCGCCGGCCGCGGGGCGCCGGTCGTTGGCGCCGGCTCCGTCGCCGCGCTCGGCGGGCGGGCCGCGCCTGTCCTTCGGGCCAGACGGGCGCCCGGCCCGGCTCGCGCCGCCGGACGACGGGCGCCTGTCCTTCGAGCCAGCCTTGTCACGGGCGGCGGGTGGACGGTTCGAGGACGCGGGGCGGGTCTTGCTGGGCGGCATGGCGGCGCGGGGAAAGTCCCTCAAACCCCCGAGGGATGCAAGCGCAACCGGCGGGTCCGGGCGCCGCGGCGGCGCGGCAGGCGAGACCGACGTCACCCGGCGAGGCCGACGCGACGCCGACGCGACCTCACGGGCTCGTGCGCCGCGCGGCCGCACGGTCGATCGTCCGGTGCAGCGTCCGCCGCGACGTCGCGGCTCGCCGTCACTCGGCGAACTGGCGGTCGGCGCTCACGCCAGCGCCGGTCAGGTCGCTGCCCGCGTCGACCGCGGCCTGCAGCACATCGCCGCGGCCGAGCACCACCGCGCCGCTGCCGTCGGACTCGACGCCGTCGCCGGGCATGGCGACGACGCCGGGCCGGGCGCTGAGCTCGACGGTGGTGCCGTCCTCGGCGGCGACGACGGCGTACACGCCGGTGTAATAGTCGCTGAGGTCCAGCGAGGGCGCGCTGGCGACGCGGTAGGCGCGGCCCCAGGTGTGCACCGGCAACAGCAGCGAGGCGTCGGCCGAGGTGTAGGGGATCATCGGGCTGTGCTGCACGACCGCGACCGGGCGCGTGCTCTGCAGGTGCACGGCGCCCTCGTCGACGAGCAGCGAGGCGGTGATCGGGTCGTGGAGCTGATGGGTCCACGGCAGGAACACCTCGACGGTGGTGTGCGGCGGGACCTCGGTGACGGTGCCGCTCCACAGCAGCTTCTCGGCGGTCACCCAGGCCGTCTCGTCGCCGGGGTTGGTGACGAACACGCCGAACACCTCGTCGTGGAAGATCGAGCGCGCGAGCGAGACGGCCCAGAACTCGCAGCCATGGTGGCCGAGCCCCGCGAGCGCGGCCTGCTCGCAGGGGCCCGTGCAGGTCAGCGTGCCGGGGTCGCAGGCGGAGCCCTGGGCGGCGTTGCAGGCGGTGTCGACGATCCAGGCGCCGGCCTCGTCGCAGCGCTCGACGCCGGCGCCGCTGCAGCGGGACGCGCCGGGCTCGCAGGCGACGCAGCCGAGGCCGTCGACGCACAGGTCCTCGCAGACGACCGGCTCGCCCTCGCAGGGGATCGCCGAGCCGTCGACGCAGGTGACCTCGAGGCACCCGCCGGTGCCCGTGCTCGTGCCGGTGTCGGCGGTGGTCGGCGGCGGTCCGGAGCTCGCGGGCGCGTCGCTCGCGGTCGTGGTCTCGTCGCCGGTGATCGGAGGATCGGAGGGACAGGCGGCGAGCAGCGCGAGCGCACCGCTGATCGCGTAGAACTCACGCCGACGACTCACCGCCATGCGCCTGGCCTAGCACACACGGTTCGGGCGACCAGCTCGCGGTGGCCCGAACCGGCGTATGGATGACGTCAAATCTCCGAGGGCGTGCCGGAGCCGGTGTCGCTGCCGCCGCCGCCGGGGCCGATCTCGGGGCCCGGGTCGCTCGGAGCGTCGGTGACCTCGGGGCGCGGGTCGTGCGGCACGTCGGCGATGTCGGGAGACGGCGGACGGATCTCGTCGGGGGTGTCTGGCGAGTCGGTGCCGGGCGACGGCGGACGGATCTCGTCGGGGCTCGGGCCTGGCAGCGACTCGGGCTCGGGCGGGATGACCTCGGCCGGCGAGGGGTTGCCCGGCGCCTCGATCGGGCCGCCGTCGGGCAGGCTGCCGGGACCCTCGGGGGACTGGCTGGTGGTCTGGACTTCGGACGAAAGCATGTCGGCTCCTTCGTCGGCGACTGTCGGGAACCCGAGGACGCCCTGGCCGAGCGCCTCGGCCTCCGAGGCGCCGAGCTGCGTGCGAAGCGTGGCCTTGGACTCCTCGGAGAGGTCGCGAAAATCTCGCAAGGTCGGCAGGTCGCGCAGCCCTCGAAGGTTGAAGAACTCGAGGAAACGGACCGTGGTGCCGTACAGGAGCGGTCGCCCGGGCTCCTCCTTTTTTCCGACGATCTGCACCAACTCGCGCTCGAGCAGGCCCTTCAAGACGGCGCCGCTGTCGACGCCGCGGACCTCGTCGATCTCCGGGCGGGTGATCGGCTGGCGGTAGGCGACGATCGCCAGGGTCTCGATCTGCGTGCGGCTCAGCCGCGCGGGCTTGGTCTGCAGCATTCTTTGCACCCACGCGGCGTTGTCCGGGTGGGTGCGGAACTGGAAGCCGCCCGCGACCTGCGCGAGCACGATCCCGCGATCGCGGGTGATGGCCATGAGGTGGGCCAGGGCGAGCTGGATCTGGTGCTTCGAGGTCTCGGCCAGCAGCTTGCGCAGGTCGTTGACCTTGAGCGGACGGGCGGCGGCAAATAGCAGGCTCTCGAGGATCGAGACCAGCCGCAGCGAGGCCTCGCCCTCGACGCCGCGGAGGTCGTCCTCGGGGTCGATCGGCAGCTCGTCGCTGAGGTGCACCCCGGCCGGGGCTTCGCGGCGCGGCCCGTCGAGCTCGGCGAGCGCGGCGGCCAGCGGGTCGTCGGGGTCGAGCGGCTCGTCGTCGCTGTCGTCGGGGGATCGCGGCTCGCGGTCGGGGCCCGCGGGGTCCGGGTCGGCTGGCGCTTCGGACAGGTTGTTGTCGGCGTCGTGCGTGACCTCGGGTGCGTCCTCGGCGGAGGCGGAGCCGACGGAGTCGTGCGCCTCCGAGGGGTCTTCGGTCGGGGCGTCGACGGTCTCCTCGGACTCCGCGGAGTCGTCGGCGTCCGCGCCTGCCGCGGATTCTTCGGTCGGGGTGTCGACGGCGGCGGCTGCTGACGATTCGTCGGTTGTCGTGGCGGTGTCCGCAGCCTCGTCGACGGCGGACTCGTCGGCGTCGGCTGCCCCTTCGGACAGGTTCGACGGCGGCCGTTCGGTCCCGTCGTCGAGCCCCGCGGCGGCGGCTGGCGCTTCGGACAGGTTCGACGGCGGCCGTTCGGTCCCGTCGTCGAGCTCCGCGGCGTCGGCTGGCGCTTCGGACAGGTTCGACGGCGGCCGGTCGGTCCCGTCGTCGAGCCCCGCGGCGTCGGCTGGCGCTTCGGACAGGTTCGACGGCGGCCGGTCGGTCCCGTCGTCGAGCCCCGCGGCGGCGGACGGCTCGGCCGGGGCGTCCGCGGGCGACGTGGTGTCGATCGGATCCTCGCGGTCGTCGGAGTTCACGCCTCGTCCTCCTGCGCGGGCTCGACGGTGTGCGCGTCGGCGGGCGACTCGGGCTCGGAGGGCGGGACGGACTCGGCGGCGTTGCTCATGTCGGTGGGGGCGTCGGCGGGCGGCTCGGGCTCTTCGGCGGGCTCCGGAGCGTCGGCGTTCTCGGGAGCGTCGACGTTCTCGGCGGAGGGATTCGCGTCGTTCGATGCGTCCGCGGCGTGGTCGTCGGCGGGAGCGTCGACGGCGTCTTCGTCCGTCGACATCGAGGTCGCGTCGTCGGTCGCGTCGTTCGCCGTGACGGCATCGATGGCGACCGCGGTCGTCTCGGCGACGGGCGTGCGTGAAGCCTCGGTCGCCTCGTCGGCGATCTCTTCCTCGGAGTCGTCCGCTTCGGCGTCGGCTGTGGGCGCGGCGTTCGCCTCGTCGGCGCGGTCCTCTCCGGCGGCGTCAGCGTCCGCGTCGGCTGTGGCCGCGTCGTCCGGCTCCTCGGCGCTGTCCTCTTCGGCGTCGGCCGCGAGCGCGTCGTTCGTATTCTCGGCGGCCTCGTCGGCGTCGGTCGTGAGCGCGGCGTCGGTCTCTTCGGAGCCGTCGCCGTCGTCCTCTTCGGAGTCGGCTGCGAGCGTATCGTCGCGCGCCTCGGGGTCCTCCGCGTCGGCCTCGAGCTCGTCTTCCGGCGATCCCTCTTCGGCGGCCTCGGCCTCGCCGGGTTCGCTGTTGGCGGCGGGGGACGTGCCGGCCGCGGGGCCGAGGTCGGCGTCGTCGGCGCCGGCGAGGGCCTCGGCGAGCAGGATGCTCTCCTCGGCCTCGTCGAGCTCGGCGTCGCTGGGGATCGGCGGCGGCGGCGGGCGCGGCTTGCCGTCGTCGCCGAAGCTCTTCTCCTCGTCGTAGGCGTCGAGCAGGGCGCGGGTCTCGTCGCTGACCTCGAGGCGGTACACGCGGATCGACTCGCTGTCGGCGACCTGCTGCACGCGGGCGACGCCGAGCTTGACCAGCTCGAGCACCGACATCAGCGTCACCACCAGCATGCCGCGCAGCTCCTTCTCGCTGTTCCAGGTGCGGCCGAGGAACAGGCCCTCGAAGTCGAAGGCCTGCCTCTGGTCGAGCAGCAGGGTCAGCTGCGTCATGCGCTGGGCGACGGTGACCGGCTCGAGCTGGACCTCGTGGCTCTTGGCGATCTTGGCCCGCGTGAGCACGCGGTAGTACGCCTCGGCCAATTTAAATAGTGTGACCGGGGCGAGGCCGGGGTCGATCGGCGGGATGTCGATGTCGGCGCCGCGGGCGAACACGTCGCGGCCGGACACCGGCAGGGCGTCGAGGTCGGCCGCCGCATTCTTGAAGCGTTCGTACTCGACGAGGCGGCGGATCAGCGCCTCGCGCGGGTCCTCGCCGTCCTCCTCGTCCTCGCCGCCGGCCTCGGCGGGGGCGACGAGGGTCGGCAGCAGCTCGCGGCTCTTCAGCCAGGCGAGCGTCGCGGCCATGACGAGGTAGTCGCCGGCGATCTCGAGGTCGAGCGAGCGCATGAAGTCGAGGTACGCGAGGTACTTCTCGGTGATGAAGGCGATCGGGATGTCGAGGATCTCGAGCTCGTGGCGGCGCACGAGGTGGAGCAGGAGGTCGAGCGGGCCCTCGAAGACCTCGAGCTCGACCGAGTAGATCGCCGAGCGACCCCCGGGGGCCGAGGACCCTTCAGGCCCGGAGGGCCGCGCAGCCCCGCTTGTCTCGCCTGCCTGCACGTGCGCCCCTGCGGCCGATCAGGCGGCGAACAGCCACTTGCCGTACACGATCGCCCAGTCGGGGCTGACGCCGCTCATGACGGTGAGGGCGAGCTTGTGCAGCGGGTTGAAGATGAAGGACAGGATGCCGGGGGCGAGCATGAGGCCGAGCAGGATGACGAAGCCGTAGCGGGTGAGGAAGTCGTCGATGTAGTCGAAGCGCGGCGGGAGCGCCCAGGCCAGGATCTTGCCGCCGTCGAGCGGGTGGACCGGGAGCAGGTTGAACACCGCGAGGGTGATGTTGAGGAAGAAGAACACGCCGAGGATGGCGAACAGCCCGGCGTAGGCGGCGGGCTGGAGGCCGGCGACGAACACGAGGATCGCCGCGACGCCGACGGTGACCGCGGCCTGCAGCAGGTTGGCGAGCGGGCCGGCGAACGAGACCAGGGCCATGCCGGCGCGCATGCTGATCCGCCGCGAGTACTGCTGCGGGCGCGTCATGACCGGGCGGCCCCAGCCGAGCAGCGGCGCGTGGGTGAGGCCGGCGATCAGCGGGAGGGCGATGGTGCCGATCGGGTCGGCGTGGTTCATCGGGTTGAGGGTGAGCCGGCCCTCGCTCTCGGGCGTGCGGTCGCCGAGCTTGTGGGCCGCGAGCGCGTGGGCGAACTCGTGGAAGGCGGTGGCGACGACCAGGCAGACGACGAACACCAGCATGTGCCGCAAGGTCGCCGCGGACACGGCGAGGGCGGCGAAGATCGGGAACGATGAAGCGGAGAACGCGCGATCCACGGGGTTTGGCGGCCCTGGTAAAGGCGCCGAGACCGGGAATTAGCAGCGGGGCTCCCCCGCGTCAACGGGCCGGAATTGCGGCGCTTTTCGCAGCCGAAGGCTGACCGCGAGGCCGACCGCGGCGGCCGCGGCGAGCACCAGGAAGACGTGGCGGTGGCCGGCCACGCCGGGGCTGCGATCGAGGAGCCAGCCGGTCAGCGGGGCGAAGAACACGTCGGGGGCGAAGCCGACGGCCGAGACGACGCCGACGGCGATGCCGGTGGCGGCGGGCGGGACGCGCGTCTCCTCGAGCACGGCGAAGTAGACGCCGCGCAGGCCGAAGGCGGCGGCGCAGGTGACGGCGACGCCGGCCCACAGCAGGACGCCGCGGCCGGGCTCGACGCACGCCAGCGCGAGGTCGCCGAGCACGAGCGCGGCGAAGCAGGCGGCGGTGACGCGGCTCGGGCTCAGGCGATCGGCGAGCAGGCCGGCGAGCAGGGCGGCGAACGGGCGCAGCCAGGCCGACAGCACGCCGACGCGGGCGCCCGCGAGTTCGTCGGCCCGCTCGACCGCCATGACCAGCAGGGCGTAGTTGTCGAGGCCCTTGTAGGCGCAGTAGGCGGTGAGCACGAGCAGCGCGTGCAGCCAGATCGTCGGGGTCGCGAGCTGCGAGGGGGTGAGCGCCGCGGCGGACGCTGCCGCGTCGGCGCGGGACGTCGACGCCTGAGCGTTCGCGGCAGCCGGGCTCGGCTCGGCGGGCACGCACAGGCGCACGAGCAGCGCGGCCAGGAACGTCGCGGCGGTGTAGACGAGGTAGACGCGGCGCAGGGCCTCGAGGCGCTCGGCCTGGGTGGCGACGGAGGGATCCGCGAAGGCGGCGTGGAACGGGAGCAGCGCCAGCGAGGCGAGCAGCGCGGCGGTCAGGCCGCGGCCGGCCTCGAGCGCGCCGAAGGCCCTGCCCTGCCCTGCCCGGCCGCCCCACTCGCGGGTCGCGCGGATGAGGGCGGCCCAGAACAGCAGGATGGTGGTGACGCCGAAGCCGGCGTGCACCACGAGGAACACGCGCAGATCCGGGAGCGAGGCGAGCACGACGCCGCCGACCGCGGTGAGCACCAGCGCGAGGGTCATGAGCGTGCGCGCGGGCCAGCGGTCGGCGAGCAGGCCGCCGGGGAAGTACGAGAGCATGGCGAGCGCGCCGTAGGCGGCGAACAGGCCGCCGAGCTCGGCGTTGCCGATGCCGAGGGCGGCGAGCACGGTCGGGCGGAAGAACCGCGCGACGTGGAACGGCAGGCCGAACACGACCTCGCCGGCGACCACCAGGGCGGCGAGCGCGAGCAGGCGTCGCGCGGGGGTCGGCTCCGGGACCACGAGCGACGACTACCACGCCACGCGGCCGCTTGGTTACCTGCCCTGAAGGACAGACGACTTTTTAAGGGTCACGACGACGGCGGTACGGTCGCATCGTCCTGGCCGAACGGGTGGCCGCGGCGACGATTACGGCCGTATCGTCCGACCGAGCGGCTGTCGGCGCCGAGCCGCTCGCGGATCCAGGCGACAGTGTTGGCCGCGGCGCCTTGAAGCCTGTCCCGAGGGACAGCTTCGACGGCAGCCACGACCCGGGGTCACCTGCCCGTCGGGACATCTTCGGTCTCACTAAAATTAAATTTCTAAATAATTAAACGAGGGTCAGGCGCGCGGGTGGTGTTTGCGGTGGGCGGCGCGCAGGTGCTGGTCGGTGACGTGGGTGTAGACTTCGGTGGTGGCGATGTCGGCGTGGCCGAGCAGGGTCTGGACGGCGCGCAGGTCGGCGCCGCCCTCGAGCAGGTGGGTGGCGAAGCTGTGGCGGAGCTTGTGCGGGGAGATCGGCCGGGTGATGCCGGCGGCGATGGCGTGCTCGCGGAGCTTCTGGAAGAAGCCCTGACGCGAGAGCTTGCCGCCGCGCACGTTTAAAAACACGAACGGGCGGACGCGGGCTTGTTTGGCGAGGGTCGGGCGGGCGTCGCGGATCCAGGCGTGGAGGGCGGCGACCGCGGGGCCGCCGAGCGGGACGAGGCGGGGCTTGTCGCCCTTGCCGATCAGGCGCACGACGGACTGGTCGAGGTAGAGGCGATCGAGCGTGAGGTCGAGCGCCTCGGAGATGCGGCAGCCGCTGGCGTAGAGCAGCTCGAGGATCGCGGTGTCGCGGATCGCCAGCGGGCCGGCGGTGCCGGGCGCCGCGAGCAGGGCGAGCACCTCGTCGCGGGTCAGCAGGGTCGGTAACTTTTTGGCGAGGCGCGGGGCGGACAGGCCCTGGCACGGGTCGACGGACAGCGCGCCGGTCTCGCGGAGGTGGCGGAACAGGCCGCGCAGGGCGACGAGGCGGCGGGCCTGGCTGCGGGACGCGAGCGTGCGGCTGAGGTGCGACAGCCAGGCGACGAGGTGCTGCGGTTTGATGGCCTGGACGGGCGTCGGGTCGCCGACCTGTTCGCCGAGGAACGCGGCGAGCTCGCGCAGGTCCTGGGCGTAGGCGGCGAGGCTGTTGGGGCGGAGCCGGCGCTCGACCTTCAGGTGGAGCAGGTAGTCGTCGATCGCGCCGTCCAGGGCCGGGGGCCCGTGGGGTCTGTCGGACAGGGGCACGGCGCTACTCGGGGATCGCGAGGATCTCCTTGACGAGCTTGATGACCTGCGGGGCCTGGATCGGCTTGGTGATGTAGGCGTTGGCGCCGAGGCTGAGGGCGCGCTGGCGGTCCTCGGCGGCGCCCTCGGTGGTGATGATGATGATCGGGACGTTCATGTAGGCCTCGTCGGCGCGCAGGCGCTTGACGAGCTTCAGACCGTCGAGGATCGGCATGTTGATGTCGGTGATGATGAGGTCGAACTTGGTCGAGGCGAGGCGGCGCAGGGCGTCGACGCCGTCGTCGGCCTCGGCGACGGTGAGGCCGCGGATGCGCGACAGGGCGAACACGATCATCTTGCGCATCGGCGGGCTGTCCTCGACGACGAGGGCGTGCCAGCGTTTCTGATCGGCTTGGCCGGGGTTTTGGTTGTCTTGGGTCATGCGCCGACGAGGTGCTCCACGGCTTGCCGTTGCAGTGCGACCGCCTTGGCGTGGGCCCGGATCCATGCCGTCTCGATGGCGATGCCCGCGTGTTCGGAGATCATAGAAAGGAGGCTGTAGTCGTTGTCTTCGAAGGTCGGCTTCTGCGCGAGGAAGGACTCGAGGCGCAGCACGGCGACGAGGCGCCGGTTGCTCACCAGCGGAAGATACATGATCGCGTGGTCGTCGGCGTATGCGGGATCTCCGCGGGTCCACGGGCGCCCGCGGTGGATCATCGCGGTGATCGGGCCGTTGTCGTTGCTCGGGACCTCGTCGACGGCGTCGATGTCGCCGCCCTCGCACGCCAGCGGGAACAGCACGTGGCGCTCCTCGTCGAGGACGAACACCGTGAAGGCGCCGATGCCGACGAAGTTCAGCAGGATCTCGGTGATGGTCTGGATGACGTCGGGGAGGCTGCGCGCCGAGTGGAACTGCAGGCCGGCGACGTACATCGAGGCGAGGTGGTAGTTCTCGTTCTCGAGTTGTTCGATGCGCTGGGTGTGGTCGGCGCCGGCGTAGCCGCTGCCGCCGACGTGGCCGCCGACGCCGGTGTAATTGCCGCCGCCGGCGTGGTTGCGCGCAGCTTCGCACTCGGCCTCGAGCTCGGCGATGCGGGCGACCAGGCCCTCCATGACGGCGGCGGGCACGGCCTCCGGCGTGCGGCCGGGGTAGGCCTCGCTGAGCTCGCTGCGCAGCCGCTCGTTCTCTGCGATGAGCTGGCGGACGAACGCCTCGCCGCGGCCGAAAAAATCTTGGAGAGAAGATTCGGTCCGGTTGAGCTCGCCCTGTCCAGGTCCCTGAACACGCATCTCCGCGAACATAACACGTGGCGCGCCCGACCGGCCGGGGGCCCGAGCGGACTGCACGCACGGACAGCACATTCGGGGTCCGAATTCACTTCATGAGCGGTGCCGGGTGGTCTAATGACCGCGGGCGGGCGTCCCGCGGGCCGGGACGTCAGGTGAGGTGATGCGAACCGGCGCCGCGGTCCGACGAGAGTATGTCTCGCGAGGGGTCCGCGACGAATGACGGTGTCGGCGGGGCCGTGAAGGCCTGGCGGTCACGGCGTCGGCAGGGTGCCGGAGGGTTGGCCGCGGCACCCGTCGGCGAAGCGCTGGATCGCCACGGGCAGCTCCTCGAGCGAGAGCACCTGGTCGACCACGCCGGCGTCGATCGCCGAGGCGGGCATGCCGGGCATGACCGCCGTGCGTGGGTCCTCGGCGAACACGGTGGCGCCGACGCGGCGCGCCAGCTCGGCGCCCTCGCGGCCGTCGGAGCCCATGCCGGTGAGGATGAGGGCGCAGAACTTGGAGCCGAAGGCGTCGGCGGCGGTCTTGAACAGGAGATCGCCGGACGGGACGATGGTCGCGCCGGGGCGCGGGGGTCTGACGCGCACGCGGGGCACCGCGGGCTCGGGGCGGGCGCCGCTGTCGCTGCCGGTCGAGGTCGGACGCGCGGCCATCTCGACCTCGATGTTGGCGGCGCCGGGGGCGATGTAGACGACGCCGGCGCGGAGCACCTGGGCGTCGCTGGCCTCGACGACCTGGAAGGCGCAGATCTTGTCGAGGCGGGCGGCGAACGCCCGGGTGAAGCGGGCGGGCATGTGTTGGGCCACGAGGATCGCCAGCGGCAGGCCCTGGGGCAGCGCGCACAGCAATTGCTGGATCGCGGGCGGTCCGCCGGTCGAGGCGGCGATGCCGAGGATGCCGCGCAGCGGGGTGCCCATGACCGCGGAGATCTCGAAGCGTCCGCTGTCGAAGGCGGCGACCTCGCCGGTGGTCCGCTCGAGGCGCTGCTCGACCAGGGCCTGGGCGCGGGCCAGCAGGCGGACCACGCTGAGGCGGCGGACCACGCGGATCTTGGCGAGCAGGTCGTCCTGGATGGCGCGCAGGTCGGGGCCGATGTGGCGGCCGGGCTTGGCGATGAAGTCCATGGCGCCGAGCTCGAGCGCGCGGAACACGTTGTCGCGTTCGCTGTGGCTCGAGATGACGATGACCGGCAGCGGGCGCTTGCTCATCAGCAGGCGGAGGAACGCGAAGCCGTCCATCTCCGGCATCTCGAGGTCGAGGGTGATGACGTCGGGCACGAGGTCGAAGGCCTGGCGCAGGGCCTCCTTGCCGTTGCTCGCGCGGCCGATGACCTCGACGAGCGGGTCGGCCTCGAGCATGGCGGTGATCGTCTGGCGGTTGTAGGCCGAGTCGTCGACGACCAGCACCTTGAGCTTCTGGTTCGGTGCGCGTGGCGCGAGCTCGGGCGGTTCCGTGGTCATGAGCGCGAGGCGGTCAACGAGGTCGACGATCAAAGGGAGCGACGATCAAAGAGGCGACGATCAAAGGGGCGACGATCAAGGGGGCCTACGGTAGACGAGGTCGCTGTCGAGGTGGACGAGGTCGAAGCGGGTGGTGATGTTGAGGAGGCTCTCGGAGTGGCCGAGGAGGAGGTAGCCGCCGGGGGCGAGGGCGTCGAAGAAGCCCTCGACGACGCGGTGGCGGGCCTGTCCTGATAAATACATCAGGACGTTGCGGCAGAAAATCGCGGCGAAGCGGCCGCCGCCGGGGGGACGCGGGTAACGGGCCACGTCCATCAGGTTCAGGCGGACGAAGCTGCACATGCGGCGGATCGGCGGGGCGACGCGCCACTGCGTGGCGGGGCCGCCGGCGGGCAGCGGCTCGAAGTGGCGGTCTCGCACCTCGTCGGGGGTGGTGCGGAAGCTGGCCGGGCCGTAGGTCGCCTGCTCGGCGACGGCGAGGACCTTGGGGCTGATGTCGGAGCCGAGCACGTACGGCGGGACGGGCGCGGCGAGCACGGACGGCGGTGCGGCTTCGGCCAGCAGCATGGCGATCGTGTAGGCCTCCTCGCCGGTCGAGCAGCCGGCGCTCCACACCGCGAGCGGGCGGCGGGCGGCGAGCAGGTCCGGGACGATCTCCGCGCGGAAGGCGTCGAGCTGGAACTGCTCGCGGAAGAAGTACGTCTCGTGGGTGGTGATGCGCTCGACGCACTCCTCGAGCTCGGCGGCGGCGTCGAGGTCGTAGCAGAGGTGGTGGTAGTACTCGAGGAAGCTGGCCAGCGAGAGCGCGTCGAGGCGGGGCTGCAGGCGGCGCTCGAGCAGGAAGCCGGCGTCGCTGCCGAGGCTGATGCCGCAGTGCTCGAGGATCAGCTCCTGCAGGAGGCGGGTCTCCTCGGGGGTGATGCGCGCGCGTGCGCCGTCGGGCTTGGAGCGCGGGGCCGGGGCGCGCTCGCCGGGGTCCTTCAAAGCGGGCGCTCCGCGCTGTTGGCGGCGGCGAGGCCCTCGAGGCGGCCGACGGCGCCGGTGAGCACCTGGCGCACGAGCGGGTCGGGCTCGACGGCGGCGACGCGGCGCAGGGGCGGCAGGGCGGTCAGGTCGCCGCGCTCGGCGAGCACCTCGGCGGCGGCCCAGCGCACGTCCCAGCGGTCGTGCTCGAGCAGGCCGAGCACGGCGGCGGTGGCCCGGTGGGCCGGGTAGCGGACGAGCCCGCGGGCGGCGGCCTTGGCGACCTCGTGGTCGGCGGAGCGGCACAGGCTCATGAGCATGGTGAGGTCGAGGTCGGAGCCGGAGCGGCCGAGGCCGGCGATGGCCTGGATGACGACCGCGGGGGCGCCGTCGGCGAGCACGACCTCGCGGAGGCGGCCGAGGGCGGCGGGGTTGTCGAGGGCGACGAGGGCCTGCACGGCGGCGGCGCGCACGCTGGGGGTGTCGTCGGCGGTGGCGACGAGCAGGGCGTGCACGGCCGCGGCGGCGCCGAGCTGGCCGAGGCTGCGGGCCGCGGCGGCGCGCACGCTGGGCTCGGGGTCGCCGAGGGCGAGGCAGAGCGCCATCACGCCCTCGTGCTCGCCGTCGGAGAGGCCGGCGGGGATGTGGCCGAGGGCGCGGGCGGCGACCACGCGGACGGTGGGCTCGTGGCCGCCGAGGAGGGCCACGAGCGGGGGCACGTAGCGCGGGCCGCCGGTGCGGCCGAGCACGCCGAGCAGGCGACAGAGGTTGCGGGCGCGCGCGCCGGTGGCGGCGGCGGCGTTGCGCAGGAGCAGCTGGATCGCGGGGGTGTGGGGGCCCTCGCGCTGGGCCACGGCGGCGAGGGCGGCCGCGGCGGCCTCGCCGAGCGGGCCGTCGTCGTCGAGGGCGCGGGCCAGGGGGGCGAGCACCGAGCCGTCGCCGACGCGGCCGAGGGCGGCCGCGGCGACGCAGGCGGTGGCCGTCTCGGGGTAGTCGAGGCCGGCGACGAGCGAGGCGAGCAGGGCCGGCGGGGCGGTGATGTCGGGCGAGAGGGCGCCGACCAGCACGAAGAAGTCGCCGAGCAGGTGGCCCTGGGTGTCGGGCGCGGGCACGAGCTCGACGAGCGCGGGCACGGCGGCGGCGCCGAGGGTGGCCACGAAGCCGGCGGCCCGGTCGCGCACGACCGGGTCCGACATGGCCGGGAGGACATGTCTCAAGGCGCCGGTGTCGCGGATCATGCGGCACAGCTCGAGGGCGGCGATCTTGACCTCGGTCTGGCGGTGCTCGACGAGCTCGCGCTGGCGCTGGCGCAGCACGTCGTCGACGGTCGAGACCAGCGCGGCGGCGACGGCGTCGGGCAGGCCCTGGTCGACGAGCGCGGCGTCGAGGGTGACGAGGGCCACGGCCGCGGCGGCGCGGACCCCGGGCATGCTGTCGCGCAGCAGGGCGACGAGCAGGGTCAGCGACTCGGGCGAGGCGGAGTGGCCGAGCAGCGAGGTGGCGGCGCGGCGGGTCACGGCGTTGTCGACCAGCGGGAGCAGGGTGTCGACCGAGAGCGCGGCGCCGATGGTGCGCAGCGCGTCGAGGGCGAACAGCTGCAGCATGTCGTTGCCGCCGACGAGGGCGTCCTTCAGGGCGCCCTCGGCCGCGGGCCCGCCGATCGCGCCGAGGGCGGCGGCCGCCGAGGCGCGCACGTTGACGTCGGTCGCGGTGTGGAGGATCGAGGTCAGCAGCGGGACCTGCTGGTCGGAGCCGATGTCGGCGAGCACGTCGACGTAGGTGCGGGCCCCGCGTCCGCCGCGCTGCAGGCGGCCGAGCACGCCGGCGAGGCCGGTCGGGCCGAGGTAGACCAGCATCTCGTGGCAGGTCGAGCGGGCCGGGACCGACTCGGCGGTGAGGCCGTCGAGCAGGCGCTCGAGCAGGGCGGTCTCGACCTCGGGCGGCGGCGGGGCGCCCTCGAGGGCGGCCTGGAGGTCCTTCACGGCCTGCTTGCGCTCGCGCCAGCTCTCGCCGGAGAAGCGGGCGAGGTGCTGCTCGAGCTCGGGCGGCAGGGCGTGGGCGGCGGTGGTCATGCAGTTGCTTATGGGGACGGGGTGGCGAGGTTGCGGAACAGGTCGTCGAAGGCGGCGCCGACGGGGTCGCCCTCGGACGCGCCGCCGGCGACGCTGCGGAACAGCTCGCGGGCGGCGTCGAGCTCGGCGGCGACGGCGGCGCGGGCCTCGGCGGGGGTGTCGGTGGCGACCAGGCGGTCGCCCGAGTAGAGGATCACGTCGGCGACGATGAGCTCGGCGAGGCGGGCCGAGCGGGCGGCGGACGACGGCGCGGGGTCGCTGTCCTGGGGGGCCGCGTCGAACAGGCGCTGGTCGCCCTCGGCCTGCAGGGTCGCGAGCACCGCCTCGGCCTCGAGCATGCCGGCCATGCCCGACGGGTCGACGGCGAGCAGGCGCCACAGCTTGCTCGGCAGCTCGTCGCCGAGGCGGTGGATCTCGACGTAGTCGTCGGCGCCGTACAGCTGCTGCGGCTTGCGCTTGTAGCTGGTGCGGCGGAACACCGAGGCGACCAGGACGACGGCGGTGATCGGCCGGGCGAGGCCGGTCTTGGCGAGGGCGACGAGCTCGTAGACCGGCTGGCCCGGGAGGGCCACGTCGAGCACGAGCCCGTCGCGGGGGGCGCGTCGCATGGCGGCGACCGCCTCGTCGCCGGTCTGCACGACCTCGACGCGGAGGCCCTGGGCCGCGAGCACGCGGTGGATGGCCTGGCCGATGACCAGGCGCTCGTGGGCCACGAGGATCGACAACTCTTGCGTGCGCTCCATCTCGCTGGTTACCTCCCCCCCGAGCCGCGCAGGAGCACGTCGAGGTTGATGACGAACACCATCTCGGCCCTGTCCTTGTCCTTTTCCTTGTCGCGGTCGCGGTCGCGGTCTCTGGCGGCGTCCTTGTCCTCTTCGCCGCCGATGCGGGTCACGCCGCTGAAGATGTTGTCGCCGCCGCGCTCGGCCTCGGGCCGCAGCATCGAGGGTGCGGGCCGCAGGCTGCTCGCGGGCACGCGCAGCTCGCCGAGCACGCGGTCGACCTTGAGGCCGGCGATGCGGCCGGCGACGCTGACGATGATAAGCTTGTTGAGGTGCTCGATCGCGGGGTCGACGGCGCTGTTGAAGCGGCGGCGCAGGTCGACCACGGGGATGACGACGCCGCGCAATTGGATCACGCCCTCGACGATCGCGGGGGCGTAGGGCACCGGGCGGATCGGGTGCGGGCGGGCCTGGATGACCTCCTTGATGCGCATGATCTCGATGCCGTAGAGGCCGGTGCCGACGTAGAAGCCGGCGAGCTTCAGGTCCTCCTCGAGCGTGCCGGAGCGGTCGCCGCGGGGCTGGTCGGTCATGCCCTGCCCTCCCCGTCGTCGCCGTGGCTCTGCGCGAGGCCCTGGCGCAGCACGAAGTCCTTGGGCTCGAGCAGGGTCGCGAGGTTGAGGATGATGACGATCTCGGCGTCGTCCTCCTTCGAGGCGCGGCCGAGGCCCTTGATGTACTCGGCGCGGGCGCCGGTGATGCCGCCGGGCTTCTCCTCGATCTGGTCGGGCGGGATGCGGATGACGTCGCGGACCGCGTCGACGATCAGGCCGTAGGGCTCCTCGTTGAGCTGGACGATCAGCACGCGGGCGGCCCGGCCGCGCTCGGCGACGCGCAGGCGCAGGCGCCTGGCGAGGTCGACGACCGGCATGATGCGGCCGCGGACGTTGCCGATGCCGACCAGGAAGTCGGCGGTGCGCGGCACGTGGGTGGTGGCGAAGACCTTGCTGATCTCCTCGATCTCGTGGATCGGCAGGCCGTAGACCTCGTTGGTCACGCGGAAGGTGACGTACTGCTGGAGGTCCTGCGGGACCTCGCGCTTGTAGCCGTGCTCGTAGTCCTCGTCGGTGGCGACGGCCTCGCCGCCGCGCAGCAGCGCCTGCCAGAGGTCGTCTTTCTCAGCGGACATGGATCCCCGTGCTCATGGTGGCGACGCCCTCGGAGCCGTAGGGGCGGCCGGCGGAGTCGGTCTGGCGCACGCCCTCGTCGACGATGCGGCCGACGTCGAGGAGGAGGACGGTGCGGTTGGCCCCGAGCTCGGTGGCGCCGGCGATGCCCGGGACGTTGCGGACGGCGCTGCCGAGCGGCTTGATGACGACGTCCTGCTGGCCGAGCAGCTCGTCGACGACGAGGCCGACGCGGTGCTGGGCCAGGCCGACGACGACGACGTAGACGCGGGTGGGGTCGCGGTAGCTCTTGCTGAGCGGGCGCAGGCCGAACAGGCGCGACAGCTGCAGCAGCGGGAGGGTCTTGCCGCGCAGGGTGATGACGTCGTGGCCCTCGATCGAGCCGATCTCGCGGGTCTCGACCATGATCGACTCGAGCACCGAGTTGAGCGGGATGCAGAACGTGTGGCCGGCGCTCTGGATGACGAGCGCCTGGATGATGGCGAGCGTGACCGGCAGGGTGATCGAGAACTTGGTGCCGCGGCCGACGTCGGTGGTCACGTCGATCATGCCGCTCAGCTTGGCGATGTTGGTCTTGACGATGTCCATGCCGACGCCGCGGCCGCTGAGCTCGGTGGCGGTGTCGCGGGTCGAGAAGCCGGGGGCGAAGATGAGGTTGACGGCCTCGGGCTCGGTCATGCTGCCGGCCTCCTCGGGGGCGACCAGGCCGCGGCGCACGCCGATGTCGCGGATGCGCCGCCAGTCCATGCCGCGGCCGTCGTCCTCGACCTCGATGACGACGCGGTTGCCCTTCTGGAACGCGCGCAGCTCGATGCGGCCGGCGGCGAGCTTGCCCTGGGCGACGCGCTCGGCCGAGGTCTCGATGCCGTGGTCGATGCAGTTGCGGATCATGTGCATCAGCGGGTCCGACAGCTCCTCGACGATCAGCTTGTCGAGCACGGTCTCGGCGCCGCTGATGATGAGGCGGATGTCCTTGTCGAGGTCGCGGCTGAGCTTGCGGACCACGCGGGCCAGCTTGTCGAACACCTGGCCGATCGGGACCATGCGGACGTCGAGGATGCCCTGCTGCAGGAGGGCCAGCTTGCGCGTCATGTCGCGGATCTGGACCTGCAGGCCGCGGGCGACGTCGGCCGAGCGGTCGAGCTCGCGGAGGGTGTCGAGCACGCCGGCGAGGTTGTTCTGCACGAGGCCGAGCTCGCCGACGAGGTTCATCAGCAGGTCGAGGCGCCGCAGGTCGACGCGCACGGTCTGGCTGAGGCTCTTCAGGCTGGTCTCGGCGCTGCTGATCGGCTCGTGGGCGCTGTCCTCGGACGGGGCGATGGTCGGCGACGGCGTCGGCGTCGCCCCGGCGCTCGGGGTCGACATCGCCGGGTCGATGAACGGGCGGATCGGGGCGGCCGGGTACGGGCGCGACGACTCCTGCGCGGGCGTCGCGCGCGGCTCGACCGGGCGCGGGGGCTCGCTGCGCGGGGCCTCGAGCGGGCGGCCGGGCCTGACGGGCTCCGGCGCGGCGGGCCGCGGCGGCGGGGTGCTCGGCGCGAAGTGGCCGGCGCCGGGCTTGTCGGACGCGCGCGCGGCGGCGGGGCCCTCGTTGGGGCTGAGGCGGTGGACGGTGACGTCGCCGACGCCGAGCGCGGTCGAGATCTCGGTGAAGCTGCCCTTCGAGCCGAGCAGGATGTCGAGCTCGATCGCGTCGTCGGACGAGCCGTCGGCGCTCGGGAGGTAGGTGATGACCTCCCCGTAGGCCTTCATCTTATCCTTTAGCTGCTCGATGCCGACGTCGATGGCGAGGATGTCGAACTTGGCGTGGACGCGGTAGAGGTTGCGGCCGGAGCGGATGTTCTCGCGGAGGCGGTGCTCCTCGTACTCGGTGAGCACGCCGAGGATCGCCTCGCCGACCCACTCGAGGCTGTCCTGCGGCCCGTCGGGGGCGGCCTGGTCGGTGAGGGCGCGCAGGCGGCCGAGGATCGGCTCGATGTCGACGCTGGCCTCGCCGCCGTGGTCCTGCGGCATGAGCAGGCGGCCGAACACCTCGATGGCCTCGAACAGCACGTCGAGCACGGTGCGCGACAGCGAGAGCTTGCCGAGGCGCAGGCCGTCGAGCGTGTTCTCGAGGGTGTGGCTGAGGTTGCCGATGGCGAGCGCGCCGAACAGGCCGGCCAGGCCCTTCAGGCTGTGGATGGCCCGGAACGCGGCGTTGAGCAGGTCGGGGTCGGTCGAGCCGGTGCGCGACTGGGCCTCGAGCTCGAGCAGGGTGCGCGAGAAGGTCTCGATGACCTCCTGCGCCTCGGCGATGAACTCGGCCGCGTTCTGGTCGACCGAGCTCAACCGGCGCCTCCGGCGGCCTCGGGCCCGCGCGGGGCCTGGGTGGCGGCGATGCAGGCCAGCAGCTCGCCGGGGCTAAACGGCTTGGTGAGCACGGCGGTGGCGCCGAGCTTCAGGGCGCGCTCGACGTCGCGTTCGCGGTCGTTGGTGGTGATGACGACCAGCGGGGTGCCGGTGTGGCGCGGGTGCTGGCGGATGGTGCGGATGAGCTCGAGGCCGTTGATGTCCGGCATGTTGATGTCGGTGATCACGAGGTCGTAGTCGGTCCGCGGGAGCATGCGCAGCGCGTCGAACCCGTCCTTGACCTCGTCGACGACGTAGTTGCCGTCGCTCTCGAGCACGGACCCGACGAACGATCGCATGGCGGCAGAGTCCTCGACGAGCAGTACCCGGAGCGGCATTGGTAGATCCTACCCTTCCTCTTGACTGGCCGGAGGAAGGGCAGGACCCCCGTTCAAACCGTGCATGCGGATTTCCCGCACACGGCTTACCGATGGTCTCTCGCGCCGCTGCATCACGCAGCCTCCGGGTATTTGATGGTCCCCAGCAGGCGATGAAGGCCGTGCTTGCGGAAGAAGTCGTGAGTCCAGCGCGAGACCTCGCCTGGTCGGAGGTTTCGGCCCTTGCGCTTCACCATGAAGCCGCGGAGCCGTTGCTCGACGTAGCGGTCGACCTGCCTGAATTTCACGGCGGCGTTCCCGGTGCGGAAGTAGTTGGCCCAGCCGCGTAGCACGGGGTTGATGTCGCGGATGATCACCCGGATATCCTTGACCCCGTTGCGGTTGCGTCCGGTCCTCTCTTTCACGCGCTGCCGCACCCGCTTCATGCTGCGTGCCGAAGGCCAACGCTGGAGGAAGTACACGCGCTTGCGCTCCTTCTCCCAGATCGGTCCCGACATGCGCTTTCGCAGATGACAGCCGAGGAAGTCGAAGCCTTGCCGTCCCCGGCTCAGGTCGACCCGCCTCGTCTTCTCGGGATGCAGTTCCAGCTTCAGTCGGCTCAAGATCTCGCGGACCTTGCCCTCCGCCTCCTCGCACGCCTTCGTGTTCCTGCACAGGATCACGAAGTCGTCTGCGTAGCGCACGAGCTCGCCCAGATGGGCGTGTCGCCGCTCCCACAGCTTGTCGAGGACACCGAGGTAGATGTTCGACAGCAGCGGTGAGATGACCCCGCCCTGGGGTGTCCCCGAGAGCATCGCCGTCACCGTGCCGTTCTCCATCACACCGGCTTCGAGCCACAGCCGCACCAGCTTTAGGACCCTCCGATCCGAGACCCGCATCGCTACGAGCTTCATCAACCGCTCGTGATCGATGCTGCCGAAGTAGTCGCGGATGTCAGCGTCTAGCACATGGTTTCCACCGCGTGCCCCCAACACGCGCAGTCGCTCGAGCGCCTGCGTCGCGCTGCGCCGGGGCCGAAATCCGTACGAGCTCGGACGAAAATCCGCCTCGAAGATCGGCTCGAGCACCAGCTTCGTCGCCATCTGCACCACCCGGTCCCGGACCGTCGGGATCCCCAGCGGCCGCTTCTTCCCGTCCGCCTTCGGGATGTACCGCCGCATGACCGCTGCCGGCCGGTACGTCCCCGCCTCGAGCTCGCCGCCGATCTCTTCGAGGAAGCGATCGACGCCGTACTCTTCCACCTCCGTCAGCGTCCGGGCATCGACCCCCGCTGACCCCTTGTTCTTCTTCACCCGCTTCCATGCCTCCTTCAGGACGTCACTCCTGAAGATGCGGTCGTACAGCGCATGGAATCGTCTACCCGGTTGCCGCTTGGCCGCGGCCCACAGTCGGCGTTGAAGTTCTCGCACTTTGTCACGCGGCCTACGCCGCATGGGGTTGTTGGGTACCGACTCGCGGTCCATGCCCTCGCGCTTACCTTCTCCTCCGACATGACCACCCCAGGGGTCCTTCCCTCCGGCTGCGTTGTTCTGCGCCGCCATCGCCGGTACTACGACCCCCTCGGACTCCCGCTGCACAGCGCTCGACTTCGCCTTCGGCTTATACGAGCCACCTCGCCCTGACACGGGCCGTGCAGACGGGCCTCTCCTGTTCCGCACCGCTCCTTGAACGCGTGCTGCGCCCCCTACCCCGAAAGGACCCATCGCGCTTTCTGCTCCGGACTGCTGCGCGGTGGACATGGCCTTCGCCGTGAAATGAGCGGCTCGGCTCCTCCATTGTAACTGTGACGAGGCTGCAGGCTTCACTTGATGTTGCGGCCCGCGTTCTTGCTCCCTCCGCAGAGGCTCTCGACGTCCCGCTCGGGCCACGAGGATCTCTCCTCGCACCTGGGACCTGCTACCGGGCGCTCCGGCGCCTACCCGGACGGGACTTTCACCCGCTGGAACGGTGCAGCGTGAAGCGGTCGCCTCGACCCCTTCGGGGTCTCGTCGGTCCGCTTCGTCAGGACGCACCACCGCCGCAGTATATCGCCATTTCGCGGGCGCCCGGGCGCCGCGCTCAGCCGGCCCCCGGCACGCTGAGGTCGAGGTTCTGCAGCAGGTCCTCGAGCTCGATCTTCTTGCCGAGCCGCGTGTTCTGCAACTCGACCAGCTGGCGCCCGATCTTGTCGCCGTCGCGCGCGAACTCCTCGAGCCGCTTGCTCAGCCGCCCGCGCAGGTCGCCCGCCCGCGGGTCTCTTTTGATCGCCTCGAGGTTGCTGCGCGTCTCCGCCGCCCGCTGGTCGAGCTCGGCCTGCTGCCGCGCCAGCCCCTCGAGCTCGGTGTCGATGCGGCCGATCTCCCGCCGCAGCGCGATCACCGGCTCGAGCCGCTTGCGCTGCCCCGCGTCGAGGTCCTTCACCTGCATCACCGCGTCGAGCAGCTCCGGCACGCGCCCGTCCCAGAACGCCAGCGTCGTGCGCGACGGCGTCTGCTCGACCACCTCGAGCCGGCCCTGCGTCGTGTTGGCCGCCACCTGCACCGGCAGCAGGTACGCGTCGGCCAGCTCCTCGGCCCCCACGATCTGCGTCCTCAGCTTGTACGCCCCGCCCTGCCTGGGCTGGCGCACCAGCACCGTGTACCCCTGCGGATCCGGCTGGCCCTTGACCTCCCACAGCGTCGTCAGCCGCTGGAAGTTCTCGACCTCGACCACCCCGCGGACGATCCGCACCACCCGCATGTCCTCGCCCGCGTACGCCGACGACGACGTGACGAAGATTCCCGGCTCGACCGCGAACGGGATCGTCGTGCTCGTGCCGGTCCCGACCGCCTCCGAGATGCCCTCGCCGACGAAGCTGCCCCCTGAATAAATGCTGATCGGCCCCGGCTCGAGCACGAACGGCGTCGAATTCTTGAACCGCACCACGCGGTACGGGTTGTGCTCGTAGCCGCCGCCCGCCCCGCCCGGCCGGTACAGGTACGTCTGCTCGGCCGCGATGTCCTGATTGATGACCGCCACCATCGTCGAGCTGCCGTCGGGCACCGTCACCCGGTCCTTCAGGTCGATGCGATTGAGCCCGCTGACGGTCTTCGCCCGCGCGCTGGCCTGCGTGCTGCGGCGCAGCGACTCGAGGTCGACCGCCGGCCCGCCGCCCTGATCGCGGTCCTCGGCCGGCCGCGCGCGCGTCGGCTTGTTCACCGGCGGCGGCGGCGGAGCCGAGGCCCCGCTCGTCGGCGACGAGTCCATCACCAGGATCGTGAACTCGATGCGCCGGTTCTTGCTGCGCCCCGCCTCGGTCTTGTTGGTGTCGACCGGCTCGTCGACCCCGCCGTTGCGCGTCTCGACGCGCGCGCGCTCGACCCCGCGGGCCACCAGATAGTCGCGGGTCGCGTCGGCCCGTCGCTGCCCGAGCGCCGGGCTCTCGCCCTGCGCCACGTGGCCCGCGACCTCGACGCGGATCGAGTCGTTGTCCCGCAGCACCTCCACCGCCCGGTCGAGCACCGGCTTCGACTTGGCCTTGATGCTCGCGCTGTCGGCGTCGAAGTAGATGCCCTTGATCGTCCCGGTGAACTTGGCCAGCTGCACCGGGACGCTGTCCGGGCAGCCGTCGTCGTCCTGGTAGCCGTTGCGGTTCTCCTCCATGGTCGGGCAGCGGTCGTCCGGGTCGCCGATGCCGTCGCCGTCGCTGTCGTCCAGCGCCAGCGACGTCTCGCCGACCGCCGCCTCCGCCCGCCTGGCCACCCCGACCTCGGTCAGGTCGCTGCGCGGCACCTCGCGCGGCGTGTGCAGGTCGTAGCGGAACGCGATCGGCGCGCCCGAGGTGAGGCTCATCGACACCTTCGTCCACGACTCTCCGCTCACGTTGTCGACCACCGCCCAGCCCTGCAGCAGCGCCGGCCGCTCGTCGCCCGCCTCCGGCAGCACCACGCGGTACGTCGGCTTCCACATCGGCGCCGCCACCACGTAGCTGACCACCACGTCGTGCTCCGCCGCGCCCGCCAGGCGGATCTCCACCGCCACCTGCTGGAACATGCCCTCGCCCGCCGTCGCGTCGAGCGTGCGCTGGAACTGCAGGGCCAGGTCCCCGTCCTGCAGCGTCACGCTCTTCACCCTCGACAGCCGCACCACCTCCATGCGCCTGCCGTCGATCAGCGTAATTTTATGATCTCGCGCGCCGGCCTGCGGCGGCGCCACCCGCTCGCTGTGCGCCGGCGGGCTGGCGTCGGGCTCGTCGACGACCTCCTCGACCAGGGCGATGCGCCCGCGCAGCCGCCCCTGCGTGGTGCCCAGCACCACCGCCGTGCCGCGCAGCGAGTCGAGCACCTCGGCGAGGCTGCCCTGGCCCGGCGTCAGGGTCGCCAGCGCCGCGTTGGCCCACGTCTGCGGGTCGAGCGGCATCGACACGCTGACTGCCTGCCCGCGCGCGTCGACCACCGTCAGACTCTTCAACACGTCGTTGACCTGGTCCTTGCGCACCTTGATCACCAGGGTGTCGCCGCGGACCTCGCCGCGGCGTTCGAAGTAGCCGATGCCGTTGCGGTAGAGCACCACGCGGTCGAGCCCGAGCGAGCTCTCGGTCGAGGGGTGCGGACCGCGCCCGTGGGCGCAGGCGGCGAACAGGGTGAGGGCGAGCGCGAGTCCGGTGATACGCACGGTGCAGGATCTCCTGATCGGCGAATCTACCCCGGCGGACCAGCGCGCCGCATGACCCCGCGACATCGATCGCCGCGACGCGCATGGCGACCTCCGACGCGGACGCTCGCCGACGTCACGTCGCGCCGGCCACCTCGGTCGTCGACGCGTGCTCGCATACAAACCGCGGACGGACCGCTCCGCCGACGCCCGGCCGACCGTCCCCTCGCCCGAGCCGCCGCGGGCCCGCGACGCCGCACGCCCGCCGCCCGGCCTCGACTGGCACGACCCGCCCCCGCCGTGAGCCCCGCAGATCGCGGCTGGACGGCGGCGCCGAGCCGTGGTCCAGTCCTGGGGTGCGCGGCGCCCTGCTCCTGACCTGCGGCCTCGCCCTCGCGCCCGCGACCGCCCGCGCCGCCGACACCTGCATCACCCTGCCGGCCCCGCCAGCGAGCGCCGCCCACGCGATGACCCGCACGTTGTTCCTCAACTACGACGGCGTGAGCCTGAGCGAGGGCGAGGAGGACGACGCGACCACCAACACCACCCGCTACGCCGAGTTCGCCGCCGCCTACGCGCCCTACGGCGCCGGCAGCAAGCGCGACGCCTCGCTGCAGGCGGTGCTCGCCGACTGGTCGGCCTACGACGTGACGCTGACCGACACGCGCCCCGCGGAGGGCGCCTACACGATGGCGGTGGTCTCCCCGACCAACATGTTCGGCGACGGCGTGCTCGGCGCGGCCCCGCTGGACTGCGACGACGCGGTCGCGAGCAACGTGGTGCTCGCGTTCCACGGCGCCGACGACCCGTTCGAGGTGGTCGCCCAGGCGACGACGATCAGCCAGGAGCTCGCCCACGCCTACGGGCTCGAGCACGTCAGCGAGCCCGCGGACATCATGAACCCCGCGGTCGCCGGCGTCGACGCCAGCTTCCGCGACGAGTGTTTAATTTTGGCCCCCGGCGGCAGCCCGCTGCGCTGCGACGCCCAGCACCGCCGGTTCTGCAACAGCGGCCAGAACGCGCACCAGGAGCTGCTGCGCATGTTCGGCCCGGCGAGCCCCGACACCACCCCGCCCGCGGTGACCATCGTCAGCCCGGCGCACGGCGAGGCGATCGAGACGTCGACCGTGACGATCGTCGCCGAGGCCTCCGACGACCTCGGCCTGTCCGACGTCACCCTGCGCGTCGACGGCGCGCCGCAGGGCGACGCCGACGCCGTCGCGCCCTACCAGTGGATCGAGCTCCCGCTCGCCCCCGGCGACCACTGCATCACCGTCGAGGTCCGCGACCACAGCGACAACTCCGCCGAGGCCGGGACCTGCTTCGTCGTGCTCCCCGGCGAGGACCCCGCCCCGACCACGAGCACCGGCGCCGCGTCGCTGTCCGACGGGCCCGACGCCGACGCCTCGTCCGCCGCCGAGCACGACCGCGGCGACGACGGCTGCGGCTGCAGCAGCTCCGCCGCGTCGTCGGTGTGGCTCGCGCCCCTGCTGCTCGCCGCCAGACGTCGACGCCCGCGGCCCGGACCGTGATCCGGGGCCGCGGGCCGTCGCTTCAGGCGCTCACTCGCAGCTCTGCATGGTGCCGTCGTAGCTCGGCATGGTGCACTCGTCGCCGCTCGCGCAGCCGCAGAAGCCCTCGTAGCACTTGCTGCCGCCCTCGCCGGTGCAGTCGGCGTCCGAGCCGCAGCCGCAGACGCCCGCGCTCGTGCACACCGGGCCGAGCAAGCTGTTCGCGCAGTCGGCGTCCGAGCCGCAGCCGCAGAAGCCCTTGTCGGTGCACTTGCTGTACTCCGGCGACATGATGGTCTCGCAGTCGGTGTCCGCCGCGCACTCGCACGCGCCGGTGTCGGTGTTGCACATCGGCGCCGACGGGCTCACGCACTCCGAGTTGTCCTCGCACGGGTTCTCGCACAGCCCCGAGTCCATGTTGCACGTGTAGGCGGTGTTGCCGCACACCGTCAGCGGCTCGCCGCCCTCGATCGGCGGCAGCATCACCGCCGCGAACCCGGGGACCAGGTCGCACATGAAGCCCATGCCCTCCTGCAGCGCGCAGCCGCCGGTGTCGCCGCCGTAGTCGATGCACACCTGCCCCGGGGTGCAGTCCGCCTGGGCCGCGCACGACGTCCAGCCGCTGAACAGGGCCGTGCACGCCGAGTCGCCCGCGCACGGCGGCGTCTTGCACACGGTGTCGACGCACTTCAGGCCGAGGTCGAGCCCGTCCTGCGTGCAGTCCGCGTCCTCGACGCAGTGGTCGACGCAGAACATCCCGTCGCCGCCGGTCGGGTCGGTCGTCGCCGTCGGGTCGGACGTCATCGTCGGGTCGGTCGTCGTCGTCGGGTCGGGCGTCGTCGTCGGCAGCGTGTCGGTGGTGTCCGGCTCCGGGCCGCTGGTCGGCCCGGTCGTGCCGTCGCTCGTCGGGCCCGGGTCGGTCATCGCCGGCGGCGTGGTGTTGGTCGTGGAGGTGAGGGTCGTGGTGTTGGCCGCGGTGTCGGTGTCGCCCTTGTCGTCGCCGCACGCGCCGACCAGCAACACGATCGAACAGAGCGAAGCCGATACGAAACGAAGCAGATGCATGGGACCCCTGTTCGTCGATCGGCCCGGGCCTGTCTACCGCATAGTTCGCGTGCCCTGAGTCCACAGCGACCACGAGTCCCCGCCGGTCCGAAATTTATTTCGAACGGTCGTCGCGCGCCGACGTGTGTCGCCGCCAGGCCCCTCGCGCTCGCGCGCCCGCGTGGCGCCGCACCGCTCAGCCGGGGATGTACATGGTCTTGCACCCGAACAGCAGGTCGACCTCGTTGCCCTGCGGCGCCGACGACACCCTCTCGCAGCTCACCGGGCAGAGGATGATGTTCTTCGGCGCGGCGTTGTCGTCGTAGTACCAACCGCCGAGCATCGGGTCGCACGCGGCGGCGTCCTCGACGAGGTGGTCGAGCGGCTGACCGACGAGACCGACATCGAGGGCCACCACGTGGCCGCCTCGGAGGACGAGCCGCAGTACCTCGTCGAGAGCGACCGCAGCGGGGCGCGCGCGGCCCACAAGCCCGAGGCCCTGCGCCGCCGCGGTCGCTGACCGCCTCAGCCGCAGTAGAGCTGGCAGGACTGGATCGCGCAGATCGAGATCTCGACCGAGAGGTCGTACCACGGCCCGTCGGGCCCGCCGTACATGTCCATCACGTCGGCGCACACGTCGTAGCAGTCGTTGCTGCACCCGCTCGTCTCGAAGCACGTGATCACGGCGTTGCAGCCCGCGTCCTCCATGCAGTTGGTCAGCGAGGTCGGGCAGCTCTCGCATATGCACCCGTTGCAGACGCTCGGCTCGAAGAGGCCCTGACACCACGCCGTGCCCGGGTTGCCGCCGGTGTCGCTGGAGGAGGTGTCGTTGGTCGGGTCGTTGCTCGGGTCGTTCGTCGGATCGTTCGTCGACGGGTCGCTCGACACCTGGGTCGTCGACGGGTCCGCCGGGCCGGTGGTCGGATCGGTGGACGGGTCGCTCGTCGACGGATCCTGCGGCTCCCCGCTGCTCGACGGCCCCCCGCTCGTGTCGCCGGAGCCGCCGGTCGGTCCGCTCGTGACCCCGCCGCCGTCGCTGTCGCCGTCGCCGTCGCCGTCACCGTCGCCGCCGTCGGCGAACGACATCGGCAGCATGAGGGTCGTGCTGCTCAGGCCCTTGTCATCGCCGCAACCGGCGAGCACGAGACCACACGCGAGGAGGACACCCGGACGATTCATCGGCATAAGAAGCTCGACCAAAGAGCCGCAATCTCCCCGCGCGCACAAGCCGTCGCCGCGGCCGCCAGCTCACGCGCGCTCGGCCGACCGGCGGGTCGTGCGACGTACGAATTTTCGGATCAAAAGCCTCGCTCGAGCGACCGCACCTCGGCCCGCCCCGCGCGCATTCGTGTCACCCACGCCGACGCCGGCGCCGCTCAGCACCGCAGCACCGCGCCGAGCCGCCGCACGCCCTCGGCGATGCGCTCCGTCGCGGTGTTGGCGTACGACAGCCGCAGCTCGCGCGACCGCGTCGCGACCGGATAAAACGGCGCCCCCGGCTCGAACGCCACCCCACCCGCCAGCGCCCGCGCCAGCAGGGTCTCGACGTCGACCTCGTCGGGCAGCGTCACCCACAGCGAGAACCCGGTCGCCGGCCGCGTCCACGCGACCCCCGCCGGCATGTGCTGGTCGAGCGCGCCGAGCATCGCGTCGCGCCGCTCGCGGTAGCGCGGCAGGCAGCGCGCGACGTGCTCGTCGAGGCTGTGCTCGTCGAGGAACGCCGACAGCGCCATCTGCCCGAGCGTGTTGGTCTGCAGGTCGACCATGCCCTTCAGGCGCGTGAGCTGCTCGATCACCTCCGGCGGCGCGACGACCCACCCGACCCGCAGCCCCGGCGACAGCACCTTGGAGAAGGTGCCGACGTGGATCACCCGCTCCTCGGCGCCGTGCAGGGCGCGCAGCGGGCTCCTCGCCTCGTCGAGCTGGATCGCCCCGTAGGCGTCGTCCTCGATCACGTAGGCGTCGTGCGCGTGCCCGAGCTCGACCAGGCCCTCGCACACGTCCGGCGCCAGCGTCGACCCGGTCGGGTTGTGCCCCAGGGGCGTCAGATACAGGAGGTTCGGCCGCGGCTCGCGGACCGCCGCCCGCACGCGCTCCATGTCGAGCCCGTGCTCGCCCCGCGGCAGCGGGATCACCCGCGGCCGCTGCAGCCCGAGCACCTGGATCGCGCCGGTGTAGGCCGGGCTCTCGATGGCGACCGGGTCACCTGTCCGAAGGAACAGCCGCGCCAGCAGGTCGAGCGCCTGCTGGGCCCCGTGGGTGATCAGCAGGTCGCCGGCGCCGACCTCGACCCCGCGCCCGCGCAAGATCGCCGCCACCTGCTCGCGCAGCGGCCCGTAGCCCTCGCTCCACTGGTACTGCAGGGCCTCGCGCCCGTGCCGCTCCATGACCCGCTCGAGCGCCTCGGCCAGGGCCCGCCGCGGGAACAGGTCGTCGGCCGGCAGCCCGCCCGCGAACGAGATCACGTCGTCCTGCTCCGCCGCCTGCTTGAGGAGGCGCTCGACCTCCTCCGACTGACGTGGCACGACCCATCGCTGGAACGGATAGTGCGTCGACACCCCCCGTGTATGCACGCTCGCGCGCACCCCCGATGACGAAATTGCTGCACTCCGCACACCCGCCGCGGACCGGCCCGCGACGGCCGCCCGCGGCGAAACCGCTACCATCCGCCGCATGCTCACCCTCCGCCTCTGCCTCGCCCCCGCCCTCGCGCTCGCCGCCTGCAACGACGGCTCGAACGCCAGCGCCGGCGCCGACGCGACCACCACCGCGTCCACCGGCCCCGCCGACACCTCGAGCTCCTCCGACACCTCGAGCCCGACCGTCACCACCGATCTCACCACCGAACCGACCACCACCAGCCCGACGTCCTCCGACACCTCGAGCGCCGACACCACGAGCTCCGACACCACCGTGAGCCTGACCGACACCTCGAGCTCCGACACCTCGAGCTCCGACACCTCGAGCTCCGACACCACCGACACCACCGGCGGCGACGCGCCGTCCGCCGCCGCCTGCGCCGCGGACGGCGGCGTGTGCCTGGCCGCCGGCACCTGCGCGCAGGAGGGCGGCGCCGTCGCCCCGTCGAGCCCCGGCGGCTGCTTCTTCGACGACGTCGACGCCGAGTGCTGCGTGCCGCCCGCGCCCCAGCCCGACGCCGCGACCTGCAGCGAGGCCGGCGGCCTGTGTGCGCCGATCGGCGGCTGCCTCGACGCCGGCGGCTACTTCACCAGCATCGACGAGGGCTGCATGTTCCAGGGCAACTTCGCCTGCTGCGTGCCCCACGACAGCTGCGGCGACCAGACCATCGAGTGCTGCGACGGCCAGGCCAGCTTCAACCCCGCCTGCGACAACGGCATGTTCGTGTGCACCGTCGGCGAGCCGCAGCCGATCGGCACCTGCCTGTGATCCGCGCCGCGCCCGCGCCTCCGCGTGACCGCTCCGCGCTCCCGCCGGTCGGCACATCCCTGTGATCCGCGCCGCGCTCGCGCCCGCCGGTCCGTCCGCGTGACCCGCTCCGCGCCCCCGCGCTCGCCACCCCGCCGCTGACCCGTGGTACACGGGGACGATGCGCCGCGCCCTCGCCCTCGTCCCGCTGCTGCTCGGGTGCGCGAGCCGGGCGACGCCGGCCCCGACGCCCGCCGTCGCCCCGGCCCCGCCGCCCGAACCACCGCGCCCGCGGCCCGACGTCCGCGAGACCCCGCCCGACGAGTTCACCAGCAAGGATCCGCAGCGCCGCGACCGCATCGCCGCCGCCCTCCCGAAGATCCGCGAAGCCGTCAGCAAGATCTTCGAGTCCGACCGCCTCGTCGGCGTCGCCGTCGGCGTCGTCGTCGACGGCGAGCTCGTGTACAGCGAGGGCTTCGGCCGGCGCCACGCCGCCTACGGCGGCCCGGTCGACGGCCGCACGGTGTTTCGCATCGGCTCGATCACGAAATTGTTCACGGCGACCGCCGCCCTGCGCCTCGTCGAGGCCGGCCGCCTCGACCTCGACGCCCCCGCCTCCGCCGCGTTGCCCGAGCTCGCGCGCCTCACCCACCCCGCCGCCGACCTCCGCGAGCTCAGCATCCGCGACATCCTCGGCCACGCCTCCGGCCTCCCGCGCAACCCCGACCTCCCGCCGCTCTCCGTCGATCGCACCGCCTCGCGCGCCGACCTCGTGCGCGCGATCGACGGCCTCTCGCTCGTGCGTCCGCCCGGCCTGGTGTCCGAGTACTCCAACCTCGGCTTCTCGCTGCTCGGCCACCTCGTCGCCGCCGCCGCCGCCCGCGACTACCGCGACGAGATCCGCGGCAACGTGCTCGCGCCGCTCGACATGCGCGACAGCGTGTGGGACCGCGATGACGTCCCGCCCGCGCGCCTCGCCTTCGGCCACGGCGTCAAGGACGGCGAGCCCGAACCTCGACCACCGACGCGCCACGGCGACATCGACGCCGCCGGCGGGCTGTTCTCCACCGTCGAGGACCTCGCCCGCTTCCTCGCCTACCAGCTCGACGCCTGGCCCCCGCGCAGCGCCCCCGAGCGCGGCCCGCTGTCCCGCGCGCTCCGCCGCGAGTCGCACACCCTGCACGCCTACCAGTCGTTCCGCGCCCGCACCACCGCCGGCGCCGTCGACGGCAACGTCGCCGGCTTCGGCCTGGCCTGGCGCGTGTCTCACGGCTGCGACCACCCGCACAGCGTCGGCCACAACGGCGCCGTCGACGGCTACCACGCCAGCCTGCGCTTTTACCCGCACGCCGGCGTCGGCGTCGTCGTGCTCGCCAACGCCGCCTGGGCCGACACCGACGCGATCACCGACGAGATCCAGCGCATCCTCGCCAGCGGCCGCGCCCTCGCGCCCCGCGCCCCGCGAGCCCTGCCGGCCCTGACCGCCGCCGCCGAACGACTCGCAACCCACCTGAGCGCCTGGGACGCGGCCGCCTTCGCCGAGTCCGCGAGCCTCGCCCTCCGCGAGCCCGCCACCCTCACCCGGCTCGGCGAGCAGGTCCGCTGGCTGCACACGAACCTCGGCCCCTGCACCCTCGGAGCGATCAAACGCGCGACCAGCCCCTGGTCCGGCGTCTACCCCCTGCAGTGCGAGCGCGGCGCCGCCGAGCTCACCCTCGCCATCACCGGCGCTCGCAATATTAAACTCGCCTCGTTCTCCGTCGCCTGGACCGCCGGCACCCCCTCGCCGCCCGTCGAGCAGGCCGCGCGCGAGGCCCTCGCCTTGCTCGTCAGACCCGACGACGCCGCCTACCGCGAGCGCTTCTCCCCGCTCGTCACCCGCACCGGCTTCGACCGCCTCGCCGCCGCCGTGCGCCACGAGCACGGCGCCTGCCGCCTCGGCCCCGCGCTCGAGGTCCACGGCCCCGGCGCCGCGATCTTCGACCTCACCTGCGAGCGCGGCGCCGCCAGGCTGAGCCTCGCCCTCGACCGCGGCCGCACGCCCCGCATCTCCGCCTTCTCGATCCAGACCACCGGCGGCCCGCCGTGCCGCTGAGCGGCGAGCCGGGCGCGTCGGCGGCTCACAGCCCCTTGATCGCCACGCCGATGCCGGTCAGGCACATCTCGTCGCCGGTCGCCTCGCCGAGGCTCACGTCGACCGGCTCGGTCAGCCCGAGCTCCGCCAGCATCTCGAGCACGCCCGGGTTCGACTTGGTGTTGTTGTACACGCAGCGCACCCGCACCTTGTCGCCCGCGCGCACGCGGAAGCTGCCGGTGATCGGCGAGTCGAGCGCGTACGACCGCTGCCAATTGAAGTCCCAGCGCGGCGTGTGCAGCAGGCACGACTCTTCGCCGGTGTCGCGGTCCTCGACCCACACGCGCATGTCGACCCCGACCTTGTGCATATGGTTGAGCACCGTCCACACCCGCACGTCGACGATGTCCGGGAAGCTCATGCCCTGGTCGCCGACCACGTACTGGTACTCCTCGACGTGCTCGTCCTCGCCGGCCGGGATCAGCAGCGGCCCGTCCAGCGACTGCCCGACGCCCGGCGCCCCGATCAGCGTGAAGAACGTCTGCCAGGTCGGCGGCGTGGTCTTCCAGCGCAGCGCCAGCCCGGTGCCCTTGTCCTCCTCCGCGCCCGCGCCGGTCGCGTGGTAGTGCACGTTGAGGATGAGGCGCGTGCCCGGCGGCAGCTCGGTGCCGACGTCGGCCGGCGACTCCATCGGCAGCCCGCCCGGCACCCACCCGCCGATCAGCTGCCCGCCGCCCACGCCCGAGCCGCCGCCGCAGTTGTGCTTGACCCCGCCGGCCCAGCTCGCCGACTCGCCGGCCGCGTCGACGTAGATCAGCACGTGGTGCACGATCCCCGGGTTGCCCGGCACCACCTGCACGCCGTCGAGGTACACCGACTCGGTGTTGCCCGGGTCGATGCTGAGGCAGTGGAAGAAGTCGGTCGTGTTGCCGACCTTCTCGATCGCCACCGTCGCCGGCGACAGCGCCGTCGTCGTCGGGTCGGCCAGGTCGAGCGACGGCGGCGCCGGCAGCGGCGCCGCCTTGGCCGGGTCGCCCTCCGGCGCGCCCGCGTCCGCCCAGCCCTGGAACAGCTGCTTCTCCGCGTCCGTCAGCCGCGCGTCGTGCTTGTACGGGAACACCGGGTCGCACTCCGCCGTCTCGAGCGCGTGCCACGGCGGCATCAGCCCGTCCATCACGTCGAACGCCATCAGCGCCGCGAACCCCTCGGTCTCCGCGTAGGTCGTCATCGCGAACGGCGCGATGCCCCCGGCGACGTGACACGACTGGCAGTGCTTCGTCACCAGCGGCGCGATGTCCTCGTGCCAGTTCGGCCGCACGTCCGCCGCCCCGCCCGTCGGGTCGTCGGTCGTCTCCTCCGCGCTCGCGCTCGACGTCGGCGGCGCGCCCGTCGAACCACCGCCCGTGTCCGCGCCCGTCGAACCGCCGCCCCCCGAGCTCCCGTCGCCCGCCGTGTCGTCGCTCTTCCCGCTGTCCCCGCACCCGGCGAGCAGCAGCGTCACACCCGTCAGGACCCCGCGAAGTGATGCCATGCTCGCAGCCTGCCACAGCCCGCCGCGCTTGTCGCCGCCCCGCGCGGCGCGTCCCCCGGGCCGCCGCGTGCGGCGGCCGCGTCGCCGCACGCGTCACCCGTCGCGCCGCCAGTACAGCCGCAGGCTCACATCCGCCGCGTACCGCGAGCCCGCCTCCGCGGCCCCGCCGAACAGGTCGCCGACCTGCGACGCGTACATCTGGACCGCCCGGGCCGCGCGCCCCCGCAGCTCCGCCGTGAGCCGGTGCGTCTGCTCCACGAGCGCCAGCCCCCGCGCCGGTGACGGCCGCCGCAGCGGCTCCGCCAGCGGCCGCAGGCACGCCTCCCGCTCGCGCTCCGGCACATACGCGCGCACGTACGCCGCCGCCCGCGCGCTCGCCATGAACGCCGCGACCAGCGCGTCCCCCTCCTCGCGCTCCACGACCTCGCTCCGCTGCCTCTCCGCCGCCTCCGCCTCGACCCGCGCCCCCAGCCGCGCCAGCCGAGCCCGCACCGCGTGGCGCACGTCCGCGTAGGGCCGATCCGCATAGAACCCCACGCGCCCCGCCAACCTCGCCTGCGCCGCGTGGACGATCCGGTGATCGACGTGCTCCCCGACCCCCAGCGGCAGCAGGGCCGTATCGGCCGCCAGCTCGCCGACCCGCGCCACGATCGCCGCGATCACCCGCCCCGCGTCCGCGTCGTCGTCCTCCAGCGCCGCCAGGATCAGCCCGCGGAAGCTCCGCTCCGCTCCGCGGCGAAACGGCGCGTCCGCGACCCCCAGGTGCACCGCCGCCGCCCCCAGCGACGTCACCGCCGCCACGTCCTCCGCCCGCCGCTCCGCGTAGCTCGCGTCGCCCTCGCTGCACACCGTCAGCACCACCACATCGTCCCCCGCTAGCGCGCGCGCGGCGATCCAGCCGCCCAGCGACAGCACCCCGTCGTCGAGGTGCGGCGACACGATCACCACCCGCACGGCCCGGCCTCCGCGTCGCTCGCCCGCATCCGTGGCACCATCCTTATCAGGCGCGGTCTCCCGTGCGCGAGCGCAGACGGGCCCCGTTCAGGCCGTGCGCGCGGACTTCCCACACACGGCGCACGGCCGGCCTCTCGCGCCGGGTGACTCCGCGGCAGCACGCGCATCGGCATCACGGCGCGGAGCGCCGCGATCCGGCCGCGGCGCCCCGGCGTACGTGATCGAAGCGCGCCGCGACCCGGCGCGGAGGACTCCATGCACGACGCCTCGACCCGCCTGCCCCGCACGGCCCCCTCGAACCCGACCGCGAGCTCTCGCCTGACGCGGGCCAGCAGCGACGAGCTCCCCGACCTGCCGACCTGCGTCCAGGTCGCCGGCGAGGGGGGCGGCTGCGAGTACGCGACGCTGATCTTCTTCGGGGTCGAGGGCTGACGGGCCGTGCCGGCGAGGGCTGACGACCGCGACCGGGACGGCGTCTGGAGCCGCGCGGACCACCTCGGGTTCGCGCCTCCCGGGTGGTCCGAGCTGCTCGGGCTGGCGACGACCCTCGCCGGCGGGGGACGCGACGCCGCCACGATCGACGCGCACGTCGCCGAGGTCCGGCGCACGGACCCGATCGCGGCCTTGCTGCGGCGGGAGCTGGCGGCGATCGTCGAGACCCGCGGGACCGAGGCGCCGCGGGTCGAGCGCGGCGCCGTCGTGCTGCTCGACGGGCCGCACGTGCGCGCGGTGGTGCGGCGCCGCGAGCCGCCCGGCGCCCACGAAGCGGCCGCACAGCTCGGCGACGTGGCCACGACCCTGTTCGTGCCGATCACCACGAACGCCTGGACGGTCTCGACACGGCGCACCGCGGCGCGGGTGACGGTCGATCGCTTCACGCCCGGGCTCGCGCTCGGACCGCCCGAGCTCGTCGAGGATCCGCCCTGGCACCTCGCCGCCCTCGCGGACGAGCCCGGCGCGCCGTCGACGAGGCTCGCCGTCACGACCATCGCGGTCGCGCGGCCCGGATGGTTCCTCGAGCTGTCACGCCGGCCGACCCTGCCCTACGCGTGGCGCTTCGAACAGGGCCGCGCGGTCGCCCTGGCGCACGCCGACCTGCGGACGTCGCGGCTCGCCCTGGTGCTGGATTGGTTGCGACGCGCGGCGCTCCCCGCCGCGGAGCCGGCGTTCCGCGCCCTGCTCGACGACCCGCACTTCGACCTGCGCTGGAAGTCGATGCAGGGGCTCGCGCGCCTCGGTGCCCCTGACGTCGATCGATGCCTCGAGGCGCTCGCACGGGACCCGCACCCCGAGGTCGCGGAGGCCGCGCGACGGGCGTCGGCGGGACGGCGGCCGGGCTGATGCGCCACCTGCCGGCGGGGTCGCAGGCGCCGGCGGAGCCGCTCGCGCTCGACGAGTTCGAGCGCGAGCTCGCCGGGGTCGACCTGACCTCCGCGGACGCGCTGTGGGCCGCGCGTGACCTGCTGCGCCGGCTGGGGGCCGACCCGGGTCGGCTCGCGGCGACCCTCGCGCGCGAGGTCGCAGACGACCCCCGCGGGTTCCAGCGGCACAACCGCTACGAGGCCCACACGCTGATCCTCGCCGCGCGCGAGCGCTACCTCCTGCGCGTCAACTTGTGGGTGCCGCTCGGCGGCGCGTTCGTCGGCGACGCCAGCGACTTCAGCTACGGGGTCGCCCACAACCACAACTTCCACCTGCTGACGCTCGGCCTGTCCGGCGAGGGCTACGAGACCGACCTCTTCGAGCTCGCCGAGGCGGCCGAGCTGCTCGCGCCGGAGCAGCGGGTGACGCTCGCGCCGCGGGGGCGCGCGCGCCTCGGCGCCGGCGACGTCATGCTCTACGAGGCGTACCGCGACGTCCACGTCCAGCACCCGTCGCGCGAGCTCTCGGCGTCGCTCAACCTGATGACCGTGCCCGCGGTCGAGCACCTGCCGCAGCACATCTTCGACATCGAGCGGCGGGTCGTCGCCAGCACGATCGAGGCCTCGCCCGACGGGCGCCACCACCTCGCGCGCGCGGCCCTCGACCTGCTCTCCCGCGAGGAGGGCGAGGCGGCCCTGCGCGCCCTCGCGGCCGACGACCCGTCGCCGCGCGTCCGCGCCGCCGCCCGACGCGCCCTGAACTCGACGTCGTCGCCGCGGTCGTGAGCGGCGCCGCGGCGATCACACGCCCGGCGAGGGGGCCACGTCGTTCACCCGGCCCCCGCGTCGCACGCCACCACACCGCAGGACCGGCACAGTTTCGATCCTCCCCCGCGACTGTGCACCTCGACCACCCGCTACATTTTTAATATGCCCACCCTGTCCGGCCGCTGTCACTGCGGCAACCTCTCGGTCGACCTCCGCAGCGCCCGCGAGCCCGCCGACCTCGGCGCGCGCGCGTGCATGTGCACCTTCTGCCGCGGCCGCCGCCTGCGCTGGACCTCCGACCCCGCGGGCAGCGTCACCATCACCGCCAGACACCCCGCCGACCTCTCGCGCTACCGCTTCGCCACCGCCACCGCCGACTTCGTGTTCTGCCGCCGCTGCGGCCAGTTCGCCGCCGCCATGACCGACGACCCCGAGCCGCGCGCCGTCGTCAACGTCGACCTGCTCGACGCCGCCGCCGACTTCCCCGACGCCGGCCACCGCGACTTCGACGGCGAGGACCCCGAGGCCCGCCGCACCCGTCGCGCCCGCAACTGGACCCCCGCCCGCCTGCACCTCGGCGAGTGACCCCGCCGCCCCAGTCGCCGACCCGCCGCGCCTCGACGGCCGCGCTCGCCGCTCACGATCTCGACCGCTCACGCCCCGCGGATCACCGCCCCGCCGACCCCGAACCCGAGCGTCAGCACCAGCGTCGTGTCGGCGACGCCGTCCGCCGCCACGCCGATCGCCGCCAGCTCCGCGTCGTTGACGAGCCACGTCGGCACCCGCTCGAGCCCCGCCGCCGCCAGCACCTCCTCGACGATCGCATCGCCCGCGCGCCACGGATACGAGCACGTGCCCAGCGCCCCGTCGTCGCCGATCTCGCACGGCAGCGCCAGCACGATCGCCTCCGGCTCGCACTCCGTCGCCGCCTCGCGCAGCCCCGTCGCCACGAACTCGACGAGCGCCGCCCGCCCCGCGCCCTCGACCGGCCGCATGCTCACCGGAATTTTTGATAAGTCGCGCACATACACCCATTCACGCGCCCCGCTCACCTTCAGCCGGCTCTGCCCGAGGTCCGCCACCAGCCCGCGCCGCCCCGCGAGGATCGCCAGCCCGCCGCGCACGCCGCACCGCTCCGGCTCCGCCGCCACCACCGCCGGCACGGTCGAGCGCCACTGCACCGCTCCGGCAGCCCCGCCGGCCAGCACCACCCGGCGGAGCTGCCGGCACACCTCCGGGAACCGCGGGCACGACTCGCTCACAGCCTCCCCCGACATCAACAGCTCGACCGCCCGCCCGAGCGCCGCCCCGAACCCGGCCCCGCGATCGACGTCGTACAGCGCCACGCCGTCGACCAGCAGGTCCCACACCTCGATCGGCACTACCCGCGGGTCTCGGTGGCGAGCGAGCACTTCGTCTCCACGATCGGCGGCCACGCCGGGCAGCGCGTGCGCGCCAGCCGTTGATAATAAAACCTCTCCAGCCGGTACCCCGTCATGCACGCCAGCAGCGCCGCGTGAAACTGCAGGTACGCGAGCCACCACCCCAGCGGCGCCCCCTCCAGCCGGTCCGCCCGCCGCTCCCCGTAGCGCGCGTGGGCCCAGTCGAGCTCGGGGAACAGCGCGCTCACCCGCTCGACCTCCATGCGCATGCGCCGATAATAGCGATACATCCCCGTCAACGTCTCGAGCGCCCGATACTCCACGCACCCCGCGCGCGTCTCCACCAGCGCCTCCGGCCCGTCCTCCGCCACGATCCGCCGCGACAGATAGATGTCGTCGATCCGCATGCCCGCCGCATAATCATAGAAATTGTCGACGGGCAGCCGCGCCACCCGCCGCGCCAGCTCCGCCCGCGTCGGCACGCTCCACCCGCGGATCGCAAAACACTTGCCGTTGAACCACGTCCGCTGCGACGAGAACCCGCGCTCGCGGTTGTACACGTGCAGCGCCCGCGCCAGCCAGCCCCGCCGCAGCGGCGGCAGCGGCACCCGCGGCGGACACGCCACCCGCACCTCGGGCCGCGCCAGCATCGCCTCCGCCAGCGCCGCCAGCGTCGGCGGCGTCACCAGCACGTCCGCGTCCATGAACACCACGAACGACTCCCCCAGCCCCTCGGCTGTCCAAAAGGCCAGGCCCGCCCGCTGCGCCTCGACCTTCCCGCCCGACGACCGCAGCACCCGCGCCCCGCGCCCGCGCGCGACCTCCTCCGTCCGGTCGGTGCAATCGTCGGCCACCACCAGCACATCGAACTCGAACCCGCGCCCGCGCCCCCACGCGACCGACCTGTACAGGGCGTCGAGGCAGGCCCCGAGGCTCGCCTCCTCGTTCTTCGCCGCGATCGTCACCGGGACCCTCACCCGCGCACCCCGAGCCCCTCGATCGCCTCCGCGACCCGCGGCGCCCCGCCGGCCGCGTGATAGCTCGCGGCGATCCTGCGCGCGGCGGCCCGCTCCGCCCCGTCCGCGCACAGCCTCGCCAGCCCCGCGCGCACCTCCGCCGCCGACGCCGTCGCCAGATCGCAGACGACCCCGGCCCCGGCCCCGGCCACGAACCGGGCGTTGTGCGGCTGGTCGTTGCAGATCGGCGTCAGCATCAGCGGCACCCCCTGAGCCAGCGCCTCCATCACCGAGTTCGCCCCGCCGTGCGTGATCATCACCCGCGCCCGCCGCAGCACCGCCAGCTGCGGCGCATATTTTAATATTTTGACGCTCACGCCCGGCGGCGGCCGCAGCTCGGTCGCCAGATCGCCGGCGGCGAGCACGAGCTGCCACGGCTGCCCGCGCGAACCCTCCATCACCGCCGCGAACATCCGCGGCTGGTGCCAGATCTGGCTGCCGAGCGCCATGTACACCACCGGCCGATCATCCTCGATCGTGACATCCTCGGCCTCGTCCCCGCGCTCGTCCAGCGGCACCGATGCCCCCGCCAGCAGCACGTCGTCGGGCGCCTCGCCGACCAGCTCGCGCGTCGTGAACGCCACATTTAACCAGGGCGACAGGCAGTCGCTGACGCGGAACCTCGCGCCGGCCACGCCGAAGCGCGCCAGCAGCTCCTCCCGCGGCAGCGCCGACGTCGTGGCGATCAGCTCGCTCGTCCACCCGTCCGGCACCACCGGGTTGAGCGAGGTCGACACGCCCGCCCACGGGATCTGCCGCCGCTCCGCCACGATCGGCGCCGCGTAGGCCATCGGGTCGGCGACGATCACGTGCGGACGAAACGCCGCCGCCGCCGCCGTCAGCCGCTCCACCTCTCGCGGCACGCTCTCGACCAGCATCTCGCCGATCCACCGCCGCAGCCGCGCCGGGTCGTCGACCAGCGCCGCGAACGCGGCCCCGCGGTTGCCATCCGGCGGCGCCTGCGTCGCGCCCACGAACACCTCGTCGAAGCCCGCGCGCGCGAGCGGCCGCCGCAGGTCGCTCGGCGAGTAGAACCCGACCGCGTGCCCGCGCCGTCGCAGCTCCTGGGCCGGACCGATGAACGGGTGGACGTGGCCCTTCTCGGCCAGCACGACGAACAGGACGCGCTTCATGGGATCCCGTGGTGACGCGAAAAATGGCACAGCCCGACGATCCGGAACAGGCCCGCGCGCTCGCGCTCGTCGAGCGGCCGCGCCGAGGCGAGCCGCGCCTGCACCGCCGCGACGTCGACCAGCCCGCGCACCAGCGCCGGCGGCTCCGCGAGCAGCCGCCCCGCCTCTCGTCGATACACCGGCTCCGCCCCCTGGTCCTTCGGCAGCGCCGACTTCCGCCGCGTGCGGATCGCCTCCGGCACCAGCCCGCGCAGCGCCTGACGCAGCCGCGTCTTCTCTCCCCCGGCCAGGCCCGCGCGCGGCGGCACCTGCTGCGCCAGCGCCAGCAGCTCCGCGTCCGCAAACGGCACCCGCGCCTCGAGCCCGTGGCGCATGGTGTGGATGTCCCCGTTGTGCAGCAGCCGCGGCAACCACCGCTCGACCACCAGCCGCGTGGTGTCCGCCACCTGGTCGTCGCGCGCCCGCCCCGGCCGCATCCACGCGCGGTACCTGTCCGCAAGGCCAGCCGCCGGATCCGCCAGCACCTCGCGCCGGATCGCCACCCCCCCGAACCTTTTAATTATTTCTGCGGGGTCCGCGGTCGCGGCCGGGTCGAGCAGGAAGTGGTACCCGAAGTGCGTCTCGTCGGCCGCGTCGCCGACCAGCACCGCCTTCAAACCCGCCGCCGCCGCCGCCCGCGCCAGGCGGTCCTGCGCCACCTCCTGCTCCCACGCCGGCAGCGCGTCGTTGGTCCGCGCGACCCGCTCGAGGTCCGCCGCCAGGTCCGCCCGCGCCACCTCCACCGCGCGCCACTCGACCTCAGCCGCCCGCGCCGCGAGGCCCACGTACTCCATGTCGTTCGACACCACGATCGCCGACCGCTGATAGTCGTAGTCGTGCATCCCCTCGAACACGATCGAGAGCGCCGCGGGCCGGCGCATCACCTGCCCGGCGATCATCGCAATCGCCGTCGAGTCGAGGCCCCCGCTGAGGAACACCCCGATCGGCTCGTCCGCCACGCACGTGCGCCGCACCGCCGCCGTGAACGCCGCGCGCAGCGCCTCGTCGCCGGGCCCCTCGCCCTCGCGCGCCACCTCGTAATTAAAATAACGCCGCACCCGCGGGCCCTCGGGCCCCAGCTCGGCCCAGCGCCCCGGCTGCAGGTACTCGACCCCCGCGAACATCGGCCGCTCGACCCCGCTGAAGCACGGCGCCACCAGGTACTCGAGCACCGCCTCCTCGCACGCCCGCGGCGCGCTCCGCCGCGCCCGCGCGACCACCCCCGCCTCCGACGCGAACAGGAACTCCTCGCCGTCCCACGCGTACGCCAGCGGCTTGACGCCCAGCGGGTCCCTCGCCAAAAACCCCCGCCGCTCCGCCGCGTCCCACACGAAGAACGCGAACATCCCGTTGAACCGCGACACGCAGCCCGGCCCCCACGCCGCGTACGCCGCGAGCACCGTCTCCGCGTCGCAGCGCGTGGCGAACGGGTAGTCGAGCCGCGCCCGCAGCTCCTGGTGATTATAGATCTCGCCGTTGTAGACGATCGTGTAGCGCCCGTCGGGCGTGCGCATCGGCTGGGCCCCGCCCGCGCGGTCGAGCAGCGAGAGCCGCGTGTGCAGCAAGATCCCGCCGTCGAGCTCGGCCTCGCCGTCGCCGTCCGGCCCGCGATGGCGCAGCCCGACCTGCATCGCCCGCGCCCGCGCCCGCGCCGCCTCGTCGACGCCGCGGTAGTGAATCAGCCCGGCGATCCCACACATGACAGGTCCATCCCCGGAAAGCACCTCACCAGCAGCGCCAGCGTCGTCCAGCCGACCCGCTCGCGGTCCGTCGCGTCCCCCGGCGCGCGCCCGAGGCAGCGCCCGAGCGCGGCGAGTTCTTCGCCGCCGACCAGCCCGCGCAGGTCCATCGCCGGGGCCAGCCGCGGCCGCTTCGCCCGCCACGCCACGCCCTCCGGCACCCCGAGATCGCCCGCCAGCGCCCGCAACGCCCGCTTGTCCGGATCTCCCACCACGCGCTCCGCGACCCCCGCCGCGAGGAACGGCGCCACCGCCGTCAGCCCCGCCGCCCGCATCATCGCCCCGACGATCGGCAGGTAGTCCGCGCCGCGCACATTCTTAAAAATTTCGTCGGCGCCGTCGCCCGTGATCATCCATTCGACCCCGTCGGCCCGGGCCGCCCGCGCCAGCAGCAGCCGACTCACCGGGTGCAGATTGTACAGTGGGCTCTCACAGCCGCGGATCGCCGCCGCCAGGCCCTCGACGTAGTCCGCCTCGCGCACCGCCACCTCGCGCAGCTCGACGCCGAAGCGCCCCGCGACCTCGCGCGCCTCCTCGACCTCACCGTACCCCGCGAACTCCGGCGCCAGCGTGTACGCGACCACCCGCCGCCCCAGCAACCCCGCCAGCACGGCCGAGTCGACCCCGCCGCTCAGCGCCAGCGCCCCGCGCCCGCCCGGCACGTCGTCACACGCCCGCAGCAACGCCGCCCGCAAGCTCGCCACCCCGTCGCCCGTCACAAACCCCTGCGACTCCTCCGCGCGCCCTGTCATCCGCGCCTCGCCTACACACGCGTCGCCCGCTCGACCACTCGCCTCACCTCGCATCTCCGTCGCCCGCGCCTCGCCCTCGTACGACTCGCCCTCGCGCTCCCTCGCCTCACCTCGCCTCGCCCTCGCCCGCGCCTCGCCCTCGTCGCACCACGCCCAGCGCGCCCCGGCGATGCACGTCGCTCCTTCGACCTCGCGCTCTCCGAACGCCGCGCGCACCCCCTCGGCGTCGAGCCGCACCCGCGCCGCGCCGACGAGCGCGCACAGCGAGCCCCCGCTCCGCCCGCCCCACGTCACCTGCGTCGCCAGCCGCGGGTTCATGACTGGCCGACCACACGCAGCGGCCGCAGCCGTCCCGCCTGCACGTCCGCCTTCGACAGCTGCGAGTGCGGCGCCAGCGGCCCGGCCCCGCCGTGACAGAAGCGGCACGACACCAGCGCCTCGCTGCGATTCAGGTACTCGAGCAGCGCCGCCCCGAGGTCCGGCGTGTCGAGCCGCACTCCGTCGCCCGCGAGCGCCGCCTCGCGGTCGGCCGCGTGCGCCCCGTGCATGATGTCCGCGTGGTACTCGCCCGCGTAGGCCGCGCGCGTGCACATGTAGAACCGCTCGTTGCGGACCACCAGGCAGCGGTGGCGCAGCCAGCAGTTGTCGTACACCCGGCGCACCTCGGCGTCGTCGCCCTCGCGTTCGCCGCGCATCACCTCGCTGAACTCCGCGACCGGCTTGACGTTCAGCACCACGTCGTGGGCCCGCGCCCTCGCCTTCACCACCTCGAGCAGCGCCGGCTTGACCGGCGCGCTCGCATAATTCGAAATGGTCAGCTCGTCGAGCGCCTGCCAGAAGTCGTCCGTCATCGTGTGCAGCAGCAGCCCGTTGGTGAACAGCCGGATCGTGCGGGAGATCCCCGTCCCGCGGATCGCCCGGATCACGTCGGCGATCTGCGGGTGCAGCAGCGGCTCCCCGCCCATGATCTTGAACACGTCGACCTCGAGGTGCTGCGCCATCGTCCGGCACATGCGCTCGACCTCGGCCACGCTCAGCGTCTTCTCGGCCAGGTACGGCGACATGTTGCAGCAGGCCGTGCAGCGCAGGTTGCAGTGCTCGACCACGTGCAGCTCGAACGCCTCGACCCGGATCCGCCCGTCCGTGCGCGTGTACTGCTGGCGCTGCGACGTCGGCAGCGACCCGCGCCGGGCGAACGTCGCCGCCACCCGCGAGCCCGCGCCCGCCCGCGCCTCGACCCGCGCGTCGCGCCCGAGCCGCCGCTTGAACCAGCGCCCCGCCGCCTCGACCTCCGCCGCCGCGACCTCCACCTCGACCGCCAGCACGTCCTCGACGCGATACGCCCCCTCGACCCCGCGCGCCTCGAGCTCCGCCCGCGACGACGCGTGCCGCAGCGCCGCCAGCAGCCGCTCGAGCGCCACGTCGCCGTCGCCCTCGACCGCCGCCCGCACCGCGAGCTGCGCGTCCTCGCCGTCGCCCCGCACCGCCGCCTCGATCGTCACCCCGGCGTGAATCGTCGCCCAGTCCGTCATCGGAGGTCGTGCATACCACGGATCCCGCCGCCCCCGCACCGCGGGCCCACGCGCGCACGCGAACCTCGACCTACCCGAGGGTGGATTCGATCTGATCGTAGACGTCGGCCAGCGTGAGGCCCACACCGAGCCCCAGCTCGATCACCCCGGCGGTGAACGCGGCCGCGACCCAGCGGTCGCCCTCGACGCGGCGATGATGCTCGACCCGCCGCTCCGGCTGGTCGACGAGCAACACCTCGCGCAGCGTCGGTATCTGCTTGTAGTGCTCGAGCTTGGCCCCGCGGTCGTAGTCTCTGGTCGACGACGACAGCACCTCGAAGAGCAACGCGGGATTGACGAGGCTCATCCCGTCGGATGCATGCACCTCCCACCGCCCGCACACGACGCCGCCGTCGGGGTACGTGTAGAGCCCGCTACTCGGGATGTGGATCCGCTGATCGCTGGTGAACGGCTTGCACGGGCGACCGCGCAGCAGCACGCCGAGCGCGCCCGTCACGTTGGCAGCCACCAGGTTGTGGCTGGCGCGAGCGCCCCCCATGGCGAAGATCTCGCCGTCGAGGAACTCGTGCCTCTCGCTCGTGTTGGCCTCGAGACTCAGGTAGTCCTGCACGGTCCAGTGGAGTCGTCGCTCGGGCTGCATTGGTCGCACGGTATCATATCGCGCCGAGCGCCGCCCTTGCGTGAGCGAGGTTTGCGGCGCTGACATCGCCGCGACGCGCTCGCCCGGCGGCCCCGGGCGCATGCGGTCCGCGAACCGCGGTCTGCGGACCGCGCCGCGGGGCTGGCGGGCCGTGAGTCGACGCCTGCCCGGCCGCGCAGCGTTCGGTTAGGCTGGCCTCGAGGACCCCGATGCCCAGCGCCCGCACCGCTCTCCCGTTCGCCCTGCTCGTCGCCTGCAACGGCGCGTCCGATCCCTCCACCGGCGACGACGGCAGCAGCGGCGCCGCCGCGAGCACCGGCGCCGTCGATCCCACCTCGACCTCGACGCCGGTCACCACCACGACCGCCGCCGACGCCAGCACCGGCGACGTCACGAGCTCCGAGCCGACCACCGCCGACCCGACCACCGGCGGCGAGCCGGCGCTGACCTACTGGCGCGACATCAAGGCGATCCTCGACGGCAAGTGCGGCACCTGCCACCGCGCCGGCGACATCGGCCCGTTCGCGCTCACGACCTACGAGCAGGCCAGGACCATGTCGCCGATCATCGCGCCGTCGATCGACGACCGCACGATGCCGCCGTGGCCGCCCGACGACGCCTGCACCACCTACGAGCGCGACCTCTCGCTGACCGACGACGAGCGCGGCAAGCTGCTCGCGTGGATCGACCTCGGCTCGCCCGAGGGCGACCCCGCCGACGAGCCGCCGCACGAGGACGACCCGGCCCCGCCGATCGCCTACGACATCGAGCTGGGGATCCCCGAGCCCTACACCCCGACCGCCCTGCCCGACGACTACCGCTGCTTCCTGCTCGACTGGCCCAAGGACCAGCCGACCTACACCACCGGCTTCACCATCGAGCCCGGCGCCCGGCCGATCGTGCACCACGTGATCGCCTTCATCATCCCGCCGGCCGAGCTCGCGCCGTTCGTCGCGCTCGACGAGGCCGACCCCGGCCCCGGCTACCCCTGCTACGGCGGCCCCGGCGGCGAGGCCAGCCCGCGCGCCCGCTGGCTCGGCGCGTGGGTCCCCGGCGGCAGCAGCGGCGCGCTGCCCGAGGGCACCGGCATCATGGTCGAGCCCGGCTCGAAGATCGCCCTGCAGATGCACTACCACCCGCTCGGCGACAACGCGTCCGACCAGTCGACGCTGCACATCCGCACCGCCACCTCGGTCGAGCGCCCGGCCTACCTGCTCCCGATCGCCAACCCCGGGTGGATGGTCGACCAGCCCGAGATGACGATCGAGGCCGGCGACCCCGACTCCGTGCACGAGTTCCAGATCGGCCTCAGCCTGATCTTGCAGTACCTCTACGGCAACGACGCCCCCGGCATCGGCAAGCCCATGCTGGTGCACGCGGCCGGCGTGCACATGCACACCCGCGGCGTGCGGGCCAGCCTGCAGGTGCTCGGCCAGGGCGGCAGCGACGGCCCGTGCCTGATCGACGTGCCCCGCTGGGACTTCAACTGGCAAGGCACCTACGAGCTCCGCGAGCCGGTGGTCGTCAACTCCGCCGACCAGGTCCGCCTCACGTGCCACCACGACAACTCCAAGGGCGACGCGCCCATCAAGTGGGGCGAGGGCACCGGCGACGAGATGTGCCTCGGCATGATGTACGTCAGCGCCCCGGGCGAGTGAAATTCATGATATCGTCCAGAGCGTGACGCGACTCCAACGCTTTCGGGCCTTCATGGCCCGAATGAACCCGACGGCAGACCCCGCGAAAGCGATCGCCGGTGGCCTGTTCGTAGAGCGCCCCGGCGGCTCGGTCTGGTCAGAACTGAAGTCCCGACTCGAGGTCGATCCTGTCTCGTCTCACGTCGTACTCGGTGGTATCGGATCTGGCAAGACATCAGAACTAATCATAATTGCCGAAAAACTGAAGGCCTCGCTGCAACCTGAGGGTGATCACGTCGAATACATCGATGTCAGCAAACAGTTCTCTCTTGATTCACGCGCGCGCAGCGGCGTCCTTGTTGCCCTCGCAGGACTCGGATTGGCCCGCTCCCAGCCGAAAGACGAACGCTCACCAGAGTTTGTCAAGGCCGTCAAATCTCTCTACACATTCGCGTACGGATATCAGTCCGACGATGATTTTTCACACCAATTCCCTGGAGTACTCGACGACACATACCGAGGAAACGACCCACCGAACTCCCTCGAGCACGCAGGCAACCTTCCTGCGCTCTTGAAGCATCGCAACGGTGGAGGAAAGCACGCTGTTTTCCTCTTCGACTCCCTTGATCGTCTACCAAATCCCGAAAATTTCGTCACTTTAGTACAGCACGACATCGCCGCGCTCAAGCGCGTCGGGATCGGTGTAGTCGTAGTGGGGCCAGTTCGTTATGTGCCGGGCAATGATCGTGGTCTCGTCGAACTCTTCGATCATCCCCACTTCCAGCTCTCGGTCGACACTCAAAACGAGTCCGAATTTGCATTCTTGTGCGACGTATTGCGGCGGCGCGCCGATCCAGATGTCTTGCCAGACATGTGTCTTCGCCCCCTCGTGCTCGCCTCGGGAGGCGTCCTTCGTGACCTCATCACCCTGGCCAAGCGCGCCGCCGAAGAGGCCTATGTCGGCGGCCGTGACAGCGTTCAACTCCAGGATGTGGTGACTGCACGTGACGCCATGGGTCGAGGTCTGGCGATCGGCCTCGACGACGAACAACTTGTTGCCCTACGCAAAGTCCACGCCAGCGAGAAATTCATCGTCCGCGGCGAACGCGAGCTTTCGTTGCTCGAAACTCGACGCGTGTTGATGTATGAGGGCAATCGCTGGGTCGTCCACCCCGCGCTGGCGCCGTTGCTCGGCCTGATGCCTGAGGTCGCATGAAACCCGCCTTGCCCGAGACCATCTCCGCGTGGCCGCTCGCGGCCCGCCTCGTCGATATCGGGGCCATGTCAAACGCATGGTTCCTTGTCGTCGTCGCCGAGGGGACGGATGAACATTCAGCCACAGAGTTACACGAGGAAATTGTCGGTTTGACCGACCATCGTATCGATCGCATCCATGTCTCGACGGCCGAAGAATTGATTACTACTTGTGCCGAGAACTCCGAAGACATCCTCGTCCTCACCGGCCTCTCGACCTTTGACGAGCACGCCTGGCGCGCCGTCGACGTCAACCGCAGCCGCCTCGAACGCGTCGCTCCTACACTGCTCATCATCAACAGCACGGCCGTGCATCGAATGCCAATCCTCGCGCCTAACCTATGGAGCTGGATCGGCGACGGTGTGTGGCGCTACGGTGCGGAGGATCGCCTCACCTCATCGGTGCGTGAGCAGCGGCTCGCCGAGCTCCGCCGCCACTTCGGCTTCGACGACGCCGAGCTGGAGGAGCGCGCTCGCGCCGGTCGACTGCCTGCAGAGCCTGATATCGCCGAGTGGCTCGTCCTGCTCGGTCTCGGCGAGTTGATACCCCCCAGTCTCAGGAAAGTTGTCGCCTTCACCGATAAACCACCCGAGGGGCGAGCAAAGCAACCAGTGAGATGAACACCGAGATCGCCCGGATGGGCGGGCAGCAGAGAACAGACGAGTACGACGTGGACCTCGAGGAG
>JAEUJW010000107.1 GCA_016793465.1 Myxococcales bacterium
CCACCCCGAACGCTGGACCGGCAACACCCGCAACTGGAAGCCCGTCCGCGTCGTCTGCCTCAACCCAGAGCGTGAGCCCGCCGATTCCAAGGCGAAGCACGCCTGATTGCCAAGGCGACAACTATCCTGAAACTCACCGATACCGTCAGGGGAGGCACTGTGAAAGACCTCCAGAACCGGACACTGACAGGGGCTCCGTTGCTCACCGCGGAGTCGCCGAGCATTCTGCTGCGCCAGATTCGTAGAGTCCTCAAAGACGCGCTTGACAGCGATCTTCTCAAGATTGCTGAGGATGTCATCCACAAGCACGTCCAGCTTGAGCGTTCGGGCGACGACGACTGCGAGTACGTGATTTTTGGTGGCCCAAAGGACTTTCGCCGCGACGACGCAAGTGCGCGACTGATACGCGACGACCTCGCATGGCTACACTTCACCCTAACCGTGCGCCAGCACGCCCCCGGTCGTCTCGAAATGCTAGGCTACGACTTTGAAATCGTATTCCCCGATGGGCATATACCGCCTTTTATCCGCTTCGACCTCAACCTCCCAGGTCACACCAATGAGCTCCGCGAGCTTCGCAGCCATCTCCACCCAGGCAACGACGAGCTGCAGTTGCCCGCGCCAGTCATGACACCTGGCGAGATGCTCGAACTCCTGATCACGCGCTTACGTCCGCGCGACCCCGGAAAGCCTCGCAGCTAGCCTCCGCGCCCCGCGCCGCGTTACAGTCCCCGCGTGCGGCTCGCCCTCGCCCTCGCCCTCATGCTCGCCTGCCGCCCCGCCGCGCCCGCCTGCAGCACCTGCGAGGCCCTCGCGGTCGAACTACAAAAATGGCACGACGCGCGGGTCGCCGCGCTGCGGGCCGACCAGGGCTGGCTGACGCTCGCGGGCCTGTACTGGCTCGACGAGGGCGAGCACGAGCTCGGCGCCGCTGAGACGTCCGACCTCGTGTTCCCCGCCGGCGCCCCGCCGACGATCGGCACGCTCACACTATTAAACGGCGAGGTCCGCCTGCGCACCGCCGACGGCGTCGACGCCCGCATCGCCGGCGCCCGCGTCGGCGACGTCGCGCTGCGCTCCGACGCCGACCCCGCGCTGCCCGCCGACCGCGTCGAGCTCGGCGCCCGCTTCACATTTTTAATAATCAAACGCGGCGAGCGGCTGGCGGTGCGGCTGTACGACCGCGAGTCGCCGGCGCGGCGCGGCTTCGCGGGCATCCCCCGCTTCCCGGCGAGCAGCGCGTGGCAGATAAAGGCCCGCTTCGAAGCTCATGAAAAACCGCGGCAGGTCGAGCACCCGACCGTGCTCGGCGCCAGCGTGCCCGCCGAGGTCCCCGGCGTCGCCGTGTTCACGGTCGACGGCGCGGAGCACCGCCTCGCGCCGATCCTCGAGCGGGGCCCGCACGGCGACGAGCTGCTGTTCGTGTTCCGCGACCTCACCAGCGGCGTCGAGACCTACGCCGGCGGCCGCTTCCTCGTCACCCCGCTGCCGACCGACGGCGCGCTCGTGCTCGACTTCAACCGCGCCCACAACCCGCCGTGCGCCTTCACCGAGCACGCCACCTGCCCGGTGCCGCTGCCCGAGAACCGCCTCGCGCTGCGCGTCGAGGCCGGCGAGCACACGCCCGCCGGCCACTGAGGTCCGCGCCTACCAGCCCTCGCCGCCGCCGACCTTCAGCAGGATCTGGCTGGCCTTCTGCGGCGCCCCGTTGAGGTCCTGCGGCATCCCCCGCAGCACCTCGAGCGCCCCGGCCCACGCCCCCGCGGCCACGCACGCGTCGAGCAGCGGCCCGTTGCGGTACGACCGCATGCCCTTGGAGATCGCCCGCCACGCCTTGTACGCCGTGTCGAGGTCGCCGGCCTCGGCCATGCGCTTCGAGACCTCCTCGAGCTTGATGTCCGGGTAGCTGCCCGCGCGCGCGGCCTCGATCGCTCGGTCGAGCAGCGCGCCCGCGTCGGCCAGCTTGCCGCGGGCCGCCAGCCCCGCGAGCTCGGTCAGCTCGTTGTCCTGCTCGCCCTCGCGTGCGCGCGAGAACCACGCCGCCCACGCCGGGTCGGCCGGGTCGAGCGTCGCCAGCACCGCGAAGCGGACCGCCTGCTTCTCCGCGCGCGCGCGCCCGGACGCCTCGAGCTGCTCCGCGTCGGCGAGCCGTCCGAGCCGCACCGCCGCGCCGGCCAGCGCCGCCAGGAACTCGCCGGGGTAGTAGGCGCCCGCGACGATCTTCGGCGCCTGCGCCAGGATGCGCTCGAAGTGCCCGCGCGCCCGCTGCGGGTCGACGCGGGCCAGCGCCTCGACCGACTCGGCGCAGCGCTGGTGCACGAGGTCGACGAGCTGCCCGCGGGTCTCCGCCTGCGCGCCCGCGCCGGCGGCCGCCATCGCCTCGACGAGCCGGGCCTCGGCGCGGTAGGTCGACAGCCCCTCGAACCCGCCGAGCCAGCGCCACGCCGCGTCCCACTCCTTCAGCGCGATCAGCCGCGTGAGCCCGCGTTCGAGCAGCACGAACTCGTTGTTGGACGTCGACTCCGTCATCTTCGCCAGCAGCCGCTCGAGCTGGGCCGCCGACGCGCGCCGGCAGATCGCCGCGATCGCCGGCGGCGACATCGACCACGACACCTTGCCGCCGCTCGTCAGGTGGTCGATCGCCTCGTCGACGCGGCCGAGCGCCGCGAACGCCTCCGCCACCACCGCGCGGTGCTCGGTCTGGTTGTTCTCCGGGTCGATGCCCGCGACCGCCGCCTTCAGCAGCTTCTCGCCCCTCCTGGCCTCGCCGAGCAGCGTCCAGCCCGCGCCGAGCATCACCTGCGGCCGGCACGGCGGCCACGTGCGGCCGATCTTCTTCAGCGCCTCCTCGCCCTCGGTCGACCACCGGCGCAGCGTCGCCTGCTGCTCGTCGGTCAGCGCGGGCGCCCCGGCGACGCGCCCGGTCAGCGCCGTCACCACCGCCTCGCCGCGCGCGTAGGCCGACCACCACGGGTCCCACGCGCTCCAGCCCGCGCCGCCGTCGATGGCCGCGGCCGCGCGGTCGAACAGCCCGAGGGCCATGGTCCGGGCCGCGAGCTTTCGCCGGTAGTCGCCGCCGTGGTAGCCGTCGCTGATCTTCTGCACGCCCTGCTCGAGCAGCGCCGCGATGTCGTCGATCGACCCGCCGGGCGGCGGCCACGTCTTCGACTTGCCCGGCTTCGTCGGCGCGGGCGAGGCCGGCGCCGCCGCGCCGGCCCTGGCCGTCTTCTTGCTCGCCTTCTTGGCCGGCCTGGGCGCGGCGAACTTGCGCTTGAACGCCGCCGGCGCGGCCTTGTCGGCGCAGGCCGAGGCCGCGTCGGGCCACACCTTGGCCTCGCCCCAGCGCCACGGCCAGGCCCACTTGCGGTCGACCACCCACGCGATCTTGCCGTCGACCTCCTCGACGCTCGCGCTCGCCTCGTCGGGCCCGATCACCACGCCCTCGGGCAGCGCCGCCGCCACCCGCTCGCCGTCGAGCGGGAACGCCGGGTTCCAGGCCATGCCCTCGCCGTGGTCCTCGCCGCCGGCCGACAGCGGGCTGTCGCCGCTGGCCTCGATCGCCAGCTTGAAGGCGCCGATGGTCGCCCCGTCGCTCTCGCGCACGAACGTCAGGCCGAAGCTGCCCCACGCGACCAGCACGCCGTCGCCGTAGCTCACCCCGCTGCCCGGCGCCGCGACGTCGAGCCGCAGCGCCGGCGCCTCGCCGAGCTCCCAGATCTGCAGGCGACCGCGCGACGTCACCGCCAGCTTGCCGCCGTCCGGGCTCCACGTCGCCGCGTACGACCCGCCCGTCCGCGGCGCCGGCGCGTCGGGGCTGTACCTGTACTTGCCGCCGTCATAAATGAAGACGCCGGCCTCGGCCTGCCACTTGTTGTCCGGCTGGACCAGCGCCGCCATGCGCTTGCCGTCCTTCGACCACACGAACGACTCGGCGCCCACGTGCATCGGCAGCTTGCCGTTGGGCAGCCCGGTCGCCGTGTCGTAGTAGACGATGCCGGCCGGGTGCATGGCGAACTCGCCGCCGTCCGGCGAGAACGCGACCGGCGGGTGCGCCTTGCCGTCCCACAGCAGCTCGCCGGTGCGGGCGTCGAGCGCGAACGTCTGGTCCCACCCGCTGACCCCGACGATGCGGTCCGGGTGCCGCCACGACACCTGCTTCATCGGCTGCAAGCGCGGCTCCTCGTCGTCGCCGCGGGCGACGCCGGCGCACCAGCGCGGCTGCGGGCTGCGCCCGACCAGCGGCACGACCGCCCCGAGCGCCAGGTTCGGGCCCCAGCAGGCGATGTACACGTCGCGGCTGTTCGGCGACCACGCCCACGCCGGCGGCCGGCTCCACCCGTCGGTGATGTACGCGCACGACTCGGGCTCGCCGGTGCGGGCGAACGGGTCGAAGCTGCCGACCCCGTTGGTGTCGAACGTCAGGCCCACGCGGCGCCCGTCGGGTCGCCACTGGATGCACGGCCCGTAGTCGGGCCAGCCGACCCCGCCGCGCACGCGCAGCATGTTCACGCAGCGACCGGCGCGCACGTCCCAGATCTGCAGCACCCCGCCGAGCTCGTAGTCGCTGCCCGTCCACGAGCCGGTGGCGAGGAAGCGCCCGTCCGGCGACAGGTCCGACCACTCGACGTCGACGTCGTGCCCGTGCCCGTGCTGCAGCACCGCGAGCGGCCGGACGTGGGCCGTGGCCGCGCGGTGGGCCGCCGTGACCCCGTGCCGCTGCTCGTGCACGTACAGCGCCTCGCGCAGCGGCGCGAGGTCGCGGTCGGCCTCGAACTCGTCCCACGGCAGCGCCTCGATCTTCCTGGTCAACGCCGCCGCGGCCAGCGACCCGTCGAGCCCGGCGAACGCCGACGCCTCGTCCGCCTCCGCGGCCGCGCCGCCGCGCAGCACCGCCATCAGGTCGTCCTCGCCGAGCACGGTGACCCCGAGGCTGTTGGCCGCGTTGATCTTGCTGCCGGCCTTCTCGCCGGCGAACAGCACGTGCGTCGACTTGCCGACCCCGCCGCCGATCTTCGCGCCGAGCGCGGCGAGCTGCTTCTCCGCCTCCGCCCGCTTCAACCGTGAAAAGGTGCCGGTGAGGACGACCGTCTTGCCGCGAACGTCGAGGGCCATGCCAGCTGCGGTATAACACGCGGATGCGCGCACCTGCGCCGACGAACCTCCGGCGAGCGCCGGCCCTCGCGGGGCTCGTCGCGGCAGTGGCCTGCGAGCCCGCCCCGCGCCCGCCCGCGTCCCCCACACCGCCCGCCGCCGACCAGCTCCCCGCGAGCGCCGGCCCGATCGCAGGCCCGACCCCGCGGCCCCGCACCCGCGCCGCCGTCCGCTCGTGCCCCGCGAGCGGCAAGCCGGCCCCCGTCGACCTCGACCCCCGCATCACCCTCGGCGAGGTCGCCGGCGCGACCTGGCTGTTCGGCTACGCGTCCGAGGGCGCCGTGCTGGCCCGCCTCGATCGCTCCGGCGGCCTGGCGAAGTTGAAGGTGCCGCTGGACGACGCGCAGGCCGGGGCGATCGACGGCGACACTATTTATCTGTACGCCTCGCGCCGCGGCGACGACGCGCCCACCCGCTGGCTGACCGTCGACGCCGGCGACCCCGACGCCCCCAGGCTCGGCGCCGTCGAGGCCCTGCAGGTCGGGGCCAGGGTCGACTACGCCGTGGGCCTCGGCGTCGGCGCCGAGCGGGCCCTGGTGATCACCGGCCACATCGACGCGCGCGAGCTCGTCGTGCTCGACCGGCGCACCCGCTCCGCCGTCGCCCCGCCGCACCCGCTGGGCGAGGGCTTCTTGCCGGTGCACACGTCCTGCGACCGCGATCGCTGCGCCGTGATCGGCGTCGCCGACGAGGGCGGCGGACCCGCTCGCCGCCTCGTGGTGATCCGCGCGCTCGCCGACGGCACCCGCGAGCAGGAGCAGCTCGCCCCCGGGTGGATCGGCCAGCCCCACGCGGCCGAGCTCGGCGACAGCGTCATCGTCGCCTGGCCAGCCGACGGCGGCCTCTACCTGCGCGCGCTCGACCGCTGGGGCCGCCCGCGCGGCGCCGCCGTCAAACAGGCGCAGCCCGACGTCCCGCCCGGACGCGAGGCCCTGCTGCACGCCGACGGCGCCGTCGCCCTGGCGATCGGCGGGCGCGACGGCTGGTCGTTCGCCCCCGTCGCCGCCGACGCCACGGTCGGCAAATTTTTAAAGATTTCGGCGGCGAGGCGCAGCTTCCTGCTCGGCGCGCCGCTCGACGACGGCCTCGCGTGGATCGACGTCGGCGGCGACGTCGACTACAGCCAGCTCGGCGACTCCGGCGCGTGGATCCACTCGTGGCGCTCGGCGGTGTCGGCCGGCTTCGTGCCCGCGAGCGGAGCTCCGCCGGTCCACCACGACATCACCGCGGGCGGCGGCGGCGGCCGCGGAGGCTTCGACCCGCACATGCTCGTGCGCCCCGGCACCGCGTCGGCGCTCGTCGTCCCGCGCGGCGACGCCGACGGCCTCGAACAGACCGTGATCGCCCCGCTGCGCATCCCCTGCGGCCGCTCCTCCGGCGAATAAGTTCACGTCCCCCGTTGACGACGCCCGCGTGTTGCCGTCACCGTGGGTCTCCATGCCTTCGCTTCGCCACCTACCCTTCGCCTTCGCCGCCGCGATCGCGCTCTCGTCCGGCCCCGCATACGCCGACGCGATCGGCCGACCGCCGCCCGACTGCCCGCCCGGCACCGTGGCCGGCGCGTCGCACTGCGGCGAGTTCTGCCTCGCCCAGGAGTGCGACTCCGACGCCGACTGTGAGGCCAACCAGGTCTGCATGGCGGGCGAGATGGGCTGCTACCGCGTGAGCGAGTGCTTCAACTTGCCCGGCATCTTCTTCGAGGGCGCGTGCATGCCCGACATGAAGTGCGCCGAGGCCGGCCAGAACTGTCAGACGCCCAAGGTGTGCCACCCCGGCGCCGGCACCACCACCGACGACACCGGCAACAGCTCGACCACGGCGGGCACCACGAGCGAAGGCACCACCACCATTGGCACCACCACCGGCTCGACCTCGAGCGGCACCACGACGAGCAGCCCCACCACCGGCGGCGCCACCACGAGCACCTCGACCTCCTCGACCGGCGGCTCACCGACGAGCGGCGGCGGCGTGAGCGACGAGCCGACCGGCGGCAGCCCGACCACCTCGGGCAGCGGCACCACCGGCGGCTCGACCTCCGGCGGCGCGACCGGCGGCACCACCGGCGACCCCGGCACCCCGCCGAAGCAGGGCTGCCCCGACTGCCGCACCAGCGACGGCCCGCAGGGCGCCCTCGGCCTGCTGCTGCTGGTCGCCCTCACCCGCCGCCGGCGAAATTTTTAATTTTCATAATTAAAAAATAAATAAAAAGACGCGCCCCGCGAGCGCGGGGCGCATGCACACGCCGCTCGGCGCTCACGCGGCGTCGGCCATGATCTTCTCGTCGAGCAGCATGCGCCGCCCGCTCGCCGACACCAGGCCGCTGCGGGCCATCGCGGTCAGCGTGCGCGACACGGTCTCGCGGCACGAGCCGACCATGCGCGCGAGCTCCGACTGCGTCGGCACCGGCGCGAGGATCCACCCGCTGCTGGCGGGGGCGCGGCGGCCCTGACGCCGCGCCAGGCGGGCCAGCGTGCGGCGCAGGCGCTCCTCGACGTCGCACAGCGCCAGCCCGCTGGCCACCGCCTCGACCTCGCGCAGCTTCTCGCCCTGCAGCTTCATCAGGCGCAGCGTGGTCTCCGGCTCGCGCCGCATGTGCTCGACCAGCGCCTCCGGCGGAATTTTTAATAGTTCGCTCTGGACGGCGGCCACCGCGGTCGACGACATCGTCACGCCGCCGAGGGCACACGCCTCGCCGAACACCTCGCCAGGCCCGAGCGCCGCGAGGATCAGGTCGCGACCGCCGTCCGACGCCCGCAGCAGGTTGACCCGCCCGCGCAGCACGATGTACAGCCCGTCCACCGGCTGACCCGCGCCGACCAGCACGCTGCCCGGCGTCTTGCGCAGGCGGGTCGACGTCCGCCCCAGCAGCTCGAGCTCCGCCGGCCGCGCCGCCGTGAACGGCTCCACGCACGCCAGCACATCCGCCGTCTCCATGCGTTCAAGAGGGATGTTGTTCGGGCGCTTGGCTTCGGATTCCGTGGGCATACGCCTGTGCTGCGAAGCACAAAACTTGCCAAGCCCGCCGACGCCTCGCCCACCTCGCAACTATTTATAATTGTTCAATTTGCGCGAAGCCGCCAGGTCCGCGCCGGGGCCCGCGAGTGTTGCAAGTTTTCCACAGCGTGTGCCGGGACCCACGCCGCGTCGCGGCTCGCCCGCGCAGCCAACGTCCACACCGCGGACCTCGCCTCGCCCGCGCAGCCGACGTCCGCACCGCGGACCTCGGGACCCTGGCGAGCGACGACCGCCCCGGCGTCGGCGAAGACCCTCGCGCTCTGATCTTCGAAATTGCCGACACGGACTCGCCGAGCCGCTGCGCCGGCGCGTCGACCACGAGCCCGGCGAGCACGGAGCGATCGTCGTCGGCGCGGCGCCCCTCAATTGCCGATGCGGACCTCGCCGACCGGCTGCGCCGGCGCGTCGACCACGAGCGCGTCGAGTCGTTCGTCGGCCCCGGCGAGCACGGAGCGATCGTCGTCGGCGCGGCGCCCCTCGCGAGCGGCGCCCTGCCCGCGACCGCCGTCAGCGCCGCTGGTACACGTTGACCCGCAGGTAGTCGCCCTCGCGGTGGCCCGGCCAGACCGGGTGGTCGGGCCCCGGGCCGAGCGCGTGCACCCGCGTCCACGCGTCGCCGCCGGCGTCGAGCATCACGCCGTCGAGCTCGCCCGCGCCGAGGTGGTGCGAGCAGCTGCAGATCGCCGCGAACCCGCCGACCTGCACCCGCGGCAGCAGGCGCGCCAGGCTGCCCGCCATGGCCCCGGCCGCCCGCGAGACGTCGCGCGCGCTGCTGGCGACGCGCGGCGGGTCGAACACCAGCGCCCCGAACGGCCCCGCCAGCGCGGCGTCGTCGAGCGCCCCGAACATGTCGCCCGCGACCCAGCGCGTGCGCGCCGTCAGCCCGTTGGCCTCGGCGTTGGCGGCCGCGTGGGCGAGCGCCCTGGCGCTCTGGTCGAGCCCGACGGCGTCGACTCCGAGCGCCGCCGCGTGCAGCGCGAACCCGCCGACGTGACAGCCGACGTCGAGCAGCGCACCACCTGTCCTTCGGGCCAGCTCGGCGAGCCGCCGACGGTTGTCGCGCTGGTCGAGGTAGGCCCCGGTCTTCTGGGCCGGCGGCGCGGGCACGCGGAACACCAGGTCGTGCTCGCGGAACTCGAGCGTGGCCTCGCCGTGCGCGTGCGTCGGCGCCGCGAAGCCCTCGCGCTCGGCGGCCCCCGCCGGCGAGGCCACGAACACGCGCCCCGACGTGAGCTTATTAAAATACTCGAGCAGGGTCGGCAGCCGCGCGGCCATCGCCGCGGTCGCGACCTGGACCACGCGGTCGTCGCCGTAGCGGTCGACGGTCAGCCCCGGCAGGCCGTCGCCCTCGCTGTTGACCTCGCGGACCCCGGTGGTGTGCGCCGGGACGATCGCCCCGCGTGCGGCCAGCGCCGCGTCGAGCCGCCGCGTCAGCCAGTCGGCGGGCGGCGCCGCCTCGCCGAAGTGGACGATGCGCAGCGGGATCTCCGAGTCGGGAGACACGAGCCCCCACGCCAGCGTGTGCCCGCGGTGGTCGGTCAACGCCGCCAGCGCGGCCGGATCGCCGGGCCCCCAGATCTTGCCGACCTGCCGCTTGCGCACCCACGGCCCCTCGCGCGGCCCGTGGCGGCCGGCGTCGCGGCGGAGTTCGACGCGGGTGGTCACGCGGGGCCATGTACCACGACCCGCGATCGCCGGACCATCCGCGAGACGCGTCGGCTCACGCGCCCCCCGGCCCGACCGGGGCCCCGGCTTGTTATGGTCCGCCCGTGCTCAAGGCCCGCCTCCTGCTCGCCATGCTGGCCGCGCTGGCCCCGGCGACCGCCCGCGCGGACGCCCGCGAGAAGTCGGCCGCGCGCGGCAACTCGGTGCTGGACAAAGACACCGGCGAGCGGGTGTTCACCGCCGCGGCCCAGCTGCGCATGGGCCTCGTGCCCGGCGCCGGCGCGGCGGTGGTCCAGCCGCCGCTCGGCTTCGGCTTCGGCCTGAAGCTCGCGTTCTACCCGGTCAAGGCCGGACCGATGCGCTTCGGCTTCGGCTTCGCCGGCGGCCACGACCGCTTCGCCAGCCGCCGCGTGCTGGTCGGCGCCCGCCCCGACGACCCCGGCAAGACGGTCGAGTCGCGGCGCTGGTCGACCCTCACGCACACCGACCTCGCGCTTGGCCTCGGCTTCCAGATCCCCGCCGGCCCGCTGCTGGTCGAGCTCGGCGCGGGCGGCGGCCTCGGCATCTCGTCGTACCGCCGCGCGGTCGACCTCGACGTCCTGAACGACGACGTGACGGTGGCCTACAGCCCGCTCGTGCGCGCCGACATCGGCCTCGGCGTGCCCATCCGCAACAACCAGGGGATCGCCCTCGGCTTCGACCTCCAGCAGTATTTTTCGAGCAAGAAGGTCGTGACCGTGCCCGACGCGCCGCGCGGCGCGCCGCCCGACAGCGTCGTCTTCGACCTCGTCTTCAACGTCACCCTCGCCTACCAGATGTGGTTTTAATAGCCCGGCCATGCCGAGCCTCGCCCCCCACCCCTCGCGCCGCGCACCCGAAGGCCCCGTCGTCGCCATCGTCATGGACGGCGTCGGCCTCGGCCTCGGCGACCTCGGCGACGCCGTCGCCGCGGCCCGCACGCCCACGCTCGACTGGCTGCGCGGCCTCCCCTCGTACACCAGCCTGCTCGCCCACGGCACCGCCGTCGGCATGCCGTCCGACGCCGACATGGGCAACAGCGAGGTCGGCCACAACGCCCTCGGCGCCGGCCGCATCATCGACCAGGGCGCCAAGCTCGTCAGCCAGGCGATCGCCGACGGCAGCGTGTGGCACGGCCCCGTGTGGCGCGCCGCCGTCGACCGCGTCAAGCAGTCCGGCGAGCCCATCCACTTCATCGGCCTCCTGTCCGACGGCAACGTCCACAGCCACATCGACCACCTCGTCGCCCTGCTGCGCCACGCCGCGCAAGACGGCGTGCAGAGGGCCCGCGTGCACGCGCTGCTCGACGGCCGCGACGTGCCCGCGCGCTCGGCCCTCGGCTACGTCGACAGCCTCGAGGCCGTGCTGCGCGAGCTGTCGGTGAGCGGCCGCGACTACCGCATCGCCAGCGGCGGCGGCCGCATGGTCGTGACGATGGACCGCTACGAGGCCGACTGGAGCATCGTGGCCCGCGGCTGGCAGGCCCACGTGGCCGGCGAGGGCCGGCAATTCCCGTCCGCCCGCGCCGCCGTCGAGGCGCTCTACGAGGAGACCGGCCTCGACGACCAGAACCTGCCCGGCTTCGTGATCGCCGACGAGCACGGCCCGGTCGGCAAGATCCGCGACGGCGCCAGCGTGATCCTCTTCAACTTCCGCGGCGACCGGGCCCTCGAGCTGACCCGCGCGTTCGAGGAGCCCGACGGCGTGTTCCGCCACTTCGCCCGCAACCCCCACCCCGACGTGCTGTTCGCCGGCATGACGCAGTACGACGGCGACCTCCGCCTGCCGAAGAACTACCTGGTCGCCCCGCCGGCGATCCAGGGCACCATGGGCGAGCTGCTCGCCGGCGCCGGCCAGTCGCAGCTCGCCATCAGCGAGACGCACAAGTTCGGCCACGTGACCTACTTCTGGAACGGCAACCGCTCGGAGCCGTTCGACCCCGCGCTCGAGACGTACGTCGAGGTCCCGTCGGACCTCGGCCCGCTCGAGCAGCGCCCGTGGATGAAGGCCGCCGAGATCACCGACCGCCTGCTCGCCGAGCTCGACCGCGTCCACCCCCGCTTCGTGCGCGTCAACTACGCCAACGGCGACATGGTCGGCCACACCGGCGACCTCCACGCCACCGTGCTCGCCGTCGAGGCCGTCGACCTGTGCCTGTCGCGCGTGATCGCGGCGGTCCGCCGGCGCAAGGGGGTCGTGGTCGTCACCGCCGACCACGGCAACGCCGACCAGATGTTCGACCGCCGCCCCGACGGCAGCCTGCAGGTGCGCACCAGCCACTCTCTGAGCCGCGTCCCGTTCGCCGTGGTCGACCCACGCGAGCCGGGCGGCGGCCCGCGCGTCGCGCCGGGCCCCGCGCCGGGCCTCAGCAACGTCGCCGCGACCTGCCTCGAGCTACTGGGCTTCGCGGCCCCGGAGGCCTACCGGGCCAGCCTGCTGGCGCGTTCGTAGCCCGGATCCGCCCGGCCCGCGCGGGAGACTTCCCGGCGCGGCTGCGCTTTGATACTGTCCGCGCCAGCCCGGAGTTTCTCGCCGATGTCGCTGCGCAGCCGTTCTTCGAAGTCCGCCTTGTTCGCCCTCTCGCTGGCCGTCTCGGCCGGGATCACCCTCACGGCCTGTGGCGGCGGCGGCGGCTACCGCGGCGGCAAGAAGTCGGCCATGCGCCAGTGGCTCGACAACCCCTCGAGCGGCGAGAAGAACGGCAACAAGATCGCCTTCCCCGCGCTCCAGACCGTGTTCGAGATCCCCGAGACGCTCTACGTCTTTAAAAATTGCGAGGAGGCCGGCCACTCGGAGGACTCCAACAAGTGGGTCCCGCTGGTCAGCTGCGGCTCGACCGGCACCCCCTCGACCGACGGCGACGGCCTCGAGGCCGCGGCCCCGTCGGGCGACAGCGAGGCGATCTCCCTGACCTTCTACCTCGCCGCCAAGGAGCGCCCGGTCGACGAGCGCGCCGTCGCCTTCTACAACAACGAGTACAAGGAGGCCGGCCTCAAGGTCGAGGAGCTCGCCTTCAACGACGACTACTTCGACAAGACCGGCATCTTCGCCAAGCTGCAGATCATGGACGAGTCCGGCACCAACGCGGTGCGGGAGATCCAGCAGTTCATGTGGCCCGTCGACGACGTGCTGTTCATCGCCCGCACCGAGTACCCCTTCGGCGACACCCGCGCGATCCAGCAGGACTGGAAGTCGATCATGCCGTACTTCAAGGTCGGCAAGCCCAAGGACGAGTAGCGAGCCGGCGAGCAGGCGCTCGCACGAGGCCCGGCGCGCCGCGTCGGGCCTTCGCCGTTCGTCACGCGCCCCGCAGGCGATTGCGTCGGGCCTCGCCGGTCGTCACGCGCCCGCATGCGAAGCGCGACGAGCCCGCGTCGGTCGTCACGCACCCGCAGGCGAAGCGCAACGGGCCCTCGTCGGTCGTCACGCGCCCGCATGCGAAGCGGCCGCGGCCCTCTCGTCCGCGGCCGGCTCGCAGCGCCCCGGCCGCAGCGTCGGTCGTCACGTGCCCACAGGCGAAGCGCGACGGGCCCTCTCGTCCGCGGCCGGCTCGCAGCGCCCCGGCCGCAGCGCCGGGCTCGACGCCAGCGTCGCCCCGTGCGCCGTCAGCGTGACCGTCTCGCACGCGGCCAGCGTCACGCACGACCACGTCTCGGCGTTGGCGTGGCGCACCTGCAGGTCGAACGCGCCCGGCGCCGACCAGCCTCGCAGCCGCCCGCTCGCCTCGGCCGCGAGCGGCAGTCCGTCGAGGCTCGCGGAGGTCGGCGGCACACCTGGCCCGAGGGCCAGGTCGGGCACGACCACCAGCGCGCCCGGCAGCGGCAGCGCGGCGAGGGCCGCGTGCTCCTCGGGCGTGAGCGGCTCGGCGTCGCGGACCGGCGGCGCCTCGTGCAGGCTGACGACCCGCCAGTGCGAGGCCGCCGGCGGCGCGAGCAGCGTGCGCGCCGCGGCCCGGCAGCGCCGCTCGTCGGGCGCGGCCACCAGCTCGACGATGAGCCCGTGGATCGCCGGGTCGCAGGCCGACGCCCGATGCCCCGCCATGACCAGCGCCCCGCAGTCCGGCGGCAGCGGCGGCGGCTCGACCGGCGGCTCGCCGCACGCGACCAGCCACGCGCACGCGTGCAGCAGCAGACGAGGGGCTCGCGCGGTCAAACGACGCCGAGTCTGCGGCAACTCGCCCCGCCTGCCAACCCGGGGCGCGTGTGCTAGCGCCGCTTGCTCGCGCGTGCGGACTCGCGGGAGGATCCAGCGGTGGACGACATCAAGACAGCGCTGGCGGCCCTCGTGGCCGCCGGTCACGACATCGCCGAAATTTTAAACGAGCACCGCGGCGGGTTCGAACGCGCGATCGGCCTGCGGTTCATCGCCGCGAGCGCCGACGAGGTCGTCGCCGAGGTGCCGGTGACCTCGACGCTGCTGCAGCCCTACGGCCTGGTCCACGGCGGGGTGCACGCGGCGATCGTCGAGACCCTGGCGAGCTGCGGGGCCGCGCTGGCGGCCATGGCCCGCGGGCAGACCACCGTCGGCCTCGAGAACACCACCTCGTTCCTGCGGGCCACGCGGGACGGCACGCTGCACGCCCGGGCCACGCCGCTGCACCGCGGCGGGCGCACGCAGGTCTGGACCGTCGACATCCGCGACGACGCCGGCCGCGACGTCGCCAGCGGGCGGGTGCGCATGCTCTGCCTCGACGCCGGCGCGAGCGTGGCCGGCGAGACGGTGACGATCAAGGCTTGAAGTTGACGAGCGTGGTCGGGTGGTTCTCCGGCTCGATCTGCAGGGCCGTCTGGACGTCGAAGTCGGAGAAGCCGCGCACGGTGATCACGCGGCACTTGCGGACGACGCCCTTCAGCCGCTGCAGCACGCGGGCCCCGGCGATCAGCTCGTCGCTGACCTCGAGCGGGCGGTGCGACTGCTTGGTGCTGGCGTGCTCGAGCCAGCGCTCCGAGGCGAACTCCACGCCGGTCGTCAGGTCGGTGATCAGCGGCTCGTGCGGCCAGCTGCGGGCCTTCTTGCCGAACATGCCGGACTCCACGACCTCGTACCACACGACCTCGACGCGGTGCCCGATGGGGATCTGCGCCTGATAGCCGACGACCACGTGTTCCAATGCCCTGCCTCCCGCGAGGCCTCGAGCGTATCAAGCGGCGGCCCGTCTGCGGGCTCGCGGGCGCGCGGCGGTGGCGATGTCTCGCCCGCGTGCCGTCGTGCTGCTCGCCCCGCGAGCGCGGCCGAGGCGGCTCCCCGGGTCGCCGCGCCGCCGCCGCGACGCCGACGCGCGCGGACCCGCCTGCGCCGCCGACCGCGCGCGGGCCGGCACGCACGGCGAGCCGCGCCCGTGGATCCGGCGCACGCGGACCCGCGGTGGTCCACCGACGCGACGTTCGTCGGTGTCGGCACGTGCGCCGCGTGCTTCGCTACCGGGGAGCTCCGCGCGCCGCGTCGGCGGCGGCGACCAGCAAAATTGCGTCGGAGAGGCTGTCGCGCATCGGCGAGGTGATGCCCGCGTCGCGCAGCTGGCGGCGGGCGATCGGCGAGACGGCCCACGCGAGCGCGCCGGGGCGGCGGGCGAACCGGCGGAACACGGGGTACAGCACGGTGCCCATGCCCTCGAAGTTGCGCATGTCGACGACCACGGCCTGTGATGGATCGGCGACGGCGAAGAACTCGGCGAGCGGCTTCTCGTGGCCGCTCGTCAGGCGCGAGAAGATCCGCAGGCGGCGCGGATAGCCGCCGCGATCGCGGGCGGGCAGGCCGAGGTCGAGGTAGCCGTGGATCTGCTCGAGGCGCAGCAGCGCCGTCGCGTCGGTGAGGCTGGCCAGCGCCAGCGCGTGCACGGCGGCGAAGTAGGCGTGCGCCGGCATGTCGGCGTCGGGGCTCCAGGCCTCGTGACGTCGCGGGTCGGCGCCGTGCTCGTGGATCGCCACGCGCAGCGTGATGCCGTCGCAGCCGCGGCGATCGTCGGGCAGCGCGAGCGCCGGGGCCAGGCTGGCGAGCTGCTCGCGGACCGCGGCGGCGCGCGCCGGGTCGAGGCGGGCCTCGGCGTCGTGGTGCGGCGGCAGCCGCGGCTCGCGGGTGGTGAGCGCGCCCCACAGGCTGTCCTCGAACCAGCGCAGGCGCACCGCCCCGCCGTCCGCCGCGAGGTCGACGCTGACGAGCGCCTCGCGGTGGAACGTCGGCGTGAACAGCACCGCGTGGCGTACGCCGCCCGCGGGCACGGGCGGGCTGTCGGCGGTGGCGGCGGCGAGGAGGTCGGGCTGCACGCGCAAGCCCCCGCAGCATGCCAGCTCGCCGCGAGGTCGTGGGCCCGTCGCCGGCGAGCGCTCGCGCCCGCGGGTGCGCGCTGGTATCGTGCGCGCTGGCACATGCACGGCGACATCTGGTTGACGAGCGAACGACTGGGCCTGCGGCGCTTCACGCCGGACGACCTCGACCTGCTGCTGCGGCTCAACGCCGACCCGGACGTGACGAAGTACACCGGCGGGCCCAAGGACCGCGCGACGAGCGAGAAGATGCTGCACGAGCGCATCCTCGGCTACTACGACCGGAACCCGGGGCTCGGCATCTGGCTGGGCGTCGAGCTCGCCACCGGGTCGCCGACCGGCATGCACCTGCTCAACCATGTGCAGCACGAGCCCGACATCCAGGTCGGCTACGTGATGTTCAAGGAGCACTGGGGCCGCGGCTACGCCACCGAGATGGCGGTCCGCCTGCTGCGCCACGGGTTCGAGCACCTGCGGCTGCCGCGGATCGTCGCCATCACCGACCTGCCGCACGTGGCCTCGCAGCGGGTGCTGGCGAAGGCGGGGCTGCGTCGCAAGGGCGAGCGCAAGTTCTCCCACACCGCCTACGGCAGCGAGCCGCTGGCGTGGTTCGAGCGCGACCGCGACGACTGGCTGGCCGAGCGCGCGGCGCCGCGTCAGCCGAGCACGCCGTCGACGTAGACCCACGCGCCGACGTCACGGCCGTCCGGGCCCGTCGCCGGCTCGCGCGTGAAGCGGCTGCGCTCGCGCTGCACGAACCTCCGCCCGTTCGACTTCAGCGTCGCCTCGAACGTCACGAAGCCGGCGTCGTCGCGCGGGCCGCCGCCGGTGGTCTCGACGATGCGGAGCTCGACCCCGCGGAGCGTCGCGCAGTAGGCCGCGAGCCCGGCCCGGTCGAGCCCGCCGCGCCGCTCCGCCGCCGTCGTGGCGATCAGGTAGTCGACCGCGCCCTCGAGGTACGCCGTGTAGCGGCTGCGCATCAGCGCCGCCGCGGTCGGGGCCGGGCGCTCGCCGGTCACGTAGGGGCCGCAGCAGGCGGCGTAGTCGAGCTTCTGGCCGCAGGGGCAGCGCCGGGACATGCCGCGAGTGTGCCAGCACGGCCGCTTCGAGGTCACGCGCTCGCGAAGTGCGTCAGCCGACCGCGGTCGTCGCGCGGTGCACCGGCTGGTCGAGGATCGCCAGGCGGTACACGCTGTTCTCGGTCTCGACGTAGTAGAGGCGCCGCTGCTCGGTCGTCAGGATGCGGCGCACCGCGGTGGTGACCATGCGGCGGCCGTTCGGGTCGCGGAAGATGACCATCCCGCGGCCGACGACGGGCTCCGAGATCAGGAACCCCTCGTAGGCCTTGCCCACCGCGGTTGCCACGGAGCCCTCGCCGTTGCTGCGAATCTTGGTCGCCAGAACCGCAAGCACGATTCCATTACATTATCCCCCGCCGGGAAAAACGCTACGCCCAATTTCGACCGCGCCACGTGCCGATGTGGCCCGGCTCGCATGAACGTCCACCTGTCCGGAGTGGACGCGGCGACGCGGACGTTCGCGGAGAGATCGCCGTCGTACGCCCGCTTCGGCGGTGATGCGCTGACTTGCGCTAGCGGGTCGTCCGGGCACTCAAAAGCCGCAGGTCGGACTGCGGGGCCCAACCCTCGAGCCCGTCGGGCAGGCGGACCCGCAGCCAGCCCGCGCCGCGATCGACGACGCGGACGCGGCTGCCGCCCTGGACCGCGAACATGACCTTACGGTGACTTCCGGGGCCCTCGCGGACCTCGAGCTTGGCGGGCACGACGACGGCCTGCGGGTTCTCGGCCTCGGAGCGGACGGCGTAGCCGTGGAGCGCGCCGACGACGAGCCAGATCGCCACCAGCACGCCGATCACGCTGCTGACCACGCCGCCCGGCGCGCCGCGGGTGAGGCGCCCGCGCAGCAGCCACAGCAGCAGCGCCAGCCAACCTGACCCGAGGGCCAGCCAACCGAACTCCGGGGCGCCGACGGCCGCGAACAGCGCGTCGCGCCAGGTCTCGGGGCGGTCGATCTGCAGGTTGTTGGCGGTCGCCGCAACCTCCGCTCGCTGACGAACGATCCCCAGGTTGCGCTGCGCCGCCTCGGCGACGTCCGCGCTCGCACGCGCCTCCGACTGCAAGGCCCGCCGCAGGTGGTGCGTCGCCAGCCCGAGCTCGCCGAGCTGCGCGTAGGCCGTGCCGAGGTTGAACGAGAGCACCGCGCTGCGTCCGGGCAGCAGCCGCTCGGCCTCCTCGTAGTGCTTCACCGCCGCCTGCAGGTCGCCCTTCGCGGCGGCCTGGTTGCCCCGCGCGAACGCGTCGTCGACCACATCGGCCGCCGCGACCGCGGGCGCGAGGCACACGAGCACGACCAGCGGGCCGAGCACGCGCACGCGCCAGGGCGATCTCCCGCCGGGCCATGCCTGTCGTCGTGTCATGCCGCCCCCTTGCGCGCGAGCGACGACTTGCGGATCAGCGCCAGGCCCTCGTCGAGGGCGGCGCGGCGCTGGTCCGCGGTCTCCGAGGCGGCGGCGCCGAAGCGGGCCGCGTCGCAGCGGTCGAGCAGGCGACCCAGGCGCTCGCGGTCCTCCTCGTGCACGCCGCGTCGCGCCAGCAGGTCGATCAGCGCGCGGCGCGGCAGGCCCTGGCCCTCGGGTCCGGCGCGGTGGGCCGCGGCGCCTTGCAGCAGCCCGGCGAGCGCGCCGTGGAAGCCCTCGCCGGAGGCCACGCCGCGCTCGGCCTGGGCCACCAGCTCCTTCTCCTTCGCGGCCCGGGCGGCGGCCTCGCGGGAGGCGTCGTCGGGGCCGAGGCGGCGCCACAGGGCGCGTCCGCCGGCGATCGCCGCGAACGCGACCGGCGCGAGCACCATGCCGGTGGTGAAGCGACCGGGCCCGAGCCACGACGACTCGGACGTCGTGCGCGGCAGCGTCTCGGGGGTGATGAGCGGCGCGAGCAGGCCGTCGTGCTCGTGGTTCGCGACCTCGGGCGCGGTGGTCTCGCCCTGCTTGCTCGGCGGCGGCGGGGCGTCGGCGTCGGGCGCGACGGCGAGGGCGATCGGCTTGGTCTTGACGGTCTGGTAGCGGGCGGTGGCCGGGTCGAAGAAGCTGAAGCTGTGCGCGGGGATCTGCAGGTCGCCGGCCTTCTCCGGGATGATCAAAAATTCGTAGCGCTGCTCGCCGCCGACCTGCAGGCCGACCGCGGGGCGGGTCTCGACCTTGGGGTCGTAGCGGCGCAGGCCGTCGAGCTCGGGCCAGGCGCCGGGGTCGATCACGCGGATGTTGCCGGTGCCCGAGATCACGACCGTGAGCGTGAACGGCTCGCCCTGTTTGATTTTTGGCCGATCGACCGTCGCGTTGATGCTGTAGTTGCCGACGTTGTTGACCGAGAAGCCGGCCGGGCGGCCCTCGGCGGGCAGCGGCAGGACCTCGACCGTGGTCGGTCGACCGGCGACGCGGCGGCGCATGCCGACGTTGACCTCGGCCGGGGAGATCTGCAGCGTGCCGGCCCTCTGCGGGAACAGGGCGCGACGCAGGCCCGGCCGCACGCGGTACGGCACCTCGGCCACGGTCTCGATGCGGATGTCGCCCTCGGGCAGCTCCTCGGTCCAGAAGTCCTGGAAGCCGGGCACCGTGCGCAGCTGGAAGTTGGGGAACGCGAGCCGCTCGTAGACCTCGAGGGTGTAGAGCAGCTGCTCGCCGACGTAGGCCTTCGACTTGTCGAGGCGCGTCCACAGGAAGATCTCGCCGGCGGCCTCGGTCGGGCCGGCCGAGCTCGCGGCGACCGCGACGGCCTCGGCCGCGGCGTCGCCGGTCACCTCGAGCACCGGCGTGCGCGCGGCGGCCACCTTGGTCGTGCCGTTCATGACGTGCACCGGCAGGGCGAAGCGCCCGGGCTTGCTGGGGATCAGCGTGTACGTGTAGGTCTGGATGGTGCGCGTGACCATGCTGGACGCGCCGCCGCCGAAGTTGAACGACGACGAGCTGCTGCGGAAGCTCGCTGGCGGGCCCGCGAGCGCGAGGCCCATCTCGGTGAAGTTCGGCATGACCGGGTCGGGCACGCTGCGGCCGTCGCCCTCGCGCGAGACCTGGACCGTGAACTCGACGCCCTCGCCGACCGTGGTCGCCAGGCGGTCGAGCTCGGTCACCACCGTGACCTTGTCGTCGGCCCGGGCCGTGCGCGCGACCAATAGGCCGGCGCACCCCGCCAGCCCCGTCAGCACCTGTCTGCGCGTCGTGCGGCTCACCAGTCCTTCTCCACCGGCGCCTGCCGGCCCTGCGGGCGGCCCAGCGCGAACGGGTCCTCGTTGTCGAGCTGCTCGAGCGCCTTGTCGAGGTCGGCCTTGTTCAGGGGCTGCGGCTCGGGCTGCGGCTGCTGCTCCTCGCCCTTCTGCGGCTCGTCCTTCTTCTGTTCTTCCTCTTTCTTCTGCTCCTCGTCCTTCTTCTCTTCGTCCTTCTTGTCCTCGTCCTTCTTGTCCTCGTCCTTCTTGTCCTCGTCCTTGTTCTCTTCGTCCTTGTTCTCCTCTTGCTTCTTCTTCTCCTCTTCCTCTTTCTGCTTCTTCTTGAGGAGGGCGAGCTCGAGGTTCCACTTGGCGTTGGCGTGGTCGGGTTTAAGAATGAGGCACTTTTTATAGCGCTCGATGGCCGCGTCGAACGCCTCGGCGTCGAGCTCGAGGTTGCCGAGCTCGTACTCGGCGGAGGCGGCGACGTGGGGGCGCTCGGACTCGGTGCCGTGTTCGAACGCCTTGCGGGCGCCCTCCTTGTCGTCCTTGGCGAGCAGCGCGAGCCCCTTATTAAAGTGGATCTCCGACTGCTCGCCGAGGTCGGTCTCGGCGGCGGTGTAGCTGGTGAGGGCGGCCTCGTAGTCGCCGGCGTTGTAGCTGGCGATGCCGGCGTCGATGTTGGCGTTGGTCGACGCCAGGGCCTCGGCGAGCCAGCCGGCGGCCAGGAGGGCGAGCAGTGGTTTGCTGGCGATCATGCGGTCCTCCGGCGGCGCTCGCCGAGCGCCAGGGCGAGGGAGAGCAGCAGCAGGCCGGGCGCGACGAGGAACGGGTAGCCCTCCTCGCGGTGCAGCGTGACGGTGTCGGCGCGCTGGCCCCGGGTGAGCTCGCGGGTCCACTCGGACACCTTCTCGAGGCCGAAGCGGTCGGGCTCGACGAGCGCGTACTGCCCGCCGGTCGTCTCCGCGAGCTTTTTTAACGTGTCCTCGTCGACGCGGGTCATGAGGTAGTTGCCCTTGTCGTCGGTGACGTAGCCGTCGGGCTGGCCCTCGGCGTTGAATTTTTGGATCGGCTCGCCGCTCTTGGAGCCGATGCCGACGGTGTAGATCCGCACGCCGAGCTTGGCGGCCTCGGCGGCCATCTCGAGCGGGCGCGAGGTCGTGTCCTCGCCGTCGGTCAGGAGGATGATGATCTGGTCGGCCTCCGGGGGCGGCGGCGCGTCGCCCGGCGACTGCAGGGCCGCCTCCTGGCCGGCCTTGCGGGCGTCGACGAGGTACTGCAGCGCGAGTTTGAGCGCCTTTCCAATGGCGGTGCCGCCGGGGTTCTCGGAGCGCGGGTCGGCCTTGTCGAGATAAAGTTTAAGAATTCGCGTGTCGCGGCTGACGGGCAGGCCGCGGGCGGCCCCGGCGAACACCACGAGGCCGGTCTGGTCGCCGCGGCGCTCGGCCTCGTCGAGGTAGCGCGTGAGCTCGGCCGCCAGTCGCTCGCTGCGCGACGGGTAGACGTCCTTGGCCAGCATCGACTTGCTGTAGTCGACGACGAGCACGACGTCGAGGCCGCCGACCGGCACGATCTTGGTGGTCCCGCCGTACTGCGGGCGCAGCATGGCGAGCACCAGGCACAGCATCGCCAGCGTGGTGACGACGGCGATGACGAGGCGGTTGCCGTGGTGGACCGTGGCGACCAGGCGCGAGACCAGCGTCGGGTTGCCGAGGCCGGTGAGCGCGCGCCGGCGCTGGCGCGCGGCCCACAGGTAGCCGGCCGCGACCAGCGGCACGAGCACGAACAGCCAGGCGAGGTCCCAGCGGCCGAGCACGACCTGGTCGAACAGGCTGAGCGAGGTGTCGACGTCCTGGATGGCGTTGACGACGTCGACGGTGCCCGGCGACGGCAGGGCCGGGGTGGCGGCCGGTGTTGCTGCGGGTGCGATCACGGGAACCTCCGCAGGCGGGTCGAGCGCAGGGCCACGTCGATCAGGAGGAGCACGAGGGCGGGCCAGAGGAACCAGAAGAACAGCTCGGCGCGCACGTGCTCGCCCTGGATCGTCGAGCGCTCGAGCTTGTTTAAAATGTCCTGGAAGGTGCCGACGAGCGCCTGCTGGTCCTCGGCGGTGTAGGCGTAGCCGCCGGTGAGGCTGGCGATGCGCTCGAGGCGGCCGGGGTCGATGTTGGCGCTGATGTGGCGGCCGATGAGGATCGTGTATACGGCGATGCCGCGGTCCTTGGCCTCCTGGGCGGCCGAGTCGGGGTCGATGCCCTCGGCGTTGTGCACGCCGTCGGTCAGCAGCACGATCACCTGCGACTCGGCCTCGGAGTCCTTCAAGCGGTTGAGCGCCAGGCCGAGGCCGGCGCCGATCGCCGTCTTGGTCCCGTCGATGCTGCCGAGCGCCAGCTTGCGCACCAGCTGGCGCAGCACGTTGTGGTCGATCGTCAGCGGCGAGACCGTCGAGGCGTAGGCCCCGAACGCGACCATGCCGATGCGGTCGTGGCCGCGGCGGGCGATGAACTGGTCGATGACCTCCTTGGCCGCCTCGAGGCGGTTGGGGAACAGGTCTTCGGCCTGCATCGACTCGCTGAGGTCGAGGGCGATGGCGATGTCGATGCCGGTGTGCTCGACGCGGTCGGTCAGGCGGCTCGACTGCGGGCGCGCCAGCGCGACGACCAGCAGCAGCGCCGCGGCCAGGCGCAGCCCGTCGGGCAGGTGGGCCAGGCGCGCGGCCAGTCCGGCGCCGACGCGCTGGGCCGTGCGCGTGCGCGAGAACTGCAGGGTCGGCGGGCGCGGGGCCAGCCAGCGGCGCAGGCCGACGGCGAGCAGCGGCACGATCGCCGCGAGCAGCCACCACGGCTCGGCGAGCTCGACGAACTTGAGGCCGCCGCCGAGCTGGAGGGCGACCACGCCGAGCGCGAGGCCGAGGCCGAGCACGGCGAAGCCGAGGATGGGCAGGAGCGCGGTCACTTGGCCTCCTCCTTCTTCGCTTCGTCGGGTTTCGCTTCAGGAGCTGGCGAGCTGTCCTTCGGGGCAGCCGGCGCCGCGGGCTTGTCGGCCTTCGGATCGTTCTTCGGCGCGGTCACGTCGACCATCTCGCGGACATATTTGAAGGCGTCCTGGGTCTCGCCGGGCGGGGGGGCGAAGCGGGCGAACTTGACGAGGTCGCAGCCCTGCAGGAAGCGCACGACGTCGGTCGGCTTCAGCGGGGCGAGCCGCGAGGCGTGGCGCTCGAGGTCGCGGCGCAGCTCGTCGGTCGTGCGGTCGAGCGCGGGGATGCCGAAGCGGCCCTCGACATAGGCCTTGGCGATCTCGGTGAGCTCCAGGTAGTAGTCCTGGTACTGGTTCTTGGCGATGAGGTCGGCCCGCTCGAGCTCGGCCAGGGCCTCGTAGGCGGCGACGTGCGCGGGCACCGGCGGCGGCAGCACGACCGGACGCGGGCGTCGGCGCCAGCGCGCGAACAGCAGGCCGCCGATCAGCCCGACGAGCAGCGCGGCCAGAGCGCTGTAGAGGATGAGCTCGGCGGCGGTGTTGGGGTACAGGGGCGAGACCGGCGGGTCCTCGCCCTGGCGCTTGGGGTCGGGCTCGTTGGCCAGCAGGCTGCTGACGGTGAACGTCGCCGGCGGGACCTGGACGGTGTGCACGGTGCCGTCCGGCGCGAGGTAGGTGATCGGGAACGCCGGCACCCTGGCCTCGCCGACCGCGAAGTGCTGCAGGGTGATCGTGAAGATCTTTCTCAGACCCTGGCCGGTCGACTCGGGCTCGGACTCGTCGACCGAGACCAGGTGCAGCGGGTCGAAGCTCAGGCCGAGCGGGAGGTTGACGGTGTAGCCGCTCGGATACGCCGCCGTGACTTCCAATTTAATTAAATCGCCGATCTGCGAGGGGTCGGGGCTGACCTGCGCGGCCACGGCGACCGGGCTGTCGGCGCTCGGCTCGGACACCGACGGCGCCGCGGGCTCGGCGGCGGGCGGGATCTTGGTCGGGTCGATCGCCGGCAGCTCCGGCAGGCCCTTGCTGTCCGCGGGGACGGGGATGCCCGTGGGCGGGTCGGCGATCGTCGGCACCGATGATGGAGCCGCGGGGGCCGGCGGGGCCGGGCTGTCCGCGGGGACAGGTGCGGCGAGAACGAGCGAGAGGACCAGGGCGATCATCGACGCATCCTCCTGGCGCGCTTGGCGAAGAAGGCGACGAGCGGCTTTTGCCAGTTGTCGCCGCAGCGGATCGACATGCCGTCGAGGGACAGCTTACGAAGGAGCTGGTCGACGCGGGCGCGCTCGTCGGCCACGCTCTTGCGGTAGCGGGCGGCCCGGCGCGGGCTCAGGTCGATGAACTGCTCGCCGCCGAGGCCGAGCAGCTCGAGGTCCTCGAGCGCGACCAGGCCGAGCGCGGGCAGCTCGAGCTCGACGGGGTCCTCGACGCGGATGGGGATGAGGTCGTGGCGGCGGCGAACCACTTTTAAAGCGTGTTCGAACGCGCGGGCCTCGTCGGCGCGGGCGGGTTCGTCGGGCAGGACGTCGACGAAGTCGGAGATGAGGATCGCCACCGAGTGGCCGCGCGCGAGGCGGGCCAGGTACTCGAGACCGGCGGCCGGGCGGGTGCCGCGTCCGCGGGGCTGGTGCGTGAGCAGCTGCTGCACGACCGCGAGCACGTGCTTACGGCCGGAGCGCGGGGGCACGAACACCTCGACCTCGTCGGTGAAGCCGATCAGGCCGACCTTGTCGTTGTTGCGGATCGCCGAGAACGCGAACGTGGCGGCCAGGCGCGCGACCAGGTTGCGCTTGTCGAAGTCGCGGGTGCCGAGATCGAGGCTGGCCGACATGTCGACCAGCAGCATGACCGTCAGCTCGCGCTCCTCGGTGAACAGCTTGACGTGGGGCTCGCCGGTGCGGGCGGTGACGTTCCAGTCGATGGTGCGGACGTCGTCGCCGGGGGTGTAGGTGCGGACCTCGGAGAAGGCCACGCCCTGACCTTTGAAGACCGACTGGTACGAGCCGGCGAGGTGCTGGTTGACCAGGCGCGACGTCTGGATCTCGATGCGCCGGATCTCCCGCAGCAGCTGGGCTGTGCGGGCCTTGGCTTGTTCGCGGGCGGCCTGGGCCGCCCGGATGGGATCGACGGCGGTGCGGGCCATGGCGGACTCTAGGGGACCTGGACGTGCTCGAGGATCTTGCGGACGACCTGCTCGACCGTCTCGCCCTCGGCCTCGGCCTCGTAGCTGAGGATGATGCGGTGGCGCAGGATGTCGGGCGCGACGGCCTTGACATCCTCCGGGCTGACGTAGCCGCGGTGGCGCATGAACGCGTGGGCGCGGGCGGCCTGGAACAGGGCGATGCTGGCGCGCGGCGAGGCCCCGAAGTCGATGAACGGCGCCAGCTTCTCGAGGCCGACCGCCGCCGGCGTGCGCGTGGCGGTGACGACGTCGACGATGTACTTCTGCACCGAGAGCTCGACGATCATGCGGTCCATGGTGGCCTGGACCGCGGCGATCTCCTCGGGGCCGACCACCGGCTTGACCTCCACGTGCGTGCCCGACGGAGCGGCGCCGATGCGCTGCATGATCTGCAGCTCCTGCTCGGCCGTCGGGTAGCTGACTTTAATTTTGAACATGAAGCGGTCGAGCTGGGCCTCGGGGAGGCTGTAGGTGCCCTCCTGCTCGATCGGGTTCTGGGTGGCGAGCACCAGGAACGGGCGCGGGAGCTGGTGCGTGCTGTCGCCGATCGTCACCTGGCGCTCGGCCATCGACTCGAGCAGCGCGCTCTGGACCTTGGCCGGGGCGCGGTTGATCTCGTCGGCCAGCAGCAGGTTGGTGAACACCGGTCCGCGGCGGTTGGTGAAGGTGCCGGTCTGGTGGTTGTAGATGACGGTGCCGATCACGTCCGACGGCAACAGGTCCGGCGTGAACTGCACGCGCTTGAAGTCCAGCTTCAGCGCGCGCGCCAGGGTGCTGACCGTCAGCGTCTTGGCCAGGCCGGGCGCGCCCTCGAGGAGCACGTGGCCGCCGCACAGCAGGCCCATGAACACCCGCTCGATCATCTCGTCCTGGCCGACCACCACCTGGTGGACCTCGGCCATCAGGCGGTCGACGAACGCGCTCTCACGCTCGACCATGTCGTTGACAACGCGAATATCGTAGGCTCCGATGCTCATGGCTGCTTCTCTGGCTCTGGCTTCGTGGATGACGGCCCCGGCCGGGGCGGGCGAGAGTATATGTACTTCGTGGCGGTGCGGGCCGCGGACGCGAACCGACTCGACTCGCGTGCGGGCGCGGCGAAACCATGGCCGCGGCGCCGCTATTCCGGGCGCCCTCTCCGACCCGCCGGCGCCGGGTTGCGGCGTCATTTTGCGGCCGCGAGTTTTCGCGGGCCCGGGTCGCCGCGTGGGCGTGAGATGGCTCGCCTCCCGCCGTGGCCGCCGCAAACGGGCCCACAGCCGCGAATCGGCCGTCCGCGGGCCGCGCGCACCCGCCCCTGTCGCCGGTTTGACGCGCCCCGACGCGTGATCTAAAAGTGCGACCCCATGGTTGTCTCGCGCCAACAGGAACGGCTGTTCGACCTCCGCACCATCCGCCGCAACATCCGCAGCGGCCTCATGACCAAGGATCGCTACGAGGAGTACCTGCGCTCGCTGCCGGACATGACGGAGAACATCGCGCCGCCGACCTCGCCCGAGGACGAGGCCGAGGCCCGCAAGGCCCGCGGCGAGGGCTCCAAGACGGACCTCGCCTTCCCGGTGCGCACCCGCCAGCCCGACGACGACGCCGACGACTCGGACGTCGATGACGCCGATGACGACGACGACGACGACGACGACGACGACGACGACGACGCCGACGCCGGCGACGCAGGCTGAGCCCGCGGGCTCGCTCGTCGGACCGAACCGGCCGCGCGACGCGGGGCCGGTTCGATGTCTTGCGTGCGCGGCGCTGCTGGCGTCGGCGTGTCGCCCGGTCGAGGAGGCGACGCCGCAGCCGGAGGCCTCTGTCCCGCAGGACAGGACCGCGCCGGCGCCCTCGCCGGCCGGCGCTGGCCTGGCGCTCCCGGACTTCGCGGAGCTGGCGGACCGCATGGCGCCCTCGGTCGTCAGCGTGGTCTCGCGGCTGCCGCCCGAGCCGGGCCGCAAGGGACCCGCGGGTCGACGGCCGCGGCGCGGCGTGGGTAGCGGCATGGTCGTGCACGACGACGGGTCGGTGCTGACCAATCACCACGTGATCGCCGACGCCACCAGCTTCTCGATCGAGTACGCCGAGGGCACGCAGGTGGCGGGGCGGCTGGTCTACGGCGACGCGCGGCTGGACCTCGCGCTGGTCGCCCCGGAGGTGGCGGAGGTCGGGCGTCCGACGCTGAAGCTGAGCGAGCGGCGCCCGCGTCCGGGCGAGTGGGTGGTGGCGATCGGCCACCCGTTCGGGCTCGGCAGCACGGTCACGGTGGGCGTGGTCTCCGGGCTCGACCGCGACCACGAGGACCTCGGTCACCCCGAGGAGCTCGACCCCGAGGGGGTGTGGAGCTTCATTCAGACCGACGCGTCGATCAACCGCGGCAACTCGGGCGGGCCGCTGGTCGACCTGCGCGGCGAGGTGCTCGGCCTGACCACCGCCGTGCGGGCCGACGGCGACGGCGTGGCGTTCGCGGTCCCGGCGGCGATGGCCCGCAAGTTCCTCGACGAGGTGTGGACGCACGGCCGCTTCCGCCACGCGCGCCTCGGCATCGACGCGGTCGAGGTCGACGACATCCCCGGGCCCCGCGAGGCCGTCCGCGTGCAGCGCGTCGCCCCCGAGGGCCCCGGCGCGCGCGGCGGGCTGCGGCCGGGAGATCTGATCTTGAAGGTGAACGAGGTCGCGATCTCGCGGCTGTCCGAGCTCGCGTGGCTCGGGCGGCTCAGCGGCGTCGACGCGCCGCTGGCGTTGCAGGTCCAGCGCGGGCCGACGCGGCTGGCGGTGACGATCGTGCCCGACGAGGCCCCGCTCGCGCCGCCGACCGGCGGGTGATCACTCGTCGCCCTCGTCGGTGGGCCCTGGGTGCGACGTGCGCGTCATCGGCAGGCGCACGGTGAAGGTGCTGCCCTTGCCGTGGGCCGACTTGACGGTGAGGCTGCCGCCCATCAGGCGAGTCAGCTTGCGGGCGATGGTGAGGCCGAGGCCGGTGCCCTCGTAGCGGCGCGTGGTCGACTGGTCGGCCTGGGTGAACGGCTGGAAGATCGCCGCGAGCTTGTCGGCGCGGATGCCGATGCCGTTGTCCGCGACCTCGATCTGCACGCGCTCGCCCTCGACGCGGGCGGCGCGGACCTCGACCTTGCCGCCGCGCGTGAACTTGATGGCGTTGTTGACGAGGTTGATGAGGATCTGGCGCACGCGCGTGCGGTCGAGGTCGGACACCACCAGCTCGTCCTCCGTGGTCACGCCGAGGCGGGTGTCGTTGCGCTCGGCCAGCGGCTGGAACGAGATGACCAGGTCGCGCACGAGCTCGCCGATCTCGAAGCGCTCGTGGGCGATCGACATGCGGTGGGCCTCGATGCGGCTGAGGTCGAGGATGTCGCTGATGAGCCCGAGCAGGTGCTCGCCGGCGCCGCGGATGCGCCGCAGGTCCTCGGCGTCCTCCTCGTCGCCGCGCTGCTCGAGGTTCTCGAGCACGATCTCGCTGTAGCCGAGGATGATGTTGAGCGGGGTGCGTAGCTCGTGGCTCATCGTCGCCAGGAACGCCGACTTGGCGGCGCTGGCGGCCACGGCCTCGCTGGCGAGCTCCCGCGACCGCCGCTGGTCCTCGACCGCCGCGGACAGGCGGGCGATCGCGTCGCGCCGCGTGGCCTCCGAGAGGCTGACGAACAGCGTGAGGATCGCGGTCACCGTGATCATCGAGCCCGTGAGCAGCACGGTGCCGTCGACCTCCGGGGGCAGCGGGGCGTAGGCGAGCCCGATGTGGTCGGCCAGCGCGAACACGAGGATCACGGCGATCACCAGGGCCGCCCACACCCAGCCCGACGCGCGTCCGCTGATGATCCCCGCGATCACCGGCAGGGCGAGCAGCACCGACAGGAACGGCGACGCCAGGCCGCCGCCCATGAACGCCGCGTACAGCGAGCCGGCGAACAGCAGCCCCGCCAGCCAGTTGCCGGCGAGCATGAGCCCGTCGCGCCGGCGCAGCAGCGGGATCGCGGCGGCCGCCAGCGCCGCCGTCAGCAGGGTGTTGAACACGGCGACGAAGCGCTCGGGCACGTCGCGCAGGGCGATCACCACCGGGGCCACGATCAGCAGGCAGCCGATCGTCACGGCCGCCGACACGCCGATCGCCATCTGCGCCCGGCGGCGCGCGTCGACGTCGCCGCGGAGAGACTCCGGCACGCCATGCTCGAGCAAGCGGATGAGGCCCTCGCTAAGCACCATCAGTCCAGGCCTGATCGAGTGGACCACGCCGGCGCCGTGTTGACCATCGCCGCAAATGCTCGCAAGTGCACGTCGACGGCACAGCGGCGATTCGCCGCCCGAGCGCGAACCGGCTCAGCCCTGCCAGGCGAGCGCGCCGCCGACGACCGTCGCCTGGACCGCGGCGCCGCGGAGGTCGGCCGGTGCGAGGGCGCGGAGGTCGGCGCGGAAGCACGTGAGGTCGGCGACCATGCCGGGCGCGAGCCGCCCGCACCACTCGCTCTGGCCGGCGGCGTAGGCGGCCCCGCTCGTGAACGCGGCCAGCGCCTCGGCGAGCGCGAGGCGCTGGTCCGGCAGCCAGCCGCCGGGAGGTCGGCCCTCGGCGTCCTCGCGGGTGACCGCGGCGTGGAGGCCGTGGACGACGTCGGGGAGCTCGACCGGGAAGTCGCTGCCGAACGCGAGCGGCACGCCCGCGTCGAGGAAGCGGCGCCAGGCGTAGGCGCCGGCGAGGCGCTCGCGGCCGAGGCGCTCGGGGACCCAGGTCATGTCGCTGGTGGCGTGGGTCGGCTGCATGCTGGCGACGGCGCCGAGGCTGGCGAAGCGGGGGACGTCGGCGAGGTCGACGATCTGCGCGTGCTCGACCCGCAGGCGCGGCGCTCCGGCGGGCACGGCCGCCCGCGCCGCCGCCAGGGCGTCGAGCAGCACGCGGATGCCGCGGTCGCCGATCGCGTGGGCCGCGACCTGCCAGCCGCCGCGGACCGCCGCGAGCACGACCGCGTCGAGCTCACCCGGCGCGTGCATGAGGATGCCGCTGTGTCCGGGGCGGTCGGCGTACGGCGCGAGCAGGGCGGCGCCGCGGCTGCCGAGCGCCCCGTCGACGTAGATCTTGACGCCCACGAGCCGGTAGCGGAGCTCCGGACCCGGCAGCGGCGGCCGCTGCTCGTGCGCGAGGTCTTTGGTGAACCACGCCTCGTCGGCGTAGCCGGTCATGCGCAGCTTTAGTGATCCGTCGGCGGCGAGGCCGCGGAGGATCGCGTCGGCGCGCGGGCCCACGCCCATCTCGTGCACGCCGGTCAGGCCGAGCGCGAGCACCCGCTCCTGGGCGACGAGGATGCGCCGGCGCAGATCTTCGTCGCCGGGCTCGGGCACCGGCACGAGGTTCATGGCGGCGTCGACCAGCACCCCGGTCGGCTCGCCGCCGGCGTCGCGCAGGATCTCCCCGCCCTGCGGGTCCGGCGTGGCCCTCGTGATGCCGGCGGCCGCCAGCGCCGCCCGGTTGGCCCAGCCGGCGTGGCCGTCGATGCGCCGCAGCCACACCGAACGATCGGGGAACGCGGCCGTCAGCGGCGCGTGCGTCGGCATCGCCTTCTCGGGCCACAGGTTCTGATCCCAGCCGCGGCCCAGCACCCAGCCGCTCGGCGGCGCGGCCTTCTTCGTGCGCGCGACGACCTCGTCGATCGACGCCGCGCCGCGCAGGTCGGCCTGATCCATCTCCGCGCCGAGCCCGAGCAGGTGGGCGTGCGCGTCGACCAGCCCCGGCACCGCCAGCCCGCCGGCGAGCTCGAGCACCGCCGTCCGCGGCCCGCGCAGCGCCTCGACCTCGGCGCGGCCGCCGAGCGCGAGCACGCGGCCGCCGGCCGCCGCGAGCGCGTCCACCTCGGGGCGCGCGGGGTCCCCGGTCCAGATCTCGCCGCCCACCACGATCAGGTCGGCCTGTCCCGAAGGACCTGGCCCTTCGGACCTGTCCGATCCGCCCTGCGGCTCCGCGTCGTGGTGACGGCAAGCCAGACCCGCGGCGGCGAGCAGGCGCAGGAGGTCGCGGCGGCGCAGCGCGGTCACGGCGCGGCCCTCAGGAGGCCTTGGCCTTGCACACCGGGCCGGGCCCGTCGGCGATCGTCACGCACGAGAGGCCGTCGGGGCAGTCGTTCTTCTGGGCGTTGCAGGGGATGCCGCACTCCTTGAAGCGCGGCCCGGCCGGACCGGCGACCCCGAAGTACTCGATGCACTGCTCGCCCGCCGCGCAGGTCTTGTCACCGCACGCGGGGCCCGGGGTGGCCGGCTCGCCGCCGCTGGCGGCGCCGGCGCTGGCCCCGACGTCGGACGGCGGCGGGTCGGTCTTGGCGTCGGTGGTCGGCCCGCTCGTCGGCGGCTGGCTCGTCTTCGAGTCGCACGCGAGCAGGGGAGCCGAGAGGAGGAGGGCGAAGGCGAGGAGGCGGACCATCGCGGCGACGCTACCACGCGCCGCGCGGACCTCATAGCGGCTCGCAGAACCTGGCGAGGATCACCCGCGTCGCGCTGTCGGCGAACCGCAGGTACAGCTTCAGGGTGGAGCCCGCGCCGTCCCACCCGACCACCTCGGCGGTGCCGAACTGGGCGTGCCGCACCGCCATCCCCACGAACACCCCCGGACCCGCCGATGAAGAGGAGGCCGCGGCCGCCGGCCGCCGACGCACCGGTGCCGCCGGCGCCTCGTCGCCGTCGTACACGATGTCGCTGTTCCAGCTCGACGCCCGACTGGCCTGCCGCGCCGTGCGCCCGCGGTCGACCGACTCCGCCGGCAGGTCGCGCACGAACCGGGACAGCGACGAGACGTTGCGCTGGTTGTTGAGGAAGCGCTCCTCCGTCCACGTGATGATGAGGTCGCGCTTGGCCCGGGTGACCGCCACGTAGGCCAGCCGGCGCTCCTCCTCCATCTGCGTGGCGTCGTGGATCGAGCGCACGTGCGGGAACACGTTCTCCTCCATGCCGGTGAGGATGACCCGCGTGAACTCGAGGCCCTTGGCGCTGTGGATCGTCATCAGCCGCACGCCCTGGACGTGCTCGCTGTTGCGGTCGGCGTCGGTGGCGAGGCTGACCTGCTCCAAGAACTCCGCCAGGCCCTGGCCGGGGTGGGTCTCGCCGAAGCGGTGCAGCGCCCCGACCAGCTCCTCGAGGCTGTCGACGCGCTCCTCGGCCTCCTCGGTCTCCTCGGTCTTCAGCACCTCGATGTAGTGGATCGACGCCAGGATCTCCTCGGCCAGCGCGCCGAGCGGACGACCCGCCGCGTGGCTCGCGGCGAAGCCCGCCATCAGCTCGCGGAACCCCGCCAGCCGCTTGCACGCCGCCGCCCCCAGCTCGCTCGTCACCCCGGGCGTGTCGAGCAGCGCCAGCGACGGCAGCAGCGCCATGCCCTTGCCGGCCGCGAACTCCCGCAGGCGCGTCACCGTGGTGTCGCCGATCTTGCGCGACGGCACGTTGACGATGCGCATGAAGTCCTCGTCGCTCGCGGGGTTGATGAGCAGCCGCAGGTACGCCAGCAGGTCCTTGATTTCTCGCCGCGAGTAGAAGCTCGGGCCGCCGTAGACCGAGTAGCGGACCGCGTTGTGCGACAGCGCCTCCTCGAGCGCCCGCGACTGCGCGTGGGTGCGGTAGAACACCGCGATCTCGTGGGCCGGGATGTCCTCGTTGAGCCCGTCGAAGATCTGCTGGACCACGAAGCCCGCCTCCGCGCGCTCGTCGCGGAGCTGCCGGATCTGCACGCGCGCCCCGTCGCCGAGGTCGCTCCACAGCGTCTTGCCGAGCCGGCCCGCGTTCTTGCGGATGACCGCGTCGGCGCAGCGCAGGATGTGCCCGGTGCTGCGGTAGTTCTGCTCGAGCCGGATGAGCCTGCAGCCCGCGTGCGCGTCGGGGAACCCGAGGATCTGCGACACGTCCGCGCCGCGCCAGCCGTAGATCGACTGGTCGTCGTCGCCGACCACCACCAGCTCCGCCTTCTCCGACAGCAGCTCGACCATCCGCGCCTGGACCGGGTTGGTGTCCTGGTACTCGTCGACGACCACGTGCCAAAACCGCTTCTTCAGGCCGAGCGCCGGGTCGAGGTCGGCGAGCTGCGAGCCCGGCGCGGCCTGGCCCGCCCGCTCGAGCAGCTCGACCGTCAGCGTCAAGAGGTCGCCGAAGTCGGCCGCGTCGGCGTCGCGCACCAGCTTCTCGTAGCGCTGCCCGGCCCGCTTGCTGTACGACAGGATCGGCTCGTCGATGCCGAGCTTCTCGAGCCGCGAGATCGGCAGCCCGCGGTTCTTGGCGCGGTCGAGGTGGGTGAGGATGGCCCGCGGCGAGGCCTGGTCGGAGTCGATGTCGAGGTCCTTCAGGGCCCGCCGCATGACCTTCATCTGGTCCTCGGTGTCGTAGATCGTGAAGCTGCGCGACAGCCCGACCGCGGTGCCGTGGCGGCGGAGGATCCGCGCCGCGATCGAGTGGAACGTGCCGACCCACATGCGCTCGACCTCCGGCACGTCCGCGCACAGCCTCAGGATCCGCTCGCGCATCTCGGCCGCGGCCTTGTTGGTGAACGTCACCGCGAGGATCCGCCAGGCCGGCACGCCCTCGGCCAGCAGCGCCGCCACCCGGTGGGTGATCACCCGCGTCTTGCCGGTCCCGGCGCCCGCGAGCACGAGGAGCGGCGTCCCGCGGTGGTCGACCGCCGCCTGTTGTTCCCGGTTGAGTTGCACGCGCGGAGTGTGCCGCGGCTTACTTGCCCTGCGCCAGCGCGAACGCCACGTCCCGCGCCGCCAGCTCCACCCGCACGTCGCGCCGCCTCTCGTCCCCCGAGCCCGGCACCTCGTCGATGCGGACCGGCCGCAGCCCCTGCAGGCCCACCGTGAAGCCCACGCTCGCCGCGCCGATCACCAGGCTGCCCGCCCGCCCGTTGCTCCGCCCGGCCTCGCAGGCCTCGAGCCAGCGCACGAAGCCCTGGGCCTTGACCTCGGCCAGCGTCACCACCAGCGGCCCGACGGTGACCCCGCCCTCGCGCTCGCACCGCCCCGGCGCCCGCCGCACGCGCTGGCGGATCGACAGGCCCTCGATCCGCTTCAACCCGCAGCACGCCTCCTCGAGCCCGTCGATCTGCAGGGTCGGCAGGCCCGACGACGACGGCCAGCGGGTGTCGAGCGCCGGCCCGCTCAGCTCCGGCGGCGAGATCCGCGAGGGCTCGCCGCGCTGCGTCGTCCGCGGGCTGAACTTCAGCACGATCTTCGTCGCCTCGACCGCGACCAGGTCGATCGCCGTGGTCGCGAACTCCGTCACCACCCCGCCGCTCCAGCGCAGCCGGCTGAGCTCGCGGAAGTCGTCGTCCGCCAGCTGCAGCAGCCCGTCGGCCCCGTGCGGCTCCGCCGCGAACGAGCGCGCGACCCACTGATAGAACCCCCGCGGCATGCCCGGCCACGAGCGCAGCGTCAGCTCCTCGAAGCGAGACGCCGCGCCGAGCTCGCCCACGGCGATCGCCCCGGCCAGGTCGGTGAGCCACCCGCAGTGTCGACCGTCGAGCTCGAGCGCGTACTTGTTCGAGGTCGGGCCGCGCTTGCCGGCGGAGTGCGTCGAGGAAGGCGGCGGCTTGACGAGGTCGGCGACCAACACGGCGACGTCCTGCATGCCGCAACCGGGCGGCGGCCTTCCGGCTTTTTTTCCGGCGCCGTCGGCGGCGGTGACGTGGGTCGCAGCCCGTGCGCCGCACGGGTCGTCGCGACCCCTCCGCACCCCTGACGCAAGGTCATCGCGGACAGGTGATCGGCCGCGGCCGACCCAGGCTCCGGAGGGGCCGTGAGGTCAGTACCCGGTGAGCGGGAACGTGTCGCTCGCCGCGGTGGGATCGGTGAGCGAGTCCTCCGGCGCGACGGCGTGGGCGGGGATGCGCACCGTGAAGGTCGAGCCCTTGCCGACCGTGCTCTCGACCGTGATGTCGCCGCCCATCATGCGACACAGCCTGCGGCTGATCGCCAGGCCGAGGCCGGTGCCCTCGTACTTGCGCATGTTCTCGAGCTCGCCGCGGGTGAACGGCTGGAACAGCTCGCGCACCACCTCCGGCGTCATGCCGATGCCCGTGTCCGAGATCTTGAAGACGATCCACTCGGCCTCGACCGTCATCTCGCGGCTGACCGCGAGGCGGACCACCCCGCCCTCGGTGAACTTGCAGGCGTTGTGCAGCAGGTTGACCAGCGCCTGGCGCAGGCGGGTCTTGTCGGCGGTGAACGAGCCGAGCACGTTGGCGGGCGGGCGCACGACCTCGAGGCGGTTGCGGGTCTTGTCGGCCTGCGGGCGCACCCACGCGGCCACGTCGTCGACGAGGTCGTCGATGGCGAAGGTCTCCCAGAACATGTCGACGCGCCCGGCCTCGATCTTCGAGAGGTCGAGCACGTCGCTGATGATGTTCAACAGGTACTTGCCGGCCCCGCGGATCTTCTCGAGGTCGACGCTCGCGCCGTGGACCCCCTTCTCCTCGAGCTCCTCCCGGATGAGCTCGCTGTAGCCGATGATCGCGTTGAGCGGCGTGCGCAGCTCGTGGCTCATGTTGGCGAGGAACATGCTCTTGGCCTGGTTGGCCTTGACCGCCTCGTCGCGCGCCCGGTTGAGCTGGTCGTTGACCCGCTGCAGCTCCGCGTTGGAGTGGATGAGCCGCTGCTCCGCGCGCGAGCTGGCCAGGTAGAACAGGCGCAGCGGCAGCAGGGTCAGCACGAAGGTCGTCAGCACCAGCGTCATGTAGACCGCGCGCTGGATCCACGGGTCGACCACCGTCGCCGGCACCAGCCCGTAGCGCGTGTACTCGAGCACGAGGAAGGTGGCCACGATGAACACGCACGACACGACGCGCTGGTTCTGCTCGCGCGGCTCGAAGCAGATCAGCGGGAAGCCGACGATCGGGAACAGCACGAACTGGATGCCCGACGGCGCCCCGAACAGCGAGGCGAACACCGCGACGATGATCCCGCACCCGACCGTCAGCCCGATCCGCGCGACGTTGAACCACCCGAAGCGGTTGCACACCATGCACACGAGGAAGCCCAGCGCGAACGGCAGGGCCAGCAGCCCCTCGCTGACCTGACCGAGCGCGCAGAAGATGCCCGCGTACAGCAGCACGACCGCCAGGACCATGATGTAGACCTGGTTGGTCAGCATGATCCGCGCCGCGAGGCTCGGAGAGCCCGCGTAGGGCACGCCCCACAGGAGCACGCTCCGAAGTCGTTGCAGCGAGAAGTTCATGGCCCGCGCGCGTCTCGCAAAAGATCTGTGCACATCGGCCGCACGCGATCAAGCGCGGGCCTCCACCCGCGACCGCGGTGCGCCCGACGAGCGCCGCGGACGCAGCCTCGGGGCCCCACGAGCCCCCGCCTTCCCGCACGCCGCGCCGCCGACTCACACGTCCGGGCTGCAGCCCCGCATGCTCAAACAGCCCTTGTACCGCGGGGTTTCCCAGGCCCAGGCGATGTTTCCGCGCATCCACGAACGCAGACCTGCCACGTAGATACGGACAGCGGCGTCCATTTCCTCGCCGAAGGACGGCATTCGCGCCGCGAACCACTCGAACGCCTGCACCTCGGCGTCGTGCATGGTCACGGCCTGCTCGACCGCCTCGGACAGGGTCAGGCCGTACTCGCTCCGCAGCACGAACACGAGATTGTGGGTGTTGTGCTCGAGCAGCTCCTTGTCGACCGAGAACAGGTCGTTGGCCCAGCACACACAATTGTTGGCCATGAGCCGCAGCCGGCTCACCGTCGTGTGCTCGCGCACCGCCTTCGACAGGTGCAGGTGCTCGACCAGCTCGATGCAGTCGAACACCGTGTCCATCGCCCCGGTGTAGCGCCGCATCTTGACGTACGCGGCCAGCGGCGGGGTCACTCCGAGCCGCCGATTGTGCGCCTCCCAGCGGTTGCTCTGGATATAGCGGTCGACATCGGCGGTGAAGCGGGCCATCCACTCGTCGTCGGCCCACGCCGCCATGCGCCGGCGCAGGTCGGCCAGCATGTGCAGCAGCGGGCTGTCGCTCGCGCGCGGCGCCTCGCCCCGCAGCACGCCGAGCATGGTCTGGTGGAACCTCGCCAGCTCGGCCTCGCCGACGTCGCTGTCGTCGCACCAGCAGTCGTCGTGAAAGAACAGCCAGGTGATCCAGTTACAGACCAGCGCAAGCTCTTCGTCGCCCACCCGCGGGTAGGTGAACGCCGCCAGCCGCGAGAACCGCGACATCCGCAGCCGCCGCAGCTTGTCCACGTCGCCGGCGATGCCCGGACAGAACTTCAAGACCCAGGCGATGTTCTGCTTCTCCGCGGCGTCGTGCCGCGGATGGACCCGCTCGGCTCCGGAGGGTTGAACGTGTGTAGAAAGCAAATCGCAGGGCTCCTTGCGCTACCAAAGCACCGTGCCTAACCCCCCACTACCAGAAACAGGTCCCATCCATACCCATCTCACCCCGCGAACGCAAGCCGCAGGTGAGCCCGCCCGCTCTGGCGGCCCGTCTGCAGGCCTCTCGGCTCGCCGCACGGCGCTCGCCGACCCCGCAGCGTGGCACGCGGCCGCCGACCGCCGACCGCGTCGCGACATGCGTGCAACTACAGCGAATACTTCGCAGTGCGTGTGGTATCGTCGCCTCGCGTGCCGCGCGAACTCCACGGCCCTCCGGAGCCGGCCCCAGCCGCGAGTCGTCGCCTGTTCGCCCCGCTCCTGTGGTTCGTCGCCGCCGCGCTGATCGCCGTCGCTGGCCCCCGATGCGCGTCCGACTCGGGGTCCTCTGCACCCGCGCATATCGGCGACACATTCGTCGTGGTCCACCGCGGCACCAGCGACGCCGACGCGTGGGCTCGCCTCGTCGACAGCCTCGGCCCGCAGCTGCCCGGCCACGTCCCGCTCGCGCCGCCCCCCGCCGAGGCCCGCGCCTGGCAGACCACCCACCTCCTCTACTGGATCGACGACGCCGCCCGCCCGAGCCTCGCCCGTAGCTTCGACCCCGCCGTCCTCCGCACGACCATCGCCGGCATACGCGCGCGCCTCGCGAGCCCGCTGTTCGGCCAGGGCGAGGACCTGCGGCGCGACCCCCTGGGCCTCGCAGACCTCGGAGCCGCGCACGCGACCCCGCCGATCCCCTCGACGCCCGCCGGCGACCTGCTGTCTGCAGATGGCGGCACTTTGCTCATACACCTGCAGACCGGCGAAACCCCCGCGAGTATCTCCTCCCACGTCCATGCGCAGCTCACTGCACACGCCGTCGATGATTCGTCGCGCCTCGAGATCCACACATTTCCCCTGCCCCGCCAATCGTCACAGACCTCGATCATTACAAACCTCGCTATCCTCGCCCTCACACTCGCCCTCACCCTCCGCCGCACCCGCCAATCTTTAATTATTGCGTTCACGGTCGGCGCGGGCGCGGCGCTCACGGGGGGCTGGCTCGGGGGCACGAGCGCCTCCCTGGCGCTCGCAGCGGCCGCGGCGCTGACGATCGTCCGCGGGACCGCGACCGCGTGGGTCTGCGTCGGCGTCGCGCTGCTCCCGTTGCTCCTGCTGCCGTCGTTCGACCCCGCGACGCCGCTCGCGTGGGGGCTCGCGGTGGCACTGTACGCATTCGCGGCATGGTTCGTGGTCCCGCCGCTGTACGTCGCCACGCGCGCGCGACCCGTGGAGCCCGCGACGCCTCCGCGTCCGCTGCCCCCGGTCGCCGCCCTGGTCGCGTGCACCGCCCTCGTCGCCGCCGGCGCCGCGTGGCTCCGCCAGGCCCCCGTCGCCACCCACGAGGCCGACACGCCCGCGGCGATGCGGCCCCTCCTCGACATCGGCCGCACCGCCAGCCTCACGAGCCGCGGCGACACCCCGGTCGCCGCCCTCGAGGCCGCCGCCCGCGACGCCCGCGCCGTCAGCGACGCCCTGCCCGGCGCCCGCATCGACGGCCCCGCCCGCCACGTGCTCGACGAGGCGACCCTCGCCGCCCGCGCCGCCGCCCTCGCCCCGCTCGACCTGCCCGGCCGCGGCGAGCTCCTGCGCGCGATCCTCCGCGACCACGGCCTGCGCCCCGACGCCTTCTCCGAGTTCCTGAAGATCCTCGACCCCGGCGAGCAGCCGAGCGCCGGGGCCGCGCTCGCCGGTCCGCTCGGTCCGTGGCTGACGGCCAGCCTGCGCCAGGACGCCTCCGGCTACGCCGTGACCACCCGCGTGCTGCTCCCGGCGGATCTCCCCGACCCGCTGCCGCCCGACCTCCACGGCCCCGCGGTCGCGGCCCACCGCGCCCGCCGCGACCTCCCCGGCCACCTCGCCCTCGCGCTCGTCGCGGGCGCCTGGCTGTCGGCGTTCTTCGCCTGGCTCCGCGCCCGCCGACTCGCCCCGGCCCTCGCCGCCGCCGCCGTCGCCGCGACTGCGCAGGTCGCGGCCCTCGCCGGCGTCGTCGCAATTCACGGGGAGATCTCCCATGCCCTCCTGCCCGCCCTGCTCGTCGTCGGCGCCGTCACGGCCACGCTCGCCACCCGCCCGACGCCGGCCTCGCCCGCCCCCCACCTCACCGGCGCGCTCGCCTGCTTCGCCGCTCCGGGGCTGGTCCTCCTCGCCTCGGACGACCCCACCACCCACGCGACCGGCCTCGTGCTCGCCGTCGGCGCGGCCCTCGGCGGCCTGCTCGCCGCCCACGCGACCCCCGGCCTGTCCGCCCTGTTCCAGCCCCGCGAGGCCCGACCATGAACCCGCGCGACGCCGCCCTGTCCCCGAAGACAGCCTCGAACGTTGCGCTTCTCGACCTGTCCCATAAGACAGCCTCAACGCCGCCCCGCCCGACGTGTCCCCGATGACAAACGCCGCCCCGCCCGACCTGTCCCCGATGACAAACGCCGCCTCGCCCGACGTGTCCCGATGACAGCCTCAAACGCCGCCCCGCCCGACCTGTCCCGGGAGACAGCCGCCGAAGCTCCGCGCCTCTTCGCGCCCTCCGGGGCGCGCCCCCGCGTCCCCGCGGGCGTGCCCCGCAGGACGGCCCTCGCCCTGCTCGCGTGCCTCGCCCTGCGGCCCGCGTCCGTCGCCGCCGCCCCGTCGCGGGCAATAATTAAACGCATCGAGGCGTGGCGGCGCGGGGGCGCCGCGGGGCTGACCGCCCGCTACCGCTGCACGCGCCGGACCTCGATGTTGTGGGACCCGCTGGTCGTGCACGGCACCCTCGTGTTCGCCGCGCCCGACCGCCTCGAGCTCCGCGACGACGAGCCGACCGGCGCGACCACCCGCCTCGCCGGCGGCGTGCTGACGATCGGCGCCAACGACCCCGCGCTCCCGTCGGTGCCCACCCCGCCGCCCGCGACCGCGTGGCTGCACGAGCACCTGCTCGCGCTGTTCGCCGCCCGCGACGCCGACGCCCTGCAGCAGGGCGCCCGCCTCAGCGTCCCGCGCGGACCCGGCCTGCAGCTGCTGCTGAGCCCCGAGCGCGGTCACCCCGCGGAGGCTGTGGTCGAGCACCTGCGCGTGCGCATCGACCCTGACACCGGGGCCCTGCTCGAGCTCGAGTGGGCCCACCCCGAGGGCGACCGCGTCACCCTCGAGCTGAGCGACCACCGCCTCGCGCCGGTCTGACTACTCGATCCCGCCGGTGAGCTGCAGGAACTCGGACTCGCTCAGGATCTTGAGCGGCGCCCCCGCGGCGATCAGCGACTCGGCCTTGGTCTGCTTGCTCGACTTGGCCCCGCGCCCCGCGCCGACCACGAGGTACGTCAGCGCCTTGGTCACGCCGCTCGCCGCCTCGCCGCCGAGCGCGACCACCCGGTCCTGGGCCTGCTCGCGCGTGAAGCCCTCGAGCGTGCCGGTGAACAGGAAGCTCTGCCCCGCCAGCTTGCCGCCCGCGACCGGCGTCGCCTTCTCGCCGTCGGTCACGCTCACGTGTTTTAAAAGTTCGTCGATCAGCTCGGCCCGCGCCGCGATGCCCGCGACGATCGCGTCCGACGTCGTCTCCTTGAAGCCCTTGACCGCCATCAGGTCGTCGCGCGTCATCGACCGCATCTTCTTCAGCGTCAGGAACTCCCCGGCCAGCAGCACCGCGTTCTGCTTGCCGAGGTGCTCGACCCCCAGCGCCTGCAGGAACACCGCCAGCGGCAGCGTGCGGTGGGCGTCGACCTGGTCGATGAGGTTCTGCGCGCTCTTCTCGCCGAGCCGCTCGAGCTCCGCGAGGTCGACCATGCGCAGCTTATAAAAGTCCGCGGGCGTGCTCAAAAGCCCGGCGTCGACCGCGGCCGCGATCACCTTGGGCCCGAAGCCCTGGATGTCGACCACCTTCGCAAAATGCTCGAGCTCGCCGAGGCGGGCCTGCACGCACTTCTTGGGCTGCTCGCACATCAGGAACTCGCCGTCGCGCTTCTTGGTGCGGGCGGCCGGACCGCCGCAGGCCGGGCAGTGCGTGGGGATCGCGTAGGGCTCGGCGCGCGGCCCGGCCTCGATCACCCGCTCGACGTTGGGGATCACCCCGCCGCGCCGCGTGACCTCGACGCGGCACCCGTGGGTCACGCCGAGCGCCGTGAAGATGCTGAGGTTGTGCAGGCTGGCCCGGCCGATCATCGCCCCGCTGAGCTCGACCGGCTCGAGGATCGCCACCGGCGTAATCAGACCCGTCCGCGACACCGACCACAGCACGTCCTGCAGCGCCGTGTGCCCGCTGTCGCCCTGGAACTTGTAGGCGATCGCGTAGCGCGGGTGGTGCCCCGTGAGCCCGAGCCGCTGCTGCTCCTTCAGCGACGACGTGCGGTAGACGACCCCGTCGATCTCGTAGTCGAGGCCGGCCCGCGCCCTGGCGAACCGCTCGTAGGCCGCCTGCAGCTGCTCGCGCGGCACGAACTCGTGGTCGATCTCCGCGAACCCCAGCGTCGTCATCAGCGCGAACTTCTCGCGCTCGTCTTTAAAGTCCGGACCGATGATGTCGTACGGGAAGAAGCTCAGGTGGGCCGCCCGGCTCTTGCTGCGCTCCTTCTGTTTAATAGAACCCGCGGTCAGGTTGCGGGGGTTCGAGAACTCGCCTTTAAACTTCGCGAACTCGCTGAGCTTCATGTACAGCTCGCCGCGGATCTCGAGCTCGACGCCGTCGGTCTTCAGCTTGCCGGGGATCGACTTGACGTCGAGCGCGTTCATCGTGATGTCCTCGCCCTCGCTGCCCGAGCCGCGGGTCGCCGCCAGCACCAGCTTGCCGGCCCTGTCGTAGCGCAGGCTGCAGGCCATGCCGTCCATCTTCGGCATCACCACGATCTCGCCCTCGAACTTGCCGGCCCAGGCCATCAGGTCGGCCTCCGCGTAGCACTTGTCGAGCGACAGCATCGGCCGCTTGTGGATCACCGCCGCCCCGAAGCGCTCCTCCGGCTTCAGGCGCACCGCCTCGTCGGCCGCCAGCGCCGGCTCGCCGCTCGCGCTCGGGCCCATCTCCTGCAGCACCGCCGCGTCCGGCCGCGCCCGCCGCAGCCTCTCGACGATCTGGTCGTACAGCGGGTCCGGCAGGGTCGGCGCGTGCTTGTCCCAGTACTCGTGGTTGGCCCGCCTCACCAGGATCTCGAGGTCGTCGGCGGACAGCTCCGGCAGGCGGCGCTGCACGTCGGCCGCGCTCAGGGACCACAGGTCGGACTCGGTTTGCCTCGTCATCGCCGCGCACTATAACCGGCCCGCGCGATCCGCAAGGGACCAACCGACACCGCGAATTCCGGCCCCCAGCCCCGGCGCAGCGGCGAAAGCCGGCCATGCGCGGAGCCGCGCCGGCCGGCTTCTTCGCGGGCCGCGGGGGCCTACTCGTTCTTCTTGTTGGCCTCGGCCTGCGCCTTCAGCTGCTTCAGCAGCTTCTCCTGCTCGTCGATCACGTCGTCCTCGGCGGTGCGCTTGTCGCCCTGCAGGGCCGCGGTGTCGACGTCGAACTTTTCGAACCGGGCGAGCATCTGGTAGATCGCCAGGCGGCTGCCCGGGGCCGGGCCCTCGGTGTCGAACTCGTCGTCCTTGCGCGGGATGTAGATGTCGCCCTTGGCGCCGTCGATGACGCACTTGTGGGCGATCGTCAGGGCCTTGTTGGAGTCCTTGACCCGCGACGGCAGCCCGGCGAGCAGCGGGAAGTCGTTGCCGTAGCCGGCGAGCATGGTGTCGAGCGCCGCGGTCGCGCCGCAGCTGGCGTACAGCGGGTCGTACTTGTCGGGCACGATCGACGAGTTGGCGTCGGGCTGGCCGTTCTCGTTGCGCTGGGCGAAGTCGCCGCCGGCGGTCGCCAGCATCTGGTAGTCGGTGAGCAGCTGGCGGAACAGCAGCGAGTGGAGGAACGCCCGCTTGAGCTCGTTGCCCGCCAGCTTGGGGCTGAACACGAAGGTCAGGTCGTTGTAGCCCGCGCCGAGGTCCTCGCGGTGGAAGCCGTAGCCGACCGCCTTGTCGATCTTCACGCCCTTGGCCTTCTCGGGGACCAGCGGCGAGCCCTCGAGCGCCCACACCGTGTTGGTCTCGGCGAGGAACTCGACGCGGTCCTTCAGCTCCTTCATGTTGGTCAGCAAGATCAGCAGCTTCTCGTCGGCCTCGACCGCCTTCTCGAACTCCTTGAACTGCGGGTCGACCGAGTCGGCGAACGAGCGCGGCGGCATCTCCTCCTGCCCGAGGTCCTTGCTGATCTGGCGCAGCACGCTGCGGAACGGCTCGTCGCCGGCGACCGTGCGGCGGGCGTACATCTTGACGCCCATCCACTTCTGCCAGGCCTTGTCGCGGCCCTCGACGTACTCCGCCTTCAGCGCGTCGGCCGCGCCCTTGACGCCCGCCGGCAGCCCGCCCATGCCCTTGGCCGCGTCGGCCGAGTTGAAGAACGCGACGAGCTTCAGCTCCCCGTACGCGCGGAGGATCTTGTTCATCGTCTCGACGCCGTAGCTGTACTTCAGGCGCTGGATGATGTCGCCGTAGTCGCGCCGCGAGTTCTTGCGGAAGCACCACGCGTCGGCCTCGGCCGTGCCGAGGATGATCGCCTTGGCCTTGTCGTCCTTGCTGAGGCCCTTGCGCACGCGGATCACCGCCAGCACGCCCGGGGTCAGCTCGTAGTTGTAGCCGTCCTCGACCGTGATGTCGGCCTCGATCACGTCGGGCAGCCGCTCCTTGTTCGAGTAGATCTCGGTCAGAAGCGGCCGCAGCTCTTCACGCACCGGGTCCGCCGGGATGTCCGGCACCGGGTTGCCCTTGTCGTCGGTCTTCTTGCCGGCGTTGGCGTAGGCCGCCTCGCGCTCGAGCTTCTCCTTGCGGCTCTCGCCGCAGCCCGCGCCCCCGACCAGAACGGCGAGCGCGAGCGGGATGACGCGGCGGAAGGCCGATGACCGAGCAACAGGGCGACGACAGGAGGTTCGCATGCGTTCTCCGAGCCTCGCCGGGCAAATCTGCGGCAAAAGCTCGATGTCACGGTAGGGGAAGCGCCGCGGATCTGTCAACGCGAGCCCGCGAAGCCGATGAGCCGCCCTCCTGCCGCCTCGTGGCCGCGATCCGCCGGCTTCGCGGCGCGGGCGGGTCCGCCCGCCGCGGTCCTCCTGCGGGTCCGCGGCGATCCCGTCCGCGGCCCGCGGCGATCGGGTCGTACCTGACACTGCCGGTCGCGTTCGAATCGCCGCGCCCCGCCGGCTTCGCTCACGTTCGGCGTTTCCGGGGCATCTTGACCGCGTTCTGGGCCGCGAGCATCTTACCCTGACGTTAACGTTAGAAGCGTCGACGCCAGGAGCCCATTTCATGTCCGCAGCAGCCCACGATCACGCGCACGAGACCCCGCAAGCCTCCATGCCCCTCGACGCGGCCGCGGCCGACGCCGTGGCGGCGGCCGGCGGCCTCGGCGTCACCGACACCGCAGCGGCCAAGATCCTCGAGATCCGCGAGGCCGAGGCGATCGAGCCCAACTACGCCCTCCGCGTCAAGGTCATGGGCGGCGGCTGCAGCGGCTTCCAATACGACCTCTACTTCGACGAGGTCGCCGAGGGCGACATGCGCTTCGAGAGCAACGGCGTCCAGCTCATCAGCGACCAGATGAGCTTCATGTACCTCATGGGCACCCAGATCGACTACGTCGAGGGGCTCCAGGGCGCGGGCTTCAAGTTCCAGAACCCCAACACCACCGGCAGCTGCGGCTGCGGCAGCTCCTTCTCGGTCTGAGCACCCGAACTCGGCGCCGTGGCCCTCGCTCTGGACGACCTGCGTGAACGCGTCCGGACCACCCTCGGCGCCGACGTGCTCGTCGACGGCGACCCGCGCTACGCCCGCGACGACGGCGCCGAGGGCCCGTTCCCACCCGGCCTCGTGGTCCGCCCGACCGCCCGCGAGCAGGTCGCCGAGCTCGTGTGCCTGTGCCACGCCTTCGCCGTCCCGCTGAGCCCGCGCGGCGCCGGCACCGGCACCGTCGGCGGCTGCCTCGCCGACCACGGCGGCGTCGTGCTCGACCTCGCGTCATTAAAACGCCTCGAGATCGACGAGCGCTCGCTGCTCGCCGAGGTCGAGCCCGGGGTGATCAACGCGGACCTGCAGGCCGCCGCCGAGGCCCGCGGCCTGTTCTACCCGCCCGACCCCGCCAGTTTAAAAAAGTGCAGCCTCGGCGGCAACGTCGCGACCAACGCCGGAGGCCCCCGCGCGTGCAAGTACGGCGTCACCGGCAACTTCGTGCTCGGCCTCGACGTCGTCACCGGCACCGGCGAGTCGCACTACCTCGGCCACCGCTCGATCAAGGGCGTCACCGGCTACAACCTCGCCGGCATGCTCGTCGGCTCCGAGGGCACCCTCGCGGTGATCACCGGCTGCACCCTCCGCCTGCTGCCGAAGCCCGCGCACGCCGTCACCCTGCTCGCCAGCTTCAGCGACGAACAGGCCGCCTGCGCCGCCGTGCACGCCGTGCAGACCTGCGGCGTCGCGCCCGCGGCCCTCGAGTTCGCCGACCGCGTGTGCACCCGCGTGCTGCGCGACAGCGGCGCCCTCGACGCCCCGCCCGACGCCGGCGCCCTCTTATGGGTCGAGATCGACGGCGACGGCGCGGGCCTCGACGTCAGCATCCGCCGCGCCGCCGATCGCTGCCGCGAGTCCGGCGCGCTCACGGTCGTCGTCGCCGACGACCCCGCCACCCGCGAGCGCCTGTGGGACGTGCGTCGCGCCCTCAGCCACACCCTGCGCGACCGCTGGCCCCGCAAGGTCAGCGAGGACGTGGCCGTCCCGTTGTCGAAGCTCCCCGCCCTCACCGCCGCCGCTCGCGAGCTCGGCGCCCGCCACGGCCTCGACATCGCCAGCTTCGGCCACGCCGGCGACGGCAACCTCCACGTCAACGTCCTCTACGACCCCGCAGCCCCCGACGTGCACGCCCGCGTCCACACAGCCGTCGCCGACCTCTTTAAAGTTACCGTCGACCTCGGCGGCACCCTCAGCGGCGAGCACGGCATCGGCCTCAGCAAACGCCCCTACATGCCGCTCGAGCAGTCCCCGTCGCTGCGCGCCCTCCAGCAGGGCCTGAAGCGCACCTGGGACCCCCGCAATATTTTAAACCCCGGCAAGATCTTCCCGCCCTGATCCGCGCTCCGCTCCCTTCGTCTCGCCGACCTGGCGCGCACGACACCCCGGGTGAGCGCGACCTCCGGCTTCGAACCCTCGCCTCCGTTCGGCGATCTCGGCGGACCACGCGCCTGATCGCGACGAGACCCCCGAGGCCGCGGCCCCGGAGGTCTCTCCGTCTCATCGACCTCTCAGCTCGCCTTCTTGCGGATCGCGCTGCCGAGGATCGCGACGAGGTCGAGCAGGCGCGCCGAGTAGCCCCACTCGTTGTCGTACCAGCCGACGATCTTGACGAGCTGCCCGAGCCCCATGCACGCCTCGACGTCGACGATGCTCGAGTGCGAGTCGCCGAGGATATCGGACGACACCAGCGCCTCGTCGCGCACGTCGAGGATCCCCTTCAGCCCGTCGCTCTTGCTGGCCTCGCGCAGCGCCTCGATCACGCGGTCCTTGCTGGGCGAGCCCTCGAGCGTGCACACGACGTCGTACAGCGAACCGTCGACCACCGGCACGCGCACGGCGGTGCCGTCGACCTTGCCGGTCAGGCCCGGCAGCACCTGGCTGATCGCCTTGGCCGCGCCGGTCGACGTCGGCACGATGTTGATCGCCCCGGCGCGTCCGCGCCGCAGGTCCTTGCCCGACAGCGTGTCGATGATGCCCTGCCCGTTGGTGTACGCGTGGGTCGTGCCGACCAGGCCCCAGCGCACGCCGAACGCGCGGTCGAGGGTCGCGAGCACCGGCGTGAGCGCGTTGGTCGTGCAGCTCGCGTTGGAGATCAGGCGGTCTTTGTCCGCGTCGAGCGCGTCCTCGTTGACGCCGACGACGATGGTCTTGTCGACGCCCTTGCCCGGGGCCGCGAGCACCACGTGGCTCGGCCCGTCCTTGGCGACGCGGTGGCCGGCCATCGTCTCGCCGGTCGTGAACCTGCCGGTCGCCTCGATGACGATGTCGACGCCGTGCGCGCTCCACGGGATCTTGCTCGGGTCCTTCTCCTTGAACAGCGCCAGCTTGGAGTCGTTGACCCGCAGCGCGTCGCCCTCGGCCTGGACCCGCGGCAAGTTCCAGCGGTGCACCGAGTCGTGCGTCAGCAAGTACGCAATCTCGTCGGCGTCCGCGAGGTCGTTGGCCGCGACCACCTCCACCGGCGGACCGCTCCGCGCGAACGTTGCGTTCGCGTCCCGTCGCGCGAGTGCATGCCGAAGTGCGAGCCGACCGATGCGGCCCATCCCGTTGATCCCGAGGCGGATTGGCGTCATGGCGCCGCGGAGGATAGGGCAATCCACCCGCCCGCGGCAACGCCGACGGCGCCCCACACACATTCATTCGACCCCTCGCGCGTGTGTCCCATCCCACCGGCGCCGTGAGTCCGCGCATGCACCTGTCACCGACGCCTGGTACCGTGTGCCCCACCTCGCCCGCCGGAGACCCTGCATGCGCATCGCTCCCCACGCCCTCGCCCTCGCCCTCGCCCTCGGCGGGGTCGCCTGCAAGAAGGACCAGAGCAGCCCCAAGCGCCAGGGCCGCGCCGACCCCCCCGCGACGGTGCCCGCCGACCCGCGCCTGCCGGCCCCGCACCGCCTGTCCCAAGAGCCACCTGCCGGAGCGCACATCGCCGACCCCAGAGGCACGCTGGCGATCGCCGCCTCGTACTCCTCGCAGGTCCCGAGCTTCGCCGAGCTCGCCGAGCTCGTGCTCTCGACCCAGGCCCCCGCCGACTTCGCCAGGGCCATGACCCCGCACCTCGCCGACGACGCCGCCTGGACCGGCGCCAACATCAACGGCGAGGACATCCTGCAGATCCCCCTGAAGCGCAGCAACGTCCCCCAGGCCGAGGCGCTGCTCGCCAAGCTGCCGAGGTCCGGCGAATTCGGCGCGGTCAGCCTCCCGCGCCCCGCGCTCGAGCTGCGCCAGTCGCAGATCGGCCCGCCGCAAGGCAACCCGCCGGCCCGCCTCGCGTGGATCGACGCGCGCAACGCCACCCTCACGATCGCCGGCACCCCGCAGGGCCTCGCGACCGGCCGCCTGCTCGCCGCCGAGTACGGCAAGCGCCCGCTGTGGCTCACCCTCGACAACGCCCGCGGCGAACAGCTCGTCAACAAGTTCCCCTACGGCCGCATCACCGCCACCGGCGACGGCCAGACGTCCCTCGACATCGTCGCCCTCGCGCGCCAGGGCCAGCAGCTGCCCGTCCACCGCGACCTCGCCCCCGGCGCCTTCCCCGGCATGCACGCCGGCGCCGGCCTCGTCGCCGCCGCCAGCACCCGCTGGCCCGGCTACAAGGACGCCGTCCGCGAGACCACCGACCGCCTGCAGAAGATGGTCAACAACGCCGGCTTCGCCGGCAAGATGATGCTCGACCCCATCGCCGACCAGGCCACGCGCGTACTTAAAACCTGGAACGGCCGCGTGTTCGTCGGCATCGGCCCCGCCCGCCACCTCCGCCTCGCCCTCGGCGCCGACGACCCCAACGCCGCCGGCCGCGGCCTGCTCACCCTGCTGCGCGACATCATCGACAACCTCCAGCTCGCCCGCATGTTCGTGTCGAACGTGCCCAACGCCGGCTTGAAGAAGGTGGCCGACGACCCCGACGTGTGGCTGATGACGGTCTCCGGCATCGCCAACCAGATCCCCGCCGACTACCGCACCCTCCTCGACGACGGCCGCCTCCGCATCGCCTTCGCCAACAGCGCCCACTGCGGCGGCCTGCTCGTGGTGATCGGCCCCAGGGCCGACAGCGAGCTGAAGACCTGGCTCGCCAGCGCGATCGCCTCGGCCAACGGCAAGGACGGCCTGAAGGACCTCGTCGACCTCACCCTCGCCGTCGGCGCCAAGTCCCTCGACCCGCTGCTCGCCGCCGCCAACAACCCGCAAGAGCTCGTGCGCAACGCGCTCAACCTGACCGCCGACCAGCAGCCGACGCAGGTGGTCGTGCGCCAGCAGCCGCAGCGCTACGACATCTCGGTCACCCGCAAGCCGGGCCGTTGATCAGTCCTCGTCGCGCGGCTTGGGGTCGAAGTCCGCCAGCGTCACGTTCGGCACGAACGCCAGCGCCTCCGACACGTACAGCCCCGTGTGCAGGATGAGGTGCGTCACCGTACGGACCAGCACCCCGCCGGGCACCTCGGTCACGTACGCCGCGCCACGGTTGCCGTCTCCATCGTGCCTGACTTCGACCCACTTCATCGCGTGCCCTTCGTTGCGGGAGTTGCTCGCGCGCGGCGTTATTCGCGCTGACAGCGAGGCATTGTAGACGAGCCCTCCATGCAAGCCAAGGATCCGGCGCACACGCCCGACCGTTCCGCACCCCGGCCGACGACGGGGAAATACACCGACGGACCCCGCGTCTCGCGACCACGTTCTACCGGTCGCCGCGCGGCGTCCCGGCAAGCACCGCGACCACGCGCTCGAGCAACATCAACTGCTCCGCCCGCAGCTCGGGCAACCGCACCGCCAGCGCGAGCCGCAGCTCTGGCACGTCGCCCGCGGTCTCGCTCGCGCCGGGTGTCGCCGACCCCTCCGTCGCCTCGCGCAGCGGCAGGCTGAGCCACGCCCACGCGCGGCCGTCGTCGCCCGCCCGCGCCACCACGCTCGCCCCGCGGCGCACCTGGAACCCCGGCACCCCCAGGCGCACGAGGATCGGCGCCAGCTCGGGCGTGAGCCGGCGCCAGCGCGCCTCACCGTGATCGGCGGGATCACCTGTCCCTTCGGCCAGGCGATCGATCGCCGCCAGGATCTCCATGACCTCGCGCCGCTGGTCCCGCAGCCCCAGCAGGCGGTCGCCCGCGAACGCGGGCAGCTTGCGCAGCAGCTCGTGGTACCCGAGCACCACCGCGACCACCAGCATCGCCACCACCGCCCCCGTCAGCGTCCACCAGCCGCCGACCCCGATCACGTTCGCGTAGGCCAGCCCCGCGAACAGCGCGGTCGACAGCCACAGCAGCACGACCACGCGCGCGTGCGAGAGCCCGCGCGCGAGCATGCGATGGTGGATGTGGTCGCAGTCCGGCGCCGCGATCGGCTGCCCGCGCAGCGTCCGGCGCACGATCGCCAGCAGCATGTCGAACAGCGGCAGCGCCAGCACCATCAGCGGGATCGAAAGATTGATCAGCGCCACCCGCTCACGCACCGGGTGGACCAGCAGCACCAGCCCCGTCAGCAGGAACCCCAAGAAGTAGCTGCCCGCGTCGCCCATGAACACACGCGCCGGGTGCCGGTTGTGCAGCAAGAACCCGAGCACGGCCCCGAGCGCGGTCGCGGCGATCCACCCGACCGCCACCTCCGCCGCCCCATGACTGACCGAGGCCAGCAGCACCACCGTCAGCCCGAGCGCCACGTTGCCGCCGGCGAGCCCGTCGAGCCCGTCGCTCAAATTGATCGCGTTGACCCCCGCGACCAGGAACATCACCGTCAGCGGGTCCGCCAGCGCCGCCGCCGGCCCGAGCACCCCGGCCAGCGCCTCCCAGTGCAGCCCGAAGTAGAACACCGCGAGCGTCGCCGCGATCACCTGCGCGGCCAGCTTGTAGCGCGCGCGCAGCCCGACGAGGTCGTCGTACAGCCCCGCGAGCCCGCAGATCGCCGCGCCGAGCACCACCCCCGAGATCGGGTTGCGCGACGCCCACTCGTGCGCCGCCGACAGCTCCGTCGTGCCCGCCAGCCCGCGGATCGCCACGATCGCGAAGCCCAGCATCAGCACGAACCCGCCGACCCGCGGGATCTCCTGCGTATGCACCTTGCGCAGGCTGACCTCGCGGTCGCGCCGTCCCAGCGCCCGCCACCCGCGGATCGCCGGCAACATCCCGAGGGCCACCAGCCCGAACGCCAGCCCCCCCGCGATCCACAGCACCCACGGTTCGGCGCTCATGCTTCTGGTCCCGGCCTTCCCTCCTCTTTAGAGCATCCGCGAGACCCCGGCAAATTCGCTACGGCTGCCACGGCTCGACCGGCGCCCCGCCGAGGCCCAGCCGCTCGCGCAGCGCCGCCGCGCACCGCAGCCCCGCCTTGCCGTCGCCGTAGGGGTTCTTGATCTTCACCCGCGCCGGCTCGTCGAGCAGCCGCCGCGCCGACGCGACCAGCAGCTCACGGTCGTACCCGACCAGCTGCGCGCACCCGGCCGCGATGCCCTCGCCGCGCTCGGTCGACATGCGCGTGACCAGCACCGGCTTGCCGAACTCGGGCGCCTCCTCCTGCAGCCCGCCCGAGTCGGTGATCACGAACAGGCACCGCTTCAGCAGCCAGATCGCCGCCGGATAATCGACCGGCTCGAGCAGGTGTACATTATTAAAATTGCCGAGCGGCCCGCGCACCGCCGCCTGCACGCTCGGGTTGAGGTGCACCGGGTACACGAAGTCCGTCCCGGGGTACGCCTTCGCCAGCTCGGCCAGCCCCTCGCACACCGCCGCCAGACCGCCACCGAAGCTCTCGCGTCGGTGCCCCGTGATCAGCACGACCGGCCGATGCCCGGTGAAGCGGATCAGCTCCGACGGCGCCCCCGCCGGAGGTGAGCCGTCCTCCGGCAGCCGCTCGCTCATCCAGCGCACCGCGTCGACCACCGTGTTGCCCGTCACCACGATCTTGTCGGCCGCCACGCCCTCGGCCAGCAGCGCCTCGCGCGAGCGCAGCGTCGGCGCCAGGTGCAGGCTCGCCAGGCGGGCGATGAGCTGACGATTACCCTCCTCGGGGAACGGCGCCGCGAGATCGTAGGTCCGCAGCCCGGCCTCCACGTGCGCCACCGGCACGCGTCGATGATAAGCCGCCAGCGCGGCCACCATCGCCGTCGTCGTGTCGCCCTGCACCACCACCCAGTCGAACCGCAGCGCGTCCAGCACCGGGTCGAGCCCGTCGAGCAGCCGCGCCGTCAACATACTTAAACTCTGGCCCGGGTTCATGACCCCCAGCTCGACCTCCGGCGTCAACCCGAACGTCTCGAGCAGCGGCGGCACCAGCTCCCGATGCTGCCCCGTGTTGCACATCGACACCGACCAGCCCGGCGTCTGCGCTCGCGGCGTCCGCGGCCCCGCGGACCCCCCCTCCGCCGCCCCCGACCCCGGCCCGGCCGCCCCCTGCAGGGCCTGGATGACCGGCGCGAGCTTGATAACTTCCGGGCGGGTGCCGAACACGACGAGGATTCGAGGCTGGGTGGACGGCATCGCGGCGCCTCGATAGCATGCCATGAACGTGTCCCCGTCCGAGCCCGCCGACTCGCCGCGACCAAAAAACTCCGAGCACGACGTGAGCGTGCTCGGTCTCGGCTACGTCGGACTGCCGACCGCCGCCGTACTCGCCACCGTCGGCCGCCGCGTCGCCGGCTTCGACCTCCGCCGCGACATCCTCGACACCATCAACGCCGGGCGGATCCACATCGTCGAGCCCGAGCTCGACGCCCTCGTGCGCGCCGCCGTGCTCGCCGGCACCCTCCGCGCCGTCCCCGAGCCCGCACCTGCACGCACCCACCTCATCTGTGTACCGACACCGATCACCCGCGACCACAAGCCCGACCTCTCCCACGTCGAGTCCGCCGCCCGCGCCCTCGTCCCCGTCGTCCGCCCCGGCGACCTCGTCGTGCTCGAGTCCACCGTCCCGCCCGGCACCCTCCGCGACCTCGTCGCCCCGCTGTTCGCCGCGCGCGGCCTCGTCGCCGGCCGCGACATCTTCCTCGCCCACGCCCCCGAGCGCGTGCTGCCCGGCGCCGTGCTCCGCGAGGTCGTCGAGAACGAGCGCATCGTCGGCGGCCTGACCGACGCCTGCACCGACCGCTGCGCCGAGTTCTACGAAAGCTTCGTCCGCGGCGCCGTGCACCGCACCAGCGCCGAGGTCGCCGAGCTCACCAAGCTGGCCGAGAACGCCTTCCGCGACGTGAACATCGCCTACGCCAACGAGCTCGCCAACGTCTGCGCCCACCTCGGCCTCGACGTCTGGGAGGTCATCCGCCTGGCCAACCGTCACCCGCGCGTGCAGATCCTCCGCCCCGGCCCCGGCGTCGGCGGCCACTGCATCGCGGTCGACCCCTGGTTCATCGCCGCCGCCGCCCCGGCCCCGCTGATAATTGCCGCCCGCTCCGTCAACGACGAGCGCCCCGCCGTGGTGCTCGCCCAGACCCGCCACCTCGCCGGGCGCTTTAAGAACGCGGTCGTCGCTTGCCTCGGCCTGTCTTATAAGCCCGACATCGACGACCTCCGCGAGTCGCCCGCCCTCCACATCGCCCGGGACCTGGCGAACGATTCTTCTATCAAGCTGCTGCTCGTCGAGCCGCATTTAAAAGTTTCACCCCTCCGAGACGCCCCGCTCGTCGACCTCCCGCGCGCCCTCGCCGAGGCCGACATCCTCGTCATCCTCGTCGCCCACCGCCAGTTCCGCCACCTCCGTCCCGAGCACCTCCTCCGCCACCAGGTCGTCGACGCCGTCGGCCTGCTCCGGACCCCCAGGACATGACCCCCGGGACCTGGCTGCGCACCGTCGTCCACCTCACGCCGCGGCAGATGCTTTATCAAAGCCTCCGCCGCCTGCGAGGTCCTGCGCAGAAGCCGGCGTCGACCACCCGCGAGGGCTTTAATAATGTCGCCACGCCGCTGCCTCCGCCGTCCCCGGAGGGCAGCGCGGACCACCTCGGCGTGCGCCTGTTCGGCCTCCCGCCCTACGAGCCCACGCAGCGCGGCTGGACCCCCGAGGCGGACCCGCTCTACGTCTACACCCTCCACTACCACGGCTGGCTGTCGACGCTCCCGCTGTCCGGCGCGCGCGCCCACGTCGAGCACTGGATCGACAACCACCCCGAGGGCATCGGCTGGGAGCCCTACCCCACCGCGGTCCGCGTCCTCCACTGGCTCGGCTGGCTCGGCGAGCACGAGTCGCGCCTCGACGCGACGTCCCGCCGCCGCATCTTCGGCTCGCTCGCCGCCCAGATCGAGCACCTCCGCCTCCACGTCGAGCACCACCTCGACGGCAACCACGTCTGGACCGACCTCGCCGCCCTCGCCTCCGCCGCGCTCTCGCTCGAGGGCCCCGCCACCGCCTCCCTCGCCGCGGCCCTGCCCAAGCTCGCCCACGCCGTCGACGCCCAGCTCGGCCCCGACGGCGTGCACCGCGAACGCACCCCCACCTATCACTGCCTGCTCGCCGAACAGCTCGCCGGCGTGATCGCCCTCGACCCCGTGCGCGTCCACCCCGAGGCCGCTCGCAGACTCGAGGCCGCGCTCGCCCGCATGCTCTCCGCCCTCCCTTCCTTCACCCACCCCGACGGCGACGTCGCCCTGTGGAACGACTCCCAGCTCGGCGCACCCGTCACCCCCAGACGCCTCGCCGCCCGCCTCCACTACCCCCTCCTCCCCGGCCCCGCCGACGCCCCCGACGCCGGCCTGTTCCGCCGCGCGTTCGGCCCCTGGACCCTGCTGTGGAACGCCGGCGGCGTCGGCCTCCCGCAGCAGCCCGGCCACATCCACGCCGACGGCCTCGCGTTCGAGCTGTCCCTCCACGAAGAACGCGTCCTCATCGACGCCGGCGTCGGCACCTACACCCCCGGCTTCACCCGCGACTACGCCCGCAGCACCCGCGCCCACAACACCGTCACCGTCGGCGAGGGCGACCCCGACCAACATGAACTCTGGGCCAGCCACCGCGTCGGCGGCCGCGCCCGCACCGAGAACCTGTCCTTCGGGCCAGACTCGCTCGAGGCCAGGATCCACGGCTACCGCGCCGCCGGCACCCACCACCGCAAGCTCCACTGGGACGGCAAGCGCCTGCTCTGCGAGGACCGCGTCGAGCCCGACGTGCCCGCCACCGCCCGCTTCTTCTTCCCTGAGACCTGCGCGCTGCTGCTGCGCGACACCGTGTGGCACGGCCGCACCGCCGGCGGCCAGCGCTTCCGCCTGCGCGCCCCCGCCGGCACCCCCTGGGCCTGCAGCCCCGCCCACGGCTGGACCGCCATGAACCGGGGCAACCCCAGACGCTGCCTCGCCGCACCGATCCCCCCCGGCGGCCTCGTCGTCGAATTCATCGCCGGCCCCGGCTGACCCCGCGCCACACGCAGCGCGCGATCGGCTCCCATCACGACCTCGCTCGTCGCCGTCACGCGCGTCGCTCCGAGCCCCCACCACTTCACGCACCGGTTTCGTGCCGTATCGCCGCGTTCCGGCGTACGCTCGCCGCCTCGATGACGACCACACCTCGCCACCCGCAAGCCGACGTCGACCCCCAGTTCCTCGAGCGCTGGTCGCCCCGCGCCTTCCGCGACGAACCGCTGACCCCCGAGCAGATCGCCAGCCTGTTCGAGGCCATGCGCTGGGCCCCGTCCTGCTTCAACGACCAGCCCTGGCGCGTCGTCTGGGCCGCCCGCGGCGACGCCGAACACACCGCCCTCGTCGACATCCTCGTCGAGGCCAACCGCGTGTGGGCCGCCAAGGCCCCGCTCCTCCTTTACGTCTTCAACAGCCGCAGTTTTAAGCACAACGGCAAGCCCAACCGCACCGCCGCCTTCGACACCGGCGCCGCCTGGATGTCGCTCGCCCTCGAGGCCCGCCGCCTCGGCCTCTACGCCCACGGCATGGCCGGCTACGACGTCGCCCGCAGCTACAGCGAGCTCGGCGTGCCCGAGGCCGACTACGAGTCCTGCGCCGCCGTCGCCGTCGGCCGCATCGGCGACCCCGCCGACCTGCCCGAGAAGCTGCGCGAGCGCGAGTTCCCCAGCGACCGCCGCCCCAGCGACAGCTTCGCCTTCCGCGGCCGCTTCAAGCCCTGACCCGCGCGCTCCCCGAGCCCGTCCAGACCGCTTCGCCTTCCGCGGCCGCTTCGAGCCCTGACCCGCGCGCTCCCCCGCGCCCGTCCAGACCGCTTCGCCTCCGCGGCCGCTTCGAGCCCTGACCCGCGCGCTCCCGATCACATCCAGACCGCCGAGGCTCGTCGGCTTCGTCCCGGGCGTCCCGCCGAGCATGAGCGTCAGCCTGCTGTGGGCCGACGACTCCGGGCCCGAAAGCGACGGTTACCCCGTCGCCGACCTCGACCTCGACGACAGCCCCGAGGTCGTGCTCACGGCCTGGCCGGAGACCCGCGCGCAGCTGGTGATCATCAGGCCGTCGGCCCTCCGCGTCGCTGGCAGCTGGCACATTCGTACCCCCGCGAGGGCGGCGATCCGCCGCGTCCCGCCCGCCGCTGCGCCCGCCCGCCGCGCCCGCCGCGCCCGCCGCGCCCGCCGCGCCCGCCGCGCCCACCGCGCCCGCCGCGCCCTTGACCTCCGGGGATCCGTCCCCACCCTGGTCTGCCATGTGGTCCTGGAACCTCGGCCGCCTGTTCGGTATCGATATCAGCGTTCACGCCTCGTTCCTGCTGCTGCTGGCCTTCCTGGTCGCCAGCTACGCGGGCGCCGGCCTCCTCGCGGTCGTCCTCGGGCTCGTCGGGGTGGTCGCCCTGTTCGCCTCGGTGGTCGCGCACGAGCTCGGGCACGCCCTGACGGCCCGCGCGTTCGGCATCGGCACCCGGCAGATCCTCCTGCTCCCGATCGGCGGCGTCGCCCAGCTCGAGCAGGGCCACATGCGCCCGCGCGTCGAGCTGCTCGTCGCGCTCGCCGGCCCCGTCGTCAGCTTCCTGCTCGCCGGCGTGTTCTTCACCTTCGGCGCGCTGTTCGGCGACATCACGCCCGCCGGGTTCTTCGGCCTGCTCGCCTGGTCCAACCTCGGCCTCGCCGTCTTCAACATGATCCCCGCGTTCCCGATGGACGGCGGCCGCGTGCTCCGGGCCGCCCTCGCCCGCCGCATCGGCCACGAGCGCGCCACCAGCATCGCCGCCACCATCGGCACCTGGGCCGCCGTCGCCCTCGGCGCCTTCGCCCTGGTCAGCGGCAAGTTCATGCTCGGCCTCGTCGCCATGTTCCTGTGGTTCTCGGCCCGCAGCGAGTCGCGCCACGTCCCCCCGTGGCGCCCCTTCTCCGGCCTCGGCGGCGTATTCGGCGGCAACGGCCGCGGCGACGGCTTGTTCGGCCGCCGCTCCGCCGCCGCCCGCGACGCCGGCCCCACGCGCCGCCCCGTCACCGTCCTCCGCGACCCCGGCCCCCCGCCGGCCCCCTCGCGCGACGTCTTCCACGCCCGCGGCCCCGGCGCCACCGTCATCCGTGACCGCCACGGGCGTACCTGGCTGCTGCATCGAGGTACGGACCTGAATTGAGCGCCTGAACGATCCCCAGACCCCGCGGCCCCCGCCGCGGGGTCTTTCGTTCGCTCGCCAGACCCGTCGCCAGCCGCTCGAGACCCGCGGCCAGGAACGGGTCCTCCTCCTCGAGCCGCGCCAGCGCCTCGCCCGACAGCCGGTGCACCCGCGCCGGCGTGTCGCACGTCACCACCACCGGCAGGTCCGCTCCCGGCTGCAGGAACGAGTCCCGCACCAGCGCCCCCGGCCCCAGCGTGCGCAGCAGCAGCCGATCGCCGTCGCCGAGGTCCTGCCACGCGCTCAGCGTGCCGCGCTCGATGAAGTGCACCGAACCATCGCCCGCGCCGGTGCGCATCACCTCGTCGCCGGCCCTCAGCTCGCGCGCCTCGCAGCGCCCCAGCAGCTGCGGCAACAGCCAGCGATCGCCGGTGGTCCGCTGGAACCGGTCGAGCAGCTCGCGCGAGCCCCCCGAGCTCGAGCCCTGCACGTCGCACCACTCGAGCCCGCGCCGCAGGTCCTCCGCCGCATAACCGCCCGGCCCGGTGAACTCGCAGCCCGCCCGCGCCAGCAGCCGCTGCAGCGCCGCGCTCATGCCCGTGAACACCACCGCCACGCCGCGCCCGCCCATCAGCCGCTGCAGCCGCGCCAGCGTCGCCGCCGCCGAGCGCTCGGCGCCGATCGCCCCGCGCAGGTCGAGCACCAGGAAGTGCAGCCCGTCCGAGCCCCGCGTCACCTCCGACAGCAGCCGCTTCGCCGCTTCGAAGTACACATAACCCGCGAACTCCACCACCCGCACCTGCGCCCCCGAGACCGCGACCCCCGGCGCCCGTGATCGCCGCCGCGGCCGACCCGGCCCGCTTCGACCCAGCGCCAGCAGCATCGCCGCCACCGCCACCCCGGCCAACAGCCCCGCCAGCGGCCCCATCCACGTCATCACCACGAGGACCAGCAGCGCAGCAGCCAACTCGCGTCCCCGCAGACGAATTGAAGAGAGCCGCATCATGACGGGCAGTTTCGCCCCGGACAACCCCGCGCGTCAAGCGCAATCCCCGAGGCGCTCCAGGGCATTCGTTGCGCGACCAACTGCCGACAGCGGCATTTGCACAGGCACCGATGCCGCCGCCGGCCGACCGTCGCCACCGCGGCACTCTCCAAATCGCCGTTTGCGCTGGCCCCGTCGCAATCGGCCGCCGCGGTCGGCTGCCCCCGCTACCCCTGCAGCCGGAACATCACCGACACCGCCGCCTGCACCTGAATCTTTCCCGAAGCCACCGTCTCGCTGACCTGGGCCACCGTCTCGTTCGACACCATGTAGTTGAGGTTCATCGGCGCGTGCCACGACGGCGCCGACCCCTCGTCGACGCGCAGCGGCTCGCCCAGCTTCTGCCCCAGCGCCGCCGCCATCGCCTCGGCCTTCTCGCGCGCCGCCTCGACGGCCAGCACCCGCGCCTCGGCCCGCTTCTCCGTCAGCTTGCTCGAGCGAAACTCGACCCGGTCGATGCGGTTGGCCCCGGCCTCGACCAGCTCGAACAGCACCGCCTCGACCTGCTCGACGTCGTGCAGCACCAGCGTCAAGCTGCGCGTCGCCTCGTAGCCGATCAGCTTGCGATGCTCGCCGTAGTTGTTGTCGTAGCGCGGCTGCAGCGACAGCTGATGGGTCTGCACGTCGCACGCCGGCAGCTGGCGGCGCTCGGCCACCGCGAGCAGCCTGGCCGCGCGCCGCTTGCTCTCGTCGCGCGCCTCGCCGAGGTTCGCGGTCTGCACCTCGAACCCCGCCGAGATCTCGAACAGGTCCGGAGCAGTCAAGATCTCCGCCGAACCGGCGACGGTGATCGTTCGCGCGGCGGCGTGCGCCACACCGGGTATCTGGCCCTCCGCCCCCATGACCTGCACGACCGTCGGAACCTCGTCGACACAGCGCTCTCCGCGGCAACCAAACGAAACGAGCGCGAGCGCGACGCAGCAATACGGCTTGAACATGCCCCCGAGGTTAAGGGTGTCCCCCGCCGACCGCCGGTCAAGGTTGTGTAAATCGTCCCGCCGCCGCGCCGATATCCTCCAGGCATGCCCCGCCGCCTCCTCGCCTGCGCCCTCCTGCTGACAGCCTGCCCCGACAGCAGCGACGACACCGGCGACGGCACCACCACCCTCGCGACCACCGCTCCGGCCACGTCTCTCGCGTCGACCTCCGATCCCTCGACGATCTCGACGATCTCGACCACCGACACCCCGACCACCGACGCCCCGACCACCGACTCCTCGACGAGCGACCCCTCGACATCGAGCACCACCGACGACCCCACCGCGAGCACCGACACCGGCGACCCGGTGATGCCGACAGTGCTGCTCCCGCGCGCCTCGATCGAGGCCAGCGAGCTGGCGATCCTCGCCAACGATCAGGACCCGCAGTCGATGGCCGTCGCCGCCTACTACGCGACGGCCCGACAGATCCCCCCCGAGAACATCATCACCCTCAGCTTCGCCCCCGCCGGCAGCATCCCCGCCGCCACCTTCGCCCAATTAAAGGCCCACACCGACGCCGCCCTGCCCGCGAACATCCAGGCCCTGGCGATCGCCTGGACCACCCCCTACCTCGTCGACTGCCAGTCGCTCGTCAGCAGCTTCGCCCTCGGCCACGACCCCGCGAAGTATTGCAGCCAGCCCTGCAGCGAGACCGCCCCGAGCGGCTACTACGACTCGCCCTCGTTCCAGCCCTTCACCGATCACGGCCTGCGCCCCGCCATGCACCTCGCCGGCGTCAGCGCCGAGGACGTGCAGGCCCTCGTCGACCGCGGCGTGTCCGCCGACGCCACCTTCCCGACCGGCGTCGGCTACTTCATCCGCACCACCGACGTCGACCGCAGCGTGCGCTGGCCCGACCAGCTCGCCACGCAAGGCGTGTGGGACCACCCCGGCGGCCTCGACCTCGAGTACCTCGACAACAGCATGGGCGGCGGCCTCGACTACATCGAGAACAGGACCGACGTCCTGTTCTATCTCACCGGCCTCGCCAGCGTCCCGCAGTTCGCGACGAACACCTACCTGCCCGGCGCCGTCGCCGACCACCTCACCTCCTACGGCGGGCAGATCCCCGACAGCGGCCAGATGAGCGTGGTGCGCTGGCTCGAGGCCGGCGCCACCGCCAGCTACGGCACCGGCGTCGAGCCCTGCAACTACCCCACCAAGTTCCCGGTCGCCTCGGTCCTCCTGCCCCACTACTACCGCGGCGAGACCGTCATCGAGGCCTACTGGAAGTCGGTCGCCTGGCCCGGCGAGGGCGTGTTCGTCGGCGAGCCGCTCGCCCGCCCGTGGGGCGTCGCCGGCGTCGAGTGGCAGGCCAGCACGCTCACCATCCGCACGACCCAGCTCGTCCCGCTCAAACCGTACCGCGTCGAGTCCGCCCCCGCCGCCGACGGCCCCTGGACCCTCGTCCAGGACAACATCACGATCCCCGACCACCAGCTCGCCCAGGTCGTCATCCCCGACGCCACCGCCCCGTTCTACCGCCTCATCCCCGTCCCCTGAGAAATCCGCTACCCTCGCCCTCGCATGCCGAGCCGCGACCAGGTCCACAAGATCCTGCACGAGTGCGTCCAGGAGTACAGCGAGCAGTCCGGCCGCCCCCTCGCGCTCGCCGACGACACCCCCCTGCTCGGCCCCGGCGCCGCCATCAACTCCCTCGGCCTCGTCCTGCTCGTCACAACCTTCGAAGCCCGCCTCAACGAGACTTTTGATAGCGAACTCGTGCTCGCCAGCGAGTCCGCCATGTCGATGAACCGCAGCCCCTTCCGCTCGCTCGCCGCCCTCGCCGACTACGCCCACGGCCTGCTCGAACCCACCTCCGCCGCATGAGCGACGCCATCCTCATCACCGGCACCAGCCGCGGCATCGGCGAGTTCCTCGCCCGCACGTTCGTCGACCGCGGCCACCGCGTGTTCGGCTGCGCCCGCGGCGACGCCCCCTTCAGCCACGAGCGCTACTCCCACTTCAGCCTCGACGTCGCCGACGAACCCGCCGTCGTCGCCATGTTCGCCGCCATCCGCCGCGCCGGCGCCCCGCTCTACGCGCTCATCAACAACGCCGGCACCGCCTCGATGAACCACGTGCTCACCACCCCCGCGTCGACCATGACGCGGCTGTGGTCGGTCAACGTGCACGGCACCATGCTGTGCTGCCGCGAGGCCGCCAAGCACATGGTGCTGCGCCGCCGCGGCCGCATCGTCAACTGCGGCAGCGTCGCCGTGCCCTGGGCCCTCGAGGGCGAGTCGGTCTACACGGCCACCAAGGCCGCCGTCGAGGCCTACACCCGCGTGCTCGCGCGCGACCTCGGCGAGCACGGCGTCACCGTCAACACCGTCTCGCCGAACCCCGTCAAGACCGACCTCATCGCCGGCGTCCCCGGCGAAAAGATGGACCGCCTGGTCCAGCGCCAGAGCATCAAACGCTACGGCACCGTCGAGGACGTGCTCGCCGTGATCGACTTCTTCCTCGGCGCCGACGCAGGCTTCATCACCGGCCAGACGATCTACCTCGGCGGCCCCTGACATGGACTGGCTGCTAGAGATTTTTAATAAACACTCCTCCGCCGACGCGGTCGTCTGGCACGACCGCACCGCCACCTACGGCGAACTATTAAATCGCATCAGCGTCGCCCGCGACGCGCTCCACTTCAATTCCATCGCCCCCGGCGAGGTCGTCCTGCTCGACGCCGACTTCTCCCCCGCCGCGATCGCCATGCTGCTCGCGCTCATGCTCCACCGCGCGGTCGTCGTCCCGATCGCCGCCCACGTCGTCAACCTCGACCGCGAGGCCCACGCCCGCATCGCCGGCGCCAGCCGACGGATCCTCCTCACCGCCGACGACGACTACACCTTCGAGCGCTACCCCCACACCGCGACCCACCCGCTCTACACCCGCCTGCAAGCCCACCCCGGCCTCGTCCTCTTCAGCTCCGGATCCACCGGCGAGCCGCGGGCCGCCCTCCACGACCTCACCGCCCTCCTGCAAAAATTCCGGACCCCCCGCCACACCCAGCGCATTTTAACCTTCCTCCTCTTCGACCACATCGGCGGATTTAATTCTCTGCTCTACGCCCTCGCCAACCACGGCTGCGTGATCACCGTGCCCGCCCGCGACCCGACCACCGTCTGCCGCGCGATCGCCCGCCACCGCGTCGAGGTCCTCCCGACCTCCCCCACATTTTTAAACATGCTGCTCATCAGCGGCGAGCACACCCGCCACGACCTCTCGAGCCTCCGCGTGATCGGCTACGCCACCGAGGTCATGCCGCCCACCCTATTAAAACGACTGCACGCCGCCCTCCCTGGCGTCGAACTCCGGCAAAATTACGGCCTGTCCGAGCTCGGCATCCTCCGCAGCCAGTCGCGCGACGACGGCAGCACCTGGGTCCGCGTCGGCGGCGAGGGCTACGAGACCCGCGTCGTCGCCGGCACCCTGAGAATTCGCGCCACCTCCTCGATGCTCGGATATTTAAATGCTCCGGACCCGTTCGACGCCGACGGCTGGTTCGACACCCAGGACGAGGTCGAGGTCGACGGCGAGTGGCTGCGCTTCCTCGGCCGCCGCAGCGAAGTTATCAATGTCGGCGGCGAGAAGGTCTACCCCGCCGACGTCGAGGCGGTGATCCTCGAGCTCGAGGAGATCGCCGACGTCACGGTCTCGAAGGAGCCGCACCCCTTCACCGGCAACATCGTCGTCGCCGAGGTCCGCCCGCACACCCCCGGCGACCCCGCCGCGCTAATTAAACGCGTGCGCACCCACTGCTTCGCGCGCCTCCCCACTTTTAAAGTTCCGGTCAAGATCCGCGTCACCGACGCCGCCCGCGTCACCGACCGCTTCAAAAAGTCTCGCCGCGACTGACCGTGCCCGACAGCAACAACATCCGCCGCGCCGCCCCGTCCGACCTCGCGGCGATCCGCCGGCTCTTCAGCCAGCGCGACGAGCGGGCGTGGACCGAGGACCAGGTCGCCTGGTCGCTGCACGGCCTCGACCCCGGGCGTTGCCTCGCCTGGCTCGCGTTCGTCGACGGCGCCCCCGTCGGCCTCACCTCCGTGTACCTGCGCGACCTCATGGTCGCGCAGACCCGCGTCCGCGCCGCCTACTGGGCCAACCTCTACATCGACCCCGGCCACCGCGACCGCATGCTCTACCCCCGCCTGCCGATGGCCATGTTCACGGCCCTGCGCCAGGCCGGCGTCCCCCTGCTCTACGCCGCCGTGCGCCGCCAGGACGTCGCCGAGGCCCACACCGCGATCGGCTTCCAGCGCCTCGGCGACTTCTCCCTCCTATTAAAACCGCTGCGCCCCGCGCGGCTGCTCGCGCGTCACCGCGGCCTGCGCTCCGCCGTCCCGCTCGCGCGCCCGCTCGACGCCGCCTTCTCGCTCGTGCGCGCCGCCCTCCGCCCCCGCGCCCCCGCGCGCATCGCCGCCGTCGAGCTCTCCGAGCCCTCCCCGCTGCTCCTCGACGCCTCCTCCGCGACGATCCGCCACCTCTGGACCCCCGACGAGCTCGCCCACCGCTACAGCCAAACCCGCGAGGGCACCGGCCACGAGCACCTCGAGATCCGCGACGGCGACGCGCCGGTCGGCGCCCTGTCCTGGCGGATCGCCGAGCGCAGCGGCGACGCGCCGTCCCTCCCGATCCGCGTCGGCGTGCTGCTCGACCTCGCCGTGCCCGCCGAGCGCCCCGACCTCCTCCGCCCCGCCCTCGCCGCGTTCGAACGCCGCGCCCACGCCGCCGGCTGCGACGCCCTGCTCGCCCTCGACGGCCTCGGCCCCGCCGTCCGCCATCAGCTCCGCCGCGCCGGCTTCCTCGCCACCCGCGAGCGCTACACCCTCGTCCTGTGGCCAAAGGCCGCCCTCACCGCCACCCCCGCGCTCGCCGAATTCACCGCCTGGCGCCTCGCCCTCGCCGACCACGACGCCTTTTAATATTTTTGTCGATTGAGCCGCCTGCGGCGTCCGATGACGTTTCGCCGTGGCCCGCTTCCGACCTCGCGGGCCCCCGTGATATCGTGCTCGGCGATGTTGCGTCGCGCACCGATCGCGCTCGCCCTGCTGTCGTGGCCGCTGTCGTGCTGCTGCGACGATCCCGAGTGCGGCGACGACGCCCGCGACCCCGGCGAGCTGTGCTACGAGGACGACCCTGCCGGCCAGCCCGCCGACGTCGAGCAGCCCTACGCCCTGCGCGTCGGTCGCTTCGACGCCGACGAGCACCCCGACATCCTCGTCGTCGGCCTGACCGACGACCGCATCCACGCCGACCTCCTGCGCGGCGACGGCGACGGCGGCTTCGAGGATCCGCGCCGCGTCACCGTCGACGGCTGCAGCGCCTACCCGATCGCCGGCGACCTCGACGCCGACGGCCGTGACGACCTGGTCTTCGGGACATGTACGCAGGGCCTCGCCGTCTACTTCTCCGCCGAGGACGGCAGCTTCGGACCGGCCGTGGTCCTGCCGGTGCTCCTCGACCTGCGCCAGATCGCCGTCGTCGACGTCGACGGCGACGGCCGCCGCGACATCCTCGCCCTCGGCGTCGACGGCTCCGGCGCCCCCGCACTCAGCTTCGCCCAGTCGGTCGACGGCGGCTTCGCCCCCGCCTTCGTGACCCCGCAGCCCGTCCCCTCGATCCCCGAGTTCGCCCCCGTCGCCATGCTCGCCGCCCGCCGCGAGCGCGACGGCGGCTTCGAGGTCCTGCTCACCCAGCCCGGCCGCCGCAACGCCGTCGCCCGCACCCGCTACGACGGCGACGCCCGCTTCGGCGTGCCCCTCCGCGTCGACGTCGACCTCATACCCCGCGGCCTCGCCATGCGCGACCTCGACGGCGACGACAACCTCGACCTCCTCGTCGGCGACGCCGACGCGGGCGAGGTCGTCACCTTCTTCACCAACGAGAACGACCGCTACATCCCCGGCCCGCGCACCTTCATCGGCGACGCCGAGTGGCAGAGCCTCACGCTCGCCCACCTCGACGACGACGGCTGGCTCGACCTCGCCGTCGCCCGCGACACCCGCGTCAAGCTCTACCGCGGCGGCGGCGACGGCAGCTTCGAACACGGCGCCGACCTCACCCTCCCCGCCCCCGTGGTCGAGCTCGTGCTCTACGACCTCAACGCCGACGCCCGCGCCGACCTCGTCGCCGGCACCTTCGCGGCCGACGACCCCATCACCATCGTCCTCTCGGGCCCGTGATACCGCGGCCCGCCGGGCCGCGCACCAGGCTCCGTCGTCCCTCACCCGCGGCTCCTCACCGTGCGCATCGCCTACCTCACCCACTACTTCCCGCCCGAGAGCAACGCCCCCGCCGCGCGGGTCCACGAGCTCTCGCGCGCCCTCGTGGCCGCCGGTCACACCGTGCACGTCGTCACCGGCCAGCCCAACCACCCGCGCGGCGTCATCTACCCCGGCTACCGCGGCGCCTCCTACCGCCGCGACAGCGTCGACGGCATCGACGTGCGCCGCGTGCCAACCCTCGCCTCGGCCAGCCGCGGCGTGCTCGTGCGCGGCCTCGGCTACGCCGCCCTCCCGCCGATCCAGGTCCTCGCCGGCCTCGCGCTCCCGCCGGTCGACGTCGTGCTCGCGACCTCCCCGCAAATTCTCACCGGCCTCGCCGGCCTCGCGCTCGCCCGCCTGCGCCGCGTCCCGTTCGTGCTCGAGGTCCGCGACCTCTGGCCCGAGGGCATCGTCGCAGCCGGCGCCATGCGCGAGGACCACCCCATCATCCGCGCCCTCGAGGTGGTCGAGCGCCGCCTCTACAAGGGCGCCGCCGGCATCGTCTCCGTCACAGACAGTTTTGTCGACCACTTCACCGCTCGTGGGATCCCCCGCGAGCGCGTCGCCGTCATCAAAAACGGCATCGACGCCGAGCTCTTCGACCCCGACGCCCCGCCGTCGCCGCTGCGCTCGCTGCTCGGCATCCCCGACGACGCGCTCGTGCTGCTCTACTGCGGCAACGTCGGCCTCCCGCAGGGCGTCGGCCTGCTCGCCCGCGTCGCCGCGATCGCCCCGCCGCAACTAAAATTGCACGTCGTGATCGTCGGCGCCGGCGTCGACAGCGACGCCGTGGCCGCCGAGATCGCGTCCCTGGCCGTCGCCGACCGCGTGCACATGCTCCCGCCGATCCCCCGCCGCGACGTGCCCGCCCTGATCGCCGCCGCCGACGTCAGCGCCGTGCTCCTGCGCGACCGCCCCAGCTACGATCAATACCTCCCGTCGAAGATCTTCGAGGCCATGGCCATGCGCAGCCCGATCCTGCTCGGCCTGCGCGGCGAGGCCCAGCAGCTCGTCGAGGCCGCCGGCGCCGGCGTCGCCTACACCCCCGACGACCCCCACTCCGCCCTCGCCGCCCTCACCCGCCTCGCCGCCCTCGGCGAGGACGGCCGCCGCCGCATGGGCCAGTCCGCCCGCGACTACGTGCTCGCCCACCACGACCGCCGCCAGCAGGCCCACGACCTCGCCCGCTTCCTCCAGCGCCTCCGCCGGTGATCCCTTGTCTTCCCCGCCCTCCACCGCCCACACTGGCGAGATGCGCCCGAGCATCTTCTCGGTCGACGTCGAGGACTGGTTCCACATCCTCGACGTCCCCGCGACCCCGCCGCCCGCGGCCTGGGCCGACCTGCCCTCGCGCGTCGAGGCCAACTTCCTGCGCCTGCTCGACCTGTTCGACGAGACAGGTACACGCACCACCTGCTTCTTCCTCGGCTGGGTCGCCGCCCGCTTCCCCGCGCTCCCGCGCGAGGCCGCCAGGCGCGGCCACGAGGTCGCCTCGCACGGCCACGCCCACCAGCTCGTGCACGGCCAGACCCGCGACGAGTTCCTGGCCGACGTCACGCAGGCCCGGCAGATCCTCGAGGACGTCGTCGGCCTGCCGGTCACCGGCTACCGCAGCCCCGGCTTCTCGCTCAGCGAGCGCACGACCTGGTTCTTCGAGGCCCTGCTGCAGGCCGGCTACGGCTACGACAGCTCGGTGTTCCCCGCCGCCCACGGCCACGGCGGCCTGCACACCGCGCGCATGGACCCGCACTGGCGCGTCTACCCCGGCGGCGCGCTCGGCGAGTTCCCGATCTCCGTCGCCGAGGTCATGGGTCGCCGCCAGTGCTTCTTCGGCGGCGGCTACCTCCGCCTGTTCCCCTACCGTTTAATTAAAACGATGGCCGCGCGGGTCGAGCGCGAGGGCCGGCCGGTGGTGTTCTACGTGCACCCCCGCGAGGTCGACCCCGATCACCCGCGCCTGCCGATGTCGGCGACGCGAAGATTCAAGAGCTACGTCAACCTGCGCACGACGGAGCCCAAGGTCCGGCGGATCCTCGCCGACTTCACGACGATCCCCTTCCGCGACTGGCTCACCCGCTACGGCGACACGCTCCCCCACGAGTCGTTCGCCTGAGCCCTCGCCGCAAACTTCTCCGCCCGTCGCTGCAACGAATGCCCGCGACGCCGTGACCCCTTCGACGGAACATGGTCCCCCGCCCATGACCCCCGTCCGACGACCTGGTGTCGCCTCGAAGCCCCACCCGGCCCCGACGTCCCCGACCCCGTGTGCGAACCCGCGCGCATGAGGTTTGCAACCCGTTCGACCCCTGCCATGCTTGGCGCTCCAAAATGACCGCGTCCTTCGCCACGCCGGCCTCCTCCGTCTCCGCGGGTCACCTCCAGTCCGACTTCTCCGCCGTGCGCGCGGCCACGCTCGCCCTCACCGAGGGCCTGTCCGCCGAGGACATGGGCGCGCAATCCATGCCCGAGGCCAGCCCCACCAAGTGGCACCTCGCCCATACCACCTGGTTCTTCGAGACCTTCATCCTCGCCGCGCTCGGCGCCCCCGCCTTCCACCCCGCCTACGCCCACCTCTTCAACTCCTACTACAACACCGTCGGCACCCAGCACGCCCGCCCCCGACGCGGCCTGCTCACCCGCCCCAGCCTCGACGAGGTCCTGCGCTACCGCCTCTACGTCGACGACGCCGTCGCCCACGCCGTCCCCGACCTCGGCCCCGACCTGCGCGCCCGCCTCACCATCGGCCTCCACCACGAGCAGCAGCACCAGGAGCTCATCCTCACCGATATCCTCCACCTCCTGGCCCACAACCCCCTGCAGCCGGCCGTCCGCCGACCTGGCCCGGCGGACCTGTCCCCCGGGACAGCCACGCGCTCGCAGGCCAGCCGCGTGTGGCACGAGCACCCCGGCGGCATCGTCGCCCTCGGCGCCGACCCCGACGCCCCCGACTTCAGCTTCGACAACGAGTCCCCGCGCCACCGCGCGCTGCTGCAGCCGTACGCCCTCGCGACCCGCCCGGTGACCAACGGCGAGTACCTCACCTTCATCGCCGACGACGGCTACGCCCGCCCCGAGCTGTGGCTGTCCGACGGCTGGGACGCGGTGCAGCGCGGCCGCTGGACCGCCCCGCTCTACTGGTCCGACGACCTGCGCACCCGCTTCACCCTGCGCGGCCCGGTGCCCATCGACCCCGCCGCGCCGGTCTGCCACGTGTCCTACTACGAGGCCGACGCCTACGCCCGCTGGGCCGAGGCCCGCCTGCCCACCGAGGCCGAGTGGGAGGCCGTCGCCGTCGACCAGCCCGCGCAGGGCAACTTCGTCGAGTCCGGCCGCCTCGACCCCGCCCCGCAGCTCGTCCCGTCCATGTTCGGCGACGTGTGGGTGTGGACCGCCTCGCCGTACGTCGCCTACCCCGGCTACAAGCCGCCGGCCGGGGCCCTCGGCGAGTACAACGGCAAGTTCATGTGCAACCAAATGGTGCTGCGCGGAGGCTCCTGCGCCACCCCGCGCTCGCACGTCCGCGCCAGCTACCGCAACTTCTTCCACCCCGAGACGCGCTGGCAGTTCTCGGGGATCCGCCTGGCGAGGTGAACGATGCGCGTCTCCCAACGAAACAACACCGCCTTCCGCGCGCGCCGCCGCAGCGTTCAGCTGCTCGACCTGGCCCCCGCCGCCGGCGACTTCCAGAGCGACGTCATCGCCGGCCTCGCCGGCGGCGACCGGACGCTGCCCTGCAAGTACCTCTACGACGACCTCGGCTCCTGGCTGTTCGAGCAGATCTGCGAGCTCCCCGAGTACTACCTGACGCGCACCGAGCTGCAGATCACCCGCGACCACGCCGCCGAGATGGCGAGCGCCTGCGGCCTCGGCGTCGCCTTCCTCGAGCTCGGCAGCGGCAGCAGCCTGAAGACGCGGATCGTCCTGCAGCACCTGCGCCACCCGGTCGCCTACGTCCCGGTCGACATCTCGCGCGTCCACCTGCTGACGTCGTCCGAGAGCCTGGCCTACGAGTTCCCGCGCCTGCCGATCTTCCCGGTCTGCGCCGACTTCACCCAGCCGTTCCCCCCGCTCGAGCTCGGCGCCGAGCGCACGGTCGTCTACTTCCCCGGCTCCACGATCGGCAACTTCATCGAGTCCGAGGCCGTCGCCCTGCTGCGCAACCTCGCCGGCTACATCGGCCCCCGCGGCGGCATGCTCGTCGGCGTCGACCTCGCCAAGGACCCCGCGATCCTCGAGCGCGCCTACAACGACTCCCGCGGCGTCACCGCGGCCTTCAACCTGAACCTCCTCGTCCGCATCAACCGCGAGCTCGGCGCCGACTTCGACCTCGACGCCTGGCGCCACGTCGCCATCCACAACCCCGGCGAGTCGCGCATCGAGATGCACCTCGTCAGCCGCCGCCACCAGACCGTGCGCCTCGGCGGCCACAGCTTCGTGTTCCGCGACGGCGAGACGATCCGCAGCGAGTACTCCCACAAGTACTCGCGCGACCACTTCGCCGGCCTCGCCGCCGCCGCCGGCCTGCGCGTCCGCCAGGTGTGGACCGACCCGCAGCAGCTGTTTAGCGTGCAGTACCTGACCCCGGTCGACCCCCACCTGCCCGTCTGACGCTCACACCACGCGGACCCCGAAGCGCGCCCGCAGCTCCGCGAGCGGCGTGTCCATGTGCTGGCCGTAGCCGAGGAACGGCCAGCGCTCGCGCATCCTCCGGCTGACCCGCCAGGCCCGCCACATCCGCGGCGCCGCCCGCAGCGCACCCCACAGCGCCTTCCCCACCCCGACGTCGATCACCAGCGCCCGCAGCTCAGGATACTTCAAATAGTCGAAGTACCGCCGCACCGGGATGTCGGTCGCCAGCATGGTCCACACGTCCGCCAGCGCCTCGTCGTCGAGGAAGGTCGTCAGCCCGAACAGCACGTGACACGCGTCGTGCGCGTAGAAGAAGCGCGCCAGCTCCGGCTCGTCCGGCGCCAGCAGGTCCGGGTGCGCCGCCGCGAACTCCGCCATGCCCTCGCGCAGCGTCTGGGCGCTGCCCTGCTCGAGAAATCGAAACGGATGCCGCCGCCCGTACGTCGGCCCCGCGCTCGTGGTCATCGTCGCCTCGTTCATGTCCTCTTCCCTCCTGCCTTCCGCTTCACCGGCGCCTCCGCAGGCGCCGCGAGTCGCTTAAATAGATCGACGATGTGCCCCGGCACCCGCGCGAGCTCCTGCGGGCTCATCCCCTCCCACTGCGCCAGCAGCCAGCGGTCGACCGCTTCGCCGACCGCCATCGCCAGGTGCACCAGCAGGTCGATCGGCACGTCGCTCCGCACCGCCCCGACCGCCTGCCCCCCGCGCAGCAGCCGCTCCGTCACCTCGCCGATCGGCCGCGCCACCTCGGCCAGCGCCTCCGCGAACGCCCCGCTCCCGGCCGCCAGCATGCGCTTGGCCAGCCCCGCGAGCACCGGCTCGCGCCGCAGGAACTCGAGGCAGCGCTCGCACAATTTTAATATTTCGGCCCAGAACTCGGCCGCGTCGGCATACGCCCCGACGCCGCCGATCCCCACCGCCGCCCGCTCCACCGCGTCGACGAGCACCGTGCGCAGCAGGTCCTGCTTGTCGTCGAAGTAGTAGTACATCGCGCCCTTGCTGCTGCCCGTGCGCGCGATGACCCGGTTGTAAGAGGCCCCGTCGATCCCCGCCTCGACGAACTCCTCCGCCGCCGCCGCGAGGATCGCCCGCCGCCGCTCCGGCTCGAGGGTGTTGAAACGCGGACGCGGCACGGCCTCTCTCCTCCTCTTCGACCAGTCGGTTCGACCAGATGGTTCGACCGATCGGTCTACACATTAGACCGCCCCAGCACCCCGCGCAAGCCCAATTTCCCTCGCCACGAATTCGCGCCCCGGCCGCCTCCGCCGACGGCCGCGCCAGGCTGCACGCCCCTCGTCCTCGTCGATCGGCCGCGGGTCGGCGAACGCCTCCTGCGCGGCCTGCCGAGTGATCGCGGCCCACCGCAGCGCTCCGTCGACGAGGTCCCCGCCGCGCCGACCCGCGGCTCTTCGAGCCCGCGCGCCGCGTCGACCCGCCGCGCGCCGACCCCTCGCACGCGCTCGAGCACAGGACGACCCGCCGGCTGCTGCGCGAGCCCTGCCCCCGCTCGCCCGCCGCGGCCCGGTTCCGCGCAAAATTCCTCCCCCGCTGGAGCAGGACGCGCCCGGCGGCCCTGATATCCTCCCCCGGTGATCCTCGATCCGCAGGTCGTCCGCCTGGCCACCTGGTTCGCCGGACTCCAGACCCGCGTCGGCGACGTGCTCGACGAACGCCTGCAACACGCCTGCATCGCCCAGCTCACCGTCGTCTCGCAGACCCTGCAAGTCGCCGCGCAGTCCGCCGAGTCCGCCGACTTCCAGAGCCACCTGCTCGACCTCCGCGACCCCGAACAAAAGCGCATCACCCTCGACCTCGAGCCCCGCGCCGAACCCGAGCGCCCCGCCCGCGCCTCGCGCTGGAAGACCACGCTCGAGCGCGACATCCGCCCCGCGATCCACCGCGCACGCGGCACCCTCCGCGCCGCCGCGGCCGCGTTCTCCGACGGCACCGCCCTCGCCGCCGTCCAGGCCGACCTCGCCGCCACCCTCGCCCGCCAGCCCCAGAACCTGGGCTTCGACGTCGTCGCCGAGGACTCCGGCGTCACCCCCACCAAGGGCCCCACCCGCGTCGAGGTCCCCCTGCGCCGCTGGCTGACCGAGACCCTGCAACCCGTGCTCGAGGAGCTGCTCCGCGACCTCGCCCGCAGGACCGCCGCCGCCGTCGACGACGCCACCGCCGAGCTCGAGCGCATCGAGACCGTCATCGACTACCACCTCTTCCTCGTCGAGGACACGCGCGACACCGACACCCGCCGCGAGTCGGCGCAGACCGGCCTCGGCCACGGCGTGCGCCTGGTCCAGCACCTCGCCGAGCGCCTCGCGCGGACCGCCGACCGCATCCACCGCGACTTCCTGGCCGCCACCTCCGACGCGATGGACGACGCCCTCGCGCCGCTCCGCGTCCACCGCCCCGAGGACGTGATCCAGGGCCTCGCCGTGCGCGACGCCGCCAGGACCCCGCCGTGGTGGCAGGTCCGCGGCCGCGCCCTGCGCGACGGCATCCGCGGCGCCTACGCGGCCGCCGTACCGATCGCCCGCGAGCTCGTGCAGGACTTCCGCGGCATGGTCCGCGGCGACCAGCCCCGCGTCGGCTACTGGGACCTGGCGATCGCCAGCGACGGCAACGACGAGCGCCTGCCGGCGATCTACCGCCGCCTGTTCGCCGAGATCCCGCTCGGCATGTCCGACCTCTACCGCCCGCGCCCCGCGCTCGAGGCCCCCTGCCGCAAGGTCTTCGAGACCTGGCTCTCGGGACAGGCCAAGCCCGGCGACCGCCGCAGCTCCTTGCTCGTCGTCGGCGACCGCGGCGCCGGCAAGCGCACCCTCGTCAACCGCGTGCGCGCCGAGCTCCACGGCGGCCTCCCCGTGCGCTGGCTGTCGCTCGGCCCCCACCTCGCCGACGAGGCCCGCCTCGCCACCGCCATCGCCTACGCCGCCGACGTCCCCCAGACCGACGACTTTCGCACGCTCGCCTCGCTCCTCCAGCAGACCGGCACGCGCCAGGCGATCGTGCTCGAGAACACCGAGCAGATCTTCCTGCGCACGCCCGAGGGCCTGGCCCGCGTGCAGGCCTTCCTCGACCTCCTGCGCGCCACCGACGACCACATCCTCTGGGTCGTGCTCATCGTCTCCCCCACCGCGACCCTGCTCGAGACCTGCCTGCGCCTCTCGCTCTACTTCAGCCAGGTCGTCCGCCTCACCCCCGAACGCGGCGCCTTCCTCGAGGACATGCTCCGCGCCCGCCACCGCGTGTCCGGCATGGGCCTGCGCTTCCGCGCCCGCCGCCCGCCCGTCGTCGAGCGCCTCCGCCGCCCGTTCGCCAGCGCCGACGTGCTCGACGACCCCGCCGAGGAGTGGTTCACCGACCTCGCCAAGATCTCCGCCGGCAACCTGCAGCAGGCCCTCACCTACTGGCAGCTCGCCGCCCGCGCCAACCAGGCCGGCACCGAGATCACCGTCCGCCCGCTCCCCCGCGCCCGCGGCCGCGCCCTCAACCAGCTCAGCCTGCCCCAGCGCCTCGTGCTCGCCACCCTCGTCCAGCACGGCGCCCTCACCGAGGCCCAGATCCTCGCCACCCTCCCCGACAACGGCCAGGGCGCCGCCCCCGAGATCGACGACCTCCGCCGCCGCCGCCTCGTCGAACCCAGCCCCCACGAGGACGGCTACCTGCAGCTCCGCCCCGCCGCCGCCCTCCCCGTCACCCTCGACCTCCGCTGGCGCAACATGCTGTAGAGGTGAAAATTAATCGATAGTACCTGTCCCTGAGGACATGCACTCGACACCGCGGCGACATGCCCCCGCGGACAGGGCGTCAGCGTCGAGACCGACCGCTGCGTCCCCCCTGACCTGAAGGCCAGGCCGCCCGGCCCCGCGCCTCACCGCCTCGCTCGCGCGCCGAGGCCAGGCCGTACCGCCCACGGTTCGTCGCTCTCGCTCGCCTCCGCCCTGTCCTCAAGGACATGTCCCGGACCCTGGCCTACTGCGCACGCGCCGTCGCCCGTCGCCGCCGATCGTCACGCGCCCCCGCCGCGACAGCCAGCCCCAGCCCGCCAGCCAGCGCCCACCACAGCGGCGTCCACGGGTCGTGCCGCGGCGGCTTGTCCGGCCACTCGTACTCGAGCGACCCGGCCCGCGCCGGCGCCAGCCCGTGGCGCGCCCGCACCTCGTCGTCGAGCTGCGCGAACGGCTCGTGCGCACACTCCACGCTCATCGTCGGCGTCACCTTGGCCGTCCGCCAGAAGCTCTCCACCGGGTCGCCTTCGTCCCACGGATCGATCTTCGCCTTCACCGCCATCAGCCGCACCTCGCGCGCGACCTCCCCGCCGCGCTCGAGCGCCCACCGCCGGCACACCCAGCGCGCGTGCCAGCGGGCCATGCCGCCGCGCCCGCCGAGCACCCCCTCGTCGATCTTCCGCCAGCGGTCGTGCAGCAGGTACGGCCTCCTCAAATTCTCCGGATGCTCGAGCTCGGTGCGCAGGTCGTGCTCCGCCCCCGCCGCGTCGACGACGATCGTCCGCAGCGCCAGGTTGGCCCGCGGCACGTTCGGCGAGAACATCGCCCACGCCTGCCGCGTGAACGCCACATCGAACCACGGCTCGACCAGCCCGCGCGCCGCGTCGCGGTACGGCAGCGACGGCCACGGCGGCAGCTGCCAGATCATCAACCCGACCAGGTGATACACCGCGAACCCGCCCGCCCCCAGCCGCAGCGCCGGCCCGTACGCCCACGGCTCCGCCACATCCGCCTGCCCGACCACCCGCGCCGCCCGGCGACCGACCACCATCAAAAACGTCGCGCACACCAGCCAGCTCGCGTGCCACCACGCGACCTCCTCCCGCGCCGTCGCCACCACCCCGCCGGCCAGCACCAGCCCGCACGCCCCGCCGAGCGCCCACCCCGGCAGCCTCGCGTCGTCCCGCCACAGCTGCGGCAGCGTCGGGTCCTCCGCGGCCACGGCTGTCCCTCGGCGCATGTGCTCCGGGACAGGCACACCGATCCGCCCCAGCCACTCGAAAACCCGCTGCCCCGCCCGCACCGTCGCCGCCTGCAGCCCGCACACCGGGTACACCGCGATCGTCGCCAGCGCGAACATCCCGACGTTGAGCGTCAAAAAATTGAACGCATGAAACAGCGCCCCGAACCCCAGCCACACCCCGACGCCCAGCGGCCAGCGCGCGAACCACCCGCGATCGATCGTCACGCCGCGCACCCGCACGGTCCGCCCCGCCATCACCAGCCCGATTAAGATCGCCAGCGCCCCCGCCCCGAACACCGCCCCCCGCGACGCCCCCGCCGCATCTCCTTCCCCATTAATAAGCCCACCCGGCGACGCCGCGCCGATCACCAGCGCCGCCGCCAGCATCAACCAGCAGGCCCGCGCGAGCCGCGGCCGCTCGCAGCGCGGCGCCCTCACCTCGGCCGCGGCCCGCAGCCACAGCCCGATCAGCACCAGCGGGAACAGCCGCTCCCACCACAGCACCGCCAGCGTCGCCAGCCTCAGCGGCCACGCCCCCAGCGCCAGCACGACCCCGTGGAAGTCGGCGCGGACGTGGCGGTCGAGGTGCAGCACGTACACCATCGCCTCGCCCGACTCCCACATCTCCCCCGACTTGGCCCACCCGTTGGCCACGTAGCAGATCGCCAGCTGCGCCGCGATCAGCAGCTGCGGCCACGCCGGCACCCTGCGGTAGATCGCCGCGAGCCCCTGCGGGTGCTCCGGACCCGACGCCACGCCCGCTCCGTCGCCCGGCCCGCCCGCCTCGCTCAGCAGCCCGCGCCGGCGCAGCCGCCGGCAGCGCAGCCAGTTGTCGACGCTCCACGCCTCGCCCGCGCGCGCGAACACCAGCAGGACCAAGAACCCGCAGTACACCTGCTCGCCGCCCCAGTGCGCGTCGCCTCGCCGCAGCATCCCGACCAGCAGCAGCCACGTCGCCGCCGTCGCCGCGCGCGTGCGCCAGCCCGCGATCATCGCCCCGCACGCCAGCACGAACAGCACGAAGTACCCGCGCACGAACCCCGGGCTGTCCCGGAAGTGCAGCAGCGACCAGCGTCCGCTCGTGACGTATCGGATCACCGACCACGCGCCATCGAACCCCGCGGGCTGGCGCACACCGTCGCCGTAGCCGGCGAGCGCCGCCCGCCCGTGCACCTGCGGCACCGCCGCGCTCGGCGTCAGCCCCTCGTCGGAGAACACGTACTCGTGCAGCGGCATCACCTCGAGCGACCCGAGCAACAGACACAGCCCGAACAGCACGCGCACCGCCGCCAGCGGCCGCGGGTCGACCGCCCGCAGCAGCGCCCGCCGCAGCCCCTCACGGTGCAGCAGCGCCAGCCCGACCACCGCGACAGCCGCCATGCCGAGCGCCGTCGTCAGCACGGGCGCGACGCTCGCTGCGATCTCGGATCCGCCCGCCATCTCTCCGCCGATCGTACCTCAATGTCCCACCGTCACGACCATGACATCGATGCCCTACTGTTCGCCCGCCACAACCCTGCTACATTGCCCCGATGCGTCAATTTACCGAATGCTTGGCTTGTGCTTGTTTGATCGACGCGCGTGACGCCGCCTGCCCGTTCTGCGGCGCCGTCGCCCGTCGCTCGAGCTTATCTCCGTCCTTCCTGATCCTCGGGTTCGCCGCCGGCCTCGGCATGGCCTCCGCCAGCTGCGGCCCCAAGGACGACGACGAGATCGAGGACTCCGGCGACACCGTATCCACCGACTCCAACAGCGGCCCCACCAACAGCTCGCCGACCAACAACGGCGACACCACCTTCGACGACACCAACCCCGACGCCGGCACCTACGCCGGCCCCGACGAGAACTCCTCCTCCGACCCCTGGCCCGGGACCACCACCACCACCAACACCACCGTGCCGCCCGACAACAGCGCCGACGGCTCGACCTACGCCGGCCCCGACGAGGACTCCTCCACCGACCCCGGGCCCGAAGAAACCACCACCGGCACCAGCACCTCCGGCACCAGCACCTCCGGCACCAGCACCGGCGACGACACCACCACCACCGGCGACAACTCCGCCGACGGCTCGACCTACGCCGGCCCCGACGTCACCGGCTCCAGCGAAGGCTGACCCGCCCTCACGCCGACCGCGACGGCCGCCCTGCTCCCCGAGCACGGCGGCCGTCGTCGCTCCCCGACAAACACGAAGAGACCCCGGCGCGCCGCCCGAGCGCGCCGGAGTCTGTCATCAAAAAACTCCTTCGATCACTTCACGAGCGCGACCGGCCGCCCCGGTCCGTTCGCCTCGACCGTCCGCGACACCCGCGGCTCGTCGACGCCGACCGGCCCGTGCTGCGCGCGCAGCTCGGGGTCCTTGTGCTCGCGGACCACGCGGAACAGCCCGTTGTCGAACCCGCCGCCGCCCGCCGCCTGGACCTGCTCGATGCGCTCGCGCAGCCCCTGGCGGTCCATCATCAGCGCGCGGTGGTGGCAAAACGGGTTGTTGCCCGGCCGCCCGAGCAGCGGCTCGGCGGCGGCCGTGCACCCGGCCATGCACGTGTCCGCGTAGTAGCACTCGCGGCAGTAGCCCCACAGGTCGTCGACGGTCCGCTGGCGCACGTAGCCGAGCTGATACGACTCCTCCCAGATCTTCTTGATGCCGTGGACCCGCCAGCTCCCGCCGATGTTGTTCTCGCCGCCGAGGCTCGGGCAATTCTTGATCCCGCCGTTGCTCTCGATGCCCATCACCGACACGCCGGCCGTGCACCCGCGCCAGTGCTTCTTCTGGGCGCTCCGCAGCTTCTTCTCGAGCGGCCCGAAGTACCCGAGGTTGTTGCCCGGCCACAGCCGCACTTTCTTCTCGTGGCACCTGTCGATCAGCCCGTCGAGCATCTCGAACACTTCGATGAACATGTACGGCTGCAGGATGATCTCCGGGTGGTCCGCGGCGTTGCCGTGCGACACCGTAATTTGAATCTGCCACGAGTGGATGCCCGCGTCCGCCAGCAGGTCCAGCAGCGTCGGCAGCTCGCGGTACGTCAGCGCGTTGATCTGCGAGTTGCACGCGACCTTGCCGCCCGCCTCGCGCACGTTCTTCATGGCCTGGAACGCGCGCTGCCAGCTGCCCTGGACCCCGCGCAGGTGGTCGTGCGTCGCCTCGAGCCCGTCGATCGAGAACGTCACGCTGCCGATGCCCGCCTCGATCATCGCCTCGGCCCGCTCGCGCGTCAGGTTGAGCCCGCCGGTCGTCATCGTGCAGCTCATGCCCGCCTCTCGGATCGCCCGAATGATCAGAATGAAGTCGTTGCGCAGGTAGGCCTCGCCGCCGATCAGCACCACCTCGCCGCACCCGAGCTCCTTCAGCTCCTGCACCACCCGCAGCGCCTCCTCCGTCGTCAGCTCGTCCGGCCGGCGATGGCCCGCCCGCGGCCCGCAGTGCGCGCACTTCTGGTCGCACGCCAGCGTCAGCTCCCACACCGCCCAGCGCGGCCCGGCCGCCTTCTCTCGCTTCTCCTGGCTCGTCCAGCGGCTAGCGGGCGTCGGTAAGCTGGTGACCACGGGTAGACGACGACGTACTTCGGCCAGGGACATCCCGGCACCTTAGCACCGGCCCTCGCCGGCGCCCCGCGGCCCGCTCCGCCGCGTCCGCACGACATCCACGCCCCGCCGCGACGCTCACGCCAGTGTCACACGCGTGCGCGTGACCAGCGTGCGCAGCGCGTCGACCGTCTCCTGCGTCGTGCGGGCGCGGACGATCGCGTAGCCCTCGCCCTCGTAGCCCGACGCCCGCGGCGTGCCCGGCCGCGGCAGGCGATGCTCCACCAGCCGGTCGCCCAGCGCCTCCGCCGCCTGCTCGAAGCCCTCGACCGAGCGCACCGCCCGACCCGGACCCTGCCCGCGGAAGAACGCCGCCCCGCACGACCACCGCCGCTCCGGCACGCTGAATCGCTCGTGGACCAGCAGCTCCGCCCACTTCGCCCACATGTCGACCTCGTGGCACATGCCCATCATCGGCATCAGGTGCACCCCCGGCGGCCGCGCCCCGACCTCGCTGACGATCGGCGAGCCGTCCGCGCGCAGGAACCACTCCATGTGCGACAGCCCGGTGCCCATGCCGAGCGCCTTCAAGGCCTCGACGTTGACCGGCCGGAACGCCTCCGCGTGCGGCTGCAGGCGCTCGCGCGGCAGCAGCACGCAGTACTGCATCCACGGGTGCTCGAGCACCGACAGCGGCCCCGGCAGGTAGTAGCTCGACGAGTGCCACACCGGCTCCCCGCCGATCGTCACCGTCTCGAAGGTGTGCTCCTCGCCGCTGATGAACTGCTCGGCCTGCGCCGGGTTCGACGGCGAGACCATCAACGTCGCCAGCGCCTGCTCCAGCTCCTCGTCGTCGGTCACCCGCATGGTCCCGCGCGAGCCCAGCCCGGCCGGCGGCTTGATGACGATCGGGTAGCCGAACGCCTCGATCATCTCGCGCGCCTCGTCGGGCCCGTGGATGAGCCGCTGGCCCGCGACCGGCAGCCCGGCCTTGCGCAGCACGTCCTTCATCACGTTCTTCTCGCGGAAGTTGCGGGCGACCGCCTCGCTCATGCCCGGCACCCCCGTGCGATCGCGGGCCACCGCCAGCGGCAATTGCATCTGCTCCAAGAACCCGATCAGCCGGTCGACCCGCCCCCACTCCTTCTGGAAGGCGTGCGTCGCGGCCGCGAGCTGCTCGGCGTCGAGGCAGTCCCGCACCTGATAGTGACCCGCCAGCCGCTCGCGCTGCGGCTGCGGCACGCGATCCGACGCCTCGTGGGAGATCACCCCGACGCGCACGTCCGGCAGCCGGAGCAGCCCGTCCAGACACTGCAGGATGTTGGCGCTGAAGTACGGGGCGACGTAGACGGCATGGACGGGCGCGGGCATGGCAGCGCGGATGATGCCACAAACCGGCCCGCCCGCGGTCGGTTCCGCCCGGCCCGGCGGCCCCGCCATTGCCGTCGCCCGCACAGTGGTACAAGGAGGACTCGATGTCGATCGACGCAAGCGTCAGGGTCCTGGCCAGGCTGATCGAACACGAGGCCTTCCGCGTCCAGGTCGCCGACGACCCCGAGGGCAGCCTCGCCGGCCTCGACCTCTCGGACGACGAGCGCCGCATGTTCGCCGCCGCCGCCCACGAGGACCTCGACACCCTCCTGCAGCCGCACCTCGGCCTCGGCGGGGAGATCGCCAGGCTCGCCGAGTACCTCTCGCGCCCCGAGCACGCCCCCCTCGTCCGCAAGGAGACCCGCGACGACCTCACCCGCGTCGCCATCGAGCGCCTCGAGCGCAGGGCCGCCAGCGACCGCGAGCGCGAGGTCCGCGACCGCACCGCCGCGCTCGAGCAGGCCAACCAGCGCCTGCGCGAGCTCGACGAGCTGAAGTCCAACTTCTTCGCCAACATCAACCACGAGCTGCGCACCCCGCTGACCCTGATCCTCGCGCCGGTCCGCCGCATGCTGCAGGCCGCCGCCGCCGGCAGCGAGCTCGCCCGCGACCTCGAGGTCGTGCAGCGCAACGCCAACATGCTGCTGAGGCTCGTCAACGACCTGCTCGACCTGTCCAAGCTCGACGCCGGCAAGCTCGAGCTCAGCTACGCCCGCGTCGAGCTCGGCGCCCTCGCCCGCCTGGTCGCCAGCCACTTCGAGCTGACCGCCGCCGACCGCAAGATCTCCCTGCGGGTCGACGCCCGCGGCACCACCCTCGCCGAGGTCGACCACGACAAGATCGTCCGCGTCCTCACCAACCTCGTCGGCAACGCCCTCAAGTTCACCCCCAACTCCGGCAGCATCTCCGTCGGCGTCCGCCGCGAGGGCGACCTCGCCGTCATCAGCGTCGGCGACTCCGGCCCCGGCATCCCCCCCGGCGAGCGCGCCCGCGTGTTCGAACGCTTCCACCAGCTCGACACCGGCATGAAGCGCAGCCACGGCGGCACCGGCCTCGGCCTCGCCATCGTCCGCGACTTCGTCCACCTCCACCGCGGCGACGTCGCCGTCGGCCAGGCCCGCGAGGGCGGCGCCCTGTTCACCGTCACCCTCCCCCTCCGCGCCCCCGACCACTCCCCCGTCGCCGACGCGCCCCGCGTCGAGTTCGACCTGCCCGCCGAGACAGCCGCCCACCGCGAGCAGGCCGAGCCGTTCTACCCGTTCGAGTTCGGCCGCCCGCTCGTGCTCGTCGTCGAGGACAACCCCGACATGCGGGCCTACACCGCCGGCACCCTGGCCGCCGCCTACAACGTCGTGACCGCCGACAACGGCGAGGCCGGCCTGCGCTGCGCCGTCGCCGAGCGCCCCGACCTCATCGTCACCGACCTCATGATGCCGGTCGTCAGCGGCGACGAGCTGCTCGCCCAGCTGCGCGCGCGCCCCGAGTTCGACAACACCCCGGTGCTCGTGCTGACCGCCAAGGCCGACGAGCGCATGCGCGTCCACCTGCTGCGCAGCGGCGCCGCCGACTATTTAATTAAACCGTTCGCGCCGGAGGAGCTGCTCGCGCGCGTGGAGAACCAGATCGCCGCCCGCATCGCCCGCGAGCTGCTGCAGCGCGAGCTCGGCAGCGAGTCGCGCAGCCTGGTCGAGCTGGCCCGCGAGGCCCGCGGCCTGCGCAACACCTCGCCCAGCGACTCCTCGCGGATCTCGCTGGCCGACCTCCAGCGCAATCGTCAGCAGTGACCGCCGCGCAACTGCTCAGCCGTGCACGCCGGTGAGCCCGCGCCGGCGATGCACCGCCCGCTCGAGCGCCCCGAACACCAGCCCGTCGACGGCGACGCCGATCACCAGCACGACGATCATCCAGGCCAGCAGCCCCTCGGCGTCGCTGAGCTCGCGCGAGAACTGCAGCCGCACGCCGATCGACGGCGCGTGCCCGATGATCACCAGCAGCTCGCCCGCCATCAGGCTGCGCCAGGCGAACGCCCAGCCCTGCTTCAGCCCATTGATAAAGCCCGGCAGCGCCGCCGGCAGGATGATGTGGCGGTAGAGCCCGAGCCCGCGCGCGCCCATGACCCGGCCCGCGCGCACCAGCAGCGGCGGCACCTGGTCGAACGAGCTCATCAGCCCGGTCGCGATCGACGGCGCCGCCCCGAGCACCACGACCGCGAGGATCGCCGACTCGCTCAGCTGAAACAGCAAGATCGCCAGCGGGAACCACGCCACCGACGGCATGGTCTGGAGCCCCGTCAGCAGCGACCCCACCGCAGAGCGCAGCAGCCGCGAACGCGCCAGCGTCAGCCCGATCGCCACGCCCGCGACCAGCGCGATCGCGTAGCCGATCAGCGCCCGCTTCATCGTGATCGCCGCGGCGATCACCACGTCGCCCGTCAGCAGATCGTTGAATAGGCGCCCGAACACCGCGCCCGGCCCCGGCAGCACGTACTCCGGCCGCCACCCGCTCCACACCACCACCTGCCAGATCGCCAGCGCCAGCCCGATCGCCGCCAGCTTCGGCCACGCCGCCTGCCACAGCGCCGACCCGCCGCCGCTCGCGGGCGCCTCGCTCGTCGGCTCCGCCGCGACGGACGCCTGCGGCGCCTCGGCCTCCGTCCCCGGAGGCGGCGCGACGCGCAGGTGTGTCATCGCCAGCGTCTCCTCAGCCACGCGCCGCCTCGTGCAGGCGATCGGTGATCTCCGCCGCCAGCCTGGCCACCGGCGTCGACTCGATCCGCCGCGGCCGCGGGATGTCCACCGTGTACTCCGCCAGCAGCCGCCCCGGACGGCTCGACAGCAGCACCACGCGGTCTCCCAGGCGCACCGCCTCGCGCACGTTGTGGGTCACGAACACGATCGTCTTGCCCGTCTTCTGCCACAGCCCCTCGAGCTCGCTGTGCAGGTGGTCCCGCATCATGGCGTCGAGCGCCGCGAACGGCTCGTCCATCAGCAGCAGCTCCGCCTGCTGGGCCAGCGACCGCGCCAGCGCGACCCGCTGCCGCATCCCGCCCGACAGCTCGTGCGGCCGCCGACGCGCGAACCCCTCGAGGTGGACCATCGCCAGCAGCTCCGCCACCCGCCGCTTGCGCTCGCCTCGCGCCACCCCCTGCATCTGCAACGGGAACGCCACGTTCTCCTCGACCGTCAGCCACGGGAACAGCGCCGAGTCCTGAAACATCAGCGCCGGCCGCCCGCCGCTCACGTGCACCCCGCCCGCCGTCGGCGTGTCGAGCCCCGCGACCAGGTTCAGCATGGTCGACTTGCCGCACCCCGAGGCCCCGACCACGCACACGAACTCGCCGGCTCCGACCGTCAGCGACAGCGCGTCGAGGGCCACCACCGATCCGTCGGCGACGCCGTGCCGCTTGCTCACCCGGTCGAGTCGGAGGGCGATCGGCCGCGGCGCGGCGACCTGGGGGGCATGGCTAAGGGCAATGCTCATGGTGAACCAGGCGTACGATAGAATGGAAACGCCGTCAATATAGAAGACGCGTTCAATTTGCGCCGGAACGCCGCTTCAGGGCGTGTAGGCGGGTTCCCACCGGGTATCCAGTCCCCTGGAGCCACGCCCCCGGAGACCGCCCCCTCCACCAGACTGGACCGGTCGTCAGCGCGCGTACACGATGACGTTGTGCACCAGCGTCGGCGTGCGCCCCGGGTTCTCGTAGCTGTGGGCCAGGTCGGCCAGGAAGCAGGCCGCGTCGCCGGCCGCGAGGTCGTGGACCTCCTCGCCGACGCGCAGGCGCAGGGTGCCCATCAGCACCGTCAGGCTCTCGCTGGTGCCCGGCGCGTGCGGCTCGGACGCGTGGACCGTGTGCGGGGCCAGGCGCAGCTCGTAGACCTCGACCCCGGTCAGCACGCCCGCGGGCGTCAGCGGGCGGCTCTCGAAGTGCCCGTCCGCCGACTTTAATACTCGCTGGTCGGGCCGCCGCAGCACCGACACGCGCTCGGCCTGGTCCTCGCCGAGCAGGGCCGAGAACGGCACCTCGAGCCCCGCGGCGATCTTCCACAGGATCGCGATCGTCGGGTTGGTCTTGGCCGTCTCGACCTGCGACAGGCTCGCGCGCGACACCCCCGAGCGCCGCGCCATGTCGTCGAGCGAGTAGCCCCGCGCCTTGCGCAGCGCGCGGATGTTGTCGGCCATGCGACGCGTCAGCTCGGCCGCGCCGATGTCCCCCGCGACCTCGAGCCCCGACACCTCGCCCTCGAGCCCCGCGTCACCCGCGGCCTCGATCTCGTCGACAGGCGTCGTCCCACTCGTCTCCGAGGACTTGCCCGGACGGTTGCTCCTCGGCATGCGAGCTGCCATAAGCCTTTAATAGTCGCAAAACCGCACCGGAGGAACCCGGTAGGACCATGACCGAGCTCATTCTCCTCCGCCACGGCGAGACCGTCGGCCAGTCCTCGATCCGCCTGTACGGCGCCACCGACATCCCCCTGAGCCCCGTCGGCGAGCAGCAGGCGACCCGCGCCGCCGCGGCCCTGCGGTCCCACGGCTTCACCCGGATCGTCACCTCCCCGCTGCAGCGGGCCCGGAGATCCGCCGAGATCGTGCTCGCCGCGCAGCCCCCGGGCGCGCAGCTCGAGGTGGTCGACGACCTCCGCGAGGTCGACTTCGGCGCCTGGGAGGGCCTCACGTGGGCCGAGATCGCCGCCCGCGACCCCGACAACCACCGCCGCTGGCAACGCGACCGCCCGCACTTCACCTTCCCCGGCGGCGAGGCCCGCCCCGACTTCACCCGCAGGATCCACGCGGCCGCCCGAGCGATCCCCCAGGGCCCCGGCCCCACCCTCGCCGTGCTGCACAAGGGCGTCATCAAGTCGGTGATCGCCGCCCTCACCGGCATGCCCCCCGAACAGGCCCTCGACCTCCCGGTCCCCCTCGCCAGCCTCCAGCGCCTCATTTTAAAAGACGACGTCTGGCGGCTCGACGCCGTCGGCCAGACGGGCCACCTCGGCGACCTCTACATCCCCGACTGACTACTTGCCGCCGCACTCGACGAGGCAGCGCCGCGTGCTCGCGTCGCACTCGCCGAGGAAGCACGGGCTGTCCTCCTCGCCGAACTTCTGCGGCGTGCAGCGCTCGCCCTGCAGCTTCTGTCGCTGACAGGTGCGCGTCGCGACCTCGCAGTAGTGCCCGCCGAAGCAGCCCTCGTTGCGCAGCGGCACATCGGGTGGCTGCGGCTTCGTGACCCACGACGACACGCACGGGTCGCCCGCGTGCCCGGTCGAGCGGCACACCCGCTTGTCGGCGTCGCAGCGCATCGCCTGCGGACACCCGCTGACGAACGCCCGCGGGTCGCACGCGTCGCCGGCGTCGAGCGCCCGCGTGCACGCGCCGCGCTTACGCACCCCGAACTTGTGCCCCGCCGGGTGACCGCCCCCGAGCTCCAGCCCCGCGCAATGCAGCCCGTCCGCGCACGCGTCGAGCCAGCCGCACGCCTCGCCCTCGGCGAGCGGCCGACGACACACCGGCCGGTCCTCGCCCCAATCACAGAACAGCCCCGGCGCGCACAGCTCGTCCTCCATCGAGTGCTCCGGCGCGCACGGCTCGCCCTCGCCTCGCCCCGGGCTGCACTTGCCCTGCTGCTCCGGCCTGTGGTGGTGCCGGCTCTCGCTCTCGGGCCGATACCCGTCGCACCACAGGCCGTCACGACACCACTGCCAGTGCCCGCCGCACGCCTCACCCGCGCCCGCCCGCGCGCGACACGTGCCCTGCCAGCAGTACGCGTCATCCGTGCAGATCTGGCCGCTGCCACACGCCCCGCCGACCGGCGAACGCGCCACGCACACCCCCTCGCACGCCGTCTGGGCCGCGCAAAACCCGTCGATGCACTCCTCCCAGCGCGTGCACCTCTCGCCAGGCCTCACGGTCGGCGCCAGCTGTTCGACCCGCGAGCCGTGCCCGCAGCCCTCCGGCGCCTGCGTGCGGTCGTACACGCACGGCGCCTTCGCCAGAAATTCGAGGCACGCCTGCGCCGACCCGGGCACCGGCCTGAGCCGCATCTGCGCGACTAGCTCGGGGATCCGCAGGCTCCTCTCGAAGCCCCACACCAGCGTCAAACGACTGCCGTCCGGCCCCATTAAACAGTCCGCGAGCTGCGAGCGGCCGATCTGCCCGCACCGCACGGCCCGCTCGCAGATCACCTCATGCATCTCGAGGGCCTTCGCCGTCGACGCGATCGCCTCCGTCTTCTGCTCGACCGCCTCCACCGCGCTCGCCGTCACCTCGCGCGCCGGCTCCGTCGCGGGCCCGCCTCCCGCCACACACCCCGCCAGCAGCACGACTCCGAGCGCGCGCCCTCGCATCCTCGCCAATCTACACCCGCGCGCCTCTTCCCGTACATCTCGCCGCCCCACGCATCACAACGCCGTTCCCACGCCACACCGCGTCCGCCGCACAAAACGCCGTCCCCGCCACAAGGCACACCGCTCGCGCTCACGACCTCGCGCTTCTCGTCCGCGTGCATCTGCACCGCCCTACCGACCACAGCCTCCCAGCGCCCTCGCGCCGCCCGTCCGCGTGCATCTGCACCGCCCGACCCTCTTCCGCCGGAGCCCTCCCCAGCGCCCTCGCGCCGCCCGTCCGCGTGCATCTGCACCGCCCGACCATCTTCCGCTGGAGCCCTCCCACCCATCTGGGTCATGATGCGAGGCGCATGGTCTGGGGCGGCGCAACACTCGACGCGATCGCGCGCCTGCGCCGCGAATTCAAGGCCATGGAGGTGCGCCGGCTCGACGTGCGGCGGTTCGTCCGACCGCCGCGCGACACGCAGGCCTCGGCCAAGGAGAAGTTCGACTGCTTCTTCCTGTGCGACGAGTGCGGCTACCTCTGCGACAAGAACCCGCCGTGCCCCTCGTGCGGCTCCACCTCGTGGATCGACCTCGACGTGTGGGCCAACGCCGAGGCCCTGCGCGCGCTCGAGGAGGACGCCCGTCGCCACCCGCCGAAGTGGCTGCGCACCCGCGTCAACCTCACCGCCCTCGCCGCCGGCTCGCTGCTCGGGGCCGGCGCGACCGCCCTGCTGGCCCTCGGCGGCGTGCTGGCCCTCGGTCCGCTCGGCTTCCTCGTGTTCGGCACCGGCGCCACCGGCCTCGCCACCGCCTACACCCACGAGCTCGCCAAGCGCCGCATCGCCCGCACGATCGTCGCCGACCGCGTCGACAAGCCCACGCGCTGGCACCTCCCCCTCCCGCTGCTCGACCCCACCGCCCCCGACGCCGCCCGCATCGTCGGCGCCGCCGAGCCGCGCGCCCCGCTGCTGCGCGCCCCCTTCTCCGGCCGCCTGTGCGTCGCCTACGAGGCCGCCATCCTGTTCGACCACCCCGAGGACGCCTGGCCCCCGACCTGGGTGCTCCGCGAGATGCGAAGCGCCCCGTTCGAGGTCCAGGGCCGCCTCGTCGAGGCCGACCGCGCCGCCCTCCTCCTCCCCACCGAGCCGATCGACGACCCCGTGCTCGACGAGGCCGCCAAGCACCAGTACCTGCGCGAGCGCGGCCTGTTCCTCGCCGACGGCCGCTTCGACCTGTTCGAGTCCGTGGTCCTGCCCAACCACCCCTACGAGCTGGCCTGGCCGACGAGCCCGCGAGACGCCCCGCCGTTCGTCCGCCCCTCGCGCGCCCTGCCCCCCGGCGACCCCTACCGCGGCTGACCGCTCAGGCGACGCGCCGCGCGAACAGCTCGCGCAGCGCCGCGTCGAGGTCGTCAGCGACGCCGCCGTGCACCGGCGAGCACTGGATCGCCGAGCTCCGCGGCGCGACCAGCCAGTGGAACCGCTCCGACGTCGACCAGCCCTGCACGGCCCCGGCCGTGCCCTCGCACACCGCCGCGAAGCCGGCGAGCGCCGCCTCGACACCCGCCAGGTCGACGTCCCCCGCGAACGCCGTCACCCGCCGCGGGTCGACCCGCAGCATGCACTTCAAGAATTTTCGCGTGGGCGCGTGCAAGATCACCCCGACATTCAAAAACTCCTCGCGCTCGACCCGCGGCACCAGGCGCACCACCGCATAATCAAACGCCGCGCGCACGCTCGGCCTCCGCGATGAACCCGTCCATGGCGTCGCGTCGGGCCCGCAGGCGGGCCACGAAGCCCGCGCGGAACTCGGACGGCGTCAGCGCCGGCGGGTCGATCCACCACGCGTCCGGCACCGCCGCGACCGCCGCCTCGATCGCCGCGTCCGTGAGCCCCGCGCGCAGCCACTCCGCCTCCGCCGCGATCGACCCGGCCCACGGCAGCAGCACGTGGCGCGCGCTCAGCGGGAACTTGCTGTCGTGCCCGGCGAGGCCGCCGTCCCAGTCGTGCTGCCAGTACAGCGCCGCCCCGTGATCGATGAGCCACAGCGCGCCGCCCGACCACAGCAGGTTGGGGTTCTTGGCCGTGCGGTCGACGTTCTGCACGAACGCGTCGAACGCGACCGTGCGCGCCGCGGTGCTCGCGTCGATGCGCCGGGCCGCGTCGGCCGGCCGGGCCGCGGCGTCGAAGCCGATCGCCCCCGGCAGCAGCTTCAGCCCCGCGTTGTCGCCCGCGCTCGCCAGCAACAGCGACTGGATCTCCGGGTCGCCCTCGTTGCGCCCGACCGCCGGGTCGAGCCCCACGATCACCAGCTCCGGCACCGCCAGCCCGAGCGTGCGCGCCAGCTCGCCGGCCACGACCTCCGCCACCAGCGCCCGCGGCCCCTGCCCCGCCCCGCGGAACTTGACCACGTAGGCCTGCCCGTCGTCGGCCTCGACCACCGCCGGCAACGACCCGCCCTCGCGCAGCGGCACGACGTAACGGGTGGCCTCGACGCGGCGCAGCACCGGCGCATCCTAACAGCTTTTACGGCTGCTCGAAGCAATACAGGCGCGCCTGGATGTCGCACGGGGCCTTGCACAGGTTGGTCCACGCCGTCCCGCTCGCCGCCGGCGATCCGACCTGACCCATGACCGGCGCCGCGATCGCCGTCCACCCCGCGCAGTGGTCGCCGTCCTTGGTGGCGTTGGCGTCGGTCCCGGTCCACGCCACCTGCTGGCTCGCGCATTGCGGCGCCACATTGACCGCGGCCCCCGTCTCGTCGCGGTCGATCGGCTGGACCAGGTTGCCGCTGACGAGGTCGCCCCAGTCGAACGCCACCAGCCCGCCGCCGACCTTCAAGTACGGCAGCGGCGAGTGATACAGCCGCTCCCCCGCCGCGCTCGCCTCGTCGCTGATCCACGCCGCGTACTCGCCCGCCAGCCCGGCCTGCGCGGCCCGCTCGCGGCACTGGTCGTCCGCGCCGGTCACCCCGCCGAACGCGGCCGGATAGCTCTCGCTCGTCACGAACACCAGGAAGGCCTGGCGCTCGCAGCCCGGGGTGCACGCGTCCTCGTCGCTCGCGTTGCCGTCGTCGCACTCCTCGTCCGGCGCCTGCAGCAGCCCGTCGCCGCACGCCGGCGGCGCGCACTTCGAGGTGCACGCGTCGGTCTCGTCGGTGTTGCCGTCGTCGCACGCCTCCGGCACCGTCGCGTCGACCGCCGCGACCCCGTCGCCGCACACCGCCTGCGCGCACGTGTTGGTGCAGTCGTCGGCGTCGTTGCCGTTGCCGTCGTCACACGCCTCGGGCGGGCTGACGACGCCGTCGCCGCAGACCTCGACCGCGCAGCCCGAGCAGCCGTCGCCGGGCGTCGCGTTGCCGTCGTCGCACGCCTCGACCCCGAGCTCGACCAGCCCGTCGCCGCACACCGCCGCCTGACACGCCAGCGTGCACGCCCCCGCGTCGGCGTTGCCCGGCCCGGCGTCGCAGCCCTCGCCGGGCTGCACGAAGCCGTCGCCGCACACCGGCAGCTTGCACTTCGTGGTGCACACGTCGTTGTCGTCGTCGTCGCCGTCGTCGCACTCCTCCGGCGGCATGGCGACGCCGTCGCCGCACACCGCCGCCTCGCAGCCCTCGCCGCAGGTCGTCGGCGCCGTGTCGTCGTCGGTCGCCAGCGTCGTCGTCGTCGTCGACGCGTCGCTCGTCGTCGCCTCGCCCGTCGTCGATCCTGCCCCCGTCACCGGGCCGCCGTCACTGAAGCAACCAGCCACGCCCGTGAGCACGAGCGCGGCCAGCCAGCGTGAGGAGCCCAGGATGTCTCGCATGACCGACCCGCGAGTATAGGCCGAGCCCGCCGGGCATGGGCGGGTCGCCGCGGGGATTCCACGCCCCCAGGCGCGGCCTCTTCCCCCCGCGGTCACTCGCGGCGACCGCTCAGCGCACCACCGGCAGGCCGGGCTTGACCGTCCGGACCTGACCGTTGTGCCAGGTCAGGCGGAAGCCGCGGGGGAGGTTGTCCTGCGGGGCGACCTTCCCGCACAGCCGGCACTCCTCGGCCGACGGCCCCTCGTGGGTGCAGTCACGACAGACCGCGAAGGCGGCGCGGGTGGCCACCAGGTCCTCGTGGAGCTGCGACAGCACGCGGATCTTCTCCTCGATCCCGCCGAGCCGGCTGGCGATCGACGCCTCGATGCGGTTGTGCGCCTCGCGCCCGGTCCGCGCCGTCACCCGCAGGTCGAGGAACTCCGCGATCTCCTCGAGCGACCAGCCCGCCTCGCGCAGCGCCACGATGTAGTTCAAACGGTCGAGCTCCTCGCGGGCGAACAGGCGGTGGCCGCCGCCGCTGCGCAGGGCCCGGAGCAGCCCCTCGCGCTCGTAGTAACGGACCGTGCGCGCCGTGCAGCCGCTGGCGCTCGTCATGTCCGTCAGGGTCAGGTACCGCTCCGTCCCGGAGCGTCGCGGCGGCGCCCCGACGGCCGTCCACGGCGAGGTGGAGGCAGCGGACGCGTCGGTCGCGCCGGCATCGGTGTTGGTCTGTACCCCGGTCTCGAAAAACTGGTCGGTCATGCTGTCTCCTTCGGCCCGCATTCTCACAGCAAGCGCCGTGCCAGCTCCCGGGGGCTGCCCTGACGCCATGTCGCCCCCCCTGGGACACGCCGGGGTTGCGCCTGTGGTGCAGCTTCTGCACGTACAGATCACAGACCGGGCGCGTCAGCGCGCCGGTCCGCGGCGGCCATAGGTGTGCAGGCGGTACTGGATCGTCCGCACGCTGATGTCGAGGATCTCCGCCGCCCGCGTGGTCGAGCCGCCGACGGCCTCGAGCGTCGACAGGATCGCGTGACGCTCGATCTCCGCGATCGTCGCCCCCGGGATGCGCAGCCCCGCCGCGCCGTCCGTGCCCTCGAACGGCAAGTGCTCGTCGTCGATGTCCTCGCCGTCGCACAGCACCACCGCCCGCTCGATCGCGTTCTCCAGCTCGCGCACGTTGCCCGGCCACTCGTGGGCCGCCAGCTTGGCCCGCGCCCGCGCCGTGAAGCCCCGCACCTGCGTGTGGTTCTCGGCCGCGAAGCGCCGCAGGAAGTGCTCGGCCAGCAGCAGGCTGTCGCGCCCGCGCAGCCGCAGCGGCGGCATCTCGATGTGGACCACGTGCAGGCGATAATAGAGGTCCTCGCGGAACTTGCCCTCGCGCACCAGCGCCGCGAGGTCGCGGTTGGTCGCCGCGATCAGCCGCACGTCGACCTTGATCGCGTCGCCGCCGCCGACCCGCTCGAACTGCCGCTCCTGCAGCACGCGCAGCAGCTTGACCTGCAGCGACGGGCTGATCTCCCCGATCTCGTCGAGGAACAGCGTGCCGCGGTCGGCCAGCTCGAAGCGCCCGCGCCGCAGCTTGTCCGCCCCGGTGAACGCGCCCTTCTCGTGGCCGAACAGCTCGCTCTCCAGCAGCGACTCCGCCAGCGCCGCGCAGTGCAGGGCCACGAACGGCTCGCTCCGCCGGGGACCGAGCCCGTGGATCGCCCGCGCCAGCTCGCCCTTGCCGGTCCCGCTCTCGCCGGTGAGCAGCACCGTCGCCCGCGAGCCCGCGACCTGCCGCGCCACCCGATAGACCTGCTGCATCGCCGAGCTCGCGCCCAGGAGCCCCTGCAGCCCGCTGCCGGTGCGCTCGCGCAGCTCGCGGCGCAGCGCCTCCGCCTCGATCTTCAGGCTCCGGCGGTCGAGCGCCCGCTCGAGCGCGAGCACCAGCGCGTCGATGTCGATCGGCTTGGTCAGATAGTCGTCCGCCCCCGCCCGCATGGCCGCGACCGCCGACTGCACCTCGCCGTAGGCCGTCGCCACCACCACCGGCAGGTCGCGGTCATGCATACGCAGGCGGTGCAGCAGCTCCATCCCGTCCATCCGCGGCATCCGCAGGTCGGTCACCACGACGTCCGGACGAAACTCCTCCGCCGTGGCCAGCGCCGCCGCGCCGTCGGCCTCGATGCGCACCGCGAACCCCTCCTGCGACAGCAGCTTCTCCAGGCCCTGGCGCGCGCTCGGCTCGTCGTCGACGACCAGGATCCGTCCGCGCATCTGCTCGCTGTGATGCTCCATCGTGGGCGCCTCGCGGAGGGGCGCGGCCGCGGCCGCCCCGTCGGTCCGTCCGGGCGTTAGCAAGCCACGTGCCGTCCGGCATTCCTCCGCGCGGACGACCTCCTCGCCGGCCCCGCCCGCGAGCCCGCGAACGCCCTGCACATCGCGCGCAAGCGGTGCACCTCACCTTTCCCGACCCACGCTCGCGCCTGTTACCATCCTCGCTGGGCCCGACCGCCCGGAGTGACATGGCAGACGACGAGGACTCCGAGACCCCCATCACCTCGCTCTACGGCAGCCGCGCCCGCGTCGCCAGCCCCAGCAAGCTCGACCGCCGGACCCTCGACCTCGTCATGTCCGTGCTGCCCGCGCACATGGACCGCCTGCGCATCGGCGAGGAGCTCGCCGCCGGCGGCATCGGCTCGGTCCGCGTCGCCTTCGACACCGCCCTGCAGCGCCGCATGGTCGCCAAGGTGCTGCACCAGCAGTCGTACGACTACTACCTGCTGGTCCACGGCTTCATCCGCGAGGCCCAGGTCACCGGCCAGCTCGACCACCCCAACATCGCGCCGATCTACGAGCTCGGCCGCGACCCCGAAGGCGGCCTGTTCTTCACCATGAAGCGCATCGAGGGCCGCCAGCTCTACGCCATGATCGGCGGACGCCCCGCCCGCGACCCCGAGCGCCTGCACAAGCGCCTCGTCTGCTTCCTCAAGGTCTGCGACGCCATCGCCTTCGCCCACAGCCGCGGCGTGCTGCACTGCGACATCAAGTCCGGCAACGTCATCTACGGCCCCTACGGCCAGGTCTACGTCATGGATTGGGGCAACGCCAAGCTGCTGCCGCGCCCGCCCGACGTCGACCCCGAGTCGTGGGTCCGCGAGGACCTCCCGCCGCTGCTCCCCGAAGAGCGCGAGGGCATCGTCTCCGGCACCGTCGAGTACATGTCGCCCGAGCAGGCCTACGGCAAGGTCCTCGACGAACGCGCCGACGTGTTCGCCCTCGGCGCCCTCCTCTACGAGCTGCTCACCGGCCAGCCGCCGTACCAGGCCGCCGAGCACGAGCTCGTGCTGCGCATGGCCGAGGTCGGCGACGTCGCCCCGCCCGACACCGTCGTCGGCGACAACATCAGCTTCCCGCCCGAGCTCGTGCGCATCTGCATGAAGGCCCTCGCCGCCGACCGCGAGCGCCGCTACCCCAGCGTGGTCGCGCTGCAGGACGACCTCCAGGCCCTGCTGCGCGGCGGCGGCAACTTCGAGACCCGCGTCGTGCCCGCGGGCGAGCACGTCATCCGCGAGGGCGAGACCGGCGACGCCGCGTACATCGTCCGCTCCGGCTGCTTGCAGGTCTACAAGACCATCGGTCAGGCCCGCATGGTCCTGCGCAAGCTCGGCCCCGGCGACGTGTTCGGCGAGACCGCGATCTTCGCCGCCTCCCCGCGCACCGCCAGCGTGGTCGTGCTCGCCGACGCCGAGCTGATCGTCGTCACCAAGTCCGTCATCGAGCAGGAGCTCGCGACCATGCAGCCCTGGCTCGCCGCGTTCGTCCGCACGCTGGCCACCCGCTTCGGCAACGTCGAGGAGTCCGGCGTGTTCTGACCGCCTCGCGCGCCAGCGACCCGGCCGGCGGTGATAGAGTCGCGGCCGTATGTCCAGGTCACGCGCGTGGAACCAGGTCGACCCGCTGATCGCCGAGCACAAGTACCAGGCCGCCCACGACCTGGTCGCCCAGATCCGCGGCGAGGCCGCCGCCGACCCCACCCGCGAGGACGAAGCCGCCGAAGCGTTGATTAAACAGGTGCAGCTGCGGATCGGCCTGCACGGCGACGAGACGGCCCTGCGCCTGCTCCGCTCCGAGCCGTGGCCGCGGCACTTCCTGCCGCGCACGCTGCTCGAGCTGTTCCTCGGCCACGCCACCCGCGCCTACCTGCAGCGCTACGGCTGGGAGATCCGCCAGCGCACCCGCGTCGACGCGCCCGACGAACAAGACTTAAAGCTCCTCACCGCCGACCAGATCGTCGGCGTCGCCCTCGCGGCCTACCAGCGCGCCTGGCGGACCCGCGGCGAGCTCGACACCACCCCGCGCCGCGCCGCCGCCGAGTACCTGCACCTCGGCGACTACCCCGAGCACGTGCGCGGCAGCCTGCGCGACGTCATGACCTACCTGGCGGTCGAGCTGCTCGCCGACACCGCCCACTGGCGCCCCGAGCACTCGTCGCAGCTGCACCGCCTCGACGTCTCGACCCTGCTGTCCGACGCGCCCGCGCCCCCCGACCTCCGCCTCGACGACGCCGGCCTCCACCCGCTCGCCCGCCTGTGCGGCGCGCTCGCCGACCTCGAGCGCTGGCACGTCGCCGCCGGCCGCGACGACGCCGCGATCGAGGCCCGCCTCGAGCGCCTGCGCCGGCTGCACGTCGCCTTCACCGACCCCGACGACCGCCGCCTGCTCGAGCACGACCTCCGCGCCCGCCTCGCCGCCTGGCCGCGCCGCGGCTTCTGGGCCAACGCCCAGGCCCTGCTGGCCTGGATGGTCGAGCAGCGCGGCGACCTCGTGGAGGCCCACGCGCTCGCCGCCGAGGCCGTCGGAGGCCGCGACCTCGACCGCATCGGCGTCGACGCCTGCCGCGCCGCGACGCGCCGCATCGAGGCCCCCGACTACTCGGTCCACACCATGCAGGCCGACGGCCCCGGCAAGCGCTCGATCCTCGTCCGCCACAAGAACCTCGGCGCCCTGCACATGCGCGCCTACGCCGTCGACCTCGAGCACTACGCGCTGCACCACCCCGACTATCACGTGCTGCCCGCCCACGACGAGTGGAAGGCCGCGCTCGCCGGCTCCGCGCGGTGGTTCGGCCGCAACAAGCCGACCGCCGAGTGGAAGGTCGAGCTCGCCGCCACCCCCGACTACAAGCACCACGCCACCTACGTCACCCCGCCGCTCGCGCAGCGCGGCCTGTACATGCTGGTCGCCTCGGTCCGCCCCGACTTCGCCGACGGCGACGGCAACCGCGTGACCGCGGCCAACTTCATCGTCAGCGAGCTGGTGATCCTCGCCGGCGGCGACCACCGCGGCGAGCCCGAGGTCGTGGTCCTCCACGGCGAGGCCGGCGCCCCGGTCGCCGACGCCGAGGTCCGCCTGGTCTGCAGCGAGTGGCAGAGCGGCCGCAAACACTCGGTGCTCGCCAGCGCCACCACCAACGAACACGGCGAGGCCCGCTTCCCCGCCCAGAACCCCGCGCGCGGCCAGTACTACCTGCTCGCCCGCAAGGGCGACGAGCTCGCCCTGCACGCCGCCGGCCTCCACCTCCAGGCCGACCGCCACGCCCCCCGCACCGCCGCCCTCGTCTACACCGACCGCAGCATCTACCGCCCCGAGCAGACCCTGCACTTCAAGGTCGTCGTCTACACCGCCGACGACGCGCAGGGCCGCTACGCCGTCGCCTCCGGCCAGCGCCTCGACGTGCGCCTCGTCGACCCCAACCGCCAGGTCGTCGCCCGCACCAGCGTCGCCACCAACCCCTACGGCTCCGCCTCCGGCGCGTTCACCGTCCCGTCCGGCCGCCTGCTCGGCGCCTGGCGGGTCGAGTGCGAGCACGACGGCGCGGCGCAGGTCCGCGTCGAGGAGTACAAGCGCCCGACCTTCGAGCTGCGCTGGCACGCGCCCGACGCCCCGCTGCGCCTCAACCAGCCGTGCGAGCTGCGCGGCGAGGCCCGCTACTACTTCGGCCAGCCCGTCGCCGGCGGCCGCGTCCGCTACCGCGTCGAGCGCGTGCCCCGGCCCCCGCCGTGGTGGTGGTGGGGCTTCGCCGCCGCCGGCGACTCGCGCCCCGAGCGCGTGGCCGTCGGCGAGGCCGAGGTCGGCGACGACGGCAGCTTCCGCGTCAAGTTCTCCGCCGACGTCGACCCGCGCAAGCAGAAGATTCCCGGCCTGCGCTACCACTACAAGCTCCACGCCGAGCTCACCGACGACGCCGGCGAGACGCGCAGCGCGACCCGCGACCTGCGCCTCGGCTTCACCGACATCGAGGCGACGGTCACGCTCGCCGAGAACTTCGCCCTCGCGGATCGCCCCCTCTCGCTGAGCGTGCGCCGCGGCGACCTCGACGGCGCCGCCCGCCCCGGCGCCGGCAGCTGGCGCCTGTTCGCGCTGCAGCAGCCGGGCGAGCGCGTGCCCGGCCCCGTCGACCTGCCCGAGCCGACCCCGCCCGACGAGGATCCGTCGGTCCTCCGCCTGCCCGGCGACCGCCTGCGCCCGCGCTGGGCCGCCGGCACCTACCGCCCCGAGCGCGTGCTCGAGTCGTGGCCCGACGGCCCGCAGCTCGCCGGCGGCCAGACCGTGCACGGCGCGGACGGCGTCGCCGAGCTCATGCTCCCGCCGCTGCCCGCCGGCGTCTACCGCCTGCGCTACGAGACCCGCGACGAGCGCGGCGTCGCCTGCGAGTCGCACCGCACCTTCATCTCGGTCGGCGCCAGCACCCCCGTCGCCGTCCCGGCGATCTGCGAGGTCCAGTCGCAGCGCGTGCGCGTCGGCGACGTCGCCCGCATCTTCGTCGCCTCCGGCACCCACGACCAGGTGCTGTTCCTCGACCTCCACGTCGGCGGCCAGCGCGTCGAGCGGCGCGTGCTAAGGCCCGGCGACGTCGAGCTCATCGAGTACGCGATCACCGACGCCTCGCGCGGCGGCTTCGGCGTGGCCATGTTCGCCGTGCGCGACTTCCAGGTCATCGCCGCCTCGCGCGCCGTGTTCGTGCCGTGGGACGACCGCGAGCTCGCGCTCGAGCTGGCCAGCTTCCGCGACCGCATCAGCCCCGGCGCCCGCGAGCGGTTCGTCCTGCGCCTGCGCGCCGCCGACGGCGCCCCGCTCGGCGCCCGCGTCGCCGAGGTCCTCGCGTACATGTTCGACCGCAGCCTCGACGCCCTCGCCCCGCACAGCCCGCCCTCGCTGCTGGCCGCCTACCCCGACCGCACGCGCACCCGCCTCCCGCTCGCCAACCTCATCGCCGCCAACTTCGCCAACCTGTTCACCGACCAGCTCGGCAAGGTCGCCGCCGCCGCCGTCTACCGCCCCGCCCGCTTCCACTTCCACGAGCGCTACGGCGTCGGCGGCCCCGGCGCGCGCGGCGGCGTGCCCGGCGGCGCGCCGGTGCCGATGGCGCCCCGCGCCGCGGCCCCGCGCCTGTCCGCGCCGATGTCCCCCGCGCCGATGCCCGCCGCCCCGCAGGCCAGGCTCGAGGAGACCGCCAGCGACGCCGAGGCCGCACGGCCCCCCGAGGCCCCGGTCGAGATGCGCAGCAACTTCGCCGAGACCGCGTTCTTCCTGCCGCACCTCATCACCGACGCCGAGGGTCAGGTCGCCCTCGAGTTCACCGCGCCCGACTCGGTCACCGCCTGGAACGTGTGGGTGCACGCCGTCACCCGCGACCTCCGCGGCGTCTCGGCCGTCCGCGAGACCCGAACGATCAAAGAGCTGATGGTCCGCCCCTACACCCCGCGGTTCCTCCGCGAGGGCGACCGCGCCGACCTCCGCGTCATGCTCAACAGCGCCGCCGAGCGCCCGCTCCGCGGCGCCGTCGAGCTGGCGATCCTCGACCCCGCCACTGACGAGCCCCTCGGCGCCGCCTTCGCCCTCGTCGAGCCGCGCCGCCAGTTCGAGCTCCCGCCCGGCGGCAGCGCCGTCGTCGCCTTCGCGCTGCAGGTCCCCGCCCGCCTCGGGCCGATCGCCGTGCGCGTCGTGGCCCGCGCCGACGGCTGCAGCGACGGCGAGCTGCGCCCGCTCCCGGTCCTGCCCGGCCGCATGCACCTGGCCCAGTCGCGCTTCGTCAGCCTCCGCGACCGCGACCGCCGCGTCCTTCACTTCGACGACCTCGCCCGCGCCGACGACCCCACCCGCGTCGACGACGCCCTGGTCGTCACCCTCGACGCCCAGCTGTTCCTCGGCGTCTTGAAGGCGCTGCCGTTCCTCGTCGACTACCCCTACGAGTGCAGCGAGCAGCTGTTGAACCGCTACGTGCCCTGCGCGATCCTCTCCGGCGTCTATCAGAAGTTCCCGCAGGTCGAGGCCATGCTCAGGAGCCTCCCGCCGCGCGCGACCCGCCTCGAGGCCGTCGACCCCGGCGACCCCAACCGCCGCATGGCCCTCGAGGAGACCCCGTGGCTCCGCGAGCTCCGCGGCGGCGACGACGACGGCATCCACGAGCTCGTCGACCTGCTCGCCCCCGCGGTCGCCGAGCGCCACCGCGAGCACTCGCTCGCCAGGCTGGAGAAGGCCCAGACCGCCTCCGGCGGGTTCCCGTGGTTCCCCGGCGGCGAGCCCTCGCCCCACATCACCCTCTACTTGCTCGAGGGCATGGCCCGCGCCCTCGAGTTCGGCGCTCGCCTGCCAGAGCGCATGGTCCAGCGCGCGTGGGAGTACCTCGGCCGGCACTTCCGCGCCGACATCTTCCCTCGCCTCAAAAAGGCCGAGCTCCCGCCCGAGTCGGTCACCTACCTGCTCTACGTGCTGTCCGCCTACGACGCGGCCTCGCTCGCCGCCGGCGCCTTCAGCGACAGGGAGCGCGCCACCATGCTCGAGTACGCCTTCGACGCCTGGACCGCCCACGCCCCCCTGCTGAAGTGTCAGCTCGCGCTGGTCCTCCACCGCAAGCGCCGCGCGTCCGACGCCCGCCTCGTGCTCGCCAGCGTGATGGACTCCGCGCGGACCGAGCCCGACCGCGGCACCTTCTGGGCCCCCGAGGACCGCGCCTGGCTGTGGTACAACGACACCATCGAGACCCACGCGTACGCCCTGCGCGCGCTGTCGGAGGTCGAGCCCGACGACCCGCGCCGCGACGGCCTGGTGCTGTGGCTGCTCCTCAACAAGAAGCTGAGCCACTGGAAGTCGACCCGGGCCACCGCGATCGTCATCTACGCGCTCGTCCACCACATGACCCGCGCCGGCACCCTCGGCGCGCGCGAGCAGGCCCGCGTGACCGCCGGCCCCCGCGTCGTCGACTACACGTTCGAACCGGACCGCTACAGCGGCCGCCAGCAGCTCGTGCTGCGCGGCCCCGACGTCGCCCGCGCCGCCGGCGTCACCGTCGAGAAGGCCACCCCCGGCCTGCTGTTCGCCAGCGCCACCTGGCACTTCTCGACGGAGCGCCTGCCCGCCGCGGCCCGCGGCGACTTCTTTCACGTCGAGCGCCGCCTGTACGTCCGCGACGCGAGCGCCGGCGAGACCGTGCTGCGCCCCCTCGCCGCCGACGCCGTCATCAACATCGGCGACGAGCTCGAGGTCCACCTGGACATCCGCGCCGCCCACAGCGCCGAGTACGTCCACCTCCGCGACCCGCGCCCCGCCGGCTTCGAACCCGCGTCGACCGCCTCGGGCCCGCGCTGGGACCTCGGCCTGCGCTTCTACGAGGAGGTCCGCGACAGCGCGACCAACTTCTTCTTCGAACGCCTCCCCGTCGGCCAGTACACCCTGAAGCACCGCCTGCGCGCCAGCATGGCCGGCAGCTTCCGCGCCCACCCGGCCGAGCTGCAAGCCATGTACGCCCCCGAGTTCGTCGCCTACTCCGCCGGCGAGGTCGTGACGATCGGCGCGCCGTGACGTCACCTGTCCCCGAGGACACCTCCCAAATCGCCGGCCCCTGAGCGCTCCCGAACCTCGCCCGCAGGCGTCGTCACGCCGCCCCTCGGTCGCGCAACGAACCGCGCCGCCGCCCGGCGACACCATCGCGACGAACGCGCCGCGGCCAACCTGCGATCCTGTATCCTCCCCGCGTGCTCCTGACGATCCGCAACACCCGCGCCCCCGCCGACGACCTCGGGTGGTTGTTGCACAAGCACCCCACCAGGGTGCAGGCCTTCGAGCTCGGCTTCGGCCGCGCCCACGTGTTCTACCCCGAGGCCTCCGACGCGGCCTGCACCGCCGCCCTGCTGCTCGAGGTCGACCCCGTGCGCCTCGTCCGCGGCCCCGCCACCGCCGAGGGCAGCGACGGTTTGATAGGCGAGTACGTCAACGACCGCCCCTACGCCGCGACCTCGTTCCTCAGCGTCGCCATCGCCCAGGTGCTGCGCTCCGCCCTCGCCGGCCAGTGCAAGGCCCGCCCCGAGCTCGTCGACCAGCCCCTCGAGCTCACCGCGACGATCCCCGTGCTGCCCTGCCGCGGCGGTGAGCCGCTGCTGCGCGCCCTGTTCGAGCCGCTCGGCTACAGCGTCGCCGCCGAGCGCCTCCCGCTCGACCAACAATTCCCGCAGTGGGGCAGTAGCCCCTACTACTCGGTCACCCTCACCCGCACCTGCCCGCTGCGCGACCTGCTCGCCCACCTCTACGTGCTGATCCCCGTGCTCGACGACCGCAAGCACTACTTCATCGGCGACGACGAAGTGGAGAAGCTGCTGCGCTTCGGCGAGGGCTGGCTCGCCGCGCACCCCGAGCGCGAGGCCATCGCCCTGCGCTACTTAAAACACCGCGGCGGCCTGACCCGCGCCGCGCTCGCGCGCCTGGCCGAGGGCGAGGCCGACAGCGAGGCCGACGACGACGCCCTGATCGCCCGCGACGCCGCCGAGGAGGCCCTCGAGCGGCGGATCAGCCTCAACGACGAGCGCCTCGACGCCGTCGTCCGGGTCCTGCAAGACAGCCAGGCCCAGACCGTGCTCGACCTCGGCTGCGGCGAGGGCAAGCTGCTCGCGCGATTAATTAAACACGGCCAGTTCGCCCGCGTCGTCGGCGTCGACGTCGCCCACGTCGCCCTCGAGCGGGCCCACCGGCGCCTGCACATCGACGACATGTCCGAGCGCCAGCGGGCCCGCATCGACCTCGTGCACGGCTCGCTCGTCTACCGCGACCGCCGCCTCGAGGGTTTCGACGCCGCCGCCGCCGTCGAGGTCGTCGAGCACCTCGAGCCCTCGCGCCTGCCGGCCTTCGAGCGCGCCCTGTTCGGCGCGGCCCGCCCCGGCCTCGTGATCGTCACCACCCCCAACGCCGAGTACAACGCGAAGTTCCCCGACCTCCCGCCCGGCGCCCTGCGCCACGCCGACCACCGCTTCGAGTGGACGCGCGCCGAGTTCGCCGCCTGGTGCGCCGCCGTGTGCGAGCGCCACGGCTACACCGCCACGCACGCGCCGATCGGCCCCATCGACGACGCCCTGGGCGCCCCGACCCAGATGGGGGTGTTTCGCCGATGCCCGTGACGATGCAACTGAAGATCCCCGACCTCGCGGTGGTCGCCCTGATCGGCGCCACCGGCTCGGGCAAGACCACCTTCGCCCGCCGCCACTTCAAGCCCACCGAGATCCTCAGCTCCGACGTGTGCCGCGGCCTCGTCAGCGACGACGAGAACAACCAGGCGGTCAGCGACGACGCCTTCGACCTGCTCTACACCATCGCCCGCAAGCGCCTCGCCCGCCGCCTGCTCACCGTCGTCGACGCCACCAACGTCCAGGCCGACGCGCGCCGGCCGATCCTCGCGGTCGCCCGCGAGTACCACGCGATCCCCGTCGCCATCGTGCTCGACGTCTCGACCAAGCTGTGCCTCGAGCGCGCCCGCGCCCGCACCGACCGCAACATCGGCGCCCACACCGTGCGCCAGCAGAGCAGCCTCCTGCGCCAGACCGTGCGCAACCTGAAGCGCGAGGGCTTCCGCTACATCTACGTGCTGCGCTCGCCCGACGAGATCGACGCCGCCACCGTCGAGCGCGTCAAGCTGTGGACCGACCGCCGCGACGACCACGGCCCGTTCGACATCGTCGGCGACGTGCACGGCTGCTTCGACGAGCTCTCGGCGCTCCTGACCCGCCTCGGCTACGTCATCGGCGTCGGCGAGGACCGCTCGTTCGTCGTCACCCACCCGCAGGGCCGCCGCGCCGTGTTCCTCGGCGACCTCGTCGACCGCGGCCCGAAGATCCCCGACGTGCTGCGCCTCGTCATGGACATGGTCCAGTCCGGCGCCGCCCTGTGCGTGCCGGGCAACCACGAGGTCAAGCTCCTGCGCAAGCTCCGCGGCAGCGCCGTCAAGCTGACCCACGGCCTCGCCGAGACCGTCGCCCAGCTCGAGCAGGCCCCCGCCGAGCTGTCGCGCCGCGCCGAGCAGTTCATCGACGGCCTCGTCAGCCACTACGTGCTCGACGACGGCAAGCTCGTGGTCGCCCACGCCGGCCTCACCGAACCACTGCAGGGCCGCGGCTCCGGCGCGGTCCGCCAGTTCGCCCTGTTCGGCGAGACCACCGGCGAGTCCGACGAGTACGGCCTGCCCGTCCGCTACAACTGGGCCGCCGAGTACCGCGGCCGCGCCGTCGTCGTCTACGGCCACACCCCCGTGCCCGCCCCCGAGTGGCTCAACCGCACCCTCTGCATCGACACCGGCTGCGTCTACGGCGGCTCCCTCACCGCCCTGCGTTACCCCGAGCTCGAGCTGGTCTCCGAGCCCGCGCGCGCCACCTACTGCGAGCCCACCCGCCCCCTGCGCCCGCCGCCCGAGCGCTCCGCCCGGCACGACCACGACGACCTGCTCGACCTCGCCGACCTGCTCGGCAAGCGCACGCTCACCACCCGCCTGCGCCCCAACCTCACCATCTCCGCCGAGCACGCCTCCGCCGCGCTCGAGGTCATGAGCCGCTTCGCCGTCGACCCGCGCTGGCTCGTCTACCTCCCGCCGACGATGTCCCCCAGCGAGACGTCCGAGCGCCCCGGCCTGCTCGAGCACCCCGCCGAGGCCCTCGCCTACTACCGCGACGCCGACATCGGCACCGTGGTCATGCAGCAGAAGCACATGGGCTCGCGCGCCGTCGTCATCGTCGGCAAGACGTCGGCCGCGCTGCGCCGCCGCTTCGCGAGCCCCACCGACTCGCTCGGAGTGATCTACACCCGCACCGGCCGCCCGTTCTTCGGCGACCGTGACACCGAGCAGGTCCTCCTCGCGCGCCTGTCCGCCGCCATCACCGCCGCCGACCTGTGGACCGCCCTCGACAGCGACTGGCTGTGCCTCGACTGCGAGGTCATGCCGTGGTCCGCCAAGGCCCAGGCGCTCCTGCGCGGCCAGTACGCCCCGACCGCCGCCGCCGCCGAGGTCGCGCTCGACGCGTGCATCGCCGCCCTCACCGCCGCGTCTGCCCGCGGCGCCGACGTGTCCGCCCTGCTCGCCGAGCAGCGCAGCCGCCGCGCCAGCGTCGACGGCTACCGCGCCGCCTACCGCGGCTACTGCTGGCCGGTCGCGCGCCCCGAGGACCACCGCGTCGCCCCCTTCCACCTGCTCGCCAGCGAGGCCGCCACCCACGTCGACCGCGACCACGTGTGGCACATGGAGACGCTCGCGAAGATCTGCGCCGCCGACCCCGAGCTGCTGATCGCCACGCCCTACCGCGTCGTCGACGTCGACGACCAGGCCAGCTGCGACGCCGCCACCGCGTGGTGGGAAGAACTCACCGCCGCCGGCGGCGAGGGCGTCGTAATCAAACCGTTCGACTTCGTCGCCCGCGGGCCCAAGGGCGTGGTCCAGCCGGCCATGAAGGTCCGCGGCCGCGAGTACCTGCGCATCATCTACGGCCCCGAGTACACCGCCCCCGAGCACCTCGAGCGCCTCCGCGACCGCGGCCTCGGCGGCAAGCGCTCGCTCGCCATCCGCGAGTTCGCCCTCGGCCTCGAGGCCCTCGAGCGCTTCGCCCGCGGCGAGCCGCTGCGCCGCGTCCACGAGTGCGTGTTCGCCGTGCTCGCGCTCGAGAGCGAGCCCGTCGACCCGCGCCTGTGACCGTCGACCCTCGCGCGCGGCCGCCGGCCCGGTCGCGCGCCCGTGAGCGCCCGCGATCTCCGCGTGCCCGCCCCGCCCCGCGCCTCCACCCGCGCCCCCGCGAGGCCGCGACCACACGCCGCCCCGCGCGAGACGAACATGGGCCCACCCCCGCCACGGACCCACATCGACGCACCGCTCGGTGATACGGTCGAGCCATCATGCGCACCGCCCTCGTGCTGTCCCTGGCCCCGCTGTTCGCGCAGTTGCTGGCGGGCTGCATCACCAGCTCGAGCTGCGACGGCTTCAAGGGCGGCACCTACGAGCAGAAGTACGAGCTCACGCCCGACGAGTACCTGACCTACGCCCACGGCGGCGCGCCGCAGGCGACCGGCGGGCCCACCGACACCGGGGCCGACACCGGCACCGGCACCGGCACCGGCGGCAGCCCGCACGACACCCACGACAGCGAGGCCGAGCCCACCGGGGGCCCGCTCTCGCAGCCGCAGATCTGCCAGGCCGTCTGCCTCGACCGCGGCGGCCAGGAGCCGCTGTCCTGCTCGGTCGGCGAGTTCACCGACGGCGAGAACGTCACCATCACCTGCGAGTTCGAGGCCTTCTGCGAGGGCCGCCGCCACACCTGCGTGCGCTCGCACGGCGGCTCCGACGGCTCCGCCGCCACCTGGCTCGCGCGCGCCGCCCACGACGAGGCCGCCTCGATCTACGCCTTCCTCGCCCTCGCCGCCGAGCTCACCGCCCACGGCGCCCCCGCCGACCTCATCGCCCGCGTGCGCGACGCCGCCGCCGACGAGGCCCGCCACGCCAGGCTCGTCGACCGCCTCGCCCGCGAGCACCACGCCCCCGCGGTCGCCCTCGACGTCGCCTTCGCCCCGCCCCGCGACCTGCTCGCCATCGCCGTCGAGAACGCCGTCGAGGGCTGCGTGCGCGAGACCTGGGCCGCCCTGTCCGCCGCCCACCAGGCCCGCCACGCCCACGACCCCCGCCACCGCGCCCTCTATCAAATGATCGCCGCCGACGAGGCCCGCCACGCCGAGCTCGCCTGGGCCCTCGACGCCTGGCTCTTGGGACAGCTCACTCCCGCCGACCACGCCCGCGTCGAGGCCGCCCGCGGCGCCGCCGCCCGCGAGCTGCGCGCCGCCCTCGCCGGCGAACCCTACGGCCACGAGCTCGCCGCCCTCGGGCTCCCCGACCCTCGCACCGCCCACCGCCTCGCCGCCAGCCTCGACGCCGCCCTGTGGTCCGGCGCCACGCCGATCGACCCGCCGCGCCCCACGCCGACCACCCGCCCGCATCCCGCGCTCGCCGCCCCGCTGTGAAATTTTTAATTATCGACGTGTTCGCGCCCGCGATGGCCGCCCCGCTGTGAAATTTTTAATCATCGACGTCCCCGTGACCCCGGCGAGCGGCCCCTGTTCGCGCCCCGCCCGACCCGCTAGCCTCGCCCGCGCATGCGGCCCGGCAGCGCCTACGAGGAGAGCCTGCGCCCCGCCGAGCGCCGCCGCCACGGCGTGCACTACACCTCGCCGCCCGACATTTTAAAAGTCCTGCGCGGCCTGTTCCTCGAGGACTACGAGGCCCGCCTCGACGCCCTGCTCGCGGCCCCCGAACGCCCCCACCTCCTCGCCTTCCTCGCCGACCTCCGCGCCCTCCGGTTCTTCGACCCCGCCTGCGGCAGCGGCAACTTCCTGCTCGTCACCTACCGCGAGCTCCGCCGCCTCGAGCTCGCCGCCCTCCTCGCGCTCGCCGACGCCGACCCCTCCCTCGCCCGCGTCGACCTCGATCAGCTGCACGGCCTCGAGCTGCTCGCGCCCCCGCTCGAGCTCGCCGCCGCCGCCCTCCGCGACGCCGACCTCGCCTGCGACGCCGAGCTCGTCGCCGCCCTCGGCCCCCGCTGCCAGCGCCCGCCCCGCGGCACCCCCGCGAACCTCCGCCGCAGCAACGCCCTGCGCGAGGACTGGCGCGCCTTCCTCCCCCCGCACGACGGCGTGCGCGTGCTCGGCAACCCGCCGTTCGTCGGCAAGCACTATCAGACCCCCGAGCAGCGCGCCGACATGGCCGCCGTGCTCACCAACCCGGGCGACCTCGACTACGCCGCCGCCTTTTTAATTCTCGCCGCCCGCTACATCCAGCGCACGCGGGCCCGCTGCGCGTTCGTCGTGACCAACAGCCTGACCCAGGGCGAGCAGGTCCCCGCCCTCTGGCCCGCCCTGCTCGGCGACCTGCAGATCAAGATCCACTTCGCCCACCGCACCTTCCGCTGGCACGGCGACGCCGCCGGTCAGGCCTCCGTGCACGTCGTGATCCTCGGCCTCGCCGCCCACGACCGCCCGGACAAGTCCCTCTTCGATCTCCGCGGCGCCGGCCCCACCCGCGTCGCCGTCGCCAACATCTCGCCCTACCTCGTCCCCGCCCCCGACATCATCGTCACCAAGGCCCGCGCGCCGCTGCTCCCCGACATCCCGGAGATCCGCTGCGGCAACAAGCCGAGCGACGGCGGCCACCTGCTCTTCACCGACGCCGAGCGCCAGGCCTTCCTCGACCTCGAGCCCTCCGCCCGCCTCGCCCTCCGCCGCTACCGCGGCTCCGACGAATTATTGAACGGCGACGCGCGCTGGTGCCTGTGGCTGCGAGACGCCGGCCCCGACCTGCTGGCGCTCCCCCGCGTCGCCGCCCGCGTCGAGGCCGTCCGCGCGTTCCGCCTCGCCAGCAGCGCCCGGCCCACCCGCGACGCCGCCGCCCGGCCCGAACGGTTCTTCTACGTCTCCCAGCCCGCCGGCACCTACATCGCCGTCCCCGAGGTCTCCTCCGAGCGCCGCAAGTACATCCCCATCGCCCTCCTCCCCCCCGACATCATCGCCAGCAACAAGCTCTACGTGATCGCCTCCGCCAGCCTGTTCCTGTTCGGCGCGCTCCACTCGAGCATGCACATGGCCTGGGTCCGAACCATCTGCGGCCGCCTGAAGAGCGACTTCCAGTACTCCGGCTCGCTGGTCTTCAATAATTTTCCCTGGCCCACTGACGCCTCACCGCGCGCCCGCGCGGCCGTCGCCCGGGCCGCCCGGGCCGTGCTCGACGCCCGCGAGCAGCTCCCCGGAGCCACCCTCGCCGACCTCTACGACCCCCACGCGACCCCCGCCCCCCTCGCCGAGGCCCACGCCGCCCTCGATCTCGCCGTCGACCGTTGCTACCGCGAACGAGCCTTCGGCGACGACCTCGAGCGCTTCGAACACCTGCTGGCCCGCTACCGCCGCCTCACCGCCCGCTGACCCCCACGAGCCCGCGCGGCGCCGCCGCCCACGCCCCCACCTGACCCGAAGGCCATCTCGTCTCACCGCACCGCCGGCGCGAGCCGCACCCGATCGCCCGCGCTCCCACCTGACCCGAAGGCCATGTCGTCACGCCGCCCCGTCCCACGGCAGCGCGACCCGCACGCGGTCCTCGCTCCGCAGCCCCGCCGCGTCGACCCCCCGCGGCACCCCCGGCCCCTGCACGTCCCGCCCCGCCCGCTCCTCCGCCGCGATCGCCAGGTTCAGCTCGAACAGCGCCGTCACCTCGTCGACCCCCGCCGCGAACCCGTACGCCCGCATCACCGCCCCGTCCAGCGCCGCCTGCGAGCTCGCCAGTCGCTCCGGCATCCCCCGATGGACCGCGCGCAGCGACCCCGCCTCCGCCACCAGCCCGTCACGCGCGGCCCGCAGCTCGCGCCCCGCCGCGGCCACCGCCCGCACGTGCTCCACCCGCGGCGCCTGCGGCCAGGGGAAGCTGCTCCACACGGTCTCCGACGTGTACCGCTGATCCCCCCTCAAAGTGGAGCAGCGCTCGACGAACCACTGCCAGTGCAGCCGCGACTGCAGCACCCCGAACGAATAGTCGTCGTCCAACACGAACGCCTGCAGCGCGTCGTTCGGCCGCACCCCCGCGTCGACGAACGCGAAGATCGGCCGCCGCGTCACCCGCACGCACACCACGTATCTCGTCACCTCGCGCAGCGCCCGCACGAGCTCCGCCCGCGGCCGCCAGAACCGCCACCACGTCGCGAGCTGTGCCCGCCGCCCGACATCGTGCGGTCGCTCCTCGGCCCGTCGCCGCACCTCCGGCAGCACCCTCGCCGCGAGCCGCCGCTCCAGCTCCGCGTTCAACTCGTCACGACGCTCGACCTCCGACAGGTCGACCACATACCGCCCCGCCCGCCCCCGACCCAGCAGGTCGTCGCCAATTAAACACGGCACCACCCAGCGCCGCGCCGTGGCCCCCAGCGCCATCACCTCCTCCGCGCCGATCAAGAACCCCTTGCACCCGTACGTCTGCCCCTGAAAGCAGCGCTTCGGCCGCAGGTTGCACGCCAGCGCCTCCGCCCGCGTCACGTCGCGCTCGCCCAGCGAGGCCGAGATCCGCGGCACCACCCGCCGCTCCCACGCCCCGCCCGCGTGGTCGCCGAGCTGCCGCGCCAGCACCCGCGGCTCGTCGGTCGGCCCCTTCACCCAGTTGACGACCGACACGTGCACCGCCGCCTCGCCCGGCCACACCCGCGTCGCCACGGCGTCGACGATCTGCCCCCCGTTCATTATCAAATAGTCGAGCCCGCCCGCCCGCGAGTCGTTCTGCCGGATCGTGTTGGTCCCGATCAGCCCCGCCCTCCCCCCGCTCCGCAGCGCGTCGTGCGCCCGTTTAATGAAGTACACGCAGTAGTCCGCCCGCCCCGAGATCTGCGGATACGCCGCCCGCAACTTCAACAAATATTCGCGCCCGAGCGCCGCGACCAGCTTGTTCTTGGCCCCGAACGGCGGGTTGCCGACGATCGCGTCCGCCGCCGGCCAGTCCATGAACAGCGCGTCGCCCACCGCCACCATCGGCTCCTCACCTGTCCCATCGACCAGCCGCAGCGTCGCCCGCGTCAGCTCGGCCGCCAGCGCCGCGCTGTCGATCCCCAGGCACTGCCGCGCCCCCACGCGCCCCGCCGGCACCACCCCGAATTCGGCCAGCCGCGCGCGCAGCACCGCCTCGATCCGCCCCAGCGCCCGCAACGCCCCCGCCAAAAAATTGCCGCTCCCGCACGCCGGGTCGAGCACCGTGAACCGCAGCAGCTCGCCGTGCAGGTCCGCCAGCTCCTCCGCCGTGGTCGCCCCCGCGATCCGCCGCCGCCACGGCGCCTCGATCGTCGGCCCGACCACGCAGGCCACGTCCTCGACCCCCGTAAAATGCACCCCCCGCGCGCGCCGCTCCGAGCGCACCAACAACCTCTGATAGATCGCCCCGAGCACCTCCGGATCGACGCGCCCCCACGCGATCGTCTCGCTCGAACCACCCGCGAGCAGCAGGGCCACCCGCCGCAGCACCGCCCGCAACGCCTCCTCGTGCGACTCGCCCCGCGTGACCCGCACGCCGTGCAGCGCCAGCGCCTCCGCCAGCGCCGCACGGCTCGCCGCCTCGCACGCCTCACCCCGCATCGCGTCCCCCGGGATCCTCCACACCCCCCTGGCGCACGCTTCGTCGCCCCCAGGCGACGCCCGAGTCACGTCCTCGCGAGCGCCACACGCGACCATTTAAAATCACCGCGATACGCCCGCACGGAGGAGCCCTTCGCCTGTTGCATGCAGACCCCAGCGCCATGCCGCGAGTTCTCGCACATCATGCCACGAACCATCCACCTCCGCGGCGCCCGCCGATCATCGGTGTACATTCACGCCGATGACGCGACGGCTCTCCTGTCTCTGTGGTGCGCTCACGACCCTGCTCGTCGCTTGCGGCGAGGACGGCACTGGCAGCGGCTCCGGCTCGACCTCGCAGACCGAGGCCTCGAGCCCCACGACCTCCGGCGCCCCGCCCGTCACCACCGGCGGCACCCCGCCGGCCGCCACCGAGGACACCGGCGGCGGCAACTCGATGAGCGCCAGCCAGTCGACCACCACGCCCGACCCCGAGACCACCACGCCCGACCCGACCACCGGCAAGCCCGACCCCGACACCACCGCGCCGCCCGAGACCTCGACCACCAACCCGTCGGACCCGTCGACGACCACCACCGGCGACAACACCACCGGCCCGGGCGAGGCCGGCACCGTCCGCTTCATCGCGCTCGGCGACACCGGCGAGGGCAACGAGGACCAGTACATGGTCGCCGAGGCGATCGTCCAGGTCTGCGAGCAGAAGGGCGGCTGCGACTTCGCCATCCTGCTCGGCGACAACTTCTACGACAGCGGCGTCAGCGGCACCGACGACCCGCAGTGGCAGGACAAGGTCGAGCTGCCCTACATCGACTTCACCTTCCCGCTCTACGCCGTGCTCGGCAACCACGACTACGGCGGCAACGGCATCGGCGTCGACTTCGACACCAGCAAGGACGACTACCAGGTCGAGTACACCGACGTCTCCGACCTGTGGACCATGCCGGACAAGTACTACAGCTTCAAGCTGATGCACTCCGAGTTCTGGGGCCTCGACACCAACCAGGTCATGACCGACCCGCTCAACGGCGACTCCGACGACCAGAAGGAGTGGTTCCAGAGCGGCCTCGCCGCCAGCACCGCCACCTGGAAGATCGCCTTCGGCCACCACCCCTACATCTCCAACGGCGACCACGGCAACGCCGGCGCCTACGAGAACCTCGAGGGCATCCCCCTCCCGTTCGTCACCGGCGAGAGCGTCAAAGAGTTCATGGAAGACGCCGTCTGCGGCAAGGTCGACGCCTACATCTGCGGCCACGACCACAACATCCAGTGGCTCGAGCCCAAGTGCGGCACCGAGTTCATCGTCTCCGGCGCCGGCTCCAAGTCCGAGGGCCTGCCCGGCCAGAACCCCGCCTACTTCGGCATGCCCGACACCGAAGGCTTCGTGCTCGTCGAGCTCGTCGACGACAGCTTCACCGGCACCTTCTACGACAAGACCGGCGCCATGCTGTACACCAAGACCCTCATGAAGTGAGCCGCCGCGCCGCTCACAGCTTCCAGCGCCCGCGGTGCTGCTCCTGCGCCCGCCGCAGCACCTTCTCCCCGACCGCGCTCGCCGCCCGCGCCTCCGGCGGCGTGGCCCCCGCGAGCACCTCCACGCACGCGTGCACGCTGCTCGCCAGCCCCTCGAGGTCGTACCCGCCCTCGAGCACCAGCGCCAGCCGTCCGCCCGCGTGCGCCTCGGCGATCTGCCGCACCGTCCCGCACATGCGCGCGAAGCCCTCGGCCGTCACCGCCATCCCGCCGAGCGGGTCGTCGCGGTGCGGGTCGAAGCCCGCCGACACCAGCATCAGGTCCGGCTCGAACTCCTCGGCCACCGGCACCAGCAGCTCGGCGAACACCGCCGCGTAGTCGCCGTCGCCCAGGCCCGCCGGCAGCGGCACGTTGACCGTGTAGCCCGCGCCCGCCCCGCGCCCGACCTCCTCGAGCCCGCCCGTGCCCGGGTAGTGCGGCCACTGATGGGTGCCGAACACCAGCACGTCGCTGCGCGCCTCGAAGATGTGCTGCGTCCCGTTGCCGTGGTGCACGTCCCAGTCGACCACGAGCACCCGCTCGCAGCCCAGCGTCCGGCGCGCGTGCTCCGCGGCGATCGCCACGTTGGCGAGCACGCAGAAGCCCATCGCCCGCTCCGCCTCCGCGTGGTGCCCCGGCGGCCGCACCAGCGCGAACGCGTTGCGGGCCGCCCCGCGCACCACCGCCTCGACGGCCTCGATCGCCGCGCCCGCCGCCAGGTAGCTCGCGTCGGTCGTCGCCTCGCTGGTCATCACGTCGGGGTCGAGCATGACCCGCCGCCCGCGCACGCGGTCCACGAGGTCCACGTAGGCCTGCGAGTGCACGCGCAGCGCCTCGTCCCGCGTCGCCGCCCGCGGCCTCTGCCACCGCGTCCCCGCCACCGCCCGCCCCTGCAACCTCTCGATGATGGCCGCCAGCCGCTCGGGACTCTCGGGGTGCCCGACGCCCTGCACGTGGCCCGACATCGCCTCGTCGGCGAGCAGCAGCGTTCGATCTTCCGCGGGCATGGGCTGGCCAGGATAAACCGCCCCGGCCAGCCCCGCCAGCGCGCCTAGGAGCCGAAGCGCAGGTTCAACTTCAGCAGCACCTCGTCCTTGATTAAATCGTCCGGCTTGCCGGCGTAGGCGATCCCGAAGTCCTTGCGGTTGATCGTGAACTCGGCCGTGCCGGTCGCGCCGCGCTCGTCGACGGTGATCGAGGCCGGGAACGTGATCGACTTCTTGGCCCCGTGGAGGTCGAGGTCACCCGTGACCTCGTGCGTCACCCCGGCCGTGCCGGTCTTCGCCGCGATCGCCGTCGACGTGAACGTCGCCTTCGGGAACTTCTCGACGTCGAAGAAGTCCGGGCTCTTCAGGTGGTCGGTCAGCCCGTCCGCGTCCGCCTTCACCGACGCGGTCTCGACCGTGAACGACACCGCCTTCGGCTCGTTGCCCGCGAGCTTCGCCTCGCCGTCGAAGGTCTTGAAGTCGCCCGAGTGGTCGCCGGTGATCTTGCGGCCCACGAAGCCGATCGTGCTCTTGGTCGCGTCGACCTTGAAGGTCTTCTCCGCGGCCGCCGGCGCGTCCACCTTGGTGTCCGGCTTCGCGTCGGTCTTGCCCGCGTCCGCCTTGCTCGCGTCGCCCTTGGCGTCCGCCACCTTCGCCGCCGGCTTGCCGTCGAGCTCGCTCGTGCAACCGACCAGCAGCACCGCCGCCAGCCAGCAACCCATCATCGCCTTGGTCTTGGTCATGGCCGCGGAGGCTACCCGAGCCCCGCCGACATTTGAACCCCGCGCGCGCGCGCGTACATTGACGCCGCACGCGGCCCCGACCTAACCTCCCCCGATGCGTAAACCTCGCCTGCGTGAGTTCAAGCGCATCGTGTTCTTCACCGGCGCCGGCATGTCCGCCGAGAGCGGCGTGCCCACCTACCGCGGCGCCGGCGGCATCTGGAAGCAGTACGACTACCGCCGCTACGCCTGCCAGCCCGCGTTCGACCGCGACCCCGAGGGCGTGTGGGAGTTCCACAACTACCGCCGCTCGATCGTCCTCGCCTGCGAGCCCAACGCCGGCCACCGCCTCATCGCCCGCGCCGAGCGGGCCCTCCCCGACGTCGCCGTGCTCACCCAGAACATCGACGGCCTCCACCAGCGCGCCGGCTCGCAGCGCGTCCACGAGCTCCACGGCAACCTGTGGCGCGTCCGCTGCGACACCTGCGGCGCGCGCGAGACCACCTTCGAGAGCCCCCGCGCCCGCCTGCGCTGCGCCGCCTGCGGCGGCTGGTGGCGCCCCGACATCGTGTGGTTCGGCGACACGCTCGACCCCGCGGTCCTCGACGCCGCCCAGGAGCTCCTGCAGACCTGCGACCTCCTGGTCTCGATCGGCACCTCCGCGGTCGTCCACCCCGCCGCCCTGCTGCCGCAGATCGCCGTGGCCCACGGCGCCCTGTGCGTGGAGATCAACCCCGAGCCGACCCCCGCGTCGGACCTCTATCAGGTGCACATGCGCGGCCCCGCCACCGCCATGCTCGCCGAGCTCGCCGAGGGCCTCGACGACCCCGTCACCGCGTGACGCTCGTCGCCGCGGAGCTCGTGGAATTACCAGTCCCCGAGGACATGTCCGAAGCGTCCTGTCCCGACGTCACTGTCACGCTCGCGACCTCGCCATGGGTGTCGGCGACCCCGGATCCACAGGCAACGACATGGACCGACAGGAGTGCAGCGACGCGGTGACGCACGACGCCAGCCGACCTTGCAAGCCGTCGACGTGTCGGCCTATCTTACGGCGCGGTTCATGTTGCAGCGCTCCTCGCCGCTCCCGCTGTATCAACAGCTCGCCCGCCTCCTGAACCAGCGGATCGCCAGCGGCGAGTGGAAGCCCGGCGACCAGATCCCCGGCGACCACGAGCTGCAGCAGGTCTACCGCCTCTCGCGGGCCACCGTGCGCCAGGCCGTGCAGGACCTCGAGCGCGCCGGCCTCGTCACGCGCCAGCGCGGGCGCGGCACGTTCGTCTCCGTGCCCGCGCCGGTCCCCGGCCGCACCGGCGTCGGCGAGAGCCTGCTGCGCCGCGGCCAGCAGCCCGGCTGGCGCGTCGTGCTCGCCGGGCCCGCGCCGGCCTCGCCCGCCGTGGCCGAGCGCCTGCGGATCTCCCCCGGCGCCCAGGTGTTCCACAGCCTGCGCGTGCGCCTCGCCGACACCTGTCCGATCGGCCAGCTCGAGGCCTGGGTCCCGCTCGGCCTCGTCGACGAGCTCGACCTCGGTCGCCTGGCCGCCGGCCCCTCGCTCGACTACCTGCGCGGGCGCGGCCTGCTGCGCCGCGCCCGCGTGGTCCGCAGCGTCACCGCCGCCGCCGCCGACCCGGCCACCGCCGCCAACCTCGAGATCCCCGCCGCCTCGCCCGTCCTGCAGGTCGTCCGCCTCGTGCTCGCCGCCGACGGCCGCCCGCTCGAGCACTGCTGCGCCACCTACCGCACCGATCGCTTCCAGCTCGTGCTCCCGGATACCATCGAGGCGTGAGCCCCCAAGCCCTCGCCGGCCTCCGCGTCCTCGACCTCTCGCACATGGTCAGCGGCCCCTACGCGACCATGCTGCTCGCCGACCTCGGCGCCGAAGTCTTAAAAATTGAGCCCCCCGGCGGCGAGGCCACCCGCGCCATCCTCGCCCGCGACCCCGAGCACAGCGTCGACGGCATGGGCGCCTACTTCCTGTTCTTCGGCCGCAACAAGCGCAGCGTCACCCTCGATTTGAAGCACCCCGACGCGCGCCCGCTGCTCGACGCCCTCGTCGCCCGCGCCGACGTCGTCCTCTACAACTTCAGCGTCGGCGTCGCCGACCGCCTCGGCCTCGACCACGCCCGGCTGCGCTCGTTGAACCCGCGCGTCGTCACCTGCTCGATCACCGGCTTCGGCGAGACCGGCCCGCACCGCCACCACGCCAGCTTCGACATGGTCGCGCAGGCCACCGGCGGCGGCATGAGCCTCACCGGCGACGGCAGGGCGCCCCTGCGCGCCGGCCTCCCGATCGGCGACCTCGGCGGCGGGCTCATGGCCACGATCGGCGTGCTCGCGGCCCTCGAGGCGCGGCACACCACCGGCGTCGGTCGTCACGTCGACATCTCCATGCAGGACGTCCAGATCAGCCTGCTCGGCTACATGGCCACCATGTACGGCCTGTCCGGCCGCGAGCCGCCCGCCGTCGGCAACGGCCACTTCGTGCACGTGCCCTACAACAGCTACCGCGCCGCCGACGGCTGGCTGATCCTCGCCATCGTCACCGACGCCAGCTGGCCGCGCCTGCTCGCCGTGCTCGACCTCATGGCCCTCGACACCCCCGAGCGCCGCCACCAGAGCGGCCGCCTGCGCGACCGCGACGTCATCGACCGCGCCCTCGCCGACCGCCTCGCGACCGCCCCGCGCGCCGACTGGCTCGCGCGCCTGCGGGCCGCCGACGTCCCCTGCGCCCCGGTCCAGAGCGTCGCCGAGGCCCTCTCCGACCCGCAGGTCCTCGCGCGCGACATGCTCGTCGACGTGCCGCACCCCGGCGGACGCGTCACCCGTCAGCCCGGCAACCCCATCAAGCTGTCCGACACCGTCGACAGCTTCCGCGCCCCGCCGCTCGTCGGTCAGCACAACGACGAGGTCTACCGCGACCTCCTCGGCCTCGACCCCGCCGCGCTCGCCGACCTGCGACGCCGCGGCGTGATCTGAAGCGCACGCGCGGCGGCCCCTCGGCGGCGGGCAGCAGCGGCGCGCCGCGCAGCAGGGCGCGCCGGCGCTGCGGCGAGTCGTCGGCGTCGTCGCGGGCGGCCCGGAAGATGCAGCCGCATCGCGATGCGGCGCGCCGCCTCGACGCCCGCGCCGCGGTCTCATCGCGGACCCGTGAGCCCGCGCAGGTGACCGTCGACGGCGCCGCGGATACCCTGCGATCCATGCGTGCCCTCCGTGTCCTCGCCGCCGCGCTCACCTGCCTCGCCGCGTCCGCCGACGCCCGGGCCCAGCCGATCCCCGGCTACCAGCGCCCCGCGAAGGCCATCGCCGACATGATCGACGCCCCGCCGACGCCCTGGGCCAGCGTCTCGCCCGACCACTCCGCCCTCCTCCTGCTCGAGCAGCCCGCGTTCCCCTCGATCGCCGAGGTCGCCGCGCCCGAGCGCCGCCTCGCCGGCCTCCGCGTCGACCCGCGCCAGAGCGCCCCGAGCCGCCGCACCTACTCGCACCGCCTGACCTTCCTCGACCTCCGCGACCGCAAGACCACCCGCACCGTCCGCAACCTCCCCGCCGACCCGCGCATCGCCGAGGCCCGCTGGGCCCCCACCGGCGCCCGCCTCGCGTTCACCGTCACCGCCGACTCCGGCGTCTCGCTGTGGCTCGTCGACGCCGCCGACGCCGCCGCCCGCCGCCTCGCGGACCTGCGCCTGTCCTCCGCGACAGGTCCCGCCTGCGCCTGGGACCCGGGCGGCCAGTCGCTCCTGTGCAAGACCATCCCCGCCGACCGCGGCGCCGAGCCGGTCGCCGGCGACGTGCCCGCCGGCCCCGTCGTCCACGAGGCCGCCGGCAAGAAGGCCCCCTCGCGCACCTACCCCGACGCCCTCAAGGGTCCGCACGACGAGCGCCTGTTCGAACACCACACCCGCGCGCAGCTCGTCCGCGTCGCCCTCGACGGCCGCGTCACCAAGCTCGGCGCGCCCGCCCTCATCGACGAGTTCGCGCCCTCGCCCGACGGCAAGCACATCCTCGTCGTCGCCATGCACCGCCCGTTCTCCTACCGCGAGATGGCCGACCGCTTCCCCCGCACCGTCGACGTGTGGGACGCGTCCGGAAGATTGATCAAGACCATCGCCGACCTCCCGCTGCAGGACGCCATCCCCGTCGACTTCGCCGCCGCGCCGACCGGCCCCCGCGAGTTCGAGTGGCGCGCCGACGCCGACGCCGAGCTGTGCTGGGCCGAGGCCCGCGACGGCGGCGACCCCAGGCGCAAGGCGGCGATCCGCGACGAGCTGCTGTGCCTCGCCGCCCCCTTCACCGCCAGGCCGCGGCCCGTCGCCCAGCTCGCCCTGCGCTACGGCGGCGTGCAGTGGGGCAGCGGCGCGCTCGCGCTCGTCCACGAGTGGTGGTGGACCGACCGCAAGACCCGCACGTGGATCGTCGCGCCCGACGCGAAGAAGCCGACCCCCGAGAAGTTGTGGGACCGCAGCAGCGAGGACCGCTACGGCGACCCCGGCCAGCCCGTCACCCGCCAGACCGCGCGCGGCACCCAGGTGCTCGACACCGGCAGCGACGGCCGCACCCTCATCCTGTTCGGCGACGGCGCCTCGCCCGAGGGCGACCGCCCCTTCATCGATCGCCTCGCGCTGACGACCCGCCAGACCACCCGCCTGTGGCGCAGCGAGCCGCCCTACTACGAGGTCCCCTACGAGCTGCTCGACGACGCCGCCGCCAGCGTGCTCACCCGCCGCGAGACCGTGCGCGAGCAGCCGCAGTACGCTGTGCGCACGCTCGCCGACAACAAGATCGCCGTGCTCACCGACTTCCCCCACCCGAGCCCCCAGCTCGCCCGCATCGAGAAGCGCTTGATCAAGTACAAGCGCGCCGACGGAGTGGCCCTCACCGGCATGCTCTACTTGCCGCCCGACTTCCGCCCCGGCAAGGACAAGCCGCTCCCGCTGCTCATGTGGGCCTACCCCACCGAGTTTAAGAGCTCCGACAGCGCCGGGCAGGTCACCGACTCGCCGCACCGCTTCGCCCGCGTGCACTGGGCCACCCCGCTGTGGGCGCTGGCCCTCGGCTACGCCGTGCTCGACGACCCGACCATGCCGATCGTCGGCGAGGGCAGCGTCGAGCCCAACGACACCTACATCCAGCAGCTCGTCGCCAGCGCCCAGGCCGCCGTCGACGAGGTCGTGCGCCTCGGCGTCGCCGACCGCGAGCGCATCGCCGTCGGCGGCCACAGCTACGGCGCCTTCATGACCGCCAACCTGTTGGCCCACTCCGACCTCTACCGCACCGGCATCGCCCGCAGCGGCGCCTACAACCGCACGCTCACCCCGTTCGGCTTCCAGGCCGAGGAGCGCACCTTCTGGGAGGCCCCGAAGGTCTACGTCGACATGTCCCCGTTCACCTTCGCCGACAAGATCGACGAGCCCCTGCTCATCATCCACGGCCAGGCCGACAACAACCCCGGCACCTTCACCCTCCAGAGCGAGCGCCTGTTCGAGGCGATCAAGGGACTCGGCGGCACCGCCCGCCTGGTCCTGCTGCCGGCCGAGAGCCACGGCTACCGCGCCCGCGAGTCGGTCTACCACACCATGTGGGAGCAGATCGAGTGGCTCGACAAATTCTTAAAAAGGGCCGGCAAGCGCCCCGCGAAGCGCTGACCATCCTGTCCGTGCCGCCGCGCCCCCCCACGCCGTAATTCTGCGGACGGCTGACGCCCTCCCGCGCGCCGTGGTAAACGCGCCGACGTGACCCCGCGCGTCCTCCTCGCCGCCCTCCTCGCGCTCGCCCCCGCCTCCGCCTCCGCCGAGCTCGCCGACCACGAGTTCACCCCGGTGCACCTGCAACAGCTCGTCGGCCTCGACGACTTCACGTTCGACACCGACTGGTTCCCCATGGACGCCGCGCTGCAGCTGCGCCTGGTCGCCCACGCCGGCAACTCCGTGCAGATCGTGATGCCCGGCGCCGCCACCTACGACTGGGACGCCACGCAGATCTACTACACCGGCACCCCCGACGCCGGCACCTTTAATATCGACGTCGGCCTCACCCTCGACGCCAAGATCCGCTTCGACGTGCTCGGCCAGCAGTGGGAGTCCGACATCATCGGCCCCTACGACTACGCCGTGATCACCGGCGCCGTCTACACCCCCTATCTCCTGTTTAATAACGCCGAGCGCCCGGTCGTCATCGACGACCAGACCGACCCCGTCACGTTCGTCGAGGTCCCCGTCACCCCCGACATCATCGTCGCCTCCGGCCACCTCGACATCGACGCCTTCCTCATCATCCACGCCGAGCTCGCCTGCGTGCAGATCGAGACCGCCACATCGGTCCCGTCCGCCCAGCTGGTCGTCATCACCGAGGAGGGCCAGATGAAGCCGCTCGACGCCGGCCCCGGCCCGTTCCCCGACCCGCTGCTGGCCGAGGGTACGCTCGTATGCACCCTGCAGACCGAGCCGACCGTCGTGCTCAAACCGACGCTGGTCATGACGATCCTCGGCCAGGACTTCGAGATCGCAGACATCGAGATCCCCATCTCGATCCCCCCCTTCGACGACACCATCCGCTTCGACCCCCGCCCCCTCAGCTTCCCCCGCCCCCCGGCCCCCGCGGGCAGCGACAGCAGCAGCGGCGACGGCAGCAGCGACAGCGACGGCGACAGCAACACCGGCGGCGACTCCGAGGCCGTGCCGACCTCGAGCGCCGGCGACGACTCCGGCGAGGCCTCCGGCACCGGCGAGCCCGCCACCGACGGCGAGCCCTCGAGCTCCGACGGCGCCGGCGTCGACGACGACGGCGGCTGCGGCTGCCGCTCCACCCGCACCTCCCCGCTCGCCGCCCTGCTGCTGCTGCTCGCCCGCCGCCGCCGCCGCCGCTGACCCCGTCGACGACCCGTCGCCGCTCGCCCGCCGCCGCTGACCCGCGACGACGAACCGTCCCGCGGCGACGACCCGTCGCCGCTCGCCCGCCTCCGCTGACCCGCGGCGACGAGCCGTCCCGCAGCTCCTCCCTCGCGCGTCCGCCCGCCTCGCGCCACAGGACGCCGGCCACGTCCCGCCGGCTCCGCGTCCCGCGTCCCGCGACGCGCCGCGCCGCTCTGCCCCGCCGGCCCCGCCCGGCATACACTCGGATGCGTGCGCCGGTCCCTCCTGCTCGTCGCGGCCCTCGTCGCCTGCAACCGCACCACCGAGCCGACCGCCTCGCCCCACGACGGCCTCCCGCCGATCTCCCGGCTCGAGGCCAGCCGCAGCTCGCAGCCGGTCCTCGCGCGCGCCCGCGGCGGCCCCGACGTCGACGAAGCGATCGACGCCCTCGGCCGCATCGGCGACCCACCCGCCATCGCCGAGCTCCTCGCGCTAATTAAAAATTCGCAGGACGAGCGCGCCGCGCGGGCCCTCGGCGTCGCCAGGCTGCTCGGCTCCGAGCTCGACCTCGCCGCCGCCGAGGCCGCGATCCTCGCGCTGTGGCCCGCGCGTCGCCCCGACGACCGCGACGTGCTCGCCGAGGCCCTCGGCCGGCTCGGCGGCGCGGCCGCTCTCCCGACCCTCGCCGCCGGCCTGCGCGACCCCTCGCCCACCCGCGAGGCCGCCGCCCTCGCGCTCGGCGTGCTCGGCCGCCGCAACGTCCCGCTCGACCCCGCACCCGCGACGCCCTCGTCGTCGCCGCCGGCGTCGACGACCCGGGGCTGCGCCGCGCCGTCGCCTACGCCCTCGCGCACGAGCACGAGCCGCCCGCGCACGACGCCGCGGCCCGCACGCTCGCCGACCTCACCGTCGGCCCCGACCCGGAGACCCGCGCCCTCGCGCTCGCCGGCCTCAACCGCCGCAAGCTCTACCCCCCGCAGGTCCGCAAGCTCCACCCCGGCCAGCCGAGCGCCCGCACCGACCTCGACGTCCTGCTCCACCGCGCCGCCCTCGACGACCCCGACTACCGCGTCCGCGTCGTCGCCGTGCGCGGCCTGCTCGCCCGCGCCGACGAGGCCGACCTCCGCGCCATGCTCGCCTGGACCCGCGGCGTGCTCGCCGACCCCCTCGGAGTCCACCCCTCGCTCGCGATCCTCGGCGGCGTTCACGACCTGCTCGATCGGCCAGGTTCAATCACCCTGTCCGAAAAGCCAGGCGCCCCGACCCCCGCGCTCGCCAGGCCCGCGAAGCCATCCACCAGCTCCGCCGACTCGACGAACGCCTCCGCCCGCCCCGACGCGACCGCGGACCGATCCACCTCCGCGAAGCCCGGCGCGCGGGCCGCCGCCGCGGCGCGTCCGACCGACCTGTCCGCAAGGCCAGCCCCGCTCCCGCCCGCCTGGCGCGAGCTCGTCGCCGCGATCGTCGCCGCCGCCGAGGCCCTCGCGGCCAACGCCCCCGACGACACCTACTCGCGGCTCGCCCGCGTCGCCTGTCAGGCCCGCGCCCTGCTCGCCCGCGACCCCGCCTGGCGCGCCCCGCTGGTGTGCGAGGGCCACCCGCCGCACCTGACCGCCGGCCTCACCGCCGACCTGCTCGGCCGCGGCTTCGGCGGCCCCCTCGACGAGCGCCTCGCCCACCTCGAGCGCCTGCGCCGCGACCCCGACCCTCGCGTCCGCGCCTCCGCCGTCTCGGCCCTGTTAAAAATTCGCGGCCGCGAGCCGGTGCCCGACGCCGTGCTGCTGGGCAGCCTCGCCGACCCCTCGCCCGCCGTCGTCGGCAGCCTCGCCGACGCCCTCTCCGCCGGGCCGCCGGACCCGCAGCCGCCGCTGTCCGAGCCCGTGCGCGCCGCCCTCGCCGCGCGCGCGTCGGCCGAGCTCACCCGCGAGACCGAGCTCTACGCCGCGCTCACCGCGGCCCTCGCCGCCACCGCCTCGCCGGTGGAGCCGTGCAGCGCCGGCCTGCGCCACCCCAACCCCTCGGTGCGCGCCGCGGCCCGCGCCTGCGTCACCGCCCTCGTCGGCGACCCCGGCCCGCAGCTCGCCGACGCCGCCCCCGCCCTGCCCCCGCACCCGCCCAGGCCCGGCCCGCCGATCCACTGGCGCCTCACCAGCGAGCGCGGCGTCATCGACGTCCACCTCGACCCCGACGCCGCGCCCTGGCACGTCGCCGCGATCGTCGCGCTCACCCGCGCCGGTTTTTACGACGGCCTCACCTTCCACCGCGTCGTGCCCGGGTTCGTGGTCCAGGGCGGCGACCCCGAGGGCACCGGCTGGGGCGGTCCGGGCTTCACGCTGCCGTCCGAGCCCGGCGCCGCCCGCTTCACCCGCGGCGCCGTCGGCGTCGCCGACGCCGGCAAGGACACCGGCGGCTCGCAGTTCTTCTTCATGCAGGCCCGCGCCCCGCACCTCGAGGGCCGCTTCACGCGCATCGGCGAGGTCGCAGGCGGCATCGACGTCGTCGACGCCCTGCTCGTCGGCGACAAGATCCTCCGCGCCGAGATCCTCGCCCCCTGACTCACGCGAGCGCCGCCCGCAGAGACCCGTGATAGCCTGACGCGTCATGCGCCCGCGTCGCTCCCTCCTCTGCCTGCTCCTCGCCTGCGGCCCGGCCGCGCCGATGGACGCCACCGGCGACGACTCCTCGTCGACCGCCCCCGACGCGACGACCGCCGCGCCGCCCTCGACCCTCCCGCCGCCCGGCGACCCGACCACCACCGGCGCGACCACCACCGCGGCGACATCGTCCTCGACCACCGCCGTCGACCCGAGCACCGGCACCAGCACCGGCAGCAGCAGCGACGACACCCTCGGGCTCACCTTCCTCGTCTCCAGCGACGGCGGCAGCGGCTGCCTCACCGCCCGCGGCGCCCGCTCGACCCTGTGCAGCCAGTGCGACATCTGGGCCCAGGACTGCCCCCCCGACACCAAGTGCAGCCCCCACGACGCGAACGACGACGGCGAGGTCGACGCCGTGAAGTGCGTGCCGATCGTCGCCGAGCCCGACCACCCCGGCGAGCCCTGCACCGTCGAGGGCGACCCGCTGAGCGGCGTCGACAGCTGCGACCTCGACTCGATCTGCCTCGACGTCGACCCCGACACCCTCACCGGCACCTGCGTGCTCGGCTGCGACGGCGTCCCCGAGCAGCCGAGCTGCCCCGTCGACACCACCTGCCGCGTCACCAACGACGGCGCCCTCGCCGTCTGCCTGCCCGCCTGCGACCCCCTCCTGCAGGACTGCGCCGCGGACCACGCCTGCGGGCCCAACCCCGGCGCCGACGACTTCCTGTGCGCCGCCGACGCCTCGGGCGACGAAGGTCAGGCCTTCGACCCCTGCGCGTCCCAGGGCGCCTGCGACCCCGGCCTCGTCTGCGTGGCCCCGGCCGCCGCCGTCGAGTGCGACCCCGCCGCGGTCGGCTGCTGCGTCCCCTTCTGCGACCTCAGCCTGCCGCCGGGCTGCCCCGGCGCCGGCCAGACCTGCGTGTCGTGGTACGACCCCGAGGCGCCGCCGCCCGAGTTCGCCGACGTCGGCCTCTGCACCGCCGCGCCGTGACGCTCACGGCCCGCCGACGACCTTGCCGCTCTGCAGCAGCCCGCCCGACGCGAACGACGGCCCGCACGCCGGCAGCGAGCACGCGATCGTCTGGCCGGCCAGGCGCGTGTTGGCGCTGTTGAGGCACGTCGCGCCGTCGACGCCCCACTCGGCCTCGACCACGTAGCTGACGCTCGGGTCGACGTCCTGCACGCCGATCTCGTCGAGCACGTGGATCGGCGTGCCGTTGACCGTGTGCGGCACTCCGTCGCCGCAGTAGTCCGCGCGGACCATGCGAGTGCAGGCCTGGTGGAACTCGTGCAGCGACGCGCCCTCCGCCAGCGCCCACGGCTTGTAGCCCCACTCGACGCACTTCGCCAGCGCCGACCCGCGGCACGCGTAGGTCAGCGCCGTGGGCTCGTGGTCGAGCCGATCGCCCGTGCCCGCGTTCCACAGGTCATTGAGCAGGATCGCCTCGGTCGCGTCGCCGTTGCCGTCGACGCACAGCGACTTCCACCCGCCGCCGCCGTCCTTCAAGTCGATGTCGTAGATCCACACGTCCGAGCCCGGCGCCAGCGGCTGGGCGTGGTTGAAGCGCAGCGTCTTCTTGCGGACCTTGCCGCCCTCCCTGACGTCGTACTTGATCTTCACCTTGTCGACGCCCGCGCCCGACACCACCGCCCCGTTCTTCTTCTTGATGAACAGCTGGCTGCCCTCGAGCCACACGTCCGGCGTCACGTCCTCGTCGACCGCGAACTCGGTCGCCCGCACGTAGTCGCCGTTGAAGTCCAGCGAGTTGAGGTACAGCGAGTTGAGGTACGACCCGTTGAGGTACATCGAGTTGAGGTACGACCCGTTGAGGTACATCGAGTTGTCGTGCGCCGCTCGCAGCGCGGGCGCCTCGCCGCCCAGGTGCACCCCGTCCGCGTCGCACGCGACCGCCAGCACCACGACCCCGCCGAAGATCCACGTCGTCCGCATGCCCATGCACCCTCCTCCGGAAACCGGATTCGACTATACCAGCCCCGCCACGCCCTTATCCCCCGACCTCCGGCGCCTCGCAAAAAACATCAGACATGTCCGTGACACGGTCCGCGCTGCACGGACAGCGCGCCGCATGTCCGACATCACCGCCCCGGCCACTGTCACTTGATCCTGCAGGCATTGCAATGCATCGCCTGCACTCCACCCGCCCGACCCACGTTCTCTCGCCGGTCCGCGAGCGCCGAACGGTGCACAGCAACTTCGGCTCGCCGAACCTGCCTGCGGCCTTCTACCCAGCCGGCGCCGCGCACCTGCTCGCCTGCAGGGCCTCCGCCTCGGCGCGCAGCGGACCGTCCGCGGACAGCGACAGCCTCGCCTCCGTCAGCAGGTCGCACACCCGCGCCGCCGCCTCCGGCCTCCGCGACAGCTCGCGCGCCAGCCCGACCGCCGCCGCCGCGCGCTCCTCCGCCTTCATCCCCCCGGGCAGCGCCAGCACCTTCTCGTACCACTCGGTCGCCGCCGCGTGGTCGCCCAGCTTGCCGGCCATGTCCCCCGCGTGCACCGCCGCCGTCGCCTGCTTGCCCGCCTCGCGCCCGTACGCCGCCTCGAACGCCGACGCGGCGCGCTCGAACGATCGCCTCGCCTCCGCGTACCGCCCCGCGCCCGCCTCCAGCTGGCCCAGGCCGGCCAGCGCCTCGGCGAACATCGGGTCGTGCACGCCGGGCTTGTCGCCGGCGGAGATCGCCCGCTGGAAGCTGGCGCCGGCCTGCTCGAGCTTGCCGGTCCGCGCGTACACCCGCCCGAGCCCGACCAGCACGTGCATCAGGTACGGGTGCTCCTCCCCGTACGTCGACTCCATCAGCGCCCGCGCCTGCTCGTAGTGCCGCCGCGCCTCCTCGTAGCTCGCCTCCGCGAACGCCACGTCGCCGAGCCCGACCAGCGGGTAGGCCGCGTTCGGGTGCTGCTCGCCGACCGCCTTCACGAACAGCTCGTACGACGCCGTGAACGGCGCGCGCGCCCGGTCCGCCTGCGCCTGGTCGATGAACATGGTCCCGAGGTTGTGATACGTGGCCGCCAGCAGCGGGTCGGGCGGGCCGCCGCGGCTCTGCAGCAGCGCGATCGTCCGCTCGACCTGCGCCACCCCGGCGTCGAACTCCTCCGCGACCGCGTACGCCACCCCCAGGTTGTTGTGCAGCAGCGCCGCCAGCCGCCCGTCGTCCTGGGCCCGCTGGACCAGCGCCTCCGCGACCGGACGGGTCGCCAGCGCCGCCTCGGTGCGCCGCAGCCCGTAGCTCAGCGCGAAGATCCGCTTGGCCGCCGCCTCCGCCGCGACCGCGTGGAGGTCATGCACGATCCCCAGCTGCACCGCCTGGACCAGCGCCGCCTCCGCGTCCTCCGTGCGGCCGATCGCCATCAACAGGCTGCCCTCGCCCAGCGCCGCCTCCGCCTCGAGCGGCGCGTAGCCCAGCGGCGTCGCCTCGCCCCGCGCCTTGCTCGCCAGCACCAGCCCCTGCTCGAACCGACCCGTGTCCTCGAGCGCCTTCGCCTGCGCCAGCTGCCGCCGCAGCTGGTCGACCCGCAGCGCCGTCGTCGCGTCCGCCGGCGGCGCCACCGCCAGCAGCGCCTCCGCGTCCGCGCACGCCCTCACGCTCGGCAGCGAGGCCACCGCCTGCACCGCGTTCTCCACCACCGACCGGTCCGCCGTCGCCAGCACGTCGACCAGCGCCGACACGTGCATCTTGCGGCGACCGAGGCACGCCATGCGCAGGTCCAGCAGGTTGTCGGTCTGGTTGCCGGCCACGTTCGCCTCGCAGGCCGCGCGGTGCTCCGCCGCCCACGTGCCCGCGTAGGCGTCGAGCCGCGTCAGCGTCCGCCGCAGCACGTCGTCGGCGAACGACGCCCGCGTGGCCGCGAACGCCTGCGTCACCGCCTGCCGGCGCGCCTCGTCCCACACCTCCGCCAGCTCCTGCGCCCCGCCGCCGCAGCGGTCCTCCTCCACGCCCGCGCGCGAGGCCGCCGCCGCGTAGCTGACCGCCGACGCCGTCACGACCAGCCCGACCAGCCCGAGCACGCGCATCCGCGTGCGCCGCGGGTCGCGCTCGAGCGCGTCGACCATCGCCTGCACGCTCGGCCAGCGCTGGTCCGGCTCGACCGCCAGCCCGCGCGCGAGAATTTTATGGACCCAGCCCGGCACCCGCGAGTCGGGCGGCGGCGGCGGCACCTCGCCCCTTCGCACCTGCGCCTTCAGGCTGTCCCACGAGTCGGCGTTGAACGGCCGCACCCCGTACAGCGCCTCGTACAGCGTGACCGCGAAGCTGTACTGGTCCGAGAACGGCCCGACCGGCTCGCCGAAGTGCTGCTCCGGAGACATGTACGCCGGCGTCCCGACCGCCCGACCGATCTGCGTCAGGCGGATCGACCAGTGGATGTTGGAGCGCTCGACCGCGTCGCCGGTCGCGGCGCCCACGCCCGTCGAGTGGACCGTGTCGTCGATCCCCGACGTCGACTGCATCAGCTCCTCGGACTCGCCGTTGGCCGCGCCCGGCGCGTGCTCTGACTGCACCAGCCCGAAGTCGAGGACCCGCGCGTGCCCGTTCGCGTCGACCAGCACGTTGTCCGGCTTGAAGTCGCGGTGCACCAGCCCCGCCGCGTGCGCCGCCGCCAGCCCGCGCCCCGCCCCGCACACCGTGCGCAGCACCGCCTGCCACGGCCGCGGCGCCGCCTTCAGCCACGCGCCGAGGGCCACGCCCTCGACGTACTCCATCGCCACGTAGATCCCGTCCCTGTGCGGGCCGACCTGGAACACCTGGACCACGTGCGCGCTCGACAGGCGGGCCATCGCCTTGGCCTCGCGCACCATCCGGTCGCGCACCGCCGGACGGTTTAATAATTGCCGCCGCACCAGCTTCAGCGCGACCTTGCGGTCGAGGCCCACGTCGTAGCCG
>JAEUJW010000046.1 GCA_016793465.1 Myxococcales bacterium
GCTGCTCGTCCTCGGCGAGGCCCGCTTGCTCGACGGCGCGGCGCACGGCGTCCTCGAAGGTGCTCGGGTCCGGCAGGCTGCGCCGCACCTGCGCCTCGATCTCGGCGGCGTCGGGCAAGCTGCGCTGGATCTGCCGCTCGAGCTCGTCGGGGTCCGGCAAGCTGCGCCGCACCTGCGCCTCGAGCTCGTCGGGGTCCGGCAGGTTGCGCTCGACCTCCGCCTCGATCTCCTCCTCGAGGCGCTCGAGGTCCTCCGCGCTCAACCCGGGGGCCCGCTCGGCCAGGCGCCGGGCCTCGCGCTGCAGCCTGGCGATCGCCGCCGGCGAGAACCTGGGGGCGTTGCGGGCCAGCGCCTCGGCCTCGCGCCGCAGCGCCTCGATCTCCGCCTCGCTCGCACGGTGCCCGCGCCGGGCCTCGCGCGCCAGCTCCCGCGCCTGGTCGCGCAGACGATCGAGCTCGGCCCGGTCGATGCGCGCGGCCCGACGCGCCCCCTCGCGGATCGCGGCGATCTCCGCCTCGCTCGGCCGACCCGCGAGGGCCTGCCGGCGGATCTCGTCGGCGTCGATCCTGTGCACCTGCACGTGACGCTGCGGGCCCTGGTGACCGGGCTGCACGTGCACCACCGTGTGACGCCGACGACCGGCGTCGCCGCGCTCGTCGTGGACCACGACCACCCGGCTGCCCGCGCCGTCGTCGATCTGCAGGTGGCCCGGACGCACGACCACGAGCTCGCGCCGGCCGCCGTCGGCCCGCAGCTCCGCGGCCTTGTGCGCGGCCTTCTCGGCCCTGCGCTCAAGCCGGGCCGCGCGCCGCTGCTTCCGCCGCTCGCGTGGGGTGTCGGCGTCGGACTCGGTCGCCGCGTCGGCCAGGGCCAGCACCGGCGCGCCGGCGTCGGCCAGCGCGAGCACCGGCATGACCTCGGGCATCGTCGCCGCCTCGGGCGCCTCGGCCACCGTGATGACCTCGGGCAGGTCCGCGGCGTGCTCGTCGTGGGCCACCGCCATGCCCGGCGCGCCCCAGGCGACCGCTGCGATCAGCCCCACACCGAGCAGCCCGCGCCGCACGACGGTCCAGCGCCCGCGCTGCTGCACGCGATCGCCCAGCAGCCGCTGCACGCGGTGGACCAGCGCCGAGCGCTCGCCGCTCGCCATCGGGCTGACGAACGCGCCCGGCACGCGCCCGCGGCCCTGCCACTCGGCGACCTCGGTGAGGCAGCGCGCGAGGTGCAGCCCGGTCCCGAGGTGACGCACCGCCCAGTCGTCGGCCAGCTCCTCGGCCGCGGTCTGCATGCCGCTGCGGGCCAGGCGGTTGAGCGGCTGGATGAACAGCGCCGCCTCGATGACCGCCGCGAGCACCAGCCACGCCGGGTCGTTGCGGACCACGTGGGCGAGCTCGTGGGCCAGCATGGCCTCCTGCTGGCGCCCCTCGAGCTCGAGCGCCGCCTCGGGCACCACGATCTCGCGGCTCGCCAGGGCGATCGGCGAGACCAGGGCCGGCGACATGGTCAGCCGCACCATCTGCCTGGCGATGCGCGCGCGGGTCAGCAGCGCGGCCAGGCGCTCCGCCAGCGGGCCGCGGGTGATCGCGCCGCGCCCGTGCAGCAGCCGCTGCAGGCGACGCGCGGTCAGCAGCACGCGCCCGAGCCCGAGCGCCGCGCCGCCGAGGAACAGCCCGATCAGCGCCGCCGAGACCTCGCTGTCGTCGTCGACCGGGCTCGCCGGGGCCGCCGCGACGGGCGGCGACGGCTCGGCCGCGGGCGCGAGCACCGGCTCCGGCGCCCACGCCGGCCCCGCGTCGACCATCGAGACGATGGTGACCGACCGCCCGCCGTCCTCGATCTCGAGCACGACGAGCTCCGAGGCCATCTCCTCGCGGAACTCGTCGAGCGCCTCGTCGACGTCCTCGTCGATCTCGGCGGCGAGTTCGTCGCGCGCGACCGCGGCGAACGGCAGCACCTCGGGCACCGCCGGCGCCGGCGACTCGAGCGCGAACGTCCCGAGCGCCGGCCGCACGCCGAAGCCGGTCTGCAGCGTCGCCGTGAACAGGCCCCCGACCAGCGCGAGCTTCCACAGCAAGCTGCGGGTCAGGCTGTCGAGCACGCACCAGCGCGTGAAGCCCCACACGCCGAGGATCAGCACGGTGCTGTGGATCAGGTAGGTCGCCAGCCATGCGAGCATGATGTCAATCATCGCCGTCCTCCGCGTCCGACCGTTCGGCCAGGATCTGCTTGGCGCGCGCCACGTCGTCGTCGCCGTCGACCAGATGGCTGACCAGCGCGGACACGTCGCCCTTGAAGAAGTAGTCGGTCAGGCGCGCCAGCATCGACCGGCGCACCTCGTGCTCGCTGACCAGCGGGCGGTAGATGAACTGGCGCCCCTCGACCCGGTGGGTCAAGAGGCCCTTCTTCTCGAGCCGCGACAGCATGGTCGCGACCGTCGTCGGTGCCAGCTCGCGCTCGTGCGCGAGCAACTCGCCGTGGACCTCGATCGAGTTCGCCTCCTTGCGGTCCCACAGGATCCGCATCAGGGCGAGCTGGAGGTCGCTCAATTGGATGGAGTCAGACATGAACTACACGTGTAATACTACACGTGTAGTTCTCCTGTCAAGGGCCGCCAAAGCCCGAATTGGGTCAATCCTGGTCCGTGCAGCCGTGCCCCGAGCAGGTCCGGTGGCAGCGCGCCCCCGCGCACTCGCGGGTGCAGGCGCCGCCCGAGCAGGTCAGCGCGCAGGTCGTCCCGGCCGCGCAGCGCTGGCTGCAGCCGCCGCCCGAGCAGGTGAAGTCGCAGCGCGCTCCGTCGGTGCAGGCGTGCGTGCAGCCGCCGCCCGAGCAGGTCGCGCTGCACGCCTCGTCGCCGGCGCAGGTGACCGTGCAGCCGCCGCCCGAGCAGGTGTGCTGCCCGCCGAGCTCGATCTTCAGGTCGACGTCCACGTCGACGTCCACGTCGATCTTCACCCGCTCGCGCGAGACCTCGAGCTGCGCCGGTCGCTCCTCGATCACCGGCGCGTCGGGTCCGTGACCGGTGCAACCGACGATCAGCAGGACGGACAGCGCGGGCGAGAGCTTCGACATCGGGACCTCCGGCCCCACCATACAACCTTTGAATTTTAATTATTCGACCCGCATGCGCCGCAGCAGCACGGCGCCGATCACGAACCCGAGGGCGCCGACCGCCAGCAGGATGCCGCACGGCAGCAGCATCTCGAGCGGCCCGAAGCCCCGCCAGAGCGCGCCCTCGAAGGCCAGCAGGGCCCACTTGAACGGGCTGAAGTGGCTGACGGTGAGCATGGCCGCGGGCATGAAGGCCAGCGGGATCGCGCCGCCGCCGATCATCGCCAGGACCATCAAGGCGGCCCGCCCGAGCCCGTCGGCGCCCTCCTCCGAGCGACTGAGCCCGGCCATCAGGATCGTCAGCCCGGTGAAGCCCGTGCTGGCGGCGACGATCGCCGCGGCCATCATACCCGGCGAGCCGACCTCGACCCCGAAGCCGAGCCGGCCGACCGCGATGATCAGCAGCTGCACCGCCACGCAGCAGACGAAGCATGCGGCGCACTTGCCGGCCAGCACCTGCGCCGCCGAGATCGGCGCGGCCGTCAGGCGCAGCATGGTCCCGCGGCTGCGCTCGCGGATCAGCGCGCTGATGAAGACCATCACGCTGCTCATCAGCCCCCACACCACGCCCTGCGGGAACGACACCGCGAAGCTGCTCGGCGGTCCGTCGGCGCGCCGCGCCGCCAGCTCGCGCAGCTCGACGCGCAGCGGCTGCCAGCCCGCCTGTCCCTCGGGACCGGTCGCCGCGGGCGCGGCCGGCTGCCGCGAGAGCCCGTCGAGCCCGCCGTAGAGCTGCTCGAGCGCCGCTCGCGTGGGCGCCGGCACGCCGTCGGTCCGCGCCAGCGCGGCCCGGGCGCGCGCGACCAGCCCGCCCATGCGCGCCGGGTCGCCGAACCCGCCGGCGAGCTGGCGAAACCCGCCGGCCATCAGCTTGCCGGTCAGCAGCCCGGCCTCCGCGCGCCGGCTGGGATCGACGACGACCTCGACCGTCGCCGGCTTGCCAGTCAACATGCCCTCGATCCCGCCCTCGAAGCCCGGCGGGATCTTCAGGCACGCGAGCGCGTCGCGCCCGCGCACCCGCGCCTCGCAGTCGTCCGCGTCGGCGCTCGGCGCCGCGATCAGGCCCTCGCCCGGGGCGGTCAACCCGGCCACGTAGGCCCGCGCCGCCGGCCCGCCGTCGCCGTCGTGGATCGCCAGCACGAGCGGCCGCTCGCCGGCGTCACGCCCGCCGCCGAACACCCAGCCGAAGAACATGGCGATCGCCACCGGGAACACGAACGTGAAGACGAACGCCCCGCGGTCGCGCAGCAGCAGCCGCAGGTCCTTGGCCGCGATGGCGGCGATCGGCGCGGCGCCCCGCATCAGTCGCGCAGGCTCCGTCCGGACGTGGAGACGAACGCCCCGCGGTCGCGCGGCAGCGGCCGCGGGTCCTCGGCCGCGACGGCGGCGATCGGCGCGGCGCCCCGCATCAGTCGCGCAGGCTCCGTCCGGTCAGGTTGAGGAACACCGACTCGAGGTCGGGCCGGTCGATGCGCAGGCTGGTGACCCCGCCGGCGTCGAGCTGGCGCGCGACCTCGCGGACCGGGTCCTCGGTCTCGACCCGCGTCTCGTCGTCGCCGCGCATGGCGTGGACCACGCTGCGCCCGCCGTGCCGGGCCAGCAGCGCGTCGACCCGGTCGACCAGCAGCAGCTTGCCGTGATCGACGATCGCGACCCGCGAGCACAGCCGCTGGGCCTCCTCCATGTAGTGCGTGCTGTACAGCAGCGTCTTGCCGGCGCTCGCCAGCCCGCGGACCAGCTCGAGGATCCCGTTGCGCGACTGCGGATCGACGCCCGCGGTCGGCTCGTCGAGCAGCACGAGCTGCGGGTCGTGGACCAGCGCCGCCGCGAGGTTGAGCCGGCGCTTCATGCCGCCGGAGAACCCGCCGACGCGGTCGTCGGCCCGCGGCGTCAGCTCGACCTGGGCCAGCAGCGCGTCCGCCCGCGCCCGCGCGTGCGCCCGCGAGAGCCCGTAGAGCCGGGCGAAGAACCATAAATTTTCGCGGGCCGTGAGGTCGTCGTAGAGCGCGAGCGACTGCGGGGCGATGCCGACGCTGGCCCGCACCGCCGCGATCGAGGGCGCCGCTCCGTCGATCTCGACGCGCCCGGCGTCCGGGCGGATCGCCCCGACGATCATGCCGAGGGTGGTCGTCTTGCCGGCCCCGTTGGGCCCGAGGAACCCGAGCACCTCGCCGCGCCCGACCTCGAGCGAGAGCCCGTCGACCGCCACGGTGGCGCCGAACTTCTTGACGAGGCCCGCGAGGCAGAGCACGGCGGCGGACCGTATGCGACAAGCACCCGCCCTGTCAACGCGACGCGCCGCGCCGGCCATGCGTGTCGCCCGCGCCGGACGCACACACGAACTCCGGATCGGCCACGGCGCACACGCCGACCGATCGCCGCGAGGGTCGAGCCGCCGGTGCTTCGCGGGTGACCGACGGCCCGCGGATCTCCGCACGCCGATCGACGGCGCACGACGGGCCGCGACCCGCGTCGCACCGAGGGCGCGGTGCAGAGCCCGCTCACAGGTCGATGCTGAAGTCGTACTGCGGCACGCGCCGCGTGAGCCCCGCGAACTGAAACGCCCCTGCCGCGTGCTTGACGATGCAGGCGGCGATCCGCGGATCCGCGGCGGCCGCGACGGTGGTCCCGCGGACGCGCGCCTCGACCACGTCGATCGCCACCGTGACCGACGCCTTGCCGTGCAGCCCGCGACAGCGGGTCCGCAACTTGCGCTCGGCCTCGGCCTCGACCGCGGCGATCGTCAGCGGCCAGATCGGCGGGGCGTCGTCCTTCGGTCGCGGCCTCGTCCGTGGCTTCGGCGGCGGCTCCGGCTCCGTCCGCGGAGCGGGCCGCGGCTCCGGCTCACCCGGCGGCTCGGGCACCGGTGGCCGCGGCTCGGCGACCGGCCCCGGCGGCTCCGGCGGACTCGCGGGTCGCGTCGGCGTCGACGTCGACCGCGGCGCGTCCACCGGCGGCACCACCGGCGCCGTGCGCCGGGCCACCACCGGCTTGCCGCCGGATCGCGCCGACGTCCGCGCCTTGTCGGCCTCGATCTGGGCCAGCGCCCGCGACGCCGCCGCCTGACGCTGGGCGTGCTCGGCGTCGCCGCGGCGGATCACCGTGGCGAACACCACGGCGAAGCGCATGGCGACCGCGGTCATCGCCACCATGACCCACCAGCGCAGCGTCGCCCAGCCGCGGGCGTCGAGGTCGCCGACGCGAAACGCCGCGCGCCAGCCGGCCCGCTCGCGCGCCTGCGACTCCGACTCCTCGATCAGCGCGCGCGTGCGGGCCTGCTGGCGCTCCGCCGCGAGCAGGATCTCGGCCAGCGCCAGGGCGAACTCGTCGGCGGACTGGTAGCGCTTGCCCGGCTCGAAGGCGACGGCCTTCAACGCCACCGCGTCGAGCCCGGGCGGCACGTTGGCCGCCGGGTTGGCCTGCGACGGCGGGATCGCCACGTACGGATGCTGCGCCCCCGGCCGCTCGTACCAGCGCGACGGCACGTCGCCGGTGAGGAACTCGTAGAGCATGACCCCCGCCGCGTAGAGGTCGACGCGCGGGTCGTTGCTCGGCCCCGCGAACTGCTCGGGCGCCATGTAGCGCGGCGTGCCGAGCACGAACTCCGGGTGCGTGCGCGGCCCGTCGGCGCTGATCTCGTGGCCGGGCAGCACCTTCACGATCCCGAGGTCGAGCAGCTTCAGGAAGTCGCCGTCCGGCTTCTGCTCGATGATGCAGTTGCCCGGCTTGATGTCGCGGTGCACCACCCCGCACGCGTGCAAGGTCGCCAGCGCCTTGACCAGCTCCTGGATGACCGCCACCGCCTGCGGCCACGGCAGCGGGCGGCGCCTGCGCTGCCCGTCCACCACGCTCGTGACCATGGCCTGGAGCGTCACCCCGTCGACGTGCTCCATCACGAAGAACAGCAGCGCCGGCGCCTCGGCCTCGCAGCGCCCGTGGTCGATGATGCGGACCACACGATCGCGGTACGGCCCGTCGAGCCGCGCCGCGACCTTCATCTCCTGCACGAACCTCTCGACCTCCGCCGGGCTGTCCCCCCGCTCCGGGTGCAGCACCTTGACCGCGACCTTGCGCCCGAACATCCGCAGGTCCTGGGCGAGGTACACCGACGCGAACGACCCCGCCCCGATCTTCTTCACCAGCGCGTAACGCCCCTCGAGCGTGCGGCCCGAGAAGTCGTACTCCGGGATCATGCCGTCACACCCCTACCTGGAAGCAGTACAGCCGCGCCCCGCTGTTGCAGGCGTACTCGGCGTTGTCTGTCCAGGCGTCGCTCACGATGCCCGACTTGCTGCGCCCGGTTCCACCGCTGAGATCACCGTCGTTGGTGCCCCAGTCCGAGCAATGATCGGCGCCGAGCTGGGTCCCGTCCGCCCTGGTGTTCGTCCAGGCGTTCGCGTCGCCGACGTCGGCCGCAGCCTCATCGCGCACGATCGCCGCCTGCAGGTCGCTCGGACCGACGAGGTCCGCCCACCCGCGCGCCACCGGCGTCGGCGGGTCGCCCGGCAGCATGTACCACCCCGCGAACCCCGCGCTCGCAAACCGCATCGCCGGCGCCGTCGCCGGGTCGCTGCCCGTCAGCCACGCCATGTACGTCCCCCCGAGCCCCGCCCCGTCCGCGAGCATCTGGCAGTACGCGTCGGCCCCCGCCACCCCTCCCAGGTTCCCGTTGTCCTTGCCCTTGCTCGTGATGAACACCCACCGCGGCGCCGCGCAGTCGTCGTTGCACGCGTCGATGTCGTCCTCGTTCCCGTCGTCGCACTCCTCCGTCCCGCTCCACACCAGCCCGTCCCCGCAGCTCGCCGCCGCCTTGCACTGCCCCGTCGCGCCGCTCGGGCATTCGTCCTCGTCGATCGTGTTCCCGTCGTCGCACCCCTCCGTCCCGCTCCACACGATCCCGTCCCCGCAGCTCGCCGCCGCCGCGCACATCCCCGCCGCCCCGCTCGGGCACCCGTCCGTATCGTCCGTGTTCCCGTCGTCGCACCCCTCCGTCCCGCTCCACACGATCCCGTCCCCGCAGCTCGCCGGCTGACACCCGCCCTGCGCCCCGCTCGGGCACCCGTCCTCGTCCACCGCGTTGCCGTCGTCGCAGCCCTCGCCCGCCTCCATCACCCCGTTCCCGCACTCCGCCGTCGGCGTCTCCGTGCAGTCCTCCTCGCACCCGTCCCCGTTCATCGTGTTCCCGTCGTCGCACTCCTCCTGCCCCGCCCACACCAGCCCGTCCCCGCACGCCGCCTCGCCCGCGCACGCGCCCTGCGCCCCGCTCGGGCACGCGTCCTCGTCATCCTCGTTACCGTCGTCGCACCCCTCGCCCTCGTCCACCACTCCGTCCCCGCACACACCCGCGCTGCTCGTCGACTCGCTGGTCGCGTCGACCGACGTCGACGTCGACCCGCCCGAGCTGCTGGTCTCGTCGCCCTCTTCTTCGCCCGGCAGCGAGCGCCCGCCGTTGCAGCCGCCGTCGTCGGTGACCTCGCCGGAGCCCGCGCTGCCGCAGCCCACGGGGGGCGCCACGAGGCACACGAGCAGCCCGCAGGCGAGGCTGCGCAGCTTCCGGCGGCGGTTCATCGGAGTCAGGATGGTGTCGTGCATGGCGTGTATCCGTTCAGAAGGATGCCTGAAAATTGAGCCCGACCGTCCGCGGCCCCGTCATCGGTCCGACCTTCGCCTTGCGGACCGACCGCCCGCCCCGCAGCGCCGCGCGGGTGATCAGGGCCACGCTGGCGCCCGCCGCCAGGCCCGCGCCGAGCCCCAGCAGGGCCCCCGCCGCCAGCTCCGGCCGGCGATGGTCGTCGAGGAAGGTCCTGTCGATCGACCACCCGTCGTCCTGCGCCACGGCGTCCTTGTAGTAGCTGCGCTTGGTCGGGATCAACCACGCCAGCCCGATGATCAGTAGCACCGAGCCGACGCCCACCTCGGTGCCGAGCAGGCGTTCGCTGCCGTCCGCCGCGATCGTCGCCGCCGCGACCCCGGCCCCGAGCCCGCTGGTCGTGATCATCGTCCCCGTCGACTCGCGCTGGATCGCCGGCAGCACCTCCGCCAGCGCGTCGCTGCGGTCGTCGCCCGCGAGCCGCCCCGCCGCCCCGCGGTAGTCCCTCCCCGCGCCGGCCGCCCCCGCCAGCCCGCCGACGAACAGCCCCAGCCCCACCGCCCCGATCGCCGCCGCCAGCCCGATCCGCGCCCGGTCCTCGCGCGTCCGCGTCAGCGTCAGCGTCACCCGCGTCGGCTCGGCCACCGTCAGCGTGCGCGCCTCCGCGGCGAACCGCGGCGCCGACGCCCGCACCGTCCATGTCCCCGGGGCCAGGTCCCAGCGCGTCGTCGACGCGCGCGTCGTCTGCGGCGCCGTCGTGGTCGGACCCGACCACGCCACCGTCGCCCCGCCGCGCAGCGCCGCCGACGGCCCGACCTCGACCGCCACCCGCACCGGCGACGGCGGCGGCGGCGGCGTCACCACCGCGGGCGCCGGCGCCTCGACGCGGAACGCCACCTCCTGCCCCGGCGGGTCGCGGGCCACCGTCACCTCCTGCGGCGCCACCGATGCCCCCGCCGGCAGCACCAGCTGCGCCTGCCACACCCCCGGGTCGAGCCACACGTCGAGCGCCACCGTCGAGCGCGACCACGCCACCGTGATCGCCTCCGCCGCGCGGCCCTGCGGCGCCAGGCGCAGCTGCTCCGGCCGCGGCGCCCCGGCGTCCGCGGTCACCGCGAAGCGGACCAGCACGCACTGCGCCTGCGCGTCGCGCAGCATCGCCACGATCGGCCGGTCCTCCGCCGACGCCGCCCCCGGGTAGCCGCCGAGCGCCTGGATCGCGTGCGCGTACTGCCGCGCCGAGTAGCGGGCCATGCCCGCCTTCTTCCAGAACCCCGCGTCGCCGGTGGTCCGCGCGCAGCCCTCGTACAGCGCCGCCGCCTCGGCGTACTCCCCGGCCTTGTACTGCCGCGCCGCCTCGCGCCCGTCGGCGCAGTCTCCTGCCCTGCTCTCCTCGGGCCTGTCCTTCGGGACAGGCGCCAGATCCAGCGGCGGCAGCGCCCCCGCGGTCCCCGACCACGACAGGCTGGCCGCGAGCGCGACGGACACGGACATTCTTCTGCGGCGACGGTGCATGGTCCCTCTTCAGTCCTCGGTGAACGCGGAGTCGGGGTAGGCGCAGTGGGGTTCGGGGCGGGCCGGCGGGGCCGTGCGGCAGACCGTACCGACCAGCGTGCACGCGCAGTCGTCGAGGCAGTTCGCGCAGTTCTCCGTCGGCGGCGCGCACACCCCGTCGCCGCAGCCGGGCGGCCGGGCCGGCGCGGGCGGCGGCGGGGCGCAGCGGGGCAGCGCCAGCTCGGAGCGCAGCGCCCCCAGGTGCAGCCCGAGCTCGGTGGTGTCGACCAGCTCGCCGACGTGGATCCAGCGCAGCTCGTCGCGACAGTCGAGCAGCATCGTGATCGGGATGCCCTCCTCCTCCGTCAGCAGCCGCTCGGCCCGCAGCAGGCTCTGGACCGCGTCGCCGCTCGCGTCGACCAGCGGCGACACGGCCGCGCCCGGCATGCGGTCGACGAGCGCGCGGTAGCCCTGCGGGTCGCTGATCGGCCCGACGTGGATCGGCACGAACTGCACGTCGCGGCCCCAGTCCGAGCTCATCTGCACGAAGCGCTCGTTCTCCTGCACGCACGGCGGGCACCACGTCGCCCACAGGTTGACCAGCTTGACCGCCGGCGTGCCGCGCAGCGCCTGCCCGAAGCGGACCGCGTCGGTCAGGTCGTTGCCGCGGAGGAACCCCAGCTGCAGCGCCAGCAGCCCCGGGATCCTGCGCGCCGGGATCACCGTCAGCGAGCGCTGCCCGCGGACGATGGTCGGCTCCTTGGCGTCGACCGCCGGCGCCGCGGCCGCGGCCATCGCCCCCGCCGAGGCCGCCAGCAGCGCGGGCGGCGGACGCAGCGAGCGCCCCGGCGCCGCCAGCAGCAGCCACGCGATCGCCAGCGCCAGCCCCGCGCACACGATCGCCCCGCCGCGGACCACCAGCCGCGCGGTGTACGGGTCGAGCGCCTCGTCGTCGTCGTCCTCGCGGCTCATGGGATCTCGCACGGCACCGGGACCACCAGCACCGACTGGTTGAGGGCCCGCTCGAGCAGCGCCTCGCGCGTCGCGTCGACCTCGCCGCGCACCTCCGCCACCAGCAGGGCCTCGCGCCCCTTCTTCCAGGCCACGAACTGATGGCGGGGGTTGGCCGCCAGCAGCGCGCGCGTCAGCGGCTGGCGCTCGCCGAGGCTGAGGCGCACCAGCTTCCTCGTCATCGCGTCGCGGTCCTGCGGGCTCGCGCCGAGCTCGACCACCCACTGCGCCACCTGCTGCATGCGGTTCTGGGCCAGGTTGTTGTTGGCGATCACCCGGCTCGCCGTGGTCGCGCGGTCGCGGCTCGAGCGCCCGAAGATCAGCACCAGCTCCGCCTCGCGCAGGCGGTCGCCGAGGCGCGCGAAGTGCTCGGTGTAGTGGGCCTCGGCCGCGCGCGGCAGCCCGTCCTCGGCGTTCGGCTGGTTCTGATCGAAGTGCACCGTGATCGTCGACGGCAGCCCGAGCAGCAGCTCGCTGAGCTTGTCGTGGGCCAGCACGAACTTGTCGAGCTCCTTGGGGTCGCACTGCGTCGCGTCGGTGCCGACCTTGGCGCAGCGGTCGTGTTCGAAGCTGCGGATCTCCGCGATCAGCCGCTTGACCTCCTCCGAGCACACGTCGGGCGCCGCCAGCGTGCAGCGGTCCTCCGCGTCGCAGCGGAAGCCCTCGCCGCACTCGCACTCGGCGCACGGGTCGCCCTCCTGGCAGACCTGCGGCCCGACCAGCGGCGGCGCCACGCAGCGCCCCGACATGCACACGTCGCCCTCGCCGCACTGCAGGTCCTCGCTGCACTGCGGCCCCGGCACCGCCCCGAGCCCGTCGCCGAGCAGCAGGCCGAGCCCGAGCAGACCGGTCGCCAGCACCGAGATCGCCACCTGCAAGCGGGCCTCGCGGACCCCCGTCGATCGACGCTCACTCATCGCCACCTCCGCCGTGTCGCGCGAACCACGCCTCGTAGAACTCGCGCGGCTTGTGCCCCTGGCTGCGCAGCGCCTGGCCCTGCGGGCGCCCGTCGACGAGCGGCACCACCAGCACCCCCGGCGCCGCGTGCAGGTCGCCGACCTTGGCCGCGAACGACGCGTGGCGCGCCAGCGTGGCCGCCACCTCCTCGCCGCGCATGCACACGAACAGCGGCGAGTCGGGGTCGCTCGCGTCCGCCGTCCCGCCGAACTCCGCCGCCAGCGCGGCCAGGCGGTCGCTGGTGAACGGCCCGTCCTGCTCGGCCAGCAGGCGGTCGAACAGCCGCAGCGCCTGCTCGCTGTCCGTGCCCGCCAGGCACAGCTGGGCCCGCGCCGCGTCGCACGCGCGCGTGCGGCTGGCGTCCGGCGCCCCCGCGGCGGTGCTGCACCCGCGCGGGAAGTGGAACAGCTGCAGCTCGACCGGCACCCCGCGGTCGGCCAGCTCGCGCTGGTAGCCGCGCCACAGCGTGTACTCCGCCCGGCAGTGCGCGCACGACAGGTCGAGGAACAGCCCGACCGCGTAGACCGGCGGCTCGATCTGATCGGTCAGCGCCACCCGCAGCGCCGGCGTCTCGAGCTCGCGCATCGCCACCACGCACGGGTGCAGCGCCCCCGCCGTGGCCGCCGCGTGGGCCCGCAGGATCACCAGCCGCTGCCCGAGCACCGCGGCCACGAACAGCAGCCCCGCCGCCGCCAGCACGATCCACGTCGCCGGCGCCCGCGGCCGCTCCGCGACCCGCCCGCGGTCGGCCAGCATCGCCGCCAGCAGCACCCCCACGCACGTGCCGTCGAGGAACAGGCAGTACAGGCACAGCGCCTGCAGCCACACCGCCGCGTAGGTCGCCAGCACCGCGCACACCAGCACCCCCGCCCACGCGCCCGTGAGCAGCGCCGGGCGCAGCGCCGCCGACAGCCCCGGCCGCGCCACCATCGCGCCGGCCAGCGCGAGCATGACGACGAAGAACCCCGCCGCGTAGACCGTCAGCGGCAGCCCGAGCACCGTGGCCCACGCGTCGGTCAGCACCTTCTCGCAGGCCGACGGCCCCACGCACGCGCCGAAGTACGGGTCGTCGCAGCGCACCTCGGCGCGCACGCGCAGCAGCGTCAGCAGCCCGGCGAGCAGCAGCCCCGGCACCGCGAACAGCCACACCGCCGCGGCGCCGGCCACCGCCGTCCGGAAGCGGGGTTCACGGACGAGGAACTCCGTCAGTCGGATCATGACGCGCGCGCGGGCAGCATAGAGCCCGTCAAAACCGCGCGCAAGCCGCCCCGCACGCCTCCGTCGCGCCCCGGCCGGCGCCGCGAGTCGAGCGCCGCGACCGCGCGCGAACGACGATTCGCCGGCTCACCCCGCCGACCACACCGCCGGGTCCGCCGGCTCGCCGCCGTCCGCGAGCGGCAGCTCGGCCCGCACGACCACCCGATCCTGCAGCTTGATCGCCCCCGCCAGCGCCTTGTACGGCGGGATCCCCCACAGGCTCGGCGTCAGCACCACCTCCGCCGTCAGCTTGCCGCCGTCGGCGCGGGCTACCGCCTCGATCGGGTGCGTGCGCCCGACCAGCGTCAGCTGCCCGCGGATTCGCCGCCCCGCGTCGACCTCGGCCACCAGCGTCACCTCGGGGTGGCGCCCGACGTGCAGCACCTCCGCGAGGTTGTCCGCGATCTTCGCCCGGTCGCCCGCCGAGAACGCCGACGCGTCGAGCTCGCCGCCCTTGACCGCCCCGTCGACCACCAGCGAGCCGGGCCAGAACGTGCCCGTGATCCTCGACCCCTCGCGCCGCACCTCGAAGCGCCGTAGCGTCAGCCGCAGGTCGTGGGCCAGCCGGGCCAGCAGCCCGTCCTTGAACGTGAACACCCGGATCGTCGCCGTCACACGCCGCTCTTATCACCCTCCGTCGGCGGTTGCGATACCTCGGCCGCCGCACTCCTCGCCCTGGCAAGTGCGAGTCTAGGCGATCACAGCGCCGCCCGCGGCGCCGTCAGCCACAGCACCACCAGCGAGCGCGCCACCAATTCGTAGTCCCGCTGCTCCGCCGCCAGCGGCACCACCTGCGTGTCCGCGTGGCGGGTGTCGACCAGCCGCGCCCACCCGCCCGCGAGCGCCGGCAGCACGAACCGCACCGCCGCCGCCGACGCGTTGATCAGCACCAGCAGCGTCTCCCCGACCAGCGCCCGGCCCTGCGCGTCGCGCAGCCCGGTCTCCCCGCCGAGCAGCAGCCCCAGCGCCTGCGTGCGCGGGTCGTTCCAGTCCCGCGGCGAGGGCTCCGCGCCGTCGGGCCGCAGCCACTGCAGGTCCTTGTGCGTCCCGATCCTCGCCCCCGTGAAGAACCCCCTGCGCCGCAGCGTCGGCGAGTGGCGCAGGTTCTTGAAGACGTGGCGAAAGAACGCGAGCGTGGCCGCGTCGCCGCGCTCCCAGTCGATCCACGAGACCTGGTTGTCCTGACAGTACGCGTTGTTGTTGCCGCCCTGCGTGCGCCCGATCTCGTCGCCCGCGCAGATCATCGGCACCCCCACCGACAGCGCCAGCGAGGCCGCCAGGTTGCGCACCACCCGCGCGCGCAGCTCGGCGATCTCCGGGTCGCGGCTCGGCCCCTCGACCCCCCAGTTGGCCGAGTGCTCGTGGTCGCTGCCGTCGCGGTTGTCCTCGCCGTTGGCGAGGTTGTGCTTGCGCGCGTACATCGTCAGGTCGCGCAGCGGGAACCCGTCGTGACACGCCACGTAGTTGACGCTCGCGTGCGGCCCGCGCCCCGCCCCCGCGTACAGGTCCGCCGACCCCGTCAGGCGAAACCCCAGCTCCGCCGCCAGCCCGAGGTCCCCGCGCCAGAACCGCCGCATGGCGTCGCGGTAGCGCCCGTTCCACTCCGCCCACGGGCTCGGGAACCCGCCGACCTGATAGCCCCCGGGGCCGACGTCCCACGGCTCCGCGATCAGCTTCACCGACCGCAGCACCGGGTCCTGCTGCACCGCCGCCAGGAACGCCGCCCAGCGGTCGAACTCCGCCCCCCGCCGCGCCAGCGCCGACGCCAGGTCGAAGCGAAACCCGTCGACGCGCATGTGCGTCACCCAGTAGCGCAGGCTGTCCATCACGAGCTGCAGCGCCTGCGGGTGCGCGACCTGCAGCGTGTGCCCGCAGCCGGTGACGTCGAGGTACTGCCGCGCGTCCCCCGGGCGCGGCGCGTAGTAGCTGCGGTTGTCGAGCCCACGCAGCGACAGCGTCGGCCCCAGCGGCCCGCCCTCGCAGGTGTGGTTGTACACGACGTCGAGGATCACCTCGATGCCCGCCGCGTGCAGCCCCCGCACCATCTCCTTGAACTCCCGCACCGCCGCGCCCGGCTCCCGCCCCGCCGCGTAGCGCCGCGTCGGCGCGAAGAACCCGAGCGTCGAGTACCCCCAGTAGTTCGTCAGCCCCAGCCGCCGCAGGTGCGGCTCGTCGAAGATCTCGTGCACCGGCAGCAGCTCGACCGCCGTGACTCCGAGCGACCGCAAGTGCTCGACCACCGCCGGCGTCGCCAGCCCCGCGTACGTGCCCCGCAGCGCCTCGGGCACCCCGGGGTGCAGCTTCGTCATGCCCTTCACGTGCAGCTCGTAGATCAGCGTGTCGCCCCACGCGTGGCCCGGCCGCCGGTCGTCGCCCCACTCGAACGCGTCCCCCAGCGCCACGCTCTTGAGGGCACGCGCCGCGTTGTCGGTCGGGTCCATCACCAGGTCGGCGCCCGGCGCGTCCGTGCGATACGCGTACGGCACGTAGCCCGGCTCCGGCCCGACGATCGCCCGCGCGTACGGGTCCACCAGCACCAGCGCCGCGTTGTGCCGCAAGCCCGCCGCCGGCTCGTAGCGCCCGTGCGCCCGCAGCCCGTACAGCTGCCCCGCCCGCAGCCCCGGGACGTACCCGTGGTGCACGTGCCCGGTGCGCTCCGGCAGCGCCAGCGTGGCCCACGGCGGCGCGTCGATCGCGTCGAACAGGCACACCTCGATCCGCGTCGCCGTCTCCGAGAACACGGCGAAGTTGATCCCCCCCGGATCGCACGTCGCCCCCAGCGGGTACGACGTTCCGGACATGATCGGCGGGCTCACCTCCGCACCATAGACGACCCTCGCCTGGCTGACCAGCCCTCGCCTCCGCGGCTCTGCGCCCGCGCCGGGCGAGGCTCACGAGCCACAGCGAGGCGCCCGCGGCCCGACCCGCCGCCGCCGATCCACCTGCCCCTTCGGACAGGATTAAAGTCCTCCGCCACCTGTCCCTTCGGACACCCCGATCGAGGACGAACGAGCGGACTCGTGCTACACGTCGCGCCGATGCCGACCAAGCGCCCGAGCAAGCCCCCGCCGCCGAAGACCGCCGGTGTCACGATCCCGCTGTTCTCGCTGCGCAGCGACGCCAGCTGGGGCATCGGCGAGATCGGCGACCTGCCCGCGTTCGCCGGGCTGGTCGCCCGCGCCGGCGTCGGCCTGGTCCAGCTGCTGCCGATCGCCGAGATCTCGCTCGGCAACACCAGCCCGTACGCCGCCCTCTCGGCCTTCGGCATCGACCCGATGTACCTCTCGCTGACCCACGTCGCCGACCTGCGCGACCTCAGCAACGAGCAGGCGCTCGGCGCCGACGGGGCCGCGCGCCTCGCCGCCCTGCGCCGCGCCCCCGGCGTCGACTACGAGGCCGTGCGTCCGCTGAAGCGTCGGGCCCTCGCCGCCGGCCTGCGCGTGTTCCACGAGCGCGAGCTCGCCGCCGGCGCCAATAAATCGCGACGCGCCCGCAGCTTCGTCGACTTCCTCGACGCCCACGCCGACTGGCTGCCCGACTACGCCATCTACCGCGCGATCAAGGACGAACACCGCGGCGCCGCCTGGTGGGACTGGCCCGAGGCCCTGCGGGAGCGCGACCCGGCCGCGCTGCGGGCCGCGCGGGCGCGGCTGGCCGAGACCATCCTGCTGCACGAGTACACCCAGTGGCTCGCGCACGCCCAGTGGGCCGACGCGCGGGCCGCCGTCAAGGCCCTCGGCGTCGAGCTCATGGGCGACCTGCCCTTCATGGTCGACCGCGACAGCGCCGACGTGTGGGCCCACCGCGAGCAGTTCCGGCTCGACATGTCGGTCGGCGTGCCCGCCGATCAGTTCGACGCCGACGGCCAGGACTGGGGCCTGCCGCCCTACCACTGGAAGGTCATGGCGGCCGACGGCTTCACCTGGTTGAAGCGGCGGGCGCGCTACGCCGGCACCCTCTACGACCGCTTCCGCATCGATCACCTGGTCGGGTTCTTCCGCACCTACATGCGCCCGTACGACCGCCGGCGCAACGACGCCGGCAAGCTCGTGCCCGGGGTGTTCGACCCGCCGGACGCGGCGGCCCAGAAGCGCCACGGCGAGAAGGTCGTCGGCGCCATGATCGCCGCCGCCGCCGCGGTCGGCGCGCGCCTCATCGCCGAGGACCTCGGCTCGATCCCCGACTACGTCGGCCCCAGCCTGCGCAAGCTCGAGGCGCCCGGCTACAAGGTCCTGCAGTGGGAGCGCGTGCGGACCCCGCCCGGCAAGCCCGCGCCGCCCGTGCCTGACTACGTCGATCCCGCGAGCTGGCCCGCGCTCTCGGTCGCCTGCTTCGGCACCCACGACACCGCCCCGGTCGCCGTGTGGTGGCGCGAGCTCGGCGCGGGCGACCGCGACGCCGCGCTGCGCCTGCCGTTCCTCCGCGACCTGTCCCCGAGGCCAGGCGCCGAGCTCACCCCCGCCGTGCACGCCGCCCTGCTGCGCCTGCTGTTCGGCGCCGGCAGCGAGCTCGCCCTGCTGCTGTTCCAGGACGTGCTCGGCACCGCCGAGCGCATCAACGTGCCGGGCACCGTCGGCCCGCACAACTGGACCTACCGCCTGCCCGCCAGCGCCGAGCACATGCTGCACGACGCCGGCGTGCAGGCCGCGCTCGGCCGCCTGCACGCCGCGCTGGCCGCGACGGGCCGGCTCACAGCTCGAACATCGGCTTGAACCCGCCGTAGATCATGCGCTTGCCGTCGAACATCTTGTCGTCCGGCGCCATCAGCTTCTTCAGGCGAGGGTCGGCCATGACCGCCTTGTTGATGCGGTCGCGTTCCTTCTTCGACGCGTACACGATCCACGAGAACACCACCGTCTCGCCGTCCTTCAGCTTCACGCTGCGGGGGAAGCTGGTCCACTTGCCGACCTGGACGTCGTCGGCGGCGCACTCGACATACGCCAGCGCGCCGAGCTCCTTCCAGATCTTGCCGGCCTTGCGGGCCATCTTCTTGTAGTCCGCCAGCCGCTCCCGCGGCACGGGGATGATGAAGCCGTCGACGTAGCTCATGGGGTTCCTCCTTGGTACCCCCTTATTTGCTCAACGACGCGCGAAGTCAAGCGGCGGACCCCGAGGGACCCGCCGCGCCCGCGTCGTCGCCGCCCGCGATCACGGCGGCAGCGAGCACACGCCGACGTTCTCGTAGCCGGGCACCGGATCGGGGAAGAACGGGTTGCACACCTCCTGGCCCGCGCAGTTCATCTCGGTGATGTCGCAGAACGCGGCGCAGCAGCCGTAGCCGTCCGGGTTGTCGCAGCTCTCGAGCACCGCCTTGTCGGTGCAGCTGAAGCCGGCGACGCACGCGTTGATGAAGTTGCAGGCGTCGCCGTCCTGCCCGGGGTTGTCGACCGGGTCCGCCCGGTAGCAGATGAACGTGTCGACGCCGTAGCAGGCGAAGCCGCTCTCGCAGTCCTGGACCAGCGGGTCGCAGGTGTAGAGGCACAGCGGCAGCACGCCCTCGTTGGCGCTCTCGAGGCAGTGGGTCGGCCCGGCGGTGCTGTTCGGGCACTCCTTGTCGGCGTTGCAGAACTCGACGCAGATGCCGTTCTTGCCGTCGTTGTCCGCCATCTGGCAGATGAAGCCCTTGGCGCAGTTGTCGAGGCCGGTGAACATGTCCTCCTCGATCGTGCACGGCTCACCGACGAGCGCGCCGTCGGCCGGCTCCGGCACGCACTGGTTGGCGTCCCAGTAGGTCCCGGGCATGGTGGCGTAGGCCGTGCACTTGAAGCCCTCGGGGCAGTCCTGGATCATCGGGTTGCACTGCGCACCCATGCCCCCGGTCGTCTCGTCGGACGTCGTCGCGTCCGTCGACGTCGCGCCCGTCGTCGACGGATCCGGCGCGGTGGTCGTCGGGCTGGTCGACGTGGTCACCGCCTCGGTCGTGCCGCTCGTCGGCGTGTCGGGGCCGGTCGTCGCGGTCGTCGTCAGCGGCACGGTCGTCGTCATCGACGCGTCGGTGCTGCCGCCGTCGTCGGTCTTGTCGTCGCCACAACCCGCGAGCGGCAGCACCAGAGCCGCCGCCAAAACCCTGCAAAAACTTCGCATCATCGGCCCACAACCTCCATCAAGACCGCGAGCACACCACGCCCGCGGCGCCTGCGTCAACCAGCGAGCGACGGTCACACGCGCGCTTGCCGGGGCGCCGCCGCGGATGCTAACCAAGGGCCACGCCTGACGTCAGCGTCGTGCGCGGGTCTCATTCGCGCGCACCTGCCTCTTCGGACATGTCGTCCTCCGTTCACCACACCGCCGCAGAGCCCGCCGACGACGACCCCGCCGTGGTCCGCCTCGTCGAGGCCCAGCGCCGCGAACTCCGCCACCGCCGGCGCTGGCTGCTGGCCACCCGCCTCGGCTCGCTCGGGTTCGCCGCCTGGTACCTCACCCTCGTCATCGGGTTCGGCCACGACGCCCCGTTCTACCTGCTGGTCAGCGTGTTCGCGGTGATCACCGGGCTCTCGGCGATCGTCGTCGTCGACTACTTCGATCCGCCGCTGCTGCTGCGCAACCTGCACCGCGCCGACTTCCCTGACGCAGCGGCCAACTGGCGGGCCCTGCAGATCCTCCGCCGCGATTTGCTCCCGCCGATCGTCCAGGACCTGGGGATCCCCGAGGGCCCCGAGCGCGACGCCCTGATCGCCGACGCCGGCGCCGACGAGCTGGTGCGCCGCACCGCGCCGAGGCTCGCCCGCGGCGACCGCAGGCGCTTCGGCCGCGTCTACCTCGCCGTCTACCTCGCGCTCGCCGTCGGCTTCATCGCCCTCGTCGTGCTCCACGACCCGCGCGCCGTCTGACCCGCGGGCGCGCGCGCGCCGGTTCTCGCCGCGGCCGCGATGCGCTACATTCGTGGCCGCGTCGGGGGTAGTTGTATGGGTCGGCGATCGGGTCGGGCGGCGTTCGTGGGTGCTTCACTGGTGGTCCTGTGCGCGCTCGCCTGCGGCGACGACGGCGGCGGCGACGGCGGTCCGATGACGACCACCACGCCGCCGGTCACGACGACGCCCACCACCGCCGTGCCGACGAGCACCGGCGAGCCGAGCGACACCACCGCGAGCGGCGACGACGGCACCACGGCCGCGCCCGTCGACACCACCGGCCCCGACGCGCCGGTGTGCGGCGACGGCGTCGTCGCCGGCGACGAGCAGTGCGACGACGGCCCCGCCAACGCCGACGACGCCGCCTGCACCGCCGCCTGCGCGCTCGCGACCTGCGGCGACGGCCTGCTGCTCGCCGGCGACGAGCAGTGCGACGACGGCCCCGCCAACGCCGACGACGCCGCCTGCACCGCCGCCTGCACGCTCGCGACCTGCGGCGACGGCCACCTGCTGGCCGGCGTCGAGGCCTGCGACGACGGCAACCTCGAGCCCGGCGACGGCTGCACCGCCGCCTGCACGCTCGAGAGCTGCGGCGACGGCGCCGTCCAGGCCCCCGAGCAGTGCGACGACGGCGACGCCGACGACACCGACGAGTGCCTCACGACCTGCCTCGCCGCCGCCTGCGGCGACGGCTCGGTGCACGCCGGCGTCGAGGCCTGCGACGACGGCAACGCCGACGAGAGCGACGCCTGCACCAGCCTGTGCGCCGCGCCGGCCTGCGACGACGGCCTGCAGAGCGGCCAGGAGAGCGACCTCGACTGCGGCGGTCCGACCTGCGGCGCCTGCCCCGTCGGCGCGGCCTGCCTGGCCCCGTCCGACTGCACGACCGGCCTCTGCGCCATGGGCACCTGCCAGGCCACCCCGAGGTCGTGCAAGGAGCTGCTGCAGCTCGACCCCGCCGCCGCGAGCGGCAAGCACCCGCTCGACCTCGACGGCCCCGGCCCGCTCGCGACCCAGAGCCTGTGGTGCGACATGACGACCGACGGCGGCGGCTGGACCGTCTTCTACGCGGTCACCGGCGCCGACGCCGAGGTGCCGATCACCAGCGACGCCGAGATCGCGATCAACAACCCGCTGATGCACCTGCAGTACAACCTCGGCCGCAGCAAGAAGGTCGCGCTCGCGGCCGGCGCCGCCGAGACGCTGTGGGTCCGCCCCGACGCCGCGTGGATCAAGACCAGCGCCCCGCTGTTCGACGCGACCCTCGCCACGCCCGGCAGCAGCGCCCGCGGCCCGGTCGACCTCACCGAGAGCGGCGGCGCCGTGGTCCCGGCCTTCCAGGGCTGGTCGAACGCCGGCATCACCGGCGGCGGCGACTTCGGCATCAGCCAGAGCCCCGACGGGGTCACCTGCGGCCAGTTCCCCACCAACATGGGCTTCGACAACCACAACAACGGCGCGTACCGCATGCTCAACTGCAACTGCGAGCGCCAGTACATCTACAGCTACTCCAACCAGGCCGGCGACGGCGACCCCGGCTACGACGCCTACGTCGCCCACGGCGCCTGGACGGTCACCCAGGGCAACTGCGGCGCCGGCAATGCCGAGGGCGGCGCGCTCAAGTTCTACGCGGCGATGCGCTGACCCGACGCGCCTGTCGCCCGCGCCCCGCAGCCGCCACCGCCAGCCCCCAGCGCCGCGCGGGCGCCGGTGCGCCGCGCGTTCTCCCGCGTTGACCGCCCAGCGCCTGCTGCGTAGCGTCATGCCCCTCCTCGGAGCCTGGCATGGACCTACACACGCGCGTATGCATCGGCCTCCTCGCGGCCCTCCCCCTCGGCGCCTGCGGCGGCGACGACGGCGGCGACGGCGAGACGACGGCCCCGACCACAGTCCCGACCACCATGACCGCCGGCGCCACGACGACCGCCGGCACCACCACCGACGCGACGACGACCTCGCCGTCGCCGTCGACGACGACGTCCGACGACACCACCGGCGGCGTCGGCCCGACCGCGACCAGCGACGCGCCGACCACCGCGCCCGATCCGACCACCGGCGTCGGCCCGACCGGCGACGACACGACCACCGGCGACGCCACCGGCGACGACACCACCGGCGAGCCACCGCCGCCGTGCGGCACCATCCTCGTCACGTACCGCGACTTCCGGCCGCTGCACACCGACTTCGGCTGCCACATGAAGGGCCACCCGGCCTGGCCCGGCCTCGTGCTGCCCGACATCGGCCCCGATCAAAAGCCGCAGTACAACCCGAACCCGCCGCCGCCGCCGAACGGCTGGAACGGCGTGATGCCGCAGATCACCTCGGCCGCCAGCTTCTCCGAGTGGTACAACACGACCGCCGACGTCAACCTCGAGATCGCCGGCGAGCTCGAGCTCGCGGAGATCATGCCCGGCATCTACAGCTTCTCGAGCGACGCCTTCTACCCGCTGACCGACATGGGCTTCGGCAACAACACGACGCCAAACTGGGAGGACGACACCTTCCCGGACATCAACGGCGCGTTCACCACCGAGATCCACACCTCGTTCGTCTACGAGGTCGGCCAGCAGTTCAGCTTCTCCGGCGACGACGACGTGTGGGTCTACATCGACGGCAAGCTGGCGATGGACCTCGGCGGCCTGCACGCCATCGTCGAGGGCACCATCGACCTCGACGACCTCGGCCTCACGCCCGGCCAGGCGTACACCCTCGACGCCTTCCACGCCGAGCGCTGCGACAGCGGCAGCAACTTCCGCATCGACACCTCGATCGCCTGCTTCGTGCCCGGCTGACGCGCGCCGCGATCGCGGGCGACGCGGGTCGAGCAGGCCCGGGCCGCGGGCGACGAGCGGACCGACGACGCGGGTCGGCGGTCCCCCGGCGCCCGCCCCCTCGTCCCGGTCTCCGCGCCGCGGCTCCCAGGATCCGCCCGCCCGGCGCGGAACCGATCTCCCCCGAAACCGGCCCGCACCGGAAGAACCTCGTTCACCCGGCGCTCGAACCCGCAGGAAACGCGAAATTCCCGTCCCGAACGGCCCGCATAAATCCCCTGTCCGCCGCCAGAAATTCGTCGAGCGGCAGGTCGGACAGGTCGACCGCGTACACGCAGGCGCCGGCCTCTGCGCGCAGCAGCGCCGCCCAGCGCTCGCCGTCCGCGTCGAGGCCGGCCCACGCCGACGCGTCGACGTGATAGACCACAAGCAGGACCTCCGGTCCGGGCGGCGGGTACACGTGGTGCAGGACTTCGGCGACGGACAGCGGCGTGAGGAGGCGGGCGTGTGGGCCCCACTCCTCGACGAGCTCCCGCCGCAGCGCCTCGATCGGCGCCTCGCCCGCCTCGACCTTGCCGCCGGGCAGCTCCAGGCTGCCGCCGTGCGGCTTGTGCGGCGGTCTGCGCTGGACCAGGAGGCGCCCGGCGGTCAGCCACACCAGCCCGGCGGCGACGACGAGCCGCGGCTGACCGGTCGGCGAGGTCTCGGGGGACGGCATGCGGGGCCCAGGTTTAGTCGCCTCGCGGCCGTCCAGGCAAGCTGGACGCTCGGAAAAGCAGCGCCTATCCTGCGGCCGGTCCCCATGCGCCTATATCCCACGAAGATCAGCACCATCGTCGAGGCCGTCTACAAGACTCTGGTGGAGGGCGGCGACCTCGAGGTCAGCGACCGCGAGGAGTTCAAGCGCGACGTCGAGTCGATCTTGAAGGAGTACCTGCGCAAGGATCGCGAGCTGACCAACCGCGCCAAGGACGAGCTCGAGCGCAAGAGCCTGCCCTACTCCGACCTGTTCAAGACCAAGCGCTCGATCGCCGAGGACGCCGACTTCGGCATCGGCGAGGAGGCGGTCAACTGGATCTGCATCCAGCTGCTCGAGCTGTTCATGCGCTCGCAGTTCGTCACCGAGGTCTTCGCCGAGGACCCCGTCATCCGCAAGAAGCTCAAGGAGATCCTGCGGCGTCACATGCAGGCCGACGACGACATCGACCGCGAGGTCCGCCGCCACCTGAAGCACCTCAACGAGAACACCAGCAGCTTCGAGATCGAGTATCAGAAGCAGCTCGAGCTCATCAAGCGCAAGCACGGTCTAGAGTAATGGCCCACATCCTGGTCTACGCCCAGCGAACCCCCCAGGGGATCCACCCCGCCAGCGCCACCGCGCTGTGTCTGGCCCGCGACATCGCCAGCGATCGCGGCGCCACGATCACCGCCGTGTGCCCCGGCGACGCCGGCCGCGCCGACCAGTTCGTGATCGGCGCGGTCAGCCGCTACGGCGCCGACCTCCTGGCGTTCTGCGGCCCCGCCGGCCTGCGCCCGCTGCAGGACCGCCTGCGCCCGCTCGTGGTGTTCGTGCCGCACACCGAGGAGGGCCTCGCCGCCGCCGAGGGCCTCGCCGGCGGCCCGCTCGAGACCACCTGGCTGATGGACCCGTCGATCGAGTGGGACAACCTCGCCGCCGTCACCTCGATCGTCGCCGGCACCCTGCCCTGGTACGACCTGCCCACCATCATCGACGCCGAGTACGACAACGAGGCCAGCCACGTCGAGCTGCCGCAGTGGGTGCAGAAGCTCGACGCCTCGTACGGCCGCGGCCCGCTGCGGTTCTTCGCCCCGCCCGACCTCGACCCCGGCCTGCGCGCCGCCCTCACCGCCCTCGGCGCCAAGCAGATCGGCCCCGAGTACATCGAGCACCACGAGTCCGGCACGCTGCTGTGGCTCGGCGGCACCCCGCCGCCCGAGGCCCTGCGCGACCGCACCGTCGGCGCCCGCGTGATGTACTTCCCCGGCCCCGGCGCCGTCGCCGACACCGGCTGGACGATCGCCGACTGGGTGCTCCCCGGCCCCTGGCAGGACGCGGTCAAGGACCTCCACAGCGACCTGTGGAAGCCCGCCCTCGCGTGACGCGATGGCCCCGTCCGCGTCGCGCAACGACCCCCGCCACGCGAGGCTCGCCGCATGACCGCCAGCCCCGTCGACGCCGACCCCTCCGCGCGGCCGGACGGCGAGCCCACGCGCTCCGAGCTGGCCGCGCGTAGCCTCGCGGCCCTGCTCGCCCCGCGGCCCGGCGCCGCCGTCCTCGTCGCCGAGCCGAGCGCCGCCCACGTCGACCTCCCCGGCGAGCGCCTCGCCGAGCCCGCGCTCGCCCGCCGCCTGCGCGACGAGCCCGCCGCCGTGGTCGTCGCCCACAGCCTGTCCCCGACCCTCCAGCGCGCCCTCCGCGAGCGCCCGCCCGCCCTCCTCGTCCTCACCGGCCCCGCCGACGCCGACGCCCTCCCGCACCTGCCCCACACCCTCGTGCTCGGCCCCGAGGCCCGAATCCACGTCGAGGGAGCCCCCGCGGGCGGCCCCCGCGCCCCTTCACCTGTCCCCGCGGACAGCCGACAAATATCGTCTTCACCTGTCCCCGCGGACAGCCGACACGCGGCCGTCGAGCGTGCGCTCGTCGCCTGCGCCACCTCGGCGCGCGAGCTCGCCGCCCTGCTCGCCGCCCTGGCGGCCGCCGGTCACCCGCGGACCGTGCGCCTCGCCGCCGCCCCGACCCCGCGCTGGTGGCCCGCGCTCCTCGCGGACCCGCAGCTCGCCGACTGCACCGCCGTCGGGTTCGTCGCCGCCGCCGCCCTCGACCCGTCGTGGGCCCGCGTCGCCGCCGACCGCCACGTGCTCGTGCCCGAGGGCCTGGCCCCCGCGCGCGTCGACCAGCCCCGCGACCCCGGCCTCGGCCCGGCGGTCGCCGCCCACGCGCTCGAGCGCTGGACCGGCCCCGTGTTCCCCGACCCCGCGGTGCTCGCCCTGCTCGCCGCCCCGCCGCCGACGACCCCGGCCACCGCCGCCGACCAGGCCCTGTGGACGCAGGCCTGCCGCGCCCTGCCGACGCTCGGCGCCCCCGCGGTGCCGCCCGGCCTCCCGCCCGCGGCCCCGACCGCGGCCTTCCTGGCCCAGCGCGCCCTGCTCCGCCGCGACCGCACCCGCGCCCTCGCCCGCGAGCCCGCCCCCGCCCCGCCGCGCTTCGACGAGGCCGCGCTCGCCCGCGCCGAGGAGGTCCTGCGCAGCGCCGGCCAGGTGCTGTCGGAGCACGAGAGCAAGGTCGTGCTGCGCGGCTTCGGCGTCGAGATCACGCGCCAGGCGGTCGCCAGCTCGGCCAGCGGCGCCGCCCAGTTCGCCGAGCAGATCGGCTGGCCGGTGGTGCTGAAGGCCCTGAGCCCCGACCTCCGGCGCAAGCAGGACGTCGGCGCCGTCGTGCTCGGCCTGACGACCGCCGCCGCCGTGCGCCGGGCCTACGCCGCCATCCTCGCCAGCGTCGAGCAGCACGCCCCGACCGCCCGCCTCGACGGCGTGCTCGTCGCCGAGCAGGCCCCCGACGGCCTCGAGATCGAGTGCGGCGCCGTCCGCCTGGCCGACGGCCAGGTCGCGCTGCACGGCCGCCCGCTCGGCCTCCCGCAGCCCGCCGAGCCGATCCTCGCCCTGTCCCCGCTGTCGGCCGGCGACGCCGTGCTGCTCGCCGACGCCATCCTCGCCCGCGTGCCCGCCCTGCGCCGCGCCAGCGACCCCGGCGTCGCCGAGCTCGCCGCCCTGTTCCTCCGCCTCGACGCCCTCGTGCGCCACTTCGACGGCCGCATCCTCACCCTCGAGCTCGGCCCCATCCGCCTGATCCAGCCGCCGCGCGGCTACCTCACGCTCGACGCCCGCATCACCCAGCGCCCCCACCTCGAGGGCGTCTAGGCCCAGCCGTCGAGCCAGGCCAGCGCGGCAGCCTCGTCCGAGAACATCTTGAAGCCCTTGTTGCCGCCCGACACGCGCAGCATCAGGTTGATCGCCGCCCGCACGATCGCGCTGGTGACCACCGTGGCCATCGCCTTGTGCTTGCCGACCGTCGTCGGGAAGAACTTGCGCGCGTCCGGCGTGTACTCGGTCCCCGCCGCCACGTACACGAGCACCAGCCCGCCGTGGAAGCGCCGGCCGGCGTCGATGTGCTCGAGCATCGACCTCGCCTCGGTGAGGTCGCAGGTGCCCGAGACGAACATCTTCAGCACCGGGTTGCCCTTCGGCGTCTTGCCGTCCTCGTAACGAACCGCCATCGCGTCCCCTCCTAACGGCGCAGCGCGCCCTTCTCGGCGAGCACAGCCGCCAGCGCGTCCGACAGCTGCCCCGCCACCCGGATGCGCGTGGCGTCGACGCCCCGCTGGACCACCTGCCGCGCGACCTCGGGCCCGATGCCGGTGAGCATGCACTCGGTCCCGAGCAGCCCGATCGCGCGGATCATCCGCACGATCGCCGGCATCGTCTCGACGTCGATCGCCGCGACCCCCGTGAGGTCGAGGATCACGTGGCTCGCGCGGTTGCCGGCCACCCGCTCGAGCAGCCGCGAGGTGATCATCGCCGCCCGCGCATCGTCGACCCGGCCGATGATCGGCAGCGCCAGCACGCCCGGCCACACCTCGATGATCGGCGTCGACAACGCGGCCACCAGCGCGTCCTGCTGCGCCCCCAGCTGCTCCGCGTGGGCCGCCAGCGCCTCGCGCTGCCGGTCGTTGGCCGCCCGCCGCTCGCTGAGCTCCTCGAGCAGGTAGTTCACGCCGACCTCGACCTCGAGGAACGCGTCCCCGTGCTCGTCCGACAGCGGCACCCGCGGGTCGTAGTCGCCGTGCACCGCGGCCACCACGACCCGCAGCACCCCCTCGATCCGCCCCTCTTCGATCGTGACAGCCACCCCGGATCGCGAGTCTATGAACAGCCACCGAAGCGGTCAATCGCCGCCTCCGCGCCCCCGGATGCGGCGTTGTAGTCACGCCCCGGACACGATCAAAGATACCGGCGTTCCTGTCGCCGTGTCAGTCGTTGTGACTCCGCCAGGGGCCTGGTGGACGCGCCGCCGGGCTCAGCTCGCCGTCAGCTCGCGCGCCCTGGCGAGCAGCGCCTCCGCCGTGTTGCGCGACGGGTCGGTCAGCACCCAGTCGAGCAGCCCGCCGAGCAGGCGCCCGAGCGACGGCCCCGGCTGCGCGACGCCGGCGTCGACGAGCGCCTGGCCGCCGACCGCGAGCTCGCCGACCGACAGCGCGGCGTTGCGACACGCCTCCTCGATCGTCACGACCTGCGCCCACTCGCGGGCGACCATGTCGGTCGCGTCGGCCAGGTGGCGCCGGCCGAGCGCCGCCGCCAGCCGCCGGATCGCCTCCGGGTCGCGCAGGCGGGCCAGCGGCGCCACCGCGGGGTCGGTCAGCGCCCGCACGCGCACCCGCTCGTCGCGGCTCGGCTTCAGCCCCTCGACGATCGCCTCGATGCGCCGCCGGTCCTCACGCAGCGGCCACAGCAGCCGCGCCAGCCGCACCACCGCGTCCGGCCGCATCATCTCGACCGCCGAGATCGAGGCCTCGATCTCGCCCGGCGCCATCGGCCCGAACAGCCAGGCCCAGATGCCGGTCTGCGCCATCGGCTCCAGCCCCAGCGACGGCCGCCGCGCGGCCAGCAGCTTGAACAGCTCGACGTGCACGCGCTCGCCGCTGACCCTGGCCAGCGTCTCGATCGCCCCGCCGATCGCCGCCGCCGTGTCCTCGTCGAGCCGGTACTCGAGCACCGCGCACAGCCGGACCGCCCGCATGGCCCGCAGCCCGTCCTCGGCGAACCGCTGCGCCGGATCGCCGACCGCCCGGATCACCCCGGCGCGCAGGTCCTTCAGGCCCTCGAACCTGTCGGTGAAGACCCGCGTGATCGGGTTCCAGGCGAACGCGTTGATCGTGAAGTCGCGGCGCGCGAGGTCCTCGCCGAGGTCCTTTAAGAATTTCACCTCGCTCGGGCGCCGCCCGTCGCGGTAGAGGCCCTCGCCGCGGAACGTCGTCACCTCGGTGAGCACGCGCTCGTCGCCGTGGCCGAACACCACCGTGACCGTGCCGTGCTCGATGCCGGTCGGGATCGTGCGGCGAAACAGCTTCTGCACCTCCTCCGGCGTCGCCGACGAGGCCAGGTCCCAGTCGCCGTGGCGGCGCCGCAGCAGCACGTCGCGCACCGCGCCGCCGACCAGCACGACCTCGTGGCCGGCGTCGTGGAGGATGCGCGCCACCTCGGTCAGCGACGCCGGGATCGTGGCCGCCGACAGCACCTCCGCCGCGGCCTCATGAGACGTCGGGACGGACACGTTCGGCATGCGCCCCGCACGGTAACGGACCACCGGGAAATTTGCGAGCCGCGGCCGCACGCCGCCGCCGCTCGTCACCGGGGACCGCTCCGCCTCACTTCACCCCGCGCGGCCAGTCGGTGTGCACGTACGTGCCGGCCGCGTCGGTCCGCTCGTAGGTGTGGCTGCCGAAGTAGTCGCGCTGGGCCTGGATCAGCGAGGCCGTGCCGCGCGCGGTCGACAGCGTGTCGAACCACGCCAGCGAGGTCGCCAGCCCGGGGATCGCCCGACCCGCGGCCGTCGCGGCCGCCACCACCCGCCGCCAGCCCGGCAGGCGGCGGGCCAGGTCGGCCACGAAGTCGGGCGCCAGCGCCAGCAGCTCGGGCGCCGGCTCGCCCGCGAAGGCGGCCCGGATGCGATCGAGGAACGCCGCGCGGATGATGCAGCCCGCCGTCCAGATCCTCGCCACCTCGGCGAGGTCGGTGCCGTAGCCGCGGGCCTCGCTGGCCGCCGCCATCAGCGCGAAGCCCTGGGTGTAGCTGGCGATCTTGGCCGCGTACAGCGCGTCGCGCAGGTCGTCGATCGCGACCCCCGCGAGCGGCGCGCGGGCCGGCCGCAGCGCCGCCTCGGCGCGCACCCGCAGGTCCTTGAGCGACGACAGCCCGCGGGCGTCGACCGCCGCCGCGATCGTCGGGATCGGCACCCCGTGCTCGGCCGCCGCGATCACCGTCCACTTGCCGGTGCCCTTCTGGCCCGCGCGGTCGAGGATCGCGTCGACGAGCAGCCCGTCCGGCGCCGCCGGGTCCGGCGTGCGCAGGATGTCCGCCGTGATCTCGATCAGGAAGCTCCGCAGGTCGCCCGCGTTCCAGCCGGCGTACACGTCAGCCACCTGCGCCGCCGGCAGCCCGAGCCCCTCGCGCAGCAGCATCGTCGTCTCGGCGATCAGCTGCATGTCGCCGTACTCGATGCCGTTGTGCACCATCTTGACGAAGTGCCCGGCCGAGCCGCGCCCGCAGTAGGTCACGCACACGCCCGACTCGCTGCGCGCCGCGATCGCCGCGAGCGCCGGCCGCAGCCGCTCCCACGCCTCCACGTCGCCGCCCGGCATGATCGACGGCCCGAGCAGCGCCCCGTCGGACCCGCCCGACACGCCCATGCCGACGAACCGCCACGGCTTGCCCTGCGCCCGCGCGCCGCGCCGATCGGTGTCGGAGTACAGGCTGTTGCCGGCGTCGACGACGATGTCGTCCTGCTCGAGCAGCGGCTCCAGACCGTCGAGCACCGCGTCGACCGCCGGCCCCGCGTTGACCATCAGCACGATCCGCCGCGGCCGCTCGAGGCTCGCCACCAGCGCGCGCAGGTCCTCCGCGATCGTCAGCTTCGCCTCGGGGTAGGTCGCCGCCAGCTCGTGCGCCGCCGACAGCGTGCGCTGGTAGCCGGCCACCCGCAGCCCGCGGCTGGCGAAGTTGCGGGCCAGGTTGGCGCCCATCACGCCCAGGCCGATCACGGCCACGTCACACAGCTTCGAATCATTCATGTCGGGATCTCCAGCTCGAGGTCGGTCACCACGATCAATCGGTCGACGCGCACCGTCGGCAGCCCGGCGTCGCCGCACAGCACCCGCGTCAGGGCCGCGCGCTTGCCCTCGCCGAGGGCCAGCAGGACCGCCAGGCCCGCGCGCCCGATCGTGCCGAGCTTCAGCGTCATGCGCGACGCCGGCGGCTTGGGCGCGTCGGTCACGTGGCCCACCGACGCGTCGGGCGCGAACTCCCACGGTGAGCGCACCGCCGCGTGCCCGGGGAACAGCGAGGCGATGTGCCCGTCCTCGCCGAGCCCGAGCAGCACCACGTCGAGCCCGTCCGAGAAGCGCTCCGGCAGCACCCGGTCCATGCGCGCCTGCACGGCCGCCGGGTCCGCCCCGTCCCACCACAGCGGCTGCACGAACGCCGCGTCGTCCGGCACCAGCCCCGCGCGCATCGCCGACCCGCAGTTCGAGGCCTCGTCCGCGATCGGCACGCAGCGCTCGTCGACCCACGTCAGGTGCAGCCGCCGCCGCACCCGCGCGGGCAGCACCCGCAGCGCCGCGCCCATGGCCGCCGCCGCCGACCCGCCGGGGATCGCCAGCCGCGGCCCCGAGTAGTTGCGCCGGCGGATGTCGGCCGCCACCAGCGCGGCCGCGAGGTGCTCGCCCGCCGCGGCGATCGCCATCTGGGCTGTACTTTGGGACAGGAGCTCGAGCACAGGCATGGCGGCTACCCCTGGCTCCACCCGCCCTCGCACCCGTGGAACAGCTCGTCGGCCGCCGTCGGCCCCCACGAGCCGGCCGCGTACGTCCGCGGCGGCGCGGCCTCCGGCGCGGCCCAGGCCCGGCGGAACGCGTCGGCGAACCGCCAGCTCGCCGCGATCTCGTCGGCATGTAAAAACAGCGTCGCGTCGCCCGTCAGCGCGTCCTGCAGCAGTCGCTCGTAGGCCGGCGCCGTGTTCGAGCCGAAGCGCTCGCGGTAGTCGAACGACATCGTCGACGGCACCATCGTCATCGCCGAGCCCGGCCGCTTGACCCCGAACGACAGGTGGATCGCCTCGCGCGGCTGGATCGCCAGCGTCAGCACGTTCGGCCGGGTCTGGCACAGGCTGCCGTCGCGCAGCTTGGCCCGGTACTCGTCGACGTCCATGTCCTCGGGCCGGTTGAACAGCTGCAGCGGCGGGACCCGGAACTGCACCCGCACCTCGGTGAACTTCTTGGCCAGCCGCTTGCCGTGGCGCAGCAGGATCGGCACCCCCGCCCAGCGCCACGAGTCGATCTCCGCCCGGATCGCCACGTACGTCTCGGTCGTCGAGCCCTTCGGCACCCCCTCCTCCTCGAGGTACCCGGGCACGTCGCGCCCGCCGACCTCCCCGGCGGTGTACTGCGCGCGCACCGAGCTCTTCAGCGCCGCCTCGACCCCCGGCGGGTGCAGCGAGCGCAGCAGGTTGACCTTCTGGCTGCGCAGCGCCTCGGCCTCGAGCGACGTCGGCGGCTCCATGGTCGCCAGCGCCAGCACCTGCAGCATGTGGTTCTGCAGCATGTCGCGCAGCGCCCCGGTGCCGTCGTAGTAGCCGGCGCGCCCGCTCTCCATGCCGAGCTCCTCGGCCACGGTGATCTGGATGTGCTCGACGTGGTGACGGTTCCACACCGGCTCGAAGATCGCGTTGTGGAAGCGGAACCCCAGCAGGTTCTGCACCGTCTCCTTCCCGAGATAGTGGTCGATGCGGTAGATCTGGTCCTCGCGCAGCGACTCGTGCAGCTGGTAGTTCAGGTGCTGCGCCGACTCGAGGTCGTGGCCGAACGGCTTCTCGATGATGACCCGCCGCCACGCCCCGCGCTCGCCCTCGGCGCTGGCCAGCAGCCCCGCCCGCGCCAGCTGCTTGACCGTCGGCGCGAACAGGTCCGGCTTCAGGCTGAGGTAGTACAGCCGCCCCGCCTCGCGCCCGCCCGGCAGCTCGTCGAGCTTCGCCGCGAGCTTCGCCAGGTCGTCGGGCTCGCCGACGTCGCCCTGCATGTACGAGACCCTCGGCGCCAGCGCGTCGAAGGCCGCGTGCAGCTCAGGCGGCATCATCTCGCGGATCTCCTCGCGGAACCCGTCGTCCGACTTCTCGCGCCGCGCCACCCCGACCACCGAGAAGCCCGCCGGCGGGCGCCCCTTGCCCGCCAGGCTGGCGAGCGCCGGCATCAACTTGCGCAGCGTCAGATCGCCGCTCGCGCCGAACACCACCACCTGCGACGGATGCATACGGGCCTCCCGGAGAGCCGCGAACATACCCGTTTTCATGCACGGCCAACAATCCACCCCGCGCGAGCGACCCTGCCCGCGCGCCCGCGCTGTCGCCCGCCGCCCGGCTCGGGTTACGCTGAGCCGCATGGACGCCGAACGAGTGAGGCAGGCCGAGCAGCGCCGCGGCGAGCAGCCCTGGGCCCTGTTCGGCCCCTATCTGAGCGAGCGCGCGTGGGCGACCGTCCGCGAGGACTACAGCGCGAGCGGCGACGCCTGGGCCTACTTCCCCCACGACCACGCACGCTCGCGCGTCTACCGCTGGAACGAGGACGGCCTGTGCGGGATCAGCGACGACAAGCAGCGCCTGTGCTTCGCCCTCGCCCTGTGGAACGAGCGCGACCCGTTCTTGAAGGAGCGGCTGTTCGGCGTCACCGGCCCCGAGGGCAACCATGGCGAGGACGTGAAGGAGGTGTACTGGTACCTCGACAGCACGCCGACCCACAGCTACATGGCCATGCGCTACCGCTACCCGCAGGCCGCCTACCCCTACGAGCGCCTCGTCGCCGAGTCGCAGCGACGCGGCCGCACCGACCCCGAGTTCGAACTCGCCGACGCCGGCGTGCTCGCCGACGATCGCTTCTTCGACGTCGACGTCACCTACGCCAAGGCCGCCCCCGACGACGTTTTAATCATCATCACCGCCAGCAACCGCGGCCCCGAGCCGGCCCCGCTGCACGTCCTGCCGACCCTGTGGTTCCGCAACACCTGGTCGTGGGGCCGCGACGACGCGCGCCCGTCGATGTCCGCGATCCGCCGCGGCCTGCACAACGCCGACGAGCAGAAGCTGCTGGCGATCGCCGCCCGCCACCACGAGCTCGGCGAGTACGTGCTCTGCCTCGAGGACCCCGCCGACCTGCTGTTCACCGGCAATGAGACCAACAACGCGCGCCTGTGGCGCGCGCCGAACGCCGCCCCGTACGTCAAGGACGCCTTCCACCGCCACGTCGTCGACCGCGAGCCCGGCGCCGTCGACCCCGGCGAGACCGGCACCAAGGCCGCCGCGCACCTGCGCCTCACCCTCGCCCCGCGGTCCTCACGCACCGTCCGCCTCCGCCTCGTGCGCTGCCGCGGCCCCCACCCCGAGCCCCCGCCCGGCCTCCCGCACGCCTCCACGCCCGAGCCTCCCGCCGACCCCTTCGCCGACTTCGACGAGGTCCTCGCCGCACGCCGCCGCGAGGCCGACGAGTTCTACGCCGCCCTGCAGCCCCCGGCCCTCACCGACGAGGAGCGCCGCGTCCAGCGCCAGGCCCTCGCCGGCATGCTGTGGACCAAGCAGTTCTACCACTACATCGTCCGCGACTGGCTGCACGGCGACCCCGGCCAGCCGCCGCCGCCGCCGGGCCGCACGCGCAACCGCGACTGGGCCCACCTCTACAACGAGCGCGTGATGTCGATGCCCGACAAGTGGGAGTACCCGTGGTACGCCGCGTGGGACCTCGCCTTCCACTGCATCCCGCTCGCGCTCGTCGACATCGACTTCGCCAAGGAGCAGCTCGACCTCCTGACCCGCGAGTGGTACCAGCACCCCAACGGGGCCATCCCCGCCTACGAGTGGAACTTCGGCGACGTGAACCCGCCGGTGACCGCCTGGGCCACCTGGCGCGTCTACAAGATCGAGCAGCGCCACGCCGGCAGCGGCGACCGCCACTTCCTCGAGACCATCTTCCACAAGCTGCTCATCCACTTCACCTGGTGGGTCAACCGCAAGGACAGCGACGGCCAGAACATCTTCCAGGGCGGCTTCCTGGGCCTCGACAACATCGGCGTGTTCGACCGCTCGCACCCGGTGCCCGGCGCCGGCGTCCTCGAGCAGAGCGACGCCACCTCATGGATGGGCATGTTCTGCCTCAACATGATGCAGATCGCCCTCGAGCTCGCGCGCGACAACCACGCCTACGAGAACATCGCCTCCAAGTTCTTCGAGCACTTCCTCGCCATCGCCGACGCTATGAACAACCTCGGCGGTCAGGGTATCGGCCTGTGGGACGAGGACGACGAGTTCTTCTACGACGTGCTCCACCTCGCCGACGGCCGCTTCCTGCGCCTGAAGGTCCGCTCGCTGGTCGGCCTCATCCCCCTGCTCGCCGTCGAGACCGTCGAGCCCGACCTCCTGGAGCGCCTGCCCGGCTTCCGCAAGCGCCTCGAGTGGTACCTCGCCTACCGCCCCGACCTCGCGCGCCTGGTCTCGCGCTGGCAGGAGCCCGGCCTCGGCGAGCGCCGCCTGCTCGCGCTGGTCCGCGGCAGCCGCATGAAGCGCCTCCTGCGGCGCATGCTCGACCCCGGCGAGTTCCTCGCCGACCACGGCGTGCGCTCGCTCAGCAAGCACCACGCCCGCCACCCCTACGAGCTGCGCATCGGCGGCCAGACCATGCGCGTCGGCTACGAGCCCGGCGAGTCGCAGACCGGCCTGTTCGGCGGCAACAGCAACTGGCGCGGCCCGATCTGGTTCCCCATCAACTTCCTGCTCATCGAGTCGCTGCAAAAATTCCACCACTATTACGGCGACGACTTCCTGGTCGAGTACCCGACCGGCAGCGGCCACAAGATCACCCTGCGCGCGATCGCCGACGAGCTCGCGCGCCGCCTCACCGGCCTGTTCCTCCGCGGCCCCGACGAGCGGCGCCCGTTCGCCGGCCCCGACCCGCTCGACGCCGCCGACCACACCCGCGACAGCGTGCTCTTCCACGAGTACTTCCACGGCGACAGCGGCCGCGGCCTCGGCGCCAGCCACCAGACCGGCTGGACCGGCCTCGTCGCCAAGCTCCTCCATCAGCAGGGCATGCGCCGCGGCGGCAGCAAGTGCGACGGCTGATCACAGCCGCTTCGAACGCCTCGCCTCCGTCAGCCACGACAGATCGGCCGCGTCCTGCAGCGCCTTGACCGAACCCGGCGGACGCTCGCGGGCGGACGCTCGCTTGGCGGCGATGAGCTCGTCCAACCCGAGGACCGACACCTCGACGCCCACGATCCGCGCGCTCGTCCGGCCTCGCCAGGCGCGCGCGAAGCTCACGCCGGCGATCCGGGTCAACACGTCGATGCGATCGGGCTCGCCCCCCATGAAGAACCCGAACTTCGGGCGAGCGAGCTCCTCCACCGAGATCCCGAAGTACGCGAGCGAGGCCCCCGCGAACTCTCGAACGGCGTGCTCGAGACGGGCGGCGTTGGCCAGGGTCGGCTCGACCAACACGTCGAAGTCCGTGGTTCCACGGACGCGACCGCGTACGCTCCGACGACGACGAATCTAACGCCGGCCGCCGACAAGGCGGTCAGGAAGTCCTTGATGTCCGCGTCGGCCATGCGCCCCCTCGGCGATCGCAAACAACCGGCGGTTGAGCTCGCGGAGCAGCGCGATCCTCTCGCTCGGCGTCAGGTCGGCGTACTGCTCCTGTTCGTCGGGAAACGCCCCGGCGTGCTCCACCCTTCCGCCGGTCAGTCCGGGGCGCAGGTTCTTCATTGCCGTCGACACGACCCGCAGCTTTGCCGACCCCCCACGACTCGCAAGGCCCGGTGAACCCCACTTGTCCCCGGGCGCACACCCGGGTCCAGTGCGAGTGCACCACCGCCGCCGTGCGCGGAGACAGCACCATCCCCCAGATCCCCGTCGACCACTGGGAGACCTTCAACACCCTCCGCACCCGGGCGCAGATCGAGAACGGCGGGCTGTGCCACCCGGTCCCGCCCGGCGGACCCGCCGACCCGTGCTAAGGAGCCTGGCTCGCCGTGCTCGCCCCCGACGACGACCGCTCGCCCCGCCCGGCCCCGCCGGTCTCGCGCTCGCTGCAGGAGTACGGCCGCGGGGTCGCCGGCGGCCTGCTATTCAGCTTCCCGATGCTCTACACCGCCGAGGTCTGGCAGGCGGGCGAGCGCCTCGGCGCCGAGCGCCTGCTGCTCGGGCTCGGCGGCGTGTTCGTGCTGCTGCTCGGCTACAACCGCTACGCCGGGCTGCGCCGCGACGCCGACGCCTTCGAGGTCGCCATCGACTCGGTCGAGGAGCTCGGCCTCGGCCTGGTGGTCGCCGCCGTCGTGCTGGTCGTGCTCGGGCGCATCGACCTGGCCATGCCGCTGTCCGAGATCGCCGGCAAGGTGGTCGTCGGCGGCCTCGCGGTGGCCATCGGCGTGTCGGTCGGCACCGCCCAGCTCGGCGGCGGGGGCGACGACGACGACGACTGCGGCATGGGCGACGAGCGCGAGCAGAACCCCGACTTCGTGGCCCAGATGGCGCTGGCCCTGTGCGGCGCCGTGCTCGTCGCCGCCAACATCGCGCCCACCGACGAGATCCCCGAGATCGCCGGCACGCTGTCGCCGTGGGCCCTGCTCGCGCTCACGGCCATGACCGTGGGCGTCGGCGCGTTCGTCCTGCACTTCGGCGACTTCATCCGCGCCAGCGCCAGCCGCGGCCGCCGCGACGTGCTCATCGCGACGATCGCCTCCTACCTCGCCTCGATGATCGCCGCCTCCGACCTCCTGTGGTTCTTCGGCCGCCTCGACGACGTCGGCCCGCCCTTCGCGCTCGCCCAGGTCATCGTGCTCGGCCTCCCCACCGCCCTCGGCGCGTCCGCCGGTCGCCTGCTCATCCAACCATCATGACCACGCGCAAGAACTGGCTCGAATGGACCGTGTTCGCCCTCGGCGTCGCGCTCGTGCTCGCCGTCGTCGGCGTGCTCCTCACCCAGGCCGTCCTCCACGACGACCGCCCGCCCCACATCGGCCTCCGGCTCGGCGACCCCTGGCGCCCCGAGGTCTCGCCCGCGCACTTCGTCGTGCCCGTCACGGTCGTCAACGACGGCGACAAGGCCGTCGAGTGGGTGCTCGTCGAGCTCACCCTCGTCCAGGACGGCGCCGTCCGCGAGCGCAGCCAGCTCCACCTCCCCGACCTCCCCCGCCGCTCGCGCCGCAACGCCGGCTTCACCCTGCAGACCGACCCCGCCTCCGGCCAGCTGCACACCCGCGTGCTCGGCTTCAGCGAGCCCTGACGCCCGGGCGCACGCGCGCCGCCCCGAGGTGATACCCTGCGCATGCGCATGCGAACGCTCTGCATCGACATCGGCGGCACCGGTCTCAAGGCCCTCGTCTTCGAACCCGACGGCGCCCCGCGCGGCGAACGCGTGCGCGTCGCGACCCCGCGTCCGGCCACCCCCGAGGCCGTGCTCGCGGCCCTGGAGGCGCTCACCGCCCCGCTCGGCGCCTACGACCGCGTCAGCGTCGGCTTCCCCGGCGTGGTCGTCGACGGCGTGACCCGCACCGCCCCCAACCTCGACCCCGCGTGGGCCGACTTCCCGCTGGCCGCGACGCTCGAGCGGCGCACCGGCAAGCCCGTGCGCGTGGCCAACGACGCCGGCGTGCAGGGCCTGGCGGTGATCGAGGGCAAGGGCGTCGAGGTGGTGATCACGCTCGGCACCGGCATGGGCTTCGGCCTCTACGTCGACGGCCACTACGTGCCCAACATCGAGATGGCCCACCACCCCTACGGCCACGGCAAGGACCAGACCTACGAGGAGCGCGTCGGCGAGGCCGCCCGCCTCGAGATCGGCAACAAGCGCTGGCGCGGCCGCGTGGCCAAGGTCATCGCCCAGCTCGCGCCGATCCTCAACTACCGCCGGCTCTACCTCGGCGGCGGCAACTCGGAGCGACTCGATCCGGCGGACCTCCCGGCCGATGTCACGATCGTCAGCAACGTCGCCGGGCTGATCGGCGGGCTCAAGCTGTGGAGCTGAGCGCCGCGGACCTGAAGGCTTTCTGAAGCCCCTGAAGTGTTTCTGAACTGTAACGACGCGGGCCCTCGCGACACCCACGCGGTAGAGGGTAGGACATGGAAGCGAGGATCTTGCTCGTCGACGGTGACCGCTGGATGCAGCGGGTCGTCATCTCCACGCTGCGCGACCAGGGCTACGTGTTCGACGTCGCCGGCGACGGCTGCGCCGGGCTGAAGGCCGCGCTGGCCCGCCCGCCCAGCCTCATCATCTCCGACGTGCTGATGCCCGGCATGAACGGCTGGCGCCTGTGCCGCAAGCTCCGCGCCCTGCGCCAGTTCTCCGCCACCCCGTTCATGTTCCTCAGCGGCCTGCCCGGCGACGAGAGCCGCCGCCACAGCTTCCGCCTCGGCGCCGACGACTACCTCAGCAAGCCCGTGGCCCCGCGCGAGCTGGTCGTGCGCGTGCGCTCCGCCCTGCGCCGCAGCCTGGTCCCCCGCGCCGCCACCAGGGCCCGCGTCGGCCGCATCGCCCTCGCCTACGGCCGCGGCGTGTCCGGCGCGATCGAGGACATCAGCCTCGCGTCCCTGCTCGTGCTGCTCGAGATGGAGCGCAAGCACGGCCTCATGATCCTCACCAACTGCGAGACCGGCGAGCGCTGCCGCCTCTACCTCCGCGACGGCCGCATCGTCGCCGCCGAGATGGACGGCGTGACCGCCCTGCGCCACGCCGAGCTGCTCTACCACGTGCTCACCTGGTCGCGCGGCGCGTTCGAGTTCAAGGCCGTGCCCGTCGAGATGCACGACGCCGTGCAGGCCTCGACCACCCACCTGATCCTCGAGGCCACGCGCCGCCTCGACGAAGCCCTCGCCGGCTGAGCCGCGGATCAGGGGCATGCCCGAGTCGGAATGCCACCGGCCGCGACATTCTCCGCCCCTCCCGACCGTGCATCCGGCGCTCGTCCTCCGCGGACGAACCGCGGCCGATCCACGCGGAGCACGGACGACGGATACACCTCCAGGCGGGTCGGAGATGTCGCGGCCAGCATGGCCGTGACATCCCGACTCGGGCCTCGCCCCGACGAACATCACCGCCCCGCGGAAGAGCCGTCGTCCGGGCGCTTCACGAGGTCTGGCGTATGGCGGGCTGGGGAGGGTGAGCGCCGGACATGCGCAGCCGATGGTGCGCCACGAAGTGGGCGCGCCCTCGGCGAGCACTGGCCGGCGTTCACCCTCCCCAGTTCGCCGTGAGTTTCACATGGCCTGACGGCCACCAGCGATGCATGAAACGAGCCGCGTCTT
>JAEUJW010000048.1 GCA_016793465.1 Myxococcales bacterium
GGGTCGACGCGCCCTGTCTGAGGGCGGACCGCTTGCCGGATCCCTGGCCCCGCGACGATGTGCGGGCGCCCAGCCGGACCCACCTCGGTCCGTGCGACGGCGTCCGCGCCTTGGTCGGTCAAAATCCCTGTGTCGAGGTACTAGTCGCGGAACATGCCGTCGATGTCCGCGTCGGAGATCGCGGAGTCCAACGCCCCGCGACGCACCCCGCGCTGTTGCAGCCAGCGGATGACCGCCGTCGGGTCGGACAGGAGCGCCGCGCCGGTCCAGAGCGACGAGCGCAGGCCTCGGTGATGGATCTCGAGGAGCGCCGTACGTTCGCCTGCCTGGTCGAACAGCTCGAGCGAGGGCCCCTGGCCGCACGTGCACGACCACTCCTCGTCCTCGACGAGGCGCAGGGCCGCGGCCAGGCCGGCGCGTTCGTCGGCGTCCGCGGTCGACCGCTCGGGCTGGCCGGTGAATCCTGGCTGGCCGTCGACAGCGAGCAGCCGCACGCGTACGACCCTCGCCAACGCCGCCTCGAGCAACGCCTGTCTCATCGATCGACCGTACCACCGTCGGCGCTCCGGGGGGCGCCGGGCGCACGCGTTCGGCAAGGTCGCCGCCGCGCCGGGCCCTACGCACGCGCGTTCGCGGTCGTCAGAGTTCCGCAAGGTATACGCATACCGCGGCTGCTAATGTGACGACTCGGCGCTGCCCCGCCGGTCGGAGCGAATCATGGCAATCACTCTCCCGGCCGTCTGGTGCCCGGCAAGGATCGACGAGTTCGTCGAATTGGCCGCGGACATGATCTTCTGCTTCGGCAACAAGATGTACGCCGCGCCGCTGTGGGACGGGGGGCGGCGGCTCGGCGAGGTCGAGGCCGCCACCCGCCTGTATCTGCTGTGCCACGCGCACAGCGACCTGTCGAAGTTCTCCATGGACAAGCTGGCGTGGACCGGCGAGGAGATGGCCGCGCTCCTGCAAGACGAGCGCCTCCGGACCACGCACCGCCACCTCGAGCTCCTGGTCTGCCACGCCGGCTCCTCGTTCGGCACCCGGGCCGCGATCGCCCGCGCCCGCCAGATCCAGGCCGAATACGTCCAGGCCTTCCGGCGCGGCGACGAGGCCGGCGTGGCGGCGGCGACCCGCAAGCACGCGGCCATGCGCCGCCCCGGGCCCGAGCCCTACACCCGGCCCGGGCAGATGATCCCGCTGGCGGGCGAGCTGTACCTCGCGCTGAAACGACGCGGATACGACTCGCTCCTCATCACGTCCTATATGCGCCCGGTCAGCAAGGCGTTCACGGGCGGGCAGATCGAGATCGACGTCCCGCCCAAGATCGCCGCCAGCAAGGTGCCGCAATACACGTCGTCCTGGCGGACCGCCGCGCCGCGCTGACCACATACCGATCCCCGCGACGTCCCGCCCGCCGTGGGCGGCGTCGAATCACGCCGGAGGTGAACATGCCGATCACGACGAAGGCGGTCTATTGCCCGGGCCGCGTCCCCGAGTCCGAGAGCCTCGCCGACAACATGCTCGATGCCTTCAAGGACCGCATCCACCGCCGGGTCCTGTGGGGCGGCGAGCGCGGGCCCAACGGCGGACGGTACCTCCCCGCGCTCACGCGGACCGCCGTGCTCTACCTGCTGGTCCACGCCCACGGGATGCTCTCGGCGTTCAGCTTCGGCCGCCTGACCTGGACCGCCGACCAGCTGGCCGCGCTCATGCACGACGACGGCCTCCCGCTCGATCACCAGTTCATCACCCTCCTCACCTGCCGCGCCGGCCTGTCGTTCGCCAGCAAGGCGAGGGTGGCAAAGGCCCGCCAGCTGCAGGCCGAGAAGACCCGCGCCGAGCAGCGCGGGGACCTGCGCGCCGTCGCCGACATCACGGCCCGCTACGGCGCGCTCGTCGCCACCCGCCCGCCGCCGGAGCCGTACACGCGCACGGACCAGATGCTCCCGCTGGCCGCCGACCTCGCGCGCGCCCTCGGCGCGCTGGGCCACCGCTCGCTCGTCATCACGTCCTACAAGCTCCCGGTCGCCGCGTTCTTCTCGTCGCAGGCCGGCCGCGAGATCGGCCTCGAGGACGAGCGACGAAACGCCGTCTCGGCCGATAACTCGCCGCAATACCGCGTCGTATGGAGGTCGTCGTGAACACTACGCAGCTGCGAGCCGCCTTCACCGCGCGAGGCGGCGTGCTGACCCTCCCGCGCAGCGCCCTCACCGGCGGGGTCGGCGAATTCTGGGACATCCACTACCCGTCGTCGCCGCTCGAGCTGCGCGACGCGGCGCCGGGGCCCGACGACGGCGTCGACGGCGTCGTCGTCGTCCGCGGCCGCGCCGCGCTGCTCGGCGCCGCCGACCTGCCGGTGCTCGCCCGCTTCTGGCTGGCCGACCACGGCGGCGTCGAGATGGAGCTCCGCTACCAATTGCGCGGCCTGAGCCCGACGCCGAGCGCCTGGACCTTCCGGCGCTCGTTCCCCGACCTGCCGAGCGTGTGGAACCACGCCTCGCCGGTGTCCGGGGAGGTCGACGCCGCCGCGGTCCTGGCCGCCCAGGTGCCCTACGTCGAGTCGCTCTACCTGTTCGACACCCACTTCGTGCTCGCCTCGAGCGCCGGCGACGGGCTCGCGGCGGGCCTCAACCTGGTCTCGCAGATGCAGCCGCAGGGCGCGCTCGGGGTGCTCGAGGCCAGCTTCGGCGCGACCGCCCCGCTCGCGCTGCGCGGCCCCCTGCGGATCCCCGCGCCCACCGGCTCGCCCGCGCCGCTGGTCCCCTTCGAGCGGCCGTGGGACCGCGAGCACGCCCCGGGCATCTCCCTGCGCGCCGCGCTCGGCGTCGGCTTCACCCTCGGCGAGCTCGAGTTCCGCGACAGCGCCCTGCAGATCTACACCCCGCACGCGCGCGCGTGGCTGGCGAGCAACCCCACCTTCGAGCCGCGCGTCGCCTGCACCGGCACGATCGCGGTCGCCAGCGCCGGGATCACGCTCGCCGCGGTCGCCGAGTTCGAGTGGAACTACCCGCAGGTCAACCTGCGCGCCCGCTGCGACGGCGTCACGCTCGACGGCCTGGCCCGGCTCACCGGCCTCGCCGGCGGCGACCTCGCGTCCGGGCTGCCCGACGAGATCTCGCGGCTGATGGCCCCGCTGGGCCAGCTCGCGCTGACCGAGCTCGGGTGCATCGTCCGCGCCGGCGCCTCCGGCCTCGCCCTCGATCAGGTGCTGGTGACCGTCGGCCTGCCCGGCGTCGCCTGGACCGTGTGGGGCGACCTCGAGGTCCGCGACCTCGCCGTGCGCTTCATCGTCGGCACGCCGACCGTCGCCGCCAGCGTGGCGATCGACGTCATGGGCACCCTCGACCTCGACGGCGTGGCGCTGCGCGTGGTCGCCAGCAGCGGCGACGGCTACTGCCTGTACGCGTACCTCGAGGACGGCGTGACGATCCCGCTCGACCGCCTGGTCGAGCGCTTCGCGCCCGGCGGCTTCCGGCCCGCGTCGCTGACCGTCGACTCGCTGCTCCTCACCGTCGGCGCCGGCCGCCTCGAGATGTCGATGCGGCTCGCCGGCGACGAACCGTGGGCGCTCGAGGTCGGCAAGCTCCGGCTCGGCCTCGAGGACCTCGCCCTCGACCTCGCGGTCGCCCGCGGCTCGCCGACCACCGGCGCCTTCGCCGGCGTCGCGCGGATCGGCGACGACCACGAGCTCGGCATGCGCTGCACCCTCGCCGGCGACCTCGACCTGCGCGGCGTGTTCCGCGGGCTGAAGCTCAGCGCGCTGGTCGACATGCTGTGCGACGAGCTCGGCGCCTCGCCGCCGGGCTTCGACCTCGACATCGACAGCCTCACCGTCGTCGTCTCCCGCCACGGCCCGACCTGCGTGTTCTCGTCGGCCGCGGCGATCGAGGGGCTCGGCACCCTCGCGTTCGTCGCCCGCAGGTCCGCCGGCGCCTCCGGCTACGCGCTCGGCCTCGCGGTCGAGGCCGAGACCCTCGCCGCCCTGCCGGGCCTCGGCCCGCTCGCCGCGCTCGAGCAGTTCGTCACCCTGCAGCGCCTGCTCGTCGTCGCCTCCTCGTTCGACGACGCGGCCTTCACCTTCCCGGAGATGGCCAGCTTCAACCAGCCGGCGCTGGCCAGCCGCGAGGTCAAGCTGCCGGGGACCGGCGGGGTGCTGGCCGGCTTCAACATCACCGCCGCGTGGGCGATCGACGGCGGCGGCCGCGAGCAGAAGCTGCTCGCCGGTCTGCTCGGCCTGAGCGGCACGCTGGACGTCACGATCCAGGTCGGCACGCGGCCGGGCAACGCGCGGATGTACCTCGGCGGCCGCGGCGAGATCCACCGCTGGCCCTTCGAGTACAAGCTCGGCGTGGTGCTCGCCGACGGCAAGCCCGGGTTCTTCCTCACCGGCCGCATGACCGTCACGATCCACAAGCAGCCGCAGGTGTTCGACGTGACCACCGTGCTCGCGCCCGGCGGCGCGTTCCTCTCGGCCAACATGACCGGGGCCGCGACGATCCGCTGCGGCCCGATCGAGCTCGGCCAGCTCGGGCTGGTGGTCGGCGTCAACTGGGGCGGCATCCCGAGCCTCGGCGTCACGGCGGTGATCGTGGCCCGCAACTTCCACTCGTCGGTGGCCGTGTTCTTCGACTCGACCGACCCGAGCAAGAGCCTGATCGCCGGCTCGATCAGCGACACCACCCTGCGCGACGTGGCCGCCGTGCTCACCGGCGGCGCGACGCGCGGCCCGCTCGACGACGTGCTCGCGCGCATCGGCGTCCGCGGCACCTCGCGGTTCGAGATCCCCGGCGACCTCGCGGCCCAGCTCGACGACCGCGAGTTCGCCCCGATCGCGGCGGCCTTCGCCACGGCCGCCAAGATCACGATCCCCGGCGACGCCTCGCAGCTGATGGTGGTGCCGCTGAGGAAGGGCCGCTCGTGGCACCTCACCGACCGGGTGACGATGCGCCACTACGGCCTGGAGCGCGAGGGCGAGGCGATCGCCGTGACGATCGCCCCGCAGGTCTACTTCGCCCCGCAGGCGACCGCGCTCGGGACGGTCCGCTTCCCCCAGGGGTACTACGTCAACGCCGCGATCGACGTGCTCGGGTTCGAGGCGCGCGCGACCATCGAGGTCTCGATCTATCGGGGCGTCGCCATTGAGGCGACCATGGACCCCATCACCGTCGGCGACGGCCGCCTGTACCGCATCGCCTCCGCCGACGGCGCGACCGGGCCGGCGCTCTCGATCGCCAGCTTCCACCAGCCCAACCACCCGAACGAGGCGTTCCGACCGCCGCACGCCTTCATCGACGGCGGCATCACCGTGCTCGGCGTCACCTCGGCCGTGCGCGCCAGCCTGACGGTCCGCGGCGTCGAGCTCAGCCTGCGCGGCCCGCTCGCGCCGCTGACCACCTTCGACCTCGACGCGCGCCTCGGCGCGGGCGGCTTCGCGGCCGCCGGCTCGCTGGTGGTCAGCGTCGGCTCCATCGACCTCGGCGCGCTCGGCCGGGTGAAGCTCGACACCCGCGTCGAGTGCGGGGTGGAGATCGACATCGACGCCGCCGGCGCGACCGTCGCGATCGACGCCGACTTCGTGTTCATGGGCGAGTCGCTCGAGATCCCCGAGTTCAAGCTGACCGTCACCAGGGACGCCCTGGCGAAGATCTCGCGGACGATCAGCGATCGGGTCGAGGCCAGGCTCCGCGGCGAGTTCAAGAGCGCCGACCGCTGGGCGCGGGCGCTGGCCTCCGGCGCCCTCGACGAGGTCGAAGACGCCGAGAAGGTCCTGCGAGACCGCTTCGGCAAGTCGCAAGCCGCCGCCAGGGACACCCTGAAGGCCGCGAACGACGCGGCCCGATCGGCCGAGAAGACCGTCAAGAAGACGGCCAGGAAGCTCAAGCGGGCGCTGAAGAAGGTTTTCTGACGCGCGGCGCCTCCCGCCTCCTCACGCGGCGCGCGCGCTCGCACGCGGCGCGTCCGGTGCGGGATCGTTCGCGGGCCCGTACGACGCCGTACAGCGGTGTTTCGCGGGTGTCGGCAATTTGTAGACGGGCGGTGGTTACTGATCAGGACGGCGTCCGCGCCGCGGAGGAAATCATGCATTCACACCACCCGATCTCCCACCATTCATTGTTCCGTCTGTGTGCGCTCGCGCTGACCCTGCAAACCGGTTGCGACGACCCCGTCGAGGCCGGCGACGACCCCGGCGACGGCGCGGCCGCCGACGCCGCCGCGGAGGACGAGGCGGCGGAGCCCGCGTTTCGCGCGGGCAACCCGTGCCGGATCCTCGCGCTCGGCGACTCGATCACCCACGGCATCAACAGCAACGCGCTCCAGGCCGCGGACCCCTTCAACACCTACGGCGGCGGGTATCGGGCGCACCTCGTCGCCAGTTATTTCTTCAACCCCTCGACCGCCGTCGGCCCGATCCTGATGGTCGGTCGGGTCAACTGGAACGCCAACCCGGCGCTGCTCGCGATGCATCAGGAGTATCACTCGGGGTACTCGGGCGTCACCGCCGGCGGGCTCGCCAACCAGGTGTCGTACAGCGATCCCCTCGACCCCAACAATCCACTCTACAACATCGCGGACTTCGATCCGGACATCATCCTGCTGCACATCGGCACCAACAACATGTTCCAGTCGCCGTATCCGCAGTCCTCGTTCGCGCTGGTCGAGCTAAACAGCCTGCTCTCGGCGCTGGACGCCAAGGCCCCCGACGCGACGATCCTGCTCGCCAAGATCCTCCCTCTGGTCGGCGCCTCCGCCCCGCTCAACCCCCAGGTCGACCTCTACAACGCCAGCCTCGACTCCATCGCCCTGACCCGCCGGAACCTCGGCCAGGACGTGTGGACCGTCGATCAGAACAGCTATTTCCCGACCTATACCCTCGAGGACGGCATCCACCCCAACTGGTACGGCTATGAACACATGGCCGCGCGCTGGCGCCTCGCCATGGAAGGGGTCGGCTGCTGACGGTCGCCTCGCCGCGCCCGGACGGCGTCGCCGCGCAGGGCGTCGCCGTCGCCGTCTGCCGCAGGTGCGGCGGTCGCATGCAGGTCCTCGCGCGGGGCCCGCTCTTTCGTTCATCGATCACCTCGTGAGGATCGTGAGCTCGAAGCGTCGGTTCCGGGCCCGCCCCGCCGCTGTCTTGTTGGTGTCGACCGGCTCGTCGACGCCCGCGGTCCGCGTCTCGATGCGCCCGGCGTCGACCCCGTGCTCGACCAGGTAGCGACGGATCGCCGCCGTCCGCCGGCCGAGGATCCCCGAGCGCAGGTAGAACTCGTTGCTGGTGATGGCGTCGGTGTGCGCGGAGATCTCGATGCGCACGTCGGGGTACTTCGCCAGCACGGCCGCCGCCCGGTCGAGCAGCGCGTACGAGGCCCGCTTGATACGGTCCTTGTCGGGGGCGAACGCGATGCCGCGGACGATGCCGGTGACCGCCACCAGATCCTCCGGCAATTCGTCCGGACACCCGTCGCTGTCCGCGAAGCCGTTGCGGCTCTCCTTCGCCCCCGGGCACCCGTCGTCCGGGTCGAGCAGCCCGTCTCCGTCGCCGTCGGGGATCGGGCAGCCGTCGGCCTGTGACCCCACCTCGGCCTTGCACGCGTCCTTGCTGTCGAGCACGCCGTCGCCGTCGCTGTCGGGGTCCGGACAGCCATCCGCGAGCGGCCCCGCCGCGCCGGGGCAGCGGTCGTCCGTGTCGACCACCCCGTCGCCGTCGAAGTCCCGCGCGACCTTCACCGGCGCCCCGCGGGTGGCGAGCAGCGCCGGCGCCGTCGACTCGCCGCGGTCGCACGCGGCCACCACCAGCCAGACTCCGAGGACCCGCGACCGCACCGACCACGTATACCACCCTCGAGGATGGCGCGCGCTCCTACGAGATCGTCGAAGTCTCCTACGTATGACGGCGCGCCGTGGAGCGATCGCACGGCCGCTACCTCGAGCAGTGCCCTGCAGTCACGCAAAGCAGCGGAGGAGTGCGGCTGCGCGGGACTCTTCAGCGGTGCGGGCCGCGGGCCCTGTCCGCCCTGCGGAGGCCGGCGGTTCGCGCGCTGGCCCGGGCGTCATGCACGACATGCGGCGAAGGAGCGCCGCCCATGGTCGCGCTGATTATCGTTCTCCCGGAGATCTTAGCGACATGCCCGCGTGTCACTGCGGAACGCCCTGAGGGCGTCCGCCAGTTCCGTGACCGAGCCATAGCGCGCGGCGGGGTCCTTGGCCAGACACCTCTCGATGATGCGCTCGAGCACGGGCGATACGCCTCTCCGCCGCTTGCTCAGCGGGACAAACGGCTCGTTGATCACGTTGATGCAGACCTCGATCGGCGAAGGGCCATCGAACGGCCGATGAAACACGAGCAGCTCATAGAGGACCACTCCGAGCGACCAAATATCGCAGCGGACATCGAGTATGGCGCCCTTTGTCATCTGCTCGGGGGCCATGTAGTGCGGCGAACCGGGGAGCGTCAGATCCGAAGAACCGTCCGGGAAGTTCGAGTCGATGGAACGCCATAGCTTGGCGATCCCGAAGTCGAGAATCTTCACGTGAGGAGTCGCGCCAGGACGACGGGTGAGAAATAGGTTCGAGGGCTTTAGGTCGCGGTGCAAGAAACCTGCGGCGTGGATGAAGGCCACGCCGGCACATGCCTGCAGCAGATAGTCGATCGCTTCGCTGAAGAGGAGCGGCGCACCCGACTCTATCACCGCGTCCAGATCCTCTCCTTCGAGCCTCTCCATGACGATGAACGGCGCACCGTTGCCGAGGTTGCCGACATCCAGGATCTCCGTCACATGCGGGCTGCGGAGACGAATCAGGGCGCGGGCCTCGCGGACGAAGCGCGCGGTCACTTCGTGTCCCGAGACCTCGGGTAGGATGAACTTTATCGCCACCGCGGAGTTATTGGCGAGATCGACCGCTCCGACCACGAGGCCCATGCCGCCGACGCCGAGCACCTCCTCGACACGGTAGCGCCCCGCGATTGTCCCGACCGCGATGGCGGCGGCCTGAACGGGCTCGCTCGGGCTGTCCTCGGAGTTGGCGGCGCGGTGCCTGGCTTGCGCGCGCTTGCGACGATGCAGCTCGCCGGTCACCTGACGGGCGAGCAACTGAAGGCTCTCGATCTGGGCCGGGGAGAGCTCCCGCGGCGTGTGGTCGATGACGCACAGGGTTCCGGCGGCATATCCACCCTCGAGCATCAGCGGGATGCCGGCGTAGAAACGAATGTTCGGATAGCCGGTCACGAGCGGATTATCCGCGAACCGGAGGTCCGTGAGCGTATCGTTGACGATCAACGGTTGTTGCGGTGTTACGATCGCGTGCGCGCAGAATGATGCGTCGCGCGAAGTCTCCGGCGCCGGCAGACCCACACGGGCCTTGAACCACTGGCGTTGATCGTCGACGAGGCTGACGAGCGCGATCGGAGCATTGCAGATCAGGCTCGCAAGGCGCGCGATGTCGTCGAAGGCGGGCTCAGGCTCGGTGTCGAGGATCCCGTAGCTTTGCAACAACGCGAGCCGCTCTGCTTCGTTTTTAGGCCTGGGTGGCGCGGACATCCCCGTAGGATGTGGCAAGTCGGGACTTCGGGCGAGTGGCTTCGGCGAGTGCTCGTCCCCGCACATCTCGTTCGGTGGGCTCCTGACGTGGTGTGCGCCCGTCCGGGCAGGGTCTCAAGCGTAGTGTCTTTTTTCACACTTTCGGGATCGGATGCGGCGCGGACCGAATGGGTGTATTCGTATGTGCGTACGCACCCGTTCGTTCGTTTTTGATCTCCCACGGGCACGTCGGCCGAACGAGGACAATCCGGGCGCGCTCGGTGAATCTGCCCGAGATCGACGCGCACGCCCTCCGAACGTATACGGCGACTGCGGCGAGCACGACGCTCGTATCCTCGGCCGATAGGGCCGTCTGGCGCAGGTCCGGTCCGCATCGGCGTCTCCGGCGTCTGTCCGTGCCTGACCGGGCGCTGTGCGCGGGACGTCGTCGTGTGTCGCGCCGGGCCGACCTGAGGAGGACAGCGGAGGGTCGCGCACCACCGGTGTAGAGTGTGCCGCGTGGGCCACACCGACCCCGAAGATTCGAACCACGTCGCCCTCGTGACCGGCGGCTGCTCCGGCATCGGCCGGGCGATCGCCGGGCGGCTCGCCGCCCGCGGCCACGCCCTCGTGCTCGTCAGCGAGCGGGCGGACGCCCTCGAGGTCGCCGCCGCCGAGCTCCGGGCGACCCACCGCGTCGCCGTGCACGCCGTCGCCATGGACCTCGCACGGCCGGAGGCCGCCGCCGAGCTGCACGCCGCGGTGACCGGTCGCGGGCTCGCGGTCGACATCCTCGTCAACAACGCCGGGTTCTTCTTCTTCGGCGAGACCGTCGACGCCGACCCGGCGCGGGCGGCGGCGATGTTGCAGCTGCACGTCGTCACGCCGTCGCTGCTGTGCACGCGTTTCGGCCGCGACATGCGGGCGCGGGGCCGCGGGAACATCCTGATCGTCGCCAGCATCTCGGCGTGGCGCGACCTCCCGGGGATCAACTACTACGGCAGCAGCAAGAAGTACCTCCGCGGCTTCGCCCTCGCGCTGCGCTGCGAGCTCGCGGTCCACGGCGTCAACGTCACCTGCCTCGCGCCCGGGGCCACGGCGACCGCGCTGTACAGCGCGACCGCCGTGCCCGTCGAGCGCGCGCGCCGGCTCGGGGTGATGATGGACGCCGACGCTGTCGCCGAGGCCGGGGTCGCGGCGATGTTCGCCGGCGCCGGCGAGCACGTGCCCGGCCTGCTGACCCGGGCGATGACCCTCGGCGCCGTGCTGACGCCGCAGTGGGCGATCGACCTGCTGCGCCGCCGCGGCCCGTGGCTGCGCGGGGGCCCGCGATGACCGGCCCGTTCGACCCCTACCGCCTCGCCGGCCTGCCGCTGCGCAACCGCGTGATCAAGGCGGCGACGTTCGAGGGCATGACCCCCGGCGGTCGCGTGACTCCGGCGCTCGTCGACCACCACCGCGCCGTCGCGGCCGGCGGCGCGGCGATGACGACCGTCGCCTACTGCGCGGTGGGGCCCGACGGCCGGACGTTCCGCGACCAGCTCCACATGCGCCCGGAGGTCGTGCCGGAGCTGCGGGCGCTGACCGACGCGGTCCACCGCGAGGGCGCCGCGGCCTCGCTGCAGCTCGGACACTGCGGCTTCTTCTGCAACAACCACGACCTGCGGCGTCGACGCCCGTTCGGCCCGTCGCGCGCGCTCAACCTGCTCGGCGCGCTGTCCGGCCGCCCGCTCGCCGACGCGATGACGCCGGACGACATCGAGGACGTCACGCGGCAGTTCGCGGCCGCCGCGACGCTCGCGCGCGCGGCGGGCTTCGACGCGGTCGAGGTCCACCTCGGCCACGGCTATCTGCTGAGCCAGTTCCTCAGCCCGGCGACCAACCGCCGGACCGACGCGTACGGCGGCTCGTCGGCGGCGCGCGCCCGCTTCCCGCTCGCGGTCGTCGAGCGCGTGCGGGCCGCCCTGCCGCCCGGGTTCCCGGTGCTGGTCAAGCTCAACCTCCGCGACGGCTTCGCCGGCGGGTTCGAGGTCGCCGACTGCATCGAGCTCGCGCGCTGGCTGGCGGCCCGCGGCGCCGACGCGCTCGTGCTGTCGGGCGGGTTCGTCAGCCGCGACGCCTTCTACCTGTTCCGCGGCGAGCGACCGCTGCGCGCGATGATCGCCGCCGAGCGCAGCCTGCCGCAGAAGGCCGCGTTGGCGCTGTTCGGTCCGCTGGTGATCCGCGCCCACCCGTACGAACCGATGTACTTCCTGCCGCTCGCCCGCGAGGTCCGCCGCGCGGTCGACCTGCCGCTCGCGCTCCTCGGCGGCCTGACCGCCCTCGAACACCTGATCACCGCCCGCCGCGAGGGCTTCGAGCTCGCGGCGATGGCCCGCGCCCTCGTCCACGACCCGAACCTCGTCGCGCGCTTCCAGGCCGGCGAGGCGACCGTCAGTGGCTGCGTCCCGTGTAACCAGTGCGTCGCCGAGATGGACCGGCCCGGCGGGGTGCGGTGCGTCCGTCGAGTCGGTGGGCGGGCTTAGGCCGCGTCGCGCTGCACGAAGCGGACCTCGTCCTGCGAGCGCCTGGCGAGCAGGTGCAGCAGGTTGGCCTCGAACACCAGCACCGTCGTGAACGACACCAGCAGCCACAGGATCGGCTCCTCGATCGGCAGCCCGTTCCACGCGCGGATGAACACGCCGATCATCATCTCGTCGCGGTAGGTCCACCACTGGTACGGGAACGCCACGGTCGCCTCCCACCACGTGCTGACCGTGAACATCACCAGCGCCGTGAACGAGAAGGCGCGCCAGTTGACCCGGTGACGCACGGCGCGAAACACCATGCAGGCCGGCACGAACGCGACCAGCACCAGGAACCCGAAGTACCCCGGGAAGCCGTCGGGGACCGGCGAGCACAGCCGCTTGTACGCGAACGCCGCGCCGATCAGCGTCAGCCCCAGGAGCACGGCCCGCCAGTCGAAGCGCACCCGCGAGTCGCGCGCCGGCAGCCGCGTCCGCAGCGAGCGAGCGTACAGCCCGAACCAGTGCAGGTCGCACCACAGGTACAGCACCAGGGTGAACGCGACCCCGAAGAAGTAGAACGCCAGCTCCTCGACCGGCACGTTCGGCACCATCGACATGGTCGCGACCTCGAGCCCGTAGATGTTGAGGCCGAGCGTCGCGTTGTGGTTCGGGAACTCGAAGAACGCGTCGCCGAGGGCGACGTCGAGCGCCACGCCGAGCATCGCCAGGACCCCGACGGTGCGCCAGAACGCCAGGCGCGGCATGTGGAACCCGGGGCTGCGCTGCAGCCAGCCGACGAGCAGCGTCAGCGGCACGACCCACAGGGCCAGCGACCAGGTGTATCCGTACGGCGTCGGGTTGTCCGAGGTCATCACCAGGACCCCGGGCGACTGCACCGTATTGAGGGTGATAAACAGGGGGATCGCCAGCGCGGCGATCATGGCGAGCACGGTCAGGGCGTCGTCGCGGCGCGGCGGCGGCCCGGGTTCTACGGCTGACATAAGTCAATCCTCCAAGTTCAAGGCGTTTCGTTCGACTCATCCGACCAGCGCGAACGCGACACGGCCGGCGACGTAAATGGCGGCGGCCTGCAGCGCCCCGAGCACGATCACCCCGCGCCAGGACGTCTCGGCCGCTCGCAGCAGCAACAGCGGGATCACCATGCCGAGCATCGCCTCGGCCAGGATGACGTAGTGCGGCACCGCGCCGAGCACCATCGGCGTGTTCTGGTAGTGCCAGAGATCGGCGTACTTGGCGAGCAGCTCGTGCGCCGGGATGTTGAGCCCGCCGAGCACCGCCAGCGCGAAGCAGGTCCGCAGCGGCCCCCAGCGGCGCGCCAGCCAGTGCGCGAGCACGCCGAGCTGCACCATCATCACCACCCAGCCGAACGGCATGTACAGCGGGGTGACCCACACCTGCGGCCCGCCCGGCGTATACACGAGGGTGTCGGTGACGACGACGCCGAAGTGGTCCGCCGGCAATTCACCGAAGCCGACGACCAGCCCGAACAGCAGGATCTTGGCGAGCAGCGCGTCGCGCTCGCGCCAGGCGTGCCGCACGAACATCGCGAGCAGACCGGCCGTGACGACGCTGCTGCCCACCCAGCCGAGTACGTAGACAGCGGCGACGACCTGCGCGAGCAGGGCATACGCCATCGTGCGGAGAATCAGGGCCAGCCGCCGACGTTCCGGTGCCATCGCGGCAGTCTAGGAGACGGCCGGTCCGGCCAATGAAGACGGCCGTCTGCACAGGTGTGACGGTCATCGCTCGCGGCGGACTGCGGGCGCGCGGATGCGAGCCGCTCGGCCTCCCGGGCTGCGAGGGCGGCCGGTCGCCGCCAGGCGGGCCGGCCGTCCGCAGCACGTCGGGCGATGATTCAGGGCACCACCTTGATGCGGTCGAGCGCCGGCGGCTCGACGGGCGAGGCCGCGGCGAAGTAGGCCGCGAGCGCGTCGAGGTCGTTGGCCCCGCCGAGGCGCTCGGTGCCCTCGACGAGCACCGAGAAGCCGTCGCCGCCCGAGGCCATGAAGCTGTTGACCGTCACGCGGTAGCCGGCGTCCGGCATCACGGCCGCGCCGTCGAGCGAGATGCTGGCCGGGTCGACCTTGTCGCCGATCGGCGCGCCCTCGCTGTAGGTGTAGGTGAAGCCGTTCGAGACGTGCAGGATCTTCGGATCGGCGCCCTCCTTCCACTGTTGCTCGAGCAGGGCGTCGATCTGCGCGCCGGTCAGCGTCAGCACGACGAGGCTGTTGCCGAACGGCTGGACCGTGAAGGCCTCGCCGTAGGTGACGATGCCGTCCTCCGCCTCCTCGGGGGCGGCCTCGAACACGAGGTCGGCCCGCACGCCGCCCGGGTTCATGAGGGCGATCTGGGCCCCGCCGAGCATGGTGTCGGCCGTCGCGGCGAGCTGGGCGTCGGCGATGACGGCGCCCATGGTCGAGAGCCCGGGCAGCATCATCGGCGCCCAGCGCTCGAGCGTGGCGGTGATGCTGCCGATCGGGGTGTTGGCCAGCGGCGCGGCGAGGTCCTTGTAGGTGGCGACGAACGACTCGACGTCGGCGTCGATCTCGTCGCGGGTGACGAGCACGTTGCTCGCGGACGCGGCGGTCACGTCGCCGGTCGTGGTGCTGATCTCGAGGTCGATGTCGGTGAGCACGCGCCCGAACGAGGCGGCGCTGGTCACCAGCCGGCCGTCGATCGTGCAGTTGTAGGCCTGGTGGGTGTGGCCGCTGACCACGACGTCGATCGCGTCGTCCAGCGCTTCGACGATCTCGACGATGGGGCCCGAGATCTCGGGGCACTCGTCGTAGTAGCCGGTCTGGTAGCCGCCCTCGTGGATCAGCACGACGATCGCCTCCACGCCCATGTCGACGAGCTCGGGCACCAGGGCGTTGGCCCGCTCGGCCTCGTCGGCGAACACGAGCCCCTCGATGCCGGCCGGGGTCACGATCGACGGCGTGCCCTCGAGCGTCATGCCGATGAAGCCGACCCGCACCCCGCCGACCTCGTGGACCGCGTAGCCGGGGAACAGGGTCTCGACGGGGTCCTCCGCGGTCAGCACGTTCGCCGCCAGGAACTGGAAGCTCGCGCCCGGGAACGGGGTGCCGTCGCCGCAGCCGTCCGTGTGGCAACCCCCCTGCTGCATGCGCAGCAGCTCGGCTGCGCCGTCGTCGAACTCATGGTTGCCCACGGCGTTGTACGCGAGGCCGATCTGGTTCATCACCTCGATCGTCGGCTCGTCGTGGAACAGCGCGGACATCAGCGGCGAGGCGCCGATGAGGTCGCCGGCCGAGACGACGATGGTGTTCGGGTTGTCGCCGCGCAGCGCGGCGACGCGGGCGGCCAGGTGGGCGGCGCCGCCGGTATCGACGGTGGTCTCGTCGGGCAGCTTGATCGTCCCGGCGCTGCCCTGGGGCGGCTCGAGGTTGCCGTGCAGGTCGTTGAACGCGAGCAGCTGGACCTTCACGAACTCCTCGGCGGGCGCGCCGGTGCTGCTCGCCTCGGAGGTCTCCGCGCTGTCGACGGCGCCGGAGGAGGTGCCAGGCGCAGAGCCCTCGGTCGGGTCGACGGCGGTCGTCGGCGAGGAGGTCGCCGCCGAGGTCGCCGCCGAGGTCGAATCACCGGCCTCGGTGTCGGCGGGGTCGCCGGTGCAAGCGGCGACGGCGAGGATGAGGAGGGAGGTGCGGCGGTGGGCGAGATCCATGGACATGGTGGTGCGCGCCTGATAGCACACAGGCTCGCGACAGGTGTCAACACGCCGCGGCGATCGCATCACGATCGTGGCGTCGGCGGTGATGCGGCCGTCGTATCAGTCCCAGCGTGTCCACCCCGCGCTCGCCCAGGTGTCGTCCGCGTCGCGGACGGCGCCCAGGTAGGGGGCGTCGGCGAAGAAGCCGTCCGCGGGCGGATGGACCGCGGTGGCGCCCAGCTCGAGCGGCGGGCCGAGGATCGGCGAGTCGATGTTGAGGCAGCCGGGAATGTCGGGATCCTGGAAGGTCCAGTGTGCGGCGTACGCGGCGGCTTCGTCGAACGCGCCATCGTCGTCGGGCATGGCGCCGACCGGCGCCTCGGGCTCGGCGAGTCCGGCGGGCAGCGCGAAGCCCTGGGCGCCGCGCAGCGCGAGCGACGAGCCCGCGTCGCGGACATCGAGCGCCGCGTCGAAGCCGGTCACGATCAGGTTGCCGAGCTCCGCGCGGGAGCCGTGGCGGACGACGACGCCGAGGTGCTCGCGCGCCATCGGGTGTCCCCGCCCGCACAGGGTCGCGTTGTAGATCCGCGGGGCGCTGCGCGGGGCGTGGTCGCTGCCGGACGGGTCGTTGTCGCCTTCGAACCCGTGGGCGCTGTCCACGGTCGGGCCTCCGCCGCGCATGAGCAGGAACTGTAGGCGTCCGGTGTACCCGAGGTCCCAGTCGAAGCCGTCGTCGCCGGGGTCCTGGCACAGCAGGTGGTGGGCGTCGAGCGTGCCGCCGAAGAACTCGAAGCAGTCGTCGGCGGTGTGGCGGACCTGCACGTGGTCGAACACCGTGCCGCGGCCGACCCCGGCGAGCGTCACCCCGTTGATCTCGTTGTTCGGGCCGAGCAGCGTGCCGCTGTACTCGACGCGGACGTGGCGAATAATGCCGCTGCTGTCGTCGGGTCGGTCGCCCCCGTACTCGCCGCCGGACGTGATGCCCTCGACCTTGCCGTGCACGGGTCGACCGTGGGCGTCGCGGAGGTTGATCGGCGCGCGCCCGAGGAGCAGGAGGCCGCCCCAGTCGCCGGCCCGGCGCTCGTCCGGCGGAGAGGCGCTGGTGAACACGATGGGCCGCTCGGGCGTGCCCTCGGCGAGGAGGCGCGCGCCCGGCTGGACGACGAGCGCGCCGAGGCTGTCGCGATCGCCGACGATCGTCGTGCCGGCGTCGATCGTCAGGGTCGTGCCCGGCCGCACGAACGTCATGAAGCTCAGGCGATAGCGCTTGTCGCAGGTCAGCCGGGCGTCGCCTTCGATCTCTCCGGACAGCTCGACCTCGGGCTTGTCCGGACGATCGCAGTCGACGAGGGCGACGGGCGGGGTCGTGGCCTCCGGCGCGAGCGTCAGGCCCAGCGTCACGGCCACGGCGGCCGTGAGCAGCCCGAGCCGCGTCCGCGCGCGTGAGCGCGAGGCAGGCGCGCCGCGGTCCGCTGCGGTCGCGTCGCGCCGGCTCGGCGCCTCCGTGTCGCCGGGGATGCCGTCGGGCCTGGTCGGTTCATCGGGCCGCAGCGCTGCCTCGACGCGGCTGTGCGACCCGGTCTGCAGCGCGACGTCCAGCAAGGGGCTCACGCTGTCCGACGGCCGACGCAGCTGCTCGGCGATGAGCTGACGCTGGGCGGCGCGCTCCTGGACGAACGTGTGCTCGAGCATGATGCCGAGCTGGCGCCGCGCCCCCCGCGGCTCGGGGCAGTGCTCGGCGAGCGCCTCGGCGAACGCCGCGGCGCTCGCCGGTCGGCCCTGCGGGTCGACCGCCAGGGCCCGCTCGCACAGCGCGCGCAGCTCCGGGCCGCCGGCGGCCGTGGCGGGCAGCGTCGGCACGTCTCCGGCGCGCAGGCGCTGGACGATCATCACCTCGTCGAGGTCGGGCCACATGCGCCGGCCGGCCAGCGCCTCCCACAGCATCACCCCGACCGCGAACACGTCGGTGCGTCGGTCGACCCGCTCGCCGCGCGCCTGCTCCGGCGCGGCGTACGAGGCCTTGCCCTTGAACGTGCCGATGGTCGTGCTGCCGTCGCCGTCGATGCTGCGGGCGATTCCGAAGTCGACGAGCTTCACCTGGCCCTCGTAGGTGACGACCACGTTGTGCGGCGTGGCGTCGCGGTGGACCAGGCCGAGCGGGCGCCCGTCGAAGTCGCACAGCTCGTGCGCGTGGTGCAGGCCCGCGAGGACCTCGCCGAGGACCCTCAGGTGGAGCGCGAGCGGCAGCCCGCCGTGCTCGTGGAGGCGACGCAGCACGCGGTGGAACGGCTGCCCGTCGAGGAACTCCATGGCGATGTAGGGCCGCCCCTCCTCGTCGCCGATCTCGAAGGTGTGCACGACGTTCTCGTGGCCCATGCGGGCGGCGATGCGGGCCTCCTGCAGGAACATCGCGCGGTGCTCGGGGCTGTCGGCGAAGCCCGGGCGGAGCTCCTTCAACACCACCAACTTATTGAAGTCGCCGGCGCCGACGGCGACCGCGAGGTGCACGTCCGCCATGCCGCCGTGCCCGATCGCCGCGATGCGCCGGTACTTGCGATCTCTTGTCATCGAGCGCCGCAAGCTCCCATGCGAGCGGCGGGTCAGCAAGTCACATTCACGTCGCGTTCGGGCGACGCCGAGTCCGTCGGTCCGTGCACGCTCGCGCCGGCGAGCGCGGCTGTCCCCGATCGGGCGCCCGCCGTGGTCACCGCTGTTAAATCCACGACGACGTCACTTCAGGTTGACACGCCGCTCCTGTGATCGGCCGCGCGTCGAAACAGCTCCACGTCGCGCTCGCCTGCTCGAGTCGGCGCCGCTCGGCGCCGGGTCCGAGTACGTCGTCTGGCGCGCGATCGAGGCCGTGATCGCAGGCTCGTGGACCGCGAGCCGGCCGCGGGTCAGTTGGGGACGAACTTCGTGCAGGCGGCGTCGACGACGGTCGTGAGGGCCGCGTCGAAGGCCGCGCCGATGGGGTCGTCGCCGTCCTTCTCGCACATCGTGCGGAACAGGCCGCGATCGCCGAAGGCGTCGGCGACGTCGCGCAGGACCTTCGAGTCCTTGACCTCGTCGTCGTCGTAGGCGCTGTTGCAGCCGTCCTCGTCGCCGCCGATGGCGAGGAACACGACCTTGTCGGGGTCACCCTTGGCGGCGACGAGCGCGTCGCGGATCTCGTCGGCGTCGTCGGGGTCGACCAGGGCCTCGTCCTCGTCGGTGATGGCGACCACGAACAGCACCGCGTCCGGGCGCGAGAACCCGGCGTTGGCGGCGACGCCGGGGTCCAGCGCGCGGGCGGCGGTCCACGCCGGCTGTTCGTCCTCGTCCTCGTCGTCGCTGCAGGTGTCGGGGATGCTGTTGTAGCCGCCGTTGTCCCCGCCCTTCTCGTCGAGGGCCTCCTCCTGCGGCGGGAACTGGACCACGCAGGCGAACCGCTGGTCGAGCATGGCGTCGTCGGAGGCCAGCCAGTTGCGGCCGTCGGGGAACTGACAGTCGGTGTCGTCGGCCCCGAAATTGTGAAAGTTCGGCGGCTTCGGGCAGGCGTTGATGGTCGCGATGTTGAAGTCCTCGATGCCGTCGCCGACCTCAAGGGCGAGGGTCTCCTGCATGGCCGCGAAGGTCGCGGGCAGGGTCGCCAGCTCGGCGGTCATGGTCTCGGAGGCGTCGACGACCAGGAGCACGTCGACCTTGCTGCACACCTCGAACGGCGCCGGCAGGTCGGGCGTGCCGGCGCCGGAGGACCCGTCGTCCCCCCCGGTCGAGCCGGACGGGACGTCGGTCGTCGACGTCGAGCCGGCGGGCGCGTCGGTCGAGGTCGAGCTGTCCGTCGTCGCCGAGGTCGTCGCGCCGTCGCTGGCGCTGATGCTGCCGCTGGTGCCCGCCGAGGCGGCGCCGCCGGGCGCCGAGCCGCCGGTGGTCGGCAGGCCGTCGGAGGTGTCGGCGGGAGCGGTCGGACCGGCGCCGCCGCTCATCGTCGCGAAGCCGCCGTCGGAGCCGGAGCCGCTGCTGCAAGCGGCGAGGGTGACGAGCGACAGGAAGAGGCGAGGTCGAGCCATGCGCGGGAGGATGGGCGCGGCGTGCCAAGGTGGTGTGACGATTGCGCGGAAGTTTGTGGCGGACGCGTGAAGTGCGGGTTGGCCGAAATGTCACGCGAAGCGGACCTGAAGCGGACGATGGGGCCCGATTAATGACGCCCATGGTGAGCCTGCGCGACCGGTTCGACGCGGCGAGGAGCGCGATGTCCCGCGCCTCCGCGCTGGCGCGGGCGCTCGCTCAGGAGGACCTCAACTTCCTGCTGACCAACCGGATCCCGCGGCGCGCCGCGACGCACGCGGCGGGCTGGTGGTCGCGGATCGAGAGCCCGCGCCTGACCCGGCTGTCGATCGCCGCGTGGCAAGCTTTCGGCGGGGACCTGCGGCTCGAGGAGGCCAAAGTGCAGACATTCGACAGTGTGCGCGCGTGTTTCACCCGTGAGCTGCGGCCCGGGGCGAGGCCGATCGACCGCGACCCCGCGGTCCTGACCAGCCCGTGCGACGCCGTGGTCGGCGCGTTCGGCCGGCTCTCGGGCATCGACGCCCTGCAGATCAAGGGGTCGCCGTATTCGACCCTCGACCTGCTCGGCGACCCGGACCTGGCGGAGCGCCACCGCGACGGTCTGTTCGTGACGCTGCGCCTGCGTTCGTGCATGTATCACCGCTTCCACGCGCCGTGCGACGGGCGCATGCGCCGGGTGATCTACATCTCCGGAGACACCTGGAACGTCAACCCGATCGCGCTGCGGCGGATCGAGCGGCTGTTCTGTCGCAACGAGCGCGCGGTGCTCGAGTTCGAGCCGCGAGCAGGAGACCTCGCGCTGACGCTGGTGCCCGTGGCGGCGATCCTGGTGGCGAGCATCCGCGTGCACGCGATCGGCGACACGTTGCACCTGCGCCGGCGCGGGCCCGACGTGATCGCGTGCGCCGCGAGCTACGAGAAGGGCGACGAACTCGGCTACTTCGAGAACGGCTCGACGATCGTCGCCTTCATCAAAGGTCCGTACGAGTTTGCGCCGGAGGTCCGCGAGGGCACGACGATCCGCGCCGGCCAGGCGCTGCTGCGGCGCATCGACCCCCACAACCTGTCCGCGAGGGTGCCATGAATACCGCGACCGCCCGTTTGACGTTCCTGGACGAGCTGCGAGAGCAGCGCTGGGACGACCACCGCCACTACCACCAGAGTCGGGTCAACCAATCGCTGCACCTGCTGAGCGCGTGCTGCTTCCTCGTCAGCTACGGGCTGATCGCGGTCAGCCCGATCGCGGCGGCGCTGCTCGGCTGGGTGGTGGCCATGTGGATCCGCCAGATCGGCCACTTCTTCTTCGAGCCGCGCGGGTACGACACGATCAATCACCTCAGCTTCGATGAGAAGGAGGCGATCAAGGTCGGGTTCAATCTGCAGCGCAAGGTCGTGCTGCTGGCGGCCTGGCTGGCCATCCCGCTGACGCTGTGGCTGACGCCGTCGCTGTTCGGCACGATCGCGCCGCACGCGGGGTGGGGCGAGTACCTCGACCGCGTGGGCGTGGCCTGGCTGGTGCTGGCCGCGGTCGGGCTGCTCGGGCGCACGATGTGGCTGTGCGCGACCCGCAGCGCGCAGACTGGGGTCGTGTGGCTGACCAAGATCGTCACGGACCCGGTGCACGACATCCTGCTGTACCGCAAGGCGCCGCTGCGGCTGCTGCGCGGCGAGCGGCTCGACCCGATGACGCACGTCGAGTCCGCCGGGCGGCGCTGAGCTCAGCGAGCGAAGGAGGCGACGCGGCGGACCGCGGCGGCGAGCAGCTCGCGGGCGGCGCGGCGCTTGATCGCGGCGCCGTTCATGCCGGCGGTCCACCACCAGCCGTCGCCCTCCATGGCCTCGGCGGCGGCGACGAAGCGATCGGCGATCGCGGCGAAGTCGGCGTCGGACAGGTCGTTGGGGAAGATGAAGCGGCCGCTGCCGATCCACCCGGGGGCGAGGCCGGCGGCGCGCAGGTAGTACTGGAACATCCAGTGGTAGCGGCCGGGCTGGGTGTAGACGGTGGTCCAGATCGCCGGCATGCCGGCGACGCGCAGCGGCAGGCCGAGGCGGGCCAGGCGCTCGTTGAGGCGGCGGGCGCGGCCGTCCCACAGCGCGTCGAGGCCGGCGTAGCCGGCGAGCACCGCGGGGTCGTCGAGGTGCACGAGGAACTCGTGCATCGTCGCCATCACGTATGGGTGAGCGTTGAAGGTGCCGCGGGCGAAGCAGATGTCGGCGGGGCGCTCGTCGCGGAAGCGGCGCATGAGGTCGCGGCGCCCGCAGACGACGCCGACGGGCAGGCCGCCGCCGAGGCTCTTGCCGTAGGTGACGAGGTCGGCGCGCACGCCGAAGTACTCCTGGGCGCCGCCGCGGGCCAGGCGGAAGCCGAGGAAGACCTCGTCGAGGATGAGCACGATGCCGCGTTCGCTGCACACGGCGCGCAGGTCGGCGAGCCAGCGGGCGTAGGCCGCGCGGTCGAGGCCGGCGGTGCGCTCGCCGGTGAGCAGCGTCGAGTCGACCGGCGGGGCCTGGTTGGGGTGCATGGCCTGGATCGGGTTGACGAGCACGCAGGCGATATCGTCGCGCGTGCGCAGGACCTCGAGGGTGGTCGGGCTCAGCTCGGCGAGGGTGAGCACGTCGCGCGCGGGCCGGGGGTTGCCGACGCCGACCTGCACGCCGTCCCACCAGCCGTGGTAGGCGCCGCAGAAGCGCACGACGCGGGCGCGGCCGGTGTGGTAGCGGGCCAGGCGGACGGCCTGCATGACGGCCTCGGTGCCCGACATGTGGAACGAGACCTCGTCGAGCCCGGACACGGCGCGCAGGCGGCGGGCGTTGTCGAGGACGATCGGGTGGTAGGCGCCGAGCACCGCGCCGAGCTCGCGCGCACGGGCGACGCCGCGGTCGATGCACCGCCTGTAGAACTCGTTGCCGAACAGGTTGACGCCGTAGGAGCCGCCGAGATCGAAGGCCCAGTTGCCGTCGAGGTCGCGCACGCGGACTCCGTCGGACTCGGCGAGCACGCCGGCGACGGGGAGGTGGGCCCGCACGTGGTCGCGGTACTGGAACGGCACGCGGTGAGCGGCGACGAACGCGGCGTCGGACACGACGTCGTGGAGGGCCGCGCCGACGGCGAGGGTCCGCGGGGCGCGGGCGCGGAGCTGGCGGGCGAGGCGGTCGAAGCCGGCGCGGCGGCGCTGGGCGACGTCGTCGGGGGCGTCGTCGGAGGCGAAGAACCGGACCGCGTCGTAGGCGAGCGCGGGCACCAGGCGGGCGATCCGCAGGGCCGTGCGCGGGTGGCCGGCGAGCCCGGGGTGCTTGGCCCGCGACAGCAGCAGGCGCTGGCGCAGGCGGCGGGTCGGATCGACGAGGCGGGCGAGGCCGCGGAGGAGGGTCATGCGCCGACCTCCGAGCGCGGATCGTCGAGGTCGACCTGGCGCGGCACGAGCTCGAAGATCCGCGCGCCGCCGGCCTGGGCCTGACGCTCCTGGGCGATGCGCCTGCGGTAGGCGTCGGCGTCGAGGATGGCGGTGAAGGGGGCGTCGACGCGGTTGGCGACGGCGAAGGCGCGGGCGTCGCGAGCCATGCGGGCGCGCAGCTCGGGGTCCAGCAGCCGCTCCATGGCGTCGTGGAGGGCGTGCACGTCGCGACCGGCGACCTTGAGCCCGGTGAGGCCGTCGCGCATGAGCTCGGCGGGGCCGCCGATGTCGGACACGATCACCGGGACGCCGGAGGCCTGGGCCTCGAGCGGGGCGTTCCCCCAGGTGTCGGTGGTGCTGGGGAACAGCTTGACGTCGATCGAGGCGAGCGCGCGGGCGAGGTCGTCGCCGGCGAGGAAGCCGGTGAAGGTGACGGGCAGGCCGGCGAGGCCGCGCGCGAGGGCCTCGCGGTAGGGGCCGTCGCCGATGACGACGAGGTGGACGTCGGGGTGCGCGGCGTGGAGCAGGCGAAACGCCTCGGCGATCAGGTGGAGGTTCTTCTCGAGGCCGAGGCGGCCGACGTAGGCGAACTTGACGACGGCGTCCTCGCGCTCGAGGCCGAAGCGGCGCCAGAAGCCGGGGGTGCGGAGGTCGGGGCGGAAGCGGTCGACGTCGACCCAGCGGTCGAGGATGAGGAGCTTGCGGTTGCGCAGGCCGCGGCGGTGGAGCAGGCGGGCGATGAACTGCGAGGGCACGAGGACCTCGTCGACGGCGTGGTAGAAGACCAGCATGTAGCGCCAGGCGAGGGCCTCGAGGCTGACGTCGCGGGTGTACTGCTCGACGTACTCGGGGAAGCTGGTGTGGTAGGTGGCCGCGGACTCGATCTGCAGGGTCTTGGCGGCGAGCAGGCCGGCGAGGCCGACGGTGCCGGGGGTGCTGATCTGCAGCTTGGTGAAGCCGGCCTCCTGGACGTAGCGGAGCAGCTCGAGGAGCGGCGGGATGCGGATCTTCAGGCCGTCGTACTCGGGGAAGTCGAGGTCGACGACCGACGGGAAGATCTTCAGGCGGCCGGCGGCGAGGAAGCGCTGGACCTCGGGGTCGCGGCTGCGCGCCTCGATCTCCGCGGCGGACAGGCAGGTGACGACGGTGAAGTCGACGCCGCGGCGGGTGGCCTCGTGCAGCATGCGGCGGATGCTGGTCGAGACGCCGTTGATCTCGAAGAACGTGTCGGTGAACAGGACCAGGCGGCGGGGCTCGCCGAGGTCGAAGGCCTTGCGCACGTCGCGGGTGATCCGGCAGTCCGAGCTCTGCGAGAGGAAGGCCACGAGATAGGGCAGGGACACGAACAGGTGCGAGGACAGCAGGGCGACGGCTTGCTTGATCGCGCCGACCCAGCTGCGCCCGAGCGCGGCCCGCAGGTTGGTGGTGTAGCGGGTGAACACGCGGTTCACGAGGGTGTTGACGACCAGGAAGATGCGGTCGTCGGTGCCGTCGGTGGCCGCGAGCTTGCGGCGAAACTCCGGGTCGACGAGCAGGGCGAGGATCTCGTCGTCGAGGATGGACTCGAACGAGCGGCCCTCGCGGGCGGGCAGCAGCGGGCGCAGCCAGCGGTGGGCGAGCGCGCGTACGGCGAGGCCGAGGCGTGTGTGCGGCGGGTCGTCGTCGGAGAAGGCGATGCGCAGCAGCGACTGCGCGGGGCCCCCGAGGCGCGGGCCGGCGGCGGACCGCTCGCGGCGGGCGTGGCCGTCGTGGATCAGCTTTAGCAGCGAGTGCGCGAGGGTGACGGGGCCGCCGTGGGCGCCGCCGGGGCGGGTCTCGCGGCGGCGGATCGCCAGCACGAGGTCGTCGGCGGTCGGACGGGCGCCGTGGTAGGCGAACTCGGTCCAGGTGCGGCCGGGGTGGATGCCGGAGTGATCGTCGGAGCCGCCGACGACGGCCTTGCGCCACGGCATGTCACCCTTCGGGGCGATACGGTGGCGCTCGGCCAGGCGCTCGAGGGTGGCGCGGTCGAGGCTGCGGAGCAGCTCCCCGGTCAGGCCGTTGAGCGCCGGGGTGCGCGCGCCGTTCTGGATCTCCAGGCAGTTGCAGAGCAGCAGCGCCTTCTCGAGGTGGGCGACGGTCAGCGAGCCCTCGCGCCCGTACGGGCGGTTCTGCGTGCTCATCAGCGGGTGGGTCATGAAGTAGGCGAGGCGGTTGCCGGCGGGCTGGAGGTGCTCCGCGGCGATCTGCGCGTCGAGCCAGGCGACGAGCTCGTAGACGTTGGCGCGCAGGCGGTCGGCCTCGGCGAACTGGGCCTCGCTGACGTTGGCGACGGTGATGTGGATGTTGCAGCCGTCCTCGGGGAAGGTGGCTGTCAGCTCGGAGCTGAGGAACACGTCGGGCAGGCCGGCGTCGAGCAGCTCGCGGACCCCGGCGATCGAGTTGTGGTCGGTGAGGGTGACGAGGGCCATGCCGCGGCGGCGCAGCAGGCGGTAGAGCGCCTTCGGGTCGGAGTAGGACTCGGGGATGGCGAACGCGTTGGCCGCGTAGTAATCGGTCACGTTCGAGGCGTGGGAGTGCAGGTGGAGGTCGACGCGCGCGAGGAGTTCGTCGGTCACGCGGCTATTCGATCACCTGTCTGTCGAGGGCAGGCGTCCGGCGGACGACGATCTCGCAACATGCTCGCCGCGCCGTCGAGGTCGACGACCCCGGACTGACCGAGCAGCAGGCGCCGTCGGTGGCGGTGTCGAGCGCCGCCGCGGCGAGCCGCGGAACGGCTGCGGCCCGCGCTCACCGCCCCGCGCGCAGGCGGCAAGCGCCACATGATCGGCGCGTGGCGCATCGACCTCGACGGCGACACCGCGACCTCGACCTCCACGTACTGGGTCGTGAACGCCCGCGCCGGCACCACGATCGTCGCCACCGGCGCCTACGAGGACGTGATCACCCGGAGAGACGGCGCCTGGCGGCTCCAGCGGCGCGTCCAGACCATCGACCCCTCGTTCACGATGTGACCCGCGCCGATTCGAAGTCCGCATGGGCCCCGCCGCCGGCGAACGGCCGGCGACGGCTCAGAACTTGGCCGCAGGCGCGGACCCGGACGGGTCGACGCGCTTGCGCACGACCGCATAGTCCGTCGAGCTCCCGGATCCCATCACCGTGGCGTTCGTCGCCGAGTTCAGGATCGTCACGCCCTCGCCGCCCATGGCGCACGCCCGCGGTCGGACGATCTCGCGGTACTTCTCCTGAAAGGGGTCCTGGATCCCCGTCTCGTAGAGGACGACGTGGCCGATGACCTCGTGGCTCCCGCTGCCGGGCGCCAGCTCGTCCATCGTGAAGCTACGAAACTCGAGCTCGCCCCCCGACGGTCGGCCCGGGACCATCACGGACCCAGCTCGGCGGCGACAGGATGGCGTTCACGGACACGAGTTGTCATGTATGCGACACGCCGCTCGGCGCCTCGCCAGCGTGCCCCCGGTCCGGGATGCTCCGCTCCTGGGCCGTCTTTCCTTGCTCGTATTGCCCCGCGGAGCAAGCCGTATGCGCGCCGCATTTCGAAGATCGATGCGACGCGCACATCCTCGAGTGCGTCGCCTGCGGGATGACGTCGACCAGCACGTGTGTCTGCTGACCGCGTGCGCCACGATGTTTGCGCCGCACCTTCCAGCGACGGGCGGGCCCGGCTTCCCGGTCGTCAACGCCTGGCAGCAGAGTTACGGCGGCGTCGAAGATTGGGGCAACGGCGACGAGCCCGACACCGGATGTGCGCCCGCCCCGATCGGTCACGGCGCCGCAGAAGTTCGACCGGCCGGCTTGCCGTCCGGGTAGACACCCCGAAACCTTGGGGGTCTTCTACCGAGATAGGCGCAGGCATCGGGAGCCATAGATGCCGGCGAGGGTCCGAGGTCTGGCCGTCGCGGCGGGTCCTGTGCACCCTCGATCGATGGCTGTTCGGGGCGAGCGGGAGGTGGCGGGCGTGCGATCGCGGCCGGACGACGTGCGGGCCGCGTCGCAGTCGGCCGAGCCGGTCGTGAGCGGCGGGGTGAATCGTCGCGGCGTGATGTCGTGGGCGCAGGCGACGGCGCTCCAGCGGGCGGCGGGCAACCGCGCGGTAGCGAGGTTGGTGCAGGCCAAGCGCGACCCTTCGCGTGCGGGGCCGCCGGCGTCCGAGGCGGCGGTCCGCGAGGCGGCGGCCGCGGGTACTCGCGGCTCCTGGGCCGCGCTGCCGCACCTGGAGGCGATCCAGCGCTCGTTCGGGGCGGCGCACGATCTCTCGGGCGTGCGGGCCCACATCGGCGGGGCCGCGGCGACGGCGAGCGCGGCGATGGGGGCGCAGGCCTACGCGGTCGGCGAGCGGGTCGCCTTCGCCGCGGCGCCGAGCTTGCGGGTGGCGGCTCACGAGGCCGCGCACGTGATCCAGCAGCGGCGCGGCGTGTCGCTGTCCGGCGGCGTCGGGCGGGCCGGAGACCGCCACGAGCGGGAGGCGGACGAGGCGGCGGAGCGCGTGGTGGCGGGGCGCTCGGCCGCCGGGCTGTTCGGCGCGCACGCGGGCGAGGCTCACGCCGCGACGCGCGTGCAGGGGGCGCCGGCGGTGCAGCGGCTGGAGATCGGGCAGCGCCCCTTCTCCGACGGGTACGCGCCGCTCACCGGCGACGACCGGTGGCTCCTGACGGCGAAGCAGTACGAGGTGCGGCTCGGCGTCTACGCCTATTCGCACCCGGCCGCGGAGCGGGCCCTGGACGCTGCTCTCTACAGGATGGAGGAGGTGATCCGCGCCGCCTACGACGCCAACGACATGGACGAGAGCCAGGAGCTCGCGCTCTACCGCGAGGTGTTCACCAGGGACGATCCGGGCAGCGCGGGGCAGGTCGGGGCCGACCTCCTCCTCGACCATATCGGCGATGTCCTCGGCGGGGGCAACCTGCGCGAGCGGATGACCGCGTTCTACAACGCGGCCTACTACAACTCGGCGCCGGGGCAGCCGCCGCTGCGGGGCCTCAAGCAGATCGCGCTGGACGCCCTGATGCTGAGCGAGACGCACGAGACAGTCGAGGGTGCGAACGCCGGCGCGGAGCGCCTCGGCCTGGACACGGTCGCGCTCGGCGAGATGCGCGAGTTCCTCCGCGGGTACCGCCGCGCCGGCTTCAAGTCCGCGACGCAGCTCCTCGACAGACTCGCCGGGTGGACCGGCTCCGCGCGGCGGGTCGGCTACAACTTCGCGGACGATCCGTTCGCCCTCGGCAACCTGGCCCTCGCGAACGAGCTGCGCGGCACCCTCGAAATGGGGAGCAGCCAGGCGGGCCGCGTGAGCCGCACGGACGAAGAGCGGGACGGCGAGAAGCGGACCGCCGAGCAATACGAGGAGTTGGGGGTCGAGCTCTCGTATCTGGAGAGGGCATACACCCGGCGCGCGATGGGCGGCGACCTGGCGGACGACGCGTACGCGACGACCCACCTCCCGTGGGTGGAGGGGCACACCGCTTACGAGATGTCCGATGACAACAGCTGGGTGAGGTCGGTCCGCGACAAGCTCAGAATGCCGGTCGTCGCCGGCGTCTCCGGCACGACCGCCCGCATGCTGACCGCGTTCAAGTGGCTCAACACCGGCGTCAGCCCGCTCGACTTCCGCCTGGCGCTGATGGGCTGGATGCTGCCCGCATGGGACCACTCCCTCTACGAGATCCTCCGCGGGTCGCAGCTCGCCGGTGTCAGGGGGGCAGGGGAGGGCGTCCCGGACGACGTGGTGAGGATGTACATGAACATCCCGCCGCTCACCACGGAGGAGCTGCGCGCGCATGTGGCGGAGTACAAGATGTTCCCGCACGAACACATCTATATGGCGAACATGCGGGCCGACGAGAGCGACGCGGAGGGCTACAAGGCGGTGCACGCGAGGAGTAACTATTACTCGCAGCCGTCGATCCGCGACGATCCGCGGGTCAGCGTGGCCCACGCGACGGCGATCTACGGTTACACGAGCGGCATCCATGTGCTGATGAACGCGCTCGTGAGCGCCCCCGTCGATTACAGCGTGAACGGGGTAGGGACCCCCTCGCTCATCCGCAAGCAGCTCATGGACCGCGCTCACCACCTGTGTCGCTGGCTGTATCTGACGCGGATGCCCGCCGATACGCTCCCGGACGAGGAGCAGGCGGAGCTGCTGAAGCTGGGCGCCCCGGAGAAGATGGATGTGTTCTCGAAGGAGAATCGCAGGGCGGAGTGGGGGGGTTACTGCCGCGACCCGGCGCGCACCAGCGAGGAGGTCGACCGGTATCTTCGGACGGAGGTCGATCCATGGATCGACGACATCTACCTCGATGTGTACAAAGAGCTGAAGACGCACATCTGCATGACGGTGGAGGGCCTGTCGCAGCTCCCCGCGGTCGACGGCATGGAGGTCTACCGCGGCGACTGGTCGGCGATGGTCGGCTCTCGCTACGAGAAGGGCCGGACGACCACGCTCCCCGAGCTCACCAGCTTCTCGAAGAGTCCGGAGAAGGCCCTCGAGTTCGCCAGCGGCGGATCGATGTCCTACCCGGTGGTGATCGAGCTGGCGCTGACGGGCAAGGGCGGGCGCGACATCTCGGCGTTCTCCAAGATCGTCTCCGAGGAGGAGGTGCTCCTGCTGCCCGGCACGAGGATCCGGGTGGGCGAGGTGCGCTGGGTGCAGGACGGCGACGTGTGGTACAAGGCCGTGACCGCCGAGGAGGTCTGAGGGGCGTCGCAGCCCGGCGAGGCCGCGGCGCCCGCGGTCACAGGGACTTGAGGCCGCGCCGGCCGAGCGCGTAGGCGATGCCGCTCTGGAGGGTGCCGCGGGTGATCAGGTCGCTGAGGTCGGCCTCGATGTGGACGAGCGTCTGGGCGACCTCGGGGCGGATGCCGGTGAGGATGACCTCGGTGCCGAGCAGGCGGGCGGCGTGGGCGGCGCGCAGGAGGGCGTTGGCGACGGCGGTGTCGACGACGGGCACGCCGGTGATGTCGAGGATGGCGAACTTGCCGCGGCTGCTGGCGAGGCCGGCGAGCAGGGTTTGCATGACCTGGTGGGCGCGCACGGAGTCCATCATGCCGACCAGGGGCATGACGAGGATCTCGTCGCTGATGGGGATCAGCGGGGTGGAGAGCTCCTCGATGGCGAGCGCCTGGGCGCGGATGATCTCCTCCTGGCGTCGGGCCTCGGCGGCCTCGGCGGCCTTGCGCGCCGTGATGTCGGTGTCGATCTGCAGGACGGTGTCGGGGCGGTCCTCGCGGTCGCGCTTTAGCACCCAGCGGCTGGCGACGACGACCTCGCGGCCGTCGCTGCGGGTGTGGGTGAGCTCGCCGTCCCAGTAGCCGGCGGCCAGCAGCTGGCCCTCGATCGCCGGGAGATCGGCGGCGGTGCGCAGGAGCGCGTGGACCTGCTGACCGAGCGCTTGCTCGCGTTCGAAGCCGTAGATCTGGCGCGCGCCATGGTTCCAGTAGGTGACGCTGCCGTCGAGCTTGCGGACGACGATGGCGTCGTGGGCGAGGTCCAGCAGCTCGGCCTGCTCGCGGCGCTCGGCCTGGTTGCGCAGCTTCTCGGTGACGTCCTCGGTGATGCCGACGACGCCGAGGACGGCCTGGTCGGGGCCTCGCACCGGGATGAAGCGCGACTCGAGGCTGCGGCCGTGGTTGGTGTGGGCGATGGTCAGGGACTCGCCGGCGAGGGCGCGCCGCATGTTTTCGAAGCCGTCGCTGCTCGTGCCGTAGAGCTCGTAGAAGTTCTGGCCGACGATCGCACCGGGAGGCAGGCCGAGCGCCCGCAACGCGCCGCCCTCGGAGGTGATGATGGTGCCGGCCGCGTCGACGGCCCAGACGATCACGTCGAGCTCGTTGAAGATCGCACGCACCGCGTCGAGTCGCTCGAGCATCGCCATATCTGCCAGCCTCGTGGGAGCGTACCGAAAACGGCGTTCGTTGGGTGTTGCGAGCGATACACGGAATTGACCGGGACGTCCGCATTTGCCACGAGCTCGAGGCGCCGCGAAGGTCCGGCGAATCCACTTCCGCCCGCGACCGCGCCGGTCAGGCGCGTCGGCACCGCCCTGCGCTTGCGGGCTCTCACCGGGATTTCTTCGGAGGCATCACCGTGGCCTCGTTGGGCGGGGCGCCGAAGCGCTCGAGCAGGCGCGCCAGCGCGTCCACGGCGGGGCGGAGGTCGGCGGGCGGGTCGGTGCCGGCGGTCTCGGCGATCGTCGGGCCGGGGTGGAAGATGCGGTGGGTGGTGCCAGAGCTCACCAGGTCGGCCTCTTCGTTGATGACCGGCGGGGCCGTGGTGAACGATCCGTCGGCGAACAACCCGCTGAGCTCGGCGAGGTCGGGCGGCGCGGCCTGCTCGAGGCGGACGATCGGGACCTGCGCGTCCGGATCGGCGCTCCGGATCAGCCGGTAGTCGAGCGTGCCGTTGGCCCAGACGATGAGCCGATCGGCTGTGCGCCCCGCCTCGTGCCAGCGCTCGTAGATCGTCAGCAGCCGCGGCTCGACGGCGGTGAAGGCGTCTTGGCCGCGGTCCTCGAGCCGCTGCTCGAGCTCGTCGACCCGCCGTCGCAGGTCCGCGAGCTCGGGCGGGAGGTTCTTGACGCCGCCGTGGACGGAGATCCGGTGGGCGCCGGCGACGAACTTCGTGGCGCCGCCGTCCTTGAGCCCGGCGCTGGCGTACGACGACGCGGCGCCGGCGAACCCGGGCGAGTCGAGGATCCCTCGCAGGTCGCGGAGCTCCGCGGCGTCGAGGCGTAGCAGGTAGACCCGCGGTCGACGATGGTGGGTCCGCATGCCCTCGCGGCGGTAGAACAGCGCGAGGCCGTCGGCATAGACGCTCAGCGACGAACTGCCGCCCATGCCGCCGCTGTCGACGAGCAACAGGTGCTGCGCAGGCGGGCCGTCGGCGAGGCGCACGCGCGGCCCGTACGACCGCTGGACGGCCGGCTCCACGTCCGGCGGCGGCTCCTCGACAGGCGCCGCGTCCGGCGGCGGGGCGGCGCAGCCGACGACGCCGACGCTCGCAAGGGCCCGGAGGACGTCACGACGCGAGAGGGACATCGCAGCAGCGTATCACCGCCGCGGCGCGGGCGCGCTCGCTGGTCGCAGCGCCGACCCTGAGTTCGAACCCGGCCTTCCGCGGCCGGTTCGATCTGCGAGCGCACGCAGGCGGCGCGCCCTGGTCGCACCTCCCCGGCTCCGCCGACCGATCGAACGCCCCGCGGTCGCCGCCAGAGCTGGCGCTGCCGGAGCCGTGGTCACTCTCCGGCGCCGCGCCCGACCGTCAGCGGCCGATCGCCAGCCAGTAGAAGGGGCGGTCGCCGTCGAACTCGGTCGAGCGGTCGACGATGAAGGAGCCGCTGTTGATCGGGCGGGTCAGCGGGGCGCAGGACATGACGTCGGGGTCGGCCACGGTCGTGAGCACGGCGAAGTTCATGTCGGCGAAGTACTCGGGGAGCGTGAACAGCTGCTCGTAGTCGGAGCGGGAGATCGAGCGACCCCACTGCAGCTTGATCCCGTCGCGCGCGAGCACGGCCGCGGTGGTGGAGTTGGGCGCCGTCGTGGCCGCGCCGCCGATCCCGACGTAGTGGAACCGGACCTTGCCGTTGATCGTGTCGTCGCGGTTGATCCGCAGGGCGCCGGTCGAGGGCGTGAAGCCGGACACCGACAGGGCCCAGCGGACCCCGCCGGTGGCGGCCGTCGTCAGCACCGCCGACGGGCCCGGGGTGAGCGCGCGCGGGACCTTGAACTCCTGCCCGGGGTCGCCGGTGCTGTCGGCGCTGCCCCAGAACAGCGCCGTCCTGGAGTCGAGGTCGTAGGAGCCGGCGGGGACCGGCGCGGTCGCGTCACCGATGGCGAGCCAGTAGAACGGGCAGGGGCCGTCGATGTCGTTGCTGCGGTCGATCTGGAACCCGGTCCGGCTGCTGCCGCCGACCGCCAGAGAGTGGCGGGTGTTCGGCATCGAGGAGGTCGTGAGTACGGCGTAGCAGGTGCTGGCGAACGCCTGCTGGAACGGGAAGGTGACGGCGCCGTCGCCGTCGACGACGTCCTGGCCCCACTGCAGGCGCAGGGGTCCGAGGTTGGCGCTGTCCTTGAAGCCGTTGCGGTAGGTCTTGTTGGGGTTGCTGAGCTGGATCACGTTGCGGGACGCTGGCATGGTCATCACCTCGAGGTCTTGTGGGGCCTGGTTCGCGGACTACCGGCCGGCGGAGATCCAGTAGAAAGGATAGGCGCCGGTGAACGTGGGATCGCGGTCGACGATGAACCCGCCCTCGTGGATCGGGCGGCTGAGCGACAGCCCGGAGCGGGTGCCGCCGCGGCGGACCCCCAGCAGCACCGCGAAGTTCATCGTCGTGTACGCGAGGGGGAACGTGAACAGCTGCTCGTTGCTGGTCTGCGAGCTGGCCTCGCCCCACTGCAGGACGAGGTCCTCGACGGTGACGAGCGGGGTGGTGACGGTCCGGCCCGGCGCCGGCCCGATGGCGATGTAGGTGAAGGGGACGGCGCCTTCGAGGCTGTCGTCGCGGTCGATGGTGAAGCCGGTGGCGCTCACGCTCGCGACGTTGAGCGTGTAGCGCTGGTTCGCCGCGGTGACGGTGGCGATCACCGCGACCGGTCCGCTGCCGAAGCCGGGCTTGAGCGGGAACGACTGCGCGCCGTCGCCCGTGCTGGTGCCGACTCCCCAGTGCAGGACGACGGCCGCGTCCTCGCCGAGCAGGATGGAGCCGGCGGCGGGCAGCGTCTTGCCGGGCGACGCGCCGAGCGCGAGCCAGTTGAACGGGATCACGCCTCTGAATTCGTTGTTGCGGTTGACGGCGAACGAGCCGGCCTTGAGCCCGCCGACGGCGAGCGACGAGTAGTAGTCGCCGCGGGCGACGGTGGTGAGCAGCGCCGAGCAGACCGCGCCGAAGCTGTCGGCGAAGGTGATCCACTTGTTGTCGTCGGTCGAGATGGTGTTCTGGCCCCACTGCAGCGTCACGTCGCCGAGCGGCATGGCGTCGGCGAAGGCGTTGGCGAGGGCCGGCGGCGGGGGCTCGTCCGACGAGGAGTTGCCCCACAGCATGTCCCAGAAGGACTCGCCGACCTCGACGATCTCCTCGCCGATGGACTCGACGTAGCTCTCGGCGTCGTGGACGACTTCGGTGATGTCGTCGGCCCAGCGGGTCAGGTAGGCCTCGACGACGGCGACCACCTCGGCGGCGACCACGTTCCACGCCTTCTCGACGAAGTCCGCGATGTCGTGGATCGGCACGGTCCAGTGCGCGACCTGCAGCTTGACGAGCTTCTTGCCGTAGACCCCTGCACTGACGTTGAGGGTCTGCTCGGCCTTGATCGGGCCGTCGACGGTGAACTTGGTGTCGAGGGTGGCCGACACGAACGGCTTGACGCGGATGCCGCGGACCTTGATGGGGACCACGAACTTGGCGGTCAGGCTGACCGTGTACAGGCCGTACTCGTAGCCGAACCTGCCGGCGAGCTTGACCTGGCCGACCGAGGTCGTGGCGACCGTGATCGAGGGCAGCTTCAGCTCGAATTTGTCGCGCCCGACCACGAACATCGCGGCGAACTTGTAGAGCCCGTCCAGGAACCTGGCCTCGCCGGTCAGCTCGAAGTGCAGGTCGGCCCCGACGTCGTACTTGAGGGCCGCGCCCTTGTTGGGGTCGGTCGACGAGCAGATCCGGACGAGCTCGACCCCGCCGATCTCGGCGAAGGTGAGGAGCTGCATCGTCCCCTCGTAGGTGCTCCCGGGTTTCGCTGTGAACTCGACCTGTAATTCGCCGATCTTGAGCGCTGTCATCGCGACACGTCCTCCTGCGCCGCCCGATCCGGCGGCATCGCCGATGGAAACGTCGGCCGCGGCGGGAGTCCGCAGGACGAAGATCGCGCGACGGAGCCGAGGCGACGCCGCGACGCGCCGCGGCGTCACGGGTCGCGGCGGAGGCGGAGCCGTCCGAGCCAAAGCACCGCGATGGCCTGATTCAGCGTCTCCCGCATGTACTCGCACGACGGTCAGCGGCGTCACCCCGCCGGACAGGCGCGGCCGATCGACGATGTCGACGAGCAGCTCGGGCGCGGGGCGTATCCTTCCGTCACGTCACAGGGTCGGCGAGTCCTGTTCAGTAACGTCGCTTGCTCAGGCGGGTCAAAATCCGTATAGGAGAGCCATGACAGACCGTGAAACGTTCACGTTGCCCGCCGCAATGGACGGTCGAAGCTACGCCCGGTGGCCGATCACGGCGTACAACTTCTATCTCGCCAGGCAGGGGAGCTATGACGGTGACGGTCGGTACAGCGAGGTTGTGGGGATATTGACCCTGCACATCGCCCCGATCACCGTGGAGGGTAAGCCGTACAAGTCCATCCAGATCTACTTCCGTTCTGTGGGCAGTCGCCGCGGTCGGACCGCCTACGGCAACGAGGTCATTTCTCTCGAGTTCGACGCGGAGGACATGGGCGCGTGGATCAGCGCTTTGAACGCGCCCAAGAAGTATCTCGACATCGACGACATCGATCCGAAGTTCCTGCGGATCTATCTGTACGCCGGGAGCGCCTAGCGAAATCGGCTGGTCTCCGCGGGGCGACGCGAGGGACGGGCCCGGGGCCGCTCGCCGTCGACGCACTCCGACCTCGCCGAGGTCTTGGTGCACGACATCGCCCCCGGCTCGAGCTCGGTGTTTGCACGGACGCACGAGCAGCAGCGTCACGGCAGCCTGGTGATGTAGAGCGCGTCGGGGTAGCTCGCGAAGTTCACCGGGTGCTCGCACGGCGGCGCCGGCTCCTCGCAGGCGATGTCGGTCTTGCGCCCCTCGCCGGCGCACAGCAGCCCGTCGCGGCCCCACACCGCCTCGACCGGGCGCTTGGCCTCCTCGTCCGACGCGGCGCGCAGCCCCCACACGTCCGCGAGCAGGAAGGCCACGCCGGGCTCGGTATGCGAGGCGCCGTCGTAGCAGTAGTCCGCCCGCAGCGCGCGGATGCCGACCTCGAACAGCGCGAGGTCGTCGTTCGCCAGCGCGACGTCGTGGTAGCCCAGCGCCGCGACCTTGCCGGTCGCGCCGGTGTCGCACGCGAGGTGGAGGAACCGCGGGGCCGCGTGCACGGCCCCCGTCGACTCGTCGACGCGTAGGTCGGCGAGCACCCGCGCGCGGCCCGGGCCGTCGGGGCCGGACGGACAGGTCGACACCGCTCCGTCGTCGGTGTGTTCGAAGAAGCGGTAGTGCGGGACGCCGTCGTGCTCGAGCACCTCGCCGAGCCGCACGGGGACCTGCCGCAGGCCCATGGCGTAGCCGACCCGCCAGACCGAGCCGACCAGCGCCGCGCCGCGGTGCCGCGCGCCGTCCGCGTCGACGGCGACGAGCTCGCCGGCGTCGACCAGCACCTCCGCGACCTCCGTCGCGTCCGCGAGCGTCCACTGGTCGAGCGCCCAGCCCATGTGCGGGGTGTCGAGCGGGGCCACCTCGGAGAACTCGCGCTCGTCGAGCACGTTGGTGTTGAACACGGTGCCCCCGCCCGAGTTGCCCCCGGTCAGCAGGGCGCGGGCATCGACGTCGTCCTCCGCGGCGCAGCCGGGCGCGAACAGGGCGATGACGGACAGAGTGACCGAGGTGAAGGCGGACTTCGCGTGCATACGACCGGATATTGCAATCCACGTGCCGCGTCGAGCCGTCGTCCGCGAGGGTGCACGAGCGCGCGGGCGTCGAACCGCGGCGGTTGCCGCCGCCCGCCCCGGCCGTTAGCCTGCGCGCGATGAGCCGCGCCGCCACGGAGGCCTCCGACTCCGCAGCCGCGGCGCCCGCCCGCGTCACCGCCTCCTGGGCCCCGTCGGAGCCGGAGCGCGTGACCCTCGGCGCCGACGCGGCGATCGACCGCGCGCTCGTCGACCCCGGGGTCCCGCCGCGGCTCGGCCGCTTCGCCGTGCTGGAGCGCCTCGGCGCGGGCGGCATGGGCGTCGTCTACGCCGCCTACGACGACCTGCTCGACCGCAAGGTCGCCCTGAAGCTGCTCCACGACGGCGGCCACGACGACGACCGCCTGCTGCGCGAGGCCCAGGCCATGGCCCGCCTGGCCCACCCCAACATCGTCGCGGTCTACGAGGTCGGCAGCGTCGGCGCCCGGCGCTTCATCGCCATGGAGTTCGTCCGCGGCCACAGCCTCGACGCCTGGCTGGCCGCGGAGCGCCGCGACTGGCGCGCCGTGCTCCCGGTGCTGATCGCCGCCGGCCGCGGCCTCGAGGCCGCCCACCGCGCCGGCATCGTCCATCGCGACTACAAGCCGCACAACACCCTCGTCGGCGTCGACGGCGAGGCCAAGGTCGCCGACTTCGGCCTCGCGCGCGCCCACGTGCCGACCGGCGCCGCGTCGGTCGCGCTCGGCCCCGGTCGGCCGCTGCTCGATCGCACGCTGACCCGCGAGGGCGCGATCGTCGGCACCCCCGCCTACATGGCGCCCGAGCAGCGCGAGGGCCGGGCCTGCGACGAGCGCAGCGATCAGTACAGCTTCTGCGTCACCGCCTATGAGGCGCTCCACGGCGTCCTGCCCGGCCCCGACGGCCCACCGCCCGACTCCGCCGCGCCCGCCTGGCTGCGCCGCGTGGTGCAGCGCGGCCTCGAGGTCGACCCGGACCGCCGCTACCCGTCGATGACGGCCCTGCTCGCCGCCCTGCTCGACGACCCCGCGCGGACCCGACGGCACCGCGTGCGCACCGCGCTGCTCGGCGCGGGCATCGGCCTGCTCGGCCTGCTCGGCGGGCGCCTCGGCGCGTCCGGGGCCCCGGCGTGCGTCGACCCGGCCGCCGCCCTCGCCGGCGCGTGGGACCCCGACGTCCGCGCCCGCGTCGCCGCGGCGATGCGGGCCACCGGCCTGCGGTTCGCCGACGCGACCTGGCAGCACCTCGCGCGCGCCCTCGACGACTACGCCGCCGACTGGCGGTCGATGCACGCCGAGGCCTGCGCCGCCCACCGCGACGGCCGTCAGTCCGACACCCAGTACGACCTGCGCATGCGCTGCCTCGAGCGCGCGCGCACCAGCCTCGCCGCGCTCACCGGCGTGCTCGCCGACAGCGACGCCGAGGCCATGCAGGGCGCCTCGCTCTCGCCCGCCGCCCTCCCGCCGCTGGCCGCCTGCGCCGACCTCGAGGGCCTGCTCGCCGACCCCCTGCGACCGCCCCACGACCCCGCGCGCCGCGAGGCCGTCGCCCGCGCCGAGGCCGGCGTCGCCCACGTGCGCGCGCTCGAGAGCACCGGCCTCTACGCGCGAGCCGCCGCCGCCGCCGACGCGCTGGCCCCGACGCTCGCCGCGCTCGGGCACCGCCCGCTGATCGCCGAGCTCGCGCTGCTGCGGGGGCGCGCGCTGCTCGGCGCGCGGCCCGACGCCGCCGACCAGGCGCTGACCGAGGCGTTCGCGGAGGGCCTGCGCAGCGGCCACGATCGCGTGGCCGCCGAGGCGCTGGCCCGCCGCGTGTTCGTCCGGGGCTACCGCCTCGGCCGGCCCGCCGACGCGGCCAGCGACGGCGAGGTCGTCACCGCCCTCCTCGACCGCATCGCCGACGCCGGGGCGCTGCGCGGCGAGTACCTCAACAACGCCGGCGCGGTCGCCCTCGGCCAGGGCGACTGGGTCCGCGCCGAGCCGCTGCTGGTCGCCGCCATCGCCGCCAAGACCGCCGCCCTCGGGCCGCACGCCGGCGCGCTGGTCCCGACCCTCGCCAACCTCGGCACCCTGCGCAACGACCTGTACCGCACCGGCGGCGCCGTCGAGGCCCTCCAGGCCGCCCTCGACATCGCCGTCCCGGTGTTCGGCGCGGCCCACCCGACGGCCCTGCTGGTGCGCGCCAACCTCGGCATGGTCCTGCTGAAGCACGGCCGCCTCGCCGCCGCCCGCGAGGCGCTGCTCGCCGCCCGCGCCGGCGACGAGGCCCGCCCCGACTCCGACCCGGCCGCGCTCGCGTTCGTCGAGCAGCAGCTCGCCTGGCTCGAGCTCGTCCGCCGTCGCCCCGCCGCCGCCCGCGAGCACCTGCGGCGCGCCCGGGCGGTCCTCGTCGCGGCCGGCGACGACGACCTCGCCGCGGCCAACGTCGAGCTGCTGTCGGCCCACGCCGCCGCCCAGGACGGCGAGCCGGCGGCGGCCGAGGCGGCCCTCGACCGCGCCGAGCGCCGCCTCGGCCACCTGTCGCCCGCGCACCCGCGCCGCCGCGAACTCGCCAACGAGCGCGCCGACCTGGCGCTGCAGCTCGGCCGCCCCGCGGAGGCGCTCGCCGCGGCCGGCGCCAACGCCCGCGCGTTCGCCCTCGCTGGCCCGCCCGCGGCCCTCCTGCAGGCCCGCGCCCGCGAGCTCGAGGCCCGCGCCCTGCTCGCCCTCAGTCGCCCCGCCGACGCCGCCGACGCCGCGCAGGACGCCCTCGACGCCCTCGTCGCCGTCGTCGTCGAGGACAACCCCCGCGTCGCCGAGGTCCGCCTGCTGCTCGCCCGCGCCGAGGCCGAGGCCGGCCGCCCCGCGCGCGCCGAGCCGCTGCTCGCCCACGCCGAGCGCACCCTCGCCGCCGAGGCCGACCCCGACCTCCCCGCCCTCGCGCTCGCCCGCTTCGAGCGCGCCCGCCTGCTCGGCCCGGACAGCCCCGCCGCGCGCGAGCTCGCCGCCGCGGCCCTCGCCGTGCTCTCCGTCGCCCCCGGCCACGAGGTCGAGGCCGCCGCCGTGCGCGCCTGGCTCGCGCCCGGCTGAGCCTGTGGCCTGCCAGGCCACGACCGCCGCGACCCGTCGCCTCGCGGTCCACAGCGCCCGGCCGGGCCGCCGCGGCGCCGTCGAAGCCGCGTGGCACGCCGGCTGCACAACGGCCGAGCATGCACGTCACCACGCTCCGCCGCACCATCACCACCCTCGCGGCCGCCACCGTCGTCGCCGCCTGCGACCGCCCCGCCGACGAGGCCGCCGCCCCCGCGCCCCGCGCCCTCGTCGACGCCCCCAAGCTCGCGTGTCTCGCCGACACCAAGCTCGTCCTCCACCACACGGACGACACCACCGAGGTGACCACCGACCTCGAGGTCGGCCTCGCCACGCAGGTCCGCCCGGGCGACGAGGTCGAGCTCAGCTTCGCGGTCACCGAGGAGTGCGCCGTCAAGTACGGCCCGCGCGTCACCCTCGCCGCCCACACCGCCGTCAGCGACCGGCCGCTGCACCTCCTGCAGGACGCCCCCTCGCCGGCCTACGACGTGCACACCGCCCGCCTCGACGGCGGCCCGCAGCTCCTCCACGTCCGCGTCCCCGACTGCGCCCACACCCTCGACCTCGCGTTCGGCGAGCCGATCCCGGTGCAGTCCGGCCCGCGGAGGACCTACGCCGCCGAGCAGCGCCTCATCGCCGGGAGCCTGCAGACGGGCGTCGCCTGCGACGAGCCCCCGCTGCAGGTCGAGCGCTTCGATCCGGTCGAGCGCGGCTGGGGCGACGCGCCGGTCGCCGCCCACTTCGGCTGGCAGATCGCCGCCGACCCCGCGGCACCGCTGCGCTGCGAGCTCGACCTCGACGGCGACGGCGCGCCCGACGAGCTGCTCGACCCGTGCCCCCACGGCACCGACGAGATCAAGACCGACGCGCTCCCGCTGCGCGAGTACCCGGTCGGCAAGCACCGCCCCGAGCTCGTCGTGCACGCCGACGGCCGGCGGATCTGGGCCGCGACCAACATCTACAGCAACCGCCTCGACTACAAGCCCGGCGTCCGCTTCCTCGAGCAGCACCCGGGCTTCCTGTCCGCCGAGGTGACCGCCAACCCCGCCCCCGACCCGACCAAGGTCACGCTCCACTACGCGGGCCTGAAGAACACCCCGCACGTCACCCCCGGCCAGATCGTCGTCGGCCACGGCGGGCCGCAGGGCTACATGCTGCGCGTCGAGACGGCGACCAAGCTCGGCACCACCGTCGAGCTCACCGGTCAGCCCGCCCTCCTCGAGGAGGTGCTGGCCGGCGGCTTCTACGGCGTGCGCGACCACTACACCGCGATGGACGACGCCCGCTGCGTCGAGGGCGCCTGCATGGACGCCGAGATCACCCCCGTCGACGAGTTCCCGCCCGCCCCGGGCGCCCCGGCGCCCGCGGCCAAGCCGCTGGCGCTCGACGGCCCCGACCCTGTGCTCGACGGGTCCCGCGGCGTGCGCGTCGTCATCCCGCTGCCGAACAACGTCGGCGACGTGCGCTTCTTCGGCGGCGTGCTGGTCAAGAGCTTCGAGATCGACTTCGACTGGTTCTCGATCCCGAACGCCGCGATCGACATCACGCCCGCCGTCGAGGCGACGATCAACCTCAAGTCCGGCGTCAAGAAGCTCTTCGAGCTCGGCAAGCTGACCCTCGGCCCGCTCCCGACCCCGATCCCGCTGGTGGCCGCCGTCGACCTGCGGGTCAAGGCGGAGGCCAGCATGAAGCTGACCGCCAAGGGCCGCATCAAGATGCCCGGCTACGCCCGCAAGGACGGCCAGGGCTGGCAGATGAACTTCGACCCCCAGGCCGACGCCAGCCTGTCGCTGCTCGAGAGCGGCGGCAGCCTCGGCGGCGAGATCAAGCTGACGGCGATGCCCGCCATCGTGATCAGCCTCGGCCTGCTGACCGGCCCCTACTTCACCCCGACCCTGGCGATCGGCGCCCGCCAGCAGTGGTTCGCCCCCTGCGAGACCTGCAACACCATCTTCTCCGAGTTCGGCGCGATGTTCGGGTGGAACAAGCCGTGGCGCAGCAGCGACCCGCTGTTCACCCCGATCTCGTTCCTCTTCGCCGAGCAGGAGCTGAAGAAGCAGTGCACCAGCGGCACCGGCCCGTGCGTGCCCCCGGGCGACCCGCCCGGCGGCGGCGGCGACGACGACGACGACGGCCACGGCGGCGGCAGCAGCGGCGACGTGCACATCGTCAGCCACGACGGCCTGCTGTTCGACTTCCAGGCCGGCGGCGAGTTCGTGCTGACCCGCGCCGTGTCCGGCGCGCCCTTCGAGGTCCAGACCCGCCAGGAGCCGCTCGGCCCGGTGCAGTCCGTGTCCGTCAACACCGCCGTGGCCACCCGCGTGGGCCCGCACCGCGTCGGCTTCTACACCCGGCGCTCCACGCTCGTGCACGTCGACGGCGCCCCCGTCGACCTCGCGCCCGGCGCCAGCCTCGACCTCGAGGGCGGCGTGCTCACCCGCACGGACCTCCTCCACTACGAGCTCGCCTACGCCGGCGGCGAGGTCCTGCGCGTGCTGCGGCACGGCGGCCTCCTCAGCGCCCGCGTCCAGCTGCCGCCGTCCCGCGCCGGCGAGGTCGTCGGCCTGCTCGGCGACGCCGACGGCGACCCCGGCGACGACGTCGCCCTCGGGCCCGACGTGTTCCTCGCCCAGCCGGTCAGCGAGCAGCTGCTCTACCGCGGCGACGACAGCTTCGCCGCCGCGTGGCGCGTCGACCCGGCGGCCTCGCTGTTCGACTACGACGTCGGCACCAGCGCCGCGACCTACCGCGCCGCGCCCTACATCGACATGCCGAGCGGGTCGCCGCCGTTCCAGCTCCCGCACGCCGGGCTCGCCGACCAGCTGTGCGTCGACTGCCCGGCGGACCTGCGCGACGCCTGCCGGCTCGACGTCGGCCTCACCGGCGACCCCGCCGTCGCCACCCAGTGCCTCGAGATGGCCGACCCGACGACCGTCATGTACCCCGCCGACGGCCCGACGATCGTCAGCCCGCGCCACGGCGCCCCGCTCGACTGCAGCGGCGACGGCCACGAGTCGATGATCTTCCGCGCCCCCGGGGCCGCCGAGGCCGGGCCGGGCGTCGGCCCGGCCTACACGCTCAGCGTCGAGGTCTACGACAACTACGAGCACGATTGGCACGGCACGAGCGTCCACACCGGCAGCCCGCTCGGCGAGTACAGCCTCGAGTGCGCGCCGATCGGCGGCGGCTGGGGCGAGTGCGTGTTCTCGTTCCCCGACGACATCTGCACGCTCTACGACGGCTCGCGCTGGACGCAGCACGCCTGGAGCGTCACCGCCGACGTCCCGCCGCAGGTCGGCGCCGCGACCTCGTACGCGTCGTTCACCGTGCCGTGACCCTCACGGGTCGATCCCGTGGCGGCGCAGCAGGCGGTAGAGGTAGGCCCGGTCGACCCCGGCCGCCTCCGCCGCCCTCGCCGCCTTCCCGCCGTGCAGGCGCAGCAGCCCCGCGAAGTACGCCCGCTCGAACGCCGCGATCGCCCGCTGCCGCTCGGCGGCGTACGGCGCCGTCGGGTCGACCGCGGGCCCGCCGCCCGCCGGCTCGGCCTGCTCGTCCAGCGGGCCCATCGCGCGCAGCACGACGCAGCGCTCGAGGTAGTTGCGCAGCTCGCGGACGTTGCCGGTCCAGGCCGCGCGCTGCAGGCGGGCGACGAACGCCGGGGCCCGCAGCGAGGCCGCGACCTCGCCCTGCACCCCGAGCGCGGCGAGCAGCTCGTCGACGATGTCCGGGATGTCCTCCGGCCGGCGGCGCAGCGGCGGCATGGGGATCGTCAGGACCGCGAGGCGGAAGTACAGGTCGGCCCGGAAGCGGCCGGCGTTGACGTCGGCCCGCAGGTCGCGGTTGGTCGCCGCGACCACCCGCACGTCGACCGGCCGGTAGCTGTTGGAGCCGACCCGCCGCACCTCGCGGGCCTCGAGCGCGCGCAGCAGCTTGGGCTGCAGGTCGAGCGGCAGCTCGCCGATCTCGTCGAGGAACAGGGTGCCGCCCGACGCCTCCTCGAACGCGCCGATGCGCCGCTCCGTCGCCCCGGTGAACGCGCCCTTCTCGTGGCCGAACAGCTCGCTCTCCAGCAGGTTGCCGTGGATCGCGCCGCAGTCGACGATCACGAACGGCCCCTTGCGCCGCGACCCCGCCCGGTGCAGCGACTGCGCCGCCTGGCTCTTGCCCGTCCCCGTCTCCCCCTCGAGCATCAGCGTCACGTCGCTCTCGGCCGCCCGCTCGAGCATGGCGAAGGTCGCCCGCATCAGCGGCGACGCCCCGCGCAGCGACCCGAAGCTGCGCGCCTCCGACAGCGGCACCGAATGCACGCCGCCCCCGGCCTCGACCTGCAGCGCCGACTTGCCGAGCCGCAGCACGCTGCCCGCCCGCGCCCGCGCGTCGCGCACCTGCACGCCGTCGAGCACCGTCCCGTTGCGGCTCTCCAGGTCGAGCACCCGCAGGCCGTCGGCCTCGGCCACCACCTCGCAGTGGAACCGCGACACCGTCGGATCCTCGAGCACGACGTCGTTGCTGCGGTGGGCCCCGATCGAGCAGCGCGCCGCCTCGGAGCGCCACACCAGCCCGCGACCCGGCCCCTCGACCACCGTGATGTGGAAGCGCCGCACGTCGAGCGGCCCCCCGCGCGGCCTGTCGTCCGCGACCGTCCCCCCGCGCTCCGGTCCCTCGTCGCCTCGCTCGCCTGACACGCCCTACGCCTACGATCATTCGCGGGGATGGACAACCGGACGCGGGCGCCGTCGCCCCCTCGCGCGCGATCCGCACGTGCGCGTGGCGAGGCGGTCGTCTCCGCCATCGTGACGCTGCTGTGGGGCGACCCGGTCCGCGTGCTCGAGGCCCCGCAGGACGGGAGGGTCCGGGTGCGGGCGCGAGGGACCGAGGGGCTGATCGTCGCCGCCAGGAAGGGCGCGAGCGCGAGGGCCCTTCCTGGCGGCGACGCCCTCCCAGGGCATCGACGGGAGACTCGGGGAACCGTGGCAGTGCCCGCCGTGCCGACCGCGCGGAGGCGCGGCGACCAGGGGTCGGGGCCCTCGCTACAGGGCCGCTCAGCCTGGCCACTGGGCCACGAAGTCGGCGAAGAGCTCGAGGTTGCCGGCGTGCATGAAGCGCGGGAGGCCCGCGAGCACGACCGGGTCGATGCCGGGGTCGGCGACGGGGAGGTCGCGGGCCGCGTCGATGACGATGTCGGCGGCGAAGACACCCTCGTCGAAGGGCAGGGTCACGAAGGTCGCGTACCAGCGGCCGTCGCGGACGGCGTCGACGGCGTAGGCGCCGGCGCCGGCGCCGATCAGGGCGACCGAGCCGGGCGCGAGGCCGGCGTCGGCGACGGCCGCCTCGGCGCCGCGGGCCATCTGGTCGCCGAGGGCGATTACCAGGTCGACGCCCGGGTGATCGGTGAGGATGCCCTGCATCACCGTGTAGGCGGTCGATTCGTCGTAGTAGGCCTCGGCCGCCGCGACGAGGGTCATGTTCGGGTGCTCGGCGACCGTGTCCTCGACGCGGCCGAGGGTGTACGTGTCGACGGTGAACGCGAGCACGCCGCCGAGGTAGACGACCTCGCACGGGTCCTCGTCGGCGCAGGCGGCGACGGCGAGCTCGCCGACGCTGTCGCCGAAGGCGCCGGCGGGGGTCAGCACGGCGCCGGTCTGGCCCGGCACCTGCGGCTCGGGGGTCAGGACATCGGGGCCGATCGGCAGGTCGGCGGCGACCAGCGGCAGCCCGGCGGCGGCGGCCTGGTCGACGCAGGGCACGATGCCCTCGGCCGCGGCCGGCAGGACGATCAGCGCGTCGTAGTCGCCGCTGGCGACGATCTCGAGGCACTGTGAGAGCTGCAGGTCGGCGTCGAACCCGGAGTAGAAGGCGTCGACGGTGCCGCCGCGCTGCTTCGCGGTCGCCCGCGCGCCGTCGAGGATCGCCGCGTCGTAGAGGTTGGTCGGCGTCGCGCCGAGCCACGCGATCTCGACCTTCGGACCGTGGCCCGCGTCGCACTTCCAGAAGAGGGTCGAGATCAACAACGCTCCCGTGACCATGCCGTGTGCCATCGATCGAGGATGGCCGATCTTACGGACGGCCGCCGGCAGGTTCGCGTACTTCGCCCGTCAGCGGCGCTTTGGCGGCCAGGTGGGCGCGGCGTCGACGTCGCGAGGCGGCGCGGGGACAGGCGAGCCCGGCGTCGGGCGGGTGTGCTCGTGGCCTTCGGTCCGGGGGTTCACTCGGAGGACTCGCCGGCGGCCGGCGATTCGTCGTCGTCGAGGCCCCTCCTGCTCGCTGCCCCGATCACAGGGGCGGCCACCTCGGCTCGAGGTCGAGACGGGGGAGTGGAGCTTCTCAGGCGAGGACGCGCGGCTGGGCCTCCAACGCGCGGCCCAGGCCGTCGAGGATGAGCTCGAGGCCGACGGAGAATTCGTCGCCGTAGGTGTAGCCGGGCTGGAGCACCTGCTGCGTGGCGAGCTCCACGAGGTGCGGGTACTGGTCGGCGGTGAACTGCTGCATCATCTCGGCGGCGACGGCTCTGGTCTCCTCCGGGGTCTGGAACGGGAGGTTCTGCTCGGTGAGCACGAACCCGTAGATATAGCTGTCGAGCAGCGAGTAGGCGTGACCGGTCAGGGCGATCGAGAAGCCATTGTGGCGCAGGCAGCCGAGCACCGCGTCGTGGTGGGCGAGCGTGGCGGGGCCGGGTGAGGCGCGCGACTCCATCAGCCGGATCGCCCAGGGGTGCCGGGACAGGGCGGCGCGGACCGAATATGCCCGCCGCCGCATCGCCTCCTTCCACGCGGCCGCCTTGGGGGTGAGCTCGATCTCGGCGAACACACGATCGACGATGCCGTCGAGGATGTCGCTCTTGTTGGCGACGTGGTGGTACAGCGACATCGCCTCCACGCCGAGCGCCTCGGCCAGCCGGCGCATCGTGAGCTGGTCGAGCCCGTCCGCGTCGGCGAGCCGCATCGCCACGTCGAGCGCGCGCTCCCGGCTGAGAGGCGTCCGCGCCTTGACCCGCGCCACCGTCTTCCTCGGCATGCCTGTTCGTACCACCGCCTTGACAACCTTACAAGGTAAGGTCATGGTTCCGGCCTCAGTCTTACGTCGTAAGTCTGACGACCAGGAGCCCACGATGACCGCCACGACCACCGCCACGACCCACCCCGCCCAGAGCCCCCTCACCGCGACCCCGACCATGCAGGCGGTCGTGGCGTCGGAGTACGGACCCGCGTCGCAGCTGCGCGTGGCGACGGTGGCACGACCCGCGATCGGCGAGGACGAGGTCCTGGTGCGCGTGCACGCCGCGGGCCTCGATCGCGGCGCGTGGCACCTCATGACCGGGAAGCCCTACCTGATGCGGCTCATGGGGTTCGGGCTGTTGCGGCCCAGGAACGGGGTGCTGGGCCGCGAGGTCGCGGGGACGGTGGTCGAGGTCGGGGCCAGGGTCACGCGCTTCGCCGCCGGCGACGCGGTCTTCGGCATCGGCGAGGGGTCGTTCGCCGAGTACGTGCGCGCGCGCGCAGACAAGCTGGCGAACACGCCGGCGGGCGTCTCGAGCGAGCGGGCAGCGACGATCGGCATCTCGGGCCTGACCGCCCTGCAGGCGCTGCGCGACGCGGGGCGGCTCGTCGCCGGTCAGCGGGTGCTGATCATCGGCGCGTCGGGCGGCGTGGGCAGCTTCGCCGTTCAGATCGCCCGCTCGATGGGCGCCGAGGTCACGGGAGCGTGCAGCACGGCGAAGCTCGAGCTCGTGCGCTCGCTGGGCGCGCAGCACGTCCTCGACTACACCCGCGAGGACATCGTCGGCGGCCCGCAGCGCTACGACCTCATCCTCGACACCGGCGGCAACACCCCGGCCGCGCGCCTGCGCCGCGCGCTCACGCCGAACGGCGTCGCGGTGCTCGTGGGCGGCGAGAACGGCGGCAGCGTGACCGGCGGCTTCTTCGGGCGCCCGCTGTGGGGTATGGCGCTGACGTTGTTCAGCCGGCAGCGCTTCGCGATCTTCATGGCCAGGGAGACCCACGTCGACCTCGAACGCCTCGGCCAGATGCTGGCCGAGGGCACGGTGAGCCCCAGCATCGACCGGGTCTGCTCGCTCGCGGAGGTGAAGGGCGCGATGCGCGACCTCGAGGCGGGCCGGGTGCGCGGCAAGGTGTGCGTCGCGGTGGCGTGAGGGTCACGCGGTGCACGTGAGGCCCGGGGCTGCGGGCGGTCGCGCCGGGATCGAGGTGGATGCGGTAGCCTTGGTCGCGCGCGTCGGGACCCGGTCGCGCTCGAACACCTCGCAGGCCACGCTGCGCCAGCGCGTGTGCCAGCACGAGCCCACCGAGCCCGGCGCCGGCGATGATGACGGGCTCGTGCGCCGCGGGTGCAGCGTATCGCGTCACGGCGACGCCGGTCCATGGCGAGGGCTTTAGGCGCGAGCCAACCGGGGGGCGCGGAACAGACAACCGGGGTCGGTCGTGAGAGCATCGCGGCGATGCTACCTCCGGGTCCGGAACGATCACCTCGCGTGTGGGACCTCGCAGGGCTGCGCCGCGACCCGCTGCGCTACTTCGCCGAGCTGCGCCGCCACGGCGAGGTCGCGCACGTGGCGGTGAGGGCGGCGGGCCTGCTGCTGGTGCGGATCACGCTCGTGCAGGACCCGGCGATAATCAAAAAGATCCTCGTCGACGACGACGAGTGGTTCGAGAAGCCGCGCGCGCTCAAGAAGTTGAAGCTGGTGCTCGGCGAAGGGCTGTTGACCAGCGAGGGCGACCACCACCGGCGCCAGCGGCGGTCGATGCAGCCGGCGTTCCACCGCGAGGCGATCCTCGGGTATGCGCCGACGATGGTCGCGTGCGCGGCGCAGGCGGAGGCGCGCTGGACCGACGGGGCGAGGCTCGACATGGCGACCGAGCTGATGCACGTGACGCTGGCGATCGCGGGTCGCACGTTGTTCAGCGTCGATGTCACGGCCGAGGCCGACGAGATCGGGGACGCCCTGGCGACGCTGATGGAGGGCTTCCCGGACCTCCTCTCGCCGTTCGCGCCGTTCTGGCGGCTAGTGCGACGCAGGCAGGCCCGGGCGATCGCGGCGGCGCTGACGCGTATCGACGAGACGATCTTCCGCATCATCGCGGCGCGGCGGGCCACCGGGGAGCTCGGCGACGACCTCCTGGGCCGGCTGCTGGCGGCCCAGGACGAGGGCAAGGCCGGCATGACGGCGCAGCAGGTCCGCGACGAGGCGGTCACGCTGTTCCTCGCCGGTCACGAGACGACCGCGGTGGCGCTGGCGTGGACGTTCTACCTGCTGGCCCGGCACCCGCCTGCGCTCGCCGCGTTGCACGCCGAGCTCGACGCGACCCTCGGCGGGCGCCTGCCGACCGCGGACGACCTGCCGCGGCTGGTCTACACGCGCCGCGCGCTGCAGGAGGCGATGCGCCTGTATCCGCCGGCGCACACGTTCGGCCGCGGGGTCCTGCGCGAGTACAGGGCCGGGCCGTACACGATCCCCGCGGGGCGCAGCATGGTGTTCATCTGCCCGTTCTTGCTGCACCGCGACGAGCGATTCTTCCCGGCGCCGCTCGAGTTCCGGCCGGAGCGGTGGACGCCGGAGTTCGAGGCGGGGCTGCCGCGGTTCGCATACGTGCCGTTCGGCGGCGGGGCACGGGTGTGCATCGGGTCGGCGTTCGCGTGGATGGAGGGGACGCTGGCGCTTGCGACGTTGCTGCGGCGCTTCACGATCGAGCTGGCGCCGGGGGCGGTGGTCGAGCCGGTGCCGCGGGTGACGCTGCGGCCGAGCGCGCTGCCGATGATCGTGCGGCGGCGGTGAAGGTGTCCGAGGGCACAGCCCCGACCGACACGATGCCAGCCCCAGCGACAGCCGTCCGCCCGCCCTCGCCGACAGCGCCGCCGACCAGCGTGGTAACAGGGACCCGATCGGCGCGCCGCGGGTTGACGCGGCGCGCGAGGCTCTGTTAAGGACGAACGGCATGGACCCGCTGCTCGCGCTCTGTGACGGCCTCACCGACGAACTGGCGCCGCAGGCGGCCGCGATCGAGGCGGCCCGGCGCGTACCGCCGGCGCTGATGCGGCGGCTCGCCGCGCTCGGGCTGTTTCGCCGCGCGCTGCCGCGGACCTGCGGCGGCGACGGCGACGGACCGCGCGGCGTGCTCGAGGCCCTGCGCCTGCTGGCGCGGGCCGACAGCTCGGTCGGCTGGTGCGCCATGATCAGCACGACCGCGGCCGCGTTCGCGGCCTACATGGACCCGGAGACGGCGCGTCGGCTGTTCGTCGCCGACCCGGAGGCGCTCGCGGCCGGGGTGTTCGCGCCGCGCGGGCGCGCCGTCGCGGTCGACGGCGGGTACAGCCTGACCGGCCGCTGGGAGTTCGCCTCGCACTGCGAGAACGTCGACTGGATCGGGCTCGGCGGGCTGGTCGCGGCCGACGGCGGCCCGGCGTTCCGCCTGTTCTTCGTGCCGACGGCCGCGATCGAGGTGGCCCCCCGCTGGGACGTGCTCGGCCTGCGCGGCACGGGCAGCCACGACGTCGGGGTCGACGAGGTCCACGTCCCCGAGGCGCTGGCCGTCCCGCTCACCGACGTCGCGGCGCCGACGCTGCCGTTCTTCGGTTGGCTGGCGCTGTGCGTCGCCGCGGTCGCGCTCGGCGTCGCCGAGGCCGCGCTGACCGCCTTCACGACCGGCGCCCGGCGGGCGCCCGCGTCCGGCAAGCCGCTGACGGCGCGGCCCTCGACCCAGCAGGCGCTCGCCGCGGCGATCGGGCGCCACGCGGCCGCGCGCGTGTACCTGCTCGACGAGGCCGAGCGCGCGTGGGCCGCGGCGCAGCGCGGCGAGCCGCTCGACCTGACGACGCGGGCCCGCCTGCGGCTCGCCGCCTGCGACGCGGTCGGCCACGCGGTCGCGGTCGTCGACGCCGCCTACCACGAGCTCGGCGGCGCCTCGATCCGCGACGGCGACGCCGTCCAGCGGCGCTTCCGCGACATCCACACCATGACCCAGCACCTCATGGTCGGACCCGCCGCGCGCGACATGGCCGCCCGCGTGCTCGCCGGGGTCCCGGTCGACACCTCGACCCTGTGACCCGCCCGCCCCGGTCGACAGCTCGACCTGCGATCCGCGGGCGAGGGCGCCGAGGACGGTCGCGGCGGTCGGCGGGGCCATGCGGAGGCGACGTCCTTCAGACCACGAGCCCAAGGGGGCGGGTGGTAGCCCTCGGCTGACGAGGGCTGTGGTCGGTCAGCCGGGGATGAAGCACTCGCCGCCGCTGGCGTTGTTGTCCTCGACGCACTCGTCGACGACGTTGTCGGGGTCGATGATGGCGCGGATGGTGAAGGGCAGGGGCGGGGAGGGGTCGGGCAGGGCGACGTCGAGGTCGAGGACCTCGAACTGACCGGGCAGCAGGGCGCCGTTGGTGGCGGTGTCGAGCAGCGGGGTGATCATGCCGTCCTTGTCGAGCTCGATGTGCACGGGCGTGCCGGCGGGGATCTCGACGGCGCCGTTGTTCTTGACGACGATCGAGACGTCGAGCTGCTGCATGTCGAACCCGGCCGGGTCGCACAGCAGGCCGACGACGGTGGCGTCGGGGGCGTTGAACAGACCGCCGGGCTGGACGTTCTGGCGGAAGTTATTGAAGCGGGCGTTCTGCCAGTTGGGCGCCTCGGGGCTCGAGATGTCGCCGTCCTTGCCGATGTTCGTGATGTGGTAGGCGTGCTCGTTCCACACCCGGCGGGTGCGGACCCAGTCGTTCTCGGCGCCGCTCCACACCTCGAGGCCGGGCATGCCGCCGTTGTAGCTGTTCTCGCCGATGACGATGTCGGCGTGGCCGTCGCGGTTGACGTCGGCGATGACGGGCATCTCGATGCGGGTGTGGCTGCGGTAGGTGTTGTCGCTGAAGAGCACGGCGCCGGTGGTGCCGTCGAAGATGCGGAAGTGGATCTCGTCGGCGTAGATGACCTCGGCCTTCTCGTCGCCCTCGAAGTCGAACACGCTCGAGGCGGTGACGCGGCTGCTGCAGTCCTCGTTGGTCGTCTTCCACAGGATGCCCTTGTCGGAGCAGCCCATCGGCAGGGGATCGATGTTGCAGTCGAGGTCGGCGACCACGTAGTAGTCGGCCGAGGCGGTGCCGATCTCCGGGCGGCCGTCGCCGTCGAAGTCGGCGACGGTGGGCGGGCCCGACTCGTTGTTGGGGCAGTCGATCTTCGGCAGCTTGATGCGGTGCAGCTCGCTGCCGTCGGTGTCGAGCACGAACACCTCGCCGCGGCGGATGATGACGACCTCGGCCTGGGGGTCGTCGTCGAAGTCGGCGACGGCGTTGAAGCCGTCGCACGGCACGCCGCCGCCGCACGGGGAGTTGTCGCCGACGTAGGCGTAGGTCCACATCACGCTGCCGTCGGCGCGGTAGGCGGTGTTGCCGGCGAGGACCTCCTGGGTGCCGTCGAGGTCGATGTCGGCGACGGTCGAGGCGGGGCCGAGGAAGCCGTTGTTGCCGATCCCGCCGGCGCCCATGCCGGTGACCACGCCGTCCCACAGGAGGGTGCCGTCGAGGCCGTCGAGGGCGACGTTGCCGATGACGACCTCGGGGGCGCCGTCACCCTCGAGGTCGGCGAGCGAGATGGTCGGGCCGCCGCGGGTGTGGACGTTCCACGTGGGGTACGTGGTGTTGTGCCACATGAGCTCCCACTGGGTGGCGTCGGCGCTGACGCGGCGGAACGCGGCGGTGCCCTGGGGCTGGCCGTTGACCTTGGTGACGGCGACGAGCTCGGGCACGCCGTCGAGGTCGAGGTCGCCGCCGGCGATGCCGACGTCGTTGGTCAGCACCGGCATGTTGATCGAGGCCAGCGTCGTCATGGTGTTGTCGTCGTTGCACTGGCCCGAGACGATGCGCAGGGTGCCGTCGACGTTGCAGCAGCCGTTGCCGTTGAAGTTGTAGGTCATGAAGGCGATGTCGGGCGTGTCGAGGTCGTCGGTCGCGCCGTCGCCGTTGTCGTCGCTGAGGTTGAGCACGATCGGGGTGGCGACGACGTCGGGCCGGCTCGGGTCGACCATGAGGCCGGCGGGGGTCCAGCGGCAGTCCTGCTGCGGCATGAAGGGGCCGAACTCGGGCACGAACTCGCACTGCGGGAGCACGTCGTCGGGCACGCACTTGCCGAGGTAGCCGGGGCAGACCTGGTCGGCGGGGCACTCCTCGTCGAACTCGCACTCGGCGCCGGGCACGACGCAGGTGTTGGCGACGCAGGTGGTGCCGCCCTCGCAGCACTGCTCGAGCGCCTCGCCGCAGATCTCGCCGTTGGGGCACTTGTCGACGCAGGCGACGCCGTCGCAGACCTGCTCGACGTCGCAGCACACGTCGCTGCAGAAGCTGTTGGGCGGAGACTCGTCGACGGCGTCGTTGCAGTCGTCGTCGATGCCGTTGCACACCTCGGTGCCGTCGGGGTTGGCGCCGGGCTCCTGGTCGTTGCAGTCGGTGTTGTCGCCGGCGACGTGGCCGTCGACGGGCACGCAGCTGAGCTCGGGCGCGGCGTCCGCGTCGCCGAAGCCGTCGCCGTCGGCGTCGGGGTACCAGGGCTGGGCGTCGGGGTCGCTGCCGGCGCACACGAGCGCGTCCTCGCCGTCGCAGGTCCACACGGTCTCGTCGCAGCCGCCGCAGGCGGCGCCGGGCTCCGCGTCCAGCGGGGTGCAGCCGCCGCAGGCGTTGGGCTCGGGGCAGGTGGTGTTGCTGGCCGACTGCGAGCCGGTCGGGACGTCGCTGGTGGTGTCGCCGGTGGCGTCACCAGTGTCGGGGCCGGCGCTGGTCGGGGTCAGGCTGACGCTGCCGCCGGTGTCGGAGGACGAGCCGCCGGTCTGTGCGCCGTCGTCGTCGCCGCACGCGACCGCGAGCACGAGCGCCGCGCTCCACCCGTACACGCGCCCGATCTGCCAACCACGAGGATCCATCCGCGTCGCCATCGTCCACCTCCCGAGCCGGCGACGAGCATGACGGAAGCGGCGCGGGCCGCCAAGACGGGTCGGCGGCGGATCAGCCCGCGTTCGCGTGGTCCTCGAGCAGACGGCGGGCGAGCCCGCGACCGGCCCGAAACGCGCCCTGGACCCCGGCCTCGCGGGTGAAGGCGTCGCTGGCCAGGCCGAGCCGCGAGCCGCCCGGGAGGCCGAACACGAGGGGCGCGGACATCTCGGTCGAGAGCTCGACCTTGGCGTAGCGCCAGCGGTGGACGTCGGACCACGCGGTCTCGCGGGCCCACGCGCCGCACAGGCGGGCGAGCTCGTCGACGAGGGCGGCGCGCCACACGTCGGGGCCCCGCTCGAGGTGGGCGCGCGACCACTCGGCGCGGGCCTGGGCGACGAGCACGCGGTACGTCGGGTCCGCGCGCTTGGCCGAGTCGTGGGCGACGAGCTGCAGGATCTCCGAGCCCTCGGGGTAGAGGATGTCGAACCCCGGGTCGCCGGCGGCCGGGTCGTAGCCGGCGACGAGGGTCACGCTCGGGAAGCTGCGCACCGACTCGAGCAGGGCGTGCACGGCGCGCAGGGTCCGCCCCTCCTCGCTCGGCAGCACGGCCTGGGACTGCGGCGCCGGCATGGTGAGCACGACGTCGCGGGCGCGCTGGGGGGCGCCGTCCTCGACGTCGAGCACGACCCCGCGGCCGTCGGTGCGGATCCGGGTGACGCGCGCGCCGAGGCGGAGCGGGACGTCGCGCGCGATCTGCCGCGGCCAGGCGTTGACGCCCTCGGCGTACGCGAGGCGCTGCTGGCCGGGGCGGAAGGCCGCGGGGTGGCACGGCGGGCCGCTGCCGGCGACGCGGTGCGGCCAGCCGCGGAGGACGGTCGCGGGCACGTCGGCGAGCGCGGCGAGGAGGTCGTCGTCGTCGCTGTGGTAGTAGGCGAGGCCGAAGTCGACGGGCTGGCCCATCATGCGGCGGGTCGCGCAGCGCCCGCCGACGCCGCGGCTCTTCTCGAGCACGAGGACGCGCAGGCCGGCCGCCAACAGCTCGCGCGCACACACCAGGCCAGCGATGCCGGCGCCGACGATCGCGACGTCGACGGTGTCGTCGGAGACAGGAGGCATGGCCAAGCATGGTCGACGCGCGCGCGGATGGGGGGACCCGCGACGCCTGGTCGCGGCGGCGCGGGCCCTCGCGGGCGGTCGTCGCCGGGGCTTCGTGGTACGCGGGCCGCGCAGGCGGCCGGAGGTCTCGCAGCCCGCGCGCGGGCATGCCGGGCCCAGGGAAAACCCGTGCGCGGCGGCGGTCACCCGACCGGGATGTTGACGCAAGCGTCGGCGAGCACGCCGGCGAGCGAGAGGCCGACGACCTCCGCGTAGTCGGTCTTGGCCTCGATGTCGCCCCAGATCGGCTCGTCGCCGAAGCCCTTCATGAACTGCCACAGGCGCTGGTTCTCGGCGGGCACGCAGGCCTTCAGCAGGCCCGCGGTGAGCACGCACTCGGGGCAGTCGCCCTTGGCCGCGAGCAGCTTGTCGCGGTAGGTCGCGACCGGCTCGAGCGAGCCGTCGGGGTCGTTGGTGAGGAAGACGATCAGCAGGATCGAATCGTCGCCGCGCAGGAACCCGGCGTTGGCCATGGCGTTGACCGGGTCGGCGAGGTACCCCACGGCGGCGACCGGCATCTCGAGCGAGGAGCCCTGCTCGCCGGCGGCCACGGCGGCGCCGGTGAACCACGCCTTCAGGCCCCCGGGATCGTCGGCGGTGTTCATGGCGTAGTAGGCCATGCCGTCGTGCACGAACAGCCGGCCCTGCCCGCCGTTGCTGCCGTTGCTGCCGCCGGTCGGCGGCTCGTAGAAGCTCATCAGCAGGTCGACCTCGGCGGGCGTGCTGCCGATCTGACACATGGTGTTGCCGACCGGGCAATTGTCGGGGCAGCACGGGTCGGAGCCCGCGACCTGACAGGTGAAGTCGGTGGTGGTGATGCCGACGTGCAGGTCGACGTTCTCGGGCAGGTTGTCGATGATGGCGTCGACGAACTGCGGGAACGCGTCGGCGAGCGCGACCTGGTACTCGCCCATCGACTTCGAGTTGTCGATCACGAACAGCACGTCGACGAACCCGCAGCCGCCCGCGGCGGGCAGGTCGACCTGGTCGGGCAGGTCGAGCTTGTCGGCGGGGCCCGTGCTGCTGGTGTCGCCGCCGCTCGTGCTGCTCGTCGGCAGCAGGATGCCGCCGGTGGTCGGGTCGGTGGTCTCCGCCGGCTGGCCGGAGGTGGTGGTGTCGCTGTCGCTCGCAGCGGTGCACGCGCTCGCGGACGCGAGGGCGATCAATAAGGGTAGGCGAGGCACCCGGGCAGTATGCGGCACGAGTCGGTGCTGGCGCAACGAACGTCTCCCGATCCGTCGGGGCGGGGAGGCGGGCCGGCGCGGAGCGAACGACGAGAGACCGAGCTGTCCTTCGGGGCAGGAGCCCGGACCGGAAGCACGTGGGGCCGGCTCAGGGCGCCTGCTTGAGCTTGTCGATGGTCAGCGAGACCGCGGAGACCTGGCCGTAGTCGCCCATGCCCGAGTCGCCGAAGCAGGCCTTCCAGGCGCCGGGGGCGGGCTTGCCGGCGAAGTCGGCGAACGCGAGGCCGGGCCCGAGGCCGGGGAAGGGCTGCCACTGGCAGGGGCTGAGCGGCGGGTTCTCGTCCTTGCAGACGATCTTGTTGTTGTCCATGGACTGGCCCTTGCCCATGTCGTCGGCGCTGAGGAGGGCGTCGTCGCGGAAGCGCAGGGGGTAGGCGGCCGAGAAGTTGGAGTCGTCGCCGCAGCAGTCGTCGGAGTTGTCGGGGAGCACGTTCTCGAGGTCGCCGGGGCGGGACAGCACGGTCAGCACGGTGGCGTCGGGGTGGACGAGCTTGATCGTCACGTCGCCGATCCAGGTGTGGTCCATCGCCACCTCGAGGCGGACGTCGTGGATGAAGTCGAGGCCGTCGCCGACGACCTCGAGGTCGACGCAGAGCATGGAGTCGAGGGTGCCGTCGTACTTCTTGTCGACCGGGACGAGGTCGAGCGCGAGGTCCCCGGCCTCGACGGTGACGCTGTTGCTGTTGCCCGGGCAGTCGTTGGTGGCGGGCACGATCTGCTCGCACAGCGGGGTCAGGGCGGCGAGGATCGCCTGCTGGTCGGCGTCGTCGACGGCCGCGTCGTCGAGCGCGAGGTCGAGGTCGGCGAGCAGGGCCATGAAGTCGTCGATGGTGACGGGCGACTGCATGTCGTCGACCAGGCCGGCGTGGGCCTCGGCCATGCCGCGGCAGGGCGCGGCCGCGCCGACGCCGGGCTCGACCTCGGGGGCGTCGACCTCGGCGCCGTAGACCACGGGGCCGTCGAGGGCGGCGAGCTGGCGGGTCAGGCAGGTGCGCAGGCGCGCGACGTCGGCGGCGGCGAAGAACCCGCTGACGGCCGGGTCGGTGACGACGCGGGCGAGGAAGCTGCCGGTGCGGCCGGGCGCGCCGACGATGTCGCGGAGCGCCGGCTTGCGGCCGACGCGCTGGTAGACGGTGAGGTCGTCGTCCGGGTCCTCGACGATGTCGGCCTCGTCGGCGCCGAGGGTCTGGGTGACGGCGGCGAGGTCGTCGGCGGTGAGCTCCGGGTGGGCGCTCTGGTGGGCCGCGAGCGCCTGCGAGAGGTCGTCGACGAAGTCGAGGTAGTCCTGGGCGGACACGCCGAGGCCGGCGTGGGCGGCCTTCATGTCGAGGCAGTCGTAGGTCACGCCGGGGCAGCCGGCGGCCGCGCCGATCTGTCCGATGAGGCAGGTGGTGAGGTTCGCGGCGTCGACCCCGGTGTTGAGGAAGTAGCCGTTGATGCGGTCGTCGGCGACCACGGTGGCGACGAGCCCGGCGGCGAGGGCGGGGATGCCGTCGTCGGCGGCGCCGCCGAGGCGCTCGCACAGCGAGCCGTGGTCGGCGGTGTCGGCGGTGGTCTCGCCGGTCGAGCCCGTGGCGGGCGCGGTGGTCTCGCCGGTCGACTCGGCGGGGCCGGTCGACGTCGACGGGTCAGGGGCCTCGCCGGTGGTCGGCGCGGTGTCGTCGCTCGAGCCGACCGCCGGCGCGGTCGACTCGCCGGAGGTGTCCGCCGTCTCGATGGCGTACGGGCCCGAGGTGCACGCGGTCAGTCCGAGGCACGCGGTGAGCAGGGCGGCGGCGGTTCCGGGGGCGTGCTGGGACATGCTGGGGATCCGCGGGCAATCTACCAGGTTCGCAGGCGCGCGTGACGGGCCGCGCGCGCGGCGGACGCTCCGGTTGGCGACGCGTGACGCGGCGAGGCTCGCGGCGGGAGCGAGGGGGCGGACCACGCGCGTGGGGGGGGCGCGACGTGCGGCGCTCACGGCGGGCGACGCGGGCGCGGCGTGTCGAGGGAGCTCGGGTTAAATCGGCGCCGCGGCGGGGGTCGTTCGGCGACACGTCCGGGCGCGGACGGGTCTCACACGCGGGCGACCGATCAGCGGCGGACGAGGGTGATGGCGATGTCGGTGCCCATGCCCTGTTCGAACGCCAGGCGGGCCCACAGCAGGGCGATCGACTCGAGGATGCGGGCGCGGGGCAGGGGGCCGCAGTCGATGGGGTCGAAGCCGAGCTGCAGGGCGAGCGCGGCGACCGTGCTCTTCGAGTGGTCGTCGTCGCCGCAGTAGAACATCGACAGCTTGTGGCCGTTGGCCAGCGGCTCGCGCAGGGCCTTGTAGAAGATGCCGTTGAGGGCCTTGATGACGTGGGCGCCGCGGGCCTGGCGGGCGATCTCCTCGGCGGCCGACGTCTCGGGGCCGACGGCGAGGCGATCGGTGCCGGGCGACCACGGGTTGGTGGTGTCGATCACGACCTTGCCGGTGAGGTCGCCGCACTGGCCGATCACCTCGCCGACCGCGTGGAACGGCACGGCCATGACGATGACCTCGGCGCCGGCGCAGGCCTCGGCGAAGCCGACGACCTTGACCTGCTCGGCGAGCGCGCCGAGGCGGGCCGGCGCGGCCTCGGGGTTGCGCGAGCCGAGGACCAGGCTGTTGCCCTTGTCGAGCCAGGCGCGGGCCAGGGTCGTGGCCATCCGCCCGGTGCCGAGGAGTGCGATGCTCGTCATGCGGACAGTGTCCCACGAAATCCGCGTCGGGGCACTTGGGGGCGCGCGGCCGCAGGTGCGCAAGCCTGGACCCGGGGTCGCGATGCGCGGCGAGAATTCTGCTCTCGCGGCGGGCCGCGGCGGCCCCAGCGGTGTCAGGGACATGTCTCGGGGGACATGTCCTCGGAGACATCAGCCGGGCGGCGGCTGCCAGGCGCGCAGGTCGGCGAGGGCGCGGCGCAGCACGACGTCGTGCTCGGCCTCGGCGGCGAGCGCGGGCTCGGCGGCGAGGACCAATTGACGCTGGCGCGGGCGGTCCTGGCGGAGCTCGGCGAGGGCGCGGGCGAGGGTGTAGCGGGCCAGGCCGAGGCGACCGGCGTGCTCGCGGCGGTCGGCGAGCGCGGCGATGGCCTGCTCGAGCGGGGCCACGGCCTCGGCGGGGCGGGCGAGCGCGACGAGGATCTGGGCGCGCTGGATCTGGGCCTCGGCGGTGGCGGGGGCGGCCTCGCCTTCGCCGCGCAGGGCCACGTCGACCACGTGCTGCTGCAGCGGCAGGGCCTCGGCGGGGCGGCCGAGCGCGAGCAGGGTCTCGGCGATGTTGGCCTCGGTGACGACCACGTAGTCGCTGTCGGGCGCGAGGGCGGCGCGGAAGCCGGCGAGGGCGCTCTCGAATTCGGGGAGCGCGTCGGCGTAGCGGCCCTCGCCGGCGGCGAGCGTGGCGATGTTGTTGTGCACGGCGGCGAGGCGGGTCGGGCTGGCGGCGGGCGAGCGGGCGTAGATCTCGAGCGCGCTGCGGTAGTGGGCGGCGGCGGCGGCGGTGTCGCCCTGGCCCTCGGCGATGCGGGCGAACAGCTGTTCGCCGTCGGCGAGGTCGACGTGGCCGGCGGGCAGCGAGCGCCGGCGGATCGCGGCGGCCTGGTCGGCGTACTCGCGGGCCTCGCGGGGGCGGCCCTCGTCGAGGGCGAGGTCGCCCAGGTTGGTGAGGAGGGTCGCCGCGCCGGGGTGATCGGGGCCGGAGATGCGGCGCACGATGGCGAGGGCCTCGGTGAACGCCTCGCCGGCCGACCGGGTGTCGCCGCGGCGCTTGTAGACGAGGGCCAGCGTGCACAGCAGGCGCTGGTGCTGCATGTCGTCGGCGCGGGGGTCGTGCTTGAAGGTCTCGAGGGCGGACTCGCCGCGGGCGCGGGCGTCGTCGAGGTTGCCGAGGCGCAGCTGGGCGGCGGCGGCGGCGGCGTCGAGGCGGGCGCGCAGCAGCGAGTCGCCGCCGGCGCGCTGGACCGCGGCCGCGGCGGCGCGGGTGTACGCGGCGGTCGCCGCCGACTCGTTGAGGTCGGCGCCGACGACGAGCACGAGCTCGGTCCAGGCCTCGGCGGCGGCGCGGTCGTCGCGACCGCGGGCGGCGGCGTCGACGGCGGCGAGCAGGCGCTCGGCGGCGGCGGCGGGCTGGCCGAGGTGGCGCTGGAGGACGGCGTGCACGCGCAGGGCCTCGGCGGCGAGCGGCGGGTAGTGGGCGGCGGCGGCGGCGGCGGTGGCCTCGGCGGCGATCTTCTCGCCGTCGTCCCACTTGCCGGCGAGGTCGAGGGCCGAGGCCTCGGCGACGCGGGCGGCGATGCGGTCGACCTCGGCGAGCTGGGCCCCGGTCGGCGGGGCGACCACGGCGGTGAGGGCGTCGACGTCGCTGCACTGGCGCAGGTCGCCGAGGTGCGAGGCGGCCTCGCCGGACTGCTCGACGGCGGCGCGGTCGGCCGCGGCGAGCACGTCGGTGAGGGCGCGCAGCTCGGTGCGGCGGCGCTCGAGGCAGCGCATGCGCAGGTCGAGCAGCTCGCTCGACTGCTCGCGGCGCAGCTCGGTGGCCTCGCAGGCGTCGTTGTAGGTGCGGACCCACTCGTCGGCGTGGGCCTGCAGCCCGGCGCGCAGGCTGGCGAACGAGTCGGCGGCGTACGGCAGGCCGGAGGCGATGAACGCCTGCTCGACAACGGCGCCGCGCTCGTCGTCCCAGATGCCGGCGAGGCGGGCGAGGCCGGCGCGGCACGGGGGCTCGCGGGCGGGGCCGGGGCCGAGCGCGAGCCAGCCGCCGAACACGGCGACGAGGCCGGCGGAGGCGTACCAGCCCGAGCGGGCGAAGCGGCGCTCGCGGTGCAGCGCGCCGAGCAGGGCGCGCATGCCGGGGTGGCGCTGGTCGGCGTCGACGGCGAGGCCGCGGAGCACGACCTTGCGCAGCCACGCGGGCACGGTGGAGCCGGCGGGGGCCGCGGCGATCTTGCCCTGCAGCACCTGGAACGCGAGCGCCGACATGCGCTCGCCGGTGAACGGGCGCTGGCCGTAGAGCGCCTGGTAGAAGGTCACGCAGAACGCGAACTGGTCCGAGCGGGCGTCGGCGGGGCGGCCGAGGTGCTGCTCGGGCGACATGTACGCGGGCGTGCCGACCAGCGCGCCGGTGCGGGTCATCAGCGCGGCGGGCTCGGGCTCGGCCTCGCGGCGGGCGCTGTGGGCCGACGAGATCACGGCGGCGGCGGCGGGGTCGGCCTCCTCGGGCGCGGCCTCGCCGGCGGCGCGGGCCAGGCCGAAGTCGAGGACGCGCACGCGGCCGTCGCGGGCGATGAGGATGTTGTCGGGCTTGAAGTCGCGGTGGACGAGGCCGGCGTCGTGGGCCGCGGCCAGGCCGGCGCCGGCCTCGCGCATGATGGCGACGACGTCGCGCCACGGCCGCGGCTGCTCCTTCAGCCAGGCGCCGAGGGTCTTGCCGTCGACGAACTCCATGGCGAGGAACACGCGGTCGGCGTAGGTGCCGACGTCGTGCACGGCGACGACGTTGGGGTGCGAGAGGCGGGCGAGGGCCTTGGCCTCGCGCATGAGGCGGGCGCGGGCGTCGACCGAGGTGCCGCTGCGCGGGTGCAGCAGCTTGAGCGCGACCTTGCGGTCGAGCTCGGGGTCGTAGGCGGCGTAGACCACGCCCATGGCGCCGGCGCCGAGGCGCGAGAGGATCATGTAGCGGCCGACCGGGGTGCCGGGGCCGAGCTCGTCGGCGGCGGCGGACGCGGCGATCAGGCGGCTGTCGCTGCCGGCGACGGTGGCCTGGTTGTCGCCCCGCGGCCAGCTCGAGGCGGAGAGCGGGCCGGAGCCTTCGACTGTGGTGTCGGGGTTGGGCGTCGACCCCGGGTCGCGGGTGCGAGTGTTCACCGGGCCGATCGATGGTGCCAGGGGGGGCGAGTCTTCTCAACGAATTCACTTCGCGACCCGGCGGGCCCGGAGTTGGCCTACACTCGGGGCCTCGTGACGCGCGACGAACACCTGACACCGGTGCTGGAAGCCTGCAGCGAGGCCGAGTTGGCGCTGCTCGTCGAGTTCCTCGGGCGCCCGCCCTCGGGCCTGCTGTGGCTCGACGCGCGGGTCCGCGACCTGACGGTGCCGCGGGCCGAGCGGGTCGCGGCGATCGTCGACCGGGTGCTGCGCCTCGGCGACCACAGCGTGACCAGCCGGATGGGCGGGGCGATCCGGAGCTACCTGCAGGTCGTGTGCGATGCCCTGCGAGAGCTCGAGCTGTCCGAAGCGCCAGGTGAGGGGATCTTCGCGCTCGAGCTGCGGGTCGTCCAGCACGCGCTCGACGCCGGCTTCGACGAGCTGCCGCGCGTGGTCCAGGCCGAGCTCGAGGCGCGCTGGCTCTCCGGGACGCTGTTCGCCGACGGGATCTTCGAACTCGACGTGCTCCACCCGCTGCTCAGCCACGCCGACGCCGACCGCCGCGTCCTCGCGCTCGGCCAGGCCGGCAGGGCGGTCGGCTCGGGCGCGCTGAAGATGAGCTGGAAGCAGCTGCGCACGAGCGTGCGCAAGTGGGCGCTGAAGGTCGTGGTCCGCCGCCTGGCCACGCCGATCGGCTGGGCCTTCACCGCGTGGGAGTACCTCGGCCCGGCCTATCGCTTCACCGTGCCGGTCATCTGCTACGTGGCCTACCTGCGGCGCAAGCAGCAGCCGCAGCTGGCGACGACGACGTCCGCGGACGTGCGCACCGGCGCGTGAGCGGAAGCGTGGCCGCACGCGCGTGCGCGGGCCCGTGGAACGCGAATTCGTCCGCGCCCCCGCCGGTTGGAAAGCCGGAGGTGGGCACGTATCATCCGGGGCCGGGAAGGAACGGGGGAACGAATGGCGCGATTGAAGCTGCTGGACATTCGATGCATCAAGAACCAGGAGGTCGGCGGTGACGAGCCGTACCTCAAGGTGCGCAGCACCAAGGTCTGGTCGTCCGACGACATGAAGGCGGGCATGGTCGTCAGCCTGCGCTCGGTCCAGCCGATCACGTTCAAGGACGAGGTCGAGGTGACCCTGATGGAGAAGGACTTCCGCGACGACTGCCTCGGCAAGCACACCATCACCTCGGACCAGCTCGGGCAGGGCCAGCAGGAGCTCAACTTCGACGAAGAGGGCGCGCACTACCAGCTCATCTACGAGGTGATCGCGTAGGCGTCATGCGGCGCGCGTGGATCGCCGCGGCGCTGCTGGGGGCCTGCGCGCCGCGGGCCCCGCTGCCGCCGACGAGCGCGCCGGTCGTCGCGGCGCGCGACGAGCAGGCGCCGCCGAGCACGACGCCCGCCGCCGCGGTCGAGGCGTCGACGGCGGACGGCCCGGCGCCGGCGGTCGCGGCGGCGCCGACCGGCTCGCTGGCGCGGGTCCAGGGCGTCGAGGTCGCGAGGCTGGCGCCGGGGCCGGGCAACGGCGCGGTGCCGGGCTTCGTGTGGTGGATGGGGGCGAACGCGCGGCTGGTCGCGATCTACTGGTTCTCCGCGGCGCCGAAGTTCGGGCACCACGGCGAGCCGCTCGGCGACCCGCCGACGCTGACGCTGTTCGACACGACGACCGGGGCGGGCGAGGCGATCGACGAGCTGGTCGCCAGCGATCCGCGCGGGCGCTGGGCGGTGATCGCCCGCGGCAAGCAGCTGTGGCTGATCGACGGCGAGACCGGCCAGCGCGAGGAGCTGACGGCGCGCGGGGCCGACGCGAGCGGCGACGCCAACCGCTGCCTCGAGCCGCGCCAGGCCGGCTTCGACGCGCTCGGCGGCCAGCTGGTGTACCTGCGCACGGGCCCGGATCGGGCGGTCATCCGCCAGCTGGCCGACGGCAGCGAGACCGAGGTGGCGGCCGGGCCGGGCAGGCTGTGGCGGGCCTACGCGGTCGGGGCCCCGGGCTCGGCGCTGCTGTTCGAGGTCCCGGGCGACAGCGACGGCGACGGCGCGGTCGAGCTGCCGGTGCAGAACACGTCGTGCGCGTGCCGCTGGTGCGGGCGGTTCGCGCTGAGCCACGGGTTCTACGGCTGGAGCGGCGACCGCTTCGAGTTCGTGATGGTCGAGGGCGGGCGGCGCACCGCGCTGCCGGGGGTGTTCGACCGCCTGGCGGACGGTGTGTTCGTCGACTCGAACGGCGCGCTGCAGCGGACCGACGGCAAGCCGATCGCGCTGCCGGCGGGCTGCCGCGGGGCGACCTGGCTCGAGGGCTCGTCGGCGGTGCTGACCGGCTGCCCGGGCGGGAGCCGGCTGTTCTGGCCGGGCAGCGGCGAGAAGGCGGACCTCCCCGGCCAGGTCACCGCGCTCGAGCTCGCGGTGGTGCGCGCGCCCGACGGCGGGCTGCGGGCGGGCCTGGCGAGCAAGGGCGGCGAGAGCGTGCTGCTCAGCGTCGACCTCGCGCGCGGCGAGTTCCGCAAGAGCCCGCGGATCGGGATCTCGCGGGGGCTCGATCGCCGGGGCCGGGCCCTCGCGGTCGACCAGGCGGATCAGCTGATCGTGTTCGAGGTCGCGAGCGGCGCGACGCGGGCGGCGGCGCTCGGCAAGGTCGAGGATCTGCAGGCCAACTGGGCGCGCATCGCCGGGGTGCCGCACGCCGTCGACGCGGGCCGCGGGCTCGTGCACGCGCTCAGCCACGAGCCCTCGGCGGCGGCGGAGAACGGCTGCGCGCTGCTCGCCGCGGTCCGCGGCGGCGAGCTCGAGACGGGGCCGTGGACGCTGCGCTGCCCGAGCGGCGAGCCTGCGGGCTGAGGGCCTCACGCGGTCTCACGGGGGCGCCCGGTTCCCTCCGGGGGCGCGGGCGCGCTATAGGCCGGCGATGCTGCGCGCGCGTCCGTTCCTCGCCCTGTCCCTCCCGCTCTCGCTGGCCTTCGGGGGCTGCGCGCCGAGCGACCCGCCGATCGTCGGCAACGACGAGTCGGGCGCGGGGCCGTCGAGCGGCGGCGAGACGCCGACCACCGGCGGGGCGAGCGAGACCGGCGGCACCGACTCGACCGGCGCGACCGGCGAGTCGTCGAGCGGCGGCGAGTCGACCACCGACGAGGAGGAGGTCGTCTCGGAGCTCGGCTGCAACCCGGTCGACCCGTCGTACTGCCTGCTGCCGTACCCCTCGCGCTTCCACATGACCGAGGCCGACACGCCGACCGGGCTGCGCCTCGACTACGCGATGTCGGCGCTGCCGGTCAACAACGGCGGGGTCGGCATGGACCCGCTGTACCTCCACGAGAAGGACGGGTTCTCGACGCTGGGCACGCTGATCTTCAGCTTCGCCGACGTCTCGCTCGACGGCGTGATCGGCCACGAGGACCTCGCGGCGTACGCCGCCCCCGACGCCAAGACGGTGCTGATCGACGCCGAGACCGGCGAGCGGGTCGCGCACTTCGTCGAGCTCGACATGACGGCCAGCAAGCCCGGCGAGCGCATGCTGCTGGCCCAGCCGGCCACGCCGCTGCGCCACGGCAAGCGCTACGTGTTCGGGGTGCGCGGGCTGACGACCACCGACGGCGATCCGGTCAAGACGTCCGCGGCGTTCCGCCGGCTGCGCGACGGGGCGGCGTCGATCGACCCGCAGGTCGAGGACCAGCGCGCGCGCTACGAGGCCGACGTGTTCCCGGCGCTGGCGGAGGCCGGCTTCGCCCGCGAGGAGCTGCAGCTGGCCTGGGACTTCGTGACCGTCTCGCGCGAGACCAGCCTCGGGCGCATGCAGTGGCTGCGCGCCGACGTGCTCGACGCGGTCGGCGACGCGGGGCCGGAGTACACCATCAAGAAGGTCACCGACGAGGACTGCGGCGTCGACGGCACGCACATCGGGCGGACCATCGAGCTCGAGATGATCTCGCCGCGCTACACGACCGCCGACGAGCCGGGCGCCGTGCTCACGCGCGGCCCGGACGGCATGCCGATGCGCGTGGGCACCACCGAGGTCGGCGTCACGGTGCGCCTGCCGTGCTCGCTGGTCGACCAGCCGACGCCGAAGTCGGGGCGGCTGGTGCAGTACGGTCACGGGCTGCTCGGCGGCCGCGGCGAGGTCCAGGGCGGCTACCTCTCGCAGCTGGCCGACGCCAACGGCTGGGTGCTGTTCGCGTCGGACTGGACCGGCATGAAGAGCGAGGACACCCTGCCGATCATCGCCGCGCTGACCGAGGACGCGACCGGCTTCGTGACGGTGCCGGAGCGCTCGATGCAGGGCTTCACCGAGTTCATCGCGGCCATGCGGCTGATGAGCGGGGCGTTCGCCGAGGACCCGGCGGTCACGTTCATGGCCGCGGACAACAACGTCTACTCGGCGATCGACCCGAGCAAGCGCAGCTACTACGGCAACTCGCAGGGCGGGATCCTCGGCGGGGCCTACCTCGCGCTCAGCCCCGACATCGAGCGCGGGGTGCTCGGCGTCGGCGGCATGCCGTACGTGCTGCTGCTGCCGCGCTCGGTCGACTTCACCGACTTCTTCATGCTGCTGCAGTCGTCGTACGACGATCACCGCGACATCATGCTGCTCATCGCCCTGTTCCAGAACCTGTGGGACCCGGGCGAGGGCGCGGGCTGGGCCTGGGCGATGAACCGCGAGCCCGACCCGGAGGTCGGCCCCAAGCAGGTGCTGATGCAGGTGGCCATCGAGGACCACCAGGTCACCAACGTCGGCGCGCAGATCCAGGCGCGGGCGTTCGGCGCGGCGACCGTGGCCCCGCAGACCCGGCCGGTGTGGGGCCTCGAGGAGAAGCAGCCGGGCTTCACCGGCTCGGCCTACGTCGAGTGGCGCTACAGCGACGTGCCCGCGCCGCCGGTCACCAACCTGCCGCCGTTCGCGGGCAACGACCCGCACAGCTGCCCGCGCAAGCAGCCGGAGGCGCAGGAGCAGCTGCGCGACTTCCTCGAGACCGGCGTCGTCAACCAGTACTGCGAGGGCGTGTGCGAGGCCCTGCAGGCCGAGGTGTGCCCGTAGTCAGCGCTTGCGGCGGAGCAGGCGCGAGAGCGCGGCGAGCCATCGGCGCGAGGGCGGCGCCGGCGGCTCGTCGGCGGGCGGGCGGGCGGCGAGCGTCGAGGCGGCGGCGCGGCGGCGGTCGTCGAGGCCGCCGAGCTCGGTGATGGCGGCGGCGAGCTCGTCCATCGAGGCGAAGCGCGAGTCGGGGGTCTTGGCCAGGGCCTTGCGGACGAGCCGGTCGAAGGCGTCGGGCAGGTCGAGCTCGGGGGCGACGTCGCGGGCGAGCGGGGGGTCGTCGACGAACACGCGGCGGAGCACCTCGTCCTGGCTGCGGCCGGTGAACGGCAGCTGGCCGGTGACGAGCTGGAAGAACAGCGTGCCGGCGGCGTAGACGTCGACGCGGTGGTCGATCAGGCCGCCGGTGGCCTGCTCGGGCGGCATGTAGTAGACGGTGCCGAGCACGGTGCCGGCGACCGTGAGCGGGTCGCCGCCGGAGTCGCTGGGGGCGGGCAGCCGCTTGGCGATGCCGAAGTCGATGAGCTTGATGTAGTCCTCGGCGCCGCGAAAGCCGATGCGGAAGCAGTTGCCGGGCTTCAGGTCGCGGTGCACGATGCCGCGGGCGTGGGCGGCGGCCAGGGCCTTGCAGATCTGCACGAGGATCTTGGCGCTGCGGCGCAGCGGCAGCCGGCCCTCGCGGTGGACGGTGGCCTGCAGGTCCTCGCCGTAGAGCAGCTCCATCACCAGGTAGCAGGCGCCGTCGTCGGTCACGCCGTAGTCGATCATCTCGACGATGTGCGGGTGCACGATCCTGGACGTCGCGCGGGCCTCGAGGCGGAAGCGTTCGCGGGTGACGGCGTCGCGGCTCCACGGCTCGCGCAGGACCTTGACGGCGACCTGGCGGCGGGTGGTGACCTGCTCGGCGGCGTAGATCTCGCCCATGCCGCCGCGCTTCAGCGCGCTGACGAGGCGATAACGATCGTCGAGGATCGTGCCGACGAGGTTCGAGCCTTGCACCGTCCGCGGCGACGGTAACACAAAGCGGTCACTCGTAGCGCAGGGCCTGGATGGGGTCGAGGCGCGAGGCCTTGTAGGCGGGGTAGAGGCCGAAGCCGACGCCCACGGCCGCGCTGAAGCCGAGCGAGACGGCGACGATCTGCGGCTGCACGAGGGTGGCCCAGCCGAACTGGCTGGCGAGGTAGTAGGCCGAGCCGACGCCGGCGCCCACGCCGACCGCGCCGCCGATCATCGACAGCGTCACGGCCTCGATCACGAACTGCACGAGGATGTTGCCGGGCTTGGCGCCGATGGCCATGCGCAGGCCGATCTCGCGGGTCCGCTCGGTCACGCTGACGAGCATGATGTTCATGATGCCGATGCCGCCGACCAGGAGGCTGACGAGGGCGATGCCGGCGAGCAGGCGCGTCATCGTCTCGGTGCCCTCGGCGCGGGCGCTGGCCGCCTCCTCGAGGTTGTTGACGGTGAAGTCGTCCTCCTCGTTGGCGCCGATCTTGTGCCAGGCCCGCAGGGTGCTGGTGATCTCGGCCTGCGCGCGCTTGATCTCCGCCTGCGAGCTGGCGCTGACGTAGATGCTGCCCTGGAGGTACTTCTTCAGGCCGCCCTGCAGCTTGGTCGCCAGCGTCGTCACCGGGATGATGATCACGTCGTCGGTGTTCTGGCCGAACGCCGACTGGCCCTTGCGGCTCAGCACGCCGATGATCTCGAACGGCATGTTGTTGATGCGCATGACGCTGCCGACCGGCGTCGAGCCGGGGCCGTAGAGCGTGTCGGCCACGGCGGCGCCGATCACCGCGACCTTGGTCTTGGCGGTGACGTCCTGGGCGGTGAAGATGCTGCCGGCCGACACCGGCCAGTTGCGGATCTCGAAGTACTCGGGGGTCGAGCCCTCGACCGACGTCGAGGTGTTCTGGCCGTCGCCGGTGACCTGGGCGTTCATCCGCATCTGCGGCGCGACCAGGCCGACGCCGCCGGCCTCGTTGCGGATGGCGTCGACGTCCTGCCAGGTCAGCGAGGCCTGCGAGCCGGCCCCGCCGCGCACGCCGCCGGTGCTGGCCTGGCCCGAGCGGATGACGAGCATGTTGGTGCCCATCTTGTCGAACGACTTCTGGACCTCGGCCTTGGCGCCCTCGCCGATGGCGACCATGGCGATCACCGCGCCGACGCCGATGATGATGCCGAGCACGGTGAGGAACGAGCGCATCTTGTTGCGCAGCAGGGCGCGCACGGCGATGAGGATGGTGTTGAGCAGGTTCACTCCTCGACCTCCACGTAGTTGTCGACGGTGGCGCGGGCGTCGGTCGGTGACTGGCGGCGGTCGGATTTAATTTTGCCGTCGCGCACGAGCACGACCCGGTCGGTGAACATGGCGATGTCGGGCTCGTGGGTGACGAGCACGATGGTGATGCCGCCGCGCGAGAGCTCCTGGAACAGGGCCATGATCTCGAGCGAGGTCCTGGTGTCGAGGTTGCCGGTCGGCTCGTCGGCGAGGATGAGCTTGGGCTCGGTGACGATGGCGCGGGCGATGGCGACGCGCTGCTGCTGGCCGCCCGACAGCTGGTTCGGGGTGTGGTCGAGGCGCTGGCCGAGGCCGACCCGCTCGAGCGCGCGGGCGGCCCGGGGCCCGCGGTCGCGGGCCCGCACGCCGCCGTAGATCATCGGCAGCTCGACGTTCTCGAGCGCGCTGGTGCGCGACAGCAGGTTGAAGTTCTGGAACACGAAGCCCAGCACCTGGTTGCGGATGTCGGCCAGCTCGTCGCGGTCGAGGCCCGAGACCTCGCGGCCGGCGAGCTTGTAGCTGCCGGTGGTCGGGCGGTCGAGGCAGCCGAGGATGTTCATCAGCGTCGACTTGCCCGAGCCCGAGGTGCCCATGACGGCGACGAACTCGCCGGGCTCGACGGCGATCGACACGCCGCGCAGGGCGTGGACCTGGACGTCGCCCATCGTGTAGGTCTTGACGAGGTCGGTGGCCTCAAGGATCGGGGAGGGCATGTCGACTCCGACGCGGGAGAGGAGTTAGAAGCCGCCGCGACGGCCGCCGCCGCCCTTGCTGCCGCCGGTCTTGCTGCCGGTGCCGGGGAACGGCGACGACGCGGCCGGGGCCGCGACGTCCCGGGACTCGCCGCCGGACTGGCCGGTGATGATGAGGTCGCCCTCCTTCAGCTCGCCGGCCACGACCTCGGTGTTGCTGCCGTCGCTGATGCCGATCGTCACCTGGGCCGGCTTCGGGGCGCCGTTCTCGAGGATCCAGATCGTGCGCTCGTTCGACGGGCCGCGGTCGCGGCGGCGCCGGCCGCCCTCAGGGGCCTCGGCGGCGCCGACGTCGGGGGCGGCGTCGAGAGCGGCGTCGGCCTTGGCGTCGGGAGCGGCGTCGGACTTGGCGTCGGCCTTGCTGTCGGCCTTGCTGTCGGCCTTGCTGTCGGCTTTGGCGCCGGCCTTGCTGTCGGCCTTGGCGTCGGCTTTGGTGTCGGCCTTGCTGTCGGCTTTGGTGTCGCCGTCGGCCTTGGTCTCGCCGTCGGCCTTGGGCTCGTCGGCGGCCTGGTCGCGGTTGCGGCGGCCCTTCCACTCGCCGTCGCCGCGGCCGCCCTTGCCCTCCTCGGGCTTGGGGGCGAGGGCGGCGATCTTGGGGTCCGACGGCGTGTAGCGCAGGGCGGCGTTCGGCACGAGGATGACGTCGCGGCGGTCCTCGACCATGAAGGTGACGCTCGCGGTCATGCCGGGGCGGAGCTTCAGCTCGTCGTTGACGACGCGAACGACGGCGTCGTAGGTGACGACGCTCGAGACGGTCTGCGGCGAGTTGCGGATCTGCTGCACGAACCCGCGGAAGCGCTCGTTGGGGTAGGCGTCGACCGTGAAGTTGACCTTCATGTCCTGCTTCAGCGCGCCGACGTCGGACTCGGCGACGTTGGTGTGGACCTCCATCTGGCGCAGGTCCTCGGCGATGGTGAACAGGGTGGGGGCCGACAGCGAGGCGGCCACGGTCTGGCCGACCGAGACGTCGCGCGAGATGACGATGCCGTCGATCGGCGAGACGATGGTGGTGTACGTCAGGTTGACGTCGGCGGTGTCGATGGCGTTCTTGGCGACCGAGACGGCGGCCTGGGCCGACTCGACGGCGGCCCTGGCCGACTTGTAGGTCACGTAGGCGGCCTCGACCTCCTGGGTGGCGACGATCTTGCTGTCGGCCAGCGACTTGGTGCGCTCGTAGATCGACTTGGCGTTGTCGCGGTCGGCGATCGCGCGGGTGAGGCTGGCCTGGGCGCTCAGCAGGTTGGCCTTGGTCCGGCTCTTGTCCTGCTCGAGCAGGCTCGGGTCGAGCTTGGCCAGCAGCTGACCCTTCTTGACCTCGCTATTGAAGTCGGCGTGGAGCTCGAGGATCTTGCCCGAGACCTGGCTGCCGACCTGCACCGTCTTCAGCGGCGAGAGCGTGCCGCTGGCGGTGACCGAGGCGGTCACGCGGCCGCGCGCCACGGCGGCGGTCTTGTACTCGATCGGGGCGACGGCCTCGACGAAGAACTTGGTGTAGACGAGGTAACCGCCGCCGCCGAGCGCGGCGAGCAGCACGAGGGTGGATGCGATTTTTCGCGCCTTCAAGCGTGGACCCCGGACCTTCATAACCGCGGCGGCGGGGGCCCGACAACCGCGGCGCGGCGACTTTACCGGGCGATTACGCGGCGCTTACGGGTCAGGCCGAGCAGGGCCAGCAGCGCCAGCCCGGACGCGCGGGACGCGGGCGCGTTGCAGCCGCAACCACCGTCGGAGCCCTCGCCGGGCGCGCCGCCGGGGTCGCTCGCGCCGGACTCGCCGCCGCCCGTGCCGGCGGTCGCGGTCACACCGGTGGTGGTGGGATCGCCGGTGGCCTCGCCGCCGGCGCTGTCGCCCGCGCCGCCGGTGGCCTCGCCGCCGGAGACCGACGGATCGGCGCCGGTGTCGACCTCGCCCGCCTCGCCGTCGGTGGTGTCCATGGCCGGCGGGGGCGGGAGCGGCGGCGGGCCGGCGATCACGACGACGTGGACCTCGAGCTGATCGTCGGGCGGGCCGCCGCCGAGCGGCTTGTCGGAGAACCAGGTCACGCCCTCCTCGACGAGGCCGAAGGTCTGGTAGTAGTCGCCGGGGGCGGTGGCCGCGAGCTCGAAGGCGAAGCGGCCGACGCCGCCGGGCGCGGTGTCCGTCTGCGGGCCGGCGATGCGGGTCGGCGACAGCCAGGTCATGGCGGCCAGCGGCGAGGCGACGTCGCGCGGGGTCGGGGCCAGCCGGGTGTTGGCGGTCCAGGTCTTCTTGCCGGTGTTCTTCAGGTCGATGTGGGCCGGCAGCACGTCGCCGACGGTCAGCACGACCGGCGGCTGCGAGGCGGGGGGGAAGCTCTGCTCGACGTACTCGGCGCGGAAGTCGGGCTTGCCGCACGGGCCGTCGGCCGGCGGTCCGCCGCCCCACCACTCCCAGTGCCAGTCCTCGCTCGGCACGGTGGCCTCGAAGCCGTACTCGTCGCCGTGGTTGACGAGCCAGTTGTAGACGCCGGCCGAGGCGGTGTTGAGGTCGAGCGCGTGGCCGCTCTGGTGGTTGGAGTAACCTGGCTTGGCGGCCAGGTTGCAATTGTTGCAGTTGCAGTTGATGTAGCAGTTGTAGAGGTACTGCTGCTCGGCCATCGTGCGAAAGCCGCTGTTGACCTTGATCGTCACGCCGTCGGCGGCGGCGGCCTGGGCCATCTGGTAGAAGGCGTTGGCGGTCTCGACCTCGACGGGCTCGCCGTCGACGGTGACGACGGTGATCTCGAACGGGTCGCCCTGGACGTAGCCGGTGTCCTTGTGCTCCTCGCAGTCGATCGCGGTGAGCGGCTCGTCGGGCGTGTCCTGCCAGGTGCCGGGGGCGCCCGGCGGTGTGCACTCGTGGATGTCGGTCTCGAGCGACTGCGGGCCGTGCGCGGGTCCGGCGGCGAGGGTGGAGGTGAACGCGACGGCGAGCCAGGAGGTCGGCAGCAGCATGGGCAGGATCGCTCCGAAAATTGACGATAGACCCCGGCCGTGGCCCCAGGCAAGCGCAACCCGGCGGGCCGGCCGGGGCTGGGGGCGACGACACCCGCACCGCGAGAAATGCTGCTTGTAAGGCGCGTGCGGCTGATAGCGTTGTGGCCCCCGATGCCGCCTCGCCGCCCGACCGCCCTCGCCTCGCTGTTTGTCCTGCTCGCGCTGACCGCGTGCGTGCCGACGGTCCGGACGCCGCTGAAGCAGGCGCTGCCGTCGGTGCTCGGCGCCGACGCCGCGGCGCCGCTGTGTTACGCGGAGGCGGGCACGGTCGACGTCGGCGGCAGCGCGCTCGCGGGCACGGTGGCCGATATCGACGGCGACGGCCGCCTGGATCTCGCCCTCGTGGTCAGCGGCGCCGGCGGCTACGCGGTGACGTTCGCCATGCACGACGGCGCGAACGGGCTCAAGCAGACGCCGGGGCTGAAGTTCCCGATGATCCCCACGGCGATCGAGGCGACCGACTTCAACGCCGACGGCCTCACCGACCTGGCGATCGCGGCGGTGCCGGCGGGCAGCGGCGATCCGGCGGTGCACGTGCTGCTCGGCCGCGGCGCCGGGCAGTTCATCGCCGGGGCCGTGGCCACGCGCGTGGGCCCGGTCGCGCTGTGGATCGCCGACACCACCGGCGACGGGATCCTCGACATCCTCGCGCTCGACCGCAAGGGCGGCGAGGTCGAGGCGCTGATCGGCGACGGGCGCGGCGAGTTTAAAAATGGCCCGCGCACCGGGCTGCCGGCGGCGGTGCGCCCGTCGGCGCTGACGCTCGGCGACTTCGACGCCGACAAGAAGATCGACGTGGCCATGATGTACGACCGCGGCGGCAAGGCCGAGGCGACGGTGGCGGTGGCCCGCGGCGACGGCGAGGGCGAGTTCAAGGTCTCGTCGAAGCGGGTGATCGGCCGCAGCGGACGGGCGCTGGTCGCCGCCGACTTCAACCGCGACGGGCTGCCGGACCTGGTCGCGCTCGCCGACGCCGGCGGCGACGGGTCGACCACGCCGATCGCGGCGGTGCTGCTCGGCGACGGCACCACCAAGTTCAGCGCGATCAGCTACTTCGGCCCGGAGGCGGTCGCGGACGCGAGCCTCGACGACCTCGATCGCAACGGCGTGCCCGACCTGGTGGCCTCGTCGCAGCGGCGTGACGCGGTCCGCATCCTCCCGGCCGACGGGCGCGGCGGGTTCGCGCAGGTCGTCACGGTGGCGACGCCGAACGCCGGCCGGATCGTGCGCACGGCCGACCTCGACGGCGACGGGCGCCCGGAGCTGCTCACGTTCGGGCCCGAGGCGCCGGGCGTGACGGTGCTGCGGCCGAAGCCGTGCCGCTAGCACGCGCGGGCGCGAAGGCGGCGCGGCGCGGCTGACCGAAGGGCCCTGTCCTGTGGGATAGGTCGCGGCTTGACGCGCGTCGCGGGCGCGTGGGACCGTCGCCGCCATGGCCTCACGCTCCCTGGTGTTTGTCCTGGCGGCCGCCGCCGCGTGCGGCGACGACGCGAACGACTCCCGCGACGACGGCTCCGGCGCGCCGACGCTGACGATGACGGCGACGCTGACGGCCACGAACACCGCGCCGATGGCCACGGACTCGGCGACGGGCGAGCCGACCGACGGCGGCGTGACCGGCAGCGCCAGCCAGACCGTCCCGACCGCGACCACGGCGAGCGAGCCGTCCGGGACCAGCGGGCCGACCGACACCGGGCTGCTCGACACCGGGCCCGACGCCAGCGGGACCACCGAGACGAAGTTCGACGTCAGCGGCGGCAGCGCGAGCGACACCGACATGACCACCGGGCCGCCGGTCGATCAGTGCAAGGTCAGCGACGACATGGACGCGATCGGCGACTGCGGCATGGAGGCGCCGGCCGACAGCTTCGAGCCGGAGCTGCAGTGGTCGTGGCCGGGCCAGGGCGGGGACATCTACGCGGTGACGACGCCGCTGGTCGCCAACCTGACCGACGACAACGGCGACGGCGAGATCGACCTGTGCGACGTGCCCGACATCGTGGTGGCGGTCGGGCCCGACTTCTTCGGCTCGGCGGGGCACATCTACGTGCTCGACGGCGCGACCGGCACGCTGCACTTCCAGATCACGACCGGGGTCGATCCGACCAACACCCCGGCGCTCGGCGACATCGACGGCGACGGGCTGCCCGAGATCGTCGCGGCGCTGCCGACCGGGCAGGGCGGCAACCCGGTGGCGTTCGAACACGACGGCACGCTCAAGTGGCAGAGCCCGAGCGGCTGGCCGGGGGCCTACATCGCCGCGTTCGCGCTGGCCGACCTCGACAACGACGGCGACGTCGAGATCCTCGGCGGCAACCAGGTGTGGGACCACACCGGCGCGCTGGTGTTCACGGCGCCCGCCGGCGCGCCGCTGTACTCGGCCACGGCCGCGGCCGACCTCGACGAGGACGGCGACCTCGAGGTGGTGATCGGCGCGACGGCGTTCCACCACGACGGCTCGGTCCACTACCAGACCAACATCCAGCCGGGCTTCCCGCAGGTCGCCAACCTCGACGGCGACCCCCAGCCCGAGGTGCTGGTGACCAACCCCGGCGGGCTGACGCTGCTCGAGCACGACGGGGCGGTCAAGTACCAGGACCTGCGGCCGACCGGCGACCCGGCCGGGGCGCTGACGTGGTTCCGCCCGGCGACCGTCCAGGACTTCAACGGCGACGACGTCAGCGACTACGCGGTGTCGTCGGGCAACAACTACACGACGTACCGCGCGGACGCGTCGATCATCTGGAAGGCGCCGGTGTCCGACCAGTCGGGCATCGCCGCCGGCACGGCCTTCGACTTCCTCGGCGACGGCATCGCCGAGGCGATGTACGCCGACGAGATGTTCATGTTCGTGTTCGGCGGCTCGGGCGAGGTGCTGCTGTCGCAGCCGCGCACGAGCCTGACCGGCACGGAGTACCCGATCGTGGCCGACGTCGACAACGACGGCTCGGCGGAGATCGTGGTGGTGTCGAACATGTTCGGCAACGGCAGCTCGCCGCCGGTGCAGGTCATCCGCGACAAGATGGACCGCTGGATCCAGGCGCGCCGCATCTGGAACCAGCACACCTACCACGTGACCAACGTGCGCGAGGACGGGACCATCCCGCAGTTCGAGAAGCCGTCGTGGAAGTCGCTCAACACGTTCCGGACCAACGCGCAGATCGAGGGCGGCGGGCTGTGCGAGCCGCCGATCCCGCAGTGAGCGCGATGACCCGGCAAGACGACGACACGCTGCTCGCGGCCTGGCGCGCGGGCGATCGCGCGGCCGGCGACAAGCTGCTGGCGCGCCACTTCGACGTGGTCTGCCGGTTCTTCTACAACAAGGTCGGCGACGAGGCGCCGGACCTGATCCAGCAGACGTTCCTGGCGCTGTGCGAGGGGCGCGAACGCTTCCGCGGCGACTCGGAGTTCCGCGGCTACCTGCTGGGCACGGCCCGCTACGTGCTGCTGGCCCACTTCCGCGGCAAGCAGCGGCGGGCGGACCGCTTCGACCCGCTCGAGCACAGCGTGGCCGAGCTGGCGCTGTCGTTCACCAGCGTGGTGACGCGGCGGCGCGAGGAGGAGATCCTGCTGCAGGCGCTGCGGTCGCTGCCGCTCGAGCTGCAGGTGGTGTTCGAGCTCTACCACCTCGAGGGCGTGACCGCGGCCGAGCTGGCCAGGATGCACGGCATCTCCGAGCCGGGCATGTACGGGCGCCTGCGCAAGGCCCGGCTGCTGACGATCGCCGCGTGCGAGAAGCTGGCCGAGACGCCGGCGCTGCGCCGGTCGACGGTCGACAACCTCGACGACTGGGCCCGCGAGCTGCGCGGGCGCCTGGCGCCGGGCCGATCGTAGGACCTGCCCCGAGGGGCAGGTGCGATCATTTCTTCTTCTTGTCCTCGGGGCAGTCGAACTGCAGCGGGTCGTCGGTCTCGCAGATGGTGATGTTGCCCTTGCCCTTCGCCGGCGCGGGCTCGTCGGGCTTGCCGGTCTTGGTCGCCGGGCGCGGGCGCGCGGGCCTGACGACCGGCGCGGGCTCGGGCGCCGGCGGCGGGGCGGCGAGCACGGAGGTGGCGGCGTCGAGGAGGGCCGCGCTGGCGGCGTTCTCGCTGCGCAGGCGGTCCATGTCGCGGCGGATGGCGGCGATCGAGTCGCTGTAGGCGCGCAGGTCGGCGAGCGCGGCGTCGTCGCGGGCGGCGACCACGACCGGGGCGGGGCGGGTGAGGATCATGGCCCCGAGCGCTCCGACCAGGCCGAGCGCGCCGATCACGGCGGCGGCGGCGAGGCGCTGGCGCACGCTCTCGCGGCGCCGACCGGCCCGCAGCTGGGCGTCGATCTCGGCCTCGACGGCCTGCAGGCGGGCGGCCTGCTCGCCGCGCACGCGGGCCTCGGCCTCGGCGGCCCGCAGGCGCACCTCGTGCTCGCGGCGCTCGCGTTCGGCGGCCTCGGCGGCGGCGCGGGCGGCCTCGGCGGCCGCGTGCGCCTCGGCCTCGGCGCGGGCGCGGGCCGCGATCTCGGCGCGGGCGCGGGCCTCGGCGGCCTCGCGGGCGGCCGCGGCGGCGGCCTCCTGATCGCGGCGCTGCTGCTCCAGGCCGTCCAATTCGCGCAGGGCGATGAGCAGGGAGTGTTCGCTGGCAGACATGGTGGGCTCCTTTTTTCGACCTCTCGCGGATAGAAGTGTCGAGACCCCGCCGAACCATCACGCCGTTTTACCGCCAGCGTCATGACCCCGTCCCCGACCGACCGCAGCGAGCCGCCGGCCAGACCGCTGGAGTTCCAGCGGATCTTCGCCGAGGTCCGCGGGCGGCTGATCGGCGCGGAGGCGCCGGCCCGGGTCGGGCGCTACGAGCTGCGCGCGCGCATCGGGTCGGGCGGCATGGGCACGGTCTACGCGGCCTACGACGGCGAGCTCGGCCGGCGGGTCGCGGTCAAGCTGCTCCATGAGACAGGTGCGAAGGGCCAGGCGCGCGAGCGCATCCTGCGAGAGGCCAAGGCGCTGGCCCGGCTGTCGCACCCGAACGTCGTGCAGATCTACGAGGTCGGCGAGGCCGGGCCGCAGGTGTTCGTGGCCATGGAGTTCGCCGAGGGCCTGACGCTGGCGCAGTGGCAGGGCCAGCGCCGCGGCTGGCGCGAGCTGCTCGGGGTCTATGTGGAGGCGGGGCGCGGGCTGGCGGCGGCGCACGCGGCCGGCCTGGTGCACCGCGACTTCAAGCCGGAGAACGTGCTGGTCGGCGCCGACGGGCGCGTGCGGGTCCTCGACTTCGGGCTGGCCCGCGGGGTCGCCGAGGTGATCGAGGGGTCCGGCGAGGCGCCCGAGGGGCTGTTCGCGTCGATCACCGCGACCGGGGCGGTGATGGGCACGCCGGCGTACATGTCGCCGGAGCAGTGGCGCGGCGAGCCGACCGACGCGCGCTCGGACCAGTTCAGCTTCTGCGTGGCGCTGTACGCCGCGGTGTTCGGGGCGCGGCCGTTCGCGGCGAGCAACCTGCGCGAGCTGCGGGAGGCGGTGCTGGCCGGGCGGCTGGCGCCGGCGCCGGAGCGGGCGCGGGTGCCGGGCGCGCTGAAGAAGGCGCTGCTCCGCGGGCTGCGCGTCGACCCGCGCGAGCGCTTCGCCGACGTGCCGGCGCTGCTGGCCGCGCTCGAGCGGGTGCGGCGCGGGCGACCGGCGGCGTGGATCGGGCTCGGCGTGCTGGCGCTCGGCGTCGGCGCGGCGCTCGGCGGGCGCTGGTCGGCGGCGGAGCAGGCTGTCCCCGAGGACATGTGCCGCACGCAGGCCGGGCAGGTCGCGGCGGTGTGGGGCGAGGAGCAGCGGGCGGCGGTGCGGCGGGCGTTCCTCGCCACCGACCGCGGCGACGCGGGCGAGGTGTGGTCGCAGGTGGCGGTCCAGCTCGACGCCTACGCGGCGGCGTGGGCCGAGCAGCAGGTGGCCGCGTGCCGCGAGGCGCTGGCGGGCGAGGGCAGCGCGGCCGAGCGGCCGTACCTGACGATGGCGTGCCTCGACCGCGGGCTCGGCGAGCTGCGGGCGCTGACGGCGGCCTACGCGAGCGACGCGGACGCGGTGATCGGCGACGCGGTCAAGGCGGCCTACAAGCTGCGCTCGCTCGAGGAGTGCCGCCTGCGCCCCGAGCTGGCCCTGCGCACGACGGCGCCGGCGGACCCGCAGGCGGCCGTGCAGGTGCAGGCGCTGGCCGGCAAGCTCGACGAGATCAGCGCGCTCGTCAAGGCGGGGGAGTTCGCGCGCGGCGTCCCGCGGGCGCGCGAGGCGGTCGCGCAGGCGGAGGCCCTGGGCCACGACCACACCACCGCGGAGGCGCTGGTGCTGCAGGGGTCGCTCGAGTCGCTGCTCGGCGAGTACGCGGCGGCCGAGCAGTCGCTGTTCGAGGCGGTGCTGTTCGCCGAGCGCAGCAAGAACGAGGCGGCGCTGGCCCGCGCGCGCACGGAGCTGGTGCTCGTGCTGGGCTACGGGCTCGGGCGCCACGAGGAGGCGCTGCGCTGGGGGGCGCTGGCCGGCAACGCGATCGCCGAGCCGGGTGGCGGCGGCGCGCTCGAGGTGCGCCTGCGCAGCGCGCTCGGGCTGGTGCACCACCGCCGCGGCGACCTCGAGGCGGCGGGCGCGGCGTTCGCGGCGGCGCTGGAGCTGGCGCGGGCCTCGCTCGGGCCCGACAACCCGGGCGTGGCGACGGTGCTCGTCAACCTGTCGGGCGTGCAGGCCGACGCGGGCGACCGGCGCGCGGCGGCCGACAGTCTGCGGCAGGCGCTGACGATCCGCGAGCGGGCGCTCGGCGCCGACCACCCCGACACGCGCCGCGACCGCGAGGCGCTGGCGGCGTTGCTGGCGGATGTCCCCGCGGACAGGCCGTGACTCCGGCGATCACTGGCTGACGCGCGGGCGGCCGGCGTAGCCGATGCGCGCGGGCGGCGGCGGAGCTGCCCCGAGGGACAGGCCGGCGGGGCGCTCGCGGCGGGGCGGCGGGGCGGCGGGGCGCAGGCAGGCGACGCAGGCCGCCAGCAGCACGGTCGACTTGGGGTGCGGGCGGGTCGGCTCGATCTCCCAGGCGCCGGGCTCCCTGTGCTGGCCGTAGCGGCTCAGCTCGAGCGGGCGATGGCAGCGGTGACAGGCGCCGCAGGTCGCGTCGAAGATGCTCTCCAGGGTGTCGCGGTCGAAGGCCATGCGTGATCCTCGAGGGGCGATTTACCGCCGATGCTTGCTCTGGCGCGGATCAGCCGGCGAGGCCGCGCGGACCGGCGTGGGCGCGCTCGGCCGGCCCCAGCGCCCCGCGGTGCGGCCGAACGGGTGCGCGTGGGGGAGGGCATCGACGACGATGCGGGGGCGGACGGCGACGACTGCGTGCGGAGGTCACGGGCTCGCGGCGCGCACGCGGGTCGATGCATGTCCGCGGCGGAGATTCGCCGCGGCCATGCATCGATGTGCGGGCGCCTCGGCGTCGCCTACGCGCCGGCCGCGGTCGCGTCGGCGAGGCGGGGGAACACCGGCGCGAAGCCGAGGTCCTCGCGGATGCGGCGGCCGTCGAGGTGGGCCTCGAAGGCGCGCCCGGCCGCGGCCTGCGAGCCGTCGGGCGGCGGCTCGCCGACCGCGGCGTACAGCGCGGCGAGGTCCGGGGCCTCGTCGTCGGTCACGTTGTAGACGCGATGCGCGGGCGAGGGCGCGTCGAGCAGGCGGGCCACGGCCTGCGCGACGTCCACGTGGTGGCCGATCGACATGCGCTGGGTCGGCGAGAAGCCGCGCATCATCGGCACCACCTCGGCGATGTGCGGGTCGCCGTCGCCGTAGACGAACGGCAGCCGCAGGACGCGCACGTCGAGGCCCGCGAGCGCGAGCAGGTGGCGCTCGGCGGCCAGCTTGCTCGCGGGGTAGGCCGCGATCGGATGGCAGGGGTCGTCCTCGCCGGCGAGGCGTCCGCCGGTCGGGCCGTAGACCAGGCCCGTGCTGGTGAACACGAACCGCCGCACGGCGGCGGCGAGGGCGGCGTCGGCGAGGCTGCGGGTGCCGCGGTCGTTGACCGCGTGCGCCTGCTCGGCGGTCGCGCCGCGGAAGAACGCGGCGCAGTGGACCACGGCGTCGACGCCTCGCACGGCGGCGGCGAGCGAGGCCTCGTCGAGCAGGTCGCCGTGGACGAGCTCGACGCCGGCCTGGCGCAGGTCCGCGGCGCGCGTCGCGTCGCGCACGAGGGCACGCACCCGATCGCCGCGCTGTGCCAGTCGCCTGGCGAGTCGACTCCCGACCTTTCCGGTCGCTCCGGTCACGAGGATCTTCATGCGCGCAGCGTAGCGGCCGGCCCTCGCCGAGGATTGGAAGAATCGGCCAGACCGCCGCGGCTTGCACGTCCGGCGCGCGGGCGGCATAGTCGCGGACGTGCTGGTGAGCGCCGCGGACGACGAGCGGGTCAGACCGAGCGCCGCGATCGCGTCGGCGGTCGCGGCGCTGTCCGTGCTCGAGTGCGGCGGCGACGGTCCGCTGGTAGCGATCCCGCGGCCCGAGGCGCACATCGTGGCCCGCTTCGGGTCCTCGGCCTCCGGCGTCGATGTCCATGCCCTCGGCGCGCGCGACCAGGCCCATCGCAAGCACATCCGCCGCGGTCAGCGCGCGGTGACGGCGCGCCTGCGCCTCGGCGCCCACGAGGCGGTGCTCGGCGTGCCCGCCCCGGAGATCGCCGGGCGCATCGTGGCGCTCGGGGACCTGTGGGGCGAGGCGGCGGCGCGGCGCCTCCGCGAGCGGCTCGCCGCCAGTCGGAGCACGGCCGAGGCGGTGGCGATCCTCGACGCCGCGATCTGCGAGCGCGTCGCGCTGTCGGCCGCGCGCCGCGAGCCGGCGCAGCTCGGCCTCGTCGCCGCCGACAGGCTGTCGACCGCCAGCGTGAACGCGGTGGCCGTCGAGCTCGGCGTGAGCGAGCGTCACCTCCGCCGCGTGTTCCGCGAGGCCGTCGGCATGAGCCCGAAGACGTTCGCCAGGCTGTCGCGCTTCCACCGCGCCCTGCGGGCCGCGCGGCGCGAGGCGCACCCGCGCTGGGCCAGCATCGCCGCCCTCGCCGGGTACTACGATCAGGCCCACCTCATCGCCGAGTTCCGCGCGATCACCGGCGTCACGCCGCGTGTGCTCCTCCGCGAGCTGCAAGCGTCCGCGGTGTCCTGACCGCTCCGCGCCTCACGATCGGTGAGCGTCGATCGCTCGAGCGGCCGCGGCGGCCTCACGCCGAGGACTCGCCGTCGCGTGCTCGACCGCCATCCGGCGCGAGGGACACGGCGCGCCGCGGCGGGTCTGCCGGCGCGGCTCGACCGCGACGCGGGCTTGCAAGCGCGCGGGTCGGCGGGCGCTCGTGCGCGCGAGGCCGCGAAGCTTCCCCGGCGGGCGACGATGTGCTTCCGTGGACGATCTATGCATCGATCGAAGGTCTGGTGGGGTGGGTGGCTGATCGCCGGCGCGGCGGCCTGTGGCGATGACGGGGCGACGAGCGCGAGCGGGACGACGACGGCGACGTCGCCCATGACCGCGGCGACCGAGATGACGATGAACCCGCCGACCGGCGGCGAGACCCCGGCGACGAGCGATCCGCCGACCGGCGGGATGTCGCAGGGCGACACGCTGGCGACCACGCTGGGCCCGACGACCGGCGAGTCGACCGACATCAGCACGAGCGACCCGACCGAGGCGACGATGGGGCTGACGACGGCCCCGGCCGACATGGGCCCGACGTGCGTCGACACGTGCCTCGAGGGCGTGTGCGTCGGCGACGTCTGCTGCCCGATCAACCAGGCGTGCACCGACACCTGCTGCGACGCGGGCCAGGTGTGCTCGTTCCAGACCTGCGTGGTGCCCGGCAACACCTGCATCGACGCGACCGACTGCGCCGCCGACGAGTATTGCGAGTACTCGCTCGGCGATGAGGCCATGCCGCCGATGTGCATGGGCGGGGTCGACCTGGCCAACGGCAAGTGCCTGCCGCAGCCGCCGGAGTGCCCGGAGGGCGAGGAGCCGGTCGAGGGCGAGCCGATCACGTGCCTGCCGCAGTGCGAGGTGGTCCCGCCGGCGCAGGACTTCGGGATCGTGCTGAAGGCGGCGTGGGGCGGGCAGGTGACGCCGCCGTACTCGACCGACATCATGATGGCGCCGATCGTCGTCCAGCTCGACGACGACAACTGCGACGGCAAGGTCAACGAGAAGGACATCCCGGAGATCGTGTTCAGCACGTTCACCGGCGGGGCGTACTACAAGCAGGGCACGCTGCACGCGGTCTCGCTGATCAACGGGCAGTTCGTCGAGAAGTTCTCGGTGCCCAACGTGACCCAGCCGGGCGCCGGCCTGGCCGCGGCCGACCTCGACGCCGACGGCATCCCCGAGATCGTCGGCTGCATGAACCCCGGCCCGGCCGGCGTGTCGTGCTGCGACGCGGTCGCGCAGGACACCGGGGTCATCGCCTTCAAGGCCGACGGCACGACGCTGTGGACGCAGCCCGACACGACCCGCGTGCACTGCGGCTACGACCACCCGGTGATCGCCGACGTGTACCAGGACGGCACGCCCGAGGTACTGGTCGGCTGGACACTGCTCGACGGAGCGACCGGCGCGGTGGCGATGGAGCTCGACCCGGCCCACTCGTGGGGCCAAAAGATCATGGGCATCGCCGACCTCGACGGCGACGGCCTCCCCGACATCACCAACGGCATCCGCGCCAAACGCAGCGACGGCAGCAACATCTGGGACCTCACCGGCACGGTCGTCAACGGCTACCACGGGATCGGCGACTTCGACCTCGACGGCTCCCCCGAGGTCGTCATCATCTCGTCGGGCGGACCCCACACGATGTCCCTGGTCCGCCACGACCCCAACTCGCCGTCCGGCGCCGAGGTCATCCGCACCGGCGTCGACATCAACAACGGCGTCTCGACCGCGCAGTTCTGCGGCGTCGGTTCCGAGTACGGCGGCGGCCCCCCCACTGTCGCCGACTTCGACGGCGACGGCGTGCCCGACGTCGGCGCCGCCGGTGCGGTCGGCTACATCGTGTTCAGCGGCGCCAAGATGATGGACCCGAACGTGGCCCCGGCCGACATCGACCTGTGGTTCAAGACGACGAAGGACTGCTCGTCGGCGGTGACGGGATCGTCGGTGTTCGACTTCAACGGCGACGGGAAGGCGGAGGTGGTTTACAATGACGAGTGGCACCTGTGGATGTATGACGGGACGACCGGGAACAACCTGATCCCGAGCACGTGCAGCACGACGGGGACGCTGTGGGAGTATCCGCTGGTGGCCGACGTCGACAA
>JAEUJW010000092.1 GCA_016793465.1 Myxococcales bacterium
GCCGTCGTGCAGGAGACCACCATGAAGGACGCCGCCGTCGGCAACTGCATCGCCCAGGCCGTCCGCCGCTGGACCTTCCCCAAGCCCGAGGGCGGCGGCAGCGTCATCGTGACCTACCCCTTCGTCCTCGAGCCGGGCTGAGACCACAGCCCTCTGGACTTGAGCTGACGTAACGGCCCCTCCGGGCCAATCCGACTCCGAAGGCCTGGCCACGTGCCGGGCCTTCGGCGCTGCTGCGGTGGAGATCTCGACCGGAACCGCCCCGGTCCCCCCCGAGGTCTGGATAAAACCCCCCCGCACGGGATCTGCCCGCGCGGGAACCCGGGCCTGGCGCGGCCCGAGCCTCGCGTGGCCTTGTTTCCAGAAGCCCCCCCCGTTATCATCCGCTCGCGTTCGTTCTGGAAAGGTCCCTGATGCGTCGTACCTCTCTTCTCGCGGCCCTCCTCGTCTCTGTCGTCGTGCTCTTGCCGGGCTGCAACCTGGCGAGCCGCAACCGCGTGCAAGCGATCAACCGGATGAACGAAGGCATCCAGTTGTTCGACAAGAACAACACCGCTGGCGCCGAGAAGGCGCTGCAAGATGCCATCCAGCTCGATCCGACCTACGCCGCCGCGTATCACACGCTCGGTCAGATCTACAAGAAGCAGAACAAGATCGTCGACGCGGAGAAGGCGTTCCAGGGCGCGATCGACAACATGAAGTCGGAGCCGAACGCCGAGTACTACTACGACCTCGGCGCGGTGCAGACGGCGCAAGGCGAGGTCGACGGCGTCGCCGTGTCCGAGAAGGAGACCAAGTATCGCAACGCGATCAACTCCTTCCAGGAGGCGCTGAAGCTCGACCCCAAGCAGTACAAGGCCCACTACCGCATGGGCACGCTGCACGAGAAGCTCGACGAGCCGGAGAAGGCCGACGGCGCCTACCGCAAGACCATCGAGATCAAGCCGAGCTACAGCCCCGCGTTCGTCTCGCTCGGAAACATGTACATCGACTACGGCTTCGCCAACGTGGCCATGGTCGTGCTGCAGACCGGCGCGCAGATCAACGACAAGGATTCGCGCATGTGGAACGGTCTCGGCCGCGCGCACTTCGAGCTCGGCGAGATGCAGAAGGCGATCGACGCCTACTCGAAGGCCAAGGCGATCGACCCCGATGGCGTCGACGCGCTCTACGGCCTCGGCATGGCGTACGCGGAGCTCCGCCAGCGTAAGGAAGCCAAGGAGAACCTCGAGCTGTTCATCTCCAAGGCGGGTCAGGACACGCGCCCCGACTTGATCAAGGCTGCGCGCGACACGGTGGCTCGCATGGCAGACGTCATCTGACCCAAACCTGCATTGAACGCCGTTCTGCAGGTTTTGCAGTTCCGCGTCTGCCCGCGCTCGCTCGCGGGCGACGCCTCCGGGTCACATCTGTTCACCTACACCGATCCCCCACCCAAACCCGGGTCTCTCGTCCTCCAACCCCACCGGGCTCGCAAAGCCCCATAACTCGCTGCCCTGCAGGGCCGTGAACCTGTTCCCGGCACGCGTTGAAGCGTCGCCGCGGAGCGTGGTATATCCGCCGTCTCCCGAGCTGGGGTAATTCCCCGAGAACGCTCAAAAATAGGGTCCCAGATGGAAGTAACGACGCGCATCAAGTCACGGCTCACCGAGGTCACTGAGTGGAGCGGGGTCATCGACGAGTTCGAGGCTCAAGCCAACTCGGCCGCATCGCCTCAGGCGCAGTCCGCCGCGTTTTTCCAGCTCGCGCAGGCGTGTGAGGGCGTGTTCCTCGACAAGGCCAAGGCGATGGCGTTCTACCAGACCGCCGTCAAGCGCGACCGCGAGAACCTCAACGCACTTCAGCAGGCTCGCACCATCTACCAGCAGATGGCCAACCTCGAGATGGTCACCAAGCTGATGTCGCTCGAGCTGCGGGCCAACCGCGACCCGAATCGGGCGCCGGGCCTCAATTACGCGTACGGCCGGGCCCTGCTCAACCTGCGTCAAGTCGACAACGCCCGGCAGTACCTCGAGGCGGCCGCCAGCGCCGACGGTCGCAACCAGGAGTTCCAGGACCGCTTCCAGGAGACCCTGTACGACCGCGGCAACTGGCAGTTCGCGCTGCAGAACATCTTCAACCAGCTCATCGCGCTGACCGGCTCGAGCGACCCGCTCGCCGCCACCGTCGAGAACGCCGGGCACCCGCTGTCGACCGCGTACCTCCGGGCTGCGCGCGTCCTCCAGCAGGAGGCCGCGGAGGATCAGCGCCTGCTCCCGCTGCTGTTCAAGTCGCTCGACGCCGACCCGCTCAACGACGAGGCCGGCTACATCGCCGAGACGATGTTGGCCGCCGGCGGCCACCTCCAGCACATCCAGAAGCTGCAAGACCGCCGCGCCGCGCTGGTCCAGGACCAGGGCAAGAAGGTCAAGCTGCTGCGGCAGTTCGCCCTCATCTGGCAGGTCCGCCTCAACAACGCGGACATGGCGAGCTACTTCTACCGCCAGGCCCTCGAGTACGCCTACTCGCTCGGCGAGGCCACGTTGAAGGACGAACTCGGGGCCGACTGGCACCTCGGCGCGTTCTACCTGCTGAAGAAGACTGCCGAGCGCACCAACAACTCCGAGGGTCTGGTCGAGCTCGGTGCGCGCGGCCTCGCCGTCATCACCGATCCGCGGGACGCCGCGCTCGTCGCCCTCATCTCCGGCGAGATCGCCTGGAAGCTGCGTCAGGACACCGACACCGCCCGCAGCCTGTTCGGCTGGGCTGCGAACGTCGCCGGCGACAACCCGATCATCAAGGAGTTCGTCGCCAAGCACGGGCAGATCCAGGCCGCCGACACCGGCGCGGCGGACCGTGCAGCCGCGGAGAAAGCCGCGGCGGACAAGGCCGCTGCCGAGAAGAAGGCCGCAGCGGACAAGGCCGCCGCCGACAAAGCTGCGGCAGACAAGGCCGCCGCCGAGAAGAAGGCCGCGGCGGACAAGGCCGCCGCCGAGCGTGCCGCCGCCGAGAAGGCCGCCGCCGCCGAGAAGGCCGCCGCTGCTCAGAAGGCCGCGGCAGACAAGGCCGCTGCGGACAAGGCCGCGGCCGACAGGGCCGCCGAGGAGCGGGCCGCCGCGGAGCAGGCCGCCGCCGAGCGTGCAGCCGCCGAGCGCGCCGCAGCCGAAGCCGCCGCCGAAACCGATCGCGCCGCCGCCGCTGCGGCTGAGACCTCCGCTGCGGCCGCTGACGATGCCGCCGCCGCCGAGCAGGCGGCTGCAGCTCAGGCCGCAGCCGAAGCAGCCGAGAAGGCCGCCGCCGAGAAGGCCGCCGCCGAGAAGGCGGCCGCCGAGAAGGCGGCCGCCGAGAAGGCGGCCGCCGAGAAGGCCGCCGCAGAGAAGGCCGCCGCAGAGAAGGCTGCTGCCGAGAAGGCTGCAGCCGAGAAGGCCGCCGCCGAGAAGGCGGCCGCCGAAGCCGTGCCGGGCGAGTCGATCGAGATCAACGGCGAGACCTTCACGCCCGACGAGCAGAAGATCCTCAACGCCGCGCGCAACGCCGAGTCGGCCGGCGGCAACCGGGCGATCGACGCCTGGCGTGACGCCTCCAACAAGCTGGCTGGCAAGCGTTATCCGCGTCAGCGCCTGCGCGAGCTCTACGCCGAGGCCGGCAAGTGGAGCAACGTCGCCGACCTGCTGAAGGACGAGCTGAAGGGCGACCCGACGCGGGACCTCGAGCACACCAAGGCGGCGTACTGGCAGCTGATCGAGATCTACCGCGACCACCTGCGTCAGCCCGGCCTCGTGGTCACCACGCTCGCCTCGCTCGAGAAGGTGCTCGAGGACGCCAAGGACACCGAGGCCCTGCTCAAGGTCGTCGAGACCCAGCAGGTCCAGTTCGACGCCATGAAGCGCTGGCCCGACCTCATCGGTCGCATCCGTCGCCGCGCCGAGCTCACCACCGACCCGGCCGGTCGCACAACGCTCCACCTCGAGGCCGGCCGCCTGTTCCTCGACAAGTTCAACAACCAGGCCGAGGCCATCAAGAGCTTCGAGAGCGTGCTCGAGTCCGACGAGAACAACGCAGAGGCCATCACCAAGCTGAAGGACCTCTACGCCAAGCGTCGCGACTGGGAGAAGATGGTCCACATCCAGCAGAAGGAGCTCGTCCTGCTGGACAACCCCGCCCAGAAGATGGAGCAGCTCCTCGACATCGCCCGCACCGCGGTGTCGAAGATCAAGAAGAACGCGCTGTCCATCGAGCTGTGGAACCAGGTCCTGCAGAGCGACCCGACCAACCACGAGGCCCTCGAGCAGCTCGAGGGTCTGCTCGAGCGCGAGAAGGAGTGGGCCCAGCTCGCCAACGTGCTGCGCACCCTCACCGAGGTCGAGAAGGACCACTCCAAGAAGGTGCAGTACCTGGTCAAGCTCGGCGCGCTCTACAGCGACAAGCTCGACGACGCCAAGTCCGCCATCACCGCGTGGGAGCAGCTCTACCGCCTCGAGCCCGAGAACCGCCGCGCTCAGGACGCCCTGAAGAAGCTCTACCTCGTCGTCGGCGACATGGAGAGCCTGCAGGAGTTCTACGCCAAGCAGGACAAGTGGGGCGAGTTCGTCCGCGTGCTCGAGAAGGAGTCGGAGACCGCCGAGGGCCAGCAGCGCAGCACGCTGCTCCTGAAGATCGCCGACCTCTACCACACGCGCCTCGACAAGGCCGACAAGGCCGTCAAGGCCCTCGAGAAGGCGCTGTCGTTCGACGACAACAACCTCACCGTGGCCGAGGCCCTGATCGTCCTCTACGAGGAGGCGAAGGACGAGCGGCACATCTCGGTGCCCCTCAAAATTAAACTCAACCACAACCAGGACCCCGCGGAGCGTCAGCAGCTCCTGCGTCGCCTGGCCGACCTCGCCGAGCGCATCGCCGGCGATCAGGCCCTCGCGTTCGGCTACTGGCGCAACGCGTTCGCCGAGGATCACACGCAGCCCGACAGCCGCGACAACATGGTCCGCCTCGGCGAGGAGATCGGCGCGTGGAACGAGCTGGTCGAGTCGCTCAAGGCCGGCATCGAGAAGTACGGCACCGATCCCGAGAGCATCCCGCAGCGCCTGAAGCTGGCGGAGATCTACGAGAAGCGCCTCAGCGACCTCGACGCCGCCCTCGCCGCCAACCAGGCGATCCTCGAGATCAACGGCGAGCAGCCCATCGCCCTCACCGCGCTCGAGCGCCTCTACCTCGCGCTCGGCCGCGAGGAGGACCTGCTCAACATCCTCCGCACCCAGCTCTCGCTGGCCACCAACGACGACGATCGTCGCTCCATCCAGACCCACATCGGCAGCATCCAGGAGCAGGCCGGTCACACCGAGCAGGCGATCGCCGCCTACGAGGCCGTGCTGGCCACCGGCGTCGAGGACCTCGGTGCCCTCGGCGCGCTCGACCGCATGTACCTGCAGCAGGGCAAGTGGGAGGCGCTCGCCGACATCCTGCGCCGCGAGCTCGCCGCGACCTCCGAGGACAACGCCGAGGCCCGCGCCGGCTTCCTGCTCCGCCTCGGCGTCCTGACCCAGGACAAGCTGAGCGCTGCCCCCGACGCCGTCGACCTGTACCGTCAGGTCCTCGACGTCGACCCGACCAACGAGGAGGCCCGCAAGCGCCTCGAGGGTTGGCTCGGCGACGACGCCCTCAAGCTGACCGTGGCGACCATCCTGCTGCCAGTCTACGAGCGCCTGCAGTTCTGGCCGCAGATGGTCCAGGCCCTCGAGATCCAGGTCGCGGCGGCTCAGTCCGTCGGCCAGCGCGTCGAGCTGCTGCTGCAGATCGGCGGGATCCAGGCCCAGACCATCGGCAACGCCGCCGCCGCGTTCGACGCATACAGCCGCGCGTTCAAGCAGGACCCGCACAACGAGCAGGCCCAGGCCGAGCTCGAGAAGATCGCCCACATCGAGGACCGCTTCGCCGACTTCGCCGCTCTCTACGAGGAGGCGGTCGCCGGCGACCTCCCGAGCGACCTGCAGAAGAACCTGCTGATGAAGCTCGCGGCCCTCTACGACCAGCGCCTCGGCAACGGCGCCAAGGCGATCGAGAGCTACAAGAAGGCAGTCGAGGTCGACGCCGAGAACGTCTCGGCCCTCGACGCCCTCGAGAAGCTCTACAACCGCGACCAGAACTGGGCCGACCTGCTCGGCGTCTACCGCAGCAAAGTGGCGCTGACCAGCGAGCCCGCCGGTCGTCAGGACCTGCGCTTCCGCATCGCCTACTTGCAGGACGCGATGCTCGACCAGAAGGAAGCGGCGATCGCGACCTACAACGAGATCCTCGCCGACGAGTTCGAGAACGTGCAGGCGCTGGTCGCCCTCGACCGCCTGTACCTCGGCCGCAGCGAGTGGGCCCTGCTCGCGGAGAACCTCGAGCGGCAGCTCGCGCTCTCGCAGGACCTTGTCGCCCAGGTCGAGCTCAACCTCCGCCTCGGCGACCTGCGCCTCAACAAGCTCGAGCAGCCCGGTCAGGCCGTCGAGACCTACAACCGCGCGCTTGCCATCGACCCGACCAACGCTACGGCCCTGTCGGCGCTCGAGACCCTGCTGACCAACGAGTCGCAGCAGCTCACCGTCGCCAAGACGCTCGAGCCGCACTACCGCACGGCCAACAACTGGCCGCGCATGATCCAGACCTACGAGATCATGGTCACCCACTCGCAGGATCCGGAGGAGAAGATCGGGCTCCTGCACCGCATCGCCGAGCTGCAGGAGTCGGGTATGGACGACCAGGCCAAGGCCTTCGAGGCCCTCGGCCGCGCGTTCAAGGTCGACCCCGCCAACCAGACCACGCAGGACCGCCTCGAGACGTTGGCCCGTCAGATGGGCTCGTACCAGCAGCTCGTGGCGCTCTACGACGAGTCGATCCCCGACATCGTCGACGATCAGCTGATCATCCGCCTGCTCGTGAAGATCGCCCAGATCTACGAGACGATCCTCGCCGACGCCGCCAAGGCCGCAGCCTCGTACGAGCGCATCCTCGGCATCGACCCCGCGAACTTCGAGGCCGTCGACGCCCTGATTCAGGTCCACCTCAATCAGAACAACTTCGACGCGCTCGTCAACGCCGTGGTCCGCAAGTCGGAGATGGTCACCGACGTCGCCGACCGCAAGAGCCTGCTCAACTACGCGGCCCAGATCCGCGAGGTCCAGATGCAGGACCTGCCCGGCGCCATCGCCCTGTACCAGCAGGTCCTGGCCATCGACGACGCCGACCAGGGCGCGCTCGACTCGCTCGACAAGCTCTACGTCACCACCGAGGCGTGGGAGCCGCTCCGCGACATCTACCGCCGCAAGACCGAGCTCGCGGCCGAGCCGGAGCACCGCACCCACTGGCTGCACCTGCTCGGTCAGGTCTACGACCAGAAGCTGACCGACGTCGAGCACGCCATCGAGACCTACCAGGCGATCCTCGACATCCAGCCGGCCGACTACCACGCGATCCAGGCGCTCGACCGCCTGTTCGGGCAGGCCGAGCGCTGGTCTGACCAGCTCGGCATTCTCGAGCGGGCCGTCGAGGTCGCCCCGGCGCGCGAGGAGAAGACCGAGCTGCGCCACCGCATCGGCGCCCTGTGGGAGAACCAGCTCGCCGACATGGTCCGCGCTGTCGAGGCCTACCGCGAGACCCTCGCGCACGCCCCCGACCACGCGCCCACGATCGCCGCGCTCGACCGCATTGTCCACGGCACCAACGAGCCGATGCTGGCCGCCGAGGTGCTCGGGCCGCTCTACGACCAGCTCGCCGAGTGGGAGAAGCTCGTCGACATCTACGAGGTGATGGTCAAGAACACCCAGGACCCGGCCGGGCAGATCGAACGCCTGCACATGATCGCGTCGATCTACGAGCGCCAGCTCAGCCAGTTCGACCAGGCGTTCAACGCCTACGCGCGGGCTCTGGCCATCGACCCGACCCTCGAGACGACCATCGATCAGCTCCACCGGCTGGCCGAGGTCACCGGCGAGTGGGAGAAGCTGGCCGGGTTGCTCGCGCAGCAGGCCGAGAACATCCTCGACCCGGCGACCAAGGTGCAGATGATCCACCGCCTCGCGCGCGTGCTCGAGGCCAAGCTCAATCGCGTCGACGACGCCATCGCCCGCTACCTCGCGATCCTCGAGATCGACGGCGAGAACCGCGAGGCGATCGCCCAGCTCGACCGCATCTTCAGCGGCCTCGAGCGCTGGCCGGCCCTCGTCGAGAACCTGCGCCGGCAGATCGCCATCACCGCGGAGGAGCAGGAGATCATCGCCCTGCAGTACCGCATGGGGCAGATCTACCAGAACAACATGAGCAACCTGCCGCAGGCCATCGAGGCCTACCGGGCGATCCTCGACATCGACCCGGACCACGCGATGACCCGCGGGGCCCTCGAGCTCATCTTCACCGAGGGTGAGCACCAGGCTGAGATCGCCGCGATCCTCGAGCCGCTCTACCAGGCCGGCCGCAACTGGGAGGCCCTGATCAAGCTGGCGGACGTCAAGCTCAACGCGACATCCGACGTGGCCGAGCGCCTCGAGATCATCCGCAGCACCGCCGAGATCTGCGAGTCGCAGCTCGGCGACGCCGGCCAGGCCTTCTACTGGTGGCTCCGCGCGTACATGGACGACCCGCTGTCCGAGACGGTCAACGAGCAGCTCGACCGCCTCGCCGAGCTCACCCAGGAGTGGGGCTACATCGTCGACGTCGGCGAGCAGGTGCTCGAGAACGCCGAGCTGAGCCAGGACGTGCGGCTCGCCGTGCTCCTGCGCTCGGGCCAGGTCCTCGATCGCCGCATGAACGACACGGCGCGGGCCATCGTCGCCTACAACAAGGTCCTCGCCATCAACCCGGAGCACGCCGAGGCCCTGCAGGCCCTCGACCGCCTGTATACCCAGTCCAACCAGTGGGAAGAGCTCGCCGACATCCTCCAGCGGCGGATCAAGACCACCATGGACGGCGAGGTCCTCGTCGACCTCGAGATGCGTCTCGCCGACGACTTCGAGAAGTGGCTCGCCAACCCCGAGGCCGCGATCGCCGCGTACAACCGCGCGATCGACATCGAGGCCAACAACATGAAGGCCCTCGAGCGCCTCGAGGTGCTGTACCTGTCGGCCCGCCGCTGGCAGGACCTCTACAACACCTACGAGAAGATGTCGTCGATCACCAACACCGACGACGACACCGCCGCCTGCTACCAGCACATGGCCAAGCTGGCCTCCGAGACCCTGGGCCGCGAGTCCGACGCCGTCGACCTGTGGAACAAGGTCATCGACTTCCGCGGGGAGGACCCGCTCGCCCTCGGTGAGCTGGCCGGCCTCCACGAGCGGGCCGAGCGCTGGGAAGAACTGGCCGAGGTGCTCGAGCGCCAGGTCTACGCGGTCCACGACAAGAACCACAAGGTGGCCATCTACCAGACGCTCGGACGCGTCTACGGCGAGAAGCTCGGCAAGGAGCGCAACTCGCTCGACTCGTGGCTCGCGGCCCGCGACCTCAACGGCCGTGACGTCGAGACCCTCACCGCCCTGCACCGCATCTACCAGCAGAGCGAGTCGTGGATGGAGCTCAACGAGACGCTCGCCGCCCTCATCTCGCTGGGCGCGCGCACCCTCGGGACCGAGCAGCTGCGCGACTACTACGCGCAGGTCGGCCGCATCCAGGCCGAGTACCTGATGGACACCAACGCGGCGATCGAGGCGTGGCGCCACGTCGTCGAGCTCGAGCCCAGCAGCCTCGAGGCCCTCGCGGCCCTCGAGCGCCTGTACAGCGGCGAGGCCCGCTGGCAGGAGGTCGTCCAGGTGCTCGAGCGCAAGGGCAAGGTCGTGCAGACCGTGCCCGAGAAGATCGACGTGCTGATGCAGGTCGCCGGCATCTGGGAGAACCAGATCGGCAACAAGACCGAGGCAGCGGGCGTGTATCTCGAGATCCTCGAGCTCGACCAGAGCTTCATGGCGGCGCACGAGGCCCTCGAGGCCATCTACCGCGACACCCAGGACTGGGCCCCGCTCATCGAGCTGTTCCTGCGCCAGATCGACATCTTCGAGGACCCGAACTTCAAGGTCACGGTCTCGCAGAAGATGGCGAAGGTCTACGAGGAGAACCTCGGCGACCTCGACGGCGCGTTCGAGTCGCTCAAGTACGCGTTCAACATCGACTACGCCAACGAGGACACGTCCCGCGAGCTCGAGCGTCTCGCCACCGCCGCCAACAAGTGGGGCGAACTGCTCAACGAGTACAACGGCATCGTCCGCACGATCGAGGACAAGAACGAGCAGTGCGAGCTGTGGGTCAAGATCGGTCGCTGGTACGGCGAGCACCTCAACCGCGTCGACTACGGCCTGAAGGCGCTCGAGGAGGCGCTGAAGCTCAACCCCAACAGCGTCAACGCGCTGCGGGAGATGGCGAGCTTCTACCGCCGCTCGGGCAACAACGCCGAGCTGGCCAAGACGCTGACCCGCGTGGTCCCGCTCGAGGTCGACTCGAACGTGCAGGTCCGGACGCTGTTGCACCTCGCCGAGGTGCAGGACACGGGCCTCGCCGACATCCCGGCGGCGATCCACAGCTATCGCCGCGTGCTCGAGATCGACGGTGAGAATGTCGCGGCCCTCGACCACCTCGCGCGCCTGCACGAGAGTCAGGGTCAGTGGGAGGACCTCGTCAGCGTGCTCGACCGTCGCGTCGGCACCCTCGACGAGCCGGAGCGGGTCATCGCCCTGCGCAAGCGCATCGGCGCGGTCCAGGACGGCCAGATCCACAGCCCGGCCCACGCGATCGAGACGTACCGCAGCATCCTCGACTCCGAGCCGACCGACCGCGATGCCCTCAGCGCGCTCGAGCGGCTGTACCTGGCCGGCAACCAGATCCCCGAGTACCTCGGAGTGCTCGAGGCGGAGCTCGACGCGACCAACGACAAGAACGAGCAGATCGCCATCTACGACCGGATGGCCCACGCGCTCGTGAACCTGGCCGGTGACCCGCTGCGCGCGACGGAGATGCTGGAGAAGATCCTGCTTCTCGACAAGAACCGCGACGTCACCTACCGCCAGCTCGAGGAGCTGTACGTCCGCCTCGAGAAGTGGACCGAGCTCGTCGAGACCTACCGCAACCACATCGAGGTCACGCCGGCGGCCGCCACCAAGATCGAGCTGCTCCTGGCCATGGGCCAGGTCTACGAGAAGCAGATCCAGGACATCGACCGCGCGATCGAGACCTACCGGGAGATCCTCGAGATCAACCCGCAGCACTACGACGCGGCCGTCACCCTGGCCCGCCTCGAGGAGCAGATCGAGGACTGGCAGGCGGCGATCAAGACCCTCGGCAAGCTCGTCGAGCTGTCGAAGGACCCCGAGCTGCGCGTCCAGCACCTCACCCGCATGGGTCAGGTCTACCAGCAGAAGCTCGAGCAGCCCGACCAGTCGGAGTTCCGCCTGACCCAGGCGCTCGAGCTCAACCCCGGCTACGTGCCCGCCCTCATCAGCCTCACCGAGCTCTACAAGGCCCGGCGCGACTGGCTGAAGGCCGCCCGTAACCTCGAGAGCGCCGTCGAGTACTCGAACTTCAAGCTCGAGAAGACCAACCTCGCGGCCGAGGCCGGCTTCATCTACTACGAGGAGCTCGACAAGAAGGAGAAGGCGGTCAGCCTGTTCGCCAAGGTCCTGGACCTCGACCCCGAGCACGTCAAGGTCGGCCGGGTCCTCGCGCAGATCTACTACGACGACGGCAACTTCGCCGGCGCCGACCCGATCTACGACGTCCTGATCCGCAAGACCGACCAGCTCGGCCTCAGCGACCAGGACCAGCGCGACATGCTGCTGCGCGCGGCCAAGGTGGCCCGCAAGCTCGGCAACACCGACAAGGCCCTGAAGCACTACAAGAAGGCCTTCGACATCGACCCGACCAACCGCGACGTGTTGGTCGGTCGCGCCGACCTGCTGTTCGAGAAGGAGGACTGGGAGGCCGCGTTCAAGCTCTACCAGACCATCCTGGTCCAGCACCGCGACACCCAGAGCTCGGAGGAGACGGTCCTCGTCTACTACCGCCTCGGCATGATCAAGAAGCGGCAGAACGAGCCGCGCAAGGCGCTCAACTACCTCGAGAAGGCGCTCGAGGTGGACGCCCACGACCTCGCCACCCTCGACGCGGTCATCGAGCTGCAGACCGCGGCGAACGACTGGGAGGGCGTGATCCAGGCCAAGCGGGCCATGATCGACGTGGCCGACGGCGAGAAGCAGGCCGACATCTACAAGGAGATCGGCAAGCTGTACCTCGAGAAGCTGGGCAACTGGCAGAAGTCTGCCCAGGCCTACAGCAGCGCCCTCGACCTCCAGCCGAAGGACTACCCGCTCCTCCACACGCTGCTCGACATCTACACCAAGTACAAGCAGTGGGAGGACGCGGTCCGCATCATCGACCGCATCGTCGAGATCGAGAAGGACGGCAAGCGCCGCTCGAAGTACAACTACACCGCGGCGGTGCTGCTGCGCGACGAGATCAAGGCCCACGACGAGGCGATCGACCGCTTCAACATGGTCCTCGACGACGACCCTAGCTTCCTGAAGGCCTTCCAGGCCATCGACACGATGGTCACGAAGAGCAAGGACTGGAAGACCCTCGAGCGCTCCTACCGCAAGATGCTGAAGCGCCTGCCGCAGAACGAGCAGGGCGACCTGAAGATCACGCTGTGGAGCAACCTCGCGGAGATCTACCGGACCCGCCTGAAGGACCTGAAGGCCGCGGCCGCGGCGTTCGAGGTGGCGGCGAAGCTCGACCCGAGCAACGTCGAGCGGCACTTCCTGCTCGCCGAGCTGTACGAGGCGCTGTCGGTCGACAACCCGACCGAGTTCTCGGCGCAGGCGGTCAAGGAGCACCAGATCCTCATCGCGCAGGAGCCGTTCCGCTACGTCTCCTACCACGCGCTCTTCAACATCTATTCGAAGAGCAAGCAGGTCGACAAGGCGTTCTGCGTGGCGCGCACGCTGGTGTTCCTCAAGCAGGCCACGCCGGAGGAGCAGGCGGTGTACGAGAAGTACAACGTCGCCGAGTTCCAGCAGGCTCGCCAGCGCCTCAGCGAGGAGACGCTGCGTCGGCACGTGTTCCACCCCGACGAGGACCTGTTCATCACCGGCATCCTCGGTTCGATCGCCCCGGCCCTGGCGGCGTGGCGGGCCAACCCGCTGCCCAACTACCTGAAGCCGAGCGACCGCACCGACATCAACAGCGACCCGTCGCTGGTGGCCCGCATGGCCAAGTACGTGATGAACGTGCTCAACGTCGGTCAGCCGGACCTGTACCTGCGGCCGGACGAGCCGGGTGACCTCAACCTGCTCAACGCCGTCCGCGACAACCGGGTGGCCCCGACGATGGTGGTGTTCTCGAACCTGCTGAAGGGCAAGAACGAGAAGCACCTGGCGTTCGCGCTCGGCAAGCACATGCTCGACCTGTACCTGCCGCACTACGCGTACGTGGCTCTCGACCGGTCGCCGCAGAACTTGAAGCAGATCTTCCTGACCTGCATGCACGTCTGCGACATGGAGACCGGCCTGCCGAAGGCCGAGCTCGACGCGTACGCCCGCGAGATCTTCAGTCGCCTGCCCGGCGGCGCCCGCGACCAGATGCGCAGCCTCATGCGCAAGTTCGTCGAGGCCGGCGGCTCCACCGATGTGAAGAAGTGGGCCCTCTCCACCGAGATCGCCGCCTACCGCGTCGGCTTCCTGCTGTGCAACGACCTCGTGGTCGCGGCTCACATCATCTCGCAGGAGCAGAGCAGCTTCGGCTCGTCCATGACGCCGAAGGACAAGATCAAGGAGCTCGTCCTCTACAGCATCAGCGAGGACTACTTCAAGGCGCGCAAGGGCATCGGCATGGCCGTCGCCTGACGCGGGTCCCGAGACCGTCGACCACCGAGGCGGCCCACGAGGCCGCCTCGGCCGTTTAATGTTCGGCCTTCTCGGCGGCGGCTCGGCGACGGGGTCGTCCTCGCGGCGGCGAGGGCGCTCGTATCGAGGCGCGTCAGGCGGCGTCGATGCGCCCGAGGGGCGGATCGATAGTCACCGAGCCTGGGTCGTTGACGCCGGCCTCACGGCGGCGGCCTCGTCGGCGGCGCTCAGTCGCTGCTCTGCAGCAGAGGCCCGGAGCGGTTCGACGGCGGGGCCGAGTCGCGGATGCCCTGGACCGCGTAGATCGGCAGGGCCTCGCGGCGTCCGCGGAGCTGCACGGCCTTGCGGGGCTCGACGATGATGTGCGGCCCGGCGAACTGCAGGGTCGATTCGCTGATGATGATCTCGCCGGGCTTGGCCAGGCTGCACAGGCGCGCCGCGATGTTCACCGCGTCGCCGATGACCGTGTACTGCAGCGTGCGCGACGAGCCGATGGCGCCGGCGATGACCGGCCCGGTGTTGACGCCGATGCCGATGCTGACGCGCTCGCGGCCCTGGTCCTGGCGCAGCCGGTTGAACTCCTCGAGCGCGCGCATCATGTCGAGGGCGCAGCGGACGCTGCGGAGCGGCGCGTCGGGCAGCTCGACCGGGGCGCCGAACAGGCCGATCACCTCGTCGCCGACGTATTTGTCGAGCGTGCCGCCGTGGCGGAACAGCACGTCGACCATCACCTCGAAGTACTCGTTGAGCGTGACGACCATCTCCTCGGGCGGGTGGCGCTCGCTCATCGCCGTGAACCCGCGGATGTCGGCGAACAGCATGGTCACGTCGCGCCGCGAGCCGCCCTGGTTGAGCGTCAGCTGGCCCGACACGATCTGCTCGACCAGGTTGGGCGACAGCAGGCGCTGGAACTGGGCGCGCTTCGAGGCCTCGTGTTCGATCTTGTTGGCCAGCAGGTTGTTCTCGATGGCGACCGCGGCCTGGGTGGCGATGCCCGAGAACAGCAGCAGGTCGCGCTCGGTGAACGCGCCGGTGGCCAGCATCGAGTCGACGTGCATGGCTCCCAGCAGCCTGTCGTTGTAGAGCAGCGGCACGCACATGGTCGAGCGGATGCCCTGCATGATGATGCTCTTGGCCGCCTTGAAGCGCTCGTCGACCATCGCGTCGGAGGACAGCACGGCCCGCTTCTTCATGCGGACCTCGTCGAGGATGCTCTTCGACAGCTTGATCTCCTCGTCGCGCTTCTGGCGGACGTAGCGGGCGACGAACTCGTCCTTCTCGCTGTCTAGCAGCAGGATGACGGCGCGGTCGGCCCGGATCAGCTGGAAGGCCTCGTCGACGATCTTCTGCAGCAGGGTGTCGAGGTCGGCGTCGATCGACAGGCGCTGCGAGAGCTCGTGGGCGATGCGCAGCTTCTCGTAGTCGGCCTTGAGGACGGCGATGTCCTTGATGTCGTTGGCCGGGAGGAAGCGCGAGCTGGCCGACAGGGTCGACTGGACCTGGCTCTGGACCTGGTCCGGGGTCATCGTGACCTTGCGGATCGGGACCTTGTCCTGCGGGCGGTCCTCGGTGAAGCGATAGGTCGTGTTGCCGAGGGAGATCTGGTCGCCCGACTTCAGGACTCGCTCGCTGACCTTCTCGCCGTTGACGAAGGTGCCGTTGAGGCTGCCGACGTCGCGGATCACGTAACGGCCGTCCGGACCGAGGGTGATCCGGCTGTGCTCCTTCGAGACGATGCGGTCGAGGACCTGGATCGAGTTGTCTGGATGGCGCCCGAGGGTGTTAAACGAGGAGAGCGGGTGCTCGACCGGATGATCCCCCCCGAGCAGGATGAGCTTCGCTGCCATCGACAACTCCGCATCGTAGGGCAGCGCACAGGTGGGATCAACCCGCATGTGCGGCGCTCGCGCTGTCGCCACGGGCTTCGGGGGCGGCTTTCACGGGCCACCGAGCGGCCGCAGTTCGCCGGTGCTCGCCACCCGACGCGGGGCCGGTTCCGCGCCGCGGCGACCGCCCGACCGTCCCGCCGGGGACCCCGGCAAGCGCTGTCGTCGCCGCAGGAGCGGCCCGTCCTGCAGTATGATGGGCCGGTCAAACGACCCTGTGTCCTACTCGCCCGCATATGTAGCTTTGGAGCGATGGCTGCTCGCAAAGCGCGTGGCCGTGCTGTCACCTGCGGGCCCCGAAGGTCCGCGAAGGCTCGCCGCGGCGGGCGCGGGCCTGGTCCTGGTGGTCGGCGGCAACTGCCCCCCGGGGCCCGGTGTGGAGGTCTGGGCAGGAGATCCCAGCTTCCCGCTGCCGCTGCCGCTGCGAGCGTCCAGCGTCGATGCGGTGCTCTGCATCGAGGCCTACGAGGGCCTCGCCCCCGAGCGCCGCGCGGCGTTGATCCAGGACGCTCGCCGCGTGCTGCGTCCGGGCGGCGTGCTGGCGGTCTGGGGCGAGTCGCTGGCCACCCACGAGCGTGAGGTGCGGTCCGGCTTCCCCGAGGTCGCGGCGCTCGGGCAGATGCGCTGGACAGGTCTCAGCCTGGCGCCGGTCGGCGAGGCGCCAGCGCCAGCAGTGCGCCTGGTCGAGGATCTGCTGCCGCGGAGCCCGTCGGCGGGCCCGTTCCTGATCCTCGGCGGGGCGACCGACCTCGGGTCGCTGATGGCGGAGTGCCTGATCGTGCCGCTCGATGCGGCTGCAACCGCGCCGGCGGCAGTACTAGCGGCGGACACCCGTACGGAGGCCGCGGATCGACCCGCCGCGTCGATCGCCGAATCGAGCGCCTCCGAGGCACCGCCTGCGTCTGCGGCGCCGGAGATCGCCACACCCGCGGAGCGGCCGATCGCAGCGCCGAGGTCGGGTGCGCCTTCGACGCTCCCGGTGATCGCTCCCGTGCCGAGCGCGCTGCAGGGCCCGGGGCTCGACGAGGGCGACCTGCTCGACGCGCTGTTCGAGGCGGCCGCTCCGAGCGCCGCGATGTCGACTCCGGCCGTCGCTCCGCCGGCGCTGCAGACCGGGCCGAACGCCGAGCTGGCCATGCTGCGTCAGAAGCTGGCCGGCGTGACCGCCGAGCGCGACGGCCTGGTCGCCGAGGTGGCCGAGCTGCGGGCCCGCATCGACGCCCGCCCCCCCGACTCGACGCTGGCCTCGGCCGTGAATCAGGCGCTGGTCGACGAGCCTGCCGCCGAACCACCGCGAGCCACCGCCGACGCGGCCTTCGATCGCGACCGCCTGCGCGAGGAGCTGTCGCGGCGGACCGCCGACATCCAGGCGCTCGAGACCAAGCTGTGGCAGGCCGAGGAGGACGCCCAGCGCGAGAACCTCGAGAACGTGCGCCTGGTGACCGACGTCGATCGTCTGCGCGAGCAGGTCGACCGCAGCCGCGGCGTCGAGGAGGAGCGCGTGCAGGAGCTCGAGCGCCTCGGTCACGAGCTGCGCAAGCTCGAGGTGGCCCACGCCGAGCTGCAGGGCCTGCACCAGACCCGCGAGCAGCGCCTGCGCGAGCTCGAGGCGGTCGTGGAGGGCGAGCAGGGCCCGCCGGAGCTGGCCTCGCTGCAGGCCGAGATCCGCGAGCTCGGGGCCGAACGCGACCAGGCGCAGGCGCTCGAGCGGGCGGCGGCCGAGCTGGCCAAGCGACGCGAGCGCGAGCTCGCCGAGGCCGCGCGGACGATCCGCGAGCTCCGTCGCACCGTCGAGGAGCACGCCGGCACCGCCGCCAACCTGCGCGGCGAGCTCGCGGTCATCCAGGTCCGCGTCGAGCAGTTCGCGTCGACCGTGCCGAAGCTGCAGGAGCGCGTGCGCGACTACCAGAAGCGCAGCGCGGCCCGCGACGAGGAGACCAGCGAGCTCCAGCGCCGCGTCGAGGAGGCCGTCGCCGAGCAGCAGCACCTGCGCAACAAGCTGCGTCTGACGCGGCAGGAGCTCGAGGGCATGGCCGCCGAGCGGGCCGCCGCCGAGGCCGAGCACAAGCACCTGCGCGACGAGCTCGCCGCCAAGCGCCAGGCGGTCGAGCAGCTGCAGCAGATCGTCGGCCTGCGCGACGACGCCGGCGGCGACGAGGCCGCGGCCCTGCGCGCGCTGCTGGCCAAGCAGGCCAGCGACCACGCCGCCGCGCTGCTGCGCAACGACGAGCTGCAGCGGGCCGCCGCCGAGGCCGAGCGCGAGCGTCTGCAGCGCGTCCAGCTCGAGGCGTCGATCCGCGGCGAGGAGCAGGAGTACCTGCTCTACCAGCTCGACACCGCCGAGCAGCGCATCTGGGAGATGAACGACGCCACCGACCGCAGCGCGGCGCGGCTGGCCGCCGGCCTCGCTCAGCTCGAGAAGCAGAAGGAGCAGTACGAGGACCTCATCGACCAGCTCGAGGTCACCCGCAACCTGATGGCCGAGGCCCAGGCCCAGGTCGTCGAGCTCGAGCGCCAGCTCGCCAGCGAACGCACGCGGGTGGCCCGCCTGACGGTCGACGTCGGCGGCCGGGTCGACATCGACGTCGAGGACGACGGACCGGAGCCGGGCACCTTCGACCTGCTGGTCGACGACTCGGACCGCGACGACACGGGCCCGCGGCCGCGGCTGCGGCGCGACCCGAGCGGCCCGGATCCGCTGGCCGGCATCGACTTCGACGACGACGACACCGGGCCGAGCCTGGCCTCGCGCCTGGCAGGGTCGAACTTCGCCGACGACGACCTGCTCGACGGCGGCTCGGGGGTGCAGATCGACCTCGACGACGACGAGGGCCCGTCGCGCCCCGACACCCGGGTGCAGATCGACCTCGACGACGAGGACGAGGACGACGACGCGCCCCCGCCGCTGCCGGCCGCGCCGAAGGCGCTGCGCACGCAGTTCCTCGACGACGACGAGGACATGTTCACCATCGACACCGACGCCATCGAGCTGGCCACCCCGACGCCGGCGCCCCCGGTGCCCGACCGCCCGGGCTTCGACCAGAAGCTGACCGACCAGTCGAACGCCCGCATTGTCATCGAGGTCCTGGAGGACGAAGCCTGGCCCGAAGACGGCGCCGTGCCCCCGGACGACGAGTCCTGAGGCGGAGGGGCCGCCGGCCCGTCCCCCAGGTCCGTGAGTCCGGCCCGGGTCCGGCCGGCTCGATCGATCGACTTTCAGGCTTGACGGGAGGACCGACTCGTCCTAGCTTCCTCGTCCCACCCGCGAGGCTGGCGAAATTGGTAGACGCGCACGGTTCAGGTCCGTGTGTCTTACGACGTGGGGGTTCGAGTCCCTTGCCTCGCACCAGAGAGGTCCCAACCGGGACCTCTCTTTGTTTCTTCTCCCGGCGGCCGCCAGCGTCAGGCCTTGACCACCTCGAGGCTCTTCACCTCGATGCTCGGCCCCGACATGTGGATGCCGAAGCCGCCGCCCTCGACCTTGCCCTGGACCTTCACCCGCTGGCCCGCCTTGGCGCCGCACTTGCTCAGCCGGTAGACGTCGCCGTCGTCGGTCACGAGTTCGAAGAAACCCCCCTCGAGGTCGTTGTGGCGCACGGTGCCGGTGAAACTCTCGGTTGCCATGGCGGCCAGTGTAACCGAGCCAGGCAGGCGCGCCAGCGGAGCTGGTAGGCTCCCGGACGTGTCCGACCCGTCGACGCTGTGGCTGCTCGCCGGCTGCGACCCGACCGGAGGCGCCGGTCTGTGGCGCGACCTCGCCACCGCCCGCGCCTGCGCCCCGGAGCTGCTGCTCGCCGGGGTCGTGACGGCATGGACGCGGCAAGGCGGAGGGATCCCCGCGACCTCCGCGGCCAGGTCGGCCGACCACGTGTGCGCCGACCTGCGGGCCCTCGCCGCGCCCGCGGCGGTCAAGCTCGGGCTGCTGCCGTCCGGGTCGTCCGCGCAGATCCTCGCCGCCGTCGCGGCCACCGGGGCGCCGGTCGTCGTCGACCCGGTGCTCGCCGCCAGCGACGGCGGCGACCTCGGCGCCCGCGCCGACGCGCTCGTGGATGTCCTGCGGGACATGTCCCGCGAGACATGGCTCATCACGCCCAACCGCGCCGAGGCGGCCGCGCTCGCCGGCACCGACGCCGACGACCCCACGGTGCTCGTCCGCCTCGCCGCGCGCCTCGGCAGCGCCGCGATCCTCCTGAAGAACGGCCCCGGCGCGCCCGAGGGCCGCGTACACGACCTGCTGTGGCACGCCGGTCAGGTGCTGCAGCTGTCGCGCCCGCGCGACCCGGGCCCGGATCCGCGGGGCACCGGCTGCGCCCTCGCCACCGCGATCGCCTGCGGCCTCGCCCGCGGGCGCACGCTCCCGCAGGCCGTCGCCTCCGCGGTCGCCTGGCTCGACGTCGTGCGCGCGTGGACCCACCCCGGCCCCGACGGCCGCCCGCACCTGCCCGACGCCGGCCCGCCGCTGCCCGCGTGATCGGTCGTCACGGCGTCGCGCGCGTGCCCGCGAGGTTCACGCTGCGCAGTGCCGGCAGCCGACGCAGCAGCGCCACGCCGGCGTCGGTCACCACGGTCTCGGCGAGGTTGAGGCGCTCGAGCTTGTGCATGCCCAGCAGGTGGGGCAGGGCCGCGTCGGTGATCAGCGTCTTGTCGAGCCGCAGCGCCCGCATCTCGGTGAGCCCGGAGAGGTGGGCGACGCCCTCGTCGCGCAGATCGGTGTGGTCGAGCTCGAGCACCTGCAGGCGCCCCAACTTGGCGAGGTGGACGAGGCCGCGGTTGGTCACCCGCGTGTGGTGCAGCTCGAGCTCGGTCAGCGCCGTCAGCCCGGCCAGCGCCTTCAGGCCGGTGTCGGAGATCGCCGTGTCGCCGAGGTCGAGGCGCTCGAGCCGGGTCAGCGGGGCGATCTGCGGCATCGCCCGATCGTCGAGCGCCGGCATCACCAGCGCGAGCCGGCGCAGCCCGACCAGCTCGCCGAGGTGCGCGAGCGTCGGGTCGAGCAGCGGCCCCGAGACGGCCAGCGACAGGTCGACGAGCGCCGGCAGCAGCGCCAGCGCGGCCATCCCCTCGGGCCCGATGTCACGCCGGTCGATGCGCACCGTCGCCAGCCGGTCGAGCTTCTCGAGCTGCGTCAGCCCGACCCCGGAGATCTTCGACTGCGGCAGCACCAGCGTGTGCAGCCGCTTCTGGCGCCCGAGCACCTTCAAGCCCGCGTCGCCGAGCCCCGGGCACGCGCAGGTGAACGACTGCAGCGGCAGGTCGCGCACGTACAGCGGGCTGTAGTCGTTGAAGGTCGAGCCCTGCCAGGAGACCTCCGAGAGCTCGACCAGCGGCTTCAACTGATGCAGCGAGAAGTTCCCGATCCGCGTGTCGACGAGCCGGACGCTGCGCAGCCGGCTCGCCTTCGGGACCACCAGCATGGCCTCGTGGCCGGCCCACGCGCCCTCGAGCGCGAGCCGCTGCAGCTGCGGCGCCTGGCCGATCACCCCGGCGAGCGGCGAGTCCTCGGCGAGGTCGCGCAGCGTCAGCGACTCGACGCCCAGGCGGCCGAGCACGCCCATCGGCTCGCCGCCGGCCGTCACGCGCACCAGCGTCAGCGACCTCAACGACGGCAGGCTGGCGACGCGGCCCATCGTCACGCCGTCGAGCGTGAGGTCGGCCAGCTCGAGCGCGCCGACCCCGGTGAACGCTCCGAGGCCGACGTGCACCGCCGCCTGGCAGCCGCTCACCCGCAGCGTCGTCACCGCGCGCGCGCGTGTGGCCAGCTCGGTGAGGTCGAGGCCGGCGCACACCTCGTCGTACGAGCGCGCGTCCTCGACGCCCACGCGTCGCTCGAGCCGGTCGGTCGGCGAGAACGCGAGGTCGAGGTCGGTCACCGCCGAGAGGTCGCCCGCGAGGTCGTCGGGGTGGAACGCGACGAGCCGCGTCGGCGCGGCCGTCGGCGTCTCCGGCGCGGGCGCCTCCTCGGGCGGCGGCGCCTCGATCGGCGCCGGCGCGGGCTCCTCCGGCGCGGGTGCGCTGCAGCCGAGCGCGAGCGTCAACCACCACGCGGCCCTCACGTCGACCTCAGCACGCGGCGCGCGTTGGCGGTGGTGGTCGCGGCGAGCTCGTCCAGCGGCACCTCGCGGGCCCTCGCCACCGCCGCGGCGATGTCGGGCACGAACGCCGGCTCGTTGCGCGCGGGTCGGCGCGCGTGCGGGGTCTGATCGGGGCTGTCGGTCTCGAGCAGCAGGCGATCGCGGGGCACCGCGCGCGCGGCCAGCAGCGGCCGCCTCGCGTTCGGCAGGGTGATCGACCCGGCGAACGAGACGTAGTGCCCGAGCCGGCAGAACTGCGCCACGAGCTCGGCGCTGCCCGACCACGAGTGCAGGATCGCCGGCGGCGTCGGGGCAGCGGCCAGCCGCTCGAGCAGCACCGCGTGCGCGTGCAGGCAGTGCAGCAGCAGCGGCATGCCTGTCCTTCGGGACAGCTTCAGATGCGCCTCGAGCACGGCGACCTGACGCGCGCGCGAGGCCCCCGCGCCCTCGCCGAGCGGGCCCCAGTCGAGGCCGCACTCGCCGATCGCGAGCATGTCCGGCGGAGGCTCCGCGAGCTGCTGCTCGAGCGATGCGATCGCCTCGTCGTCGTCTGCGGGATCAAGATCCGGCAAGGCTTGCGGATGGATCCCGATAGCCGTGTGAAAGCACACGCCTGTGATCTCCTCGCGCAATCGTGCTGCGCAGCGCAGCAACGCGGGCCACGTCGCGGGCTCGATGCCCGGGATCACGATCGCTGCGATCCCCGCGTCGCGGGCGCGGAGCGCCGCCTCACGTCGCGCCGAATCGTCGCCGAATCGCGGCGTGTCGATGTGTGCGTGCGTGTCGATCCACGGCATGGCGAGGCTGGCGGGTTTGACGCACCAGGGGCCTTTTTGTACAACCACTCCCCCGGCGCCCGCGACCCCCAATGCGGACGCCGGGACCACATCCGGGCCTCGATGGGCCCGCAGGTCAGGAAATTCCATGTCATCGACACGAATTGAGCGGGTTCTCCGGCACGACGGCATCGTCGCGGTCCTCGACATGACCGCTGAGCAGGCGCAGGCCGGTGAATCGGCGTGGGTGGGTGACGAGAAGTGGAAGCCGATCGTGCTCGAGGCGGTGCGCCTGCGTCAGGTCGCCAACGAGCCGTCGGTGCGCATCCTCGTCGGTGAGAACGCGATCCTGATCGCAGGCGACGAGAAGCACGTCGTCGGCGTGGTCTTCATCAAAGGTCATCCGGTCGTGAAGTCGGTGGTCCGCATGGTCCGCCAGCTCATGCGTCCCGGCTCCGCGGTGACCGCCCAGATCGTCTGAGCCTCGCCGTCGTGTCCGACCTCCACGCCGCCCTCGTCGCCGCCGTCGGTCCGGACCGCTGCACCACCGACCCGGCCGAGCTCGTCCACCACGGCGCCGATCGCTGCCGCGGCGGCTGGCCCGTCGCCCCCTCGGCGATCGTCTTCCCGAGGACCGTCGAGGAGGTGCAGGCCGTGGTCAGCGCCTGCTCCGCGCAGCGCGCGGCGATCGTGCCGTCGGGCGGACGCACCGGCCTCGCCGGCGCGGCCACGGCGACCCGCGGCGAGGTCGTGCTCTCGCTCGCCAGGATGAACCGCGTGCTCGCCGTCGACCCGGCGGCCCGCACCCTGCGCTGCGAGCCCGGCGTCACCCTGCAGGGCGTGCACGAGGCCGCCGCCGCCCACGGGCTGCTGTATCCGGTCGACTACGCCTCCAAGGGCTCGGCCCACATCGCCGGCAGCCTCGCTACCAACGCCGGCGGCGTGAAGGTCCTGCGCTACGGCCTGACCCGCGACTGGGTGCTCGGCCTGCGCGCCGTGATCGCCAGCGGCGCCTGCCTCGACCTCGGCGGCGCGCTGATCAAAAACAACACCGGCTACGACCTGCGCCAGCTGTTCATCGGCGCCGAGGGCACGCTCGGAGTGATCGTCGAGGTCACGCTGCGCCTGTGCCGTCCGCCCGCCGACACGCGCGTGGCCCTCTGCGCCGCGCCCGACGACGCCGCCGTGCTCGCGCTGTTCGCCCGCCTGCGCGCCAGCAGCCTCGTGCTGTCGGCCTTCGAGTGTTTTGATGATGGCTGCCTGCGCCACGTGCTCGCCCACCGCGGCGGCGCCGCGCCGTTCGCCGCGCCGAGCCCGCGCTACGTGCTGGTCGAGGTCGAGGTCCCGGTCCCCGGCCAGCCCGCGGCCGAGCAAACTCAGTCCGACCTCGAGTCGTGCCTCGGCGACGCCAGCGAGGCCGGCGAGGTCAGCGACGCGATCCTCGCCGCCACCCCCGCGCAGGCCCGCGGCCTGTGGGCGCTGCGCGAGGACATCAGCGAGTCGCTGCACCGCCACACCCCGCACAAGGCCGACATCGCCCTGCCGGTCGCGCGCGTCGGCGAGTTCCTCGCCGCCTGGCGCCCCGCCGTCGCCGCCCGCCTGCCGGACATCGAGGCGCTGTGCTTCGGCCACGTCGGCGACGGCAACCTCCACCTCAACCTGCTGCGCCCGCACGACCTCGAGCTGCCCGCCTTCCTCGATCGCGTGCACGCCTTCGACGACGAGACCTACGCGCTGGTCCAGGCCCACGGCGGCAGCATCTCCGCCGAGCACGGCGTCGGCTTATTAAAGAAGTCGCACCTGCACTACAGCCGGACCCCCGAGGAGGTCGCGATCTTCCGCGGGATCAAGGCGGCCCTCGACCCCGACAACCTGTTCAACCCCGGCAAGATCTTCGAGGTCTGAGGCTCACGGCGCCGGCGCCGCGCCGACCGCGGGCTCGCTCGCGTCGGGGCCCGCCGGCACGACCGCCGCCTTCTGCTCCGGCGTCAGCGGGTGGTTGAGCGAGACCTCGACGCGGCTGTGCTCCCACTTGTCGTCGACCGCCGAGACCTCGACGCGGTACTGCTTGCCGTCGATGAGCAGCCGCGCCCGCGCGTTGAACCAGCTCCACAGGCGCACGTTCGGCGCGGGCGAGCTCTCTTTGCCGGGCTCGGGCAGCGTCAGGCCCACGTTGGCCAGCGCCGCCTCCGGCGCGAACGGCCCGGTCGCGTGCTTCCACCCGTCGAACGCCACCGCGGTCGCCACGCCGTCCTCGTAGATCACCTGCACGAGCGTGAAGTTGCCGGTCTTGTCGGCGTACTGCTGCAGCGCGTACTTGCAGCGGAAGAACGTCCGCTCGGGCACGTAGCGCACGCAGTGCTGGCGCATCATGCCCTTGCCGAGGTGCTCGCCGAGCTGCGCCTGCACGTCGGCCACCGACTCCCCGAGGAGCTTGGCGAGCGGCAGCGGCACGTCGTCGCGGAGCTGGGCCATCGCTTGCTGGGGCTTGCTCGCCTCCGTCTTGCTCGGCGCCGGCTCGACCGGGTCGGTCGCCGGCGGCGGGCCGGCCTGCGGGGCCGGGCCTCGCTTGGCGGGCTCCCGGGTCGGAGAGCCGCCGCACGCGACGAGCAGGCAGATCACACCGCACACGCGGCGGAGTTTCTGGGTATGGCCGGACACGGCGGCATGATACGCTCGCGCCACCCGCGAGCCTGGCGAAATTGGTAGACGCGCTGGATTTAGGTTCCAGTACCGCAAGGTGTGTCGGTTCGAGTCCGACGGCTCGCACGAGCGCAGGCGCCCGGAGGGTGGCCTTGACGGGGCCGCCGAGAAGCAGGTACCCACCGCACGATGTTCGGGACATTTCTTAAGCGGGTGACGGTGCGGGTGCTCGACGGGGTGGTCGAGCGCGGCAAGCGGTCGGAGCGCTCGGTCGTGCGGCTCGCCGCCTCGGGGCTCGACACGGCCCGCGGCTGGGTCGGCCTCGACCACGTCGACGTCCGTTTGATCGTGCCGTCGTGGGACGGCTCGCACCCCGACCAGCCGATGTGGGCCTCGGACCGCGAGAAGCTCAACAAGCACCGCATCGACAAGGGGATCATCAAACCGGCGGTCGCCACCGAGGCCGCGGCCCCGCCGCCCGAGCCCGCCCTGAAGATCTTCATTAAACGCGGCTGCCCGTACTGCCGCGCCGCCGTCGACCTGGCGCGCGAGCGGGAGATCCCCTACGTCGCCGTCGACTACAGCGACGACCACGACCTGCGCCGCGCGATCCGCAACCAGACCGGGCGCCGCACCTCGCCGCACGTGTTCATCCACGGCAAGTCGATCGGCGGCTACGACGAGCTCCGCGAGCTCGACCAGTCGGGCGAGCTCGCCAAATTATTGAAGGGCAAGGCCGACGCCGTGCCGGTCGCTCCGCGCCAGAGCAGCGAGGCCGACCTCGGCGCCGACGACGACGATCAGCCCGCCGCCGCCGCCCCCGCGAAGGGCACCACGTTCGTCAAGGTCCCCAGGCCCGCCAAAAAAATTAAGCTGCCGGTCATCCACCCCGAGCGCTCGCCGTTCGAGGACATCCTGTTCGCCGACGAGGCCGCGGCCAGCGACGAGCGCCTCGAGGGCGAGGCCCTGGTCGCCCGCGTGCGCGAGGTCCTCGAGGAGGTGCGGCCGATGGTCCAGAGCGACGGCGGCGACATCGAGCTGCTCGACATCCAGGCCGACGTGGTCGGCGTGCGCCTGACCGGCAACTGCATCGGCTGCCCGAGCTCGCAGGCGACCCTGCGCCAGGGCATCGAGCGCAAGCTGAAGCAGCGCATCCCCCAGATCAAAGGCATCTCGTCGCCGCAGCTCCAGCCGACCGGCTGAGGGCCCGGTCACCGCAGATCACCCGGCCCCGCGCGCGTGAAATGGCGCGCGCAAGCGTTTGCACAGTCGCCGCTCGGCCCCACCCGGATCGCCGCCAAACCCCGCCAGACGGGTCTGGCGGCGGTTCTGCTTTTCCTTGCTCCGACCGGAAAACCATGCGTCACTCGGGTTCAAGTTGACTGACACCCTTGTCACTGACGGGAGTGTCAGCGAACTTGTCACCCACAAGGGCACACCGCCGATGACCACGACCACGACCCCGACCCCGCAGCGCCGCTCGCTCAACATCGTCTCGCAGCCCGAGGTGCAGTCGCTCCTCGCCGACGCCAAGCAGCGCATCGCCGAGGAGGAGGGCGTCAGCTTCCACGCGGTCAACATGCACTTCAAGAAGCCGGTCGAGAACAGCTTCACCGCGCCGCAGCGTCCGCACACCACGCTGCTGTTCGGCGGCCTGACGTTCCGCCACGAGCACCTCCTGAAGGGCGTGTTCGAGTCGCTCGGCTACAAGACCGCGGTGGTGCCCACGCCGAACGTCAACGCCTTCCAGCTCGGCAAGGAGTACGGCAACAACGGGCAGTGCAACCCGACGTACTTCACGGTCGGCAACCTCGTGCAGTACGTCCAGCACCTGCGCGACGAGAAGGGCATGTCGGTGCAGGAGATCATCGACAGCCACATCTTCCTGACCGCCGGCGCGTGCGGCCCCTGCCGCTTCGGCATGTACGAGGCCGAGTACCGCCTGGCCCTGCGCAACGCCGGCTTCGACGGCTTCCGCGTCATGCTGTTCCAGCAGAAGGGCGGCCTGAAGCAGGGCGACCTCGAGGCCGGCCTGAAGATGGACATCGACTTCTTCGCCGGCATGGTCAACGCCTTCAACTGCGGCGACCTGCTCAACGAGGTCGCCAACCAGATCCGGGCCTACGAGACCAAGGTCGGCGAGACCGACAAGGCGCTGGGCGAGTCGCTCGAGTTCATGTACCGCGTGATGAAGGCCAAGCGCCCCGCCAAGCTCGAGGGCACCATCGGCGACCTCGTCGGCAAGCGCGGCAAGAAGGCCTTCGACACCGTCGAGAGCATCGTCAAGTTCCTCGACCTGCTCACCACCGAGGACTACGTGCAGCCGCTGCAGGAGGTGTCGAAGCGCCTCGACCAGGTCGAGGTCGACCGCCTGCAGCCCAAGCCGATCGTCAAGATCACCGGCGAGTTCTGGGCCCAGACCACCGAGGGCGACGGCAACTTCAACATGTTCCGCTTCCTGACCAACGAGGGCGCGGAGATCATCACCGAGCCGATCGCCACCTGGCTGGCGTACATGCTGTGGCAGACCAAGATCAAGGCCAGGGACCGCAAGGACCTGATCGAGAAGGGCGAGGAGCCCAAGTGGTACGAGCTCAAGAAGCGCGCCGGGATCGAGGCGGGCTACCTGAAGAAGCGGGCCATCGCCACGGTCGCCGACAAGATCTTCCGCCGCGAGTACACCCGCATGGTCGAGGCGCTCGGCGACACCGCCCACCACATCGTCGACATGGACGAGATGGAGGCGCTGGCCCACCCGTTCTACCACTCGCGCTCCGAGGGCGGCGAGGGCCACCTCGAGGTCGCCAAGAACATCTACTACTCGCACAAGTACTACGCGCACATGGTGCTGAGCCTGAAGCCCTTCGGCTGCATGCCGAGCACCCAGTCGGACGGCGCGCAGTCGGCGGTGGTCAACCGCTACAAGGAGATGATCTTCCTGCCGATCGAGACGTCCGGCGAGGGCGAGATCAACGCCCACAGCCGCGTGCAGATGGCGCTCGGCGAGGCCAAGGCCAAGGCCAAGCGGGAGTTCGCCGAGGTGCTCGAGACCCTGCCGTACAGCCTCGAGGAGCTGCGCGCCTACGTGAACGCGAACCCCGAGCTGAAGCGCCCGATGTACAAGTTCCCGCGCGACACCGAGAGGGTCGTCGGCACCGCGGCGCACTTCGCCATCCACCTGGCCAAGCGGATGCAGGCCGAGGGCGTCCGCCCGCAGCGCATCGTCGCCGCCGCCCAGTGAAGCCCTGAGTCGACCTTGAGACGACCTGGCCTGCGGGCCAGGTCAGTCTTCCCGGCCCTCCGGGCCTGAGTAGGAGAGCGTGATGTCCAAGCACAAGTACATGATCGGGTTCGACCTGGGCTCCACCACCGTCAAGGCCGTCGTCGTCGACGTCGCCAGCGACGAGATCGTGTGGAAGGACTACCAGCGCCACGAGAGCAAGCAGGCCGACCGCGCGCTCAAGATGCTGAAGCAGATCGAGGCCGAGGTCCCAGGCCTCGGCGCCGGCAACACCCGCATGTTCATCACCGGCTCGGGCGGCAGCAACGTCGGCCGCTGGATCGGCGCCAAGTTCGTGCAGGAGGTCAACGCCGTCTCGCTCGCCGTCGAGAAGCTCCACCCCGAGGTCAACTCGGTGGTCGAGCTCGGCGGCCAGGACGCCAAGATCATCATCTTCAAGCCGGACCCCGAGACCGGCCGCAAGAAGAAGATCCCGTCGATGAACGACAAGTGCGCCGGCGGCACCGGCGCCGTGATCGACAAGGTCAACGCCAAGCTCAAGATCCCCGCGGCCGAGCTGTGCAACCAGACCTACGCCGGCCACAAGCTCCACCCGGTCGCCGGCAAGTGCGGCGTGTTCGCCGAGACCGACATCAACGGCCTGCAGAAGCTCGGCGTGCCGCCCAACGAGCTGATGGCCTCGCTGTTCGAGTCGATCATCCAGCAGAACCTGGCCGTGCTGACCCGCGGCCACACGCTGATGCCCTACTGCCTGCTGCTCGGCGGCCCGAACACATATATCAAGGGCATGGTCGAGTGCTGGAAGGCCAACATCCCGCCGATCTGGGCCGAGCGCGGGATCCCCCTGCCGCCCTGCGACGACCCGGCCGACCTCGTGATCGTGCCTGAGAACGCGCAGTACTTCGCCGCCATCGGCGCCGTCGAGTACGGCAAGGCCGAGGACGACGACATCGGCGTGTACCAGGGCTACGCCAAGCTCGAGTGGTACCTGACCGAGGGCCGCCTGCTCGAGAAGAAGAAGGCCGGCGGCGCCGGCCTCAGCAAGACGCCCGAGGAGCTCGAAGAGTTCATGGCGGACTACAGGCCCGAGAAGTTCATCCCGACCGAGTTCAAGGCCGGCGACGACGTGCGCGTGTACATCGGCATCGACGGCGGCTCGACCTCGTCGAAGGCGGTGCTGCTCGACGAGCAGGGCAACGTGGTCAAGAAGGTCTACCAGCTGTCGAAGGGCAACCCGATCGTCGACACCAAGGAGCTGCTGGCCGACCTGCGCAAACAGGTCGAGGGCGCGGGCGCCAAGCTGACGATCCTCGGCGTGGGCACCACCGGCTACGCCAAGGACATCCTGCGCGACGTGCTGCGCGCCGACGCGGCGATCGTCGAGACGGTGGCGCACTGCGAGAGCGCGCTGCACTTCTACGACGGCGTCGACGTGGTCTGCGACGTCGGCGGCCAGGACATCAAAATCATCATCCTGAAGAACGGCAAGGTTAAGGACTTCAAGCTCAACACCCAGTGCTCGGCCGGCAACGGCTACTTCCTGCAGAGCACGGCGGACGGGTTCGGCTTCGACGTCCGCGACTACGCCAAGCTGGCCTTCGGGGCCCAGGCCATGCCGAGCTTCGGCTACGGCTGCGCGGTGTTCATGCAGTCGGACATCGTCGACTTCCAGCGCCAGGGCTGGGCGCCGGAGGAGATCATGGCCGGCCTGGCCAACGTGCTGCCGAAGAACATCTGGCTGTACGTCAGCCAGATCCCCAACCTCGCCAAGCTCGGCTCGCGCTTCGTGCTGCAGGGCGGGACCCAGCACAACCTCGCGGCCGTCAAGGCCCAGGTCGACTTCATCCAGGAGCGCTTCAAAAACAAGGGCCTGAAGGCCGATGTCATCGTGCACAAGCACTGCGGCGAGTCCGGGGCGATCGGCGCGGCCCTCGAGGTCCGGCGCATGCATCAGCAGCTGGGCCACAACACCGAGTGGATCGGCATCGAGAAGGTCGACAGCATCGAATTCAGCCAGCGCCGCGACGAGAGCACCCGCTGCTACTTCTGCAAGAACAAGTGCCTGCGCACGTTCATCGACGTCGACCTCGAGATGAAGCAGGCCGAGGCCGACCGCCGCATGGCCCTCGGGCAGCTGCTGAAGATCCGCAAGCGCGAGGACCGCGCCGACGAGGCCGTCGGCACCAAGCGCCTCATCATCGCCACCTGCGAGAAGGGCGAGGTCGAGGACATCGAGTCGATGAAGAAGATCAAGGGCGGCCTCGATCAGCTGAAGAAGAACTTCCCGAACCTCGCCGCCAAGGCCGCCAAGGACATCTGGGACGCCCAGAACCCGCAGAACGTCGCCGACACCGAAGCCGACATCGGCCTCGGCATCCGCGAGCACCTCGACCTCCCGCCCCGGCTCGCCGAGCACCAGGGCAAGGTCGACGAGCTGCTGAAGAGGGTGAACCGCAGCCCCAAGGTCGCCGGCTGGCTCGGCCAGGCCGCCGAGAAGCTCGGCAAGGTCGCCGACAAGCTCGACGTCGCCGACAAGCTCGCTGGCGCCGCCCGCGAGCGCCTGGAGGCCCAGCAGCGCCGGCTCGGGCTGCTGAAGAAGCGCGAGAGCCTGCGCATCGGCATCCCGCGCGTGCTCAACCAGTACTCGCAGAACCCGTTCTTCAGCGCCTACTTCGAGTCGCTCGGCGTGCCGGCCAAGAACCTCATCTACTCCGACTACACCTCCGAGGAGCTGTACAAGGAGGGCGCCAAGCGCGGGGCGATCGACCCGTGCTTCCCGTCGAAGGTGTGCATCGCCCACATGCACAACCTGATCGAGGTCAAGCACAAGCGCCGTCCGCTCGACGTGATCGTGTTCCCGCAGGTCGACTCGATGGAGACCTGGCTGAGCGGCACCGTCGGCTCGCGCGCCTGCCCGACCGTGGTCGGCAGCGCCGACACCACCCGCGCGGCCTTCATCAAGGAGGCCGACATCTTCGCCCAGAAGGGGATCAAGCTGGTGATCCCGTTCGTGCAGATGGCCGAGCGCAAGCTGTGCAAGCGCCAGATGTTTAACTATTTCAAGGACATCCTCGGGCTGTCCGAGGACGAGAACAGCCGCGCGGTCGACGAGGCCTTCAAGTATCAGGACCTGTTCTTCATCAACCACCGCAAGGACGGGCGGGCCATCTTGAAGCAGCTCGAGGCGGAGAAGCGGATCGGCGTGGTCCTGCTGGCGCGGCCGTACCACAACGACCCGGGCATGAACCACGAGATCCCCGACGAGCTGCAGAAGCTCGGCTACCCGATCTTGACGGTGCAGTCGCTGCCGATCGACGAGGACATCTGCCGCCCGCTGTTCCAGGCCGACATCGACGCCGGCTTCATCAAAGACCCGTACGACGTCAGCGACGTGTGGAAGAACAGCTACAGCGAGAACACCAACCAGAAGGTCTGGGCGGCCAAGTTCACCGCGCGGCACCCGAACCTGGTGGCCCTCGAGCTGTCGAGCTTCAAGTGCGGCCACGACGCGCCGATCTACACGGTCATTGAAGAAATCGTCGAGAACTCGGGCACGCCGTACTTCAGCTTCAAGGACATCGACGAGAACAAGCCGACCGGGTCGATCAAGATCCGCATCGAGACGATCGGCTACTTCTTGAAGCGGTATCAGGAGGACATGCGCCGCAAGATGGCCAAGACGGCCCGCGTGCAGGAGCGCCTCGACGAGTACCAGGCCGAGCTCCTGCGCCGCATCGAGGCCGCCCAGGCGCGCCTCGCGGCGGACCAGGCGCAGAAGCCCGACGTCGTGCTCGAGGCCGCCGGCCTCCTGCCGCGTCCCAGCGGCGCCGCCGCTGTGGCTCCGGTCGGGGCTCGTATGCGCCGTGAGGACTAGTTCGGGCTCGGGCCCGGGCTGACGGGCTGATTCTGAGAGGGCGCGGCACGCAGGTGTCGCGCCCTTCTTGCGTTGGACGGGGCCCTGCGAATTACCGATGTCCGCTCATGGCGGGCCGGGGAGGGTGAGCGCCGGCCAGTGCTCGCCGAGGGCACGCCACTTCGTGGCGCACCATCGGCTGCGCATGTCCGGCGAGCGCCCTCCCCGGCCCGCCATACGCCAGACCTCGTGAAGCGCCCGGACGGCGGCTCTTCCGCGGTTCGATGATGGTGGTCGAAGCGACGCCCGAGTCGGGGATGTCACGGCCATGCTGGCCGCGACATCTCCCGACCCACCTCGGCGTGCATCCGCCGTTCGTGCTTCTCGTGGATCGGCTGCGGGGTCCGGGTGCGTGCGGGGCGAGGATGTTGCGGCCGAGGTCGGCCGCGACATCCTCGCTGTCGGCGTCATGAGGGCCTCGGAGAGTCGGTGGGTGCAGGCGACGGGATGCCGCGGCCGCGGCCCCTCCGTCGTGCCGGTGATTCGAGGGTCTGGTGCCGTTGTGCGCGGACCACGACGGAGAACCTGCGGCCTCCCCGGCCGCCGGTTCTCCGTCTCGCCAGCGCTTGGGGTCCGTCGTCGTTTGTACGTGATCAGCGACGGTAGGCTCGCGGCCGCACGGTCGTGGGTTCTCCATCTCGCCGGTGATTCGGTGTCCGGGTCCGGTGTGTTTGTACGCGGACAACGACGGGGAGCTCGCGACCGGCTCGGTCGCGGGTTCTCAGTCTCGCCTGCGCACCGAGCATCCATGCGGGCCACGACACGCGGGCGGACGGTGATGTCGCGGCCACGTGTGGCCGTGACATCACCGTCTCACCGCGGTCTGCGCCGCCCCACGGTGATCGCGCGGGGAGCGGACGGCGGATGCACGTCCAGGTGGGTCGGGAGATGTCGCGGCCAGCATGGCCGTGACATCCCCGACTCGGGCATCGCTCTGACCAACGTCATCGAACCCCGGAAGAACCGCCGTCCGGGCGTCTCACGAGGTCCGGCGTATGGCGGGCCGGGCAGGGTGATCGTCGGACATGCGCAGCCGATGGTGCGCCACGAAGTGGCGTGCCCTCGGCGAGCACTGGCCGACGATCACCCTGCCCGGTTCGCCGAGAGCGGAAATCGGCAATTCGCAGGGAGCTGCTCACGAGGCTCCGTCCGAGCGCTGACGAAGCAAAGAGGCCGCGACAGCGTCGCGGCCCCTCGAGATGCATTCCGGCCGGATCAGCGCAGGAACGCGAGGTACAGGTAGACGTGGGCGATGGCCACGGAGGCGAGCATCAGGGGGAACGCGAGCTTGGTGTAGGTCAGGAAGCTGAACTTGACGCCGGCGCGCTCGGCGAGCCCCGCGACGGTGAGGTTGGCGGAGGCGCCGACGAGGGTGCCGTTGCCGCCGAGGCAGGCGCCGAGGGACAGGGCCCACCACAGGGGGACGAGGGCCTCGGGGCCGCCCATGCTCGGGGCCATGTTCTTGATCATGGGGATCATGGTGGCCACGAAGGGGATGTTGTCGATGATGGCCGAGAGGACGGCCGACGACCACAGGATGACGATGGCGGTGACGGTGCGGTCGCCGCCGGTGATGTCGACGAGGCCGGAGGCGAGGAGGTCGAGCAGGCCGGCGTGTTCGACGCCGGCGACGACCATGAACAGGCCGACGAAGAAGAAGATGGTGATCCACTCGACCTCGCCGAAGACCTCGTGGACGTGGTGGGCCTGCTCCTCGGCGTGGTGGCGGCGGATGTGGAGGTACATCAGGGTGGCGGCGCCGAACATGGCGACGGTGCCGGGCTCGAGGCCGGTGGCGTGGGAGGTCACGAAGCCGATGAGCACGAGGCCGAGTACGGCGAGCGAGTTGACCAGGAGGCGCGGGTCGGTGATGGCGTCGACCGGGCGGTAGGCGAGCACGCGGCGCTGGGCCTCGGGGTTGGTCTGCAGCTTGCGGCCCCAGAGCAGGTGGGTCGCGAGCAGCTGCAGGCTCATGATGACGACCACGACCGGGGCGAGGTTGACGACGAAGTCGTTGAACGACAGGTCGGTGGCCGAGCCGATGAGGATGTTGGGCGGGTCGCCGATCAGCGTCGAGGTGCCGCCGATGTTGGAGGCGAAGATCTCGGCGAACAGGAACGGGTAGGGTTTGACCTCGAGCTCGCGGGCGACCAGGACGGTCACCGGGGTCACGAGCAGCACCGTGGTCACGTTGTCGAGCAGGGCCGAGAGCACGGCGGTGACCAGCGACAGCATGATCATCATGCGCCACGGGACGCCGCGGGCCTTCTTGGCCGACCAGAAGGCGACGAACTGGAACACGCCGCTCTTTCGGGTGATGTTGACGATGATCATCATCCCGGTCAAAAGCGCGATGGTGTTGAAGTCGACCCCGCGGATGGCGGCCTCCTGGTTGAGCACGCCGAGGCTGATCATCAGCCCGGCGGCGAGGAGCGCGACGACGGCGCGGTTGACCTTCTCGGTCATGATCACCGCGTACGTCCCGAGGAGCAGCACCGTCGACACCCACATGGGGTCGAGGCCGAAGATCACGTGAGATTCGTGCATGTGTATGTCCCGGCGGCCATGCCGCAAAGGTCAGGTTCGAGTCACGGCCGCGAGGGCCTGAAACCTTCGAACTGCCCGCGCGCGGTGTAGCCCGAGCCCCCCAGGCTTGCCAAGCAGTCGCACGTGAGGAACAAAACGACGTTCGTGTCCCACCGCAACCGCTGCACGGGAGATTGCAGGTCACCTGTCCGAACGGTCCGGTGCGGTTGCTTGCAGCAGCACGGGACGGCGGTCGGAGCGCGTCGGGGGTCGGCTCAGCCGTCCTCGCCGACGGGGAACAGCGGGGGCCGCGGGAGGGCGCGGTACTTGGGGGCGGCCTGTCCGTAGACCAGCCAGAAGGCGATCCAGACGCTCGGCAGGAGGACCATGTACTCGGGGAACACGCGCAGCAGCAGGCAGACGAACGCGCCGAGGGCGAGCGCGACGATGGTGGCCGAGCCGAGCTTGTTTTTAAACAGGACGAACTTCTTGCAGCGCAGGTTGGAGACCATGAGGGCGCCGCCGAGGAACATGGCGATCGGGAAGACGGTCCACACGCCGGGGCCGAGCTGCAGCGCGCCGAACAGGCGCGGCTCGCTGAACGCCGCCGGGGCGCCGAGCGGGTTGGTCGGCGCGGCGTACTTCAGGCACACCAGGAACCAATTAATTAAAAGCCCGGCGGCGAGGGTCGTCGGGATGCCGTTGAAGATGGTCTTGTCGGCGGAGTCCTCGGTCAGGACGTTGAAGCGCGCCAGGCGGAAGGTGGCGGTGAACACCCAGAAGGCGGCGGCGGCGACGGCGAGCACGTAGCCGCCGCCCTCGGCGAACGGGAGGCCGGGGGTGCGGGTCAGGGCGGCGAACAGCAGCACGGCCGGGGCCACGCCGAAGTCGAAGAAGTCGGCGAACGAGTCCATCTGCACGCCGAACCGGCTGGTGGCCTTCAGCGAGCGGGCGAGGATGCCGTCGGCGCGGTCGAGGAAGGTCGAGAGGAGGATGAGCCAGCCGGCCTCGACGAACCGCGACTCGAGGGAGGCGACCATCGACAGCAGGCCGCACAGCATGGCGCCCATGGTGGCCAGGTTGGGCGGCCAGTAGCGGAGCTTGCTGGTGGCCATGGGACGCGCTCGCGGGGGCTAGTGGGCGGCCTGCGGGGGGGTCGAGGTGGGGGGCGAGGAGGACGAGACGGTCTGCAGCGCGGCGGTGACGCGGAGCAGGACCTCGTCGGGGGTGCCGACGCCGTCGACGCGTTTAAGGATGCCCTTGTCCTGGTAGAACGGGATGATCGGTGCGGTGTCGCGGTGGTACTTGCTGATGCGCGTGAGCACCGCGGCCTCGGTGTCGTCGTCGCGGTGGAGCAGGCGACCGACGACGTCGTCCGGGGGCGGGTTGAACTTCAGGTGGTAGATCGCGCCGGTGACCGGGTCGCTGCGGCGGCCGGTGACGCGCTCGATGAGGGCGTCGTCGGGCACGTCGATCCACAGCACGGCGTCGAGGGCGACGCCGGCTCTGGCGAGGGCCGCGTCGAGGGCCTCGGCCTGCGGGCGGGTGCGGGGGAAGCCGTCGAGCATGAAGCCGCCGGCGCAGTCGGGCTTGCCGATGCGCTCGATGACCATGCCGATCACGACCTCGTCGGGCACGAGGGCGCCGCGCTTCATGAAGTCGTCGGCGGTGCGGCCGAGCTCGGTGCCGTCGCGGACCGCCTCGCGCAGCATGTCGCCGGAGGAGATGTGCGGGAAGCCGAAGCGTTTCACGAGTTTCTGGGCCTGCGTGCCCTTGCCGGCGCCGGCCGGTCCGATGAGGATCATGCGCATATGTGTTCTCGCCGCGTGAGCGCGCGGGAGTCTTGCACGGCGCTGCGCGCGGCCGCAAGGGGCCGGCGCGCGAAGGATCCGCGGCCTGGCTCGGGGCTTTCAGCCCATCGAGGCGTCGAGGCGGAGGTCGTCGCTGGTGTGGCGGCGCGGGCGATCGGCGGTCGCCTCGGCGAAGGTCTCGGCGGTGAAGGTGCGGGCGCGCAGCCTGGCGCCGTCGTGCTCGGGCGAGAGGCCGACCTTGCGCAGGAGGGCGACCAGGAAGTCGCGCGGGCGCGGGGTCTGCCGCCAGGCGCTCGGCAGGGCGACGGCGTGGTGGCGCGGCAGCAGGACGCCGTCGCGGCCGGGGGTCAGCGACTCGCAGATGGCGGTGAAGCCGGCGACGGGCAGCTCCTGCGGCAGGCCGAGGACGGAGATCTCGGCGTTGAGGCGGTGCCAGCGGGCGCGGGTGGCGGGCGCGCGGGCGTCGAGGCCGGCGTGGGCGGCGTAGCGGGCGACGGCCTGCTCGAGCGGGAGCCACGGCTCGATCGAGCCGAGCGAGCCGATCTGCGAGGCGCCGTCGTACCACGAGACGAACACCGGGGCGTGCGCGTCGAGCCGCGGGTCGTTCGGGCGCTCGGCTGTCCCGAGGGGCAGGTCGAGCGCTGTCGGTTCACGCTGGGCCATGGCGGCGCGCAGGGCGTGACGGGCGACGAACAACAACCACCGACGGGTGGCTTCGGCGAGCGGCTCGGGTGCGGGAGCGATGGCGATGACCATGGCGTTTGAAACGCGCAGAAGATGAACGAACGGGGCGGCTTTGAAAAGCCCAATCTTCGCCGCCCGCGACGCGGGACCGGCCGCGCGGACAGGTGGCCGCGGCGCGACGGTGTAGGTGCAGTCACTCGTCGGCGGTCGACCGCGGCGCCAGCTCGGCGATCAGGTCGGCGGCGGCCAGACGGCGGACCTGGTCCGGTGCGCTCGCAAGCCAGCGCAAGGCGTAACCGACGCTGCCGGCGGGCAGCGCCAGGTCGTCGCGGAGCGTGGCGAACAGGATCGGCGCAGCCGACAGGGGATCCGGGGACGATGCGGGGAGATCCGCGGCGGCGCTCGAGATCGGCGGCGGTGCGGCGGAGGTCGGCGAGGTCGTCGGCGCGGCGGCGGAGAGGCTCGCGGCGGAGGTCGGCGAGGTCGTCGGCGCGGCGGAGGGGCTCGCAGCGGAGGTCGGCGAGGTCGTCGGCGTGGCGGCGGAGAGGCTCGCGGCGGAGGTCGGCGAGGTCGTCGGCGCGGTGGAGGGGCTCGCAGCGGAGGTCGGCGAGGTCGTCGGCGGAGCGATGAAGGGGCTCGCGGCGGAGGTCGGCGAGGTCGGCGGCGCGGTGGGGTCCGGCGAGGTCGTCGGCGGAGCGTTGAAGGGGCTCGCGGCGGAGGTCGGCGAGGTCGTCGGTGCGGGGGTCGGCGCGGTGGAGGTCGGCGCGGTGGGGTCCGGCGACTGCGGCGCGCCCGGGTCGCGGCGGGCGGACTGGAGGCGGCGGAGGAACGCGTGCGCGGGCTCGTCGGGGTCGCGGCGGAGGGTCGTGACGCTGCCGTCGTATTGGCGGACGAGGACCTCGGGGGCGCGGGCGGCGGCGTGGATGCAGGCGAGGTCCCACAGGCTGGGGCGGGCGCCGGCGCCGAAGTGGGAGTCGAAGTCGCGGCCGAGGTGGGCGAGGGCGGCGTGGTAGCGGGCGACCTGGTGGTGGATGCCGTTGTCGGTGAATTTGACGTCGAGCCAGCGCATGCGGCGGGCGGCGACGTCGAGCGAGAGGGGGATGGCGAGCTTGCAGTGGCCCTGGAGGTCGAAGCGCTGGGCGACGGTGCGGGCGTCGAAGTGCTCGCCGTCGCGGTCCGTGCGCAGCATGTAGCCGGCGAAGGCGTCGGGCAGGCGGTCGAACACCACGTCGTTGTAGGAGAACACGACGATGACGACGTGGGCGACGCCGGCGACCTGGAGGAGCTCGAGGTCGAGGTCGACGAACTCGGAGGCGCCGAGCGGGGGCGGGGCGGACGTCAGGTCGCCGGAGTGGACGGCGCAGTCGCCCTCGTAGGACAGGTTGGTGAAGTCGCACTGGCCGACGAACTTCCACTTGTCGTCGAAGAAGGCGGCGGACAGGTCGAGGTCGACGCGCTCGTCGGCCTCCATCCAGTGCACGAACAGGCGCAGGTGCTCGCCGTGGGGCACCGGGAGGTGGCTGCCGCGCGGGAGGGCGACCAGCGAGCGCGAGGCGGTGCGCTCGTTGAAGGGGACCACGAGGTCGACGAGGCCGGCGTCGAGCACCGCGCGGGCGAAGGCGGGGCGGGCGGCGGCGCGGGCCAGCAGCTCCTGCTCGAGGACGGCGACGCCGGGGGCCACGAAGTCGGCGGGCAGCGGGGGGCGGCGGTCGCTGACGGCGAAGGCCTTTAAAACGTCGCCGCGGGGGAAGAACACCCGGCGGTCGAGCTTGTGGGCGCGGGCGCGCAAGTGCGCTCCGACCGTGAGGGCGAGCGCGGGCGAGGCCTTCGGGGCGGCGGCGGCGAGGGCGACGAGCAGGCGGCCCATGAGCGCGGGCTCGTGGCGCCGGACCTGGCGCAGGGTGTGGTCGAGGCGGCGGAGCAGCTCGCCGGGGCGCTGCTCGAGCTGGCGGAGGACCACGGCGAGGTCGCGGCGTTCGAACGCGGCCTCGAGGCGGCCGGCCCACGAGGTGTAGCGCAGGCGGCTGCCGTCGAGGCGGAGGAGGGCGGGGAGGCGCGCGGCGACGCCGGCGAGGGTGGTCGCGAGGCTCGAGGCGGGGTCGACGTCGGTCGCGCGGAGCACGGCGAAGGCGGCGGCGACCCCGGGGTGGTCGGCGTGGTCCTCGAACGGGTGGAGGCGGGTGCTGACGCGCTTCCACAGGCCGGGGTGGCGCTGCAGGTCCTCGATCAACAGGTGGGTGGGCAGCCGCTCGAGCAGCGCGAGGAAGGCGCGGCGCAGCGGACGCGGCGGGGAGCGCAGGGGCTTGGGGCGGGCGAGCAGGTCGGGCTGGCCGCCCATCCACACGCAGAGCACGCGCAGGACGTCGGTGGCGTTGCGCAGGTGGGACGCGAGGTCGCGGAGCAGCGCGGCGGGCGCGGGCACGTGGCGCAGCAGGGTCCCGACGGCGAGCGCCATCGTCTCCTTGACGGGGATGGTCTCGGGGAGCTTCGCCTGCGGGCCGAAGGTCGCGAGCAGGACCTCGAGGTCGTCGCGGTCGGTCGGCGAGAGCGGGGTGGCGCGCGCGAGCAGGGCGGCGAGGTGGTCGGCGCCGGCGGCCTCGGGCTGGGCGGGGGCGAGGAACAGCGGGCGCAGCGAGCCGCGGAAGGGGCCCTTGTCGATCTGCTTCTTCGTCAGACCCTTTAAAAACGGGTCGTTGATGTCGATGCGGCGGTGGCAGATCGGGCAGGCGCTGTAGTTCGCCCCGTCCCAGCAGGCGCGGCAGACCAGGTGCGCGCACGGGTCGACGGGGTGCACGGTGCCGACGCTGCCGCACAGCACGCACGGGTGGTCGTGGCACTGGTACAGCCAGGTCAGCACGCGGCGGACGTAGAGCTGCCAGGTGTCGCGGGGGATGAAGCGGGGGAACTTGCGGAGCAGCGGGACGTGCGGGCGGTCGGCGCCGAGCTCGGCCGCGAGGGTTTTAAATAGCCACTCGCCGGTCGCGGCGAGGTCGGCGGCGGACAGGCGGCGCAGGGCCTCGGCGAGCGGGCGGGTGATCACGTGGCCGAGCTCGAGCAGGCGCATCTCGAGCTGCTCGACCTGCTTGCTCGCGACCGGCTTGCTCGCGGGCTCCGCCGCCAGAGACACCTGGGAGCGGCGGCGGAGCAGCAGCGTGGCGAGGGGCGATGGGGTCACGGGCTCACCTCGCGGTCAGCGGAAATAGCGGGTGGGGAGCGGGTACGCTACCAGTTCTTTACAAGAGAATTGAGAAGGAAGCGCACCCAAGGGCCACCCGCGGGCAATGTATCGCAGGTGGCTCTCGGCGTGAAGAGGGGTCTTCGAGGTCAGGTCGGGGGCGCGGCGTTGTCGTCGGGCTGCGCGGCTTCGCGGGCGAGCACGGCGAACACGTCGACCTCGGGTTTAATTTTGTCGTACAGCTCGGGGAAGGCGCCCTCGGCTCCGTAGCGGGCGCGGACCTGGCGATAGAGCGTGAGATCGAACATCTGTTCGAACTCGTCTTTCGTCATGAAGGTGTCGGCGTAGAGGAACGGGTAGCCGCCGACCTCGCGGGTGAACTCCTCCATGCGGCGCATGGCGTGCAGCGTCTTGAAGCTGCGGCCCTCGCGGATCGGCTGGGGCACGCCGTAGACGCCGAGGTCGAAGAACATGCCGTAGTCGGTGCCCTCGACGCGGTCGATGTCGCGGGGGCGACGGAGCTGGCCGGAGTGCTCGCCGTGGTCGTAGATCCGCGAGGGGTAGAGCAGCACGGGGTACATCTCGAAGGTGCGGTGCGAGAGGTCGATCGCGCGGGACATCGCGCTCATCGGCAGGACGATGTCCTGGAACACCTGCTTCGTGAAAGTCATCTCGCGCACGGCGGGGGTCGTCGACCATTTAATGAAAGAGATGCGCAGGGGCATCATCCAGCCGAGAAGGGCGCGGAACACCGGGTTGTTGCCGAAGCTGATCATGTCGCGCACGACCCAGAAGATGCTGCGGTTGTGCCGCATCAGGTAGTGGCGCAGGGGGATCCACTCCTCGCCCTCGCCCTCCTGCCAGAGGAAGCGCTCGACGTGCTTGAAGAACCACGGCTTGTACCAGCGGCCGATCGGGTTGATCTTGCTGCGGTCGGCGGGGGCGTCGGCGAAGTCGCCGAGCATCAGCACGGCGTGGTCCTTGGCGTAGACGGTGGCCTCGAGGAAGTCGGGGCCGCTCGGGTCGACGGCGAGGGCGTGCAGCTGCTCGCAGTAGGCGCGCTGGGTGTGGACCGGGACGTAGCGCAGGCGGATGTAGGGCTTGATCGGGATGATCCTGAGCTCGAGCGCGACCAGCAGGCCGAGCGTGCCGTGCGACCACGGGAGCGCGTGGAACAGGTCGGGGTGGCTGTCACGGGTGACGCGCAGCAGCTCGCCGTCGGCCGTCACGACCTCGTAGGCGACCACCGTCTCGGACAAGAGGCCCACCTTGTGCGAGTGCGTCGTCATGCCGACGGCGAGGGCCAGGCCGCCGAGGGTCGCGTCCTCGATCTCGAGGGTGACGGCCAGCATGTAGCCGCGCGGGAGCAGGTAGCGGGTGGCCGAGCCGACGGTCACGAACGGCTCGACGCGCACGGTGCGGGCCGCGAGGTCGACGGCGAGGATGTCGCGCAGGGCGCTCATGCGGATGCGGTGCCACGAGTGCTTGGGCTCGAACCGGGTGCTGAGGTTTTGCCAGGTGCGGCGGTCGGTGCACATGGGCTTGCGCTCGTCGGCGGGCTGGGCGGCCCAGCGTCGGACCTGGCGCTGGATCTCGTCGACGCGGCGGTCGTGCTCCTCGGGGGCCGAGGCGAAGCGCTCGTACCACCAGTTGCGTATGCGCAGGACGGCGTCGAACAGGTAGCCGACGGGCAGGCCGATGACGACGAGGATGACGGCGCGGTAGCGGGTGAAGAAGTCGAAGAGACTCTGGCGGACCCGTTCGTTCACGCGGGCACGGTAGCGGCGAGGGCGCCGTGGTTGCAACGGCAAACGACGGGGCCACGCGCGGGCGCGAATGTGTCGCCTCCCGCGAGCGGTCAGGCGGGCTCGTCGCGGAGCGGGCCGGGCAGGCTGACGTCGAGCTGGCGATGAGGCGGATGACGCTGTCGAACTCGGCGGGGCGCCGGGTGAGCGCGCGGCGGGTGCCGTGCGGGCGGCGGCGATCCAGCGGGACGCGGTGGAGGGCGGCGAGCGGGTCGATGCCGGGGCCGTCGGACGTGGCGGCGAGCCTGCGGTTCTTCGTCGAGCGGCGGGCGCGAGTGACGGGCTGGTGAGGAGCGCGGGGGGCGTGATAATCCGGTGGCAGGCCGGTGGCGGCCGGGGAGTGTGACCGCGATGTTCGTACCGCTGACGATCCACGACTTTCTGCGGCGCGCCGAGCAGGTCTACGGGGCGCGGGCCGGGGTGTACGACGAGGAGAGCCAGCCGGCGGGGTCGCTCGGGGTGTTGACGTACGCGCGGCTGGCCGCGCAGGCGCGGGCGCAGGCGGCGGGGCTCGACGAGCTGGGGATCGGGTTCGGCGAGCGGGTGGCGATCGTGTCGCACAACGCGGCGCGGCTGCTGGCGTCGTTCTTCGGGGTGGCGGGGCACGGGCGCGTGCTGGTGCCGATCAACTTCCGGCTGTCGGCGGCCGAGATCGCGTACATCGTCGAGCACGCGGGGGCCTCGCTGCTGCTGGTGGACCCGGAGCTCGACGCATCGCTGGCCGAGGTGAAGTGCGCGCGGCGGGTGGTGCTCGGGGCCGACAGCGACGCGCTGCTGCGCGAGGGCGTGATGCCGCGGGCGTGGGCGGCGGACGAACAGGCGACGGCGACGATCAACTACACCAGCGGGACGACCGCGCGGCCGAAGGGGGTCGAGCTCACGCACCGCAACCTGTGGCTCAACGCGACCATGATGGCGCTGCACGCCGGCGTGACCGACCGCGACGTGTACCTGCACACGCTGCCGATGTTCCACTGCAACGGCTGGGGCATGCCGTTCGCGCTGGCGGGGCTGGGCGTGCCGCAGCATGTCTTGAGGAAGGTCGACGGGGCGGAGATCCTGCGGCGGGTGGCGGCCCACGGGGTGACGTTGATGTGCGGGGCGCCGGCGGTGTGGAACGCGGTGCTGGCGGCGGCGGAGCGGTGGCAGGGGGAGATTCCGGGGCGCGGCAGGGTGCGGCTGATCTGCGCCGGGGCGCCGCCGCCGACGCGGACGATCGCGCGGGTCGAGGCGGAGCTCGGGTGGGAGTTCATGCAGATCTACGGGCTGACCGAGACGGCGCCGCTGCTGACCTTCAACCGCACGCGCGCGGAGTGGGACGGGCTCACGGGCGAGGAGCGGGCCGAGCGGCTCGGGCGCGCGGGCGTGCCGGCGCTGGGCGTCGAGGTGAAGGTCGACGAGCACGGCGAGGTGCTGGCCCGCGGCAACGTGGTGCTCGCGGGCTACTGGGCGGATGCGAAGGCCAGCGAGGCTGCGCTGGAGGGCGGGTGGTTTCACACCGGCGACGGCGGCGCGGTCGACGATGAGGGCTACCTGGCGATCACCGACCGCAAGAAGGACGTGATCATCAGCGGCGGGGAGAACGTGTCGTCGATCGAGGTCGAGGACGCGCTGTGCTCGCACCCGGCGGTCGCGGAGGCCGCGGTGATCGGCGTGCCGGACGCGAAGTGGGGCGAGACGGTCAAGGCGCTGGTGGTGCTGGCGCCGGGGCGCACCGCGACGGAGGCGGAGCTGATCGAGCACTGCCGCGGGCGGCTGGCGCACTACAAGTGCCCGACGTCGGTCGAGCTGCGGACCGAGCTGGCGCGCACGTCGACCGGGAAATTACAAAAATTCAAGCTGCGGGCGCCGTACTGGGAGGGGCGCGCGCGGCAGGTCAATTAATTAATTTAGTCAGGCGTGCGGGAGGCGGCGCTGGGCGAGGTGTTTGATTAAGTGGGCCTCGAGGGCGGCGACTTCGGCGAGGGGCGGGGCGCGTCGACGTTTTATTAATTGCACGCGCAGGCTCGGGAGGTCGGTGATGGGGACGGCGACGGTGCCGGGCGGCGCGGGCACGTAGGCGTTGACGACGGCGAGGCCGAGGCCGAGGGCGGCGTAGTGGGTCATGAGCTCCCAGCCGTCGACCTCGACGGCGGCGTTCAGGTCGGCGCCGAGGGCCGCGGCGAGGGCGGCGCGGTGGGCGCTCGGCGGGGGCGGGACGACCAGCGGGCGGCCGGCGAGGGCGCGGACGCGGAGCTTGCTGCGGCGCGCGAGCGGGTCGTCCTTCGGCACCACGGCGACCTGGTCGACGTCGAGCACGGGCGTGGCGTCGAGGCGGCGGTCGGCCGCGAGCAGGACGGTGAGGCCGAGGTGGGCGCGGCCGCTGAGCACGGCCTCGACGGTGGCGGCGCGGTCCTCGGTGCGCAGCGCGAGCGGTCCTCGCCAGCCGCGCAGGGCGTGGGCGAGGAGGTGGAGCTGGAGGGCCCGGCCGGCGCTGAGCACGGGGGTGACGGGGCCGGTCTGCCGGGCGACGAAGGCGTCGACGTCGGCGAGCACGTCGCGCGCGAGGGCCAGGACCTCGCGGCCGCGCGGGGTGAGGGCGAGGGCGCGGCCGGAGAACGTGTAGAGCGGGCCGGCCCAGGCGGCGAGCTGTTTGATCTGGGTGTGGAGGGCGGGCTGGGAGATGTGCAGGCGGGCGGCCGCGGCCGTGAAGCCGCCGGCCTCGACGACGGCGACGAACCCGCGGAGCCAGTCGAGTCGCAGGTCTCGCGCATCCATTTTTTGGAGTTAGCATCCAAAACCAATCGTGTCCATGGATGGCCGGTCGGTGCAGGTTGGAGGCGGAGAAAGCGGAGAGGTAGAGACATGCAGCGCATCGGCATCGACATCGGACGCGTCATCATCGGGCCTGTGATCGGGGGGAGGGCGGACACCAGCTTCCTGGGGTCGTCGCTCAGGGACGCGCTGCGCTCGCCGCCGGCGCCCGGGGCGATCGAGGGGGTCGCGGACCTGGTGGCCCGCACGGGCGGCCAGGCGTGGCTGGTCTCGAAGTGCGGGCCCGGCGTGCAGGCCAAGACGCGGGCGTGGCTCGACCACCACGAGTTCTGGCGGCGCACCGGCATGGACCGCAGGCACCTGCGGTTCTGCCTGCGGCGGCCCGACAAGGCGGTGCACGCCCGCGAGCTGCGGCTGACGACGATGATCGACGACCGCGTCGACGTGCTCGTGCACCTCGCGGGCATCGTCGACGAGCGGCTGCTGTTCGGCGAGCAGGACCGGCCGGCGCCGGGCTGGGCCACCCACGTGCAGACGTGGGCCGACGTCGGGGCGTGGGCCGAGCTCCACTGCGCGGCGTGAGCGGGGCGGGTCGCGGGCTCAGGCGGGCTTGCGGGCGAGCAGGTAGGCGCGGCGGCTGGGGTATTCCTCGGGGTAGGCGCGGCGCACGAGGGAGGCCTCGAGCACGAGGCCCGCGGACTCGAGGGCGGCGGCGACGCGCTCGCTCGGGTGGAACCAGAAGTCGAGGTCGACGGGGGTGCCCCACAGGTCGGCGGTGTGCACGTGCTCGGGGCCGTCGTGGCCGCAGTGGAAGGCGGCCAGCGCGAGGCCGCCGGGGGCGAGGGCGCCGGCGATCGATCGGGCGGCGCGCGGGATGTCGGCGGGCGCGAGGTTGCAGACGGCGTAGAAGGCGACGACGCCGGCGAGCTCCTGCGGCGCGAGCTCGCAGAGGTCGCCGACGGCGAAGCTGGCGTCGGGGTGCAGGCGGCGGGCCTGCTCGATCATCGCCGGCGAGAGGTCGAGGCCGCCGACGTCGAGGCCGTGCGCGCGGCGCAGGTGGCCGGCGACGTGGCCGGGCCCGCAGCCGAGGTCGAGCACGCGGCCGCGGCGGTCGACCTGCTCGGCGAAGGCGGCCAGCAGGGCGCGGTCGAGGGGCTTGTGGTCGAGCTCGTCGGCGAACCGGCGCACGTACTCCTCGGCGACGGGGTCCCAGCTGCGCGGCGTGACGATCATGCGGCGATGGTAACCGCGCCGCGGGACCGGCGGCGCTACAGGCCGGGCTTCTTGGCGGCGGGGCCGGGGTCGAGCGGGGGCAGCGGCTTGTTCGCGGGCTTGGTCTCGGCCTTGCTCGCGGGCTTGCCGTCGGGCTTGGCGGGGGTCTTCGGCTCGCTCGCCGGGGTCGTCTGGGGGTCGGGTGCGGGCGTCGACTTGCCGTCGGGGGCGGGCGTCGGCTTGTTGTCGGGCGGGGTCTCGGGCGGCGTGGTGGTCTCGCCGGGCGGGGTCTCGCCGGTGTCCGCGGGCGGGGCCTCGGGCCTGGGCGCGGGGCGGGGCTTGCGGGTGGCCACCAGCGGCGCGGAGATCGTGCGGTCGTCGTAGGGGATGATCTTGATGCGCAGGTCGTAGTAGCCGGGCGCGCGCAGCACCACCTGGTGCGGCGTCTCGCTGCGAGGCAGGCGCAGGCCCTCGGCGTCGCCGGTGCTGCCGAGGTAGGCGTTGCTGTCGTCGTAGATGTGGGCGACCGGGCCGCCGGTGTCGAGGCGGACGGTGACGAGCGACGAGTGCGGCTCGGGCGGGGGCTCGGGGGCCTTGACCGGCGGGGCGTGGGGCGGCTCGGCGACGACCGCGGGCGCGGGCTCGGGCGCGGGCGGCGGGGGCACCTCGCGGGTGGCGAGGGCGATGATCGTGATCGTGGTGGCGATGACGGAGCCGCCGATCGCTCCGCCGAGCAGCCACCAGCGCCGCGAGTCGCCGGTGCTGGCCTCCTGCGTGCGGAACAGGGCGCTGCTGGTGGGGCTCTGGCGGATGGCCTCGGCGACGAGCACGGGGGCGACGCCGGCGTCGACGGCGACGAGCGCGGCGGACATCTCGGCCATCGACTGGAAGCGGTTGCCCGGGTCCTTCTGCAGGGCCTTCAGGACCACGGCCTCGGCGGCGGGCGGGATGCCGGCGTGGGGGGCGACCTCGGTGGGGCGCGGCGGGGCCTCGAACAGGTGGCGGTTGAGCAGCGCCATGAACGTCTCGGCCTGGAACGGCAGCTTGCCGGTCAACATCTGGAAGAGGATCACGCCGACGGCGTAGATGTCGACGCGGTGGTCGAGGCGGGCGCCCTCGGCCTGCTCGGGCGACATGTACTCGGGCGTGCCGAACAGCATGCCGGTGCGCGTGAGCGCGGCGCCCGAGAGCGGGTCGGGGTGCATCGACTTGGCGATGCCGAAGTCGAGGACCTTGATGAACTCGCGGTCGGGGCGGTCGACGCGGAACACGTTGGCCGGCTTCATGTCGCGGTGGACGATCCCGCAGTCGTGGGCGGCCTGCAGGGCGCGGCAGATCTGCAGGCACAGGTCGCGGGCGCGGGGCCACGGCAGCGGGGCCTCGCGGGCCAGCACGTCGGAGAGGTCGACGCCCTGGAGGTACTCCATGGCGAAGAACACCGAGCCGTCGGGGGTGTCGCCGAAGTCGTGGATGGCGATCACGTGGTCGTCGGCGATCATCGCGGCGGCCCGGGCCTCGCGGAGGAAGCGCTCGCGCAGCTCGTTGCGGTGGGTGGCCTCGACGTCGAGGATCTTGATCGCCACCTTCTTTTTGATCGCCACGTGCTCGGCGAGGTACACCGCGCCCATGCCGCCGGAGCCGAGGCGTCGCTCGAGGCGGTAGCAGTCCTTCAAGAGGAGGCCGATGCGCGGGTCGCCGGCGTCGGCGCCGGTGTCCGGCGGTCGATTCGGCGAGGGGGCGCCGGTGGCGATCGTCGGAGAGCCGGCGTCGACCTTCACCTCCGTCCTCTGCTGGGCGTCACGCATGCGGTGATACGGGCCGTCCAGTGTCGCACCGTTCCAGGAGCGGCGGAGGAGCGACGTTTACGGGCGAATTTGGCCCGCGGGCGCGGCTGCGAGGCTGGATATCGGCGGTTGCCGGGAATTCGCGGCGATCGGTGGTTTCGCGCCAGGCGGTCCGCCGACGGCGACGCAATGCATTCGCGAGGATCGCCGGGACGCTCGAGGGTCGGCTGTGGCGACGATCACCGCGGTCGCTGGGGGTTCGCGACGACGGCGTCGGCGGACGCCGGGCACGTCCGACCATGACCCATGCGGGCGAGGCGCGTCAGCCGGGGCAGGTGAACTGGCCGCAGTGGGCGGCGCACGCCGGCAAGATGCAGCCGAGCGCCGCGTTGACGCCGTCGCAGGTGCCCTGGTTGGCGCACGACTTACAGCAGGTGTCGGTGCAGCCCTGCTGGATGCCGTCCTCGAGGCACATCGACTGGTAGCAGGCGAGGGTCGGCACGCAGAACGCCTGGAAGGCGCAGGCCTCGTAGGCGGCCTTGCAGGCGCCGTTGATGGCGCAGCTCCAGCAGGACTCGCAGTCGGGCGGGGCGGCGCAGTCGACCGGGGCGCCGGTGGTGGCGTCGGGGCCGGTGGTCGCGGGGGTGGTCGCGGTGGTGACGGTGGTCGTGGTGTCGTCGGAGCCGGTGGTGGTGGTGCCGGGGAGCGGCTCGCCGGTGAGATCGGTGGTCGAGGCCCCGGTCGCGCCGGCGGTGGTGGGCTCGGCGGTCGCGGTGGTGGTGGCGGCCGCGGTCGCGGTGGTGCCGACGCAGCCGTTCGGGTCGGGGCAGGTCGGCATGGTGCCGGGGCTGGTGGTGGTTTCGTCGTCGGACTCGCCGGAGCAGGCGAGGAGGCAGAGGAGGAGGGCGGCCCGTCGCATGCGCCGAGGGTAGCAAGGATGTACGGGGTGCGGTCGACGCCGCCGCGACCTCGGTTCGGGTAGGCTGTCGCGGTGCTCGACCACGAGATCCTGCTCGCGCTGGTCGCACCGCTGCGGCCCGGCGACGCGCTGGTGCCGGGCGTGCGGCTGATCGAGGCGCGGGCCGAGCCGGCGCCGCTGCTGCTGTTCGAGGACGCGGGGCTCGCGGTGGCGATCGAGGTGACGCCGCTCGACGGGACGCGGCGGGCGGCGGCGACGACCGAGCTGTTCGCGCTGTCGTACCGCGCGCTCGCGGGGCTCGAGCCGCGGCGCGGGCAGGAGCTGTGCCGCGAGCTGGCGACCCGCGTGGCGAGCCGGGAGCACGCGGTGCTCGCCCGTCTGGCGGCGGGCGTCGACGAGGAGGGGGCGACGCGGGTGCGCCGCGTGGAGGCGACGCGGGCGCTCGAGCCGCGCGACGCGCCGGGCGCGGCGCACTACGGGCTCAGCCCGTACGTGGGCTGCCTGATCGGCTGTCGGTTCTGCTACGCGCAGTCGCGGCTGACGCCGCTGCGCCGGCTGCTCGGGCGCGCCGCGGCGCCGTGGGGCTCGTGGGTCGACGTGCGCGCCAACCTCCCCGCATTGCTGCGCGAGGAGCTGCAAACTTCGCCGCCGCGGCCGGTAAAGATCACGCCGATCGTCAGTGATCCGTACCAGGTGATCGAGACCCGCGAGCGCCTGACGCGGCGCTGTCTGCAGGAGCTGGCGGCGGCGCCGGCGTTCACGCCGCTGCTGTTGACCCGCAGCGCGGCGATCCTCGAGGACCGCGAGCGCATCGCGGCGATGCCGGGGGCGCACGTCGGGGTCTCGCTGCCGAGCCTCGACGAGCAGGCGCTGGCCCACTTCGAACCGCGGGCGGCCAGCGCGGCGGCCCGCGTCGCGGTGCTGCGGGGCTTCGCCGGCGCGGGGGTGGCCACGTTCGCCGTGCTCCAGCCGCTGCTGCCCGGGCCGGTCGAGGCGCTCGCGGACACGCTGGCGAGCTGCGTGCGCTCGGTGCACCTCGACGTGCTGCACGGAGAGGAGGGCGCCGGCGGCGAGTTCGACGACGCCAGGTACTCCATGGCGCGCGATCCGTCGTGGCAGCGCGAGCGAGCGCTGCGGCTGGCGGAGGCGCTGCAGCAGCGAGGGGTCGCGGTGTGGCGCGGCGAGCTGCCGCCGACGCTGAGCGCGTCGACGATGTAGGACACGGACCGGGCGACGAGTCTGAGAAATTTGCGCGGCGTGGGAGCGCCGCGGATCGTCGCTGTATAGTCGGTCGAAGTTTGGCGGGGGTCGGCATGAACACGAGAGCGGCGTGGATCTTCAGCGGTGTGGTGGCGCTTGCTGGCGCCTGCGACGAGGCGGACGAGCGGGTCGGCTTCGACGAGGGCGAGGTGTACGAGCTGCGGGCCGCGGTCGACAACTCGTCCCAGCTCAATGGTCAGTTCCTCAACGGTCAGTTCCTCAACGGTCAGTTCCTCAACGGTCAGTTCCTCAACTCAGGGGTTCTCAGTGGAGACGACGGAGCAACAGATATGATCCATGCGACTGAGCTGGTGTTTGACGGCGCGGCCGCGCAGGCGGTGTGGCTCGAGGGCAGCCAGCTGTTCGTCAGGGACGCGGGCGGGGTGGTGGTCGCGGGCGCCGCGGTGAACAAGCTGAAGCTGAAGTACGACCTGCGGGACCTCGGCGTGGCCAAGAAGAAGGTCATCAAGATCAGCCACGCGCAGCCGATCAAGCCCGGCTCGGACGTGTGGGTCCACGACATCGAGGTGAAGGAGGGCAACGGGGTGTGGAAGTCGCTGTGCGTCGACGGCGGCGGGCAGCCGACGCAGGCCATCCTGCTCAACGACGTGTGGAACCCGGCCACCGGCGACCGCGCCAAGCACACCGCGGACTCGCTGACGTACGCGTGCCGCGGCACGGCGCTGGCGAAGTGCGTGGAGTGGGGCTACAAGCCGTGGGCGTCGGTCGGGGGCACGTCGCTGTACAACTACCACCAGGCCTGCTCACGCATGGTGCGCGCCGACTACTGCGGCGACGGGGTGGCGCACACGGTCAACGGCACGCCGATCCACGTGACCGACAAGAAGGGCGTGCAGGCCGTCGACCCGAACATCGACTACGTGGTCGAGGCCGAGTGGAGCGCCCGCGGGGCCACGTGCCTCAACCGCGCCAATACGCGCCTGCCGGGCCAGGACATCGAGTGCTCGCTCCCTGCCTGCGGGACGTCGTTTAGCTCGGGCGGTATCATCCAGAGCGGGAAGATCGTCGCGCCCTGAGCGGCCCGCATGTCGGACGGCAATGAAGACCCCGCGAGCATCGGCCCCTTCGTCGTGCACCGCAAGCTCGGCGAGGGGGCGATGGGGGTGGTGTACGCCGGCTACGACGTGGGCCTCGACCGCAAGGTCGCGCTGAAGCTGGTGCGGCGGCAATTATTAAACCGTCCGGCGGTGCGCGACCGGATGGTGCGCGAGGCCAAGGCGATGGCCCGCCTGTCGAGCGCGCAC
>JAEUJW010000008.1 GCA_016793465.1 Myxococcales bacterium
CGGCGAGATCCTCGAGCTGAAGAACACCATCAACACGATGGTCGACCAGCTCAACAGCTTCGCCTACGAAGTCACCCGCGTGGCCCGCGAGGTCGGCACCGAGGGCAAGCTCGGCGGCCAGGCCGTAGTGAAAGGCGTCGCCGGCACCTGGAAGGACCTGACCGACAACGTCAACGGCATGGCCTCGAACCTGACCGGCCAGGTCCGCAACATCGCCGAGGTGACCAAGGCCGTGGCCAACGGCGACCTCTCGAAGAAGATCACCGTCGACGTGAAGGGCGAGATCCTCGAGCTGAAGAACACCATCAACACGATGGTGGATCAGCTGAGCAGCTTCGCCTCGGAGGTGACCCGCGTCGCCCGCGAGGTCGGCACCGAGGGCAAGCTCGGCGGCCAGGCAGAGGTCAAGGGCGTCGCCGGCATCTGGGAGGACCTGACCGACAACGTCAACTCGATGGCCTCGAACCTGACCGCCCAGGTCCGCGGCATCGCCCGCGTCGTGACCGCGGTCGCCAACGGCGACCTGAAGCGCAAGCTGGCGCTCGAGGCCAAGGGCGAGATCGCCAGCCTCGCCGACACCATCAACGAGATGATCGACACCCTAGCGATCTTCGCCGAGCAGGTCACCACCGTGGCCCGCGAGGTGGGCATCGAGGGCAAGCTCGGCGGCCAGGCCCGCGTGCCCGGCGCGGCCGGCACGTGGCGCGACCTGACCGACAACGTCAACCAGCTCGCCGCCAACCTGACCACCCAGGTCCGCGCGATCGCCGAGGTCGCCACCGCCGTGACCAAGGGCGACCTGACCCGCTCGATCGCCGTCGAGGCGCTCGGCGAGGTCGGCGCGCTGAAGGACAACGTCAACCAGATGATCGCCAACCTGCGCGACACGACGCAGAAGAACACCGAGCAAGACTGGCTTAAGACCAACCTCGCCAAGTTCACCCGCGTGCTGCAGGGCCAGCGCGACCTCGAGGCGGTCGCCCGCCTGATCCTCCGCGAGCTCGCCCCCCTGGTGCGCGCGCAGCAGGGCGTGTTCTACCTCATGGACGGGGCCGAGGCGGCCAACGGCGACACCCAGGCCAGCGTGCTGCGCCTGCTGTCGAGCTACGCGTACCGCGAGCGCAAGAACCTGTCCAACGTGTTCCGCGTCGGCGAGGGCCTGGTCGGCCAGTGCGCCATGGAGAAGGAGCGCATCCTCCTCACCGACGTCCCCGACAACTACATCAAGATCAACTCCGGCCTCGGCGAGGCCAAGCCGCTCAACATCGTCGTCCTGCCGGTCGTGTTCGAGGGCCAGGTCAAGGCGGTGGTCGAGCTGGCCTCGTTCTACCGCTTCGGCGACATCCACCTGGCCTTCCTCGACCAGCTCACCGAGTCGATCGGCATCGTGCTCAACACCATCGCCGCCGGCATGCGCACCGAGGAGCTGCTGAAGCAGTCGCAGTCGCTCGCCGAGGAGCTGCGCTCGCAGCAGCTCGAGCTGACCGAGACCAACCGCCGGCTCGAGCAGCAGGCGCTGTCGCTGCAGGCCTCCGAGGAGCGCCTGAAGCTGCAGCAGGAGGAGCTGCAGAAGACCAACGAGGAGCTCGAGGAGCGCTCCGAGCTGCTGCAGCTGCAGAACGCCGAGGTCGAGCGCAAGAACCGGGAGATCGAGCAGGCGAAGATCGAGCTCGAGGAGCGCGCCCAGCAGCTCGCCCTGTCGTCGAAGTACAAGAGCGAGTTCCTCGCCAACATGTCGCACGAGCTGCGCACGCCGCTCAACAGCCTGCTCATCCTCGCCAAGCTGCTGGCCGACAACAGCGACGGCAACCTCGACAGCAAGCAGGTCGAGTTCGCGCGCACGATCCACGGCGCCGGCTCCGACCTGCTCTCGCTGATCAACGACATCCTCGACCTGTCCAAGATCGAGTCGGGCACGATGGTCACGGACGTCGACGAGGTCGTGCTCAGCGACGTGCAGAGCCAGATCGAGCGCTCGTTCCGCCAGATGGCCCAGGGCAAGAACCTCGGGTTCGACGTGTTCCTCGACCCCGACGCGCCCAAGGTCGTCTACACCGACCCGCGGCGGCTCCACCAGGTCATCAAGAACCTGCTGTCGAACGCCTTCAAGTTCACCGAGAAGGGCCGCGTCGACCTGCGCATCGAGCCCGCGACCGGCGGCTGGAGCCCCGAGGTCGAGACCCTCAACCAGGCCAACACGGTGATCGCCATCTCGGTCTCCGACACCGGCATCGGCATCCCGCTGCACAAGCAGAAGGTCATCTTCGAGGCGTTCCAGCAGGCCGACGGCACGACCAGCCGCAAGTACGGCGGCACCGGCCTCGGCCTGTCGATCAGCCGCGAGATCGCCCGCCTGCTCGGCGGCGAGATCAAGGTCCGCTCGGTCCAGGGCCAGGGCAGCACGTTCACCCTGTTCCTCCCGCTGACCCACGCGCCGGGCGTCACCGCACCCGCGAGCACGACCTCGCCGGGCCTCGCGGTGCCCGCCTCGCTGCCCCCGCAGGCGACCCTCGCCCTCGCCCCGCCGCCGCCGACGCCATCACCGTCGCCACCTCCGCCGCCGGCGCTCGCGCCGAAGACCCACCTGCCCGTCGAGGTCGCCGACGACCGCGACGACATCCAGCCCGGCGACCGCGTGCTGCTCGTCATCGAGGACGACCTGCCGTTCGCCAAGGTCCTGCGCGAGCTCGCCCGCGAGAAGGGCTTCAACAAGTGCCTGTTCGCCCTGCGCGGCGACTCGGGGCTGGCGCTGGCGCGGGAGTACCGGCCCGACGCCATCACCCTCGACCTGCGCCTGCCGGCGGTCGACGGCTGGAGCGTGCTCGAGCGCCTGAAGCACGACCCGCGCACCCGCCACATCCCCGTGCACCTGATCTCCGGGGCCGAGGACGAGGCCCGCCCGCGGGCGCTGCGGCAGGGCGCGCTGGCCTTCCTGCAGAAGCCCGCCTCGCGCGAGGCCATCGACGCGGCGCTCGGCCACACCGCCAAGTTCCTCGACCGCAAGGTCAAGAGCCTGCTGCTCGTCGAGAACGACGACGCCCAGGCCGCGGCGATCGTCGAGCTGCTCGGCGACGGCGACGTCGGCACGACCGTCGCCCGCAGCGCCGACGAGGCGCTCGCCCTGCTGCGCGAGCGCCTGTTCGACTGCATGGTCGTCGACCTCGGCCTCCCGGACATGACCGGCCTCGACCTCATCCACATGCTGAAGAGCGACGAGAAGCTGCGCGAGCTGCCGATCATCGTCTACTCGGCCCGCGACCTCGCCCCCGACGACGAGGCCCGGCTGAAGCGGGCGACCGACGCCGTCATCGTCAAGAACGTGCGCTCCATGGAGCACCTGCTCGACGAGACGGCGCTGTTCCTCCACCGCGTCGAGGCCAACCTGCCGGCGGCCAAACAGAAGATGTTACGTCAGGTCCACCACGCTGACCCGGTGTTCAGCGGGAAGCGCGTGCTGGTCGTCGACGACGACGTTCGCAACATTTTCGCAATCACCAGCATGCTCGAGCGCCACAATATGACCGTCCTGTTCGCCGAAAACGGGCGCCGGGGCGTCGAGATGTTGCGCGACAACCCCGACGTCGACATCGTCCTCATGGACGTCATGATGCCCGAGATGGACGGCTACGAGACCACCCGCGAGATCCGCAAGGACCCCCGCTTCGCGGAGCTCCCGATCGTCGCGCTCACCGCCAAGGCGATGAAGGGCGACCGCGAGAAGTGCCTCGAGGCCGGCGCCTCCGACTACATCACCAAACCCGTCGAACCGGAGCAGCTGCTGTCCCTGCTGCGCGTGTGGCTGTATGGCTGAGACACACGAACACCACGAGCCGCAGCCGCCCCAGGCCGCCGCCAACGCGTCCCCCGGCGCCGCCGGCGACGCCGCCGCGCCGTCGCCGATCGAGTCGCTCGAGATCGACCTCCTGCTCGGCGGCATCTACCACCGCACCGGCGTCGACTACCGCGACCACGCGCGCGAGCCGCTGCGCCGGCGCCTGTGGGCCCAGGTCCAGCGCGAGCGCCTGACCACCATCACCGCGCTGATCGAGCGCGTGCTCCACGACGACGCGGCCATGCAGCGCCTGCTGCTCGACCTCTCGCTCGCCCCCGCGGCCATGTTCCGCGAGCCCGCGTTCTTCCTGGCCCTGCGCGAGCGCGTGGTCCCGCTGCTGAAGTCGTACTCGTTCATCCGCGTTTGGCTGGCCGGCTGCTCGACCGGCGAGGAGCTCTACAGCCTCGCCATCGTGCTCGAGGAGGAGGGCCTGTACGACCGCACCCGCCTGTACGCCACCGACATGAACGAGACGGTGCTGCGCCGGGCCCAGGCCGGCATCTACCCCATCGAGGTGATGCAGGAGTACACCGCCAACTACATGCGCTCGGGCGCCCACGCCCACTTCTCCGACTACTACAGCGCCCGCTACGAGCACGCCATCTTCCGCCAGGAGCTGCGCCGCAACGTGGTGTTCGCCCACCACAACCTCGTCACCGACGGCCCCTTCAACGAGTTCCACCTCATCCTCTGCCGCGACGTGCTCTCCGGCTACAACGACCGCCTGCGCGGCCGCGTCAACGAGGTGTTCTTCGACAGCCTGCGCCGCTTCGGCATCCTCGCGCTCGGCCGCAACGACAGCATCGCCGGCAGCCGCCACGAGCCCGACTTCCAGGCCATCCCCGGCGACGAGCGGCTGTTCCAGCGCATGGCGCCATGAGGCCGACCACGCGACCCGGCGGGTCGCTCGTCGCGCCTCAGGGCGCCGCGTCGAGCACGCGGTGCAGCGCCGCGACCGCGCGCTCCGGATCGGCCGGCAGCTCGACCGGGCGGTTGGCGTGCGGGCTGGCGAACCCGAGCCGCTGCTCGTGGTAACGGGCCTTGAACTCGGTGAACTTCAGCCCGTGCGCCGTCGAGATCACGACGACCCGATCGCGCCGCCCGATCGTCCCCGCGTTCACCAGCTTGATTAGACACGCGAGGGCCACGCCGGTGTGCGGGCAGTTGAACATGCCGGTGCGGTCGGCCCGCGCCGCCGCGTCGGCCAGCTCCTGCTCGCTCGCCTGCATGGCCAGCCCGTCGCAGGCGACGAGCCCGCGGACCGCCTTCGGCAGCGAGACCGGCGCGCCGATCTGGATCGCCGAGGCCAGCGTCGCCTGGGCGGTCACCGGCCGATAGTCGTCCTCCGTCACCGACCGCCCCGCCGCCCGCGCCCGCGCGAACGCCTGGTACAGCGGGCTCGCGTGCTCCGCCTGGCAGCAGACCAGCCGCGGCAGCTTGCTGGTGAGCCCGAGCTCGCGCAATTGCAAGAACCCCTTGGCCAGCGCCGCGGTGTTGCCGAGGTTGCCGCCGGGCACCAGCACCCAGTCGGGCACCTCCCACTCGAACTGCTGGACCACCTCGATCGCCACCGTCTTCTGGCCCTCGACGCGCAGGCTGTTCATCGAGTTGGCCAGGTAGATCTGCGGGTCCGTGGTGAGCCGCTGGACCACGCGCATGCAGCCGTCGAAGTCGGTGTCGAGGCTGCACACGATCGCCCCGTGCGCGACCGGCTGGATCAGCTGGGCCGCGCTGATCTTGCCCGCGGGCAGCAGCACGACCACCGGGATCCCCGCGGCCGCGCCGTAGGCCGCCAGCGCCGCCGAGGTGTCGCCGGTCGACGCGCAGGCCAGGGCCCGGATCGAGCGCCCCTCGGCGATCGCCTGCTTGACCGCCGAGACCAGCACCGTCATCCCGAGGTCCTTGAAGCTGCCGGTGTGGCTGATCCCGCACTGCTTGACCCACAGGTCCTCGAGCCCGATCTGCCGGCCGAAGCGCTCGGCCCACAGCAGGTTCGAGTTGCCCTCGAACAGCGAGACCACGTTGGCCGGGTCGACCTCCGGCAGCACCCACTCGAGCTTCGACCACACCCCGCTGCCGTACGGCCACTGCGTCCGCCCGTAGCGCTCGTCGAACAGCCGCATCCACGCCGCCGGCGCGCGCGCCCGCAGCGCGTCCGAGTCGTGCACCACCTCGAGCAGGCCCTCGCAGCGCGGGCAGCGATAGATCACCTCGGTGAGCGCGTGCTGCCCCGGGCAGCCCGCCGCGCACTGGAATGCGGCCGTGTACTTCACGCCGCGGTTATACGCTCTGGTGACACCGCCAGTCACACCGCCGCTATACTGCGGGCGCCATGCCCGTCCCCAGCGCCCTGCGCCGGCACCTCACGACCTCGCGGCTGCGCCGGCGCTGGATCGTCGCCGCCGGCACGGCCGGCATGACGGCGATCCCCCTGGTCGGCACGCTCGGCTACGAGGGCAGCCTCGTGCTCACCGCCCCGCTCAGCGTGCTCGGCCTCGGCGTCGGCCTCGACGCCGTCGCCGAGGTGCGCGCCGAGCTGGCCCTGTGGTCCTCGCCGCCCGGCCCCGAGCGCGCCGCGACCGGCTTCCCGCTGACCACCCTGCTGACGATCGGCCTGCGCGACCTCGGCGGCCTGCTCGGCGTCTCCGCCGGCATCCTCGCGGTCGCCCAGCTGTGGCAGCCCAACTGCGACCCGTGGACCGGCCTCGGGTTCTTCGCCGCCGGCCCCGGCGTGTCGGGCCTGCTCGGCATGGTCGCCGGCCTCGTCGGCGGCCTGCTGAGCCGCCACCCGCGGCGCGCCCTGGTGTTCGCCTGGCTGCCGCTGCTGCTGTGCCTCGGACTCGGCGCGGCCCGCCTCTACGTCGACCCCGTGGTCTACGCGCTCGACCCGTTCTGGGGCTACATCGCCGGCCCGATCTACGACGAGGCGATCCCGCTGTCGAGCCGCTACCTGTGGTTCCGCGCCTACAACCTGCTCGCCGCCGCGGCCGTGCTGCTCGGGCTGCGCCTGTGGCTCGGCCCCGACCTGCGGCGCCTGCCGCTCGCGGCCGCCGGTCGTCACCCGTTCTCGGCGTTCGGGTTCGTCGCCGTCCTCGCCCTCGCCCTCTCGTTCGGCCTGCGCCCGACCCACCACGGCTTCCACCAGACCACCGCCAGCCTGTCGGACCACCTGCTCGGCACCCGCGAGACCGACCACTTCGTGATCCACTACGCCGCCAACTCGGCGACCGCCCGCGACATCGAGTTCGTGGCCCTCGAGCACGAGTTCGCGTGGTCGCACCTGGCCGGCCAGCTCGGGTTCGAGCCGTCGTGGAAGGTCCACAGCTTCGTGTTCCCCTCGCCCGAGTCGAAGCGCGCCCTGCTCGGCGCCGGCAACACCGAGGTCGCGCCGCCGTGGCGCGGTCACATCTACCTCAACGAGCAGCCGTTCCCCCACCGCGTGCTCCACCACGAGCTCGCGCACGCGTTCTCGTACATGTTCGGCGACCCGGTGTTCGGCGCCTCGGCGACGCTCGGCTGGGGCGGCCCGCGCTTCAACCTGGCGCTGATCGAGGGCTTCGCCACCGCCCTCGCCCCCCGCCCCGACGGCGCGCTCGACCTCCACGACCAGGCCGCGATCCTCGAGCGCCTCGGCCTGCGACCTGTCCTCGGGGACATCATGGGCCTCGGCTTCTGGGGCAAGGCCTCGCGCCGGGCCTACACCGCCGCCGGCTCGTTCTGCCTGTGGCTGCTCGAGACCCGCGGCGTCGACGCCTTCACCCACCTCTACCGCAGCGCCGGCGACTTCGAGGCCGCCTACGGGGCCCCGCTCGCCGCCCTCGAGCAGGAGTGGCTCGGCTTCCTCGCCGCCCGCGCGATCGCCGACAAGGACCTCGAGTCGCTGCGCCAGCGCTTCAAGCAGCGCCCGATCTTCCAGCGCCCGTGCGCCCACCGGGCCGCCGACCTCGTCGCCGAGGCCAACCTCGCCAACGCCCGCGGCGACACCCCGCGCCGCCTCGACGCCCTGAAGAGCCTGTGCGCCGTCGAGCCCGAGCAGCCCGAGCACCGCCTCGTGCTCGCGCTCGCCGAGGCCCAGGCCGGCCTGTTCGCCGCCGCCGAGGCCACGCTCGGCGCCCTCGACGGCCTGCACGACCTCACCGACACGGTGCTCGCCGTCCAGGACGAACGCCGCGGCGACCTCGCGCTGGCCCGCGGCGACCTCGCGGCCGCCAAGGCCGCCTACGAGCGCGCCCTCGCCCGCGGCCTCGCCGAGGCCCAGCAGCGCCAGCTTCAGATCAAACGCGTCGCCGCCGGCGACCCCGTCGTCGCCGCGCTGGTGCTCGCCTACTTCGCCCCGTTCGACCCCCAGCCCGACCACCCGCACCAGGCCGTGCTGCGCCTGCACGCCGCCCTGCAGATCGCCGCGCTCGCGGGCCACGCCGCCCTCGGCGGCTACCTCGCGGGTCGCCAACTGTTGAACGTGCACCACGGCGCGGCCGCCCGCGCCCACCTCGAGCGCGCCCTGTCCCCGGGGACAGGTGAGCCCGCCCTGCCCACCCCCGAGCTCGCCCGCGGCGCCGGCCTCATGCTCGTCGAGGCCGCCCTGCGCGAGCGCGACTACCGGCGCGCCCGCGAGGCCCTCGCCGCGCTCGCGCAGGACCCGACCCTCGGCCCCGGCCACCGCCAGGACTTCGAGCTGTGGTCGGCCCGCATCGACTTCTTCGCGGCCACGCGCCCGCCGGCCTGAGCGGACCGCGCTGGCACAAACGCCGCCGCCGCGGACGCCGCCGCGACGGCGCGTGATAGGCTGCCCCGATGTCCCCCGCCCTGCAGGCCGCGCTGATCGTCGTGGGCGCCGTGGCCGGCGCGTGCTGGCTCGGCGCCTTCGTGTCGTGGCTGCGCATGCTGGCCAACCTCAGCGGTCGCCGCACCCTGGGGTCGATGCTGTTCCACGGCATGGCCGCGTTCGACCCGCAGAACTTCACCGACGCCGGCCGTCGCTGGCAGCGCCGGTTCGTGCGGTTCTTCCTCGGGTTCTTCGCCGCCGCGGTCGCGCTGGTGATCCTCGCCGCGCTGACCGCCCGGCCGTGACGGCGCTTGCCGGCGCGCACGCTTGTGTGAGACCGTCGCCCCGCATGCCGATCCCGCGCCTCGCCCTCGTCGCCTCCTCGCTGCTCGTGCTCGCGTGCGGCGAGCCCAAGAAGACCGGCCCGTCCGCCGACGAGAAGGCCGCCGAGGCCAAGAAGGCCCAGGAGGACGCCGACAACGCCAAGGCCGTGGCCGAACGCAAGGCCAAGCGCGAGGCCGAGGAGAAGGCCAAGCAGGACAGCGACGCCAAGGTCGCCGGCGAGCTCGAGCGCCTGTCGGCCGCGCTGCCGGCCAAGCTGCCCAGGGACCCGGTCGCCGCCTGCGAGGACGTGGGCAAGGCCCAGGACGCGTTCGTGCGCCGCGTCGGCGGGCCCGAGGCCGTGACCGCGTGGGACGGCGGCGGCAAGGACAAGGCTTTGCCGATGACGATCGTGCAGTGCACCCAGGCCGACAGCGTCAAGACGGCGGCCTGCCAGAAGGCCGTCTTCGACGGCGCCGGCCCCGAGCTGAAGGACGCCGGCAAGCAGATCATGCAGGTGTGCATCGACAAGTACGGCAGCAAGGCCAAGCCCCCGGCCGGCATGCCGCAGAAGCGGCCCGGCTGACGCGCGCCCGCGGGTGACACGTCCCCTCGCCGGGCGGGCGCCGCGGCGTGATACTCGAACCCCGTGCCTCGCCGGTCCCTGCTGCTCCTCCTCGTGTCCGCGGCCTGCGGGTCGCCGCAACTGTTCGGCCTCGAGTGGTCGTGGCCTGCCGGCGAGGTGATGGCGACGCCGATGGTCGCCGACCTCGACGCCGACGGCGCGCCCGAGGTCGTCGTCGTGATCGGCCGCCTCGACGACCCCGACTCGCTCGAGGTCGGTGCGCTCGTCGCCCTCGACGGCGCCGGCGGCGGCGAGCGCTGGCGCGTCGACGCCCACGGCCGCGCGACCCCGGCGATCGGCGACGTCGACGGCGACGCCCGCCCCGACGTCGTGCACGCCAGCCGCCCCGGCGACGACCACCTGTCGACCGTGCACGCCGTCGACGCCGACGGCAAACAGCTGTGGATCGCCCGCACCGCCGCCGGCGGGCCCGCGAAGATCCGCGTCGACAACGGCGCCTTCGCGCTCGCCAACCTCGACGACGACCCCGGCGCCGAGGTCGCGATCGGCGGCGTGCTCATCGACCACGACGGCCTGGTGGTGTGGCAGAGCCCCGACGCCGGCGGCGAGGGCTCGCCGCACCTCACCGGCGACCCCGCGGTGCTGCTCTACCCCGGCGGCCTGGCGACCTTCGCCGACCTCACCGACGACGGCCGCCCCGAGCTGATCACCGGCCGCCGCGCCTGGTCGATCGCCTGGACCCCCGGCGCCCCGCCGAGCGTGAGCGTCAGCCTGCTGTGGGCCGACGACTCCGGGCCCGGGAGCGACGGATACCCCGCCGTCGCCGACCTCGACCTCGACGGCGGCCCCGAGGTCGTGCTCTCGGCCTGGCCGGAGATCCACGTGCTCGCGGGCGCGACCGGCGAGCCGTGGTGCAGCGCCGCCGGCTGCGCCCCGCCGATCGTGATCCCCGGCGGCAACCTCGGCGGCCCGGCGACCATCGCCGACTTCGACGGCGACGGCCGCCCCGAGCTCGCGTTCTCGTTCGGCCTCACGCTCGCGGTCTACGACGTGCACCGCGACGGCGAGGAGGTCGTGGTCCCCGACGGCGACCCCACGCCCGCCCCCGGCGCCGTCTACCGCCGCTGGTCGCTGCCGATCCAGGACCTCTCGTCGGCCAGCAACGGCGTCATGGCCTTCGACCTCGACGGCGACGGCGCCGCCGACATCGCCCACCAGGACGAGTGCCACCTGCGCGTGCTCGACGGTCGGACCGGCGCCGTGATCCGCGAGCTCGAGAGCACCAGCCTGACGATCCACGAGTACCCCGTGGTCGCCGACGTCGACGCCGACGGCCGCGCCGAGCTGCTGGTGGCCGCCAACCGCGGCGACGTCAACACCGTGCGGGCCTGCGCCACGGCGGCCGGCCTCGCCGAGTACCCCACGCGCCAGGGCCTGTTCGTCTACGGAGACGGCGCCTGGCCGGGCGCGCCGGTCCCGTGGACCAGCCACACCCACCACCTCAGCAACGTCGACGCCCGCGGCAACGCCCCCGCCGACGAGCCGCCGGCCTGGCACGACCGCAACAGCTTCCGCGAGCAGCGGCCCGAGCCGCCGCCCGGGTGAGCGCTACTCGATCGTCAGCGACATGTCCTTCCAGAGCATCTGGAAGTTGGCCAGCGACTTCTGCTGCCACGCGTTGACCTTCGAGCCGACCAGCTTCAGCTGCGGCTTGCCGGCCTTGCGCGACTGCACCACGAACAGGCTGAGCGCCGTCAGCCCCGAGCTGTTGAGGAAGATGAGCTCGCGGAAGTCGAGCGTCAGCGGGCCCTGGACCTGGGCGGCCGCCTCGTTCAGCAGCTTCGAGACGCCCTCGTAGGCCTTCACGTTGGCCAGGCGGAGCGCGCCCTGGAACGACACCGTCGCGGTCTCCGGGGAGAACCGCACCACTGCTTCGGACTCGCGGACTTCCATGCTTCTTAAACTCCCTCGAGCGTCTGGAACGCGCGCACGGTGATGGTGGGGCGGCCGACCTCGTCGCTGGCGAAGCGCACGCCGAGGCGGACCTCGTGGTCCTTGCGCAGCACCAGCAGGCCGATGCCCGAGCGCTGGACCTCGGCCGGGCTCTCGGTCTGGGCCTCGACGATCTCCATGTAGACCGCGCCGAGGTCCTCGGCCCGCTCCATCTGCTCGAGGTACTCCTCGAAGCGCTGGGCGAACGCCGGCGTGGTCACGCTCTCGACCTCGAACATCAGCACCCGGCTAAAGTGCTTGACCCGCACCGAGATCGACGACTCGCGCTTGCGCGAGAACTTGGCGGCGTTCTCGATCAGCTCCTGGAACACCGTCGAGATCGAGGTGAACAGCGGCGCGCTGGTCGTGCGGTGCTCGGCCGCGTAGGCCGAGGCGATGTAGCCGGCCACGAAGTCCGACACCTGCCCGCAGCGCAGCCAGTGGGCCGTCAGCTCCGAAGGCGACAGCGTGAGCGCGAGCTGGGCCTCGGGCACCAGGTCGTCCGGGACGAACGCGAAATCTCCGTAGGTCTTGCTGTCCATGCGCCCCTCCATCCTACTTGCTCATGCGGTCCGGCGGACCAGGACCAGGGTGATGTCGTCGAGGATCTTGCCGCCCGCCATGAAGGCGCGGATGTCCTGGAACACCCGCTCGCGGATCTGCTCACAGGCCAGCGCGCGGTGGGCGTGGACCTGCTGCTTGAGGCGCTGGACGCCGTAGAGCTCGCCGCCGGGCGCCTCGGCCTCGGTCACGCCGTCGGTGTAGAGCACCATGAGGTCGCCGGGCGCGAGCTCGAACCGCCGCTCCGACATCATGTCCTCGACCTCGGGCACGAGGCCCACGTTGATCCCGAGGTCGATCGTCTCGAACTCCTCGACCGCCCCGTCCGCGCGCACGACGATGATCGTCTCGTGCTGCCCCGCCAGGCGGACCGCGCCGTCGCGGTAGTGCAGCAGCGCGAGCGTCAGGTTGCGGGCGTCGCCCATGCGCTCCTGGACGTTCTTGTAGACCACCGAGTTGACCCGCACGAGCGAGCCGACGAGGTCGCCGTGGGTCTGCTCGAGCGCGGTGCGCAGGGCCGACTGCGTCATCAGCATGACCACGCCCGAGGCCAGCCCGTGGTCGGTCACGTCGCCGATCACCAGGCAGGTCGAGCCGTCGTCGCCGCCCAGCACGTCGTAGATGTCGCCGCCGATCTCCGAGGCCGGGATCATGTGGGCCGCGATCTCGAGGCCCCGGTGCCGGCGCAGCTCCTCGCCGCGCGGCAGGATCATGGCCTGCAGGCGCTGGGCCACGTCGAGCTCGGCGCCCATGCGCATGTTCTCGGCCTCGAGGTGCTGGCGCTCGCGGGTCGCGATCTGGATCTTCTGCACCGCCACCGGCACCGCGGCGAGGACCCGGCCGATGAGGCCCGCCTCGAAGAACGTGGCCGCCACGGTGATGCCGGTGAACACCACCGACACCAGCGCGTAGATCGAGATCGGCAGCGGCTCCAGGCCCTCGGCCCGGGCCGCGCCGGCGCGCGCGGCGACGTCGGCCAGCGGCAGGCGGTGCAGCGCCTCGATCTCGGCCCCCGTCATCAGCACGTACTGGAACCCGACCCCGCGGTTGTTGACGGCGATGCCGAGGCTGGCCAGCGTCACCAGGCACCACATGATCGCGGCGTTGCGCCCGAGCACGAGGCCGGTCAGGAAGATCGTCACGATCGCCAGCGTGTGATCCATGAGGATGCTGGTCGCCGTGTTCAGGTTGAAGTGCACGATCACCAGCGAGGCCAGCTGGATGATGACGATCGACAGCCAGCGGGTCACCGAGTCGACGCGCTGGCGGGCCCGGACGCCGCCCCGCAGCACGCGCACGTTGTAGACCGCCGAGGCCGCGTTGATGAGGAACAGGATCGGCAGCACGACCGCGTCGCGCGCGGGGTCCAGCAGCGTGCCCGCGGTCGCCACGCTGGCCGTCACGAACGCGACGATGACGAACGCGACCAGCACGTTCAGCGAGATCAGGATCTTGCGCCGGGTGTTCTTCGACGACTCCTCGAGGACCTGGGTCGCCTCCGACAGCACGTCGCCCCGGCGAATCAGGGCCGTCGTATCTCCGTCCGTGGAAGCCGTCCTGCTCATGCCTTCACCCGCCGGGCTTGCGGTACACGTGCGTCTCGACGTTCAGGCTGATCTCGCACTCGGAGCCGAGGTAGTGCTCCTGCGCCGCCTGGAACGCCGTCTCCAGCTCCTCGCGCTGGCCCATGAACGACAGCATGCCCCACATCCCCATGCGCGACAGGCGGACCTCGTCGGGCGCGAACGTCGGCTCGACCCCGCCGGTGTTGCGCACCGTCGACGAGTAGCGCTGCTCGAGGTGAAACCCGAACTCGGCGGCCCGCCGCGGCAGCGTGGCCATGATGCGCCGGTCGGCCTCGTGGAAGCGGTGGTGGGCCTCGACCATCGCGCGGATCACGTCCGGCCCGTCGAACGTGGTGTCGTTGACGTCGACCACGTACAGCAGGCCCCCCGGCTTCAGCACCCGCGAGACCTCGAGCAGCGCGAGGTCGGGGTTGCGCAGGTGGATCATCACGAAGTTCATGGTGACCACGTCGAGCGCGGCGTCGGCCTCGCCGGTCGCGTAGGCGCTGCCCTGCACGAACTCCTGCTCGGGGTAGGCGAAGCGCGCGTAGGCCAGCAGCTGCGACGACAGCTCGAGCCCGCGGACCTCGTAGCCGGCGAACATCGCCTCCTTGGCCATCAGCGACAGGTACACCCCGGTGCCCGTGCCGACGTCGAGCAGCCGCGCCGGCGCCCCCGGGAACCCGGTCGCCGCCAGCCGCGGGCGCTGCTCCGCGTGCAGCAGGCGGTTCTGCGCGGCCAGGCGCGGCAGCTCGTCGGCCAGCGACAGCGGCGCGACGTAGTTGTTCTCGCGGCCGAGCCGCTCGCTGGCCAGCAGCGCCCGCCGCCCGTCGTCGGCCAGCAGCCGCACCAGCGACGGCACGGTCACCGGGCAGCGCCGGTGCACGCTCTCGGCCAGCGAGCGCATGCGCAGGTACAGCGAGCGCAGCGACGGCGCGTCGTCGACGACCATGACGAGCCGCGCCGCCTCGCCCTCGCCGACCTCGCCGTGCGCGCGGAACCCGAACAGCTTGCGGTAGTGGTCCTGCAGCCCGCGGTGGACCCCGCCGAGCAGCAGGAAGATGCGCGCCGGGTGCAGCGTCTCGAACGCGTAGCGGAACATGTTGGCCGCCAGCACCTCGGTGACCCCGTGCCCGCGGTAGGCCCCGAGCTCGATGCGCTTGGTGAACTGCAGCGTCGGCCCGGCGAGCGGCTTCAGGCCCCACTTGCTCGGCTCGGGGTGGCCGCCGGGGAACACGTAGGCGGTGATCGTCGCGACCAGCTTGCCGTCGTGGAACGCCCCGAGGTGGATGCCCTCGGCGTCGTAAGGGCTCTCGACGACGTCGTCCGAGAAGCCCTGCTCGGCCACGAACACGGCCGCCCGCAGCCCGAGGATGGCCTCCCGGTCGTCCGTCCACCGCAACCAACGAACCTCGAAACCCGGTGCATCCGTCGTCGACATACCCGCAGCGCCCGGTCGACGTTACAAGCCGGGCCCCACGAGTGTCAACGCGCCCCGCCGGGCCGCGGCACGCCGCTCTCGCCGCGAGTTCGCGGCGTGGCGCGGTTTTGCTCGACCTGTCCTCCGGGACAGCCGTAAACCCGCGCCGCCGGCTCACCCCGGATCGCAGGGCCCGTCGCACAGGTTCTCCATCACGCCGGTGAACAGGAACTGCTCGATCATCGCAATCGCCGACGGGTCGTCGACGGCCGCCCCGTGGGCCCCGTTGTCCTCCCCGAGGGGCAAGTTCACCCCGGGGGGCACCGGCCCGAGCCCGGTGTCGATCTGCAGCAGCGCCGAGCCCTCCGCCAGCGGCCCCGGCGCGTCCGCCACCCCGAACACCGGCGCGACCGCCGGCCCGAGCATCTGCAGCCCGTAGGTGCGGGCCATCGCCTCGGTGGCGATGTTCGGCACCTGGGCGTCGCCCATCGACTCGACCAGCAGGATCCGCTTGGCCGCCCCGCCGCCGAGCGGCTCGGCGAGCAGGTCCGTATACGTCAGCGGGTCCGACAGGTCCATGCTCGACTGGAACAGCGCGAACAGGAACTCGCGCTCCTGCGGGTCGGCGTGCGAGCCCTCCCAGATCTCCCCGAGCAGCGAGAACGCGGTCGAGCGCCAGATCATCAGCGAGTAGTTGGCCCCGCCGACCACCAGCACCCCGCGGCGCAGCGGCTCCGCCATGGCCATGACGGTCGCGCCCATGATGCCGCCCTGCGAGCCGCCGAGGTAGTGGATCGCCTCCGGGTCGATCAGGCTGGTCTCGTTCTCGAACACCAGCGGGTCGGCGACCAGCGCGGTGCGGGCGAGATGCGCCAGCGTCGTGAAGTTGACGACCGACTGCAGCAGCCGGTCGGGCATGGTCCGCCCGCCGTCGAGGTTGGCCGCCAGCATCTCGGCGACCGCCGGCAGGTCGTCCTCCGAGAGGCCCCAGAAGTCGGTCCCGACCACGATCCCCGCGGTCGCCCGCCTGGCGATGCCGACCGCCTCCTCGCCGCTGCCGAGCAGCCCGTGGCCGTAGATCGTCAGCGGCGCCGGCGCGCCGGCGTCGGCCAGCGCCTGCGGGATCGCCAGCACGAACCTCGCCTCGGTCGTGCCCGAGCAGTCCGGCAGCCCCATCGCGTCGCGGCGGATGACCTCGCCGGGGCCGGAGTTGCCGGTCAGGCACGAGGGCACGGTGAAGGTCCCGCGCACGACCCGCTTCAGCGCCGGGTCGGGGCTCTCCTCGACCTCGTCGATCGCGTAGCCGAGGTCGCCGCTGCCGGCCGCCGCCTCGACCTGCGGCGCGATCGCCAGGAAGTCGCGCCGCAGCAGCGTCTGGCTCGCGGTCGTGAAGCCCCACGCCAGCTGCAGGCTCGAGCGCTCGACGCCCGCCGCCGTCAACGCGGCGAACACCTCCTCCTGCTGCGCGCGGATCGCCTCGAGCTCGGGCACGTCGGTGGTCTGGCCGTCGCGCAGGGCGGCGAACAGCGGGGCCGCGGCGATCGCCTCGCCGCCCGAGGTGAGGCCGCGGATCCCCACCACGTAGCGGGCGCCCGGCCGCAGGCGCCGCATCGGCCGCACGAACACCGTGACCGGCTCCCCCGCCTCGGCGGCCGCGTCGAGCTCGGCGAAGTACGGCCAGCGCTCGCCGCTGTCGGCGTCGACCAGCACGATCGCCGCGTCGTCGGCGAGCGAGCGGCCGATGTCGTCGATCGGCGCCAGGCCCCCGCCGTCGACCGGCCGCGCGAACGCGAAGCGGATCTGCGACAGCGGCGAGAAGCCGTCGAAGCCGGCCGTGATCTCGCCGGCCGCGAACGCCATCCCCGCGTCGTTGACCGGCAGCAGGGCCGGGTCGTACTGCAGCCTCAGCCCCGTCTCGCTCGCCGGGTCGGCCGGCAGCAGCGCGTCCGCCGGCCACGGGTACAGGCACTGCCCGCGCCCCGCCGGATCGCCGAGCACGTTGCAGCCGCGCGCGACGTCGGCCCGCCCGACGTCGACGCAGGTCCCGGCGACGCAGGCCTCCTCGTCCGCGCACGCGCAGGTCGGCCCGCTCGACGAACCGTCCTCGGTCCCGTCGCCGGTGGTCGGCGTCGCCCCGCTCGTCGAGTCGTCCGACGAACCGCCGGCCTCGCCCTCGCTCGCCCCGTCCGACTCGCCGCCCCCCGGCGACCCGCACGACGCGACCAGACCCAGCGACAGCAGCAGCGAAACGGCGACGAACCTCGGCATCGCCGCGAGACTACCCCGGTCCGTCAACACGCGACACGTGCTCCCTGCATTCGGCCGCCCCGGTCGCCCGCGAGACCGGCTATTGTCGGGCGTGATGGACGTCCGCCCGCGCCTGCTCGCCCTCCCGCTGGTCCTCGCCCTCGCCGCCTGCGGCGACGCCCCGCCGCCGGCACCGGCCCCGGTGCCCGACGAGTTCGACGACCCGTTCGCCGACGAGGCCGAGCCCGCCAAGGCCGAGAAGAACGAGCAGGCCGCGCCCGCGACCGCGGCAGATCCCGCCGCGCCCGCCGCTCCCGCCGCTCCCGTCGAGCCCGCGGGAGCGCCGGCCGATCCCGCCGCGCCCCCCGACGGCCGCCTCGCCGCCGCGACACCTGTCCCCGGGGACAGCCCCGCGCCGGCCGACCCCGCCGCCCCCGCGGCCGCCCCGGCGAGCAACAACGCCGCCGCGAGCGACCCCGCCGCGAGCAAGACCCCTGCCCCCAAGAAGACCCCGGCGAAGCCGACCACACCGGACCCGAAGACCAGCCCCACGCCCGAGCCGACGCCCGCCCCGACCCCGACGCCAGCGCCGGTCCCCGAGCCCACCTCACCGAACCCCGCGCCGACCCCGACGCCCGCCCCGACGCCGACCCCCGCCCCGACTCCCCCGCCCGCCCCGCCGCAGGACCGCTTCGCCGGCACCTTTAAATTCGCCGGCGGCGACGCCCAGCGGCAGAACCTCGAGGCCGCGATCGAGGCCGCCGCCCAGCAATTGAACGCGGTGATCCGCCCGATCGGCCGCAAGCGCCTGCGCGAGAGCAACCAGATCCGCGAGCAGATCACCATCGCCGTGGCCGGCGACAAGGTCACCACCACCTTCGCCCCCGGGCGCACGGTCGGCGGCGTGCTCGGCGGTCCGTCGGTGGCCTGGACCAGCGACAGCGGCAAGGCCGTGCAGGTCGCCTTCTCGATGGTCAAGGGTCGGTTCGTCCAGACCTACACCGCCGACGACGGCGGCCGGCGCAGCGTCTACACGCTCGACGACAGCGGCGAGCGCCTGACGATCAGCGTCACCATCACCTCGGAGCGCCTGACCGAGCCCCTCAAGTACGCGCTGACCTACAAGCGCCAGTGAGCGCCGCGCCTACGCGCCGAGCCGGCAGGTCCACACCGACCGGATCGGCGCGTCGCCCTCGCGCTGGTACAGCGACAGCGTCGACAGCACGAAGCGCCCCGGCACCCGCAGCGCGAACAGCTCCGACACCGCCGCCTCCGTCAGCGGCCCCTGCATGCGCAGCGTGCAGTGGGGGAAGAACGGGAACTGCGAGTCCTCGAAGCGCACGCCCGACTGCTTCAGCGCGGCGTGCAGCGCCTCGAACGGCATGGGGTCGCCGAGCGCGAGCGAGAAGATGTCGGTGTCCGGGAAGCGCACCACCCCGCCGAACTCCGCCGCGATCGGCCGCGTCGCCGCGCAGAACGCCCGCAGGTCGCGCTCGACCTCGTGCCACTGCAGCTGGGGTCGTATCGCCCCGATGCCGCTCGACCCCGCCACCGTGATCTCGACCGGGAACTCGCGCAGCCGCTCGCAGTGGCGCCGCCGCACCGCCGCGACGTGCGAGGCCTGCGGCTCCGGCACGTCGAGGCAGATGTACGTCGGGAACGCGAGGTTCATGGCCGGGCTGGTGACGGGGACCGCGGAGCCCTTTTACCGGATCGGCGCACCGCTGTCCCTCCCCACCGGGCCCCGTGCGCCGCGCTCACGGCTCGCATGGGGGTTGCCAGGGACACCCTGGGGCCCCCGTCATTTGCCCATGGACCAACGTTTGCTCCCATGGGTATGGTGCCGTCTCGTGGAGGCCTAAACGCCATGCTGCGCCCGACCCTCGTCCCCCTCGCGCTCGCCACGCTCGTGGCCGGCGGCTGTTACACCGGCGCGGATGTCCCCGAGGACAGCAGCCCGACCAGCGGACCCTCCGGCGGACCCGGCGGCGCCACCGACACCCCGACCGGCGGCGGCGAGGAGGCCGGCAGCGACGGCGGCGAGGACACCGGCGACGCCCCCGGCGCCGAGTTCGAGCCCGCCCCGGCCCGCCTGCGCCTCCTGCTCGCCCGCCAGTACCGCAACGCGATCCGCGACCTGCTCGGCGAGCCCGCGGCCGCCGTCGCGACCCCGCCGATCGACACCGCGCTCAACGGCTTCGAGGCGATCGCCGCCGCCCAGAACGCCCTCAACGACAGCGCCGTCGACCTCTACGAGGAGTCCGGGCGGGCCGCCGCCGCCGAGGCGATCAAGGACGTCGCCCGCATCGCCGCCTACCGCGGCTGCGACCCCGCGGCCCCCGACGACGCGGCCTGCCACCGCCAGTTCGTCACCAACTTCGGCCGCATGATCTGGCGCCGCCCGCTGACCGCCGAGGAGCTCGACCGCTACACCGGCGTCGCCGTCGACGCCGCCCTCGAGCTCGGCAGCTTCGACGCCGGCACCGAGGCCGCGATCGCCACCTTCCTGCAGTCGCCCTACTTCCTCTACCAGGTCGAGCTCGGCGAGCCCGACCCGGCCGACCCCGAGGAGCGCGTGTTGACCTCGCTCGAGGCCGCGACCCGCCTGTCGTTCTTCCTCCTCGACACCACCCCGACCGCCGAGATCCTGACGATCGCCGAGAACGACGGCCTCGCCAGCCCCGACGACGTGCGCGCGATCGCCGAGGTCATGGTCGAGGCCCCCGGCGCCCGCGCGGCCATCGGCAACTTCTACGCCGAGGTCCTGCGCCTGCGCACGCTCGAGGCCCTGGCCAAGGACCCCGCGATCTTCCCCCAGTTCTCGCCGGCCCTCGGCGCCGCCATGCGCCAGGAGACGCTCGCCCTCGTCGACGACATCGCCTTCACCGTCGACGGCGACTTCCGCGACATCCTCGACGCCCCCTACACCTTCGTCAACGGCCCGCTCGCCGCGCTCTACGGCCTCGTCGCCGACCCCGCGCAGATCGGCGAGACGTGGACCCGCTTCGACCTGCCCGCCGAGTCCAAGCGCGGCGGCATCCTCGGCCAGGCCGCGTTCCTCGCCGCCTACGCCCACGTCGGCAGCACCTCGCCGACCCTGCGCGGCAAGTTCGTGCGCGAGCTGCTGATGTGCCAGGGCATGCCCGCCCCGCCGCCCGACGTCGTCACCGAGCTGCCCGCCGGCCAGGAGTTCAAGACCATGCGCGAGCGCCTCCAGCAGCACATGCAGGACCCCTCGTGCTCCGGCTGCCACAAGCTCATGGACCCCATCGGCCTCGGCCTCGAGAACTACGACGGCATCGGCGTGTTCCGCACCGTCGAGAACGGCGTGCTGCTCGACACCTCCGAGGCCATCGACGGCCTCGGCGAATTCGATGGCGCCCGCCAGCTCGGCGCGCTCCTGAAGGACAGCGAGTTCGTGCCCCGCTGCTTCGTGCGCAACCTGTTCCGCCACGCCACCGGCCACCTCGAGCTCACCAGCGAGAAGCCCGCCCTCGCCGACCTCGACGCCGCCTTCGCCGACGCCGGCTACCGCATGAAGGACCTGCTCGTCGAGCTGGTCGCCAGCCCCGCCTTCCTGCGCGTGGGCACGCCCGAGTAACCCCCGAGCCCCAGGAGACACGACCATGAAACGCTTCGCCCTCAGCCGACGCACCATGCTCCGCGGCGCCATCGGCGGGACCTCCGTCGCCCTCGGCCTGCCGCTGCTCGACGCCATGCTCAACAACAACGGCACCGCGCTGGCCGCCGGCGGCCCGCTCCCGGTCCGCTTCGTCACGTGGTTCTTCGGCAACGGCGTCGCCCTCGTCGACGTCACCAACCCCGGCGCCGGCCTGCGCTGGACCCCGCCCGACGAGGGCGAGAACTACACCCTGAGCGCGCAGCTGATGCCGCTCGCCGGCGTGCGCGAGTACTGCTCGGTGCTCACCGGCTTCGACATCAAGGCCGCCGCCGACCACCGCCGCGGCCACCACGACGGCGTGGCCGGGTTCTTCTCCGGCCACCCGTTCATCGAGCTGCCGCACGCCGACAACAGCTACTCCTCGAAGTTCGGCGGCCCCTCGATCGACCAGGTCGCCGCCGAGGCGATCGGCGGCCAGACCTTCCTGCCGTCGATCCAGCTGGCCGTGTCGAAGCGCGTGATCACCAGCGAGGGCCCGACCCTGCAGTTCCTGTCGCACAAGGGGCCCGACCAGCCGCTCCCCCAGATCTTCAACCCCGTCGAGGCCTACAACAAGCTGTTCGAGAGCTTCGTCCCGCCCGACGACCCGCAGAAGCCGATCCGCCTCGACGCCCTCGACGCCGTGTCCGAGGACGTGAAGCGCCTGAAGCTGCGGGTCGGCAGCGCCGACAAGCTCCGCCTCGACGCCCACCTCGCCTCGGTCGAGCAGCTCGGCAAGCAGATCGACGCCCTCGCCCCCGCCTGCACGCAGCCCATGCAGCCGGTCGTCGACAACACCGACGTCGACAGCAAGGAGCCGCTCGACGAGGTCAACCAGATCATGGTCGACCTGCTCGCCTTCGCGTTCGTCTGCGACATCACCCGCGTCGCCAGCGTCCAGTACACCGGCTCGGTCGGCTACACCGTGTTCCACATGCTCGGCCAGGGCACGGGTCACCACGACATGACCCACGACACCAACTTCAACGACCAGGTCGACGCCACCACCGTCCACACCGTCGCCGCCTTCGCCGCCCTCCTCCAGCGCCTGAAGGACACGCCCGACGGCGCCGGCAACCTGCTCGACCAGTCGTGCGTGATCCTCGGCAGCGACGCCTCGTCCGGCTACACCCACGACGTGTTCAACCAGCCGTGCATCGTCGCCGGGCGCGGCGGCGGCGTGCTCCGCCACCCCGGGATCCACTACCGGTCCGCGAGCGGGGAAAACACCGCCGACATCCTGCTCGCGTGCCTACAGACCGTCGCTCCGGGCGCCGCTCAGGTCGGCTCCGGCGTCGGCCTGTCGACCACGCCGCTGTCGGCGATCCTCGCGTGAGCCGCCGCCGGTCAGGCCGGGCCCCGCTCGCCCGCCCGTGACCCGCTCACACCGCGCGCGGCCTGGCGCGCGGATGGGCGCTCGCGCGCGCTCGCGTACGTTGAGTTTCTCCGGCCAGGCGTCTTACGATGGACCGTCGCTGCGTAGGTCCGTCGAAGTGCCCACCGAGTCTCGTCACACCGCGATCGCGCTGCACGCCGTCGGTCAGGAGCTACGCCGCCAGGGCAAGCACGACCAGGCGCTCGAGCACTACAACCGGGCCCTCGCGCTGCAGCGGATGATCCTCGGGGCCAAGCACCCGTACACCGCCAGCACGCTCACCGCGATCGGCCAGATCCTGCACATCCTCGGCAAGCACAGCGCGGCCCTCGACCACCACCGCCAGGCCCTGGCGATCAAGCGCGAGTTCCTCGGCCCCGGCCACGTGTTCACCGCCAACACCCTGTTCGACCTCGGCCGCACCCTGCAGGCCCTCGACCAGAAGACCGACGCGCTGGCCTCGTTCGCCCGCGCCCTCACCGTCCAGCAGAAGGTGCTCGGCCCCCACCACGCCCGCACCGCCGCCACCCAGCAGGCGATCGCCGAGATCCTGCAGTCGCAGGGCCACTTCACCGAGGCCCTCAACTACGCCAACGGCGCCCTCGCGGCGCTCGAGCACCTCGGCGGCCCCGACAGCGGCCGCCTCGCCCCGATCCTCGTGATCATGGGCCAGATCCTCTACCAGCAGGGCCAGTACCCCGAGGCCGCCACCCGCCTGCGCCGCGCCATCGACCTGCTCGAGGCCTCGCGCGGCGAGCACCACGACGACACCCTCTCGGCCTACCTCGACCTCGGCCGCGTGTTCCACCGCATGGGCGACGCCCCGCTCGCCCTCGGCGCCTTCCGCCGCAACCTCGAGGGCCTGAAGGCCAACCTCGGCACGGAGCACGCCCGCGTCGCCGCCACCCTCAACGCGATCGGCCAGGTCCACTACGGCCAGGGCAACTTCAAGGCCGCCCTCGACCACTACCACCAGGCCTTCGAGATCCGCCAGCGCACCCTCGGCGCCGAGCACTGGCAGACCGCCACCTCGCGCTTCAACTGCGGCACCGCCATGCGCGAGCTCGGCGACCTCTACGGCCAGACCGAGATGCAGTCGGCCGCCGACACGCTCGAGCGCCTGCTCGGCCCCCAGCACCCCCACGTGCTCGCGACCCGCTCCTGGCTGAAGTGAGCGGCCCGCGTCGCCGAACCACCGTCGCGTGCATGTGGGTCGTCCGGCCCCCGACCGCGGGGCACGACCCGTCGCTCCCGCAAGTCTGTCGACGAGCCCCTCGCACAGGTTGCGCGAGCCCCACGTTTGACCACCCCGGCGGCGCGCCGTATACCGCCGGCCATGCGTCACCCCGCCTTCCCAGCCTTCACCGCCGCCCTCGTCCTCGCCGTCGCCTGCAACCGCGCCGAGGACCCGAAGAAGCCGGCGGTCGCCGTCACCGACGCCCCCGCCAAGCCCGTCGACGTCACCAAGCCGGCCGACGCCAAGCCCGAGCCCACCACCCCGAGCAACGGCGCGCCCGCCCTGCCGACCGCCCCCGTCGCCGTGGCCTCGCCCGACAAGCTCATCCCCGCCGACGCCACCCTGCTCGCCCACGTCGACCTCCAGGGCCTCGCCGGCTCCCCGCTGTGGGCCGCCAACAAGTCGCTGATGGACGCCGACCCCGAGGTCAAGAAGCAGGTCGACGCCCTCGCCGCCTGCAACATGCCGCTGACCGGCTTCAAGAGCCTCGACCTCGGCGTCGGCGCCGACGGCGTCGACGTCGCCGCGGTCGTCACCGGCGCCGGCATCGGCAAGGTCCAGAACCTCACCTGTCTGCAAGACCAGCTGAAGGGCGAGAACTTCCGCGTCGAGCCGCAGGGCGGCGCCCACGTGCTCGTGCTCGAGGGCGGCGAGGCCCACGGCTACCTCGTCAACGAGGACACGCTCGCGTTCGTCAGCAAGGCCTGGGACGCCCCGGTCCGCAACCTCATGCTCGGCAGCGGCACCGCCGTCCGCGACGGCAAGCTGAAGGACGTGCTCGCCCAGGTCGACCAGAAGCGCCACGTGTGGTTCGCCGGCACCGTCTCGCCGAAGCTCGCCGCCCTCACCGACGCGATCCCCGGCGGCATGTCGGGCCTGCAGAGCATCGCCGGCTCGCTCGACCTGACGACCGGCCTGGCCCTCGTCATGTCGTTCGGCATGGAGAACCCCGACCGCGCCAGCGCCACGCTGGCCCAGGTCAAGCAGCAGTTCGACACCGTCAAGCCGATGGCCGGCGCGTTCGGCCTGCCGCCGGCCGCCGTCGACCGCGTGCAGTTCGACAAGAAGGACAACGCCGTCACCCTGACCGCCTCGCTCAACATGGACGAGATCAACGCCATGCGCGCCGCCGCCGAGAAGGCCGGCGCCGTGCCCGGCCCGGCCTCGGGCCCCAACAGCGGCCCCGGCAGCAAGGGCAGCGGCATGCCCACCGTCGGCGGCAACACGGCCCCCACCGGCGCCGCCACCCCCGACGCCCCGCCCCCGGGCGGCGTGCCCACGGGCGCCCCGGTCAAGCCCGCCGCCCCCGAGCCCGCCGCGACCCGCTGAGCGTCGATTCACGGCGAACGCGGGCTCGCGGCAGCGCGAGCCCGCGTTCCTACTTTCTTCGGCGAGCGAAGCCGCGGGGCGCGCGGCCCTCCGACAACCTCACCCGCCGCGCGCCCCCTTCATCGCCCCGCGCTCACGTCTCGACGACGTCGAGCACCTCGCGCGCGAACTGAGGCGACCGCAGCGTCAGCCGCCGCCCGTCGAGCGATACCTCGAGCTCGAGCACGTACCAGCTCGCCGAAGCCGTCCAGGTCGGCTCGCCGAGCAGATAGCTGACCTGCAGCCGCTCTCCCGCCCGCACCCGCTCGTCCCACGGCGTATACACGTTGCTGCCCGTCGTCCACGTCGTCGGCGAGCGCAGCCGGGTCGTCCCGACGGCCCCGCCGCCGACCGAGTCGAACACGCGAGCCGCCTCGATCTTGAAGCTGCCCGCCACCGTGCTGTCGACCACCAGCTGCACGGTCGACTGCGCGCAGGCCAGTCGGTTGCTGTCGCCGCGCGCCTCGCCCTTGCGATCGGTGTCCGCCTGCGGGCAGTCCTCGCTGAGCCGCACCGACGAGATGGTCACCCGCAGCGGCTCCCGCACCTCGGGCAGCGGCGCGTCCGCATCACCCGGCGGCGGAGCGTGGTGCGACGGCGCCACCGCCTCGTTCGGCGGCGGCGCATTCGAAGACGACGACGGCTGCTCCCAGCCCGCGCAAGCCGACGACAGGACCACCCCGACCATGACCCCACGAGCGACGAGCATCGCGACCTCCGCGTCCAGCCTACGCCCTCCCGCGGCCGTCCGCGCGGCCCGCATCGCCGATCGCCCTTGAACCGCGTCCGCCCGCGCCCCGGCCGCGCCCGCGCCCCGGCGTTGACAGCCCCGCGCCCGCGGTCGACCCTTGCGGCATGGCCGCCTCCAAGGACCTCGTCCCCGTCGAAGCCGGACGCAGCCCCGACCTCTACGAGCGCAAGTACATGCCCGGCGAGGGCACCGTGCTCTACCGCGACAAGCGCGCGGCCCCCTGGCAGATCCACGCCCTCTTCATCCTCCCGCTACTTACCCTCGTCGGCACCGCCGTCGCCACCGGCTCGCTGCTCGCCATGGCGGTCAGCCTGCCGCCGCTCCTGATCGTCTGGCTGTTGTTCGCCGTGCTCCGCGTCAACGTGTCCGAGGGCCACGTCAACGTGCAGTACGGCCTGTTCGGCCCCAAGATCCCGATGTCCGCCATCGAGTCGGCCGAGGCCATCTCCTACGACTGGAAGACCTACGGCGGCTGGGGCATCCGCTACGCCGGCAAGCGCGAGTGGATGTACAACATGCCCGGCGACGGCGGCCGGGCCGTGCGCATCGTCTGGCACGACGCCAGGGGCCGCCGCGTCACCGCCATCGGCAGCCGCCACGCCGACGAGCTCGTCGCCGCCGTGCAGACCGCCCAGAAGGCCCTCCCGCCCGGCGCCTCCGCCAGGGCCCTCCCCCCCGAGCCCTGACGTCGCGACTCAGTTGCGCTCGCGCGGCGCCCGCGATACCCCTCGCCCCGTGAACCGCTCCGCGCTGCTCCTCTGCCTGGTCGCCTGCACCGCCACGCCCACCGACACTCAAGGCGAGTCCAGCGAGCCCGGTGACACCACCGCCGCCAACTCCACCACCCGCGTCGCGCCGACCACCGGCGAAGCTCTCACCACCACCACCGGTGCCGCCACCACCGACGCCACCACCACCGGCGCCACCACCGGCGACGCCGACCCCTGCACCGCCAGCCCGCAGGCCCTCGCCGACTGCGTCGACCCCCAGCGCTGGCAGGACGACATCGAGTTCATCGCCGACATCCGCACGCCCGGCTCGCCGCACTGGCAGGCCGTGCAGGACCTGTGCGCCGATCGCCTCACCGACGCCGGCTTCGAGGTCCAGCTGCAGGACTACGGCACCGGCACCAACGTCGTCGGCCGCCGCCTCGGCGCGGCCCTGCCCGGCGAGCACGTCGTCATCAGCGCCCACTACGACCACATCCCCGACTGCCTCGGCGCCGACGACAACGCCAGCGGCGTGGCCGCGGCCCTCGAGGTCGCCCGCGTGCTCGCCCTCGCCGAGTTCGACCGCACCCTCATCGTCGGCTGCTGGGACGAGGAGGAGCTCGGCCTGATCGGCTCCGAGGCCTACGTCGCCGCCGCCCAGGCCGCCGGCGACACCATCGTCGCCGTCTTCAACTACGACATGATCGGCTACTACGACGAGGCCCCCGACAGCCAGACCGTCCCGCCCGGCTTCGACCTCGCCTTCCCCGACGCCTACGCCGAGCTCGAGGCCACCAACTTCAGCGGCGACTTCATCGCCGCCGTCAGCGACGCCGAGAGCCACGCCGCCAGCCTCGCCTTCGGCGCCGCCGCCGACCGCATCGGCATGCGAAAGGCCCTGCTCGAGCTCCCCGCCGGCACCGAGGCCACCGACCTGTTCGCCGACCTGCGCCGCTCCGACCACGCCGCCTTCTGGGACGCCGGCTTCCCCGCGATCTTCCTCACCGACAGCGGCGAGTTCCGCAACCACAACTACCACTGCATGGCCGGCCCCGACGTCGTCGCCGACCTCACCCCCAGCTTCGCCGTCGACGTCACCCGCGCCACCGTCGAGGCCAGCGCCATCACCCTCGGCGGCCTCTGAGCCGCCTCACCCCGGTCGCGTCACGGACCTGTCCCCCGGGTCAGGTCCGCGAGGTACGCCGCGACGCCGGGCTGCAGCGACCTCTCGTGGTCCCCCGCGACCTCGATCAACGTGAACGGCGCCGCGATCGCCCGCGCCTCGGCCGCGGCCCCGCGCGCGTTGTCGAGGATCGCCGCGTCCTCCGCCCCCACATAGGCCCGATGCGGCCGCTGCATATCGATCAAATTCGCCGCCAGCGAGCGCAGCTCGGCCTCCTCCGCGAGCGCCGGGTCGAAGCGCACCAGGTGCTTCTGATCCGCGAACCGTGACCAGCGCCCGAACGTCTGCGGCGTGTAGATCCCGCCGACGCTCGCGGTCAGCACCAGCGGCAGGTCCGGCACCAGCGCCAGCAGGGCCGACACGCCCCCGCCCGCGCTGTGCCCGAGCGTGTGCAGCCTGCGCGCGTCGACCTCCGGCTGGGCCGCCAGCCAGCGCACCGCCGCCGCGCCGTCGTCGACCTCGCCGTACATCAGCTCGAAGTCTCCCGGGTTGCCGTTCTCCCCGCGCAGCGCCGGCGTCATGACCGCGAAGCCCGCCGCGAGGAACGGCCGCACCTGCGCGAAGTCCCAGGCCGCGAACGAGAACTCCCCGTGGAAGTACACCAGCCCCGGCGCCCCGGTGACCCCCGGCGGCGCCGCGTACCAGGCCAGCAGCTCGCGCCCCGCGCTCGTGTAGCGCACCTCGCGGACGTCGGCCGGCGGCGTCTGCGGCTTCCACCGCCCGGGCGACGGCCCGCGCTCGCGCAGCCGCGTCGCGTACGCGGCCTTGCGCTCCGCCCACGTCCGCCGCACAGCCGGCCCGGGCCCCGACGCGCACCCGCACAGCCCGAGCGTCACCCCCATGAACGACCGCCGCCGCATGCCGGCCAGTATCGCCGATCCACCCGCCCGTCCGAGCGCCCGCGCCGCCCCGCGACGTTTGTTTGACGGACGCCACACCCGGCGGCCATCGCCCCGGCGCACAATCATGACCATGCTCCGCCTGACCCTGCTCTCCTCCGTCCTCCTCGCGCTCGCCTGCACCGACCGCGACATCGTCGAGCAGGACGAGCAGGACGACCCCGGCGAGCAGCCGCAAGACCCGGGGGCCATGTACGCCCCCTGCAGCGCGGCCGAGGACTGCCCGACCCGCCTGTGCGTGTTCCCCAGAGACGAGGTCGGCTTCTGCTCGACCGTGTGCGGCGCCGCGGACGACATCAGCGGCTGCGGCCTCCCCCCCGGCGACCAGTCGACCGTCTGCCTCGACATCGGCCTGCCCAGCGGCAGCCCCGCGTGCGCGCTCGAGTGCGACGTCGGCCCCTGTCCGACCGGCATGCGCTGCGAGCAGATCGCCACCCCCGACGGGGACGAGCGCGCGATCTGCTTCTAGGCCGCTACTTGCAGGTCTGGATCAGGATGTCGCAGATCTGTCCCTCGGGACAGTCGTCGGGCTTGTTGCACGGCGTGTGACCCTCGACCCCGAGCAGCGTCTCGCGGTGCGAGCGCACCGCGAACTCCACGCAGCCCGGCGCCAGCGCGGTCGAGTCGACCGTCTCGCGGTACCACTGCGCGCTCGGGAAGCCCGAGATGCCGAAGTCGATGAGCTGGGCGATGAGCGACTCCGGCACCGTCATGCTGCCCGAGTCCTCGCCCACGCAGATCAGCTTGACCGGCGTGTTGCCGTGCTGGTCGATCGTCAGGTCGACGCGCACGTGGGCCGCGCCCGCGCCCGCGGCCCACTGCAGCGCCAGCGCCTGGCCCTTCTTCATGACCAGCATCTCGCTCGCTGGCTCGATCGCCGCCACGCCCTCGCCGTACAGCGTGAACGCCGCGTAGTCGCCGCCGGTGGCCGTCAGCGCGATCGCCGAGCCGGGCTCGCACGCCGGGTGCATCAGCGTGCTGTCGAAGTAGTCGTACGTCGGCATCACCGGCTCGACCACGACCGGCTGGACCAGCCCCGTGACCGTCACCGTGCCGACGTCGTGGTTGGCCGGGTACACGATGCACTCGCCGGAGAAGTCGCAGGTGGTGCCCGGCTGGCACGGCGGGTCGCACACCGGGTTGTTGCGCCGCAGCAGGCGGCAGCCGCCCTCCTCGCCGACCGTCTCGAGCACGGTGATCGGCACCACCCCGTCGGCCACCACCCCGCTGAACGCCGAGTAGATGTCCTCGAGCGTGACCTTGAACTCGCCGACCTTCGTCTCGAGCGGGCACGCCCCGCGCAGCACGGGCTCGCCGCCGGACTCGCCGCCGTCGCTGGTCGGCGCCGTCGTCGGGTTCGCCGTCGTGTCCGCCTCCGCGGCCGTCTCGCCGGCGTCCGGGCCGGCCTGCGCGCCCGAGCCGTCGTCGTCGTCGCCGGCCGGCGCCGCGCAGCCCGCCGCCAGGGTCGCCGTCATCACTCCGTGAAGCCACTTCATCGCGTCGCTCCGTTCACTTCCTGGCCTGCAGCAGCGGCCGGGCCTGCTTGACCCACAGCGCCGGCTCCTCGCCGGCCGGCGCCTCGAACTTGAACTCGACGTCCATCGCGTACCACGCCAGCGGGTCGTCCGGCGGCGGACCGTACGCCGGGCGGAAGAACTCGCGGATGTCCGCCAGCCCCTCGCCGAGCTCGAGCATCTGCGCGGTCGTCAGCACGGTCTCGCCCTTCGCCACCAGGTTGGAGTGGGCGATGAACACGATCGGCTGCCCGGGCGAGTCCCAGTAGATCACGAACTGGTCGGTCGAGTCGCCCGCGTCCGGCATCACCACCGACGCCTCGCCCGCCTGCACGTTGACGTAGAAGCCCGGCTCGAGCCCCGAGGTGTCGAACGGGTTGGCCGTCAGCGCCACCCCGTTCGCCTCCTCGCTCGGGAACGACGGGTGCACCAGCAGCGCCATCGCCACCGCCAGGTGGTCGATGCTGCGGTAGCTGCGCTCCTCGAACGCCCGGAAGTACCACACGCTCGACCACACCTCGCGCACGTCGTCGAACACCTCCTCGACGTCGTCCACGCTCGCCGTCTTCGAGGTGTAGAGCCCCGCCCCCGTGAAGCCCTCGAGGTCCTCCGCGTTGGTGCTCGAGCGCATGCGCATGAGCTGGTGCGGGTAGTCCGCGTGGAGCTTGCCCATCAGCAGCGCCTTGAACGTCGGGTCGACCGGCGCCGCCAGCATGTCGGCGCGCAGCTCGGCCAGCTCCGCGTCGCGCACCGCCGGGTCGTCCTGGAAGCTCGGGTCGTCGAGCAGCCCGGCCACGCGGTCGAAGAACCCGTTGTCGGTCATGAACTGGTGGTAGTAGTAGACCGGCACCCCGAACGCGTCGGGGACGCGCAGCTCGCCCTGCAGCTGCGTCAGCGCCGCGAAGTGCCCCATCTTGCCGCCGAACGCCAGGATGGCCGCGTCGATGCCCTGCGCGAGCGGCAGCTGCGGGTCGAGGATGAGCTCGGCGTCCATCAGCTCGGTCACGCTCAGGTCGATCTGCGGGACCGCCACGTCGTCGGGCTTGTGCTCGTCCCACCACGCGTCGGCCTCCGCCTTGCTGACCTCGGCGATCCGCCACTCGAACGGGTCGACCGTCAGGCTGACCCACTTGTCCGCGAGCGCGCGCAGCTCCGGCGACTCGCTGGCCCCGCGCAGCCCCATGTTCGGCGTGCCGCGGTTCTGCGACAGCACGTTGATGTGCGACAGCGGCGTCTGGAACTCCGCGGTGATGATGCCCGTGACCACCGAGATGTCGTTCGGCACGCTGTCCAGCACCACGATGTCGCGGAAGCCCACGTACTCGCTCTCGAGCTGCTCCGCCGTCAGGAAGCGCAGGCGCCCGAGGCTCGTGCCGAGGTTGAGCGGCTGGTAGTCGATGCCCGCGTACAGCTCGTCGGTCGTGATGATCTTGACCGCCGGCGGCAGCCCCTCCGCGACCGTCTCGACCGCCTCCGACGACGGGTGGAAGTAGAGGTCGCCGCCGATGAACGCGTTGTCGGCGATCTTCGTGTACGCCGCCTCGATCATCGCCGCCGACGCGGTGTCGTACGGCGAGATCTCGTACGTCCACACCCCCGGCCCCTCGTAGTAGGTCAGCGCCCCCAGCAGGAAGCGCCGCTGCGGCGAGTAGTACTCGGTCATGTTGAACTGACCGAGGTCCGGCACGATCGGCCTGCCCATGCCCGACAGGTGCGCGTGCGCGAATTCCCAGTGGATGAGGAAGCGCTGGCTGTTCTGGAAGTACAGCCGGCCCATGTCGAGCTGGTCGATCACCGTCTTGACCGAGCGCGCCCCCGGGATGCTGGCGTCGAGCGGCAGCGACGCCAGCGCGTCGAAGTCCGCCTGACAGCCGATCTGGTCGGCCCAGTCGGGCGCCTCGCCCGCGGGCACGCGGCAGGCCCACGCCTCGCCGGTGGTCCCGCCGGTCCCGGAGCCCGCCGTCCCGCCGTCGTCGCCGGTCACGTCGCTGTACGGGCCGCCGCAGCCGAGGCCCATCGCGCCCACGAATATCGCCGAGATCCTGCGCATCACCGTCCTCCGCTCACGGGTAACCGCGGGGCTTGTCCCCGACGCCCATCGGCACCTCGAACACCCGATCCTGGCTGAAGTCGAGCACGTACAGCGTCTCCGGCTCCCACCCGCCGACGCCCGAGCCGAACTGCATGTTGGGGATCCACCCGGTGTACATGCCGAGCTCGATGTGCGGCGTCTTGCTGAGGCCGTCCGGGCTGATCTTCCAGATCGTCGCCGGCCCGAACTCGCACACGTACACGTTGCCGCACGCGTCGACGATCATGCCGTCGAGCGCCCCGCCGCCGACGCCCGAGGCGAACGGCTCCGGCGTGCCCGTCTGCATGTCGTCGGCCATCTTGACCGCGGTGATCGTCCCGCCGCCGAAGCTGCCGACGTACAGCGTCTTGTAGTCCGGGCTGAACGACAGCCCGTTGGCGCTGTTGAGGCCCTCGGCGACGATCGTGAACTGCCCGGTCGCCGGGTCGATGCGCCGCACCCGGTTGCCGCCCTGCTCCGCCGCGTACAGATAACCGTCCATGTCGACCTCGAGGCCGTTGGCGTACTCGAGCCCGCCGAGCACCATCTCCTTGAAGTTGTTGCCCGGGCTGACGCGGAAGATCGTCGCCGAGGTGTTGTCCGCCCCGACCAGCACCCCGTTCGACGTCATGCGCAGCCCCGCCACGAACCCGCCGACAGCCGGCACCCACAGCACCGGCGGCCCGTCGAACGGGGTCTTGAACAGGTTGCCGTCCTCCACGCCGATGAGGTTGCCCTCGTGGTCGAACGCCAGGTCCTCGCTGGCGGCGATGCCAGCCTTCACCGTGAACGGCAGCGGCCCCGCCGGCAGCGCGCCGCAGTCGATCGGCGAGCCCGTGGTGTCGTCGCCCGTGCTCGTCGACTCGCCGCCCGTCGACGAGCTCGACGTCGTGTCGTCGCCCGTGCTCGTCGACCCGTCGCCCGTCGTGCCCGTCGTGCCCCCCGACGACGTGCCCGTCCCGGTCGCGCCCGCGGTCCCGCCCGTCGTCGACGTCGGCTCGCCCGTCACCGGCTCCACCGTCTCGCCCGCGCTCGACGACGAACTCGACCCCGAGGCCGTCCCATCGGCGCTCGCCGACGGCCCCGAACCACATGCGACGAGCCCGACACAACCGAGCAACGATAAGAGGCGCAGATTCACACGCACAGTATCGACCCCGTCCACACACGCGCAGAATCACGCCAGCGTGATTTTAATTGCGGATCGTCGCAGCCCGCGACCGACGAGGTCACCGCGCCGCGGGGTCCGCCGCGATCCGCCTCGCTATCGCCGGCGGCAGCGGATAGACGCGCTCCCTCGGCAGCAGCGCCCGCGCCCGGTCGAGCTTGCCCGCCGTCACCTGCGCGTGGATCTTGCGCACGAGCGGCGTCAGGTCGGTGATGGCGACGGTCCACGCCTCGACGAATCTCTCGATGACGTGCCGCGACAGCCCGACCTGGATCGCGTCGCACTCGAGGCCGGCCCCGCGGATCGACCGCTCCGGGTCCCACTGCACGTGCACGGTGGCCGCCGCGAACTGCCGCTGCCAGTCCTCGACGTCGCGGTGCACCCCGCGGGTGTACGCCGTCAGCACGCCCGCCGCGAGCGCCTCCTCCCAGCCCGCCCGCGTGATCCGCACGGCCAGCACCCGCTCCTGCCCGGCCTTCTGCGCCCAGTTGCTGCGCTCCATCAGCCACAGGAACGACGGCTTGATCCACGTCATCCGCCCCAGCGAAAACGGCGGCACGAACCTGTTCGCCCGCACCGCCGGCTCGGCGATCGCCGGCGCGTACGCCTGGTACACCACGATCGTCCGGGCGTCGTAGTCCGCGCGGATGTGGTTGAGCGCTGCCACCGGCAGACGAGCATAACCCGCGACGGCGAGGCGCTCTACGGCGAGAGCACGATCGTCACGCCGTCGCCCCCGGGGAAGGTCGCCAGCACGAGATCGGGCGCGTCGTCGCCGTCGAGCAGGCCGGCGTGGATGCGGATCGCCGGCGACGGCAGGTCGACCAGCGCCGCCGCCACCAGCGTCCCGTCGCCCGCGCCGAGGAAGCGGGCCACCGCCGCGGTCTCGTCGTCGATCGCCGCCACGTCGAGGTGCGTGTCGCCGTCGAGGTCGACCACCTTGATCGAGAACGGCTTCTTGAAGCCCGCGGGCATCGGCGTGGCCCCGCCGAGCGTGAGGCCGCCCGCGCCGTCGTTGGCGAGGAACGCCAGCGACGGCGGCTCGAGCACCGCCATCACCGCGTCGAGGTCGCCGTCCTCGTCGAGGTCGGCCAGCTCGCCGCCCCACGGGGCGATGCCGGGCGTCAGCACCTTGGGCTGGGCGAACGCCCCCTGCGGCGTCCCGAACACCCGCAGGAGCCCGTTCGGCTGGCTCGACTGGAACAGCAGCGCGTCCGCGAAGCCGTCGCCGTTGAGGTCGCCGGGCAGCAGCCCGTTGGGGTCGATGCCCACCACGTCGACCGCCCCGATCTGCGTCGTCACCGGCTCGAAGAAGAAGTTCCCGTCGCTGCTCGGCACGAACGTCACCCCGAACTTCTTGGGCGCGTCGGTGGCCCACAGCGCGTAGATGTCGCCGTCGCCGTCGTCGTCCCCGTCGCGCACCCGCGTGTTCAAGAGGATGTTCGGGACCTCGACCTCCATCCACGGCGCGAACGGCCCGGGCTCGACCCAGCGGAAGATCCCGAGCGGCGGGCCCGCCCGGTCCATGATCACGTCGGTGCCCGGCGCGGCGTCGAGCGGGCCGACCGACGGGAACGCCGAGATCCCCGTCAGGCCCGCGTCGACCTCCGGCGCGAACGTCCCGTCGCCGTTGCCGCGGGAGAAGTGCGTCTCCAGCACCAGACCCTCGTCGACGCCGAGCACCAGCAGGTCGAGCTCGTCGTCGCCGTCGAAGTCGGCCAGCTCGAGCGCCAGCGGCGTGAACACCCCCGGCTCTCCGGTCGAGGTGTCGTCGCTCGAGCTCCCCTCCGAGCCGCTCGACGTCTCGCTCGTGCCCGTCGAGGTGTCGCCCTCGCTCGTCGACGTGTCGGTGATCGTCACCGGCGTCGTCATCGGCAGCGTCGTCGTGGCGGTCGTCGGCGGCTCCGTGGTCGGCATCGGCTCCGTCGTCGTCGGCTCCGTCGACATCGTCGTCGTCGGCGGCGGCGGGAACGTGGTCGTCGGCGGCTCCCCGTCGGTCGCCCCGCCGCTCGACGATCCGCCCGTCGACTCCGCGGTCGCCTCCCCGATCTCGCGATCGGTGCACCCACCCAGCAGCGCCAGCGCCGCGATCCGCGCGACATTCTTCAATAAAAAAAGGCCAGGCATCATCCGCCAGAGTCTACGCCGCCGCGCGCGCGACGTCCGATCGACGTCCGAGCCGCCCGACCCCGACCGCCGGGGTCGCGGCTCGAACGTCGTCCCGCCGGGCCTCGACGCCGATCACTCCGGCGCCGCGGCGACGAACGCCGCCACCGCCCCGCGCAGGTCCGGCGTGAGCAGCAGCAGACCTGCCTCGCCCCCCGCCCCGTCAAGCCGGCACCCACGACCCGTGGAACCCGAGCGGCATCACGTGCGGCAGCCTGGCCCGGGCCACCGGCCCCGCCTCGAGGTCGCGCCCGTCGAAGATCTGCAGCTCGCTCGCCGCCTCGCGCGCGTCGAGCACCACCGACAACAACCACACGTCCCCCTCGTCGCGCGCCCCGACCTTCGCCACCGGCACCAGCTCGCCCGCCCACGCGCCCGCGGGCAGCGGCGCCGTGAGCAGCCGCCGCGACTCGACCTCGAACACCGCCGGCCGCCCGGGGATGTCGCTGCCCTCCCACGTCAGCCCGAACGCCCGCGTGTACGGCCGCCCCGACCACGCCTCGCCGATGCGCGGGAACTCGAACGAGCGCCCGAGCAGCACCTCCCAGCGCACCGTCCCCGTCCTGCGCTCGATCACCAGCCGCCGCAGACTGCCCGCGACCCGCCGCAGCGGCCCCTCGCCCATCATCTCGTAGAACACCCGCAGCAGATCCTCCGACGCGTACGCGCACACATCGACGACCACGGTCTCGTGCTCGTCGTACGCGTTGACGACGTGGAACCCGAGGAACGGATCGGTCTCGAACCACCGCGCCGCCCCGGTCCGCCGATCCACCACACCGATCTGCGCGCCCAGCTCCGGGCGATAGCGGAGGTTCTCGCCGTAGCTCGACTGCCCGAGCATCAGCCCGAGCGGCACCCTCGGCGTCACCACCGGCGTCGCCACCACCACCGCCGACCGCGGCGTCAGCCCGAAGTCGTGGATCATCGCCGGCATCGGCAGCGCCACGCTCGCGACCTTGCTGGCCGCCCCGCGCTCCGGCCAGCGGTACAGGTGCAGCTTCGGCACCCGCCCCTGCTCGGTCCCGAAGCCCCACAGCTCGCCGCTCGCCGGGTCGCGCCGCGGATGGGCCGCGAACGTCGCCAGCGGCGTCTCGAGCAGCCCGCCGAGCGTCTCCTCGCCGAGCGTCGACAGGTCGTCGGCGTCGACGCGCCACGGCCGCCCCGCCTCGCACAGCGCGAACAGCCCGCCCGCGTGCGCGACCACGTGCGTGTTGGCCGGGTTGCGCCGCTGCTTGCGGTGAAACAGCCGGCGGAGCCGCCCGCCCGGCGGCGACGTCCCGAACGACCCGTACAGCCGCCGCCGCGCCCGGTCCTCCTCGACGTGCGCCGACTGCTGCACGAACCGGCAGCGATACGTCGCCCCCCCGGCGTCGAGCGTGAGCGCGTGGATCATCCCGTCCCCGTCGAACCAGTGCCGGAGCCTGTCCCCGAAGACATCCCAGCGCGAGGGCCCGACGCGGTACAGCGTCCCGCGCAGGTCCGCCGGCACCTGCCCGACGATCGGCAGCCGCGCCGGCGCGATCACCTCGCGCTCGAGCGAGCGCAGCCCCACGCGAAACTCATGGCCGCCGTCCATCGCCGGCAGGCTATGCCGGCGACGGACGCGCGTCAACGCGGGCTCAGTTCGGCATCAGGCACTTGCCCGAGTTCGTGCCCGTGTTGTTGTCGGTGCGGCACTCCGCCCACGCCGGGTGCGGCACGTCGGTGTCGTCGACCACCGCGTAGATGTTGACGACGCCGTCCTTCACGTCCTGCGGCGCGTCGTTGTACGGCAGCACCAGCTGCTGCGACTCGAGCGGGTACAGCGCCTTGCTCGTGCTCAGCTCCCCCACCTTCATGCCGTTCGGCGGGTCGCCGATGTAGTACCCGACCGCCACGCCGCTCGGCAGCGACGCCTCGCCGACGTTGCGCACGGTCGCAACCAGCGAGTAGTCCATGTCCTCGCACAGCGGCGCGATCGCCACGATCGCGTCCGGCGCCCCGAACTCGCTGTCCGGCTGCTTGTTCTGGCGGAAGTTGTTGAGCCCCGGCGTGGTCCAGTTGGGCGGCGGCATGGCCGGCACCGAACCGTCCTCGTCGACGTTGGTGACGTAGTACGCGTGCTGGTTCCACACCCGCCGCGTGCGCACCCACTTGCCGCCGGCCGCCCCGAACACGCGCACGCCCGCCTGCGCGGTCGCCCCGTTCTCCGCGCACATGATGTTGGGGTCGGCCTTCGCGTAGGCGTTGCTGACGACCACGATGTCGGCCTGCCCGTCGTTGTCGACGTCCGCGACCACCGGGTTCTCGATCAGCGTCGCCGTCGAGTTGCAGCGCTCGATCAGGATGTTCCCGGTCGGCCCCTCGTACACCCGCAGGCGGTTCTGGTCGGAGTACACCACCTCGGCCTTGCCGTCGCCGTCGAAGTCGAACACCGACGATCCCGTCGACGCCGACGAGCAGTCCTTGGTCTGCTTGATCCACAGGAACGTCATCGGCCCCGGCGTGGCCGGGTCGATCAGCTTGGCCCCGCTGAACACCGCGTAGCCGATCCCGCCGGCCGTGCCGACGTCCGGGACGCCGTCGCCGTCGAAGTCGGCCACGGTCGGCGGCCCGCCGCCGTGCGTGTTGCCCCAGCTCCCGTTCGGGCACAGCGCCGGCGACAGCCCGCCGTTGATGTCGACCGGAGAGCGCACCACCGTGAACTTGCTCGGCACCTTGTCGTCGTAGCGCCAGATCGACAGCGCGTGGTTGAGGTTGTCGATCACCACCACCTCCGGCACTCCGTCCTTATTAAAATCGGCGATCGCCGGCCACGGGCTCTTCCAGTCCTCGTCGCCGGGGAACGCGCTCTGGTCGGCCAGCATGGTGTTGACGAACACCGTGCCGTCCGCGCGGTACCCGCGGCTCGACGTGACGACGTCGAGCTTACCGTCGAGGTCGAGGTCCGCGACGATGAACGACCCGTTGAGCGGCGGGCTGAACGTCGCCTTGACCGCCCCCGTCGCCCCGTCGAGGACGCCGTGCTCGACGATCACCTCGACGGCGCCGTCGCCCTCGAGATCCGCGATCGACGGCATGAAGCAGCTCGTCACCTGCGTCTGCCACAGCGCCGCGCCGTCCTCGCCCTTGCGCGCGTACACCTGCACGGGGTTGAGGCCGATCCCGCAGCCGACCACCTCGTTGCCCGGCTGCCCGTCGATGTTGCCGCCCGCGAGCTGCTTGGTCGGGTTGACCGCCCCCGCCAGCACGTTCCACTTCTCGACCAGCTTGCCGTTCTCCACCGAGATCGCGTGCATCGACCCGTTGGTCCCGTAGGCCCCGCTGGTGAACGTCGAGAACACGATCTCCGGGATGTCGCGCTCGGTGACCACGCCGTCGCAGTCGTCGTCGTCGAGCTGGACGACGATCGGCGTCATCATGATATCGGTGTTGTAAGGCGGGTTGATGACCCCGCCCCAGGTGTACTTCACGTCCGGGTTGAACCCGCCCGCGGGGTCGAACTCGCAGCTCTGCAGGCAGTCCGGGTCCTCCGGGTCCTGCGGCGGATCGTTCGGCCCGCACAGCGGCGGCTTGGTCAGGCACTTGCCGGTCGGCAGGATCACCCCGCCCATGCACATCGGGTCCGGCGGCTGGACCTCGCCCTGCCCGAGCGACACGTCGCAGTACTCGTTGCCCGCGCAGTCCTCCGGCTCGTCGCACTCGACCCCCGGCACCTCGCACTTGGTGAAGTTGCAGACCTCGCCGACCGCGCAGCACACCGCCCCGCAGTAGACCTCGTCCTTCTCGCAGCACTCCGCGCCCTCGCACGGCTCGCCCGTGGTGCCCGAGCTCGACCCGGTGTCCGGCTCGCTCATGCTCACCGGGCTGGTCGTCCCGCTGTCGTCGCTGCCCCCCGTCGTCGTCGACCCGCCCGACTCGCTGCTCGTGTCGCTCAGCGTGCCCGGCGACGTCGACGTCAGCGTCGCGCCGGTGTCCGCGGTGGTCGGCTCGCTCGTCGGCGCCGTGGTCTCGCAGTCGGCCTCGGCCACGCACGTGGTGTTGCCGTTGGTGTTGGTGCCGACCGTCGCCTCGGTCGCCGTCTCCCCGCTGGTCGGTGAGGACCCCTGCGTCGTCGTCGCGCCCGTCGACCCGGTCCCTCCGTCGGTGTTGCCGGCCGACGCCGTCGCCCCGCCGTCATCCCCGCAGCCGACCACCAGCGCCGCAACCACACCCCATGCACTCGTTCCAACCAACCATCGCATCCGCCCACCTTACCGGATCCCCCCGCGCTGAAGCGCCCGCGGCCCGAACCATTGAGGCAACGCACACGTCCACCGCCGACGCTGGCGCAATGACCCCGCCCCCGGCTACGTTCCCGACACACCCATGCGCGTCGAGCTCCGCGACCTCGGCAAGACCTACGACGGCCAGCACTGGGCCGTCCGCGGCCTCGACCTCGTCATCCCGACCGGCTCGATCCTCGGCCTCGTCGGCCCCAACGGCGCCGGCAAGTCGACCGCCCTGCGCATGCTGGCCACCGTGCTCGGCCCGACCGAGGGCGCCGTCCTCTACGACGGCGTGGCCCCTGGCGCCGACAAGACCGAGCTGCGGCGCCAGATCGGCTTTCTCGGCGACGGCAACCCGCTCTACAAGCACATGTCGCCGAGCGAGTACCTGCGGTTCTTCGGCCAGTGCTTCAAGATCCCCGCCGCCCAGCTCGGCGGCGCGATCGACGACATGCTGACGACCTTCGACCTCGTCGACATGCGCGACACCCCGAGCGGCCAGCTCTCAAAGGGCATGCGCCAGCGCCTCCTGATCGCCCGCTGCCTGCTCCACGGCCCCCGCCTGCTCATCCTCGACGAGCCCGCCGACGGCCTCGACCCGCGCGGCCGCAGCGACCTCCGGGCGATCCTGGCCAGGACCCGCGCCCGCGGCGTCACCATCCTGATCTCCTCGCACATCCTGCGCGAACTCGACGACCTCTGCGACCAGGTCGCGATCCTCCAGCAAGGCAAGCTCGTGGTCGCCGGCGAGGTCGCCGACATCATCGAGCAGCACGAGGTCCGCCGGTTCGTCTACGAGCTGCGCCTTCTGTCCGGCGGCCAGCAGGCGCGGGAGATCCTGCTGCACCACCGCGCCCTCATCGAGTCGTCCGGCTTCGAGGACGGCTGCGAGACCCTCTCCATCCAGGTCCAGGGCGGCGAGGAGCTCATGGCCGACATCCTCGCCGCGCTCGTCGGCGCCGGCGTCCGCGTCGTCACCGCGAGCCGCGTACGCAGCCGCCTCGAAGATGTCTACAATCGTCTGTCCGGCGACCGCGTCGCCTGATCCCCAGGGAGAACCGCCATGTCGCACCTGCGCCAGCTCCACGCCGCCTCGCTGCCGTTCGTCACCCGCGCCCTGCGCGGCGGACGGCGCCTCCGCTACGCCCTCGGGGCCCTGCTGCTCGCCGTCCTGACCGTCGTGCTCGGCTTCTGGATCGCCCTCGGCCCTGGCCGCCTCGAGCACGAGATGCGCACCAGCTTCGGCCTCGAGCGCTCGATGTACACCCAGGAGATGGTCGACTACAGGGTGTTCGTCGACGACGCCGACGAGGTCGCCGAGCTCACCGCCCAGATCGCCGAGCTCCGCAGCCCCCACACGCTGCGCCGGCTCGCCGTCGGCGACCACTACTACGGCGACGAGTACGACTGGCGGGCCATCAACGCCGTGCAGAACGGCATCGAGGCCCTCGAGTTCGCCGCCACCGCGTCGACCCACGACCGCCTGCAGGCCCAGCTGCAGCAGCGCGCCCGCGCCCTGCTCGAGCAGCTCGGCATCCCCGCCGACCGCCGCGTCGAGTGGATGTACTGGCACGACCCCGAGCACATGGGCCGCGTGCGCGCCGTGCTGGACAGCAACCTGAAGCCGACCGTCACCGTCTACAGCTCCCCGCTCGGCGTGCCCGACGCGGTCCGCCTGACCGGGCTGTTCGCCGGCGGCATCATCCTCGCCCTCCTCCTGCTGTTCGCGCCCGTGCTGGCCGGCACGCAGATGGCGCAGGAGGTCCACGAGAACACCCTGCAGCCGCTCACCGGCACCGCCCTCGACAGCCGCGACCTCGTGCTCGGCATGACCGCCGGCCCGCTGGTGATCGTCGGCCTGCTCGCCGCCCCGCAGCTCGTGCTCCTGTTCGGCGCCGCCCTCGCCGGCGGCCACGCGCTGCCCGCCCTCGGCATGCTCGGTGCGGCCCTCGCCGGCGCCCTCTTCCTCACCATGCTCGCCCAGCTCGCCGGCCTCGCCCTCGGCCGCCAGCGCACCCCGGGCCTGCTCGGCGTGGCCCTGCTCGGCGTGCTCGTGCCCCTGACCATGCTGGGCATCGCCCTCGCGGTCGAGCTGCCGTCGCGCGCCGTCGGCATGCTCGCCCTCCTCCCGCAGGCCGGCTCCGCCTTCCTGCTGTTCGAGGGCTTCGTCCCGCCGGTCCAGGAGACCACCGACTACTTCACCACGGGCGTCAGCAGCTACAGCCTCGCCGACGCCCACTTCGCCACCGCGGTCGGCGCGATCGGCATGCTCTGCTTCGCCTTCCTCGGCCTCCGCGCCCTCGAGCGCCGCATCGGCGACCTCGCCCCGACCGCCCTCACCCGCCTCGAGGCCACCGTCGGCGCGCTCGTCAGCGTCATCCTCATCACCCTCGCCAACCCCTGGCGCGGCAACCCCGGCGAGTTCTACCTCCTCAACTTCGGCCTCGTGCTCGTCCCGCTGGCGATCCTCCTCATGATGCGCGTGCCCCAGGTCGACGTGCCGCTGGCCCACCGCCGCATCCCGGTGCTCGGGCTGCTCGGCGAGTTCACCACCAACGTCGGCCTGTTCTTCGCCATCAGCACCGCCATGATGGGCCTCGGCCACCTGACGGTTCTCGACAGCCCGATCGCCCTCGCCTACACCGCCTGGACCATCGCCGTCGCCGGCCTCGTCGCCGTCCGCGTCGCCGCCCTGCCGCTGCGCCTGGCCACCAAGCTGTGGCTGGCCGTGTGCGTCATCGGCCTCGGCGCCGCCTACGTCCACGCGGTCGAGTGGGCCCGCCGCCCCTACCACGACGTCGGCGACATCTTCGCCCTCTCGCAGATCAGCCCCGTCCTCGGCGTCGTCCAGGTCGCCCTCCTGATCGCCATCCCGTGGACCCTCGTCCGCGCCCTGCACAACCCGGCCTCGACCGCCGCTTGAGCGCACGCCTCGCCCACGCCGCGCCCGGACGGATCTCCCGCCCGGGCGCGCCTGCTTCGTCACGCCGCGCTCACGACCCGCGGTACGGGTCGGGGTCGTAGCGCAGCAGGGCCGCCTCGAACGCCTCGAGGTGCTCCGCGATCAGCTCCATCCGCCGGCGCTCGAGCGCCTCGTCGAGCGGCCCGCGCACGGCCCGGACCCGGGCCCGCATCGACTCGTCCGGCGCCGCCCCGGCCCCCGATCGCAGCTCGTCGCCGAGCAGCACCGCCTCGACGTCGCGGTGCGACAGCCCCAGCCGGTCGAACACCTCGCGCTCGAGCGGGCCCGCGTCGCGCACCGCCGAGATCCACGCCCACACCCACTCGCCGATCGCCGGATCTCCCGGCGTCGCCGCCTCGATGGCGAGACGCAGCACACGTGTCTCTTCGGCCAGCCTCGCGACCGCGGGCGGCAAGTGCCCGACCGCAAGCGCGACGTCTGCGCCCGCCCGGACCTGGCGCTCGAGCAACCACCCCGGCCGCGTGAGAACCCGACTGAACAGCGGCAAGCAGGCCACGCTGACCACCACCACGAAGAACCCGAGCCGCAGCAGATCGAACCCGACGAGCGTGGCCAACGCCAGCGCACCGATCCACGAGACCACCTGCCAGATCGCCAGGAGCACCGCCCAGCGGCCCCATTGCACCCGCCTGGCCGCGACCGCGGCGACTCCCCGCTCACGACGGGCGGCGCGCGCCTGCGCGCGGATCGCCAAGCCACTCGCCGCCCGCTCGTCCGACTTCACCGGACCGGCAGTGTAGTGGCCACTCCCCGCCCCCGACAACAGCCGGCAATGCCTGCCGCTCGCTCGTTTCGACGCGCCGATGCGGTTAGAATGCGTCGCCCCGCCGCGGTCTACCGCTGCGACCCTCGACGCTCGCCCCCGACACCGGAGTGCCCATGACCCTCACCGACACGACCGTCCCCGCTTCACGGCCCGAAGCCGCCGCACGTCCCCGCCGTCGCCGCCTGTCCCGCGCGCTCGCCCTCGCCGCCACCGTCGCCACCTCCGTCGTCGCCAGCAACGCCGTCGCCCCCACGGCCGAGGCCGCGGTCCCCCGCGTGCTGCGACCCGGCACCCGCCCCATGCAGTTCCTGTTCGGCTTCGGGCCGTCGTTCGGCATCGGCGGCAGCCGCTGGGTCTACGGCTACTGCTACGGCAACGGCAACTGCGACGGCCGCTACTACTACGGCGGGTACGGCCGCTACGGCGGCGCCTTCAAGCTCAGCCAGGAGTTCAACTACCACTTCTCCGGCAACGCCTCCGGCCCCGCCCTCGGCGTGCTCCTCAACGAGGAGTTCTCCGGCCCCTACTTCGGCTTCAACATCGCCCCGAAGTTCACCTACGACATCCAGCCCAAGCGCGACCTGGGCCTCTACATCTCGCCCAGCGTCTCGTTCGGCTACCACCTCGATCACTACGCGTCGTACTGGTACACGGGCAACCCCTACGCCTACAACTACCACGCCGCCAACCTGCAGTTCGGCGTCGCCCTGAAGCTCAGCCTCGGCGACCGCGGCGTGGTCTTCCTGCAGCTCCCCAACTTCGACTTCGTGATCGGACCGGGCGGCTACTACCGCGATGTCTACGGCGGCTGCCCCCCGGGCTACGGCTGCGGCGCCTACTTCCGGGCCAAGCTCGACGTCATGTTCGGCGGCGGCGTCGCCTTCTGATCGCCCCGCACGCCCCCCACCACGCGGCGCCCTCGTCCCACGAGCGGCGCCGCGTCGCGTTCGTCCCCCGCGCGACCGCCCTCGTTCGCCCTCGCATGCATCTGCTCGCGTGATCGCCGGCCCCATCGCTCGCCCGTGCAGCCCTCGACCGGCGAGCCCCTCGCCGTATTCCCCGATCCTCTGGCCCCGCGCGACCGCCCTCGTTCGCCCTCGCATGCGTCTGCTCGCGTGATCGCCGGCCCCATCGCTCGCCCGTGCAGCCCTCGACCGGCGAGCCCCTCGCCGTATTCCCCGATCCTCTGGCCCCGCGCGCGCCGCCTCGCTACCCTGCCCGCGTGCCTCACCCAGCCGCACCGCCCGTGGCGATCGCCGGCCTCGGCTTCCTCGGCCGCGCCCTCGCCGACGCCCTCGCCGCCGAGCTCGCGCCCGCCGAGCTGCCGATCCGCGCCGTCACTCGCACCTGTCCCGAAGCACCTGTCCCCGAGGCCATCCGGTTGCACGCCCTCGACCTGCGCACGGCGGCCCCCGCCGACATCGCCGCCGCCCTCGGCCCCGCGCGCAGCCTCGTGATCTGCCTGGCCGCCGGCCGCACCCAGGACCCGCGCGACCTCTACCTCGGCGCCACCGCCCGCCTGCTCGCCGCCGCCGGCGATCGCCTCGCCCGCGTCGTCTACACCTCGTCGACGTCGGCGCTCCCCGATCGCGACGCGTGGCTCGACGACGACTGCCCCGACCCCCCCGAGCACGCGCGCGGCCAAATCCAGCGCGCCGCCGAGGACCTCGTGCGCACCGCCTGCGAGGCCCGCGACATCCCCTGGACCATCCTCCGCCTCGCCGGCCTCTACGGCCCCGGCCGCCCGCTGTTCCGCATCTACCGCGACGACCCCGGCGCCACCCAGCCCGGCGATGGCATGCAGGCGACCAACCTCGTGCACCGCGACGACGCCGTCGCCGCCTGCATCGCCGCCCTCGCGCTCCCGCCGGACATACGCGCGGTGGTCAACGTCTGCGACGACGACCACCGCTCGCGTCGCGCCATGTTCGCCGCGCTCGCCGCCGCCGCCGGACGCCCCGAGCCGACCTGGGAGCTCCCCGCCGGCCCGCTCCACGGCAAGCGCGTGGGCAACGATCGCCTGAAGCGGCTGCTCGGCGTCACCCTCCGTCACCCCGAGCACGACCTCGCGTCCGTCTGACCTGTCCCGAAGGCCATCTCCCGTCATCCCACACCGCCGCCGATCACACCTGTCTCTTCGGACATCCACGCGAGCACCGACTCGCCCCGGCGGCGCCCGCGTACGGACGAATCGAATAAAAATGGAAGTATTTTCGCGCCGGCCTTGCGCGGCCCCCTCGCGTGCTTAAAAGCTTTCGCCATGCTCCCGGTCGCCTCCGCTGTCACCCACGTCTTGCCAGTACCGACCGACGGCGCCGCCGGTCCCACCATCGACCTCGGCGATCTCCAGTCCGAGCTGGAAGATGTCGCCGCCGAGGCGCTGCGCGCCCGCACGGCAGGCCTGACCCTGCTCGAGGCCCTGCGCGACCCCGGCTATCGCGTGCTCCGCAGCTTCCACCAGGACATCCGCGACGCCCTGTTCGTCGAGATCCCCCAGGAGTTCGAGCCGTGGGCCCGCGCCGCCGCCGGCGTCGGCGAGCCGATCCGCGGCCTCGACGGCCCGCGCCTGCAGCAGACCCTGTACGCCTTCGCCGCCCAGTCGTTCGCCCCGCAGACCGAGACCACCCACCCCGACGGCCTCGCCCACGCCGCCGACCCGGCCGACCTCGCCGACCTCCAGGCCGCGCTCGCCGAGCTGCTCGTGTTCGAGGCCGTGCGCCTGCGCCTCCTCGTCACCGCCCTCGCCAGCGACGAGTTCGAGGTGCTCGGCGGCGAAGAGTCCGACGTCGACGCGATCGCCTGGGCCGAGGTCGAGGCCCTCATCCACCGCCCCGAGCTCGCCGAGCCCGGCGTTCGCCCGCTCACCGTCATCCTCGCCGCCGCCAACGTCGCCCTCGCCCGCGACACCGCCGAGCGCGCCGAGCTGCTGCGCCTGACGGCCGACGACACCCGCGAGGAGCTCCGCATGCGCGCCCGCCTGCGCTCCGCCCTCCGCGAGCTGCGCCTGCCCGAGTCCGTCCTCCTCGAGAACGCCCTGTCCGGCCTCCTCGGCGGCGACCGCCTCGAGCTGGTCGAGCTGCAAGCCGAGCGCCCCGTCGCCCTCGACGGCCTCTCGCGTCAGGCCATGGACCAGCGCGTGTCTCGCGGCCGCCGCAGCCTCGCCCAGGCCCGCACCTCCTGGCCGCGCCGCCGCCGCCCCGCCCTGTTCGACCTCCTCCGCGGCACCAACTCGTGACCGAGCGAGCCTCTCCGGGCCGGCAGACCCGAGCGGGTCCCGCCGGCCCGCAGTCGTTTAAAAAGCCCGCGAACTCGCCGCCGCGGCCCCCGTGAGCCGGATTTGAACCGCCCCCGGCGTGCATGTATGCTGCGCGCCCGCATGTCCGACGCCCCCGCGCCCGTTGCTCCCGGCGAGGCCGCCACCTCGCCCGCCGCCCTGCCGCCGCCTCCGAGCCGGGGCAGCCGAATCGCCCTCGTCCTCGCCGTCCTCGTCCCCGCGCTCGCGCTCGACCTGTGGACCAAGGAGTGGGCCTGGCAGAACCTGCGCCAGTTCCCCGGCAAGGTCATCGTCCAGAACTTCTTCCACCTCGAGTTCGCCTTCAACACCGGCAGCGCGTTCGGCTTCCTGCGGGACGCCGCCTGGTCGCGCATGTTCTTCATCGGCATCACCGTCGCCGCGCTGGTCTACATGGCCCGCCTCGCGTGGACCCTGCCGACGCGCTGGCCCTCCGCGTTCATCGCCGTCGGCCTGATCGCCTCGGGCGCGCTCGGCAACCTCCACGACCGCTTCATGCGCGTCTACCACGACAACTACGGCGTCGTGGACTTCATCGTCGTGTTCTACTGGCCCGGCAAGCGCTGGCCCGCCTTCAACATCGCCGACGCGGCCCTCGTCGCCGGCGTGCTGCTGTTCATGATCTACCTCCGCCGCCACGGCGATCGCCCGGCCTGATCCGCATGTCGCCTTCGGAGTCCGCCCTGCGCCGTCGCGCCGTCATCGCCACCGCCGTCACCGCGGCGCTGTCGCTGGCCGTCGACCTCGCGACCAAGAGCTGGGCCTGGAACAACCTCCGCGACGGTGACCGCGTCACCGTCATCAAGCACTGGTTCTACCTCGACTTCAGCTTCAACACCGGCTCGGCGTTCGGCTTCCTCCGCGGCACCGCGTACGCGCGCCCGCTGTTCATCACCATCACCCTGCTCACCGTCGTCTACATGGCCGCGCTCGCGCGCAAGCTGCCGGCCCGGCGCCTCTACGGGTTCGTCGCCATCGGCCTCATCATCGGCGGCGCCCTCGGCAACCTCCACGACCGCCTGTTCCGCCAGCTCGACGTCGGCGGCACGATGACCCACGGCGTCGTCGACTTCATCCAGATCTTCTACAGCCGCAACCACTTCAGCTGGCCCAACTTCAACATCGCCGACACCACCCTCGTGATCGGCGTGGTCCTCCTGATCCCCTTCCTGCTGCTGCACGCCCCCGACCCCGAGCCCGCGAAGCCGACCGCATGATCGCCGCGGCGCGCCTCAGCGACGGAACGCCCGCACCTTCGCCCACGCCTCGAGCCGCTCCGCCTCCGGATCGCTGTCGATCACGATCCCCCCGCCGCTCTGGACCGTGAGCCCGTCCGCGTCGAGCTCGCCGGTGCGGATCGGGATGCTGCAGCGCAGCCCGTCGGGCGCCAGCGCCACCACGGCCCCGCAGTACAGCCCCCGCGGCCGCGCCTCGAGCTCGTCGATGATCTCCACCGTCCGCTTCTTCGGCGCCCCGGTGATGCTCCCGCCGGGGAACACCGCCGCCAGCAGCTCCGCCAGCCGCCAGCCCGGCGCCAGCGTGCACGACACCTCCGAGACGAGGTGGTGCACCGTCGGCAGCGTCATCAAGCTCGGCCGCCGCGGCGCCCGCACGCTGCCCGGCACGGCGAGGCGCCCGAGGTCGTTTCGCACGAGATCGACGATCATCACGTGCTCCGCGAGATCCTTGGTGCTCGCCAGCAGCTCCGCCGCCTGGGCCGCGTCGCGCCCGGCGTCCGTCCCCCGCGGCCTCGTCCCCTTGATCGGCCAGGCCCGCGCCAGATCTCCGCCGCCCACCCCGCGCCCGCGCTCGACCGCCACCAGCGTCTCCGGCGAATTCGAGACCACCCACCCGCTCGGCCCGCGCCCCTCGCCGCCGGCCAGCAGCGCCCCCATCGACGCCGGCGTCGCCCCGCGCAGCCCCGCGTAGACCGCGGCCGCCCGCGCCGCCAGCGGCTGCCCCGCCCACGCCGGGTCCCAGTCGGCCGCGAACGCCTGGGTCAGGTTGACCTGGTACGTCTCACCCGCCGCGATGAACCCGCGCACCGCTCGCACGCGCGCGCGGTACGCCTCCGGGTCGACCAGCGCCCGCAGAGGTCCCAGCGGCCATGTCCCCGGGGACCTGTCCCTTCGGTCATGCGCCGCCGCCAGCCGGGCGCGCAGGCGAGCCCCCGCCGCCGCGTCCCCGTGCACCCGCGGCGCCGCCCCGCCGAGCTCGAGCATCGCCCGGTAGCGCCGCACGATCACCCCCGCGCGCCGGCCCGCCCGCGGCGCCCGCCCGAGCAGCGCCGCCGCCCCGACGTCGTACGCCAGCTGCCCGATCCACACGAACGCCGGCTCCTCGCGCCACAGCTCGTCGACCGCCGCCATCGCTCCGAGGTCGTCGGCCTCGATCGTCACGTCGGCCTCGACGCCGAACCACCCGCGCTCCTCCCCGCCGTCGAGCCACGCCGGCGCCCCGCCCGGATCCTCTGCGACGAGCGCCAGGATCTGCTCAGTCGACATTTTTCTGCTGCGCCAGCGCGTCGCGGAACCCCAACGTGTACTCGATCGCGCTCAGCACCGACAGGAACACCGACACGCTGATCATCACCAGCCCCATGCGGTGAAAGTCGATCATCTCGTCGAAGCCCGGCATGCGATAGCGGTAGTGGACCAGCAGGAAGCAGATCCCCACCATCTGGAACGCGGTCTTGGCCTTGCCGCCCGCGCTCGCCGCGATGACCACGCCCTCCGACGAGGCCAGCGTGCGCAGGCCGTTGATGTAGAACTCGCGCGCCAGCAGCACCGCGACCAGCCACGCCGGGATGCGCCCGTCGGCCGCCAGGTAGACCCACACCGCCGCGACCATGATCTTGTCGGCCAACGGATCCATGAACTTGCCGAACACGGTCACCAGCCCGGCGCGGCGGGCCAGCCAGCCGTCGATCAGGTCCAGCACCCCCGCGACCATGAACAGCAGCCCCGAGAAGATGCACAGCCGCGGGTCCGTGCGATCCATCAACAGCAGCACCGGCGGAATTAGGAAGACCCGCCCGATCGTGATCATGTTGGGGAGGTTGAGGATCTCCCGGCGGAATCGCTCGTACCGCTTCAAGGCCCGCCGACAATACGCCCAAACCCCCCGCGCGCGCAAAGCCCCGTCACCTGTCCCTCGAGACAGGCGTCACTGCGAACCACCACGCACACCGCGGTCACGCACCGCGATCACGGCACCGCGATGCTGCGGCTCGGTCCGGCCTCTTCCTCCCGCTGCTGCGCCTCGCGCTCGTAGGCGTAGAAGCGACGCAGCACCGCCTTCACGTAGCCCCGCACCCCCGAATGAGGCGGCACCCCTCCGTACTTCTGCACCGCCCCGGCCCCCGAGAAATACCCCGCCAGCACCAGCACCATGTCGCCGCCGAAGCGGTTGGCCAGCAGCCGGAGGAACTTCGCCCCGCCGTAGATGTTCTGCCGCGGATCGAACGGCCGCGTGACCCCGAGGTAGCGCGCCGTCGACGGCATCAGCTGCGTCAGCCCCATCGCCCCTGTCCGACTGACCGCGTTCGGGTGGTAGTTGCTCTCGGTGTGGACCACCGCCCGCACCAGCGACTCCGGCAATTGATAGAGCTTCGCCGCCCCGCGGATCCACGGCTCGTAACGCCGCGACCGCTCGTCGGCCAGCGCCTCGGCGACCTCCTCGGCCGCGTCGCGGGCCCGCCCGACCAGCCGCGGATCGGCCGTGGCCGGCTCCGGCTGCTCCGGCAACGGCAAGCCGTCGACGCCCTCGCCGCTGCCGCGCAGCTCCGGCCCCGACGGCGCCGCGCTCGCGACCCCCGGCGTGCGCACCACCGGCGTCACATGCACGATCCCCTGCACATCGGTATAGCGGCGGTACGTCGCCTCCGCCGCCCGCGCCTCACCGGCCACGAGCAGCCAGCCCATCATCAGCGCGACGCCCCCGCGGACCACCATCGCCGCGACAGTCTAACCCCGGCCCGTCCGGCTCGGCTATCCTGCTCCCCGCAATCATGACGGTCATCCACCGCTCGCGTACCCTGGTGCTCGGCAGCGGCCTCGCCGGCCTGTACTTCGCCCTCGAGGTCGCCGACCGCGGCCCGGTCACGATCCTCACCAAGCACCGGGCCGAGTCGTCCAACACCCGCTGGGCCCAGGGCGGGATCTCCGCCGTGTTCGCCGGCGACGACTCGCTCGCCGAGCACGTCGAGGACACCCTCGTCGTCGGCGCCGGCCTGTGCAACCGCGAGATGGTCATGCACGCCGTGCAGGAGGGCCCAGCCCTGGTCCGCCGCCTGGCCGAGCGCTACGGCGTGCGCTTCGACCGCGTCGGCGGCGACGAGGGCGCCCCCTTCGAGCTCGGCCGCGAGGGCGGCCACTCGCGGCGCCGGGTCGTGCACCACCGCGACATGACCGGCGCGGAGATCGAACGCGCCCTGCTCGAGGCGGTCCACGCCCACCCCAACATCACGGTCCACGAGCACCACACGGTCATCGACCTGCTCTCGTGGTCCAAGGTCGACGGCACCCGCGGCTGCTTCGGGGTCTACGCCCTCAACAACCGCGACGACCGGGTCGAGGCGTTCGTCGCCCCGGTCACCGCCCTCGCCACCGGCGGCGCCGGCCGGGTCTACCGCTACACCTCGAACCCGATGGTCGCGACCGGCGACGGCATCGCCATGGCCTATCGGATCGGCGCCTCGGTGGCCAACCTCGAGTTCATGCAGTTTCACCCGACCTGCCTGTATCACCCCGACGCCAATACGTTTTTGATCAGCGAGGCGCTCCGGGGCGAGGGCGGGATCCTGCGCCGCGCCGACGGCTCGGACCTGATGTCCGGCCGCCACCCGATGGGCAGCCTCGCCCCCCGCGACGTGGTCGCCCGCGAGATCGACGCCGAGCTCAAGCGCGCCGGCTCCCGCTGCGTGTTCCTCGACATGACCCACCTCGACGGCGACTACGTGGTCCAGCGCTTCCCGGCGATCCACGCCCGCTGCATGTCGGTCGGCATCGACATGCGCAAGAACCCCATCCCGGTGGTCCCCGCGGCCCATTACATGTGCGGCGGCGTGGTCGTCGACAGGCTCGGCCGCACCGACGTGCCCGGCCTGCTGGCGATCGGCGAGGTCGCCATGTCCGGCCTCCACGGCGCCTGCCGCCTCGCCTCCAACTCCCTGCTCGAGGCCGTCGTGCTCGCCTCCGGCGCCGCCACCGTCGCCGACGAGTTCGGCCGCGAACCCCCGACCGACATCACCCCGTGGAACGAGGGCACCGCCAAGAACTCCGACGAGGCCATCATGGTCTCCGCCAACTGGGAGGAGCTGCGCGCCCTCATGTGGAACTTCGTCGGCATCGTCCGCTCCGACAAGCGCCTCGAGCGGGGCCGACGCCGCATTGAACTACTACGTGAAGAAATCGCCGAGTACTACTGGAAATTCCGGGTGACTCGCGACGTGCTCGAGCTCCGCAACATCGCCCTCGTCGGCCACCTCATCCTCGAGTGCGCCCGCCTCCGCAAGGAGACCCGCGGCCTCCACTACAACATCGACTACCCCGACACCCTCCCCGAGTTCGCCCGCGACACCGTGCTCGACAAGCGCTCCGGCCCGCGCGGCTCCGACCACCAGAAGCCTGCCGACGCCTGACCCCGGGCGCTCCGCCCGGACACACCACCCGGCCACACCACCCGCCACCCCCGCGACACCACTCGCCACCCCCCGAACCCTCTCACGCGCGCGGCCCCGATTCGCCGCCCGCCCCTGCTCACCATCCGTCCCATCCTCCGATACACCCCCGGCCGCCCCGTGACCCGCGTACTCCTCCTCGCCCTCGCCCTCGCCGCCTGCAAGCACGCCGGCGCCCGCAGCCCCGAGGCCCTGCGCGACGCCTACGCCGCGGCCCTCCGCCGCGACGACCCCGACGCGGCCTACGCCCTGCTGTCCCCCGCGCTGCAGGCCACGACCACCCGCGAGGCGTTCCGCGCCCGCTGGAAGGCCGCCGCCGGCGAACGCGCCGCGGCCCTGAAGGCCGTCGACGAGCTGCCGAAGTCGCTCCAGCGCCCGATCTCCGGCGGCCAGACGGTCCACGGCGACCGCGTGCTGACGTGGGCGGAGGTCGGCGGCCGCTACCGGATCTTGCAGGGCCTGCCCGGCCTGCCGGACACGTCGACCCCGGCCCAGACCATCCGCGCCTTCCTCACCGCCCTCCGCGCCGCCGACCTCCACACCCTCGAGGCGCTCGTCGACGACGACCTCGCCGCCCGCCTGCGCGACGACTGGAACCGCCGCACCACCGCGATCGAGGCCCTGCTCGGCCAGCCCGGCGCCATCGAGTACTCGACCGACATGCAGCGCGCCGTGCTCCGCTACGAGCCCGGCCGCGCCCTCACCCTCGAGCAAACCCCCGCTGGCTGGCGTTTGACCGCCCTCCAGTGAGGAGGGTCTCCGCGCGCAAGCGTCGGCGCTCCTGCAGACAGATCCCCGTAAAACGTCGTCCCGGACGCCCGTCCGCGGCCACGTGCATGGGCACGGACAGCCCCAGAACGTGAGCTACGCCCACTGAACTGCGTTTTTTCCCCTCGACACCGATCCCCACGCTGCTACAAAAGGCCCAGCCACCCGGTGTCACGACTCCCCGAGCGTTCCCGCGAGGCCTCCTACATCCTAGCTTTTACGGGACCTTAGCCCCCTCTTCCGCAAGCCATCGATGATCCCCCGGCGGGTCCGGCGCCCTTTCGTTCCAGGGTGCATTCCCAGAAAAATCCGCCCCGCCGCAGGACATCGCGCACGTTCTCGCCCCCGGACCCCTGACGCAAACAGCGTGGCAGGTCCGGCACGGAAGGTGCACAATGGCGCGCGCTCACGGAGACCCATGCTGAATCCCAGTTTCAATGTCGGTGAGAAGGCCGTTTACCCGACCCACGGCGTGGCGGAAGTCGTCGCGCTCGAGACCAAGGTCGTCGAGGGTAGCCCGCTCCAGTTCTACCACCTGCGCGTTCACGGCTCCGGCCTCAAGATCATCGTCCCGGTCGCCAAGGCCGAGGAGAACGGCATGCGACCGCTCGCCGACGACGGCATGATCGACGAGCTCTACGACCTCCTGCGCGACCACGAGGTCCCCTGCGACCGCCAGACCTGGAACCGCCGTTATCGCGGCTTCATGGAGAAGATCCGCACCGGGTCGCTGTTCGAGGTCGGCGAGGTCTACCGCGACCTGACCCTCCTGAAGTCGACCAAGAACCTGTCCCACGGCGAGCGGCAGATGCTCCAGACCGCGCGCAACCTCGTCATCCGCGAGCTCAGCACCGTCAAGTCCGCCCCCGAATCCGTGGTTGCGGCCGAACTCGACTCCATGTTTAAGGACTGAGCGTGGCCGCCGAGACCAACGAGTCCATCGACATCCAAATCTCCACCCTCCCCTGGGACCAGGTCGTCGTCGACGCCTTCGTGTGCCCCACCAACAGCGAGGGCGTGATGAGCCAGTTCCCGGCCAGCAAGCTGCGCGACCTGGCCGGCCGCGAGGTCGAGGAGCTCGTCAAGGAACACACCCCCCTGGCCATCGGCGCGGCCTTCGTGACCCACGCCGGCAAGATGAAGGCCCGCCACCTCATCCACGTGCCCAACACCGACAAGCCGGGCGGGCGCGTCCAGGTCGAGGACGTCCTGCGGGCCACCGCCGCCGTCCTGGTCGCCTGCAAGGTCAAGGGCTTCGCCAGCATCGCCGTCCCCCTGATGGGCGCGTTCGACAGCGGCATCCCGGCCGAAGAGGCCGCCCGCGCGATCCACAGCGAGCTGAAGGCCTACCGCGGCGACCGACCCCTCAAGGCCTTCCTCATGGCCAAGGACGCCGACGACGTCGAGGTCTTCGAGCTGGCCATGGAAGGCACGATCCCCTGACCTGACCGGAGCCCGTGCGCCCCGACGACCCGGCCTCCCCGCTCGCGCCGCCGCTGGTCCAGATCGGCCTGCGCCCGCGACCGGTGTCTTCGCCCACGCCCGCTCCGAGCCCGCCCGCGCCCGCCGACGACGATGAGCGCGCACTCGCGCGCGCAACCGCCGGGGTGGTCCTGGGCGGCGGCCTGCTGCTGCTCGTCCCCCTGATCCCGGCCGCTGGCGGCCCCGCGGCGCTGCTGGTCGGCCTGCTGATCCTCGGCCTGCTCGCCGCCCGCCTGCGCTCGCCCGCGCTCTCCGAGGTCGAGCCGGCGTCAACGAGCTCGTCATCATTCTCCGGATCGTCGCCGCCGGCGCCGCCCTCCCCGAGGTCGCCGTGACCCGCGCGGATCGTCGGCACGACGCTCCGCGGGCCGCCGTCGACCTGTCTCCGAGGACAGCCGTCGCCTGGCCCGCCGCGCTGCTGCTGGCCGCCTGCAGCCCCGCGCCCGAGCCGGTCGCCGGCCTCGCCCGCGAGCCCCGCGTGCTCCACTTCTCGCCGGCCCACCCGGAGCTCGTACTGCGCCTCAGCCACGACGGCGAGCCCGTCCCGCTCGCCCGCATCCGCATCGACCCCGCCGACCCCGACTGGGGCGCCTTCACCATCACCGACGCGACCCTGCCGCGACGTCTCGAGCCCGGCGCCCCGATCGATCTCCACCTGCGCGCCGACGTCGATCACTTCGCCGCCCATGAACCATTGCATGGGCACCGCTCCGGCGCGGCGACCCTCACCTTCCAGGCCGCGGGCCAGCCGATCCGGGTGCCCCTGCGCTTCAGCCCCGATCCCCCGCCTGATCCCGCGACCTGGCCGCGCCGGGTCGTGCTCGCCGGCCTCGCCCTGCTCGCCGTGCGGCGCCGCTGGCCGTGGACCGCCGCGATCCCGGCCCTCGCGTGCCTCGCCGTCGCCCCCCTCGCCCTCGGCGTCTGCCCCGAGCTGCTCGGCGAGGCGGCCACCCGCGCCGATCTCCTGCAATGTGCCGACGGTCGCGGCGGCGCCGCGGTCCTTCTGGTCCCCCACCCCGACGCCCTCGGCCTCCCGCTGGCCGCCACCCTCCTCGCGGGCTTCGCCGGATCCTCCGGCTGGCGCGCCTGCGCCCTCGCCCTGTTCGCAGTGCTGGTGGCCGTCGGCAGCCTCGACCCGCTCGCGGCGATCGCCTCGCAGAGCGGCCTGCGCTGGGGGCTTTGGGTCCACCCGCTCGGCGCCGCCGCGCTTTTCACGGCCGCGCTCGTCCACACCGCCGGTCAGTCGCCGCCGCTGCGCCGCCTCGCCGGGCTCGGCCTCGCCGCCCTGCTCGTCACCCTCGTGCTCGGCGGACCCGACATTCCGCTGCCCCGATTGCCGCACGCGGCAGCCCTCGCCGCCGAGATCGGCGCGTGGTTCGGCAAGCTCGGGCTCGTGTTCTGGGCCCTGCAGCGCCTCCCGGCCCCGGCCTGGCTGCCGCGCCTGGTCGTCCCGCTCGCCGCGCTGCAGCTGGTGATCAGCCTCGGACTGCGCCTCTGGACAGGGATCGCCTGACGGCTCGCCCCTCCCGCCGGGCCTGAATTCCGCCGTCCGCGGCCCCAATTGCCCGCAGCGCGCCCGGCGCGGTGCCGATCGGCCCCCTGGCTCCGGGTCGTAGCTTTTTTCTATTCGAGGTGTTAGCTTGGCCCGACCCAAAGCCTGGACCGTAGGCTTGCCCGGCGAGCGCGGATGCTAGTTCGGAAGTTCAACCTCGTTATCCGAGTGCTCGAGCCACGCGACAGGGCGCGCACGAGGCCTGAACGCTCGCTAATGGCTCCAGCTTCCCAAGCCTCGGAGTCAGAGCACGAGGGAGGCCGCTGATGGCGACGACCATCGCCCAGATCGGCGGCTTCGAACTGTGGGACATCCTGCAGCTCGCCCAGACCTCGCGCATGTCGATCAAGCTGTCGGTCGAGTCGCCGCACGGCACCGGCTCGATGTACTTCCAGGGCGGCAACCTGCTGCATGCCGTGGCGGGCGATGACGAGGGCGACGAGGCCGTCAACATCATCCTCGACTGGCGCGAGGGCAGCGTGTCGTCCTCGCAGCTTCCCGAGGACTGTCCGACCACGGTCCGCCACTCCTCGATCGTCGCCCTGTTGATGGACCGCGCCCGCCAGCGCGACGAGCAGCAGCGCGACAAGCCGCCGCCCCCGCCGGCCCAGCCGCAGCGCCCGCCTCCGCCGCCGGTGCCGTCCGCCAAGCCGGTCGCGGTCACGCCGCCGGTCGTGCCGTCGACGCCGCTTCCGTCCGGTCAGCGCGCGCCGTCCTCGTCGATGGCCGCCGCCAAGCCGCCGCCGCCGCCCGCGCGGCCGTCCCAACCGGAGGCGGCGCCTGCCCGTCCCGACAAGGAGCTGTCCGACATGGATCTTCGAGCCGTAAAGGTGATTCTGGAGGAGATCGACGATCACCTCATGGGCGGCCTGCTGAGCGTCGACATCATCAGCAAGGCCTCGGGCATGTCGATCGCCGGCATCAACTCGGCGCCGAAGGCGTGCGCCCTGTTCAACCGCCTGTCCGAGCAGCTGCACACCGCCCTCACCCGCTCCGAGGACGCGCTCGCCCGCGGCATCAACAAGTTCATCATCGAGGGTGACAACGGCCTCTACATCTTCGTCATCGAGCTCGACGAGAAGCACCGCTGGGCCATGCTGGTCGACGGCGGCAAGGCGCAGCTCGGCATGGTCTTCGTGATCATCCCGGAGATCCAGCCGCGCCTCATCGAGGCCCTCGCCGCCAAGGGCTGACCCGAAGGCCAGGTCCGCGGCGTGGTCTACATCTCGAAGGTCTACACCAAGTTCGGCGACGCCGGCGACACCATGCTCGCCAGCGGCGACACCGTCCGCAAGGACACCGCCCGCGTCGACGCCTACGGCGACGTCGACGAGCTCAACTGCGTGATCGGCCTGCTCCGCGTCGAGATGGCCCGCGTGCCCGCACTCGGCGAGCAGGGCCGCTTCCTCGGCGAGCTCGACCGGTCCCTCGCGCGCATCCAGCAGGAGCTGTTCGACCTCGGCGCCGAGCTCGCGACCCGGCCCACGCCCGAGTCCCCGACCCCGCGCCTGCACGTGACCGACGAGGACGTGACCCGCCTCGAGCACGAGCTCGACGCCCTCAACGAGCCGCTCGCCCCGCTGAAGAGCTTCATCCTGCCCGGCGGCGGCCCGGTCGGCGCCACCGCCCACCTCGCCCGCACGGTGTGTCGCCGGGCCGAGCGCCGCACCGTCGCCCTCGCCGCCGCCGAGCCCGTGCGCCCCGAGGCCCTGCGCTACCTGAACCGCCTCAGCGACTTCCTGTTCGTGGCCGCCCGCGCCGCCGCCCACCGCCTCGCGCACCCCGAGGTCCTGTGGGACAGCCGCCGCCGCGCGCCCGCCGGCACCCCATGATCCTCAAAAAATTCCGCTACGAGTTCCCGCCGACCGAGGCCCGCTACCTCGCCGCCCCCACGGCCGAGGCCGCCGTGCAGTACATCCGCCGGACCTACCCCCACAACACCGTCGACGTGCTGCCGACCCTGCGCGAGCTGCCCCGCTGGCCCGAGTTCTTCAAGACCGTCGATCACCAGGGCCGCGCGCTGCCCCCGCAGTACGCCGAAGAGCCCTGACTCAGCGCCACGGCCTCGCGTCGCGCGGCAGCATGCCGACCTCCGCGCCGCGCCGCAGCAGCGTCTCGACCGCCGCGCGTCCCTCGTCGCCGAGCCCGCTCGAGTACTCGTTCACGTACAGCGCGATGTGCCGGCGGCACACCTCCGGGTCGAGCTCCTGCGCGTGCGCCCGCACGAACGCCGCCGACGCCGTCGGGTCGGCCCAGGCCGCCGCGATCGACGCGCGCAACCTGTCCTCGAAGACATCCGCCTGCGCGAGCCCTCGCGCCGCCGCGATGACCCCGAGCGGCAGCGGCAGCCCCGTGTCGGCCTCCCACACCGCTCCGAGGTCCGCCACCATCGCCAGCCCGAAGCCGCCGTACACGAACCTGCCCTCGTGGATGATCACCCCCGCGTCGACCTCCCCCGCCGCGACCGCGGGCAAGATCTTCTCGAACCGCATGTGCACCACCTCGAGCCCCGGCGGCCCGAAGATCCGCAGCAGCAGGTGCGCCGTGGTGAAGCGCCCCGGCACCGCCACGCGCCCGCGAACGTCGTTCAAGGCCCGAGCATCGCGCGCCACCACCAGCGGCCCGCAGCCGCGACCGAGCGCCGCCCCGACCTGCAGCGCCGCGTAGCGCCCCGTCAGGTGCCCGAGCCCGTGCACGCTCAGCTTGGTGATCGCCAGCGGCGTCGCCGACAGGGCCCGCTCGTTGAGCGCCTCGATGTCCGCCAGCCACGGCCGCACCGTCCACGGCGCACCGACCGCGCCCGCGACGAGCGCGTGGAACATGAACGTGTCGTTCGGACACGGCGAGAACCCGACCTCCAGCTCGCTCACCACCGGTAGTCCTCCTTCAGCCCGCGCAGCGCCGCCTGCAACCTCTCCACCGCCCCGCGCAGGTCCCAGCCGGCCGCGGCCCGCTCGCCCGTGCGGTTGCTGACGCAGCGCAGCTGCACCGCCGGCACGCCGAGATGCTGGCACACCAGCAGCACCGCCGCCCCCTCCATGGTCTCGACCTGCGCCCCGCTGCGACCGGCCAGCGCGCGTGACCGCTCGTCGCAGCCGCTGCACGCGCTGACGGTCGCCCCGGCCACGATCCCGCAGCCGAGCCGCGCCGCGATCGCCCGCGAGCGCTCGACGTCGCCGCGAAACGGGCCCTCGTCGCCGAGGCCCATGCCGGCGATCCCCATGAACGCCCCGCCGGCCAGCTCGACGCCCTCGTCGGCCAGCCGGTCCTCGCCGACCACGCACAGCTCCCCCACCGCGGGCCCGCCCGGGTAGGCCCCGCACACCCCGACCAGCAGCAGCCACGGCGGCCGCGACTTCAGCAGCAGCTCGCAGGTCCGCAGGCTCGCCGCCGCCTTGCCGACCCCGATCACCGCGTCGCACAGCCCGCCGCCCTCGACGGCCGCCGCGCACACGATCGAGGGTCGCGCCCACATGCCGCGGACTTATAGCCCGACGCCGCCGGCGACACACGTGGGCCCGCCCGGGGGCGCCGGATCCCGCCCGATCGAGAAGTTACACAGCCGACCAAGCTGCGCCCGCGATCGAGTTGTACGCCCGGACAACCGTCGCTCGCGCGGCCGACACGGACAGTTTGCACACCTGTTCAAACAGCCGAATAAACCCCGTCCACGCGCTCCCTCGGCCCCGATCTGTCCGTGAGGTCAGGTCCGCCGCGAGCCCCCGCGAGGCGCCCCGCGAGCCTCGTCACGCCGCGTCTGCGAAGCCCCCTGCACGCCCGGCAACCGTGTTCCGGCTTGTGCCGCGGGCCCGTGGTGGGCTACATGAGGCACTTGGCAATGCGGCCCTCCGCCGCGCGCACGGTTGCGGCGCGGCGCGGTCGCTCCACGAGACCGTCCCTGCCATGAACTCCCGTGACACCGCCGCATTCTTCCGCGTCGAGGGCATCGTGCTCTCGCGCGGGGTGCTCGCCGCCTCGGCGTACATCGCCGCCAACGCCAAGCGCTTCCGCGAGCGCGCCCTGCGGCTCGGCCTCGTGGCCCTCGCCGCGCCGGTCCACGGCATCCTCGGCCAGACCGACCGCGCCCTCGCCCACCGCCTCGTGCACCTCGCGTTCCGCGGCATGAGCGAGGACCGCGTGTCCGTGCTCGCCGAGGAGTACGCCGAGGACATTTTGAAGGACAAGCTGCTCGACCAGGGCCTCGAGCTGATGAAGCGCGCCCAGGCCGAGGGCCACAAGGTCGTGCTGCTCAGCGACGGCATCGCCCCGATCATGCAGCCGCTCGCGCGCCACCTGAAGCACTACGACGACCTCGTGTGCAACCACCTCGAGTTCCGCGACGGCGAGGCCACCGGCAAGCTGCTCGAGCCGATCGTCGGCGGCGCCTCGGGCGGCGTGTGGCTGCGCCGCTACGCCACCGAGCACGGGCTCGACCTGGCCCGCTGCGCCGCCTACGGCTCGCACGGCCCCGACATGCTGCTGCTGTCGGCCGTCGGCCGCCCGTGCGCCGTCAACCCCGACTTCGTGCTGCGCCGCTCGGCCCGCGACGCCGACTGGCCGGTCGTCGAGTACCGCGACTGAGAAGAGAGGCACCCGAGATGGGAGGACAACCCGTGAACCCGAGCGCCCTGTCGATCCACCGCGCCTTCGCCGGCAAACACATCCTCCTCACCGGCGCCTCCGGGTTCGTCGGCAAGGTCTGGCTGGCGCTGGTCCTCCAGCACGTGCCGACCGTCGCCAAGATCTACGTGCTGCTGCGCAAGAAGGCGCTGCGCCCCGCGATCGACCGCTTCGAGAAGATCGTCGCCAACTCGCCGGTGTTCAAGCCGCTGCACGAGCAGCACGGCGCCGGCCTGGCCGAGTTCGTGGCCAGGCGCGTCGAGGTCGTCGAGGGCGACGTCTCGCTGCCCAACCTCGGCGTCGAGGACCCCGAGATCGCCGCCCGCCTGCACCGCGACGTCGACCTCATCTTCAACTGCGCCGGCCTCGTCGACTTCGACCCCGACCTGCGCGAGGCCGTCAGCGCCAACATCGACGGCGCCGTGCACGTCGCCGACTTCACCCTGCGCTGCGCCCACGCCAAGCTGCTGCACGTCTCGACCTGCTACGTCACCGGCCTGCGCAACGGCTACATCGCCGAGGTCCTGACCCCGAACGTCGCCCCCAACGGCCAGCCCTTCGACGTCGACAGCGAGCTCGCCCAGCTGACCCGCGCGATCGACGAGATCCTCGCCGCCCACGAGACCCCCGAGGCCGAGCAGAAGGCCCAGGACCTGGCCGTCCGCCAGATCCGCCAGAAGGGCCAGGACGAGCACAACGCCATGCTCGTGCGCAACATCCAGCGCCGCATCAAGCGCCAGCGCCTCAAGGACGACATGATCGCCGAGGGCCTGCGCCGCGCCAAGCACTGGCAGTGGCCCAACATCTACACATACACCAAGTTCATGGCCGAGGCGATCATCATCGCCCGCGTGCCCGCCGAGCGCCGCACCATCTTCCGCCCCGCGATCGTCGAGTCCGCCGCCGAGTACCCGTTCCCCGGGTGGAACCAGGGCTTCAACACCTCCGGCCCGCTCATCTACCTCACCCAGGGCTGGTTCCGCCACGTGCCCGCCCGCGACGACAACCCGTTCGACGTCATCCCCGTCGACTACGTGTGCAAGGCGCTGACGGTCGCCTCCGCCGCCCTGCTCGAGGGCCGCCACGCCCCCGTCTACCAGTGCGGCTCGTCCGACCTCAACCTCCTGACGATCGGCCGCGCCGTCGAGCTCACCGCCCTCGCCCACCGCAAGCACCTGCGCCGCCGCGGCGACTCGGCGGTCGAGCGAGTCGTGCTCGCCCGCTGGGACGCGATCGTCAGCGAGGTCGACCACCTGCTCTCGGTCCGCAACCTCCGCACCGTCACCGAGTCGTTCAGCGAGTGGCTGCGCGACAACAAGTGGCCCAAGTTCCTGCGCTCGTCGGTCAGCGACATGGTCAAGAACACCGACGAGGCGCTCGACACCATCGACACCATCGCCAAGGTCGTCGACCTCTACCAGCCGTTCGTGCACGACAACCGCTTCATCTTCGAGTCGAAGGCGCTGCAGGCCGACCCCCCGGTCGAGCCGGTGTTCCACTGCCACCCGAACACCATCGACTGGCGCAGCTACTGGATCGACACCCACGTGCCCGGCCTGCGCAAGTGGTGCTTCCCGCTGTTCGAGAACAAGACCCCCGAGTCGTACACCCCGCGCCACCCGTTCAAGCTCCCGCGCCCGTCGGCGCCCGCCGCCGAGGCGCCCGAGGCCCGCGTGGCCGAGGGCGTGTGACGCCCACCCGATCGATCCCCCGCACGAAAGGACCCTGAGCATGGCCATCTTCCTGACCGGCGCCACCGGCTACATCGGCAGCTACGTCGCCGCCAGCCTGCTCGAGCAGTCGAACGACAGGCTCGCCCTGCTGGTCCGCGCCAAGTCCCCCGCCGAGGCCGAGGAGCGGCTGTGGAAGTCGATGCAGCTGCACCTCGACTTCGACCGCTTCCTCGAGCTCGTGCGCACCCGCTGCGACCTCTACCTCGGCGACCTGACCTTCCCCGAGCTCGGCCTGGCCCCCGAGGCCCGCGACAAGCTGGTGCGCACCGCCGACAGCGTGCTGCACATCGCCGCCAGCCTCAACCGCAAGAGCAGCAAGGTCTGCTTCAACGTCAACCTGCGCGGCACCCTCAGCGTGATCAAGCTGGCGCGCGACGCCCAGGACCACCACGGCCTGCGCCGCTTCACCGACATCTCGACCGTCGCCGTCGCCGGCGAGCGCAAGGACGAGGTCGTCAGCGAAGAGAACACCGTCGACTGGGACAAGTCCGACTACGACCCCTACGCCCGCACCAAGAAGTTCTGCGAGCACATGCTGCACGAGCTGCTGCCGGACGTGCACGGCGTGGTCCTGCGCCCCAGCATCGTGCTCGGCGACAGCCGCTTCCCCGAGACCACGCAGTTCGACATGGTCCGCGCGTTCGCCATGCTGGCCCAGCTGCCGCTGCTGCCGTTCGACCCCGACTGGCGCCTCGACATCGTGCCGGCCGACTACGTGTGCAAGGCGATCGTCAAGATCCACCAGGCCGACAAGCCGCAGTGGGACGCCTACAACCTGTCCTCCGGGACAGCCTCGCTGACCTACCGCCAGATCACCCGCGCGCTCGAGCAGCAGGGCCACCCGGTCAAGCACCGCTTCGCCCCCTGGCTCAACCGGACCTTCACCCTCGGCGTCGACGGCCTGGCCGCCACCCCGCGCGGCTGGGGCGTCGCCCTGCCCGCCTCGCTGATGAAGGTGTTCCTGCCGTACCTCACCTTCAACACCGTGTTCGACAACAGCCGCGTGGTCGCCGAGCTCGGCGAGGCCCCGCGCCCGTTCGACGAGTACGCCCTCCCGCTGCTGCGCTTCGCGCTCGGCGGCAAGTTCACCTACCCCTACAAGCCCTGGCCGGGCGGCGCCCAGATCCGGCAAGTCGCGTGATGTCCAGCAAGCCCGAGACCGCCGTCAGCAAGACCAAGGCCCCGCCCAAGAAGCGCGGCCTGTGGGACGCGATTAAAGACGCCTTCGACCCCGACCGCGCGCTGCAGGCGACCATGCGCTCGCTGATCGAGGCCACCGCCGTCAAGCACGTGCTCGGCGTGCACGAGGAGCAGTGGGCCCCCGGCAAGCCGCTGAAGCTGCTGCTCGCCGGCTACGTCGGCACCCGCAACACCGGCGCCGACGTGCGCGTCGAGGAGATGATCCGCCAGTTTCGCCACGTCGTCGGCGACGACCAGCTCGAGCTGGCGATCATGACGAGCGACGAGAACCTGACCCGCGGCTACTTCCGCACGGTCGAGCAGAAGCTGCTGCCGCAGGTGTTCCCCAAGTTCCTCTACGACAACTGCCCCAGGTACCACGGGGTGGTCGCCTGCGAGGGCTCGATGTTCAAGTCGAAGTTCGCCAGCGCGCTGACGTGCATGATGGCCGGCGCGATGGGCATGGCGATCGCCGAGCGCAAGCTGAGCGTCGGCTACGGCGCCGAGGCCGGGGCCATGACCCCGAGCCTGCGCCAGTTCGTCGCCGACGTGTGCAAGGGCTCGCTCGTCATCTGCCGCAACGAGCCCTCGCGCGCGGTGCTCGGCCCGCTCGGCATCCGCACGACCAGCGGGGCCGACACCGCCTGGACCTTCGAGCCGTCCCCGCTCTCGCGCGGCGAGCAGCTGCTGCGCGAGGCCGGCTGGGACGGCCGCCGCAAGATCCTGGTGGTCTGCCCGATCAACCCGTTCTGGTGGCCCGTCAAGCCCGACCTGCTGAAGTCGGCGGCCCACACCTTCGGCGGGCAGTACAAGCACGAGCACTACAAGTCGATCTACTTCCACCACCACAGCGACGCGACCGACCGCCAGTACCGCACCTACCTGCAGAACCTCGCCGACGCGATCAACCGCTTCAAGCAGGAGCGCGACGTCTTCACCATCCTCGTCGGCATGGAGCAGCTCGACCGCCACGCCTGCGAGGACATGAACCCCATGCTCGACGAGCCCGGGGCCCTGTTCATCAGCGACACCTACGACATGTACGACCTCGTCAGCGTGCTGCGTAACTGCCACCTGATGATCAGCTCGCGCTTCCACGCGGTCGTCACCTCGATGCCAGGCCTCGTGCCCTCGATCGGCGTGACGATGGACGAACGCATCCGCAACCTCATGAACGACCGCGGGCACCCCGACATGTTCTTCGAGGTCGACGAGAAGGACCTCGCCGACAAGCTGCTCGCGACCATGCGCCGCGTGCACAAGGACGCCGATCAGGTGTCCGCCGAGATCGGCAAGGCCGTGCCCCAGCAGCTGCGCCTCATGGGCCAGATGGGCATCGACTTCATGGACGAGGTCGTGCGCGTCTACCCCGAGTTCCCCCGCCGCGAGCTGCCCCGCACCTGGGAGGCCCACCTCCCGCCCCTTCCCCCCGCCGTCACGCGGATCCTGGAGCGCCACGGATGAGCAGCGAAAATTTCCTCGAACACATGCTCGCCTCGATCAAGGCCGCCGGCGCCCGCGACCTCCTGCTCGAGGTCCACGGCAAGTCGCTGCAGCCGACCAGCGCCGCGGCCTTCCTCGGCCTCGTCGCCCAGGCCCGCGGCTACTTGAGGTCGATCGGCGTCAAGCCCGGCGACCGCGTGGCCCTGCTCGCGCCCAACCGCACGCGGTGGGTCGCCTGCGACCTCGCCATCCTCGCCGAGGGCGCCATCGTCGTGCCGCTCTACAGCCGCCAGGACCCGCGCGAGCTCGCCGTCATGGTCCGCGACTGCTCGCCGGTCGTCACGCTCGCCGCCGACGCCGCCCTCGCCGACGCCCTGCGCGCCGCCTGGCCCGAGCACGGCCGCGTCGCCCTGTGGGACGAGGTCTTCTCCGCCACGCCGGTCGACGCCCCGCCGCACGCGCTACAGCCCGGCGACCCCGTCACGATCATCTACACCAGCGGCACCAGCGGCGAGCCCAAGGGCGTGGTGCTGACCCGCGCCAACGTCGACTACATGGTCCCGCAGACCGTCGACGCGCTCGCCGCCATCCGCCCGCAGTCCGGCGCGCTCGACAAGGTGTTCCACTTCCTCCCGCTGTGCTTCGCCGGCTCGCGGATCATGCTGTGGACGCAGCTCTACCGCGGCAACCCGCTGATGCTGTCGACCGACCTGGCCAACCTCGTCCAGGAGATGGGCACCGCCGACCCGCACTACTATTTAAATGTGCCCGCCGTGCTCGAGCGCATCCGGACCGGCGTCGGCGCGAAGCTCAAAGAGCGCGGCGGCCTCGCTTTAAAACTCTACGAGCGCGGCCAGGACGCCTTCCGCAAGGTCCGCACGGGCACCGCCGGCCTCGGCGACCGCATCGCCCTCGCCCTCAGCAAGCGCGTCGTCTTCAACAAGATCAAGCAGCAGGTCGGCCCGAGCCTCGACTTCCTGATCTGCGGCTCCGCGGCGCTCGCAGAAGAAACCCAGTGGTGGTTCGAGCTGCTCGGCATCCGCGTCTACCAGGTCTACGGCCTGACCGAGACGACCGCGATCGTCACCATGGACAAGCCGAACCAGGTGATCCCCGGCCACGTCGGCCACGCCCTGCAGAAGTGCGAGCTCAAGCTCAGCGACGAGGGCGAGCTGCTGGTCCGCGGCCCGGGCGTGTTCTCCGGCTACTGGAACCGCCCCGAGGCCACCGCCGAGGCGATCCGCGACGGCTGGTTCCACACCGGCGATCAGTGCGAGCTCAGCCGCGACGGCAACCTGAAGATCATCGGCCGGGTGAAGAACATCCTCGTGCCGGAGTCGGGCCACAACATCGCCCCCGAGCCGATCGAGCAGAAGTTCCTCGACGCCTGCCCGTCCGCCGGCCAGGTCATGCTGGTCGGCCACGCGCGCCCGTGGCTGCTGCTGCTGGTCACCGGCGACGCCAGCGACGCCGACACCCAGGCCGCGGTCGACGCCGTCAACGCCGACGTCCCGCACTACCGCAAGATCAAGCGGGTCGTGCGCGTGCCCGAGGCCTTCACCATCGAGAACGGCCTGCTGACCGCCAACCAGAAGCTGCGCCGCCGGGCCGTCGAGCGCCGCTTCGCCGCCGAGATCGACGGGTCCTACGCATGAGCCGCACGATCGACTGGACCTACGAAGACGGCGTCTACGAGCTCACCCTCGCCACTCCGCCGTGCAACGAGATCGGCCTGAAGATGCTGGCCGCGCTCGAGAACTTCCTCGACCAGGTCGACCCGAAGGCCCACACGCTGATCGTGCGCAGCGGCCTGCGCTCCGGCTTCTGCGCCGGCGCCGACCTCCGCGAGCTGTACAAGGGCCTGTGCGAGACGCCGGACGACGAGCAGGAGCCGCGGCTGCGCGACTTCATCCGCCGGATCCACCGCGTGATGGACGGCCTCGACATGCTGCCGCTGACGACCGTGGCCGTCGTCTCCGGCGTGTGCTTCGGCGGCGGCTTCGAGCTCGCCCTCACCGCCGACATGATCGTCGCCGAGAAGTCGGCCCGCTTCTGCTTCCCCGAGCTGCGCCTCGGCGTGGTGCCCGGCTTCGGCGGGATCCCGCGCCTGCGCCGCGACGTCGGCAACGGCCTCATCCGCGACCTGCTGCTCAGCGGGCGCTCGATCGGCGCCAAGAAGGCGCTCGCCGCCGGCCTCGTCTCGCAGGTCGTCGCCAACGGCGAGGGCCTGGGGGTCGCGCGCAGCCTCGCCGCCCAGTCGGCCAAGTTCGACCAGACCGCCCGCAAGGCCGCCAAGGCCTTCATCAAGAAGCTGCCCGCGGACGAGCTCGCCGAGGAGCGCGAGCTGTTCGTCCGCCTCGCCCGCGGCCCTGCCCTCAAGGCCGCGTTGAAGAAATTCGTCGAGAGCACCGACCTGCGCCCCTACCTCCCGTGACGCCATGGCCGCCGAACAAACCGTGACCACCCTGATCCGCCTCGCCGCCCGCCGCTTCGGCGCCGACGAGTCGCAACTAAGCCCCGACGACGACCTGTTCGAGCGCCTCGGCATCGACAGCTTCCAGGCCGTCGAGCTGATCTCCGACCTCGAGGAGGAGTTCGACGTCGAGCTCCCCGACTACGAGCTGCAGGGCGTCAAGACCTTCACCGCGCTGGCCCAGAAGATCGACAAGAGGCGCTAGATGCTCGACCTCGGCAAGCTCCCCAGCCTCGGCGAGGCCCTCCGCGACGCCGCGATCACCTTCAAGAGCCGCACCGCGCTGATCGAGGCCGACCGCCACCGCGAGAACGGCCGCTGGTCCTACGCCGAGCTGCGCGACCAGGCCGCGGCCTTCGGCGGCGCCCTGCAGGCCCTCGGCTTCGGCCCCGGCGATCGCTGCGCGATCCTCATGCAGAACCAGGCCAAGTGGCTGATCGGCGCCACCGGGGCCGTGTGGGCCGGCGCGACCCTCGTGCCGCTCGACTACAAGCTGACCCCGCCCGAGCAGCACGCGCTCATCGCCCACTGCAAGCCCCGCGTGCTGCTCACCGAGTGGCCGACCTGGGAGAAGCTGTCCCGCGAGCCAGGCGAGGCCTTCGAGACCGTGCTCGTGGTCGTCACCGAGGCCCCCGAGGGCGCCCGCCTCGGCCGCGCCCGCCGCTTCGAAGAGCTCGCGTCCAGCTCGGCACCGCGCGTGAACTTCACCGCGCGCGCCCGCGAGGACGTCGCCTGCATCGTCTACTCCTCGGGCACCGGCGGCACGCCCAAGGGCTGCATGCTGACCCACGCCAACTACCTCGCGCAGGCCGAGGTGCTCGGGCGCATGTACCCGATGGCCGAGGGCGACCGCTACTTCTCGGTGCTGCCGACCAACCACGCCATCGACTTCATGTGCGGCTTCCTCATCCCGATGATGATGGGCGGCACCGTGGTCCACCAGCGCACCCTGCGGCCCGCCTACCTCGGCGCGACCATGGAGCGCTACGGCATCACCCACATCGCGCTCGTCCCGACGATCCTCAAGAACCTCGAGAAGAAGGTCCGCGAGCGGCTCGACGACCTGCCGAAGTGGCAGCGCCTGCTGGTCGACGGCCTGATCGACGTCAACGAGTTCGCGACCCGCCGCGAGCCCAACCACAAGCTCTCGAGCAAGTTATTGAAGCCGCTGCACGCGCCGTTCGGCGGCAAGCTGAAGCTGATCTTCTGCGGCGGCGCGTTCGTCGAGCGCGCCTGCGCCGAGTTTTTTAATAAGATCGGCCTGCCGGTGGTGATCGGCTACGGCCTCACCGAGGCCGGCACCGTGCTCACGGTCAACGATCTCAAGCCGTTCCGCGGCGACAGCGTCGGCAAGCCGGTCCAGGGCACCGAGGTCCAGCTGCGCGACCAGAACCCCGCCGGCGTCGGCGAGGTGTGGGTGCGCGGCCCGACGGTCATGCGCGGCTACCTCGACGCGCCCGAGCTCACCGCCGACGCGCTCGTCGACGGCTGGCTGCGCACCGGCGACCTCGGGGTCATCGACGCCGCCGGCCACCTGAAGCTCGTCGGCCGCGCCAAGAACATGATCGTCACCGAGGGCGGCAAGAACGTCTACCCCGAGGACATCGAGACCGCGTTCACCGACCTGACCGACTGCGAGGAGTGCTGCGTCTACGCCGCCAGCTACGTGTGGCCGACCGGCGCCCTCGGCGACGAGCGCCTCGTGCTCGTCGTCCGCCCCAAGTCGAGCAAGACCACCAAGAAGGACCGCGACCTCGACGACGAGGACGACAAGAAGACCGACGCCCCCGTCGACGACGCCACCCGCCTGGTCCGCCTGCTCGCCGAGCTGCAGGCCCGCAATCGCCGGCTCGCCGACTACAAGCGCCTCGCCGGCGTGGTCGTGTGGGACCGCGAGTTCCCGCGCACCGCCTCGCAGAAGCTGAAGCGCGAGCCCCTCGCCCGCGAGCTGCGGGCGCGCATCGACCGCGGCGCCATCCGCGAGATATAACCGCGACCATGATCGACGCCTCTCGCTTCCTCGCCATCGTCAACCCCGCGGCCGGCGGCGGCGCGTGCGGCAAGCGTGCCCCCGCCACCCTCGACCGCCTGCGCCAGGGCGGCCTGCAGGTCGACGTGATCGAGACGCGCGCCAGCGGCGAGGCCATCGGCATCGCCCGCGATCAGCTCGCCGAGGGTCGCCGCCACTTCATCGCGGTCGGCGGCGACGGCACCAGCTTCGAGATCGTCAACGGCATGCTGGGGCGCCCGTCGAGCGGCGCCCGGCCCTCGCTCGGCTTCCTCCCGCTCGGCACCGGCAACTCGTTCCTCCGCGACTTCACCGACCAGGGGGCCGAGTACGCCATCGAGGCCCTGCAGTCGGGCAAGCTGCGCCCCTGCGACGTCATCCGCATCGACCACAAGCCCGCGGACGGCGCGGGCCCGTGGGCGGGCGGCCCGGTGCACTTCATCAACATCTTCAGCATCGGCTTCGTCGCCGACGTGTGCACCACCCGCAACCGCCGCTTCGCCGCGCTCGGCGAGTTCGGCTACAACCTCGCCACCGTGCTCGGCGTGGTGGCCCTGCACCCCTACGTGTTCCCCATGCAGATCGCCGGGCAGGCCGCGGTCGACCGCGAGCCCATGACCTTCCTGTCGATCAACAACAGCCGCTTCACCGGCGGCAAGATGATCATGGCCCCCGACGCCGACACCCGCGACGGCTTGCTCGACATCATCCGCGTCGGCCACCTCGGCCGCATCGGCCTCCTGCGCACCTTCCCGAAGATCTTCAAGGGCACGCACGTGCTCCACCCGAGCGTGCGCGTGGCCCAGGCCCCGCGCGTCGACCTCATGATCGATCGCGAGATCGACTGCATGATCGACGGCGAGATGCTCTCCCTCAACCCCACGCGCCTCGAGGTCGTCCCGGGCGCCATCGACGTGAGGACCTGACATGATCCGCGACATCTTCAAAAAGGCCGCCAAGGTCGTCTACACCACCACGCTGTGGTCCGTCTCGTTCGCGTGGATGGGCGGCATCGCGGCGGTGTGGGCCGCGTCGTCGCTGTTCGTCGACCGCCGCAAGACCCACAACTACATCGGCGGCCCGGGCATGGCGATGTGCCTGAAGTTCACGCTCAGCAAGGTCGAGATCATCTACGACCCCGACTTCGACCCCGAGCGCCGGTCGGTGTTCTGCCAGAACCACGTCAATTTGATGGACGCGCACGCCGCCTGCGCCGCCATCCCCCACGCCTTCGCCGGCCTCATGAACGCCTGGCAGTTCAAGATCCCCTTCTACGGCTGGATCATGAGCCTGGCCAGCGGCATCCCGGTCACCCAGGGCGCCAACCGCTACCGCGAGGTCGCCGCCGCCGCCCGCGACCGCGCCGAGAAGGGCATGTCGATCCTCGTGTTCCCCGAGGCCCACCGCACCACCGACGGCAAGGTCCACGAGTTCAAGAAGGGCGTGTTCCTGATGGCCCGCGAGGCCAAGCTCCCGGTCGTGCCGCTGGCCACCCGCGGCATGTACGACCTCAACCGCAAGGGCACCTGGCTGTTCTGGCCGGCCAAGATCACGATCTACGTCGGCGCCCAGATCGAGACCGCCGACATCAGCACCGACCAGCTGCGCAAGGTCATCGCCCGCACCGAAAAGATCATCAAGGACTTCGCGGACCACGGGATCATCCCCGGCAAGGCCGTCGACGACGACGCCCCCGCCGGCGAGCTCGTCGGCACCTGAGCGCTCAGCCCGGGACGAACCCGACGTCGCAGCCGTAGCGCACGTCGAGCTTGGCGTTGGCGTCGGCCTGGACCTCGGCGCACGCCTGCGGACACAGGATGACCATGTCGGCCTCGATGTAGAACGCGTCGAGCTCGCAGCCCGTCGCGTCGGTGACCTGGTGGAACGGCTTCGGCGGCGGCATGCCGTTCACGCTGTAGTCGACCTCGATCGTGTTCGGATCGATCTGCCCCTCCATCGGCACCGGGATCGGGAAGCTGCAGGCGATCGGCACGTTCTCGACCACGTTCTTGGCGATCTCTTGAAAAAGCACGTCGAAGTCCTGAGTCTGCGACAGCGGGAAGCGCCACCCGCCGGTCAGGACGCTGACCTGCTGGATCGACCCGCCCTGGCCCTGGATCGGGTCCGGCGGCAACCACGGCGCGTTCGCCGGGTCGTTCGGGTCCATCGTCACGATCGCGTGGAACACGTACTGGCGATCGCCCGGCGCGCCGAACAGCGGCGGGTCGAGCATGAGCAGCTGGTCGTCGAAGACGTCGCCGAGCGAGGCGTCGCCCGACGCGCTGGTCGCGTCGGTCATCGCCAGGATCACCTTGCGCGTGTCGGCCCGCAGGAAGTCGCGGTAGCCGTTAGGCGCCAGCCCGTGCGGGTCGGGCGCGGTGTACCAGGCGATGATGTTGTCGAGGAACGCGCCCGAGCCGGTCGCCTGGTCGTAGTGCTTGTAGCGCTCGGTGATCGCCGGGACCGGCGGCGGCGGGTTGCAGTCGGTGCCCGACAGCGGCGCGGTGATGCAGATGTCGAGCTGACCGCCGGGCGGGTAGTCGCCGGCGACGATCACCCGGTAGTCGATCCCGCTGCTCTCCAGGATCTGCGCGAAGTCGACGTTGATGCTGGCCTCGACCGCGGCGATCGCCGACTGCATCGAGTTCGAGGTGTCGACCACCAGCAGCACGTCGACCCCGACCTGCTTGACCTCGGGCGCCAGCATCTCGGCGATGCACTCGCCGGTCGTCGCGTCCGTGCTGGTGCCCTGCGTCGGTCCGCCGGTCGACGTCTCCCCGGTCACGGCCGTCGCGCTGACGTCGGTCTGCGTGGACTCGCCGCCCTCGGTCACGACCACGGTCGCGCTGCCGTCGACCGAGGACGCGGTGTCGGTGCCGTCGAGCCCGCCCGTGGGCGCCGTCGTGCTCGGCGCCGTCGTCGGCGTGGTCATCGTCATCGTCATCGTCATCGGCGCCGAGCCCTCGTCCTGGCGCCCGTCATCACCGCCGCCGCAGCCGATCACCAGCAGCGCCGCACCCACCCGCGAAAAGCCCGGCATCGACATCGCGGCACCATACGTCACGCCGCGTCGCACCGACAACCGGCGAACCCGCGCCGCGCGATCGCGCGTGCGCCGGCGAGGCCTCGCCGTTGTACCCTCCCCCGATGTCCGCCGCCCGCATCCCGATCGCCTGGGACATGGAGACCAGCGACCCGGACGACTTCATGACCCTGCTGCTCCTGCTCGGCCACCCGCGCGTCGACCTGCGCAGCGTGACCGTCACGCCCGGTACGCCCGCGCAGGTGGGCCTCGTGCGCTGGGCCCTGCGCGCGCTCGGCCGCGACGTCCCGGTCGGCGCCCACGACCTCGAGCACCCCAGGGCGTGCGTGTCGCAGTGGCACTACGAAGCCTACGGCGCCGTCCCGCCGTCCCGCGAGGCCGAGCCCGGCGCCGACCTGCTGCTGCGCACGCTGACCGCCGAGACCACGCTCGTCACCGGCGCCGCGCTGAAGAACCTCGGCGCCGCGCTGCGCCGCGTCGACGCCGAGCACCTGCCGTTCGCCCTCGGCCGCCTCGTGATCCAGGGCGGCTTCGCCGGCGAGGGCGTGGTCCCGCCGCACCTGCAGCTCGAGAAGTTCCGCGGCCTCACCACCTGCCCGACCTTCAACCTCAACGGCGACCCGAAGTCCGCCCTCCTCGCGCTCGCCCACCCGGCCGTCGGCTCGCGCCGCCTGGTGGCCAAGAACGTGTGCCACGGCGTGTTCTACGACGCCGAACTCCACGCCCGCGTGACCGCGGTCAAGGACCGCAGCCCGGCGCTCGCGCTGATCTGGCGCGGCATGCAGCACTACCTGAGCAAGCGCCCGGGCGGCAAGATCTTCCACGACCCGCTCGCGGCCTGCTGCGCGATCGACCCCACGATCGCGACCTGGGCCGAGGTCGAGGTCTACCGCGCGAAGGGCGAGTGGGGCTCACGCCTGTCCCCCGGGACAGGTACGCACATCATCATCGACCTCGACCGCGACCGCTTCGTCGACGTGCTGCTCGCCACCTGATGGCCCGGGCCCGCGGCGTGGCCCGCGGCCGGGGACCCGCCGCGAGACCCGGAAATTGCCGCGCCGGACGCGGATGGTGTAGTTTCGCGCCCCGTCCCATGCCGCTCCGTCCGCCCCAGGGTCCTCCGGGCCTGCCCCTCCTCGCGCTGCTCGTGTCGGGTTGCTTCGTCGACTACGCGCCCAACGTCACCAGCGCGGGCGACGACAGCAGCGGCTCGTCCGGCGCGCCGATCGCGACCACCGGCGGCGCCACCGGCAGCAGCGACGACGCGCCCGACCTCGTCGACGGCCACGGCGACCCGCCCGCGGACACCGGCGGCAGCACCGGCGAGCCCGGCTCGACCGGCACGGACACCGGCGACGCGCCGCTGGACCCGACCCTCACGCGGCCCGGCGAGTCCGAGCAGCTGTGCCTCGACGCCGCCATGGGCGACGCCTGCGGCGAGTGCCTGTGCGAGCGCTGCCTCGCGCAGTACGAGGCCTGCGCGGCCGATCGCGGGTGCGTGGCGATCATGCAGTGCGCCGCCGACCACGGCTGCCTCGGCCTCGCGTGCCTCGCGCCGTGCGGCGCGGTGATCGAGGAGCACGGCGGCCCCGTCGGCCCGTCGTCCGCCGCGGCCCTGGACCTCAGCGTATGCGCCGAGGACGAGTGCCTCGCCTGCTGAGCCGCCGCCTCGCCGCGGCCGCCAGCGGCGCGCTGCTGGTCGCCGCCATGCCGCCGCACGGGCTCCCGGGGCTCGCGTGGGTGGCCCTGTGCCCGCTGCTGGTGGCCGTCCGCGGGCTCGCCTGGCGCCCCGCCCTGCGCCTCGGCCTGCTCGCCGGCTGGGTCCTCGGCCTCGGCACCTTCGCCTTCCTCATCGACACCCTCGAGGTGTTCGCCGAGCTGCCGCGCGTCGCCACCCTGCCGATCCTCGCCCTGTTCGCCGCCTGGGTCGCCGTCCCGCTCGGCCTGTGGACCGCCCTGCTCGCGCGCGTGCTCGGCCCGCGCGCGCCGGATCTGTCCCCCGGGACAGCCTCCGCCACCACAAATCTGTCCTCCGTGACAGACACCTCCGCCACCACGGACCTGTCCCCCGGGACAGCCACACTCGGCGCGAAACATCTGTCCCCCGGGACAGCCGCCTCCGCCGCCACGAACCTGTCCCCCGGGACAGCCGCGCCCGCCGCCCGGACCACCCCGCCCGCGCCGACCCTCGGGGCCGCGCTCGGCCGCGCCGTCGTCGTCGCGCTCACCTTCACCGGCGTGTGGTCGCTGTGGCCGGCGCTGTTCGCCTTCAGCCCGGTGTTCGGCCTCAGCGGGCGCCCGGCGTGGATCCAGGCCGCCGAGCTCGGCGGCGTCGCGCTGGTCGAACTGCTCGCGCTCGCCTGCAGCGCCCTGCTCGCCGACGCCGCGGCGACGACCGGCGCCGCCCGCCTGCGCCGCCTCGCCTGCGCCGCCGCGATCCCGCTGCTGGCCACGCTGCTCGGCGCCTGGCGCATCGCCTCGCTCGCGCAGGAGACCACGCGGACGCTGCGCGTCGGCCTCGTGCAGCCCAACATCCCCTTGTTGTGGGACGACAAGCAGGCCCGGCTCGACCGCCTGCGCCGCCCGTCCGCCGCGGCCGCGGCCGCCGGCGCCGCGCTGATCGTGTGGCCCGAGAACATCTACCCCTGGCCGCTCGACCGCCCGTTCCTCCGCGACTTCAGCGACGCCGATCGCGTCCTCGCCGAGCACCGCGTGCCGACCATCTTCGGCGCCGGCAACGTCGCCGACGACGACCCCTACGGCTACAACAGCGCCTTCCTGATGGCCGCCGACGGGGCCGTGCTGGCGCGCTACGACAAGATCGCGCTGGTCCCGCTCGGCGAGCGCATCCCGCTCGTCGACCCCGAGTGGGCCAAGCGCCAGGCCGTCGGCATGGCTCACAACTTCGCCGGCGACGCGCCGGTGCGGTTCGTGGTCGGCGACCCGGCCGTCGCGCTCGGCCCGCTCATCTGCTACGAGGACATCTTCCCCGACCTCGCGCGTGCCGCCGCGGCCCTGCCGGGCGGCGTCGACGCGTTCGTCAACCTGACCAACGACACGTGGTTCGGCGTGACCGCCGAGCCCTCGCGGCACCTCGCGCTCGCCCAGTTCCGCAGCGTCGAGCACCGCGTGCCGACCGTGCGCAGCGTCAACTCGGGCCCGAGCGCGCTCATCGACCGCGCCGGTCGCGTCGCCGCGACCACCGAGCTGCGGCCCGCGAGCGCCGACACCCCGGCCGAGCACCTCGTCGTCGACGTGGAGCTCGGCCGCAACACCGCGGCCCGCCCGACCCCGTTCGCGCGCGGCGGCTGGCTGCTCGTCCACGCCTGTCAGGCATTCGCCGCGCTGGTCGTGCTCGCCGCGCTGCACCGCCGCCGGTGAGCGCGGCGCGCTCGCCGAGCTACCGCCCGAACACCGTCGACGCCGGGTTGTAGGCCCGCCAGTCGAACCAGTAGTCCCACAGCACCGCGACCGGCGCGAGGCACGTCCCGGCGCGCGGCCTCGCGGTCGCGCACCCGCGGAAGTCCCAGGTGCTGCCCGAGGCCGCGTCGACGAGCGCGCCGTCCGCCGCCGGCGCGAGCAGCAGCGCCTCGCCGTCGACCCGGCGGTCGAACGCCCGCAGCGCCCGTCCGCCTTGCGACCACAGCAGCACCGGCGTGCCGCCGACCTCGTCGAAGATCACCCGCTCCTGCTCGAGCGTGCTCGCCAGGTACGCGCGCGCCTCGCCGCCGATCGCCACGCCCGCGATCAGGTCCCGCGGCGCGAGCGAGGTGTCGCTGGTGTCGACCACCGTCGGCAGCCGGTCGATCTGCGCCTCCCAGGCGAGCGCGTAGTCGTCCGCGTCGCGCCCCGCCTCGGGCTGCAGCACCGTGCCGCCGGGCGCCTCCGCGGCGAACTGGGCCAGCGTCAGCTCGTCGCTGTGCACCCGCCGCAGCCGCTCGCCCCGCAACGGCCCGGCCACGCACTCGCCCGAGACCTGCTGCCAGAAGCTGCCGGTCTGCTCGTCGCGCATCAGGAAGTTCTGGTTGTGGATGCCCGCCAGGTGAAACTTCAGCGCCTGCCCGTCGATCGTCCGCGCCCACACCAGACCGGTGTGGCAGAGCGTTCAATACGTGACGACCAGCGGGGTGTCGCCCACGTCGTCGTTGAGCACGTGGTGGTAGGCCATCACGTGCACCGGGTACGCGCGCGCCGCCCCGCCCGCGCGCACGGCCATGACGATCGCATCGCCCGGCGTCGCCGCCTCGTCCACCGCCACGAAGCTCGGCGCGGGCATCGGCGCGAACATCTGTTCGAACACGTTGACCCGCGCGGCGGCCCCGGCCGCGACCACGACCACCAGCGCGAGCACGGCCCCGGTCCTGCGCAGCCACCCGCCGGGCCACGCCCGCACGACCGCCCACAGCGCCAGCGCGAGCGCCCCCGCCATCAGCCACGGCGCGAAGCGCAGCAGCCCCAGGGCCACCGCCAGCTCGCCCGCGGCCTGCGGGCGGAACGGCCGCATCACCCACACCGGCGTCACCAGGGTCGCGACGGCCAGCAGCACCGCGAGCAGCGACAGCAACCAGGCACGACGTCTCATGGGCAGTCCTCCGCCCGCCACCCTAGCGCACCGGCCGGCCCGTGTCGCTCACGGCAGGCGCGTCAGCTCGAGCGTCCGCCACTCGAGGTCCAGCGCCAGCCCGCGGATCGTCACCGCCCCGCGCTCGTCGGCCGTGACCTCGCCGCGCTCCGCCCCGAACGACCAGGCGACGCGCTCGCCCGGCCGCGCGCGGAACGCCTGGGTGCGCCGCGGCGTCACGTCGACGACCACCGGCAGCTCGCCGTCGAAGCGGTCGCCCTCGCTGGGGTAGCCGGCCTGCGGCGGGTCCGCGCCCTCGCCGTCGAGCACGTGCAGCGGGATCGCGAACCTGTCGAGCGTGTCGACCACCAGGTTCGCGTCCCAGCGCAGGAAGCGGTTGAGGGTCCCGGCGATCTCGCCGTTCCACCCGGTGTCGCCGGGCACGTCGACGTCGCCCGCGTAGCCGGCGTTGGTGCTCCACGCCTGCTTGCCGTTGCCGCCGCCGTCGCCGGGGTCGCCGTCGGCCGACGAGTGGGAGAACCCGGGGAACGCCAGGTCGCCGCGGAGGAACGTGGTCTCGTCGTGGATCGGCGAGAAATCGTCGTCCCACCAGCCGCCGCCGAGCAGCGGATCCGCCGGCCCGTGCGCCCCCTCGTCCCACACCGCGAGGTGGCCGATGCCCAGCGACTGCAGCGTCTGGTACAGGCTCTCGCGCGTCTGCGGGCTGGGGAACACCGCCGCCCCGAAGTGGATGGTCGGGTCGTCCTTGCCGTGGCGCACGTACACGTACTGGTCCTGCGCCTCCGGCTCGTCGCGCAGCACGCGGGTCACGTCGAGGCGGTCCCACACCGGCGCGTACGTCGGCCCCCACAGCCCCGAGAGCTGGGCGATCCGCGACGGCCGGTGGTTGCGCGGCACCGCCTGCGCCAGCACGGCCGACACGTAGGCGAAGTGCCGCGCGTACAGCGTGCCCAGCGTCAGCGCCCCGGCCCCGCCCATCGAGCTGCCGGCCACGAACACCCGCCTGGCGTCGGCCTCCGGGTAGGTCGTCAGCACCCACTCGATCAGGTGCAGCGTGCGCCGCAGCGTGTAGTCCGGCACCACCTCGCCGGTCGGCTCGGCGTCGGGCAGGCCCGCGTCGTAGCCGGCCCAGTAGGTGTTCGACGGGTCGTACGGGCCGACGCGGAACTCGCGGTAGCTGCCCGACTGCGCCGGCGGCGAGCCGAACCCGTGCAGCGTCACCCGCACCGGCATCGGCGCCTCGACCGTCGCGTCGTGCGGCACCGTCACGTAGGCCAGGAAGCTGCGGCCCGCGTAGCCCGGGCTGTCGAGGTAGTCGTCGGTCGTCTGCTCCAGCGTCAGCCGGGTGTAGTCGGCGAATTCTTCGCTCTCGACGAGCGTCGGCGGCGGCGGCGCGATGCTGTCGAGGACCTCGATCTCGAAGCTGCGCGTGCGGCGGTGGCCGCCGTCGTCGGCGGTGATGGTCACCGTCCAGGCCTGCCCGCCCTGCACGAAGTCCGGGCGGAACTGCAGCGCGCGGCGGGCCTCGTCCCAGGTGGCGCCCGGCGGCAGGCCCGTCGCCCACACGCGCGGCTCGTCGCCGTCGGGGTCGCGCACGTCGATCACGACCTCGAGGTCCTCGTCCTCGGCGACCACCTGGTCGCCCGGATCGGCGATCTCCGGCCCGCGCGCGCCGCCCGAGAGCCCGCGGTGGACCGGGTCGCCGGTCGTGCCGCCCTCGTCGTCGCCGCTCGACGCCTCGCCCTCCGGCGCGCCCGACCCGTCCGAGCCGGAGCCGCTGCCCTCGTCATCCGCCTCGGCGGCCAGCGCACCCTGATAACATCCCGCGGGCAGCCACATCGCCGCCGCGAGGCACACGTCCTGCAACCTCATGATCGACCTCCTGACCCGGAGTTCGGCTCGACGCGGCCCGTCGTTGCACACGCACACGAATTTTTTCTACACCCGAAGCGCGCGCGAGGCTATCGTCGACGTCGCCGCGGCACGCCGACGAGCACCCACCCCAGCGCCGCCCAGGACGCCGGGCGACCGGCCCGTTCGTCGCACCCGCAGCCCGCGCTCAGCGGGTCGATCTCCGGCGCCGGCGGCCCCGACTCCTCGGCCCCCCCGGTCGTCGGCCCCGACTGCGCGGACGTCGTGGTCGTGCTCGTCGGCTCGCCCGTACCCGAGCCCGTGTCGGCCTCGCCGGTGCTCGTCGCCGCCTCGCAGCCCCCGGCCACGCACACGCCCTCGCAGCAGCTCGCCCCGGCCACGCAGTCCGCCGGCAGCACGCACGCCTCGCCCGCCTCCTGGGCCGGCTCGAACAGGTAGGCCGCCCCGAGCGCCATCCCCATCTGGAACGTCGGCACGGTCGGCGCGTCGTCGTACGGCGCCCCCAGCAGCGCGGTCGAGCCGGCCAGCGCCGCCGCGTAGCCGACGTAGTCGCCCGGCACCGTGGCGTCGCCCCGCAGCGTCGTCAGCAGCCCGTAGCCGCCCGCGAGCCGCCCGTACAGGTAGGCCCCGCCGCGCGGCCCGTAGGGCTCGACGCGCTCGTAGCCGTAGCCCGAGATCAGCGCGTAGCCCGGCGTCACCGCCACCGCCTCGCCGAACAGCTCGCCCGCGGTCGGCGCCGCGGCCGTCAGCCTCTGGGTCTGCGTCCACGCCTCGCCGGGCTTCTCGAACACGTAGGCGGCCCCGGCCCCCTCGTCGCGGCCGTAGGCCCCGACCACGATCACGTCGCCGGCGATCGCCACCGACGCCCCGAACAGATCCGACGGCTGACGATCGCCCGCGACGAGCTTGGCCGTCTGGGTCCACAGCCCCGCCGCGCGCACGAACACGTAGGCCGCCCCGCGCGACATCTCCTTGCCCGGCGCCCCGACCACCGCGACGTCGCCGTCGATCGCCGCCGCGTAGCCGAAGCGGTCGCCGCCCTCGCTGTCGGTCGGCAGCAGCGGGTCCTGCTCGCTCCACGTCTGATCGAAGGCGAACACGCGGGCCCGCCCCGGCTGCATGTCCATCACCGGGATGGTGGCGATCGTCGAGCCCATCACCACCGTCGTGCCCGAGGCCGCCACCGACACGCCGAGCCGGTCGCTCGCCGTCGCCGGCACGTCGTAGATCGCCGTGTCGCGCACCCACGCGCCGTCGACCAGGTGGAACAGCAGCACCGCCCCGCTGGTCGTGTAACCCGGGGCGCACAGCGCCAGCACCTCGTCGCCGAGCGCCGCGCACAGCCCGAGCGCCCGCCCGTAGGCGGCGGTGTCCAGCTCGTCGAGCGGGGCCTCGACGGTCCACCCGTCCGGCCCGCGCGTCAGCGGGAACACCACGCCCGCCGAGGTGTACACCCCGACCTGCCGCCCCGGCGCCGAGACCACCGCCCGCTCGCCGCCGATCGCCACCGCGAACCCGAACAGGTCGCCCGCCGTGCGCGGCGTCGCCGTCACCTGCTCGACGCTCGGCCCGGCCTGCGCCGCCCCGGCGAGCGACCACAGCGCCGCGGCCGCGCCCCACGCCAGCGCCGCGCCGACGGGCGTCACCCGGCGTCGCGTCCCCTCGCCGTCGCGAGCGAGCGCCCTCGCCGTGGCGCGCCGCGTCATGGCGCCGCCTCGGGGAAGCACACCGCGGGCGGCCCCGCCGCGTCGACAGTCGCCACCGCGGCGCACGCGTAGCCCGCGGGGCACGCCGCCCCTTCGCCGTCGCAGGCCAGCACGCACACCCTCGCCTCGCCGATCGCCGCGCAGGTCGGCGTCGCCTCGGCGTCCTGTCCCATGGGACAGGTGTCGTCGACCTCGCAGGTCGGGCTGCAGAACCCGCGCAGCTCGCTGTCCGGCAGGCGCACGCACGCCGGCAGCCCGACCTCGTCGCAGCTCTCCGACGTCGCGCACGGCGTGTACGCCAAGAAGTCGCCGTGGAAGCAGCCCTGCAGGCCCCCGGCGCACAGCCCGAGGCCGAGCGCCGCGGCGGCCGCACGCCCGCAGGTCCGCGCCATCATCACGCCATCGTACCAACCACCGCGGCCGGCTTGCACCGGGACGACGCATCGGAGATCCTCGGCGGGTCGATGCGCCTCGTGGCTCGCTATTGCCCGCCGGTGTGCGGCCTGCTGACGCTCGCGCTGACCCTCGCGTCGCCCGTACGCACCGCCCGCGCCCAGGAGCCCGCGCCCGCGACCGACCCGGACCCCCGCGCCCGCCTGGAGGCGATCTACAGCGCCGCCAACCAGGCCATCCAGGCCGGCGACCACGCCGCCGCCGCCGACCGCTACGCCGAGGCCGTGGCCCTGCTGCCCGAGAGCCTGGCCACCCACGAGAGCCGCGCGCTCGCCCTCATCGACAGCGTCAACGCCCGCCGCGAGGCCCACGCCCGCGGCCAGGAGCGCGGCCAGCTGTGCCTGGCGCGCGACCTCCTGCGCGCCTACCTGCTCGACACCCGCAAGGTCTACGGCGCCTCCGCCGGCGAGCTCGACGGCCCGCGCCAGGCCGGGCGCCTCCACGGCGAGATCGAGGTCCAGCTGCTGCAGCTCGACGGCCCGGGCGAGCCGGCCGCGACCTGTCCGCGCGACCAGCCCGCCCCCGCCGCCGCCGCGCCGAGCCCGAGCCCGAGCCCCGCCGCCGCTCCGCCGCCGCGCCGCGACCCGCGGGTGATCGGCGGCTACACGCTGCTCGGCGTGGCCGGCGGATCGCTCGTGCTCATGAGCCTCGGCCTCGGCCTCGGCGCGGCCGCCGAGAAGCGCGGCCAGGACGCGCACATGGCCGATCCCGCCCCCGACGTCGACGCCCTGCTGGCCGACGGCTTCTACCAGCGCGGCCGCGCCGCCAACCGCCTCGCCGTCGTCGGCGGCGTGCTCGCGGGCGTCGCCGCGGTGACCGGCGCGGCCCTGCTCATCCGGGCCCGCGTGCGCCCGCGTGACGCGGGCGGCCGGTCCGCGTCGGCGCGCCGGGCCGAACTCGCCCTGACGACTCGCGGCCTCGGGCTCCGCTTTTAGCCAGGCGGGCCCTCGCGGGCCTCGCTACGATCGCGGGCCGGCATGAGACCCACGGACGCCAGAGCGGGCCCGGAGATCCCGTTCAAGCTGCACTACGCGGATCCGGTGGGCACCATCATCGCCGAGCGCTACCGCGTGCTGTCTCACCTCAACGACGGCGGCATGGCCAGCGTGTACCTCGCCGAGCACGTGGCCGTGGGCCGGCAGCTCGCGCTCAAGATCCTCCACCCCGACCAGGCCCTGCAGCCCGACGTGGTGCGCCGCTTCCTCGCCGAGGCGCGGGCCGCCTCGCTGATCCGCCACGCCAACATCGTCGACATCATCGACGTCGGCTTCACGCCCGAGGGCCAGGTCTACATGGCCATGGAGCTGCTCGAGGGCGAGGACCTCGGGACCCTGCTCGAGCGCGACGGCCCGCTCCCGTGGCAGCGCCTCGGGCCCATGCTCGTGCAGGTGTGCGACGCGCTCGGCGCGGCCCATGCCCACGAGATCATCCACCGCGACGTGAAGCCCGAGAACTGCTTTCGCATCCGCTTCGCCGGCGCCGAGGACTTCATCAAGCTGCTCGACTTCGGCATCGCCAAGGACCTCGGCGGCAAGCTCGACGGCGGCCGCAACCGCACCCAGACCGGCTCGATCTACGGCACCGCCGCCTACGTCGCCCCCGAGAGCCTGTCGGGCAAGACCGCCGACGCCCGCGTCGACATCTACGCGCTCGGCGTGCTGACCTACGAGCTGCTGCTCGGCAAGAAGCCGTTCGTCAGCGAGACGCTGTCGGGCCTGCTGCTCGGCCACCTCCAGACCCCGCCGACCCCGCTGCACGAGCTGATCCCCGACCGCGTGTCGCCCGAGGTCGACGCGATCGTGCTGCGCTGCCTCGCCAAGGACCCCGACCTCCGCTTCCAGACCATGGCCGAGGTGTCCGCGGCGATCACCGCGACCCTCGACCCCGGGGCCATGAAGCAGGCCGCCGAGGCCGGCCGGATCCCGACCAGCGTGTACCTCGCGGTCACCCGCCACACCGCGGCCCACCCGGTCGTGCGCGCCAGCCCGATCGGCCCCGGCCTGCGCGCCCGCCTCGCCGCCCTCGGCGAGCGCCTGCCCGCCCGCGTGCGCCGCCACCGTCGCCTCGCCGCCGCCGCGCTCGCGGCCCTGGTGCTGCTGCCCCTCGCGCTGTGGCTCGCGCGCCCGGGCGAGCCGCCCCGGGTCGACGCCCCCGAGCTGCCGCCGCTGGCCGCCCGCCGCGAGCCCGCGCCGCCGGCCGCGCTGCTGAAGCCCGCGCCGACGCCCGGCGCGCCCGAGCTCATCAGCAGCATCGAGCCCGTGCCGCTGGCGACCCGCCCGACGCGCCTGACCGAGGCCGCCGCGCGCCAGCAGATCGACCGCCTCATCGTGCCCCGCGCCCGCGCCTGCCTGAAGACCCACACCAACCTGATCAAGGGCCAGCAGTTCCCGGTCACCGTCACGATCCTACCGAGCGGCGAGGCCCGCTCGACCGCCACCCTGGCCGCCAGCCCGGCCGCCCGCTGCATCGCCGAGTTATTCAAGCGCCACCGCTTCGCCCCGAGCGCGAGCGGCCTGTCGCTGCGCTTCTCGTTCACCCCGTAGGGCCGCGCTCAGGCCGCGAAGATCTGCTTCACGCTCGCGCTGGTGACGAGGCGCGTGAGCCAGCGGTCGAGCTGCGCGGCGTGCTCCGCGGACTCGGACATCAACGCGCCGCGGTTGCAAGCCGCGGGCGCCGCGGCGCCCGCGTGGTTTCAACGAGTTACCGCGGCGAACCCCGCGGCCTCACTTCGGCGGCCCGCCGGGCACGAAGCCGAGGCTCACCGAGTTGATGCAGTAGCGCAGCCCGGTCGGGCGCGGCCCGTCCTCGAACACGTGGCCGAGGTGCCCGCCGCAGCGCTTGCACAGCACCTCGATGCGGCGCATCCCGTGGCTGGTGTCGAGGCGCTCCTCGATCGCCTCGCGGTCGAGCGCCTGGTAGAAGCTCGGCCAGCCGCAGCCCGAGTCGAACTTGGTGTCCGCGTCGAACAGCACGGCCCCGCAGCCCGCGCAGGTGTACTGCCCGGGCGCCTTGTGATCCCAGTACACCCCGGTGAACGCGCGCTCGGTGCCGGCCTGGCGCAGCACGCGGTACTGCTCCGGCGTCAGCTCGGCCCGCCACTGGGCATCGGTCTTCTCGACGTCTCGCTTGTCGGCCATGTCCGCGAGCATACGCCCTCCCGGGCGCCCCGCGGACCGCCGGTCTTGCGCGGCTCAGGCGAACAGCGCGAGCGGGTTCTCGAGCAGCCGCTTCAGGGTGGCCAGGAAGCGGGCGCTGTCGGCCCCGTCGAACGCGCGGTGGTCCGAGCACAGGGTCACGCGCATGCGCTTGCGGGCGACGATCTGCCCGTTCTCGACGACGGCCTCGTCCTGGGTCGCGCCGACCGCGAGGATGGCCGTCTCGCCGGGGTTCACGACCGCCGAGAAGCTCTCGATGCCCATGCCGCCGAGGTTGGAGATGGTGAACGTGCTGCCCGTCATCTCCTCGGGGTGCAGGCTCTTGGCCTTGGCGCGGGTCGCGAGGTCGCGGGTCTCGATCGAGATCGCCGACAGCGTCTTCTGGTCGGCGAAGCGGATCGGCGTGACCACCAGCCCGTCGTCGAGCGCGACCGCCACGCCGACGTGGATGTCGCCGTGCTCGACGATCCCCGCCTCGCTGTACGACGAGTTGACGCGCGGGTGCAGGCGCAGCGCCTTCGCGGTCGCCAGCACGATCACGTCGTTGACGCTGATCTTGGTCCGCTCGACGGCGAGGTTGAGCTCGGCCCGCACGGCCATCGCCCGGTCCATGCCGATCGCCACCGTCAGGTAGATGTGCGGGGCCTCGCGCTTGCTCTGGCCCATGCGCTTGGCGATCGTCTTTCGCATCTGCGACAGCTTGATCGTGCGCGACGCGCGGGTCACGTACGGCCGCCCGTCGGCGTCGGCCTCGCGGGTCGCCGCGCCGCCCGCGGCCGCCGGCTTCGGCGCCGACGCGGCCGCGATCGCCTGATCGACGTCCGACTTGACCACGCGCCCGTGCGGCCCCGAGCCCTCGATCTCGCCGAGGTCGAGGTCGTGCTCGCGGGCCAGCTTGCGCGCCAGCGGCGACGCCGGCACCCGCCCCGCGTCGCGCGGCGGGGCCTTGGGCGCGGCCGCGGCCTTCGCGGCCTTCTCGCCGCCGGCCTTCTCGTCGCCGGCCTTCGCGGCGCCCTCGTCGTCCGCGGCCGGCTTGCCCTCGGCCTTGTCGGCCTTCACCGCCGGCTTCGCCTCGGCCTTGTCGGCCTTCGGCTGGTCGCCGTCCGCCTGCGCGGCCTTCGGCTTGTCGCCGCCCGGGCCCACGCCCTTGGCCTCGGCGGCGTCGGCGGCCTCTTTGCCCTCCGCGTCGCCCCTGGCCGCGTCGCCCGCCTTCGGGCCCGCCGCGTCGGGGTTCTCGCCGGGCGCGCCGAGCACCGCGATCGGCGCGCCGAGCGGCAGCGTGTCGCCCTCGGCGGCGATCAGCTTGAGCACGACGCCGCTGTCGAACGACTCGAACTCCATCGTCGCCTTGTCGGTCTCGATGTCGGCGATGACCTGGCCGCGCTTGACCTTGTCGCCGACCTGGACGCGCCACTTGGCGATCACGCCCTCTTCCATCGTGTCGCTGAGCCGCGGGAGTTCGACCACCGTTGCCATGACGTGTTCTCCTTGTCCTTGCTGTGCGCTGCGGGGGCGCGCGCTACTTCTTGTAGAGCACCTTCTTGATCGCCGCGAGGCCCTTTTCGGGGGTCGGCAGGCACAAGTTCTCGAGGTTCTCGGCGTAGGGGAACGGCACGTCCTCGTAGCACTCGCGCAGCACCGGGGCGTCGAGGTCGTCGAACGCCAGCTCCTGGATCCGGGCGATGATCTCGCAGCCCACGCCGCCGTACGGCCAGCCGTGGAACAGCACCACCGCCCGGTTGGTCTTGCGGACCGAGGCGAGGATCGCCTCGGTGTCGAGCGGCCGCAGCGTGCGCAGGTCGATGACCTCGACGTCGATGCCCTCTTTCTCGGCGAGCTCGGCCGCCTTCAGCGAGATCGGGACCGCCTGGCCCCACGTGATCACCGTGACGTCCTTGCCGGGCCGCTTGATGTCGGCCTTGCCGATCGGGATGAGGTACTCCTCGTCGGGCACCTCGCCCTTGACGGCGTACATCAGCTCGCTCTCGAGGAACACGACCGGGTTGTCGTCCCGGATCGCGCTCTTCAGCAGGCCCTTGGCGTCGTACGGCGTGGCCACCGCGACGACCTTCAGGCCCGGGATGTGCGCGTAGAACGGCTCGAACGCCTGGCTGTGGGTCGAGCCGAGCATGTGCGCGGCGGCGTTGGGCCCGCGGAACACGATCGGCACGCCGAACTGTCCGTGGGTCATGTGCCTGATCTTCGCCGCGTTGTTGATGATCTGGTCGAACGCGACCGCGGAGAAGTTGAAGGTCATGAACTCGATGATCGGGCGCAGCCCGCACATCGCCGCGCCGATGCCGACGCCGGCGAACCCGGTCTCGACGATCGGCGTGTCGACCACGCGCCTCGGCCCGAACTGCTCGAGCAGGCCCTCGCTGGCCTTGTACGCGCCGTTGTAGTACCCGACCTCCTCGCCCATGAGGAACACCCGCTCGTCGCGGAGCATCTCCTCCTTCATGGCGTCGCGGATGGCTTGGCGGATCTGAAGGATGGCCATGGTTACTCCCCCACCATGATGTTCTGGAAGCGGGCCTCGGGCGGCGGCTGCGGCGCCTTGTCGGCGAACTCGTAGGCCGCGTCGACCTCGGCGACGATCTCGGCGTCGAGCGCCTCGAGCGCGGCCTCGTCGAGGCCGTGGACCTTCTCGAGCATGACGAGCGTGCGCTCGAGCGGGTCCTGCAGGCGCCAGCGGTCGACCTCGTCCTTGTTGCGGTACTTGGCCGGGTCGCTCATCGAGTGGCCGCGGAAGCGGTAGGTGATGAGCTCGACCAGCGACGGCTCGCTCGTCTCGCGGGCCCGCTGGATCGCCGCCCCGAGCCGCTGGCGGGTCTCGTGGACCGAGCGCACGTGGAAGCGGTCGCTCTTCATGCCGTAGCCGGGCGCGCGCAGGGTGATGTCCTCGACCGGCAGCGTGCGGCTGAGCGGCGTGCCCATCGAGTACTGGTTGTTCTCGACCACGAACACGATCGGCAGCTTCCAGATGCCCGCGAGCGTCATGCCCTCGTGGACCGGGCCGATGCCGACCGCGCCGTCGCCCATGAACACCAGGGTGACCGCGCCGTCGCCGGTGTACTTCGAGGCGAACGCGTGGCCCGCGGCGACCGGGATGTGGTTGCCGACGATCGCGTAACCACCCCAGAGTTGATTCTTGCGGTCGAAGAAGTGCATCGACCCGCCGATCCCGCCGACCAGCCCGGCCGCCTTGCCCATGAGCTCGGCGGCGCAGGCCTTGAGGTCGCTGCCCAGCGAGATCGCGAAGCCGTGGGTGCGGTAGGCCGAGACGACGCGGTCCTGCGGCTGGATCGCCTGCTTGGTGCCGACCGCGATCGCCTCCTGGCCGATGTACAGGTGTAAAAACCCGCTGATCTTGCCCTTCGTGTAGGCGCGCGCGGCCGCCTCCTCGAAGCGACGGATCCGCAGCATCGCCCGGTAGTCGCGCAGCAGGTCGTCCTTTTGCTGGTCGGCGAACTCCGACTTCAGCTTCTCCAACTCTTCGGCGGATGCGGGATCGGTCATCGGCTGCCCCCCTGGTCAGGGCGCCGGCAGGCTACAGGATTCCCGGCCCCCGCGCCACGGCCGCGGCCGGCAATTCAGGCCGTGAACGGCCGTTCGCCGCCCGCGGCCGCGCACGCGCCTGCACGCCCGGAGGCGCCCGGCGTTGCGGTATATACCGCCGCCATGACCACGCCGCTGTCCCCGCCGGGTCTCGTCGCCGACCGCATCCTCGCCGGTGAGCTCGCCGCGCTCGACGCCGCCACGCTTACCGCCTACTTCGCCGGCGCCGTCGATGCCTGGGAGCTGATCGGCGCCGCCGACCGCGTGCGACGGGCGCGCTTCGGCGACACCGTCCACCTGTGCTCGATCGTCAACGCCAAGCAGGGCGGCTGCCCCGAGGACTGCGGGTTCTGCTCGCAGTCGAAGCACTTCACCACCGGCGTGACGCCCGAGAAGTTCCTCGACCACGCCGACATGGTCGCCGCCAGCAAGGCCGCCGCCGCCCAGGGGGCGACCGCGCTCGGGCTGGTGACCGCGACCCGCGGCTACGAGGACGACTCGCGGGCGCTGCAGCACATGGTCGACGGCATCAAGGCCGTGCGCGCCGCCGGCTTCACCGAGGCCCACGCCTCGCTCGGCCTCGTCAGCAAGGCCGGCCTCCAGCGCCTGCGCGACGCCGGCATGACCGAGTTCAACCACAACCTCGAGACCGGGCGCGGCTACTTCGGCCAGATCGTCAGCACCCACAGCTACGACGAGCGCGTCGCGACCATCCGCCACGCCAAGGAGCTCGGCCTGCGCACCTGCGTCGGCGGGATCTTCGGCATGGGCGAGTCGCCCGCGCACCGCGCCGAGCTGGCCATGGACCTGCGCGCGCTCGACGTCGACGAGGTCCCGGTCAACTTCCTCGTCAGCATCGACGGCACCCGCCTGCAGAAGGTCGAGCCGATGCAGCCGCTCGACATGCTGCGCGTGCTCGCCTGCCTGCGCCTGGCCCTGCCGCGCCAGAACATCTTCGTGGCCGCCGGCCGCCACCACCTCGGCCAGCTCCAGCCCTTCATCTTCACCGCCGGCGCGTCCGGCATGATGATCGGCGACTACCTGACCACGCCCAACCGCAGCGTGCAGGACGACCTCGACATGCTCGCGCAGCTCGGCCTGAAGGGCCACTCGTGCGGCGCCCCGCGCCCCGAGCTCGCGCCGGCCCCGGCCAGCCGCCAGCCGCAGAAGCCGCAGGTCCGCGCCCACCTCCCGATCGTCGCCTGACACGATGGAACTGCGCGACGCCGTCCTGTTCCTGACCGCGGCCGTCGTCGTCGTCCCCATTTTTAAACGCGCCGGCCTCGGCGCGGTGCTCGGCTACCTCGCGGCCGGCGTGAGCCTCGGCCCCTCGGGCTTCGGCCTCATCCACGAGGTCGAGGACACCCTGCACTTCGCCGAGCTCGGCGTGGTGTTCCTGATGTTCCTCGTCGGCCTCGAGCTGCAGCCCGCGCGCCTGTGGAAGCTGCGGGCCCAGGTGTTCCAGTACGGCGGCCTGCAGGTCGGCCTGACCGCCCTGGTGTTCTGGCCGATCGGCTGGCTGTGCGGGCTCCCGCCGGCCGCGGCCGGGGTGGTCGGCGTGGCCCTGGCGCTGTCGTCGACCGCGTTCGGCCTGCAGATCCTGGCCGAGCGCCGCGAGCTGGCCGCGCCCCACGGCCAGGCCGCGTTCGGCATCCTGCTGTTCCAGGACATCGCCGCGTCGCCGCTGCTCGCGGTGCTCCCGCTGCTCGGCGCGGCCGCCTCGGCCGACCCGCAGGGCGCGAGCTCGTGGGCGCCGGTGCTGATCGCGATCGGCACGATCGCCGGCCTGGTGCTCGCCGGCCGCTTCGTGCTGGCCCCGCTGTTCCGCCTGGTCATGGCCTCGCACGTGCGCGAGCTGTCGGCCTCGCTCGCGCTGCTGATCGTGCTCAGCACGGCCGGGCTGGTCGAGCACGTCGGCCTGTCGGCGGCCCTCGGAGCGTTCCTCGCCGGCGTGCTGCTGGCCGACTCGCCCTACCGCCACGAGCTCGAGGCCGACATCGACCCGTTCAAAGGCCTGCTGCTCGGCCTGTTCTTCGTGGCCGTCGGCATGTCGGCCGACCTCGGCATCGTCGCCGCCCGGCCGCTCGCCGTGGTCGCGCTGGTGGTCGGCATGGTCGCGATCAAGGCGGCCGTGCTCTACGGCCTCGGCCGCCTGGTGTTCCGCCTGCCGCCGCGCGGCGCGCTCACCCTCGGGCTCGCGCTCTCGCAGGGCGGCGAGTTCGCGTTCGTGGTCGGCAGCGTGGCCGTGGCCGCCGGGGTGTTCGGCCGCGACGTCGCCGGCATGCTCGTCATCGTCGTGACCCTGTCGATGGTCACCACGCCGCTGCTGTTCCTCCTCGTCGACCGCCTGACCCGCGAGCGGAGCCAGGACGAGCGCCCGTTCGACGCGATCGACGAGGAGAACCCGGTGCTGATCGCCGGCGCCGGCCGGGTCGGGCAGATCGTCACGCGCACGCTGCGGATGACCCGCATCCCGTTCACGGTCCTCGAGATCGACCCGGCCCACATCGACTTCCTGCGCAAGTTCGGCTCGAAGGTGTTCTACGGCGACGCCGCCCGCGTCGATCTGCTGCACGCCGCCCGCGCCGCCAACGCCCGCCTGCTGGTGGTCGCGGTCGACGACCCCGAGGCCGCCCTGCAGATCGTCCGCACCGCCCGCCACCACTTCCCGCAGCTGCGGATCCTCGCCCGCGCCCGCAACCGCCAGCACGTCCACGCGCTGCGGGCCGCCGGCGCGGCCTGGGTCATGCGCGAGACGTTCGGCTCGAGCCTCGATCTGGCCCGCCGCACGCTCGAGGAGCTCGACCACCCGAGCGCCCGCGAGCTCGTCGAGACCTTCCGCGAGTGGGACGAACGCATCCTCGCCGAGCAGTACGCCATGCGCGACGACGAGAAGGCGATGATCGCCGCGGCCCGCAAGTGGAACGAGGAGCTCGAGCGCCTGTTCGAGACCGACGCCAGGCAGTAGTAGCGGCCCGCGCGCCCGACTCGACCGCCCGGTGGAGCGTCAGCCGCGTCGGCGTCGGCGCGGCAGCAGCGCCACTAGGCCGAGCAGCAGCGACGACGGCCCGGTCGAGCGGCAGCCGCAGCCGCCGTCCTCGCCGTAGCCGTCGGGCAGGGCGTGCCCGCCGCCGGTGTCGGCGCCGGTCTCCGACGACGTCGGACCCGCGGGCAGCGTCGCCCCGCCGGGCCCGCCGGTCGTGCCGCCGAGCCCGCCGGTCGAGCCGACTCCGGTCTCGCCGCCGGTGTCCGGGTCGAGGCTCGTCGCCTCGCCGCCGCTGCTCGCCTCGCCGCCGTCGACCCGGGTCACGCGCAGCGCGTCGGCCACCAGCGCCAGCTCGAGCGCCTGCAGCTCGCCGGTGTTGTCGTTGACGCGCACCGAGTGGTCGGACGCCGCGTCGAACGTGAACTCGCCGAGGCTGGCCCAGCCGGTCGCCTGCGCGGCCTGGCTGAGCGGCACCACCGTCTCGCCGCCGGCGTGGCGCACGACGTAGCTCGACTGCGCCGTCTCGCCGAACGGCTGCTCGATCCACACCGACAGCTCGTAGAGCCCGGCCTCGGCGAAGTACAGGCGCCACACCGCGTAGTTCGAGGGGTCGGCGTACTCGGTGACCGCCGTCCAGTACAGCGAACCGCCCTGCCCGGCCGCCTCGTGGCGCCAGTACTCGAGCGGACCGCCGAGCTCGTAGCAGGCCTGGCCGTCGTCGACGGTGCCGCCCTCGGGCGGGATGGTGCCGCACGGCGGGCAGTCGGCCGCGCAGTTGTACGCGTCCTCGCTGAACACGCACTTGCCGTCGCCGCACACCGCCCCGCCGACCGCGTAGCCGTCGAGCACGGCCTCGTCGCCGTTGAAGTTGTTGCTGTCGACGTCGCCGGCGATCCCCGGGATGCTGCCGCACGCGCAGAACTGGTGGGCCACCCAGGCCGGCCAGTAGTCGGGGATGAGCGGGCAGCCCGGGTTGTAGTTGGCGATCCACAGGGGATACCCGGCGAACTGGTCGCTGCCGACGTTGTCGTTCCAGTAGTAGTAGCCGGTGTAGATGAACGGCTGGACCCCGTAGGCCGCCTCGATGTGGCCGATCCACGCCGCGATCGCGTCCGCGTAGGCGGCCGGCGCGACCGGGTCGGGGCTCTCGACGTCGATCATCGGCGGCATGTCGCCGGGCTGCAGCTCGCCCGTGAGGTCGATGAGCAGCTGGGCCTGCGCGACCGGGTCCTCGCCGGGTTCGAAGTACTGGTACACGCCGGTGTGGATGCCCGCCGCGCGCGCGCCGGCGAGGTTCTGCTGGAACTTCGGGTCCTGGAACTGGGTGCTGTGCGACACCCGCGTCCACGCGAACTTCACGCCCGAGGCCGCGACCGCGCCCCAGTCGATGTCGCCCTGGTAGTACGAGACGTCGATGCCGAAGGTCGTCGCCCCGGCCGCGCACGACTGCTTGCCGAGGCCCGGCCCGGGCAGGATCGTGAGCTCGCCGCGCTCGCCGAGCCCGTCGCCCATGGCGTTGCCGTGGGGCCGGCTGACCAGCGCGGGCCCGGCCGCGGCCGTCGCGGCGAACAGGCCGATGCTCGCACAGGCAAGGATCGTCGGCGCATGGGTGTACATGCAGCCAGGGTGTACCCGCCGCCCGCCCGATCACAAGCCAAAAAATCTCGGCGCTCAGCCGGGCGTCGGCCCGACCATGTGGACCTCGCGCCGCGGGCCCGGGATGCCGATGCCCTCGGCCGTCAGACGGCGGTGCAGACGCTTCATCAGCTCGTGGCGGATCCGCGATCGATCCTCGGAATTGAGCACCGGCACGTAGGCCCGGTAGTCGAGCGAAGACTCGCCGAAGGTCCGGAATCGGACGAGTGGAGGCTCGTCGGAGGCCATGCCCACGACATCTTCCGTGGCCTTCTTCAGCTCGTCGACCACCACGTCCTCGACGCGGCCCGGGTCGACGTCGTGCGGCGCCGTGAACGCCAGCTCGACCGTCATGCGGGTGCTCGGTCGGGTGTAGTTCGTCATCACCGACTCGGCGAGCTTCTTGTTGGGGATGTGGATCTGCATGCCCGCGGGCGAGCGCATGGTGACCGCGCGCCAGCCGATGTCGACGACCGACCCCTCGATCCCGCCCTGCATCTCGATGTAGTCGCCGACCCGGATCTGGCGCGCGAGCGTCATGTTGACGCCCGAGAACACGTTGGCCAGCGTGTCCTGGAAGGCCAGCGCGACCGCCAGGCCGCCGACGCCGAGCGCCGTGATGGCCGGCACGATCGAGATGCCGAACAAGGCCAGCACCGACACCACGCCGATGAAGATCAGGAACGTCGTCGAGATGTAGCGGATCAGCGTGGTCCCGCCGAAGCCCGCCGCGGCCCCGCGCGAGTAGGCGTCGACGATGCGCGTCATCATCTGGATCAGCGCCGCGGTCACCGACAGGATGAGGACGGCGGCGACGATGTGCTCGGCCCAGGTGATCGAGCGCGTCTTCCACGGCAGCTCGCCGATCTGCTGCAGCAGCGTGGCCAGCACCGCCCAGCCGATGACCCGCCGGGCCAGCACGTCGACGACGATGTCGTCGTGGTGGAACTGGTTGCGGGCCGCCAGCTTGCGCAGCCCGCGGAACAGCGTGACCCGGGCGATCAGCGCCACCGTGGCCGCGAACACCAGCCACAGCGCGGGGTCGAGGTACGGCCGCAGCGCGCGCGGCAGGCCGAGGTAGATCGACCGGTAGAGGTCGCTGAGCAGCGGGATGTCATCCATGGCGGCGCGGGCTATGTACCACGTCGCCGCCCTACCCGGCGATCAGGTCGATGAGCCCCTGGATGTGCTCCGGAATGAGCACATACTCGAACGCCGCGAGCGCGAGGAACGGCCCGAAGGGCACGCGGGCGCCCATGACACCCTCACCGTCGGCGCCGATCTGCGGGTCGTCGCCGTGCACGTCCTGCAGGTCGGTGCTCGCCAGCCGCTTGCCGAGCAGCAGCATCGGCACCGCGACGAGCAGCGCCTGGATCGCGCCCGCGGAGATCGTCCAGACCAGCCCCTTGGCCCCGCAGAACACCCCGACCAGCAGCAGCAGCGCGCCGTCGCCGAGCCCGAGCGCCTCGATGGCGCGGAAGCGGAGGTAGATCCAGCGCAGCCCCGCGATCAGCAGGTAGCCGACCGCGCCGGCGACCGCCGCCTCGAGCGGCGGCACTCCGAGCACCGCGCCGTCGATCGCCGCGACGAGCAGCCCGAGCGCCGCGACCGGCAGCACGACCTCGTTGGGGATCACCCACAGGTCGAGGTCGGTGTACGTGACGATCAGGAGGGTCAGCCCGAACACGAACCACAGCAGCCAGGCCGCCAGCCCCGGGGCCCCGCCGGCCATCAGCGGGCGGGCCACGTGCTGCATGAACAGGGCGAAGCTCATGACCCCCGCGAGCAGCTCGACCACCAGGTAGCGCAGCGGGATCTTCATGCCGCAGCCGCGGCAGCGCCCGCGCACCAGCAGGTACGAGAGCACCGGGATGTTGTCGTACCACGCGATCGGCCGGTCGCAGCCCGGGCAGTGCGAGGGCGGACGGACCACGCTGAGGTCGCGCGGCACCCGGTAGATCACGACGTTGGCGAAGCTCCCCCACAGCAGCCCCCAGAGGAACGCCAGCAGCGGGGCCGCCGGGGTCATCAGCAGCAGCAAGAGACGCGGGTCGACCTCGACGGGCAGAACCTCGGGCATCGGCGCGGGAGCGTAGCACGCACCTGTGTTAGGCTCCCGCCCCGTGCCCCGCCCGACCCTCGCCGCGCTCGTGCTCGCCGTCCTGACCGCCTGCGGCGGCGCCGACGAACCGGCCGCGACCCCGCAGCCCCGCGCCGCCGCCCAGCCGTCCACGGCCGCCGCCGAGGCCGCCCGCGCCGCCGCCGCCCGCGACCGCGTCGACGCCCTGCTGGCCGCGCCCTCCCCGGCCACCCTGCTGGCCGCGCTCGCCCGGCCGCACGCCGAGGCCCGGGCCCTGCGCGGCCCGCATCGCCTGCACTACACCGCCAAGTTCGACCTCGTGCCCGAGGCCAAGCCGCGCGCGGTCGTCGGCGAGCTGATCGAGGAGGAGCGCCACGTCGCCGACGAGCTCACGCTGGTGTGGGCCTCGGCCGCCGGCGAGCCGGTGCGCATGCACATCAAGCAGTCGGTCGGCGCCGGCGAGGAGCAGGAGCTCGTCGTGCTCGACGAGCAGGCCTACACCCGCCTGGCCCACCGCGGCTGGCAGGTCCGCCCGCTCGACGCGGAGCTCCACCAGCAGTGGCTCGACGAGGCCCAGCACTGCGTGCACGACGTCGTCGAGCTCGCCGCGCCCGCGCTCGCCGTCGCCGTCGAGCCTGCGGACGCGGTCGTCACCGTCACCCTGAGCAAGGCCGAGGCCGCCGACCCGGCCCGCGTCGCCGCCGGCGTCGGCCGCGAGTGGCGCCAGCGCACGGAGATCACCGCGGTGTCCGGCACGATCACCCTCGACCGCGCCACCGGCCTGTGGCAGGCGGCCGACGTCCGCGTCGGGTACAGCCTGCGCGACGTGAAGGACCGGGTGCAGCGCGGTGAGACGCAGCTCACCGCCGAGGTCCGCCCGGCCACCGCCGAGGATGCGGTCACCGCGCCGGACAGCGCCCGGCCCGTGCCGGAGCGCGTGCGCTACGAGGTCGAGCGCCAGGAGCTCCTCGGCGGCCTCGCCGGCGGCTGACCCCGGCGCCGGGCGCCCCGCCGGGATTTCTCACCGTCCGCCCGCCCGGGCCTCTTTCGTGCCTCCGCCGGCTGCGCTAGAAGTCCGCCCGTGACCCGGCCCTCCCTCACCCGCGCGGCCCTGCCCGCGCAATTGCAACGCGCCCTCGAGCTCGCGGTCAACGCCAAGGCTCAGGGTCCCGTCGTGCTCCAATTGACGGAGGTCGCCGGCTACACCGACTACGCGCTGATCGTGTCCGGCCGCTCGGACCGCCACGTCGGCGGCATCACCGAGGCGATCCTCGCCGGGCTGAAGGCCGAGGGCCTCACGCCGATCGGCAGCGACGGCCTCGACGAGCACCTGTGGGACCTGCTCGACTTCGACGACTTCCTCGTGCACGTGTTCTACCACCCGGTGCGCCGCCACTACGACCTCGAGAGCATGTGGAACGACGCCCCGCGGGTCGAGCTCGGCCTGCCCGCCGACGTCATGGACGTGAGCGGCCTCGAGGGCCTGCTGCCGCCCGACCCGATGCCCGCGTTCCGCGGCGGCAGCTTCGGCGCCTTCGAGGGCGAGCTCGGCGAGGACGACGAGGCCCCCGCCGGTGACGCCGGCGAGCTCGCGGCCGCCGACGACGACGATTACGTCGACGACGACGCCGACGCCGCGGACATCGACGCCGCGGACGACGACGCCGCGGACGACATCGACGACGTCGACGGCGACTACGACGACGAGCTCGGCGACGACGCCGAAGACGACGCGCCGACCGAAGACGCCGACGAGGCCCCGGCCCCGCCGCCGCGCGGTCGCAAGTGATGCGCCTCGCGGTGCTCGCCGCGGGCAAGCTGCGCGACGCCGGGCTGCAGGCCCTGTGCGACGACTACGCCCGCAGGATCCGCCCCTACGCCGCGCTCGAGCTGACCGAGTGCCGCGACCTCGCCGCCCTGCGGGCCCACTGGACCCGCGGCGACGGCCCGCTCGTGCAGGTCCTGCTCGACGAGCGCGGCGAGCAGCCGACCACCCGCGGGTTCGCCGATCGCCTGGCCGACTGGCGTGACCGCGGGGCCCGCGTGCGCCTCTCGATCGGCGACGCCGACGGCTTCAGCGACGCCGACCGCGCCGGCGCCGACCACCTGCTCGCCCTCTCGCGCATGACCCTGCCCCACCGCCTCGTGCGCCTGCTGGTGCTCGAGCAGCTGTACCGCGGCCTCACCCTGCTGGCCGGGCACCCGTACCACCGCGACTGAGGCGCGACCGCGGCGCGTCAGTCGAGCTCGCCGAGGATCGCCTGCGAGGCCGCCTGCGGCACCCAGGCCGCCTCGGGGCAGGCCACCCCGTAGACGTCGCGGTAGCGGTCGCAGAACGCGTTGTTGACGATGATCTCCGCCGGGTCGGCGAGCAGCTCGGGGCGGACCCCGCGCACGAGGTAGATCTCGACCTCGCCGGCGTTGCGGACCACCGTAGTGCCGTCGAACGACACGTCGAAGAACGGCTCGATCAGGCGGAACGTCGCCCCCGACACGCTCACGCAGTCGGGCCGGCCGACGCGCTGCACGTGGGCCGCCACGCTGATGGTGTCGCCCCACAGGTCGAACACGTGGCGGCGCGCGCCGAGCACCCCGGAGATGCACGGGCCCGAGTGCAGCCCGAGGCGGAACGACCACTCCCACTCGTCGACCACCGGGGCCGGGCGCGCGGCGACGGCCCGGGCCACCCGCAGGGCCGCGAGCGTCGCGTCGACCGCGTGGGCGGCCCGGCGCTGCGGCACCCCGGCGACCGCCATGTACGCGTCGCCGATGGTCGTCACCTTCTCGACGCCGAACACCTTGGTGACCTGGTCGAACAGCGAGAAGTAGAAGTCGAGCTGCTTCAGGCAGGTGACCGGGTCGACGCGCGCGGCCAGGCGCGAGAACTGGACCGCGTCGATGAACAGCACCGTGGCCTCGCGGTAGGCCTTGGGCTGGAGGCCGCGGGCCTCGCCGAGGCGGTCGGCGACCGCGTGCGGCAGCACGTTGAGCAGGGTCTGCTTGGCCTGCAGGGTCTCGTGGGCGATGCGCCGGGCGATCGCCTCGGGCGCGGCCCAGGTCGAGCCGACCAGCAGGAAGCTGCCGTCGACGTCGGGCAGCGTGCGCCACGGGCCGGCCGCGTCGGCGAGCTCGGCCGGGTCGCCGACGCCGCAGACCGCCTGCAGCGTGCGCGGCTGGTCGCCGAGCGCGTCGAGCCAGGCCGCCGAGCGGGTGTCGGCCGGCGACAGGCGCCCGCTGGCGTCGACGCGGAGGAGCACCGGGGTGAGCAGCTCGAGCGGGGTGGTGGTCGCCATGGCCGTACGCTCAGATCTCACGCACGTCCTCGAACGTCGTGCGCGCGGCGATGGTCGCCTCGTCGAGGTTGAGGAGGATCGGCAGCGTCTCCTGCTGCCAGTCGTCCTCCTCGAGGCGGCGGACGAGGACCGGCCCGGGCACGTTGCCGTAGACCGTCTCGATGATGTCCATGATGATGTAGAAGCCGTTCGAGTTGCAGAACTCGAGCTCGGAGAAGTCGATGACCGAGCGCTCGATCTGCTTGCGCGGCAGGATGTCGGCGAGCTCGCGCAGCAGGTCCTCGAGGTAGCGGTACGGGTTGTCGACGCGGACCACGCCGCTGAAGGTCACGAACAGCGCCCCTGCGTCCTCGCGCACCACGCAGTGGAACACGCTGGCGCCGCCGTCCATGATCTCGCCATAGGTGAGCACGTTCATACAACACTACCTCGCAGGGGGAACGCCGCCTGCATCGTCAGGAGCTCGCGGTCGTAGCTCACGGCCAGGCGGAAGCGGTTCTCCGAGACCAGGCGCATGAGCCCGAGGCCGCCCTTCAGGCGGTCGGCGCGGCGGGACCGCAGCGTCGTCGTGAACAGCTTGCGCACGTCGTCCGAGCTGGTGAGCGCGTCGACCCGGGCGCGCACGCCCTCGTACTGCTCGCGCGTCGCCTTGTTGCTGACGCGCACGACCAGGGCGTCGGCGTCGACGCGGAGCTCGAGGTGGAGCGCGCTGCCGGGGTCGAGCACGTTCTCCAGCACGTTCTGGACCAGCTCGGTGACGACCACGTTGGCCTTCTTGCCGACCGTGTGCGGGAAGAACACGCCGAGCAGCTCGAGCGCCGACTCGCCGAGCATGCGCGGGAGGTTGGTGCTGATGTCGTGCAGCGGCTCGATGTCGAAGGACATGCCGAAGCGGGTCGGCGCCGGCTCGGCCGCCGGTCGGGGCTGCTCCGACGAGTCGCGCGGGGCCTGGTCCTCGTCGGCCGCGGCGTTCATGCCCCGCCTTCGGCCGGCGCGACCGGCGAGGCCGCCGGCTGCGGCTCGCTGGCGCGGCGCCGCAGCAAGATCAGGGTGATGTCATCGGTGTCGTCGCGACAAAACCCGCGGTAGTCGGCCACGCAGCGCTCGAGGATCCGCGCGACCGGCTCGTGGGCGTGCTCGCGGATGAGGTTGTTGAGGCGGCGCGAGGTGTAGTCCTCGCCGGCGGCGTTCTGGGTCTCGACCAGGCCGTCGGTGTAGAGCGCCAGCAGGTCGCCGGCGTAGAACGGCAGCTCGAACTCGGTGAACGGACGTCGACGCAGCCCGATGAACGGGTCCCCCTTGCTGAAGGTGTGGATCTCCCCGCCGCGCACCAGGACGCCGTAGCCTCCGCCGCAAACGTATCGGATCGCCTGGTCCGCGAAAACCACAAAGTTGACCGTGGCATAGCGCCGGACCTCGCGGAGGAACGCCAGCGACGCGTTGTTCACCCACTCGACGATCTCCTTGGGCCGCGCCGCCTGCTCCATCGTCTGCATGAACTGCGCCTTCAGGAAGGCCATGATCAGCGCCGCCGAGACCCCGTGGCCCGAGATGTCGAACAGGCCGATCGCGTAGTTGCCCTCGCGGGTGCGAAAGAAGTCGTAGTAGTCGCCGCCGACCTCGGTCATCTGCTTGTGGAACACCGCCAGCTCGAGCTGCGCCGTCATGTCCGGGTACTGCTTGGGGAGCAGCGCGTGCTGGACCTGCTGGGCGATCTCCAGGTCGTTGCGGATGGTCTGGTAGGCGCGGGCCAGCTCGCGCTCCTGCTCGTCGAGGCGCTCGTAGGCCAGCTTCAGCGAGTCGTTGGTGGCCCGCCAGAACCCGGTGTCGCGCTCGACTTGCTTGCGAAGGCCCTTGTACTTCCAAAACAGGCGCTCGAGGTCCTCCCGCGCGAGCTCGTGCACGCGGGCGGCCTCGCCTTGCTCGAGGACTTCGTCTAGGCGGGACATTGGAGCTGGCCTTTTCGCGGTTTTATCAGTGAAACTCGGCGATGAGGAGGTCCGGGTCGCCGTCGTTGCGGACGTCGACATAATCGATGTCGCCGGGGGCCAGCAGGCCGCCGATGAGCACGCCGCACTCGATCATGCGGTTGAACGGGGTCGTCGAGTGGACCACCGCGCGCCCGGCCGCGGCGTCGAACTCGCGCAGCACGAACGAGCCGACCGGGCCGCGGATCACCGACACGATGCCGGTGCTGCCGGTCTGGAAGTGCAGGAAGTCGACGCCGCGCTTGATGATGTCGCGGCCCGGGCCGCGGTGGTACCACAGCGTCATCATCTCGATGCCGAGCTTCAGGCGGATGGGGTCGACGTCGGTGTAGGCCGAGGCCAGCGTCTGCTCGAGCTGGAACCACCGCTTCAGCGGGTACCAGCGGGCCACGTCGAGGTCGGTCAGGAGGTCGGCGGCGACCCGGCCGGCGACGATGTTGAGGTTGATGCACGCCTGGGCGAACCCCGCCATCAGCGTGCCGTGGACCATCGGCTCGGCGTCTTCGATCAATGGATGCCCTCCGGGCTGCGGTAGGCGAACACCGCGATCAGCGGGACCCCGCGGTAGCACAGGCGGACCAGCCCCTCGCGCACGATCGCCGAGCAGTAGTCCGGCAGCGCGACCGTGAGGTCGACCCCGGGGAACGGCCGCAGGCCGGCCTTGGTCAGGCGCAGGAGCCACGACTCGTAGGGCTCGTGGCGCTCGCAGCGGAGCGCGTCGCTGGTCCCGAGGATGTCGCGGACCTCGCGGCCGAAGAACTTCTCCTTGATCGCGAACTTCTCGAGCGGCGTCGCCGTGCTGCGGTCGATCAGGTCGAACACGCTGCCGAAGTGCTCCCAGCACGAGTGCACCCGCCGCGTCAGCTGGTCGGTGTCGTGGTTGGCGCTCGGCTCGACCAGCGTGAACACCCGCGGCTGCAGCACGGCCAGGCGCCGCAGCACGGCCGTGCGCGCCTCGGTGTCGCTGGCCGCGTGGCGGGTGTGGTGGAGGGCGTAGGCGGCGTTGATCACGGTCGCCTCGACGTCGCCGGCGGCCGCGCGCAGCATGGCCGCGTCGCACTGCTCGATCAGCGCGCGCAGCGACAGCACGTCGACCTGGAACGGCAGCTCGGGCTGCAGCCCGGAGATCACCGCCGCGGCCTCGGCGAGGTTGGCCGCGCTCGGGTCGAGCGCGACCACCCGCAGCCGGCGCAGGCGCCCGGGCTCGCGCGCCAGCTCGCGCAGCAGGTCGACGACCTGCGCGCCCTTGCCGATGCCGATGTCGATGAGCGCCGCCGCGGCCAGCGGGCGCAGGGCCTGGGCCAGGTACTGGTTGGCGATCGCGTAGCTCTGCGGGACGTGGGGGATGGCCCGCGGCAGCAGCCCGAACAGGTCGATCTGCGAGATGTCGTAGCGCTGCAGGTAGATGTTCTTGCCCATCAGCAGGTTGCGGTCGACCCGCAGCAGCAGCGCCTCGGCGATCATGTGCGACAGCAACGACTCGCTCGGGACGTCCATGCCGACCTCGGCCAATATCTGGTCGGCCATCACCGGTTTGGCCTGGCGTTCGCGGTGCCGACGGATGTCCTGACACGCGGACAGGAGGATCTTGTAGCGCTCCTCAAAGATCATGATTGGCGGCCTTCGGCTCGCGCGGGGGTCGTCGTCCAAGGTCACACACCGACGCGATGCTTGGCAAGCACGGCGATCACATGTCCCAAAGGACATCTGTCCGTGGCACGGCCGGCGCCGGCCCGGGACGTCGTCGCGGCCACCGCCGGCGGCGGCCCGAATCGGGCCCGCCGGGGCCCGCCCGGCCCGATTCGCGCTGTTTCGAGCGAGTCCGCGGACGCCGGCGGGCGCATCCGCCCGGCGCTGGCACATCATGGCCCGCCGCACACCGGCCCCGCCGCGGACGCACCGGTGATCCACCGGTCCGCAGGCGTGCCGTTCGGCTGCTTCGGAGGTCGGCCCCAACGGGGCCGGTTTTCATGTATTGGTAGGACGTTGTCGCATGGGACCACGAGTGGGCCGTCGCCGCGGCCCGACGCGACCGAGCCGGCCGCGAGCGACGTGACGTCGGCCGCACGGATCGTCGAGGCCACCCTGTCGATCGCCGACTTCGCCGACGCCTGGCCGCACTGCCGCCACGTCGCCGACTTCCTCGCCCGCTTCGCCGCCTCCGACCGCTACGACCCCGAGCAGCTGACGACCCGCCTCTCGACCTTCCTGCACGAGGCGCTCGAGCTGGTGCTGCGCAGCCGCGGCCCGCGACCCGCGGCTGACGCCACGGAACCCGCCTCGACGCACTTGGCCGACCAGCACGCCGGGGATCTCGTCGTCGCGATCCATCGGCGCGGCGACCGCCTCGAGCTGGCCCTCGCGGTGCCCGCGGGCGGGGCCGCCGGCGAGGCCCTGCGCCGCAGCGTCCGCCGCGCCGCGGCCCCCGACGCCGCGGCCGCCTACCGCGCGGGCTTCGCGGCGGCGATCGACGGCGACGAGGACGGCGTCGGCCTGCTCGAGCTGGTCGCCCACCACGGCCTCGAGCTCGGCGTCGACGACACCGCCGAGCGCCTGGCGCTCACGCTCCGCGTGCCCCACGAGTGACCGCATGGACCGCACGCCGCCCTTCCTCGTCCGCTTCCACGAGAACAACCAGGAGGTCGTGCTCGAGGGCTCGCTGCGCCTGCCGGACGCGCCGGCGTTCGCCCGCGTGCGCGCCGAGCTCGACGCGGCCACCGCGGCCGCCCGCGGCACGCTCTACGTCAACCTGAAGCGCCTGCGCTACTGCAACCACGCGGCCTTCCTCGGGCTGGCCCGCTGGGTCGCCGACTGCGCCCGCGAGCGCCCCGAGCTGCGCATCAAGTTCATCGTCTCGAGCGCGGTGCCGTGGGCGCCGATCCGCTTCGGCACGCTCACCGAGGTCTACTCCAACGCGATCGTCGAGCAGTACGACAAGGCGTTCTACCCCGGCCAGGGCGTGATCGAGAACGACGGGCTCATCCCCGTGCTGCGCACCCAGACCAACATCGTGTGGACCCACGAGCGCGAGCTCCTGCGTCGCCACGGCCTGCGCGCCGGCATGCGCGTCGCCGACATCTGCTGCGGCATCGGCGACTTCGCGGTGCTGCTGCACAAGGAGTTCGCGCCCGAGGTGCTCGTCGCGGTCGACCACTCGCGGCCGTTCTTGCAGTACGCCATCCAGGTCGCCAAGGAGTTCGGCATCCAGGGCGTCGAGTACCACTACGGCGACGCCGCCAACCTGTTCCTCCCGGCCAACGGCTTCGACTTCGTGACGTCGCGCCTGTCGCTGCAGGTGTTCGACCGCCCCGACCAGATCTTGAAGGAGCTGATGCGCATCTGCCGGCCCGGCGGGCGCGTGTACCTGACCAACGAGATGATGGGCCACAACTACGGCTACCCGCGCCACGAGTCGGTGCACTGGACCTACCAGCAGACGCTGAAGATGTTCGCCAGCCTCGGCATGGACATGAGCCTCGGCCCCAAGATGTACTCGCTGCTCACCGACATGGGCTTCGAGGACGTGCAGATGGAGCAGATCGGCATCACCAACACCAACACCGAGGTCGAGGACTTCGCCCGCGTGATCGAGTCGTGGGAGGAGTACATCACCGGCGAGCTGTCGAGCGCGACGAGCCAGCCCGACGACATCGTCGAGCGCCTGCACGCCGGCTTCCAGGACCACGTGTACGCCATCCGCAGCCGCCGGGGCTTCGCCATCTGGCCGATCTTCGTCGCCTCCGGCCGCAAGCCGCTGCACGGCGCGACCCGCCGCGACCCGCCCTCCGCCCATCACGCCCCCGCCCCCGCGGGCCCGCTCGCGGACGCGACACGAGCCCCCTCCGGGCCCGCAGCGAGTTGTGATACCGTCCAGGAGCCCGCATGAACGAGCGCATCGGCGACTTTCGGGAGTTCACCAGCGACGCCGGCGCGCGCGTGTCCCTGGTGTTCTTCCCCGCCGATTTCCAGGTGCGTTGGAGCCAGTGCAGCGCCACCGCCGATTTCTTCGCCGAGTACTTCGCGGCCGTGCCCGCCTGCAAGCCGGCCGACGACGACGCCCGCGCCGAGTTCGTCGGCATCGTCAGCTACGTGGTCAACGAGCTCGTCGAGAACGCGGTCAAGTTCTCGGTCGGCGAGCGCGTGGAGATCACCGTCGGGCTCGACGAGGGCGAGCTGCTCGTGCTCGTCGCCAACAACATCCCCTCCACCGCGGTCGACACCCTCGCCGCGACCTTCCGCGGGCTCCTCGACGGCGACCCCCAGGAGCTGCTGTTCGCTCGCGTCGAGGAGAACGCCGAGAACCCGGAGGCCGGCGGCTCCGGGCTCGGCTTCTTGACGATGATGTCCGACTACGGCGCGAAGATCGGCTGGCGCTTCGGCACGGTCCAAGGCAACCCCAACAACGTGCTCCTCGAGACCATGGCACGGTTAGAGGTGAAGAAACCATGAGCGATCTGGATATCAAGGGTACCGGCTACCGGGTGCGCTACGACGCGGCCGCGTCCACCGTCCACTTCGAGGGATCGCTGCGCCTCGGCACCGCCGAGTACGAGCCGATCGCCAACCTCCTCAACGCCGTGGTCGAGCGCAAGCCCGCCGCCATCCACCTCCGCATGACCGACCTCGTGTTCCTCAACTCCTCGGGGATCAACACCCTCTACAAATTCGCGATCTCCCTGCGCAAGCTCGGCAACATCGAGGTCCACGTCACCTCGTCGTCGAGCATCGCCTGGCAGAGCAAGTCGCTGCCCAACCTGCGCAAGTTCCTCCCGAGCATCCAGATCACGACCGTGTGACGGCCGGCCCGAGCCGGTCTGAAGTTTGAAATTCTCAAGTTTTAAACTTCAAAACAGGCGCGCGAGCAGGGCGACGACCGCGGTCTCGACGCGGAGGATGCGGGGCCCGAGGTCGACGAGCGCGCCGAGCCCGCGCAGGCGCTCGGCCTCCGCGGGGATGAAGCCGCCCTCGGGCCCGAGCACCAGCGTGACCGGGCCCGCGACGCCGCGCGGACAGGCCGTCGCGGCCGCGTCGGGGTGGGCCACGAGCACGTCCCCGGTCGCTACCGACGGCCACACGTCGGCGAGGAAGCGGTGGAACTTCTGCGCGTGCACCTCGACCCGCGGCAGCGCGGTGTCCCGCGCCTGCTCGAGGCCGAGGATCAGCTCCTCGCGGATCGCCGGCGCCCTGGCGGCCCCCGCCCCGAAGAAGCTCTGCTCGACGCGCGCACAGTTGAACAGCACGAAGCGCTTCACGCCCATGGCCGTGGCCTGCTGCAGCACCTTGCGCAGGCTGTGGGGGCGCGGCATGGCCAGCGCGAGGGTCACGGGCAGCGGCGGCGGCGGCGGCTCGGCCAGCCGCACGTCCAGCTCGAGCGCCTCGTCGTCGAGGGCGACGAGCGTGCCCGTGCCGATCAGGCCGTCGACGAGGCCGACGCGCAGCGCGTCGCCGACGGTCGCGCGGTGCACGTCCCGCACGTGCGCGTGACGGCGACCGCGGAGCCGGACGCGCTCGGCGGCCACGAAGTCGGCGGGTTCGAGGAGGATGAGGTTCATCGGGGGCCGTCCGCCGCGGGGCGCGAGTATACCCGCGGGGCGCGGCGTCGCGGCGTGGGCCCCCGCGGCCGCGATCGGAAACCCGCGAAGTCTGGCGACGAACGCGGGGAATTGCCTGCCTGCGACCGCGCACTGCCGTTCCGCGGCCCGCGGCGGACAGTCGGCGGCTTGACGCGCGCGGGCGGCTCCCGGAGAGTGCCTCGATGACTTCACAACGGGCTGGATGGTTGGGCATCGCCGCGTGCGCCGGCGGACTCTTGGTCGGGTGTAGCGACGACGGCGGCCGCGCGAGCGACACGCTCACCGGAGGCATGACCTCGACGCTGCCGAGCAACCCGTCGGGCGCGACCGACACGCCGACCGGCGGCGACCCGAGCGGCAACCCCTCGAGCGACACCGATCCGCAGGAGACGCAGGGCACCCAGGGCACCCAGGGCACCAACCCGACCGGCGACACCGGCATCAACGACGACACCGGCACGAGCCAGGGCACCGTCACCGACACCGACGCGACGTCGCAGGGCACCTCGATCACCGACACCGGCGACGGCGTGCTCGACATCTCGCCCGACAACGCGGTCATCGAGATCGTCGACGGCGCGATCGTCAACCAGGACTACACGGTCACCTACGACGGCCAGGACGTGACCGCCGACGTGGTGTGGTCGTTCGACCAGCCGCCGATCGGGACCATGGGCCAGGTCACCTTCATGCCGACCGGCAACGTCGCCGGCATCGGCGTGCTGAAGGCGACCTACGGGCCGGCCCAGGACATGACCAACGTGACGGTCATCATCAAGAAGACGATCGACCCCATGGGCATCGGCCCGTTCGACGGCGGCGTCGGCCCCGACCCGTCGATGCAGATCGTCTACCCGTACGACAACACGGTCTGGCCGCTGAAGGTCGCCTCGCCGATCGTGCAGTGGAACGGCGCGCAGAACGGCGACCAGTACAAGCTGCACCTGAAGGAGCAGTTCTACGAGTACACCGTGTACTTCCAGACCGACAACCCGACGCGCCACCTCATCAACGAGATGGAGTGGCTCGGCTTCTCCGAGTCGGGCCAGGGCGCCAACACCGACCCGGTGACGTTCGAGCTGCAGCGCAAGAGCGGCGGTCAGGTCTACAACCCGGTCACGCAGACGTGGAAGATCGCCCAGGCCCGCCTGCCCGGCCGCGTCTACTACTGGGAGCTGCCGTCGCAGTGCGGCAACGGCAACGGCCGCGTGCTCAGCATCAAGCCGCAGGAGGCCCAGCCGATCGAGTTCTTCCAGCCCGGCCAGTGCTGGGGCTGTCACACGGTGTCGCGCGACGGTCGCACGGTCGCGGCGGTGTTCGAGTCGGGCAGCCCGTTCCCGACCGCGACGATCGACGTCTCGGTCGAGCCGGCCACGTTCGGCCCGATCCAGCCGGGCTCGGGCCTCGGCGGCACGTTCAGCGCGTTCAACCACGACGGCACCAAGATCGTGCAGTCGAACGACCCGGCCAACGCTGTCGGCTCGGGCCTGGTGATCTTCGACACCATGACGGCCCAGGTCCTCAACCCCAACGCCATGGGCAACGGCTGCGGCGAGCCGGCATGGTCGCCCGACGGCACGCTGATCGCGGCGACCTGCGGCTACCCCGGCGGCGGCTGGACGTTCGACCAGAACAACGCCGAGCTGCGCGTCGGCCAGGTCCAGCCCGACGGCTTCACGGTCGCCAACATCACCACGCTGGTCCCGCAGAACAACGGCGAGCCCGGTCGCCCCGCCTACCCCAACTTCTCCCCCGGCAACGACTGGCTCATCTACGGGCGCCCGACCTCGGGCTCGCGCTCGACCGGCAACGGCAAGCTGTACATGACCAGCGTCGACGGCCAGCACAACATCCGCCTCGACGTCGCCAGCGGCGACAACCGCAGCTTCAACCCGACGTTCGCCCCGCTGCGCGCCGGCGGCTACTACTGGGTGGTGTTCATGAGCCGCCGCGACTACGGCAACACGCTGGTCGGCGCCAACCGCCAGCAGCTGTGGATGACCGCGATCACCGACCCGCCGGAGTCGATGGGCGACCCGTCGAACCCGGCCTTCTACGTGCGCGGCCAGGAGGACTGCGCGCTCAGCGAGAACGCCTACTTCGCCCCCGACCCCTGCAAGGACGACCCGCAGGCGGGCTGCGAGTCGGGCATCGACTGCTGCAGCGGCCACTGCATCCAGATGGGTGAGGTCAAGCAGTGCGGCGAGAAGGGCCCGTGCTCCGAGGCGGGCAACGCCTGCGAGTCCGACGCCGACTGCTGCGAGCCGGGCACGCCGTGCGTCGACGGCTACTGCCAGGAGATCTTCCCCGGCTGAGGCCGCTGCCCGCGGCTCGCGGGAATCGCCGGGCGCGCCCGGGCGTTGTCGGCCCGAGATGCGCCCGGCGCTGCTTTCTTGGCTGTTCATCCTCGCCTGTACGACCCCGCCGGCGTCCGCCGCCGACGCGCCCGCGCCCGCGAGCGTCGCCGCCGACGCGGGTCATGACGCGGCCGCCTACGAGGCCGCGCTGGCGCGCCTCGAGAGCCGCCGCGTCGGCCTCGCGCGCCGGCTCGCGGCCGCCGACAGCGGGGCCCGACGCGACGCCGTGCGCAGCGAGGCCCGCGCGGCCGTCGTCGCCGCCATCCGCGGCACGATCTGGCCGGCCTGGACCGGCATGTCGTGGGGCCTCGGCCCGCGCAGCACGCCGCTGCGCCCGCACCAGCCGGACACCGTGATCGCCTGCGGCTACTTCGTGTCGAGCGTGCTCGAGAACGCCGGCCTGCGCCTCGGCACCCGCTTCAGCTTCGCCCAGGCCCCGGCGCTGCAGGCCCAGCGCTCGCTCGCGCCGGACGAGGCCGACCTGCACCGATTCTTCAGCATCCCCGGCGACGCGCTGGCCCGCAAGATCGCCGCGCTCGGCGACGGCGTCTACATCATCGGCCTCAACAACCACATCGGCTTCGTCGACGTGCACGACGGCGCGGTCGACGTGGTGCACGCCAGCTACACCGGCGAGCAGAAGGTGACCCGCGAGCCGCTGGCGACCGCCGAGGTCATCGCCAACTCGCGGGCGGCGGGCTACTTCGTGACCCCGCTGTTCCACGACGACGAGCTCGTCGACCGCTGGCTGCGCGGCGCCACGGTCGCGCTGCGCAGCCCGTGAACCCGGCGCGCTAGGCCCGACCCTGCTGCTGCTGCTGGCGCTGCATGTACGCCAGCGTGCTGGCGATCTGGAACCCGAGCAGGCGGCCGATCCACGGCAGCGTCTCCGGGTTCGGCGCGGCCCGCAGCTCGCTCGCCAGCGCGAAGCTCTCGGCCGCGAGCTTGTCGACGCCGTGCAGCCACAGGTTGGTGGCCACGTCCTCGAGCAGGTTGGCGATCGGCCCCGCGAGCGCGGCGCGCAGGCCCTCGTCGCCGTCCGCGGCGGCCATCAGCGCGTCGTAGCGCTCGCCCTCCGGGGTCTCGTTGCTCATGTCCGGGTGGGCCGTGTTGACGCGCTGGAGGATCGGCTCGACGTCGAACATCGGCGGCCACTGGAACGCCCGCGCGGCCACCAGCGCCTGCTCGACGTTGTCGCGGTCGCCGCGGTAGGTGCCGGTGTCGAGCTGGCCGGTGAGGAAGCTCGGCGGGCGCACGCTCGGCGCGGGCCCGAGGTGCACGAGCATGCTGTCGAGCTGGTCCGGCACGCTGAAGCCCTGCGACAGCGTCTGCTCGCGGGCCCAGCGGATGCGGGCGCGGGCCCAGTCGGTCGGGATGCTGCGGCCGACCCGCGACCACTCGCGCGTCATGCGGGCGCGCTGGCCGTCGGTCTGCACGTAGGCGACGAAGTCGGCGATCATGTCGCGGCCGGTCAGGCTGGCGACCCACAGGTAGCCGCGCTCCTCGGCCTGCGGCGCGGCGATCATCAGGCGCACGAGCCCGGGCGTGGTGTCGACGTCGATGGCCGCCGACTCGCGCAGGTCGCCGCGCAGCGCGTCCTGGCTGCCGCTGGCCCACGAGCGGGCCGCCGCCGCCGTCGGGATCTCGACGCCCTTCGCGCGCAGGGTGTGGACCGCCTTGCGCGCGGCCTTGCGGACCTGCTTGTCGCTGTGGTCCTCGAGCGCGACGAGGGCCGCGGCGTCCTTGTTGGCGAGGAGGGACGGGATCGACTGCAGGGTATCGGCGCTCATGACGGGCGCATGCCTACCGCAACGCGCCACGCCCCACAACCCCCGTCACATGCCGTGATCGCGGGCAAACGCGGGCTTCAGGTCGGCCCCGGTGCCCCAGCGGGCCCGCTTCCAGCGCTGCCCGGGCGCCAGCTCCCAGGCCATCGCCGTCCGCACGACCCGCATGCCGATGCCGCCGCCGTCGGCCCGGCTGGTCGTCTCGCCGGGGTCGAGGGACAGGTCGTAGTACTTCTGCGGCTCGCGCCCGCTGGCGAGGATCAGCTTCAGATCGCCGACCACGCCGGCGCGCGAGCCGTCGCCGAGGTAGGCCACGATCAGCCGCGGCGGCGGCTGCGGGTCGTCGATCACCGGGACCAGGCTGTCGCCCTGCCACTCCGGCGGGATCGGCAGCCCGAGCAGGTCGGCCAGCGTGGGCGCCAGGTCGAGCAGATCGACCGGCGCGCCGACCCGCCCCGGGGCCAGCAGCGCCGGCGCGCGGATCGCCAGCGGCACGCGCAGGCTCTCCTCGTACAGCGTCGCCCCGTGGCCGGTGCCGCCGTGCTCGAGGAACTCCTCGCCGTGCACGCCGACGAGCACGACGATCGCCTCGTCGAGCTCCTTGGCGTCGCCGAGCGCCCGCAGCAGATCGCCGACCGCCGCGTCGATCACCTGCAGCTCGCCGCGGTACAGCCGGCGCACGTAGTCCCGCTGGGCCGCGTCCGGGACCACCGCGCCGGTGCGCACGCGCCCGAGCCACAGGTGCGACAGGTGCGGCAGCGGGGCCCCCGCGGGCGTGGCGAGCTCGCCGAGCAACGCGCGCGGCGGGTCGTACGGCGCCTGCGGATCGACGAAGTCGGCGTACACGAACCGCGGCGCGCGCGGGCCCCGAGCCTCGATCGTCGCCGCCGCGACGGCCCGCCCGTCGTTGCCCTTGGCGACGCCGCGGCTCAGGCCGACGGTCGCGTCGAAGCCCTGCGTCAGCCCGCGATCGGCAATCACGTCGGCGTTGGCGGCGATCAGCGCGGAGTGGTAACCGGCGCGGTCGAGCACCTCGGGCAGCATCACCTGCGCGTCGGCCACGTGGGTCCCGCGCACGGTCGCGTGGGCCGGCGGCGCCAGCGACGACAGCAGCGCCGCGTGACTCGGAACCGCCCACGGCCCCGGCGCGTAGGCCCGGTCGAACACCAGCGCCGCCTGGCTGAGCTGCTCGACGTGCTCGAACCGCGGCCCGCGCAGCAGCACGCCGAGCAGGTCGTCGGGCCGCGCGCCCTCGACGGCGAACACATAGACGTCGCGGATCACCCGCCGGCGGTGGTCGACGGGCCGCGAGCGCCGCACGACCACATCGAGCGCGCGCAGGCTCGCCGCGCCGTCCTCGCCCTGGACCGCGACCTCGAGGCGGATCGGCTCGCCGCCGTAGCCCGAGAGGTCGAGGTCGTACTCCGCCCCGGTCGCGCGCAGCGGCTCGACTAGCAGCTCGGCCGGCTCGCGCCCGTCGCGGTGATCCGCGTCGGTGCTGACGCGCACGCGCAGGCCCCCGCGCCCGCGCGCGTCGATCCGCAGGCGCCCGCGCCGCGGCGCCAGCAGGTAGTAGACGATGGCTGTCCCCGCGGACAGGTCGAGCGTGACCTCGCCGCCCGGCTGGGTCGTCGCGGTGAACGGCGGGCGCGTCAGCGACCCGTCCGGCTCGCCGACGATCGACGCCCGCGGCCCGATCTCGACGGTCGTCACCGCCGCGGTCGGCTGGCCCGCCGGCGCCGGCTTCGAGAAGTGCAGGCGCAGGCGGTTGTCGCCCGCCCGCAGCGCCGCCGCCGGCAACGAGAACGTGCGCCGCTCCCACGCCTCGCCGATCTGCAGGTGCGCGAGCGGCTGCTCGTTCCACAGCACCGTCACCGCCTGCCCCGGGCGCATGGCCTGCAGCGTGATCGCCAGGGCCAGCGCCGCCTGGCCGTCGACGTCGGGGTGCCGCGCCGGCGCCAGGTCGCCGTCGAGCGGCAGCACCAGGCTGCCCCCGGCCCCCGTCACCAGCCCCACGCGCCGCTCGTCGTGCTCCTGGGCGACGCGCCACGGCGTCATCGGCACCAGCTCGAGCAGCGGCCGCGCGTGCGGCCGCCCGAGGTCGACGACCAGCCGGTCCCCGACCAGCGACACCGCGCTCGGGCGCTGGGCCAGCAGGTCCTGCCAGCGATCGGCCGTCTCGATGCGGGCCACCGGCGCGAGCGCAGGCGCCAGCGGCTGGGCCGGCGCCGGCGTCGGCTCGCCCCCCGCCACCGGCGTCGGCTCGCAGCCCAGCAGCGCAGCCGCGATCGCCCACCTGACCCAAGGGCCAGCCGGCGAGCGCGCCCGGCGTCCTCGACATGACCTGTCCCAAAAGCCAGCTCCGACCCGATGCCAGTTCGCGCCGCCGGTCCCCTGCCCCGCCGCTTCACCCGACCTGTCCTCGAGACCCGCCGTCGACCCGCACGCGCCGCGCCCGCGACGATCGCACCCGCCCTCGCGCCCAGCCTCACCGTCCGCGCGCCGACACGCGCGATCGGTCGCCATCCCCGCGCCAGGCCGTTCGAGCCGACACCTGTCCCCGAGGCCAGCCTCCACCCGCATGCACGCAGAGCCCGCTTCGCGCGCGCCGCTCATCGCAGCGGGTCGCCCTTGATCTCCGGACGCGCCCGCGCCGGATCCCGCGCCAGCCCGAACACCACCGCCAGCAGGTCCTCCGGCACCTCGATCAGCGGCCGCGCCCCGCTGTCGTACGCGACCAGACCGGCGAGCAGCAGATCGACGACGGCGTCGCGCTTGCCCGCGTCGGCGTTCAGCTCCGCGAGCAAGAGCCGCGTCGCCTCGACCCGCGCCGCCGGCTCGCCGGTCGTCGCCACCGCGATCGCCACCTGCAAGCGGCGCTGGCGATCGGGGTGGGCTCTGGCGATCTCGAGGCGCGCGTCCTGCAGCTGCGTCACCGGCACGAACGCCGAACCGACCGCCGGCACCTCGGGGGCCGGCCCGTCCTTGCCGGCCAGCGCCGCCGACAGCTCCGCCGGCGCCAGCGGCGACAGCGACAGCGGCTCCGCCGCGCCCCCGAGCGCCCGCTCGAGCCGCGCCGCCGCGGCCGGGTGCTGCTGCTCGATCCCCGGCTCCGACCACACCGCCGCGCGGATCAACATCGCCGCCTGCAGGTCGGCCCACGCGTAGCCCGACAGCGCGCGCGCCAGGTCCTCGCGCGCGCGCCAGCGACGCGCCGGCGGCTCGGCCTCGAGGTAGCTCTGGACCCCGCGCAGCAGCGCCTCCTGCCCGACCTCAGAGCTGCGCACCGCCCACCCGTCGTTGGCGTCGCGCAGCGAGCGGACCGTCAGCGCCAGCCGCAGCGGCCCCGCCTCGTCCGCCGGCGTGTGCAGGATCGCCTGGCGCAGCGCGAGCAGCTCGTAGTGGCGGGCGTCGACCAGGCCGGCCATGCGGATCGCCCGCTGATGCACGCGCCGCGGATCCGCCGACATCGCCGCCGCCGCCAGCAGCATCTGATCGGCCTGGTCGCGGCGCCCGAGCACCACCGCCAGCTCGGACTGCAGCGCCAGCTGGCGCGCCCCGATCTCCTGTGGCGCGTGGATCAGCTCGTCGGCGAGGGCCGTGGCCGCGACCCGATGATCGCCCGCGTACAGCAGCGGCGTGACGAGCTGGCCCGCGCAGATCAGCGTCGGATCGGCCTCGACCGCGCGCCGCAGCCCCTCGCCCGCGCCGAGCGCCGGCGCCGGCTCGTCGAGCGACACCACCACGCCCGCGCTCGCCGGCGCCTTCGCGGCCTTTGCCGGCCCCCTGCGCACCGCCGCCAGCGCCGCCGGCAGCGGCCCCGTCGCCCCCGGCGCGAGCAGCTCGCCGAGCCCCGGGCAGCCGTCGCGCGGCCCCGGCGCGAGCGGCTGGGCCAGCGCCGCGTCGCGGGCCCGGGCCTCCTCCGCCAGCAGCCACGGCTCGCCGAACACCTGGCGCACGCCCACGCGGTCGCGCGGCTCGTCGGCCCCGCAGTGCCTCCCGCAGGCCGCCTGCATCAGCGCCAGGCTCGCGCCCGCGGCCAGCGAGACCTCCGCCGTCGCCGCGCCAGGCACCACCCCGGCCAGCGCCAGCGCGGCCCACGGCTGCCCGTCCGCCAGCGCGCGCTTGGCCTCCGCCGCCGCCAGCGCCTCGGCCCCCGCCAGCCCGCGCGCGTGCGCCTCGGCCAGCGCGTAGGCGGCGATCGCCAGCGCCTGATCGTCGTGCCCGCCGAGCCCGCGCAGGCGCGCCAGCAGCAGCAACTTCGGCAGGCTCGCCGCGTCGACCGCCCGCCGCGCCGACCACAGCGACGGCACCGGCACCCGCGTCTGCGCCGGCGTCCACTCCTCGACATTTGACCTGTCCTTCGGGTCAGGTTCCGGCGCCGGCGCCTTGCTGTCCTTCGGGCCAGCCTTCGCCGGATCGCCGAGCAGCGGCGGCGGCCCCGACGGCTCGGCGACCGGCCGCGGCCGCGGCCCGCCGAGGCTGGTCGTCAGGGCCAGCTCGGCGCTCGGCAGGTCGCCGACGATCACGAACACCCGCCAGCTCATCGCCGCCGCCGACGGGTCGACGTCGAACAGCTCGAGCAGCTTGACCACCAGGCTCGCCGTCGAGCGCGCCGCGTCGCCGCCCGGCAGCTCGTACGCCGGCCCGAGCTGCGACACCCGCAGCCGCACGTACGCCTCCTCGACCGGCCGCAGCGTCGAGATCGCGGCCTGGATCGCGACCGGCGCCGACTCGCCGATCCACGCCCGCACCTCGTCGTGCGTCACCAGGTCGAGCCCCAGCTCGCCGCGCAGCTCGGCCGCCAGCAGGTCCGCCACGTCGCGCGGCGTCAGCTGCACGCCGAGCCGCAGCGCCGCGTCCCGCAGGCTCGCCGAGCCCTGCGCCCGCGCGGCCTGGACCGCCGCCGCCAGCCGCGTCGCCGCCTGCTCGCTCGACTCGGCCCTGCACTTGCCCTGCTCGCAGCCCGCGAGCGTGCGCTGGGCCCGGACCTGGACCTTCGCCGCCGCCGTGATCTCGCGGTGCAGCGCGCGGTCGCCGTCGGCCCGCTGCGCCGCCTCCGGGTCCTTGCCCGGCGGGCACGCCACCACGATCCGCCGCATGTCGAGGTCGGCCGCCTGCGCCTCGCCCTGGGCCAGGAACTGCCGCGCGCGCACCCGCATCAGCTCGCACACCTCGCGGCGCCCCTTCAGCACGTCGACCCCGAGGCTCATCGCCCGCGAGTAGTGCGCCGCCGCCAGCCCGCGCAGGCCTTCCTTCAGCTCGAGGTCGGCCAGCGCCACCAGCGACGCCACCTCCGAGGTGCGCCGGAAGTCGCGCAGCAGCACCGCGCGCGCCTCCTCCGTGCGTCCGAGCGCCGTCAGCGACGTCGCCCACGCGCGCGCCGCCTTGCCGCGCGGCGGTCGCCTGGCCTTCGCCGCGCGCGCGACCACCTCCGCGTGCTGCCCGCGCGCCGTCAGCCGCGGCAGCTGGTGGTGGCACCCGGCCAGTCCGACCAGCAGCGCCAGTCCCAGCCACCACCCGCGCGATCGGACCTTCGGGACAGGTACCGCCACACTCGCCTCACTCCGTCGGCGCCGCGGGTGCAGCCGCCGCGGGCTCCGTCGTCGCCGGCGTCGTCGCCGGACACTCCGGCTCCCCGCCGTCGGCGAACAGCTTGGCCAGCAGCTTCTTGTCGCTGTTCGACAGCGTCGCCTCGCCGGCCTTGACCATGCACAGGTGCTCCTTGGCCGGGTCCGGATCGCCGAGGGCGATGTACGCCTCGGCCAGGCGCAGCCGACTGATCAACCGATCCGGGTGCGCCTTGACCTCCTCCTCGAGCAGCTCGAGCCCCGTCTCCGAGTCGCCGTGGCGCAGCAGTCGACCCGGCGCCAGCACGTACAGCGAGCCCAGCAGCCGCGTCGCCGACCCCTCGAGCAGGTCCGGCTCGATCGCCCGGGCCCGACGCACGAAGTCCTCCGCCTCGGTCACCAGCAGGCCCGCCTCCGCCCCGCGCTTCTCGGCGAGCCGCCCCGCGATGGCCGCCCGCGCGAACAGGTAGGCGGCCGTGCCGTCGTCCAGCGTCTGCACGTGGCGGTACGCGTCCTCGCGATCCTTCTTGCTGTCCTTGCCCTCGTCGATCAGCCTCTCGAGCCGCTCGTACACCACGATCGGCTGCTTCGCGTCGGCGAAGGCCGGGTTCTGGGTCACAGCGGCCGTCGGCTTGCAACCCGCGCCGACGGCAACGGGCGCGGCGACGAGGACGGCGGCGAACAGGGTAGCGCGCATGTCGCCCGGTCATACCACGCCGCGCCGGGGCTTGTCGCGGCCGCTTTAAACGCCGCGAGGGGCGGCCCACGGCCAGCCCCTCGCGCTCTCGCGGCCTCACGCCGTCGCCGCTCACTTGCCGTACTTGCCGACGACGGCCTCGTAGTCCTTGTTGCCCGCGCTCTTCAGGGCCTTGATGCCGACCTCGCCGCAGGCCGCCTTGCCGTCGCCGCTGCACACCGCGCCGAGCTTGGACTTGAACGTCGCCCGCGAGGCGGCCGGCGCCGACGGGAACGCGACCACCACCATCGGCGGCAGCTTGTCCGACTTCCACACCGACTTGACGGCCGCGCCGCCCTCGATGCGCGCCAGCTCGGCGAACTGCGCGTCGTCGATGAGGGCGCACTCGGCCTCGCCCGCGATCACCTTCTTGATGGTCTGCACCGGGCGCTTGGTCGCCACCAGCGTGAAGTCGGCGACCGCGAACGACCCGCCGGCGATCACCTTGTCGACGAACCGCGTGTCCTCGGCGTGGTTCGAGGCCAGCGTCTTGCCCTTGCAGCCGGCCAGGTCCGCCTGGTTCTTGCTGACGATGTGGTACTCCTGCCCGTTGCCGAAGGCGACCTCGGCCTGGCCCATCACCTCGAGCTGATGCCGGCCGCGCAGCGACAGGAAGGCGCCGAGCGACAGGATCCCGTACTGAGGATCCGAGCCGTGGATGTACTCCTCCGCGGCCTCGCGCGTCGTCGTGAACTTGCCCTCGACGGCGGTCCAACCGTTGAGCTTGCCGGCCACGCCGACCAGCTTGTCGACGTACGGCTGGGCCTGTGCCGCGCTGCCGACGCCCTGCTCCTTGACGATGAGAACGTGGACGGTGCCGTCGGTCGCGACGGCGGCGGTCGGCGTCAGCCCGACGAACAAGCCCGGCAGCGCGGCCGCCAGACAGAACTTTCGAAGTACGCGTGAAGATGCCACGGGGGTCCTCATGGGGGGCCTTGGACGGCCTCGCCACAAAAGTATGCACGCAGCCCACGCGCCGGCGAAGAAACGCGGCACCCCGCGTATAAGCTCGAATTACCGGAGTCCACGGCCGTTTCTTCGCTGGGTGCGACAGACCTCACCAACCTGCGTGACGCGCACGGACCGGCAATCGGAGGCCCTCCGCGGGCACGGCGCGCACGCGGGATCACCCCCTGACGCGCCCCGCCGCGCGAATCGGCCCGGGCGTCGGCTCCGCCGTCCGCGATCACACCGGCGGCTGGTGCCGGCGTCGCGACGTCAACGCCAGCGCGACCGCGATGCCGAGCGCCGTGATCAGCACGGCCACGGCGATCGCCTCGCGGTTGACCTCGCCGACCTCCGCGACCGCCGCGACCCGCTGCGTCCACGTGCCGACCGCCGCCAGCCCGAGCAGCGGCGCGAGCATCCAGTACGCGACCACCGTGGCCAGCGCATACGCAAGCGCCAGGATGACGCCGCGGACCCGCGGGTCGAGCCCCGCGCCCGCGATCTCCTCGGGCGCCGCGGCCTTCAGCACGCGGTGGGTGAACAGCGCGTCGGGCTTCTGCCGCACGCTGCCGAACAGCTCGATCTCCCGATCGACGAACCGCCGCAGCTCCGCCAGGCACAGCGGATCCGCGGCGACCAGCGCCTGCATCTCCGGCGTCAGCCACGTCTTGCCCTCGGGGTCGCGACGCAGCTCCGCCGACGGCACGTCGAGCTCGTCGAGGAACGCCCGCAGGGTCGCGACCGCCGGAGAACGTTCACGCATCGGCGTCGCTCTCCGCCGGCGCGTCGCCCCAGCCGTGCAGGTGCTCGCGGAGGATCCGCTTGGCCCGGTGGAGGTGCGTCTTGACTGTCCCGAGGGGCAGGTCGAGGATCTCCGCGATCTCCGGGTACGACACGTCCTCGAGGTAGTACAGCATCACCACCGCCCGGTAGCGCTCGGGCAGCGCGGCGATCGCCGCGTCGAGGTCGCGCCGCAGATCGCTGCGGTTCGGCGACAGCGCCGTCTCCGGGGCCATCGCCCCGAACTCGAAGCCCTCCGGCAGCGCCGCCAGCTCGCGCACCCGCGTGCGATGGTTGAGGTACACGTTGTAGGCGATGCGATAAAGCCAGGTCGAGAACCTCGCTCGCCCCTCGAAGCCACAAAGCCCGCGATACGCCCGCAGGAACACCTCCTGCGCCAGATCGTCGGCCAGCGTGCGGTCGCCGGCGAGGCGCAGCAGCAGCCCGCGGACCTTGCCCTGATGCCGGCGCAGCAGCTCGGCGAACTCTTTCTCGCCGCCGCGGTGGCCGGCCCGGGTCAGCAGCTGTTCGTCGCTGCAGTCGGCCAGCGAAACGGTTTTCTTCGCCGGGCCGAAGCCGAGCCAGGTCAGCGCAGTCGAAGCGGACAGCTTGTTCATGTCGTCTTCTTTCCTCGCATGGCGCACGCGTAGGACACGAGGTAGCCGAGGCCGATAAACCCGGGGATGAGCCCCGCGGATCCCAGGCCCTGGACGCCGGCCGACCACCCGCTGGCGACCAGCGAGGCGATCAGGAGCCCGACGCCCGAGAACACCAGCACGATGCCCCGGCGCAGGTCGTTCCCGGCCGCCGACGGGAACAGCGTCGCCGGCGGCTGCATTCCCCGCTCGATGTACTGGCGGGCCAGATCGAGGCGGTTCTGCTCGCTGCGCTGCCGGATCCTCACCACCGCGATCACGCCGATCACCAGCAGCGACAGGAAGGCCACGTCGAGCACCAGCGATCCGGCGCCCGGGCAGCCGCCGTTGACGCCCGCGTCCACGCCGCCCCAGAACGACCCGAAGATCCCCTGCGACGCGCACCCGCGGATCGCACCGGCCACGCCCGCGATCGCCTCGTTGATGTGCAGCCCGTCCCAGCCGACGTTGCCGAGCACCGCGGTGACCCGCGGCCAGCTCGCCTGAGCCTCCGCGCTCCAGCCGAGCACGAGCAGCGCCAAACCGGCGGGGGCGATCACGGGGGGCGACGAACCACGGTGCATAGCGCGCTCCAGCCTGGGACCCGGCCAGTGTCCACGCGGTTTCACGGCCTCGCAAGGGAGGATTGAATATCCCTCCCGACCGCGCCTGGAGCCGAATTGCCCGCATCTTTCGCGCGGAACCGCGCCCACAGCCCCTCGAACGTCGGGCGCGCCCGCGGCCCGGCCAGCTCCGGCGGCGCCCCGGCCGAGGCCAGGCGCGAGGCGATCGCCGCGTACGCGCCCGCGATCACCGCGTGCAGGTCGTCCGCGTGGCGCCTGGCCACCTCCTCCACGATCGGGAAGAACGCCGGCGGGTCGGCGTCGTGGCCGTAGAACACGCCGAGGATCCCGACCTGCTCGGCGAACCACGCCTCCTCCTCGGCCTCCGTCACCCACGCGCACGACAGCACGCAGGCCGCGAGCTCGTCCCACAAGATCTTGCGGTGCCGCGGGTCGCCGAGGTCGTACGGGATCTGCGAGTAGTCGAGCCCGTGGTCGTCGGCCAGCAGCCCGACCTGGTTGGCGTGCACGAACTCGTGCAGGAGCCCCGGCAGCCCGGGCGCGACCACCAGCCAGGCCGCGTCGCCCGGATCGTCGGGCCGGCGCGCGCGCACCAGCGTCTCGTCGCCGTCGGTCAGCATGACCTCGCCGCCCATCGCCGCGATGGCCGCGGCGACGTACGGGAGCAGCGCCCGCCCCGCGTCGGGGTGGGCCGGGTCGGCGTGCACGTGCCTCACATCGCGCCGCTGTTCACCCAGTTGATCAGCGTGCAGCGCTCGGCCGTCGTCAGCACCGGCCCGCCGAGCGGCATCTGCGAGCCGCCGCCGCCCGGCACGCCCCCCTGCTGCCCGAACACCTTGTACAGGAAGTAGCTGCTGTGGATGTTCATGGGCTCGATGCGGTCCATCACCGCGCTCGTGGCCGGCGTGTTGACCGTGTTCGACTTCAGGGTCGCCGCGCTGGTCATCGTCAGCCCGCCCGAGCCGCCGGTGTGACAGCCGCACTTCGGCTGCACGATCGTCGTCCACACCGTGTCGGCGGTCACGTTGGCGGCCATGCAGTTGGGCACCCCGCTCAGCATCAGCGGCGCGCACTTGTTGGCCGTGCACTTGTTGCTCGCGCAGTCGCTGTTGGCCGCGCACGCCAGGCCGTCGCCGCACCCGCCGCAGGTCCCGCCGCCGCAGTCGACGTCGGTCTCCTTGTCGTTCTTGACCGCGTCCATGCACGTCGCGACCTTGCACGTGTTCGAGCAGGCGTCGAGGTCGTTCATGTTGCCGTCGTCGCACTCGTCGACGCCCTGCTGGGCGATGCCGTCGCCGCAGATCGCCATCTTGCAGCTGTTGCGGCAGGCGTCGGTCTGGATCTTGTTGCCGTCGTCGCACTCCTCGAGCAGCGGCGGGTCGCCCATCACCGGCGGCGGCAGCGTCTGGTTGACGATGCCGTCGCCGCAGATCGCCTTCTTGCACATCGCCGTGCAGGTGTCGGCCTCCTCGAGGTTGCCGTCGTCGCACTCCTCGCCGATCCCCTTCGAGCCGTCGCCGCAGCCGGCGATCGTGCACATGTTGGTGCACTCGTCGCCGTCCTGCTTGTTGCCGTCGTCGCAGCCCTCGCCGTCCTGCAGGAAGCCGTCGCCGCAGGCCGGGAACTTGCACTCGACCGTGCAGCCGTCGTTGTTGTCGTCGTTGCCGTCCTCGCAGTCCTCGAAGTTCATGGCGACGATGCCGTCGCCGCACTTGGCGAACTTGCAGGCGTTGGTGCACAGGTCGGTGTCGACGTCGTTGCCGTCGTCGCACTCCTCGACCGGGTCGACGATCATGTCGCCGCAGCTCTCGGGCACGCCGGTGGTCGACGTGCCCGTCGACGTCGTCGGGTCGCCGCTGGTCTCGCTCGAGGTCGTCGTCGACAGCGACGTCGTGGTCGGCGTGTCGGTCGTCTCGCCGGTGGTCGTCGGCGTCGCGGTGGTCGACGTCGGCTCGCCGGTCGACGTGTCGAGCGTCGTGCCCGTCGACGAGCCGGTGCTCTCTCCCGAGGTCTCGAGGCCGAGGTCGCCGCACCCTCCCAGCAGACCGAACAACAGACAGATGGACCGCGAACGCAGCATGTCGACTCTCCTTTAAAGATCAGGTCAGGGACAGTCCCGCGAGGATGCCCGCCCACCCGCGGGCCGCCAAGCGTGAACCGCAGGCCGCACCGCCCGCTCCAGGCCGCCGGCGACCGCGTGAAGCGCCCTTCATGCCGCGATCAGAACCGCAGCGACGCGCCGAGCATGAAGCCCCGCCGATCGGCCTGGAGCCCGGCCCGCAGGCGCGCCTGCTGGCGCTTGCCGACGATCAACATCGCCGCGCCGCCGAGCAAGAGCAGGCTGCCCGGGATCACCAGCGCCGCCACGGACCGGTTGCGCCCGTCGGGCTGGCAGCCGTTGCCCGCGTGATCTTGCCGCGGGTCGCACGCCGGCGTGCCGGCCGCGCCCGGCACGTTGACCTTGGCGGTCGACATCGCGATCCCGCCGATCGTCAGCACCCCGCCGACCACCGTAAAGACGATCCCGGCGTGGACCCATTTGCGGGCGCGGATCGCCTCCGGGCTGTCGACGAGCGGGTCGTAGGCCGGCCCCTCGTCCTCGAGCGGCCCCTCGACCTCGGGCTCGGGCGGGGGCTCGGGCGGCGCGCTCGGCACCGGCGTCACCAGCGTCACCGTCGACGGCGCGGGCTCGGCGGTCGGCGGCGGCGCGACCTCGGCTGTCGGCGTCGGCGGGACGATCCCCGCGGTGTCCTCGATCCCCGTGTAGCCGCGGCTGTCCCAGCCCGACGCTCGCCCAGGCGCCGGCACCACCGTCGACGACGGCGTGCCGACCGGCGTCGTCGCGCCGGGCGCGTCCGGCGTCGCCGCGCTTGCAGACGTCGCGCCCGCGCTCCCCGTCGGTCGTTGCACCGGCACGGTCTCCGCGGGCGCGACGATCACGGCCGCGGCCACGACGGAGCGCAGGGCGAGGGCGACGAGCATCGGCGGCAACCTACCACGCTTCGGGCGCCGCGCGGGCGCCCCGCGGCGAGCCTCACGAGCGCCGGCGAAGGCCCGCTTTGGGCGCCGTCCCGGCCCGCGCTTGCAAGCCCCCGCGAAACCCGCCATCGTGGGCCCCTCGTGCCCGTCCTCGCCGCCGCGTTCGCCGCCTCGCTCGCGGCGGCTCCGCTCCCGGCGGCCTGCCCGGCCCCGGTCGGCCTCGGACCCGCGGACGCCCCCGCCGAGCTGATCGCCTTCGTCGACCCCCTGACCCCCGGCGGCCTCGGCCTGTGGCTCGAGCTGCGGCGCCTCGTCAGCGACCTCCAGGGCCACCTCCGCATCCGCTTCGAACCCGCCGCCGGCCCGACCCACGACCTCGCCGGCGAGCAGCTGCTGCGCTGGGCCGTCGCCGTCGCCGACCGCGGGGCCCACGAGGGCCTGCTGCGCCTGCTCGACCGCGACGGCCGCGATCGCCTGGCCCTCCGCCTGGCCCGCCCCGACGGCCCCGCCGAGCTGACCGCCGCCCTCGCCGCGGCCGCGCCCGCCGCCGCCGCCCCCGCCCTGCCCGACGCCCGCGCCGAGGCCTGCGCCGTCGCCCGCGTCGAGTCCGCCCGCCGCGCCCTGAAGGCCCAGCAGCAGCGCGCCGGCGGCTACCTCGGGCGCCCCCCGCTGTTCGTGCTGGCTGCCGGCGACCGCGTGGCCTTCGAGGACAGCGGCGGCCTCGAGCGCGTGCGCAGCGAGGTCACGCGCGAGCTCCAGCGCCTGCGCGCCGGTCGCCCCGCCGCCCGCAACGCCTGGCCGCCCGCGCGTCCCGGCGTCAGCGCCCGCCTGATCCGTCCGCCCGCCGACGCCGGCATGCTGGTCGGCGGCGTCGGCCTGCCGCACCGCCTGGTCCTGTTCGTCGAGCACGACGAGCACCCCAACCTCGGCAACCTCGTGCCGGTGCTCGAGTGGCGGCGCGCCCACCCCGGCCGGCTCGCCGTGCAGATCATCGCCCGCGGGACCACCGGCGCCGCTCGTCAGCTGCGCCAGCGGCTGTGCGCGGCCCGCCACCTCGGCCTCGAGCTCGAGTACCTGCGCCGGCTCGCCCGGGATCCGCTCATGCGCGCCGTGCACGAGCCGGTCCCGCTCGGCGAGCGCCTCGACGAGGCCGCCGACGCGCACAAATGCGACCTGGGCGAGCCCGAGCTCGAGCCCGGCCCGGGTGGGGTCCAGAGCCTCCCGGACGGCGCCTGGCTCGACGGGACCGCGGTCGGCCAGGGCGATCTCGAGGCGATCGGCGCCCGGATCCTCGGCTTGGAGGCCGCCCAGCGGCCGCTCGATGCCGTATTCTCGGCGGCGGCACCGGCCGAGATCTGAGACAACCGCCTCCTCAGGACCCCTTCGAAGCAGGTCATACGACGATGGAGATCAAGCACTGGGCAGCCACCGACGTAGGACGCAAGCGGTCCCACAACGAGGACAACTTCCTCATCGACAAGAACCTGAACCTCTTCATCGTCGCCGACGGCATGGGGGGGCACGCCTCGGGTGAGGTGGCCAGCGCCATCGCCGTGCACACGATTCGTGACGTCGTGTTCGCCGAGCGCGACCTGCTGACGCAGTACACCGACTTCGACGCCACCGCCCAGATGGAGCTGTGCACGCTGCTCGAGTACGCGGTCCACAGCGCCAGCGCCCGCATCTTCCACAAGGCCCAGCAGGAGCCCGAGAAGCGCGGCATGGGCACCACCGTGGTCGCCCTCCTGGTGATCGGCCAGCGCGGCTTTATCGCCTACGTCGGCGACAGCCGCATCTACCTCTCGCGCAACGGCGTGGTCTACCCGCTGACCGAGGACCACAGCCTGATGAACGAGCTGATCCGCAGCGGCAAGGTCCAGGCCAACGAGTTCGCCAGCAGCCCCTACGCCAACTTTAAAAACGCGATGACCCGCGCCGTCGGCGTCTACGAGCACGTCGAGGTCGACATCCTCGACTTCGAGATCCTGCCCGGCGACGCCTTCCTGCTGTGCAGCGACGGCCTCTACGACTACCTCGAGGACGCCGAGATCGCCCGCAGCCTCGGCCTCAGCAACATCGAGGAGATCCCCGGCAAGTTCATCGACATGGCCAACAGCCGCGGCGGCAAGGACAACGTCACCGCCCTCGTCGTGCAGATCCAGCCCGACGAGAACTCGGCCACGCGCGCCGCCCAGCTCAACTTCACCGTCGAGACGCTGCGCCGCATCCCGCTGATGGACCAGCTGACCTACCAGCAGCTGTGCAAGATCATGAACATCGCCCGCATGCAGCCGCTGCGCACCGGCGAGATCGTGTGCCGCGAGGGCAACGCGGGCGCCGACCTCTACGCCGTGCTCGAGGGCAGCGTCACCCTGTCCCGCGGCGGCAACCCGACGACCACCATCCAGGCCGGCGGCTCGTTCGGCGAGGCCGACATGACCCTCGGCGAGACCTCGCGGGCCACCGCGATCGCCGACAAGCCCGGCAAACTATTAAAGATCGGCCGCAAGGACATCCTCGAGGTCCTGCGCCGCGACCCCCCGCTGGCCACCAAGCTGCTGTGGAACCTCGCCCGCGAGCTCGGCAAGCGCGCCGAGGAGGCCCACGCCCAGCTCAGCCATCGCTCGTCGAGCGACGAGAAGTCGATGATCGTCGACATCGACCCGTTCGACTCGCCCGACGTCCCGACCGCCGACGACGCCACCAACCCGCGCGCCGTCGTCGTCATCCCCAAGCTGACCAAGACCGACCCGGAGATCGTCGAGGAGATCGAGGACTTCGAGGACGTGGTCGACGACAACAACTGACTCCACGGGCCTCCGGCCCTGACCGACCCCACGGGCCTCCGGCCCTGACCGACCCCACGGGCCTCCGGCCCTGATCGCCCCACAATGGCCGCCCCCGAAGAAGATCGCCTGCTCGCCGCCGCGGCCCAAGCCCGCGCCGCCGCGATCTGCCCGCACAGCAACTTCGCCGTCGGCGCCGCCCTGCTCGACTCCGCCGGGCACATCTGGACCGGCGCCAACGTCGAGAACGCCAGCTACACCCTCGGCCTGTGCGCCGAGCGCGTGGCCCTGTTCTACGCGCTGACCCACGGCGCCCGCGAGTTCCAGGCCGTCGCCGTCGTCACCGGCGCGGCCCACCCGAGCTCGCCGTGCGGCGCCTGCCGCCAGCTGCTGTACGAGTTCGCCGGCGACGCCTCGCTCGTCACCGCGACCACCGCCGGCGAGGTCCTGCGCACCACCGTCCGCGCCCTCCTGCCGTTCGGCTTCGACGCCTCCTCGCTGAGCCAAACCCCCGGACCCGCGGGCCCGACACGACCGGAGTGAGCGATGGCCAGCATCGCCGGGGCCCCGCCCACCCCGCCGACGACCCCGCCCGACTCGCGGCAAGACGGAGCGCGCCGCCGCCTCGCCGTCGCCGCTGAGCCGACCCCGCGCCGACCCGACGAGCCCGAGCTCCCGACCGTCGGCCGCGACAGCTACGAGGTCGCCGGCAAGTTCGCCCAGGGCGGCATCGGCCGCATATTGAAGGCCCGCGACCCGATCCTCGGCCGCACCGTCGCGCTGAAGGAGCTGCTGGTCGCCGGCCACGCGCTCGACGAGGAGCGCTTCATCCGCGAGGTCCTGCTGACCGCACGCCTGCAGCACCCCGGCATCGTGCCGGTCTACGCCGCCGGCCGCTGGCCCTCGGGCGAGCCGTTCTACGCCATGAAGCTGGTCTCGGGCCGCTCGTTCGACCGCGTGATCGCCGACGCCCGCGCGCTCCCGGCCCGCCTCGCCCTGCTGCCCCACGTGCTCGCCATCGCCGAGACCGTGGCCTACGCCCACGCGCAGGGCATCATCCACCGCGACCTCAAGCCCGGCAACGTGCTGGTCGGCGAGTTCGGCGAGACGGTCGTGATCGACTGGGGCCTCGCCAAGCAGATCGATCCGTCCGCCTCGCTCGCCGAGCCCCGCACCGCCGCCCCGCTCGCGGGCCAGCCCGAGACCCGCCGCCTCGACCCGCCCGACCTCGCGCGCCCGACGTCCTCCGACGACACCCCGCGCGCCGCCCGTCGCCCCGACCCCTCGCACGCAGCCGACACCCTCCACGCCCCGACCGGCGACGACACCCTGCACGCCTCGTCCGCCGACGACACCCTGCACGCCGCCCGCGAGCGCCAGCCCGGCCTCGCCGCGCCCGACCCCGCCGGACCGCCCGCCGACCCCGCCCTCGACACCCGCCGGGAGCCCGACGCCGATCGCCCGGTCGCTCGCGTCGACGACCTGTCCCCGCGGCCAGGTTCCGCCCCACACCGAACCCCGACCACCAACCAGCTCACCCACGTCGGCGCGGTCGTCGGGACCCCCGGCTACATGTCGCCCGAGCAGGCCGACGGCGCCGAGACCGACGCCCGCACCGACGTGTTCGCCCTCGGCGCGATCCTCTACCACACGCTCACCGGCCGCCTGCCCTACGACGCCGACGGCGTGGCCGCGATGCTGTTCAAGACCGTGTACGAGGACCCGGTCCCGCTGCACACGCGCGACCCGGAGATCCCCGACGAGCTCGCCGCGATCGTCGACAAGGCCATGGCCCGCGCCCCGGCCGCCCGTTACCCCACGGCCAGAGCCTTCGCCGACGATCTGCGCCGCTTCCAGACCGGCCAGATCGTCGGCGCCCACCGCTACACCGCGTGGGAGCTGATCGTCCGCCTCGTCAAGCGCTACCGCACCACCCTGACGATCGCCGCCGCCGCGCTCGCGGTGATCGTCGTCGTCGTCGTGCTGTCGTTCCGCGAGGTCCGCGAGGAGCGCGACAAGGCGGTCGCCGCCCGCGCCGAGGCCGTGTCCCGCCTCGACACCATCTCCTTCGAGTACGCCCGCCAGCGCGCCTCCGACGACCCCGCCGCCGCCATCGACCTGCTCGCCGGTCTCTCGCCCAACGCCGACTGGCGACGCATCCGCCAGGTCGCCGCCGAGGTCGACGCCCGCGGCCTCCCGCGCGTGTTCCACGGCCACACCGCCGCCGTCAGCCGCGCCGTGTTCTCGCCCGACAGCACCCGCCTCGCGACCACCAGCGACGACTGCACCCTGCGCGTCTGGGACCTGTCCTCCGGGACATCCCGCGCCTACCACGGCCACACCGACGAGGTCTGGCGCGCGACCTGGTCGCCCGACCTGCGGCGCGTCGCCACCAGCAGCCGCGACCGCAGCGTGCGCGTCTGGGACGTCGCGTCCGGCGAGGTCCAGGTCCTGCGCGGCCACGCCGCCGGCGTGCGCAACATCGCCTTCAGCAGCGACGGCCGCACCCTCTACTCCGCCGACGACGACGAGTTCCTGCGCCGCTGGGACCTGGACAGCGGCGCCGGCGAGGTCATCGACCGCTGCGGCGCCAACAACGTGCCCTGGACCGAGTCGGTGATCGGCTGCATCGCCCCCCGCGCGGTCATCCTCCACGACCTCCGCACCGGCCAGCGCAGCCGCATCCTCACCGACGACGTCCCCCTCAACTACAACGGCGCCGTCTCGCCCGACGGCCGGTTCGTCGCCGCCGGCACCTTCGACCGCTCGGTCTGGCTGTACGACCGCGACAGCGCGTCCGCCCGCCTGCTCGAGTGGCCCGGCCACCTGAAGAACGCCGCCGTCAACAACCGCGAGATGCGCTTCGCCCCCGACTCGCGCCACCTCGCCGTGCCCCTGCGCAACACCTGGCTCGGCCTGTGGGACCTCGCCGACGACCGCGTCGCCCTCCACCAGCCCCACGCCAGCTACACCCGCCGCACCGCCTTCTCCGCCGACGGCGAGCTGCTCGCCTCGGTCGGCGGCGACAGCTCGGTCCACGTCATCGACCGCGCCAGCGCCAGCGAGCGCGTGCTCGTCGGCACCCGCGCCTTCCTCATCGACACCCAGTTCTCGCGCGACGGTCGCCACCTCGCCGGCGTCGGCAACGACCCCCGCGTGTTCGTGTGGTCCGACGACAGCTTCCGCCCCGACATGTGGCGCATCGCCCCGGGCCCCTCGGTCTCGTCCGAGGCCCCCGCCCACGACCTCATGGCGATCGCCAGCGGCACCGCGATCGCCGTCGTCGACGAGCGCACCCTGAAGCCCGTCGCGCGCATGACCGCCGCCGAGCCGGTCGTCACCATCGGCCTGCGCCCCGACGCCAGCGAGCTCTACACCCTCGACGTCGCCGGCGACCTCCACGTCTGGCACCCGCGGACCGGCGCGCACCTGCGCAAGCACCACGCGGTCCCGCCGGGCCCCGACTGCCTGCTCGCCACCACGCCCGCGCCGCACCCGGTCGTGCTGACCTGCGCCAACGACTACCGCGCCCACCGCATCGACCCCGCGACGGCCGCCCCCTCGCCGCTCGCGGTCCAGATCCACACCGCCACGGTCGCCCGCCTCGGAGATCGCACCGTCGTCGCCCTCGGCGGCGAGGACGGCCGCCTCGGCCTGTGGGACCCCGTCACCGACCGCGTCGACGCGCTGCACGTCTACGACAACTGGGTCCGCACCATCGCGGTCGCCCCCGGCGATCGCATCGTCGTCGCCACCGAGCGCAGCCTCGAGGTCTGGGACCTCGACACCCGCACCCGCCGCGCCCTGCCCGAGCACCCGCTGCAGGTCAACGGCGTGGTCGTGTCCGCCGACGGCCGCCGCGTCGCCACCAGCAGCCGCGACAACCTCCTCCGCGTGTTCGACCTCGAGTCCGGCGCCCTCCTCCACGTGCTCTCACCCGAGCAGATCGTCGACCGCACCTTCGCCCTCACGCCCGACGGCGAGAGCCTCGCCATCACCCTCGAGGGCGGCCACGTGCTCGTGTGGGACCTCGGCTCCTCGCACCCCGGCGAGGCCCGCCGCCTGTCCGGCGTCACCGGCACGCTGCATCAGATCCGCTTCACCCCCGACGCCCGCACCATCGTCGGCGTCAGCATCGACGGCTTCGTGCTGCGCTGGGACGACGACCTCCCGCGCGACCCCGCCGGCATCCGCCGGTGGGTCGACGAGCACCACGACCCCCACGCCGCCGACGCAGTGCTGGTGCCCGGCTGCGCCCCGACCCCCTGATCGCCCGCGCCGACCTCACGGACCGGCGCGTCGCTGCTGAACGGGGCCGGCCGCGTCGACCGGCCCCGTTCCCACGCTTACCCGAGCCGCGCCTGCAGGTCGGCCATGCGCGCCATGTCGCCGCGCAGCTCGGCCAGCCGCGCCTCGTCCTTGGCGATCACGTCGGCCGGCGCCTTGGCGCGGAAGCCCGGGTTGTCGAGCTTGCGCGCGATCCCCTCGGCCTCCTTGCGCAGCTTCTCGAGGTCTTTGACGAGGCGCGCCCGCTCGGTAGCGAGGTCGACCAGCCCCGCGAGCGGCATCACCACCTCGACCCCGCGGACCACCGCATGCGTCGACTCGCGCGGCACCTCCTCGTGCGGCTCGCTGATCCGCAGCGACTGCACGCGCGCCATGTGCCCGAGGATCGGCTCCAGGCGGCCGATGCGGACCCGCGCCGCCGGGTCCTCCGCGCGCAGAAGGATCGGGATCTTCTGCGCCGGCGGCAGCTTCATCTCCGCCTTCAGCCCGCGGATCGCCGCCACCACGTCGGTCAGCGTGGCGATGTCCTCGCGCGCCTCGGCCACCCGCGGGTCGGCGAGCAGCGCCCCGATCGGGGCCACCGGGCCCATCATCGTGATCGGCGTGGCGCCCGACAGCTCGGACACGTGCGGGTACTCGGCCAGCATCAGGCTGGCCGGCGCGCCCGCGGGCCGCGGCAGCTGCAGCCAGATCTCCTCGCTGATGAACGGCACGATCGGGTGCAGCGTGCGCAGCACCAGGTCGAACACCGTCGCCAGCGTGCCCTGCGTGGCCCGCCGCTCGGCGTCGCCGGCGTCGCCCCGCAGGCTGTACTTGGCGATCTCGAGGTACCAGTCGCACAGCTCGTACCACACGAACTGGTAGATCGCGTGCGCCGCCAGGTCGAGGCGCCACTGGCCGAACAGCTCGCCGACCTGCACGGCCGTGTCGAGCGCGCGCGCGAGGATCCAGCGGTCGGCGATACCGAGGCTCGCGACGTCACGCCCGCCCAGCACCTCGCCGCGCCACGCCTCGAGCTCCGCCGTGCCGAAGTCCTCGAGGTTCATGCGCGCGAACCGGGCCGCGTTCCACAGCTTGTTGCAGAAGTTGCGGTAGCCCTCGACGCGCGCCCGGCTGAACACGATGCCGGTGTCCTGCCCGGCCATCGTCGCCAGGTAGAAGCGCAGCGAGTCGGCCCCGTACTGGTCGATCAGCTCGACCGGGTCGACCACGTTGCCGCGCGTCTTCGACATCTTCTTGCCGTCCTCGCCGAGCACCATGCTGTGCAGGTAGACCGTCTTGAACGGCACGTCCCCCGCGAAGTGGATGCCCAGCATCATCATGCGGGCCACCCAGAAGAACAGGATGTCCCAGCCGGTCTCCATCAGCGCGGTCGGGTAGAACTGCCGCATGTCGGCCGAGTCGTCGGGCCAGCCGAGCACCGTCAGCGGCCACAGCCCCGACGAGAACCACGTGTCGAGCACGTCGTCGTCCTGCTCGATGCGCGCGCTCCCGCAGTGCCGGCAGGCCGTCGGGTCGGCGCGCCCGACCGTGATGCCCTTGCAGTCCTGGCAGTGCCACGCCGGGATGCGGTGCCCCCACCACAGCTGGCGCGAGATGCACCAGTCGTGGATGTTCTCCATCCAGCGGTAGTAGTCGGCGGTGCGGTGCTCCGGATAGATGACGGTCTTGCCCTCGCGGACCGCCGCCAGCGCCTTGGCCGCCAGCGGCCCCGTGCGCACGAACCACTGGTCCGACGGCAGCGGCTCGCAGACCACGCCGGTGCGCTGCGAGACGCCGAGGCTGAGCTTGTGGGCCTCGACTTTAATCAGCGCGCCCGCGTCCTCGAGCGCCTGGACCACGGCCTTGCGCGCGGCCTGGATGTCGAGCCCGCGGAACCGCTCCGGCGCGTTCTGATTGATCTTTCCGTCGAAGCCGATCACCGTCATCACCTCGAGCCCGTGGCGGCGCCCGGTCTCGAAGTCGTTGAAGTCATGGGCCGGCGTGACCTTGACCGCGCCTGTCCCGAAGTTCATGTCGACGAGGATCGCGTCGCCGACGATCGGCGCCCGCCGCCCGGTCAGCGGCAGCACCACGGACCTGCCGATCAGGTGCTTGTAGCGCGGGTCCTCGGGGTGCACGGCCACCCCGGTGTCGCCGAGCATGGTCTCCGGCCGGGTGGTCGCGACCACCAGCTTCTCGTCGCTGCCCTCGACCGGGTAGGCGATGTGCCACAGGTGCCCGTCGACCTCCTTGTGCTCGACCTCGAGGTCGCTGAGCGCGGTCTGGCTGGCGTGATCCCAGTTGATCAGCCGGTACGCGCGGTACACCAGCCCCTCCTCGTACAGCCGGCAGAACGCCTCGCGCACCGACCGCGACGAGACCTCGTCCATGGTGAAGCGGTAGCGCGACCAGTCGAGCGAGGCCCCGAGCGCCTCGTGCTGCCCGTCGATGATGTTGCCGTGCCGCTCCTTCCACTCCCACGTGCGCCGCAGGAACTCGTCGCGCCCGACCGACTGCCGCGTCTGGCCCTCCTTCGCCAGCTCGCGCTCGACCATGACCTGCGTGGAGATCCCCGCGTGGTCGGTGCCCGGCACCCACAGCGCCGGCTCGCCGCGCATCCGGTGCCAGCGCACCAGCGTGTCCTCGATCGTCGCGGTCAGCGCGTGGCCCATGTGCAGCCGCCCGGTGACGTTCGGCGGCGGCAGCACGACCGTGAACGCCGGCTTCGTCGCGTCCCCTGCGGGCAAGAAGTATCCCGCCTCGCGCCACCCTTGGTAGAGCCGCGCCTCGACGGACTTGGGGTCATACACACTGCGGAGCGTCTCCATGGCTAGTTCCGGCCTTTCGTTGCTGAGGGTTCGTCTCGGAATGAATCCACGCGCGCCCCGAAGCGCGCGGCATTGTCGGGTTGTTGGCGGTCCACGACAAGCGCCGATGCGCACCCATGCATCGACAGAGCACGAGAACCGCGGGCGACGGGGCGGCCCGCGGCCGGTCCCTCGCGACGGCGACGCCACCCGGTGACGCGTGCTCGCGTCGCCGATGCCGGGGGCGACCCGCCGCTCCCGCGGCCGCGGATGTCCGCCGGACACGCCGTGGACCCCGGGCGGCCTGCAGACGCCAGCTCCTCGGTCCTCGCGCACGGCGGCCGCCTCGTCGCTCCAGCGGCTGCGTCGGCGCGCCGCTCGTCGGGCCGACGACGCGGCCGCGTCGACGAGGCCGCAGCGCCGCCGCGTTCAATCGCGGAGGGCTCGCAAGAGCACGGCGCACGCGGCGTGCGCTCTACCGCCGCGGAATTCTGCGGACACAACGAGCTCCGCGTCCCCCGAGCCTCGCCCGGAGAACGCGTCACCCACTCGAGTTTTTGCGACTCAGCGCTTGAGCTGCTGCTCGGCCAGGTCAGGAACTACTTCCCACGCGACCTGCTCGACGACGTCACGCGAGAGGGCGAGCAGGGCCTCGACGGCCTTCGGGTCGAGCCCGGAGCCGGCGCCACCAGCGGCCTGCAGCCGCTTGAGGATGCCCGGCGTCGGGCTGCCGGCGGAGACGAAGGGGATCGGGACCGCGATCGGGATCTTGCTGGCCATATCTTCCACCGATGTAAAGGCAGCGGACAGCTTCTGTCCAGCCGCAACTGCAGCCGCGGGCGGGTTGCCCGCGCTCGCGGGCGAGCCCTTGGCGGCCGCCGCCGAGGGCGCCGCGGGCGACACCTTGGCGCCCGCGCCGAGCGGCGGAGCTGCCGGCTTGGCGCCGAGCAGCGGGCCCGGAGCGGCCGCGGGCTTCGCGGGCGTCGAGGGCGTCGCGGCGACCACCGGACGCTGCTGCGCCGGCGCCGACTTGCCCGCCGTGATCCCCTTGCCCGAGACCAGCGCGTTGACCTTCTCGAGCAGCTCCTGGGTGTCGAACGGCTTGGTCATCGCCCCGTTGGCGCCGCACGCCGACACCTGCGCCTCGTCGATGCCGACCTGGTTGGAGACCAGCAGCAGCACCGGAATGTTGGCGGTGTCGGGATCGGCCCGCACGGCGCGGGCGACCTCGTAGCCCGACGGTTCGCCGGCCGCGAGGTTGGTGTCGACGATGAGGACATCGGCCGGCAGTTGCTTCGCGCGGGCGACAGCCTCGGAGCCCTTGCTCACCGCGACCACTTCGCAGTCCTCCGCAGCGAACGTGATCTTGATGGCGAGGCGCATCGTCTTGCTGTCGTCGATCGCAAGGATCTTGGTCGGCATCTAGTCTCCTTCGGGGCAGCAAGGCGTACCATGGAGCCTGTGAGCCGGTCAACGAACGGGACGCACGCCCCCGCGCCCGCCGCGGCCCAGGGCGCCCCTGGGGACCCGGCGGATCCCGGGCCCGCCCCCGCGAGCGCCGGCGCGGGCGAATCCCCTGCGCCGCCCGCCCCGCGTCCCCGACCCGAACCGCGACCCCCCGCGCTCGAATCCCCCTCGGGCTCGTTCGGTCCGGCTCCGCTCGACAGCTCCGGATCCTTCGGCCCCGGCTCGTCCGGTGGCTCGTTCGGCCCTGCCCCGGTGGACTCCGGCGCGGGCGCCAGCGTGTCCCTGGGCTCCCCGCGGCGCGGCCCCGGCTCGACCTGGTGGGGCGGACCGCAACGCAACGCCCGCCCGCTCGACCGCATCTCCGGCATCTCGCAGTCGCTCGTCGGCGACGCGCTGCTGCGCCACGTCGCCGGCTGCCGCGTGCTCGACCTCGGCGTGGGCTCGCCGGAGATCGCCCGCTGGGTGCGTGCCACCGCCGCCTCGCTCGAGTCGCTCGACGTGCGCCTCGCGGCCGACGACGCCGGGCAGATCCGACTGCCCCAGCCCTCGGACCTCTACGACGTGGTCTACAGCGTTCGCACGCTCGCGCACCTCGGCCACGACGAGGCCTCCTCCGACCTCGCGGTCCAGAGCCTGCTCGCCGAGGCCACGCGGATCCTCCTCCCCGGCGGCCTCCTGCTCGTCGAGATCAACAACCCGCGCAGCCTCCGCGGCTTCGCCTACGGCATCCGCCGCCCGATCACCGTGGCCACCGGCGGCAGCGTCGTGCTCGCCGAGAAGCGCCAGGTCACCCGCTACGACACGCTCTCGCGGCTCATGCGGCTGGCCCCGCGCAACCTCGAGCTCGCCCACGTGTACGGCATCCGCGTGCTCGTCCCGTTCTCGCGCGCGCTGCAGATCCCCCTGCTCGGCCGCCTCCTCGCCGCCGGCGAGTGGTGGGCCCGCGACAGCTTCCTGCGCGGCTTCGGAGCCCACCTGCTCGTCGCCCTGCGCAAGCACGACGACCCCGTCCTCCGCGTCGATCCGAAGCCGCCGCCGACCGGGTAGGACGATGTGCGACATCGCCTCACTGTTCAGGTAGATTCCTTGCGGCCTCTCGCCACCTGAGGGACCTTTGACGGGCGTTTACCTAGGTCCGATCGGACCTGACGCGACTCTCCGTCATGCCCCTCCATTCCCGCCAGCACACTCGCGGCCTCTCGTCGCTCGAGCTCCTGATCGTGCTGGCGATCCTCGGCATCCTCGCCGCTCTGGCGGTCGTCGAGTTGACCGCGCTGTCACGCCGCAGCCGCACCGAGGAGGCCGTGCGTGGCATCGCCGACATTTTTAACGGCATCGCCGCCAACTACACCGAGGCGCGGCCCGACTACGACGCCACCGGCCTGCCGACGCACCGCTGCCCGCACCACGAGGGCGCCCCGCTCGCGGGCGAGGTGCCGCCGACCCCGCCGCTCGACGTGCGCTGCGGCGACGGCCCGCGCGGCCGCTGCACCCCGACCGCCGACCCCACGCGCCCCGGCACCTACGCCCTCGCCGCCTGGACCGCCGACCCGATCTGGCAGTCGATCGGCTTCCGCCACACCGGCGGCCACGACTTCCACTACAGCTACAGCTACCGCAACATCCCGACCGCCGACGGCCACGGCGTCTGCGAGTTCACCGTGCGCGCCACCGCCGACCTCGACGGCGACGGCGTGTTCTCGGTCTACGAGCGCAGCGGCCACGCCGACAGCTCGGGCGTGCGCGCCGACGCCGGCCTGCGCATCACCAACCCGCTCGAGTAGCGGTCGCGCCGACGCAGCCACGGCGCGGAGCGACTCGCCGCCGCGAACCAAACAAAAAGGGCCCCTCGTCGGGGCCCTCTTCACGTCACGCCGAGGCGTGATCGTCGGCGACTAGCCGCGGTCCTTGAAGCGACCGGCGAACACGTCGCCGAGGGTCGCGCCGGCCTCGGACGCGTTGGTGAAGCCCTGCGCGTCGGCGAGGTCGTCCTGACGGCGCGCCGACTTGATCGACAGGCCGATCTTCCGCTCCTGCGGATCCATCTGGATGATCTCCGCGCGGATCTTCTGGTTCGGCTCGAGGTGGGCCCGCGGGTCCTCCACGCGCTCCTCGGAGATCTCCGAGATGTGGATCAGGCCCTCGATGCCCGGCTCGAGCTCGGCGAACGCGCCGAAGTCGGTGAGCTTCAGGATCTTGACCTCGACGATCTTGCCGATCGGGTAGTCGTACGGGATGCGGTCCCACGGGTCCTGCGCGAGCTGCTTCAGGCCGAGGCTGATCTTCGGCTTCTCGCCCGAGTTGTCGATGTTGAGGACCATCGCGCGCACGCGGTCGCCCTTCTTGAACAGCTCGGACGGGTGACGCACGCGCTGCGTCCACGACAGGTCGGTGATGTGCACGAGGCCGTCGATGCCCGGCTCGAGCTCCACGAACACGCCGAAGTCGGCGATGTTGCGGATCACGCCCTCGACCACCGCGCCCGGCGGGTAGGTCTCGAGCACCTTGTCATACGGGTTCTCCTCGAGCTGCTTCATGCCGAGGGAGATGCGGTTCTGCGACACGTCGATGTCGAGCACCACCGCGCGGACCTCGTCGCCGATCTTCAGGATCTGCTTCGGGTTCTTGATCTGGCGGGTCCACGACATCTCGGACACGTGCACCAGGCCCTCGATGCCCTCCTCGAGCTCGACGAACGCGCCGTAGTCCTTGATGCTGACGACCTTGCCCTCGACCACGGTGCCGGGGATGTAGCGGGTCTCCGCGTTGACCCACGGGTCCGCGGTGATCTGCTTCAGGCCCAGCGACACGCGCTCGGAGTCCGAGTTGAACTTCAGGACCTTGACCTTGACCTTGTCGCCGACCTGGAACAGCTCGGACGGGTGGTTGACCCGGCCCCAGCTCATGTCGGTGATGTGGAGGAGGCCGTCGATGCCGCCGAGGTCGATGAAGGCGCCGTAGTCGGTCAGGTTCTTGACCACGCCCTCGACGATCTGGTCCTCCTGCAGGCGGTTCAGGGTGTCCGACTTCAAGTTCGCGCGCTCCGCCTCGAGCAGGACGCGCCGCGACAGCACGATGTTGCCGCGCTTCTTGTTGAACTTGATGATCTTGAAGTCGAACTCCTTGTTGATGAACATGTCCAGGTTGCGCACCGGACGGAGGTCGACCTGCGAGCCGGGCAGGAACGCCTTGACGCCGCCCTGCAGCAGCACCGCGAGGCCGCCCTTCACGCGCGCCTGGATGATGCCGCGGACCAGGCCCTCGGCCTCGCACGCGCTCTGGATCTCGTCCCAGACCTTGCGCTTGCGCGCCTTGTCCTTCGACAGGATGACGAGGCCGTTCTGGTCCTCGGTCGCCTCGAGCAGCACCTCGATGCGGTCGCCGACGTGGACGTTGATCGAGCCGTCCTCCTCCGCGAACTCGCGGAGCGGGACCTGGCCCTCGGCCTTGCAGCCCACGTCCACCACCGCGTAGTCGCCGATGATGTCGACCACGGTGCCCAGGACGATGCTGCCCTCCCGGATCTCGCCGGTCTCCTGGGTATTCTTCTCGAACAGCGCGGCGAAGTCGTCATCGTCCGCGGTAAAGGTTTGTTGTTGTTGCATGTTGGGGTTTCGATGTCCTTCTCAGTGGCGTCCCGGGCGATCGGCGCCGTCCCTCCCCCGGCGCCATGGCACCGCGGAGCGACCGCACCCACCCTCCCGAGCGGCGTGCACCGTAGGGCCCTTCCCCGAAAAGGTCAACCGGGGCGCTCCCCGGGCGCCCTACCTCACGTCTGACGGTCGTCAGGCGCCGGCCGGACGCGGCCCGACCACCGCGACGATGGCCGCGACCACCTCGTCGGCGGTCAGCGCCGTCGAGTCGAGCGCCACCGCGTCGGCGGCCTGGACCAGCGGCGCGGCCGCGCGGGTCTGATCGCGCTCGTCGCGGCTCTGCAGCTCGCGGAGCACCTGCTCGAGCGGCTGGCTCGCGGCCGTCGATCCCAGCGCCGCCAGATCGACCTGACGTCGCGCCGCCCGCACGCGGTCGTCGGCCGTGAGGAAGAACTTGTACGGCGCGTCGGGGAACACCACCGTGCCGAGGTCGCGGCCCTCCGCCACGCAGCCGGCCGCGCCGAGGCTGCGCTGGATCCCCAGCAGCCCGCGGCGCACCGCCGGCAGCAGCGACACCTGCGACGAACCGTCGGAGATCTCCGGCGTGCGGATCGCCGCCGAGATGTCCCGACCGGCGAATTCCACCCGCTGGCCGCCCTCCGCCGCCACGAAGCGGATCGGGAAGTCGGTCGTCAACGCCGCCAGCCCGGCCTCGTCGGTCCACGCCACCCCGCGCTCCTTCGCCACCAGCGCCAGCGCCCGGTAGATGGCCCCGGTGTCGAGCACCGGCAGCCCGTAGTGCGCCGCCAGTCGCCGCGCCACCGTGCTCTTGCCCGCGCCCGCCGGTCCGTCGATGACGATGAGCAGCCCCGCCGCCATTGCGCCGGCCTTAGACCACACCCCCGCCGCCCTGACAAGGGTGACCGGGACGTCCGCCGACCCGCCGCCCGCCCGCCGCGCGGCGCCCCGCGTGCCCTCTTGCCCGAATCTCCCGCCTTTGGCAGGTTTGCCCGGCCCATGATGAAACCCGCGTTCCGTGTACCCCCGGCCGAGGTCCTCGCCGCGCTCGCGCTGGCCCTGGGACTGACCGGCTGCGCCACCGTCAAGCCCTCGCAGCGCGAGGTCCTGAGCCGGCCCGAGATGAACCCGGCGCGCGAGGGCCTCGAGGAGCAGTTCCAGTCGCACGTCGAGTCGGCCCGCGAGGGCGGCTTCGGCGGCCACGGAGCGGCGGGCGGCGGATGCGGCTGCGGCTGATGTCCCGCCCCTCGCCCACTCCTCCCCGGCGCGCCGCGCCTGGCCGGTCGCCGCGGCGCTCCGCGCCTGGCCGGTCTCCACGGCGCTCCGCGCCTGGCCGGTCTCCACGGCGCGCCGCGCCTGCGTTGTTCGGCCTGCTCGCCGCCCTCGTCGTGCTGGTCCTCCCGCGCCTCCTGGTCGCCGAGGACCGCATCACCCTGCGCGGCAACTACTACCGCGAGACGTCGACCCGCATCCTCGCGCCGGTCGTCTACGTCGAGAAGGACGTGCCCGACGAGCGCTTCACCGTCGGCGCGGAGTACCTGCTCGACGCCGTGACGTCGGCCTCGATCGGCGCCGGCGCGGCCGCCGTGACCGGCGGCGACTTCCTGTTCACCGAGTTCCGCCACGAGAGCACGGTGCGCTTCAACTCCAAGCTGAAGCTGTGGAACTTCGGCGGGTTCTTCCGCTACTCGACCGAGTCCGACTGGATCTCCCGCGTGTTCGGCCTCTACGCCTCGCGCGACGTGTTCAACCGCGCCGGCACCGTCAGCGTCAGCTACTCCGGCAACTTCGACTCGGTCAACCAGATCTACGGCGGCCGCGTCATCCCCTGGAAGTCGACCGGCGACACCAACCTGCAAAATTTAAATTTCTTATCCGTCGGCTACACCCACGCGCTCACGCCCCGCCTGCTCGGCGGCGTGCTCGCCGAGGGCATCGTCACCACCGGTCCGCAGGACAACCCCTACCGCAAGGTCATCAACGGCCTCGACGAGTCGCACCCGCTGCTGCGCCGGCGCGGCGCGCTCAGCGGCTTCCTGCGCTGGGCCGTGCCGAAGACCCCGCTGGTGCTCGAGCCCCGCTACCGCTTCTCCGGCGACGACTGGTCGATCATCAGCCACAGCGTCGACCTGCGGGCCCACGTCCGCTTCCTGAAGCACGTCGTCTTCCGCGCCCGCTACCGCTACTACACCCAGTCCGGCGCGTTCTTCTGGAGCCCCGACGGCACCTACGGCCCGCAGGAGGTCTACCGCACCGGCGATCCGAAGATGACCAAATTCCACTCGCACACCCCCGGCGGCGAGCTGGTGCTCGAGCTCGACGGCCTCGCCCGCCGCGTGCACGCCCTCCACTGGCTGCGCGGCGCCTGGGTGTCCGCGACCTACAACCACGTGTTCCAGACCAACCGCTTCGGCAACGCCCGCCTCGGCAGCATGGCCTTCTCGATCCCCTTCTAGCCGCCATGCCCACGCGCCCGCCGAACACCCAGCCGGGCCCCGACGTGTTCACCGGCTTTAGCGAGTTCGGCCAGGCCCTCGGCAACTTCCTGGTCGGCCGCACCAACGTGCGCTGCGCCGTGCTCACCGACAACCGCGGCGACCCCGTCGATTTCGCCCACCGCCCGGCGCGCATGTCGGCCATCGACGTGCAGATCGCCGGGGCTCAGGTCGAGGCCGTCGCCGGCCGCGTGCAGGCCTGGTGCGACGACCACAAGCTCGGAGTCTGCGAGATCTTGGTTGAGGCAAGTCACGGCCTCCTGCTCATCACCGTGCCCGGCCGCGAGTGCGTGCTGGTCTCGTTGCACGACCACGCCGCCCGCGCCGACCCGCTCGGCCAGCTCGCCGCCTTCTCCAACCTCCGCCGCCGCATCGCCGACCTCATCGGCTAGCCCCGCCGCGCCCCGCAAATCCCCGCGCCGGCCCGCGTCGGCGCCAACACACGCGCGCTTGCTTGATTCCCCGGGTCGTTTCCATAGACTGGCCCCGGCAGAGCAAACCCATGGCAACCCACATCACCGAAGAGTGCATCAACTGCGGCGCGTGCGAGCCGGAGTGCCCCAACGAGGCGATCTCCGAGGGCGCGGACACCTACGTCATCGACCCCAATCTGTGCACCGAGTGCGTCGGCTTCCACGACTACGAGGCCTGCCAGGCCGTGTGCCCGGTCGAGTGCTGCCTGCCGGACCCCGAGCGCCGCGAGTCCGAGGAGGAGCTGCTCGCCCGCGCGGTCAAGATCCACCCCGACAAGACGTTCCCCCCGGTCGACAAGCTGCCCAACAACCTCAGCCGCTTCCGGAAAGCCGCCAAGTGACACGCGGGTAGCCGCATGGCCGCGGCCACGACCGAGCGAAGCGATGCACCGCAGCCCAGGCGAGGCCAGCTCTGGCTTCGCCTGCTGCTTTCTCTGGCGATCACCGCCGCGGTGGTCGCCGTCGTCGCCCGCGAGTGGGGCGCCGTGCCGGACGACCTGCGCGTGCCGGCCTGGGCCGTGCCCGCCTACGTCGCCACCCTCGCGCTCTACTTCTTCGCCCGCGCCGGCCGCCTGTGGTTCCTCGTGCGCCCGCTCGGCCGCGTCGGCTTCGTCGACCTCCTCCACGTCGGCTTCGCCGGCTTCCTGTGGATCCTCCTGCTGCCCTGGCGCCTCGGCGAGTTCGTGCGCCCGCAGCTGCTCGCCCAGGTCTCGCGCGCGGCCGTCGACGCGCGCGCCGCGTCGTCGCACCCGCACGCGGATCCGCCGCCCGCGCGCGACGCCGCGATCACGTTCACCGCGGCCCTCGGCGCCGTCGCGGTCGAGCGCGTGGTCGACGGCCTCGTCGTGTGCCTGATGTTCTTCGCGGCGACCGCGGCCCTGCCCGCGGCCCCGACCCTGTCCGGCCTGTACGCCGCCTGCGTCGCCGCGGTCACGTTGTTCGCGGCGGCGCTCGCCGTCCTGCTCGCGCTCGCCGTCTGGCCCGAGGCCGCCGGCTCGCTGCTGCGCGCGAGCGTCGGCCGCCTGCTGCCGCGCCTCGCCGATCGCCTCGCCGAGCTCGCCCGCGGGATCAGCCGCGGCCTGGTCGCCCTGCCCTCGCCGCGCTGGCTGGCCCTGTTCGTGCTCAGCACCCTCGCCTACTGGGCCGCCAACGCCCTCGGCATGCTGGCGCTCGCGCGCGGCTGCGGCCTCGAGCTCGCGCCCGCCGAGGCCGTCGCCGTGCTCGCCGTCCTCAACCTCACGCTGCTGGTGCCCGGCCCGCCCGCGCACGTCGGCACCTTCCAGCTCGGCGTGCTCACCGGCCTGGGCCTGTTCGCCTCGCAGGCCGTCGTGTCCGACCGCGGCGTCGTCTACGCCTTCTACCTCTACGTCTGTCAGGTCGGCATGATCGCCGCCCTCGGCATCGTCGCCAGCCTGCGCCTGAAGTGGGGCTGGCGCGACACCCTCGCCCATGTGTCCGCCACCCTCCGGCCCCGCCCCGCATGAAGGCCCGCCTCGTCGCCGCCGCCAAGTTCCTGCTGGGCCTCGCCCTGCTGATCGCGATCGTCGTGTGGCTGGTGCCCGGCCCCGACGAGCGCCGCGAGCTCGCCGCCCGCGCCCGCCTCGACGTCGTCTACCTCCTGCTCGGCCTCGTCAGCACGTTCGTCGCCAGCGTCGTCACCAGCGCCCGCTGGCAGCTCATGGCCGAGGACACCATGGGCGGCACCCGCCTCCCCTACCTCGTCTACTTCCACAGCCTCGTGCTCACCCGCGTGCTCGGCCAGGTCTCGTCGACGCTCGTCATGGACCTCGTCGGCCGCGGCATGGCCCTGCGCAGCGCCGGCAGCCAGCGCGGCCTCGGCCACGCCGTCACCCAGGCGGTGCTCGAGCGCATCTTCGACATCGTGCTCCCGGTCATGATGCTCGCCTGGGCCGCGCTCGCCTGGCGCGGCGGCTGGTCGCAGGGCCTCGCGCTCGCCTCGTTCGCCGGCGTGTGCCTGGCGTTCGCCGCCCTCGCGGCGGTCCTGCTGGCCCCGCTGACCCGCCTCGCGCTCGCCAGCTACGCCGCGCTACGCCGCCTGCGCGCCCGCGTGCGCCGCCAGCCGCCGATCGCCGAACCTGTCCCCGAGGCCATCCCGATCCCCACCTCGCTCGCCGTCAAGATCGGCCTGCTGAGCCTCGCCCGCTACCTGTCGGTGCTGCTGCAATTCTGGACGGTCGCCGCCGCCGTCGGCGTGGCGTTCGGGTTCTTCCAGATCGCCGCCGCCACCCCGGTCGGCCAGCTCGCCGGCATGGCCGGCTTCACCCCCGGCGCCCTCGGCATCCAGGAGGCCGGCTGGGTCGGCGCCTTCAAGTGGGTCGGCGTCGACGCCGTCGCCATCGGCCTGTTCGTGCTGAGCCAGCGCCTCGTCATCACCGCCTACTTCAGCCTGCTGTCGCTGATCAGCTGGCTCATGCTCCGCCGCACCCGCGCCCCGGCCGGCCCGCCCGCGACCTGACCCGAGGGACAGCCGACCGCCGCCCCCGCGACGCGCCCCGCACCCCGCGCGAGCCGCCCGAGCGCCCGGCCCGCCCGCGACCTGACCCGAGGGACAGCCGACCGCCGCCCCCGCGACGCGCCCCGCACCCCGCGCGAGCGGCCCGAGCGCCCGGCCCGCCCGCGACCTGACCCGAGGGACAGCCGACCGCCGCCCCCGCGACGCGCCCCGCCCCCCCGCGCGAGCCGCCCCCCGCTCTGGTAGGATGCCCGACATGCGCCGCCTCCACGCCTGCCTCGCGCCGGCCCTGCTCGCCTGCAGCCCGCCGGCAGCGCCCCCCGCCGACGCGAAGACCACCCCCGAGCCCGCGAAGTCCGCGCCCGCGAGGACCGAGCCCGCGAAGACCGAGCCCGCGAAGTCCGAGACCGCGAAGTCCGCCCCGGCCGCCGAGCCGAGCAAGAAGGTCTACACGCCCGAGGAGCTCGACAAGATCGGCCCGCGCCCCGAGCCGGTCCCGCCGCTCACGCAGGAGGAGATCGACCTGCTCGCCATGGACCCGAAGACCCTCGACAAGGACATGCGGGTCAAGCAGGCCTACGCCCGCCGCCGCAAGATCCTGCAGAACCCCGACTCGCCGATGGCGCGTCAGATCGAGGCCCTGCGCCTCGCCGCCCTCCGCGGCGAGCTCGCGCCGCCGGTCCTGCCCGACCGCACCCCGCCGCCCGAGACCAAGCAGTGACCGCCGCCGACGACGCCCGCGTCCACGAGACCACGCTCGCCCCCGGCCTCCTGCGCTGGACCCTCACCCACCCGAAGAAGCGCAACGCCCTCACCCCCGCCATGCTCGCGTGGCTGGCCGCCCGCGCCGCCGAGCTGCGCGGCGAGGTCGTGCTGCTCACCGGCGACGGCGACGCCAGCTTCTGCGCCGGCTTCGACCTCGACGCCATGCCCGACGCCCTCGCCGTCGACGCGCCCGCGCCCGACCTCCCGCTCATCACCACCACCGCCGCCCTGCGCCGCGCCGACGCCACCTTCGTCGCCGTCGTGCACGGCCACGTCGTCGGCGCCGGGGTCGAGCTGGCCTGCAGCTGCGACCTCCGCATCGCCCGCGAGGACGCCCGCTTCACCGTCCCGGCCGCGCGCCTCGGCCTCGTCTACCACGAAGGCGGCGTCGCCCTGCTGCACCACACCCTCGGCGGCGCGCTCGCCCGCCGCATCCTCCTGCTCGGCGAGACCCTCCAGGCCGACGAGGTCCTGCGCGCCGGCGGCCTGCACGCCGTGCACCCCGCCGGCGAACTGCACGACGCGGCCCTGACCGCCGCCCAGCGCCTGCGCGCCGGAGCCCCGGCCAGCCTGCGGGCCCACCGCGACCGCCTGCGCCAGCTGGACGCCGGGCTGCCCGCCGACGACGCCTACGAGCGCGCGCGCCGGGCCGCGTTCGCCAGCGACGACCACCGCGAGGGCCGGGCCGCCGCGCGCGAGCGCCGGACCCCGCGCTTCACGGGCCGCTGAGCATCGGCTATCGTCCCCGGCCCATGACCGCCATCAAAGAGCAGATCGAAGCCAAGCTCAAGGAAGCCCGCATCGCCCGCGACGAGGCCAGCAAGAACGTCATCGGCATGTTGAAGAGCAAGATCCTGCTCGAGCTGAAGTCCGGCAGCGGCGTCGAGGAGACCGACAAGCTGTGGCAGGACACCCTGACCGCCTACGCCAAGCAGGTCCGCAAGTCGATCCCCGAGCTCGAGAAGGGCGGCGAGCGGGCCGCCGGCCTCGTCAGCGAGGCCAGGTTCGAGCTCGCCTTCTGCGAGCAGTTCCTGCCGAAGAAGCTCGACGAAGCCGCCACCGAGGCGCTCGTCCGCGAGCTCGCGACCGCCAACAACATCAGCGACGTCAAGCAGATCGGCAAGCTCGTCGGCCTCGTCATGAAGACCCACAAGGACGACGTCGACGGCGACCTGCTGCGCCAGGTCGCCCAGCGCGTGCTCGCCGGCTGACGCCCGCGGACCCGCGGGGCCGCTCAGCCGCGCGGGTCCATCGCGCAGCGGAACCCGATCCCGTGGGTGTGCGCGTCGGCGTCGTACGGCAGACGCAGCGCCGGATCGGCGTGCTCCGGTTCGAAACTGTTGAAGGCGCCGCCGCGGATCACCCGGTTGTTGTGCGGCGGCATCGCCGGGTCGGTCCCGTCGGGCCGCGGATAGGGCTTGTAGGCGTCGGCGGTCCACTCGAACACGTTGCCGACCACGTCGAACAGCCCGGCCTGGGTCTTGCCCGCCGGGAAGCTGCCGACCGGCGCGGTGCCCGGGAACCCGTCGTCGCCGGCGTACAGCGTCGACACCGGCGGCAGCCCGGCCGTCTTGCGCCACGCCGCGCACTCGCTGCCGCAGCCGTTGAGGTGCTGCTGGTCCGGCGAGTCGTCGCCCCACGGGAACACCCGCCCGTCGGACCCGCGCGCCGCGAACTCGAACTCCGCCTCGCTCGGCAGGCGCTTGCCCTGGACCTTGCAGTACTCGTCGGCCTGCGACCACGTCACGCAGTTGATCGGGTGCTGCAGGCGATCGGTCTCCGCGTTGCACAGCGGCGAGTAGGCCGCCCGCGCCTTCTCCCAGTCCGGCTTCTTCATCGACCCCTGCGGCCAGAAGCTGTCCTTGGAGGCCCGCTTGCAGTCCCCCGACTTCGAGCACGCCTCGTACTGCGCGGTCGTCACCTCGTACAGGTCGATGCAGTAGCGCGCGACCTCCACCTTGTGCGCCGGGTTGGCCGCCGCCAGCACCGGCTTGACCGCGTCGGTGCCCATGAAGAACCGCCCGCCCTCGATCAGCGCCATGCCATCGAGGCACGGCGTCGGCGGCGCGACCGGCGGCGCCGGCTGCTTGCTGTCGACCGCCACCGCCTCGCCCTCGCGCTTGCTCGGCTCGGGCGGCGGCGGCGGGGCGCCGCGGGTCAACGCGAACGCCACGCCCCCGACGACCAGCGCCGCACCCACGCCGATCGCGATCGCCTTGCCGTTGCCCGGCCGCCTCGCCAGCGGCCCGCTGGCGTTGACGATCGTCGGCGCCTTGACCGGGTTGTGCGGCGACGGCGTCTGGACCGGCGGCTGCGTCGCCGGCGTGGCCACCAGCGCCGACACCGCCCGCGACTGCGCCACCGACCCGCTGGTGGTCGTCAGCCCGGTTGTCAGCAGCAAGCTGTCGGCCGTGGGCAGCGGCGCGTAGTCCTTGATCCGCAGCGCGCTCGCCAGCGCCATCCAGAACTCGGCCATGTTCTGGTAGCGGTCGACCACCTTGAGCGCGACGGCTTTTTTAAACACCGCCTCGACCTCGTCGTCGACCTCGAGCCCGAACAGCCGCGGCGTCGGCCGACGGTCGGGGTTCTGCGACGAGAACGCCAGCTGCATGAACTGCTCGCCGCCCAGCGTCGGCGCCCCGCCGCGCAGGATCTCGACGATCACCAGCGCCATCTGGAACACGTCGGTCCACGGCCCGGTCGCCCCGTAGGTGCGGTCGAACTGCTCGGGCGCGCCGTAGTTCGGCGTGAAGCTCGAGACTTGCATGCCGGTCGCGTTCTGGGCCGCCCCCTGCGACTGCTGCATGACCTTGGCGATGCCGAAGTCGAGGACCTTGATGACCTGTCCGGGGATCAGCTCGTCCCCCAGCACGAAGAAATTGGCCGGTTTAATGTCGCGATGCGCCACCCCCAGCGCGTGCGCCAGGGCCAGCGCCCGCACCGCGCCGTCCATGATATTGAACGTCTCGAGCACGCCGCGTTTGGGGCCGCGGGGTTCGCCGCCGTCGTGGCCGAGGAACGACTCGAGCGTGCGCCCGTCGAGCCACTCGAGCACCATGTACGGCAGCCACGCGCCGCCCGGGGTCGTCAGCGTGCCGATGTCCCGCGCCTGCACGATGCCGGTGGTGCGGCTCGACAGCTTCGACAGCAGCTTGCCTTCTTGCACGAACTGGTCGAGCAGCTCGTCACGCACCTCGACCGGCGCGTTTGACAGCGCCGTGAAGCACTTCAGCGCGACGGGCTCGTCCCAGATGCGGTGCGTCGCCTGGAACACGACGCCGAACCCACCCTCGCCGACCACCCGCTCGATGGCGTACTTGTCGGCCACGATCGTGCCGACCAGGGCGTAGCGGTCGCTGGATGCGGTCAAGCGGTGGGATTGTAAGGCAGACGGTGCAAACCCGCATCCGGGGGTTTGGACCGTTCCGCGTCGGTTTTTTGCAGGGCCCGCCGACCGCCGGTAGGGTCGCCCACTTGCTGGAGGCCCCGATGCCGGCACCGCGTCACCTGACCCTCGTCCTCGCCCTGCTCGGGCTGCCCGACCTCGCCGCCGCCGCCGCACCGCGCGCAAACGCCCCCGGATCTCCCGCCGATAAGTCCGCGAAGCCCACGAAGTCCGCGAAGCCGGGAGCATCCGCCGGGTCCGGCGAGCCGGCCCCGGCGGGACCTGTCCTCAAGGCCAGCCGGACCGGCGCCCCGGCGAAGCCGACCCCGGGCAAGCCCGGCGGCGGCGCGACCACCGCCGGCCGGTCCGGCGCGGTCGACAAACCTGACGCCGCTGGCGTCTCGCCCGCTGCCGCCTCGAAGACCGCCGCGAGCCCCCGCCCCGCCCGCAAGCCCGGTTCGTCCGGCGTCGCCGCCGAACAACCCGCCGCCAGGCCGGCGCCCGCCGCTCCGTCTCTCGCCGTCGATCCGTCCGCCGCCGCCAAGTCGGCCCCCGTCGACCCTGCGTCGTCGAAGCCCGGCAAGTCCGCCCCGCCGCGCAATCCCGGCCCCGACAGCAAGTCCAACCCCACGCCCCCCGACTCCGCGCCGGCCGCCAGGTCCGTCACGCCGAGCCCCACGCCCGACGGCCCGTCCGCCCCGGAAGCCCCCGCGAAGACGGCCCGCCCCGGCAAACGCGACGCCGCCGCCGCACCTGACCCGAAGGCCAGCTCCTCCGCACCTGACCCGAAGGCCAGCTCCTCCCCGGACCCCGGCTCGACTTCACCTGACCCGAAGGCCAGCCCCGCGAGCAAGCGCCCGCGGTCCGCCCGCGCCGCACGTCCGCCCCGCGACCCCCTGCTCGCCGCCCACCCGGTCGGCTGCAACCTCGACCCGCTCGAGGCCGTCGCCCAGCGCCAGCACGAGCGCACGCGCGCCTCTCTGCGCGAGTTCTACTGGTCCGACATGGCCCGGTTCTTCGAGACCACCCTCGACGAGGCCGAGCCGACCCCGCGCCAGGCCGACGACCCGGCCTTCCTCCGCGCCGCCGACGTCATCGCCGCCCTGCCCCGCGACGTGCGCGCCCCGCTGTCGACCCTCGCCGCCGCCCGCGTGGTCGACCGCCTGTCCGAGCGCCCCTGGGCCAACACCCACAAGCTGCTGCAGACCCTCGCGCCCGCCGACGTCGCCGCCCTCCTGCGCGCCGACTCGCCGACCCTGCGCGCCCACGTCTACACCTGGCTGGCGACCACCAGGCAGGGCGGCTGCCACCTCGGCCACCTCGACCTCGGCCTGCTCGAGGCCGCCGTCGCTGACCGCAGCATCGCCGTCGAGCACGGCGACGACCTCGTCTACCGCTCGCTCGGCGACTACGCGCTCGAGGCCCGCGCCCGCCTGGCCAGCCGCGACCCCGCCCGCTTCGACGCCTTCCTCGCCCGCCTGACCGCCGACACCGAGATCGACCCGCTGGTCCGCGCGACCGCCCACGGCATGCTGCTGCGCCGCGCCCACTGGGAGGCCCTCGACGTCGGCCTGCGCGACCCCAGCCCGCCCGTGCGCGCCGCCACCGCCGCCGCCGCCGTCGAGATGAACCGCGACAAGCTCGAGGCCCGCCTGGTCGAGCACGCCGCCAGCGACCCCGCCGACCTCGTCACCGAGCTCGTGGTCGGCGCCCTGCTCGGCGTCTACGACCCGCACAACCACGGCAAGCCGCAGGTCCGCGGCCTGCTGGCGACCACCCGCGACGAGCGCCTCACCTCCGCCGTCGAGCGCTGGCGCGGCCGCGGCGACCCGATCGCCCCGCTGCCGGTCCCCGCCCGCCCGCTGCGCCTCGCCGCCGCCCCGCAACCTGTCCCCACGGACAGCCTCGACCAACCTGTCCCCGCGGACAGCCCCGCCCCCGCGCTCAGCCCGCCGCAGCGCCCGTCCGGCGCCTCCCCGGCCGCCGCCGCCATGATCCTCGAGGCCGCCGAGCCCCCGCTGCCCGGCCGCGCGCGCACGCAGCCCCGCAGCGAGCCCGCGCGCCCCGCCCTCCCGGGCGTGCAGGACCGCGACGACGATGAGACAATCACCATCCCGCCGGTCCGCCCCTGACAAAAATTAAAATTAAAGACTGAAACTCCGCATCACACCTGCACCGCCGCGCACGCCCGCGGCGCCCCCTCGAGCTGCAGGCAGTAGGCCACGAACGCCGCGAACACCGGCCGCGGCGCCCCCTGCGTCGGCAACGCGTGCAGGTGCAGCGCCGGGCGCACGTTGACCTCGAGCACCACACCTGTCCCTTCGGCCAGCTCCGGCGCCGCGCGGAACACCGCCAGCGGCCCGCGCAGGTCGACCCCGCCGACGTCGACGCCCAGCCACCCGCACGCCTCGATCGCCACCCGCGCCCAGCCCGGGTGCAGCTCGTCGGTCCGGTCGATCACCTCCGCCTCCTCCCCCGTGATCTCGACCTCGACCCCGTCCGGCACGCGGGTACCCAGGTCGATCCCGTGCACCTCGAGGTGCGCCACGAGGTCCTCCTCCGGCTCGATGCGATCCATCGGCTCGAGCCCCGGCGCCGCCCAGCTGCCCCGCCGCGCGTCTCGATTAAAAACTTCGATCTGCGCCGCCGCCGAGCTCCCGCCGACGATCCGCGGCCGCTGCACCTCCGCCGCCGCCACGTACTCCCCGCCGATCACGCACACCCGCAGGTTGACCCCCGCCACGTACGGCTCGACCACCGCCTCCTCGTCGCCGTCGACCGCCTGCGCCCGCGCGACCGCCCGCCGCGCCGCCGCGATCGTGCGCACGTCCGTCGTCACCCCGACCCCGCGGTTCCCCCCGTTCGGTTTGACGACCACCCGCCCGTGCCTTGCGAGCATCGCCCGCACATCGGCGCCATCCGCCTCGTCCCCGTCATCCACCAGCAACCCCGGCACCACCGGCAGCCCGCGCCCCGCCAGCAACTCGCGGCTCGCGTACTTGTTGTTCGAGAGCGCCTGCGCCACCGCGGTCAGGAACGGCGAGCGCGTCTTGCTGATCACCGCCTGCCGCTCGCCGAGCCGCAGCCGCATCAGCAGGTCGGTGTGCCGCCCCGACAGCGCCTCCGCCGCCCCTCCGAGCCGCTCGACCGCGGCTTTGATCAACAGGTTGGTGCGGCTCCAGCTCACCGCGACAGGGTCTCCAGGACATGTCCCTGGGGACTGGTCGTGTACGACAGCAGCGCGCCCTCGCCGGTGATCACCTCGCCCGGCTGGTCGAGCCGCGCCTGCAGGTACGGCGGCAGCTCGAGCATCGCCCGATGGCTCGTCGGCGTATACACCTTCATCTTCGCCCGCCCGACCCGCTCGATGCGCGCCTCGAGGTCCGCCGGCACCTTGGCCCGCTCCCCCTTGGCCACCAGCGCGAACGCCCACAGCGAGTGGAACGACGGCACGTACGAGTGCGCGAACGCCACCCACGGGAACACCGCCTTCAACGTGCTGTTGATCGTCCGGGCCACGCGCAGGTCGATCGGGTCGAGCTCCCCGGCCTGCAGCACCGCGATCCCGTCGTCCGCCAGGGCCCGCTCGACCAGCGCGAAGAACTTGGTCGAGAACAGCGCCGCCGACGGCCCGTCGGTGATCGGGTCGGTGATGTCGAGCAGGATCACGTCGAACGACCCCGGCGCCGCGTCGGCGAGCGTCACCATGATGTCCTCGACGCGCTGCTCGACCCGCTGGTCGTCGAGGCTGCCCATGCCCCAGGTCGGCAGGTGCTCCTTGCAGAGCGCCACCACCTCGGGGTCGAGGTCGACGGTCAGCACCGACTCGACCGTCGGATGCTTCAACACCTCGCGCAGCGCCGCCCCCTCGCCGGTCCCGCCGATCAGCACCCGCCGCGGCCCGCCGTGGATCACGAACGCCGGGTGGACCAGCGCCTCGTGGTACAGCGGCTCGTCGGCCTCGGCCGACTGCACCAGCCCGTCGAGGAACAGCGTGCGCCCGTACGCCGGCGTCTCCGCGATCAGCACCTCCTGACCGGCGGCCGTCCGCGTCCTCACCACGATCTCGTCGATGCCGATCAGCATCGACACTCCGTCGATCTCGGGTTCCTGAAGGATCAGGTGCATCACGTCTCCTTGGCTCGTCGGCGCCGACGCGCCGCGAACATCCATACCCCGGTCACCCCGAGCCCCGCCAGCGACACCGCGCCCGCGAACACCACCAGCTCGCCGAAGCTCCCGCCGATGGCCCCCGTGTGCAGTTTAAATAGCCACTGCATCCACGTGCCGCGGGTCGTGCGCGAGCCCAGCACCGCCCCGTCGCCCGCCAGGTAGACCACCGTCTCCGCGTCGTCGTCGAGCCAGAACTGGTACGGGTCGTCCGCCTCCGAGGGCAGCGTGATGTCCGTGACCGGCTCGCCCGGACCCGCCGCCACCGCCCGCGCGATCAACGCCTCGAGCCGCAGCGGCCGCTCGACCGCCGGCGCCCGCGGCGGCGGCCCGGCCTTGAAGTACTCGCGGAACGTCAGGATCCCCCCCGTCACCGCCGTCAGCAGCAGCACCAGCGCCGCGGCCAGACCGACCGCCTGATGGACCTGAAACAATCGCCGCCGGACGCTCACATCCACGCCCCCAGCATGCCGCCCCAGACCCGCTGCATGAACCGCCCGTTGCGCTTCGCGGTCGCGGTCCACTGCCGGCGATCGGGCCGCTGCGCGTTGCGGCGGGCCCGCGCCTGCTCGGCCTCCCTGGTGCGCACCCACTCGTGGGCGATCGCCAGGTTCAGATAGAACGTCCGCGGCCGCATCGCCATGATCCCTCCGTTGAGGTCGTCGCTGCGCGTGTACCACACCTGACCGAGCAGGTTCTTGGCCCCGACCGTGAACTCGACCCGCCACCCGCGCGGCAGCGCCGTCCGCATGCCCACGTTGGCGCTCATCAGCGTGTACGCCGGCATGACGCCGATCTCGCCGGTCTCGCGGTCGTAGCGCGAGTAGTTGTAGTAGTCCGAGAACTGCGCGCCGGTGTAGTCGACGTGGGTCCCGAACCGCAGCCCCCACGGGAACTCGTACTGCCCGCCGCCCCACGCCTCGTGCACCGGGTACCACGGCATCTTGTGGCCCGCGAAGTTCGGCCCGCGCACCCAGCTCCCGTTGTACGCATAACCCGCGTCGAAGCTGAGCCCCTCCACGGCCTCCCACACCTCGCCGGGCTCCCACTCGACGTCGAGCTCGACGCCCCACACGTGCGCGTACGGCAGGATGTCGACCCCGTCCGTGCCTTCGTCGCGCAGCGTCTTGAAGTACTTATAAAACCCGTCGGCGGTCGCGTACACCCCGCCGAGGTCCATCAGCTTGACCCCGAGCTCGAGCAATTCGGCCCGCTCCGGCGTGATGAACCCGAGGCCCGGCTTCGGCATCGACTGGTTGCCGAGCGTGGCCGCGTAGTAGCTCGGCGCCCCGAACGAGCGCCCGTAGCCCGCGTACCCGGCCACGTGGTCGCCGCCGTACCACACCGACAGCGCCGGCAGCACCCCGCCGATCACCTGCGCCGGCAGCGTCTCGCCGTCGAGCAGATTATAGAAGCGCTGGCGCATGATCTCGCCGCGCAGCCCGCCGGTGATCACCAGCGCCGTGTCGAGCAGGTACAGCTTGTCCTCCGCGTACAGCGAATAGCCGCCGGTGCGCCCGTCGAGGCAGCGGCGCGCCGCCTGCGACGGGTCCGCCACCTCGGAGCCCCGCGGGCACGCGCGCACGTCGCCGAGCGGCTGGTTCGAGTCGATCGGCGTCAGCCAGTAGTCGCGCAGGCGGGCCGTCTCGAACACCCCGCGGACCCCGAACGACAGGTCCTGGAACAGCTGCTTGTGGCGCAGCCGCAGCGCGTAGCGCGGCTCGACCCCGACCACGTCGTAGACCCGCGGCAGGCTGCGCAGGTGCATCGGCGCCGCCGACAGGTTGGTGTCCTCGTTGCTGGCCACCAGGTTGCGGCGGAACGTGTGGCTGTAAAACCCGATGACCTGGACCTCGTGGTCCGCGCGCGGCGTGACCTTCAGCTTCAGGTTGCTCGCCTCGCGGTGGCCGTCGAAGCGGTCGTGCGGGCGGTTCGACTGGTAGCGGTCGCCCTCGTTGAACTGCGTCCAGGTGATGCCGCCCGGCAGGTTGGTGCGCTCCCAGAACAGGTGCGTGTTCGACTCGAGCGCGACCCGCCGCGAGATCGGGAAGTGCAGCTTGACGATGCCCGCGTGGCTGAGGAACTCGCTGTGCTCGCGGTACGTGCGCCCGAACCGCGGCGCGTACTCGAAGAACATGCCGATCTTGCGGTGCGTGCCGCCGTACGAGCCCGCCACGCCCGCGTCGCCGAACTGGTCGACCTGCCCAGCCACCGATACCGTCGGGTTCACCGGGATCGGGTGCGACACCATATTAAAGACGCCGCCCGACGTCCACGGCCCGAAGCGCACCGACGAGCCGCCGCGCACCGTGTCCACCCGCGCGATCTGGAACAGCGACAGCGGGAACAGGCTCAGCGACGGCGCCCCGTACGGCGCCGGCGCGATCGGCACTTCGTCGAGCATGACCGTCGCCTGCTCCGCCAGCCGCGGGCTGGCCCCGCGCACCGCCACGTTCAGCTTCGTCGACGCCGTCCCGGTCCCCGACACCCCCTCGACCGCCCGCACCCCCGGCACCTTGTCGAGCGCCTCGGCCACCGACGCCGCCCCCTGCGCCTGCGACTCTTTAATGTCGAGGATCGCCCGCCCGCCCGCGTGCCGCTGCACGTCGAGCCGGGTCGAGCGCCCGAGCAGGCTGGTCGTCACCTCGATGTAGCGCACGTCCCGCTCGAGCCCGCCGTTCGCCGGCACCCCGGGCACCCGCCGCGGCGCCGGCGTCGGGCTGTCCTCGCGGACAGGTTCGATCTCGCTGTCCTCGGGGACAGGTTCGGCGGCGGCCGGCGCCGGCATCGCCGGGCTGGCCTTCGGGTCAGGCTCGGCGCCCGGCGGGGCCCCTGCGCTCGCCGGCCAGCCCGCCGGCGCGACCGCCTGGACCCCGACGTACGCGCGCACGTCGGGCGGCGCGAGCACGGCGCCCGAGAGCACGAGCTGGATCGCGACCGCCACCCGCCTACTCGACCGTGATCGACGTCGCCCCGCGGATGCGCACGCTCAGGTCGCTCGACGTGAACAGCGGCGCCAGGTCCTCGTGGACCTCGACCTTCCAGCCCGCGTCGCCGCTCGGCTCGCTGAAGCGATACACCGTGCCCGCCGTGGTGATGCCGTAGAGCACGCCCTGCACGCGCGCCAGCCCCTCGATGTCGAACCCGGCCGCGATGCCCTCGACCACGGGTCCATAGGCCGTCGGCGGCCGATCGGCGGCCTCGAGCGGCACCTCGAACAGCGCGTTCTCCCCCGCCGGCAGCTCGTCGGAGCCCTCGCCGCGGACCAGCGCCAGCAGCTCGCCCGCGGGCCCGGCGATCACGTCGCCGGCCACGCCGATCTTCTCGTCGAAGGTCGTCCAGGTCGCGCACACCTTCTCGCACGCGTAGTACTTGGGGTCCTGCGAGATGTCGGCCGGCAGCACGCAGTGCTCCGGCGCGTCGACGAACCCGCCGTCGATGGTGAACACCGCCCCGCGCGCGTCGAGCCCGTTGCCCGGCTTGCCCGCCGAGCCGGCGTACAGCGTGTCGCCGACGAACCCGAGCCCGGTCATGCTCTGCCGCCAGTAGCAGTCGTCGGTCGCCGCGTCGTCGACCGGCCCGTATTTGAAGGCGTAGCGCACGCTGACCACCCGGTTGTCGCTGCGCGTCCAGTCCGCCACGCCGAGCGTCATCAGGCCCCACTCGTCGTTGAGCGGGTCGTAGCTGAGCCCCCACAGGCCCTTGTCCGGGTGCCAGGCCAGGTCGCGCACGCTGAAGCGCCGCAGCGAGTCGTCGCCGACCGAGATCGGCCCCATGGTGTCGTCGAGCCACAGGTTGCCGACCTTCGCCACCCGGCAGCCGGCGCCGCCGTCGTCGCACTGCTTGCCCGGGTCGTAGAGATACAGCGCGTTGCCGACGTAGCGGCCCTCGCCGTCGAGCTGGTAGTTGATCGTGAAGTTCGAGTCGACGTCCGTGAGCTTGGTGTTGACGAACAGCATCAGCTCCCCGCGCAGCGGCTGGCCCTCCGCGCAGCCCTCGCACAGGTCCACCCCCTCCGGCAGGCCCTCGCCCTCGAACGGGTCCACGCCGTGCTCCCCGAAACCGATGCACCCGGCAACCCCGAGCCCCAGCACGAGGCCCGTCTTGAACATGACTTTCATTTATTTTGGGCTGTCTAGCACCGGGTTTTTGCGCGGTCAAGCACCTCGATCGTGCGAATTCCGGATCCCTTGTTTTTGATAATCGTTTTCAATATTCACCCGCTCCATGCGCTTCTCGACCCTCCTGCTCCTCCCCTGCCTCGCCTGCCTGGCCTGCGGCGCCGCCGACAGCGGCGACGACACCGGCACCGCGACCTCCGGCGAGACCGGCGACGCCACCACCACCCCGACGACCGGCGAGCCGGGCGGCGACCTCAACGACCGTGAGCTCGGCGCCGACGCCAGCCCGGCCTGCCTCGCGGCCGCGCCGAAGGTCGCCGAACTCACGGGGGCCGCCGACGCCGCCGCCGCCGCCGCCGCCTACACCGGCGCGCTCCAGACCTACGTGCAGGCCCTCGACGCCGCCAACATGCGGGCCGACGACGCCGAGATCAGCGCCTGGCTGACCGACGGCAGCCCGGCCGCCCTCGCCGCCGCCAACGCCCGCGTGCACGTCGCCCTCGCCGCCCAGTACCGGGCCTCGCTGGCCGCCGTCGAGGAGGGCGCCGAGGACCGCTACGCCGCATGGGACGAGGCCCACTGCGCCTACACGGCCGCCCTGCGCGCGCTCGCCGAGGAGGCCGACGGCGCCACCTGGCACGACGTGTCCGAGACCATCACCGCCGACATCGACGGCGCCCTGCAGACCGGCCACGACGGCATCAGCGGCGAGCCCCCGGCCACCGCGATCGACGAGTGGCGCGTGCTCTCGAGCAAGCAGGTCGCCGAGAAGTCCCTGTTCCGCGCGTTCCACCGCGTGATCGTCGAGCTCGCCGGCCAGCAGGAGGAGGTCGCGGCCCGCCGCGCGCTCGAGCTGTTCGGCGCGCTCGAGGACCGCCTCGACGGCCGCAACACCCCCGGCATCCAGCAGGTCAAGGACATGCTGTCCGGCGACCCCGCCGCCATCGACGCCGCGGCCATCCGCAAGGAGCTCGACCTCGCGTTCGCCAAGCGGACCCGCCGCTACTGCACCGCCGCGATCGACGACGGCGAGGTCGCTACCCCGACCGGTTACAAGGGCGCCGTCGAGGGCATCACCTACGCCAAGCTGATCCTGCCCGGCATGCTCGCCGACGTCGCCGCCGCCGACGCCATGGCCTACCTCGGCGAGTGGGGCGCCTACGCCGAGCTCGTGCGCACCGGCGAGGACGAGGCCTCGCTCGGCGTCGTCAGCGGCCGCATCGCCGACCAGACCTGCGCCTACCAGACCGCCCTCGGCGTCGCCGAGTGCACCGGCGAGACCGACGAGACCGAGTGAGCTCGCCATGACCTCCGCCCACCCGTGGTGGCTGAATCTCGGCCCAGGACCGCGAACCGCACGACCGGCGTCTCTGGGCCGCGCTTCTCGGTAGCGCCGACGCGGCCCCTCACCCGGCTCTCACGCCGACGACGCCGACCGTCCCCGGCGTCGTCGCGCCTCTCCGACGACCTCGTCCACGGGCCGCTCGCCCGCCCCGGCGCCGCGGCGAACCGACCACCGCCTCGCCCCGCGCCGACATATCGCCGCGCCCTGTGGCCTGAAGGCCGCGTCCCCCGCAGTTGACCGCCCCGCAGGTCGCGGCCACCATCGCCGCGCGTGTCCACGTTCCTGCTGATCCGCCACGGCCAGGCCTCGCTCGGGGCCGCCGACTACGACGTCCTCTCGCCGCTCGGCGTCGTCCAGGCCCGCCGCGTCGGCGCCCACCTGGCCCGCCTGATCGACCCGCCCGCCGCGATCTACAGCGGCCCGCTGCGGCGCCAGCGCGACACCGCGACGCACCTCGTGGCCGCCGCCCGCGAGGCCGGCGTCGACTTCCCCGACCCGATCGTCGAGCCCGCCTTCGACGAGTACCCCGCGCTCGCGATCATGCAGCGCCAGCTGAAGCGCATGCTCGCCGACGACGAGCTCGGCCCGCACCTGGGCCACCTCGCCGCCCAGGTCCGCGGCAGCCTCGAGTACCGCCGCGCCTTCGAGACCGCCTTCCAGCACGTCATGCGCCACTGGCACGACGAGCGCCTCGCCGACCCCGAGATCGAGGCCCACGCCGCCTTCCAGGCCCGGGTCGAGCGCGCCATCCTCGAGCTGTTCGACCGCCACGGCCGCGGCGCCACCATCCTCGCCACCACCTCCGCCGGCCCCGTCGGCGTGGGCCTGAAGCTCGGCCTCGGCACCGACTCGTGGTCTGGCCTGAAGGCCAGCTTCGTGGTCGCCAACGCCTCGATCACCGAGCTGAAGTCGCGCGGCGAGGCCCCCACCCTCACCATGTTCAACGCCCTGCCCCACCTCGACCGCCGCGAGATCACCCTCCGCTGACACCAGGACGCCGCCCATGGACTTCTCGATCCCCGAACCGACCCAGCAGCTGCTCGCCCGCGTGCGCCGCTTCCTCGACGAGCGCGTGCTCCCGATCGAGGCCGACCTGCTCGCCCGCGGCTTCAAGGCCTCCGAGCCCCACCTCGACGCCCTGCGCGCCGACGTCCGCAGCGCCGGCCTGTGGCTGCCGCAGATGCCCAGGGAGCTCGGCGGCCTCGGCCTCTCGCTCGTCGACCACGGCCTCGTCAGCGAGGTGCTCGGCTACACCCCGTTCGGCCACTACCTGTTCAACTGCCAGGCCCCCGACGCCGGCAACATGGAGGTCCTCCACACCCACGGCACGCCTGAGCAAAAGGACAGGTTCCTGCGCCCCCTGCTCGCCGGCGACGTCCGCTCCTGCTTCTCGATGACCGAGCCCGGCAACGCCGGCAGCAACCCGACCCAGCTGACCTGCACGGCCCGCCGCGACGGCGACCACTACGTGATCGACGGCCGCAAGTGGTTCACCAGCGGAGCCGACGGCGCCAGCTTCGCCATCGTCATGGCCGTCACCGCCCCCGACGCCGAGGCCCACCGCCGCGCCAGCATGATCCTCGTGCCGACCGACACGCCCGGCTTCCGCCTGGTCCGCAACGTCCCGATCTTCGGCCACGCCGGCGGCGGCTACGACAGCCACGCCGAGATCGCCTACGAGTCGTGCCGCGTGCCCGTCGGCAACCGCCTCGGCCCCGAGCACGCCGGCTTCGCCATCGCCCAGGAGCGCCTCGGCCCGGGGCGGATCCACCACTGCATGCGCTGGCTCGGCATCTGCGAGCGCGCCCTGACGCTGATGTGCCGCCGCGCCGTCGCGCGCCAGCTCGCGCCCGGCGAGCCGCTGGCCGACAAGCAGATCGTGCAGGCCTGGATCGCCGAGAGCCGCGCCCGCATCGACGCCGCCCGCCTGTCGGTCCTGCGCACCGCCTGGCTGATCGACCAGCACGGCTTCCAGGCCGCCCGCGAAGAAGTCTCTCTGATCAAATTTCACGTCGCCGAGGTCCTGATGGAGGTCCTCGACCGCGCGATCCAGGTCCACGGCGCCCTCGGCCTGACCGACGATACCGTGCTCGCCTTCTGGTACACCCGCGAACGCGGCGCCCGCATCTACGACGGCCCCGACGAGGTGCACAAGATGGTCGTCGCCCGCCGGATCCTCCACCGCCACGCCCGCGGCCACTGACCGCCACGAAGGGTCGTCGCTCCGCCCACGCCCGCCTCGACCGCACGCAACCCACCGCCTCCCGCACGCCCGCCATGACGACCGCCGACCCGACCCCCGGCCCCGACTTCACCGACCGCCCGCGTCCCGTCCGCGCCGGCGAGGCCCTCGACCTCGAGCGCCTCACCCCGTACCTGCAACAGGCGCTCGACGCCCCCGGCGCCGCGGTCACCGTCGAGCAGTTCCCCGGCGGCCACTCCAACCTCACCTATTTAATTAAAGTCGGCGAGCGCGAGCTCGTGCTGCGGCGCCCGCCGTTCGGCACCGACGTCAAGACGGCCCACGACATGGACCGCGAGTTCGCCATCCTCTCGCGGCTCGCCCCCGTCTACCCGCTGGCCCCGCGCCCCGTGCTGCGCGGCGATGAGTCTGTCCTCGGGGCCAGGTTCTATCTGATGCAGCGGATCCCCGGCGTCATCCTGCGCCCGAAGAACCCGCCCGGCCTCGCCCTCGACCCGCCGCTCGCGCGCCGCCTCTCGGCCGCCGCCGCCGACACCCTCGCCGACCTCCACGCAGTCGACATCCACGCCTGCGGCCTCGCCGAGCTCGGCCACCCCGAGGGCTACGTGCGCCGCCAGGTCGAGGGCTGGACCCGGCGCTACCTCGCCGCCAAGACCGACGAGATCCCCGCCGTCGAGCAGGTCGCCGCCTGGCTCGCCGCCCACATGCCCGAGTCCGGCCCGGCCACGCTCATCCACAACGACTTCAAGTACGACAACCTCGTGCTCGCCCCCGACGACCTCGCGCACATCCGCGGGATCCTCGACTGGGAGATGGCCACCATCGGCGACCCGCTCATGGACCTCGGCACCGCCCTCTGCTACTGGGTCGAGGACGGCGACCCGCCGCCGGTCCGCGCCTTCGCGTTCGGCCCGACCTTCGCCCCCGGCAGCTACACCCGCCGCGAGTTCGCCGAGCACTACGCCCGCCGCACCGGCCGCAGCCTCGAGCACCTGCCGTTCTACGCCGCCTTCGGCCTGTTCAAGACCGCCGTCGTCGCCCAGCAGATCTACGTCCGCTACGTCCGCGGTCACACCCGCGACGCGCGCTTCGCCGCCATGCTCCACGGCGTGCGCGCCCTCGCCGACCAGGCCCTCGGCCTCGTCGCCTGACGCGTAACACCGGCGACGCCGCCGCCGTTGCCTCGCCATGCCTCGCCTGCGCCTCGTCCTCGCCCTGTCCCTCCCCCTCGCCTGCGGCCCGGACACCGGCGACGACGACGGCGAGACGACGAGCCCGCAGACGACCACCGACGCGACCGTCACGACAACGGCGTCGACCTCGTCTCTGACCACCACCGCGAGCGAGCCGACCACCGGCGCCCCGACCGCCGACGCGACCACCGATCCCGCGACCACCGATCTCGCGACCACCGATCCCGCGACCACCGATCTCACCACCACCGGCGCCGTCACTTCGTCCACGACGAGCGGCGACGACACCACCGGCGCCACGACCGCCGACGACACCGACACCACCGGCGCGGTCGCCGAGGAGCTGCCGCCGATCGACAGCGTCGACGCGCTCGAGACCTGGCTCGCCGGCGGCGCATACAAGCAGTGGGCCGTCGAGTCGCAGGTCCACCCCTCGAGCGGGCCGCACGCCGGCAACGTCCGCACCTACGTCAACGCCGTCGCCTTGCAGTCGCTGGCCGACGGCAACCTCGAGCACCCGCAGGACGCCGCCACCGTCAAGGAGCTCTATGGCGGCGGATTCGACGAGATCATCGGCTACGCCGTCTCGCTGAAGACGGCGCCGCTGAGCGAGGCCGGCGCCACGTGGTACTGGTACGAGAGGATCCAGAATACCACCTACGGCGGAGAGCTGGGCACGCCGCTGTGCACCGGATGTCATGGCGGAGGCGCCGACTACATCCTCACGCCGTACCCGTTGCAGTGAGCCCACGAGTCCCCTGCGGGCGCCACCGGCTCGATCTTGGGTCGTCACATCGGCGACGAACGCTGCTATGGTGGTGACGCGAGCGGGTTGCTCCGTCGGAGGCCACAAGTTCTACCTACATCGTTCAGCCAGGGGTCCGTCTCTGTCCGCAGGTGTGCAGGCTCGTACGGCGAGAAGCCCGACGCGGTTACCGCGGTCCCCACCTACATCATGTAGGGGTTGAACTTTTTGGTCAGACGCGGAGCAGCCCGCTCCTTTATTCGTCACGCCCGCGGCGCGGCGGCGTCGACGCTCACCCGTGCAGGCTCAGCACGTAGACGTCGTACAGCGCGTGCGTCCAGGCAGCGACCGCGAACCCGCGGAGCTGATAGACCAGCGCGAAGAACATCCCCGCGAGCGTGCGATACACGAACGCCGCGAAGGTGAACGCCTCGCCCGCCGCGCCGATGTGGTGGGCCAGCGAGAACACCAGCGACGACAGCACCAGCGCGAACACCCAGGCGCGCCGCGGCCCGGTGATGCCCGCGAGCAGGAAGCCGAGCCCGCCCATGCCGAGCACGCGGAAGATCAGCTCCTCGTGCAGCCCGGCGCCCGCCGAGATCACGAGCACGTCGGCCACCGGGATGACCGGGCCGACCGCCAGCTTCGGCACGATCTCGAGGAAGTTGTGGATGACGAACAGGATCAGCGTGCCCATCGTCGCCGCGTAGAAGCCGGCCTCGGCGAGCATCGGCACGAACACCCGCGGGTTGAAGCCGCCGTGCCGGCGCAGGATGACCAGCAGCGCCGCGTAGCCGAGCAGCAGCCCGCCGAGCACGCCGAGGTAGTTGCCGACGTCGCGCTCGCACAGCTCGATCAGCGCCCTGGTCACGAAGTCGACGCCGTTCTGTCCGGTCCCGCCGCGCCCGAGGATGCCGAGCTGGTAGGTCAGGAACAGCGGGAACACCAGCACGGCGCTGGTGAAAGGGTCGATCCTCCCGCCGAAGTGCGCCGAGAGCGCTCCCGGTCGCCTGGCGCGATACGCGCGGTCCTCCGCTTCCCGTGCACGTCCCATGAGCCCGCTGAGGGTGGCCCAACCCCCCCGTCAGGGCAAGGAAACGGGCCGGGCGTGTCGGCCGCCGATCCACCGAACGCCAGCGGGTCGGGCGCCTCGCGGCGCGCCGACCCGGACGGCGGTGACCCGGCGAGCTACTTGCGCTTGCCGGCCTTCTTGGCGGCCTTCTTCGCCGGCTTCTTGGCGGCCTTCTTCGCCGGCTTCGCCTTGGCCTTGGCCGGCTTCTTGGCGGCCTTCTTCGCCGGCTTCGCCTTGGCCTTGGCCGGCTTCTTCGCCGCCTTGACCTTGGACTTGCCGGCCTTTCGCCCGGCCTTCTTCGCGGCGGCGGCGTCCTTGGCCTTCTGCTTCTTCTCGGCGTCCTTCGCCTTCTTCGCGGCGGCGGCGTCCTTGGCCTTCTGCTTCTTCTCGGCGTCCTTCGCCTTCTTGGCCTTCTCGGCTTCCTTCGCCTTCTTGGCCTTCTCGGCGTCCTTCGCCTTCTTGGCCTTCTCGGCGTCCTTCGCCTTCTTGGCCTTCTCCGCCTCCTTCGCCTTGCGCTCGGCCTCCTTCTCGCCGGCCTTGCGGACCTTGTCGGCCTCCTGCTGCTTCTTGCGGTTCTCGGCCTCCTTCTTGGCGGCCTCCTTGGCGGCGATCGCGTCGCTCTTCTTCTTCTCGGCGTCGGTCTTCTTCTGCTCGGCGAGGCGGACCTTCTCCTCCTCCTTGCGCTTCTTCTCGTCCTCCTTGGCCTGCTTGGCCGCGGTGCGGGCGTTCTCCTTCTCGAGGCGGGCGCGCTCGCGTTCCTCCTCGCGGCGCTTCTTCTCGTCCTCCTTGGCCTTGCGCTGGGCGTCCTTCTCCTGCTGCTTGCGCAGGCGCTCCTCCTCGCGGCGCTCGGCGGCGGCGGCCCGGGCCTGCTCGGCGGCCAGACGCTTCTCTTCCTTGCGCTTGGCGGCCTCGGCCTCCTCCTCGGCGAGCCGCTTCTCGCGCTCCGCGGCGATCTCCTCGGGGCTCGGCCCGAGCTCGAGGCCGAGCAGCGACTTGACCTCGTCGGGCGGGACGCGCTCGCCGCGACGCTCCTCGTCGGTCTCGCCGCGACCGTGCACGAGCGTGCGCGCGAGGTCGCTGCGGAACGTCAGCTCCGCCTTGTTGTCGCCCATCAGCTCGCTGACAAACCCGACGCCGAAGGTCGGATGCACCACGATCTGGTGGAGTTGAAGCTGGGTTTTGGGGCTGTAGCGCACGGCGTCTTCGACGTCGTACTGGTTAACCCCGTCGAGCCACGACAGTTTTTTCATGCTCTTGCGCCGACTGACGCTCAGCGGCTCCGGGCTCTCTTCGTCCCGGCCCCGCGGAGGCTTGAAAGAGTGGATATCGCCGCAGACGCCACACTGGACGCGGCGCACTTCATCGCCGTAACTCTCGAGGATCACATGCGTGGTGTCGGCGCGGCACTTGGGGCAGTAGCCCTCCGTTTCGCCGCCGTTGGAGCTTTGATTGCCACCGAAGTGGCTCTCGAAGATCTGGTCCATCGTCAATCTCCGAAAGGCTACGCCTGCGTTGCTAGCTAGCACGCCCGCACACGGGAGCACAAGCCCAAAACCTCGCAAACCCACGAGATTCGGGCACCCGCGCGCGTTGCACGGGACCCGCGAGGCCCGGAGCACGCGCCGCCACGCCGCCCCGAGAACGCGTAAAACGCCCGAATTATGCCTCCAATCGCCGTTCCGGCCGCTTGCGTGTCCGGGCCGATCTCCGCGACAGCTCCGGCGAATAGGCCACGCACCGCCCCGAATCCGACCTGTCCTTCAGGCCCAAAACCCCCCGCCGCGGCCCTCTACGCCCGCTGAACGCCCGACTCGTGGCCCGCCCGGATCTCGCCGCCTGGCCTTGCGATCCTGCCCCCAGGGCCAGGATCGCATGCCCGGTGGGCCATGACCCCCAGGACAGCCGCCGCAGATCAGCCGCCCGCGCCCATACGGCCGGGTTTTTCACCCCTGTCCGCCTTCGCGGACCGGACCGCCGCCGCGACCGGCTGGGGCTCCTCGTCGGCCTCGTCGCGGACCGCCGGCAGCACCGGCAGGGCCGGCGCCGGCTCGCCGTGCCCGTCGCCGCCCTCGAGCCCCATCGTCGCCATCAGCTTGCGGACGGCGTTGGTCGTGCCCTTGGCGCGGTCGGCGAGCTGCCCGAGCTCGCGGCAGACCACACGAAAGGCCCGCCCGTATTCGCCGGCCTGCGAGGCGATAATATTCCCATTGAGCGCGAGCAGTTGCAGGCGCCGCGCCACGTCGTCGAGGAAGTGGATCACCGACTCCATGCCGTCGGCGGCCTCCTCCTGGGCGGCCGACCGCTGCTCGGCGCCGATGCGGGCGGCCGCCGCCAGCGACTCGTAGAACGCCTGTTCGTTCTGGAACGCCTCGATCATCCCGATCGCCCCGCCCTCGTCCTGCGCGTCGCCGAGGTACAGCGGCCGCGCGATCGCCAGGATCGACTGGTTGCCGCGCTGGACCGTGCCCTTGAAGATTTCGCGCTTGCGCAGGACGAGGTCGACCAGCTCGGCGTCGGCGTAGGCCCCGATCTCGCCGGGCTTGCCGGCGCCGAGCACCGACACCGAGGCGATGCGGCGGTTGCCGAGGTACAGCGAGAAACCCAGCGACGTCGCGCGCGCCAGCATCGGCAGCAGCGTGTTGTCCTGGTCGAGCACGGTGTTGCCCGCGCACAGCTTGCCCTCGACCCGCCGCAGCTTGCCGTGGGTGCGCAGCACGTGGTCGCACAGCTCGGTGGCCGCCACCCCGCGGTCGAGCGCCCGGCGCCGGACCACCGACCACACTGCTCCGAAGATCTGGCTCTCGGTCGTCATTTCGCTCACGCGCCCGCAGTGTACTGGGCCTCGCGGGCCCGTGGTAGGCACCCGGGCCATGTCCGCCACCTCGGATTCGGCCACGAACACGCCCCCGCGCGTGCGGATCGCCCCCAGCCCGACCGGCGACCCGCACGTCGGCACCGCCTACATCGCGCTCTTCAACTACGTGTTCGCCCGCAAGTCCGGCGGCACCTTCCTCCTGCGCATCGAGGACACCGACCAGGAGCGCTACACCCCCGGCAGCGAGGCCGCCATCTTCGAGGCCCTGCGCTGGCTCGGCCTCACGTGGGACGAGGGCCCCGACGTCGGCGGCCCGCACGGCCCCTACCGCCAGTCCGAGCGCCTCGCGCTCTACCGCGAGCAGGCCGACGTGCTGCGCGCCACCGGCAAGGCCTACCGTTGCTTCTGCACCAAGGAGCGCCTCGACGGCGTGCGCCAGCAGCAGATCGCCGACAAGCGCGACGTCATCGGCTACGACGGGCATTGCCGCGCGCTCCCCCCCGAGGAGTCCGACCGCCGCGCCGCCGCCGGCGAGCCGTTCGTGCTGCGCCTGCGCGTGCCGAAGGACGGCGGCGAGGTCACCACGTTCGTCGACAACCTGCGCCCCGAGCCGATCAGCTTCGAGAACCGCCTGGTCGACGACCAGGTGCTGATGAAGTCCGACGGCTTCCCGACCTACCACCTCGCCAACGTGGTCGACGACCACTTCATGGGCATCACCCACGTCATCCGCGGCGAGGAGTGGATCACCAGCACGCCGAAGCACGTGCTGCTCTACCAGGCGTTCGGCTGGACCGCGCCGAAGTGGTACCACCTCGGCCTGCTGCGCAACGCCGACCGCTCCAAGCTGTCGAAGCGCAAGAACCCGGTCTCGATCTTCCACTACCGCGAGCTCGGCTACCTGCCGTCGACGCTGCTCAACTTCATGGCCAACCTCGGCTTCAGCTTCGGCGACGACCGCGAGCGCTTCACCGTCGACGAGATGATCGAGCACTTCGAGTGGTCGAAGGTCAGCGTCGGCGGCCCGGTGTTCGACACCGCCAAGCTCGACGCCTTCAACGGCAGCGACGTCCGCGGCCTCTCGGTCGACGAGCTGTACGAGCGCCTGATGGACCGCGTGCTCACCCCGCAGCGCCTGAAAGCCCTGCTGGCCCAGGCCCAGGAGCGCGTCAACCTGCTCGACGACTTCATCCCCTACCTGACGTTCTTCTTCGGCTCGCACCTCGACTACGCGCCGGTCAAGGACAAGCTGAAGCCGCTCGCCGGCCGCACCGGCCCCGAGACCGCGACCCTGCTCGACGCCTACACCCAGGAGATCGAGAAGGACACCGAGGCCCGCAGCTTCACCCCCGCCGCCCTCGACGCGTTCACCCGCGCCTACTGCGACAAGAACGGCCTGAAGAACAAGGAGTTCTTCATGCTGCTCCGCCTCGCCGTCAGCGGCCGCACCGCCTCGCCCTCGCTGTTCGACACCATGGCCCTGTGCGGCAAGGACCGCTGCCGCCTGCGCATCCGCGACGTCTGCGCCCTGCTGAAAGCCGGTAAATAACCGGTTACACTCGGCGCCATGTCCGAGCCGCTGCCGCCAGAGGTCGAGGTCGCGATCGTCGGCACCGGCTTCTCGGGCCTCGCCATGGCCCACCTATTAAAACAGGCGGGCATCGACGCGTTCGTCGTGCTCGAGAAGGCCGGCCGCGTCGGCGGCACCTGGCGCGAGAACACCTACCCGGGCGCCGCCTGCGACATCCCCTCGCACCTCTACTCGTTCTCGTTCGACCTCAACCCCGGCTGGACCCGCTCGTACTCGGCCCAGCCCGAGATCCTCGACTACCTCGAGCGCTGCGCCGACAAGTTCGGCGTGCGCCCGCACCTGCGCTTCCACGCCGAGGTCCGCTCGGCCCGCTTCGACGGCCGCGCCTGGACGATCACCTGCGCCGACGGCCGCACCACCCGCGCCCGCAGCCTCGTGCTCGGCAACGGCGCGCTGCACGTGCCGTCCGTGCCCGCCATCCCCGGCCTCGCCGACTTCGCGGGCAAGACCTTCCACTCGGCCCGCTGGGACCACGCGTACGACCTCGAGGGCAAGACCGTCGCGGTCATCGGCACCGGCGCGAGCGCGGTGCAGTTCGTGCCGCAGATCGCCCCGAAGGTCCGCCGCCTCCACCTGTTCCAGCGCACGCCGCCCTGGATCGTGCCGAAGCTCGACCACGCGATCGGCCCGGCCGCGCGGGCGCTGTACGCCCGTATCCCCGGCCTCCAGCGCCTGGTCCGCGCCGGCCTGTACTGGCAGCACGAGCTGCGCGCGTTCGCCTTCAACCGCCCGCGGCTGATGGCCCTGGTCGAGCCGATCGCCCGCCAGTACCTGCGCAGCAGCGTCGCCGACCCGGCCCTGCGCGCCGCCCTGACCCCGCGCTACCGCATGGGCTGCAAGCGCGTGCTGCCGTCGAACGACTTCTACCCCGCGCTCACCCGCGCCAACGTCGAGCTCGTGACCACGCCGATCGACCGCGTCGTCGAGGCCGGCGTGCGCACCACCGATGGCGCGCTGCGCGAGGTCGACGCCATCGTGCTCGGCACCGGCTTCCGCGTCACCGACTACCTGTCGGCCATCGAGATCGTCGGCCCCGACGGCCGCGAGCTCAACGCGACCTGGCGCGACGAGCCGACCTCCTACCTCGGCATCACCGTCGCCGGCTTCCCCAACCTGTTCCTGCTCATGGGCCCCAACACCGGCCTCGGCCACAACTCGATGATCTTCATGATCGAGGCCCAGGCCCGCTACGCCCTCCAGGCCATCCAGGCGCTGCGCGCCGGCGACCTCACCGCCCTGTCCGTCCGCGAGGACGTCCAGTCCGCGTTCAATAACGACCTGCAGGGCCGCCTCGCCGGCACGGTCTGGCAGTCGGGCTGCCGCAGCTGGTACCAGAACACGGACGGCCGCAACTCGGTGGTGTGGCCCGGCTTCACGGTCGACTACTGGCGGCGCACCCGCAAGCTCGACCTCCGCGACTACCACGCGGATTGACCACCAAGAATCATCGATCCGCGTCGCCCGCGCGATCGACCAGCCCGCCGATGAAACCGTCGTAGGCCTCCTTCATCGGCAGCTCGAGCTCGACGCGGAGCCTCCGCCGCGTCACGGTCGTCGCCGCCCCGGTCCGCGGATCGACCCCCGGCTGCTCGAGCGTGTCCCACAGCAGCCCGACGCCCCGCCGCTGCCACGCCGGCAAGTCGGCGAAGTTGAGCCGGTGACGATACAGGAGCTCGTGCTGGTCCGCCGCGCTGAGCCCGTGGAGCCGACGCGTGGCCTCGTCGGCCGACGCTCCGTCCGCGCGCAGCGACCACGCGCAGTGATTTAGTAAGCAGTTGCGGGCGGCGTCCTCGTGGCGCCATTTGAAATAGTCGATGACGCGGCGACGGTCGGGCAGCTCGGAGATGCGGCAGTCGAAGGCCGCCAGCTCGCCGATCAGCAGGCTGAAGCGCGCGCTCGCCTCGCCGGCCAGCACGCTGATCCACTTGCGCAGCTTGCGGGCGAACGAGCGGTCGTCTCGGTGGAACAGCAGCGAGATCTCGTCGCTCTGCGTGTAGCCGTAGACCACCTGGAACCCGGCGTGGATGAGGTGCTCGGTGGTGGTGATCATCGCGTCGCGCACGCGCACGTCGTACGGCTTGTCGACCTCCGCGCCCTGCACCCGCGTCAGCCGCGAGAACCCGCGCCCGTCGAGCCGCGCGACCATGTAGAAGCCCGGCGGCACGCAGCGGTCGCTCGCTGTCTCGTAGGGCCGCAGCCTCGCCTCGAGCTCCGACGTCTTCATCCCGCGGTCCTACCACGCCACGGCTCGACCACGAATTGCCGGTCGGGCCCCAGACTCACGAAGTGCAGCGCGTCGAAGCCCTCGCCCGGGTCCGGCAGCTCGAGCCGCGCGAACGTGCCGCGCACCCCGCGGTCGGGCACCCGCGCGTCGCCCTCGCGGCCGGCGTTGCGGGCCAGCGCCTCGGCGACGCGCGAGGCGAAGTAGTAGCCGACCACGCGGAACCCCGCCGCCCGCGCCGGCTCGATGTAGCGCGCCCGCTCGCTCGCCGTCACGTTGGTGTTGTCGACCACGAACGCCTGCTGGCCGTCCAGGCAGGCCTGCACGAGCAGCCGCTCGCGGTGGCGCGTGCGCAGCATGTCGAGGCTGACGCGCACGTGCGTGGCGAAGAACCGGGCGGCGTAGAAGCTGCTCTTCCCGGTCGCCTGGATCCCGCACAGCAGCACCAGCTCCATCGCCCGACCCTACCGCCTCCCACGACCGTCGTCGAGCGCCGCGCGGGCGCTCGACGAACGCTGCGCCTCACGCGATCACGCCCATGCGACCGCGCTCGTAGTCGATGAACGCCTGCTGGATCTCCTGCGGGGTGTTCATCACGAACGGGCCGTAGCGGGCCACCGGCTCGCGCAGCGGGACCCCGGCGAGCAGCAGCAGGCGGGCCGGACCCGCCGCGTCGGCGGCGACCTGCAGGCGCACCGCGTCGCCGGGGCCGAGGCGGGCGAGCTGCCCGTCGCCGACCACACGACCCTCGGCGCCGACCAGCGCCGCGCCGCCGAACACGTACACGAGGCCGTCGTGGTCGGCGGCCAGCGGCTGGTCGACGCGCGCGCCGGGCTGCAACGTCCAGTCGTGGTACACGATCGGCGTGTGCGTATCGATCACCGCGCGCACGCCGAGCGCCTCGCCGGCGATCACCCGCACGTGGGCCAGCCCGTCCGCGCTGCGGCCCTCGGGGATCTCCGCGCGCGGCACCTCCTGATAGCGAGGTTTAATCAATTTGTCGCGCGCCGGCAGGTTCACCCAGATCTGAAACCCGTGCACCCGCCCGCCCTCGCGGCGGAGCTTCGGCGACGGCATCTCGCTGTGGACCACGCCGCGGCCGGCCGTCATCCACTGCACGTCGCCCGCGCGGATCACCCCGCGGTGCCCGGCCGAGTCGGCGTGTTCGACCTCCCCCGCGAGCATGTACGTCACCGTCTCGAACCCGCGGTGCGGGTGATCGGGCGCGCCGATCGCTTCGCCCGGGCCGTAGTCGACCGGGCCCATCTCGTCGAGCAGCAGGAACGGGTCGACCAGCGGCAGGCCCTGCGTCGGGAACGGCCGGCGGACGACGAAGCCCCCGCCCTCGCGCTGACGGTGGGCGGTGATGACCTGGGTGACTGTGCGGGTGCTGTCTCGCATGCCGGCACCATGCGCCCGCGCCCCCGTGGTGTCAGCCCGGGCGCGCCGCCACGCACTGTTGCGCGCGACGGGACAATCCCGTTTCGCCGCCCCACGCGCGAAGCGCCGCGGCAGCCGGTCGATCGCCCCGATCGCCAGCCCGCCGCCGAGCGCCATCATGCCGGTCGCCAGTATCACCAGCCCGCCGCGCCGCGACGCGTACCAGCGCCGCTCGCTCCGCGCCTGCGCGGTTAATTTGGCGTCGGCGCTGCCTCGCGGCCCGCCCGGGCCGCCGCCGGCGGGGTTATGCTGCCCCGATGCGCCGCGCGACCCTCGCCGCCCTCGCCCTGTTCGCCTGCGATCCCGGCAAGCCCGCGACGCCGAGCCCGACCCCGACCCCCGCACCGACCGCGCCGACCCCGAGCGCGTCCGCCGTGCCGGCCACGACCGCGGTCCGGATCCCCCCGACCCCGCCGGCCGCCGCCGACGCCGCCTCGAACCTGAAGCTCGACGAGGACGTCCGGATCCTCCCGACCGTCGGCCACCGCGACGGCGACGCCTGGGTCGTGCCCCTGCGCGCGTGGGTCTACGAGCCCGAGGACGGCGCCCTCGTCCGCGGCGCGACCATCGAGTCGCTGCGCGTCGCCCTCGAACTCCCGCCCGCGGCCGCCACCAGCGAGTTCTTCCGCGCCCGCGCGCGCCCGTTTCTCTACGACAACGAGTCGGCCAAGCAAGTGGTCGTGCGCCTCGGCGCCGCGAGCTACGCGCTGCCGCCCACCGGCGCCAACGGCCACAGCGAGCAGACCCTGCGCGTGCCCGCCGAGGGCGTGCCCGCCGGCTGGTGGACGGCCGCCGTGGTCCCGCGCCCCGGCGACCCGCGCAGCTTCTCCGGCGAGCTGCTGCTGCTCGACGACGCCGGCGTCTCGGTCATCTCCGACGTCGACGACACCATCAAGATCAGCGAGGTCCGCGACAAGCAGAAGCTGCTCGAGAACACCTTCATGAAGGCGTTCGTCGCGGTGCCCGGCATGGCCGAGGCCTACAGCCGCTGGGCCGGCCAGGGCGCCGCGTTCCACTACGTCTCGGCCAGCCCGTGGCAGCTCCTCGACCCGCTGGCCGGCTTCATCGGCGAGGCCGGTTATCCCCGCGGCAGCATGCACATGAAGCTGTTCCGCTGGAAGGACGCCACGTTCCTCTCGCTGTTCCAGAGCCCGATCGAGTACAAGCAGCCGATCCTCGCCGGCCTCGTCGCCCAGTTCCCGCGGCGCAAGTTCGTGCTCGTCGGCGACTCCGGCGAGAAGGACCCCGAGGTCTACGCCGCCGTCTACCGCGTGTACCCCGAGCAGGTCGTCGGCATCCACATCCGCGACGTCACCGGCGAGACGCGCGACGCCCCGCGCTACGCCACCGCCTTCGCAGGGGTGCCCGCCGAGCGCTGGACGATCTTCACCGATCCCTCGACCCTGCCGCAGTCGCTGCAGTGACTCACTCGAGCTGTGGCAGCGCGTCGTAGGGCCGCTGCCAGCTCGACAGCACCTGCGCCTCGAAGCGTTCGATCAGCTCCGTCGACGGCGCGAACCCGACGGCCAGCCAGACCGCCCGCGCCGCCGCCAGCGCGACGATCGTCGGGTTGGTGTCGGTCGTCATGCCCGCGACCCGCACGACTCGCACACCGACCTCGCGCCCCGCGATCCGCAGCGCGTACATCACCCCGAGCCGCGCCCCCGCCTGCCAGTGCGCGTGGCTGGTCGCGCTGGCCTCCTCGATCGCCCCCTGCCCGCGCCAGCCCCCGCCGCTGCACGCGAGCTCGACGCCCGCCTCGCCGGTGAGCGCGACGGTCACCTCCGCCGCATAACCGACCCCGCCGCGCTGGCGGAAGAACTTGCCGTCGAGCGCGCCCGCGGTGATCTCGTCCGTCATCACCGCAGCCCTACCACGATCGCGTCAACGTCGCAGGGGCGCGCGTCGCCTCACCGGCGCCCGCGGCCTCGCCGGCGCCGGCTCGGCGCTCGCGCTCGGCCAGCCCGGCTCCGGCGGCAGCACCACGCGCGGGCGATCGGGCGGCGGATCGACCATCGACCTGTCCTCGGGGTCAGCCCGCTCGCGGGCCGGGGCCGGCGGCGCCGCCACCGGGCGCCGCGCTCCCGCCGGCTCGACCGCCTGCGGCCACGAGGGCTCGCGGACGCGGGTCACGGGCGCCGACGACAGACTCACCGCGAGGATCACCAGAGCAGCGTGCATGGCCCGCGAACGGCCCCGCGAGGCCCCCGCTTACACGCCGCGCGGAAGCGCGAGCGATCGCCCCTCGCGCCGACGACGGCGGCGTCCGCCCGTCGGCCCGCGGTACGGACTGCCATACCTGCTCGCTGCGATCGCAGACATCGACCGGCGCGCGGGTGTCACAATCCGCGTGGTATGGTGGGCCATGGGTCGGACAAAACGTTGGATGTGGTCGCTGGCGACGCTGTCGCTGGCGCTCTTGGGGTGTGCGGACGGTGACTCGACCACGTCGTTCACGGGGCCGACGACGATGACGGCGACCGCGACGATGACGGCGACCACGCCGCCGACGATGACGAACGTGACCACGCCGACGACCGGCGACGAGGAGACCGGCGGCACCGCCACCGGCGACACCGGAGACACCGCACCCACCGGCTCCACGGGCGACACCACCAGCGAGGGCCCGACGACCACCGACGCCTGCCCCGCGGGCACCGAGGGCTGTCCGTGCGACGCCGGCGCGTGCCAGGACGGCCTGGCCTGCGTCGACGACGTGTGCGGCCAGCCCGAGCCGGCCTGCGGCGACGGCAAGGTCGACGACGGCGAGGCCTGCGACGACGGCAACGACGACAACACCGACGACTGCGTCGACGGCTGCGTGGCCGCCGGCTGCGGCGACGGCTTCGTGCAGGCCGGCGTCGAGGCCTGCGACGACGCCAACGACGTCGACACCGACGCCTGCCTGGTCGGCTGCGTCGCCCCGGCGTGCGGCGACGGCATCGTGCAGGACGGCGTCGAGGCCTGCGACGACGGCAACGACAACGGCGCCGACGAGTGCACGTCCATGTGCAGCCTGCCGAGCTGCGGCAACGGCACGGTCGAGGGCGGCGAGGAGTGCGACGACGGCAACGCCGTCGACACCGACGCCTGCCTCTCGACCTGCATCGACGCCTCGTGCGGCGACGGCAAGGTGCTCGCCGGCGTCGAGGAGTGCGACGACGGCAACGCCGACGACACCGACGCCTGCCCCTCGAACTGCCAGGCCGCCAGCTGCGGCGACGGCTTCGTGCAGGCCGGCACCGAGGCCTGCGACGACGGCAACATGGTCGACACCGACGCCTGCCTGAGCAGCTGCATCGCCGCGTCGTGCGGCGACGGCAAGGTCCAGGCCGGCGTCGAGGCCTGCGACGACGGCAACATGAGCAACACCGACTCGTGCGCCAACTGCAAGCAGGCCACCTGCGGCGACGGGTTCGTGTACGCCGGCCTCGAGGAGTGCGACGACGGCAACCAGAACAACGGCGACGGCTGCACCGCGAGCTGCATGGCGGAGTGCGGCAACGACTGCTGGGGCAACAGCGGCTGCAAGACCAACGCGGGCCGCTGCATTCGCTTCACCTGCACCCCCGGCAACGCCTCGGCCAGCGCCTGCGACTCCTGCTTCGGCTGGCAGCAGATCACCTACAACGAGTGGCTCAACCAGGGCTACTGCAGCGACATCATCGCCAAGTACCGCTCGGTCAACGGCAACGCCACCCAGTGCGGCGCGGCCCCCCAGTGCTGCAGCAGCCCCGGCAACTGCGGCGGCGGCGACAACGCCTGGCACTTCCACGACGGCGCCAACAACCGCTACGTCGGCCCGTGCCTCGGCTGCAACAACGACATGAACTGCACCTACTGGAACGGCGTCGACAACGGCACGTACACCCGCATCACCGCCTGCGAGCGCTGACCCGGCGCCGCCGCGCGCGGCCCGTGCCACCGGCCATATTCCCTGAAAGTCGCGGCCGACGGCGTGCCCTTTGCGCCGCCGGCCGCGGTTGACACGCGCGCGCGGACGCGCCATGAACCCGGGCGGTGCCCGCCCCTCGCCACCGCTGGCTCGCCTGGCCGCTGCTCGTCGCGCTCGCCCACCCGCGCGCCGCCCAGGCCGAGCCCTCGCGCCCCGCCGACGTGCCGCTGGCGGTCGAGCCGGCGCCGATCGAACCTGTCCCTCCGGCCAGCCCCGCACCACCTGTCCCCGCGGACAGCTCCGCGCCGACGCCCGCACCTGTCCCCGCGGACAGCTCCGCGCCGACGCCCGCACCTGTCCCCGCGGACAGCCCGACGAGCGAGCCGACGATCCCCGACCCGACCCGGCCGATCACCCCCGACGAGCCCGAGGTCGTCGCCGTCGCGGTCGGGCTCGGGCCCTCGGCCCCCGGTTCGAAGCCCGAGCGCGCGGTCGTCGACGCGCTCGAGAGGAGCGTGGCCGGGTCGCCCGCCCCGCGCACCCGGGTCCGCCGCCTGCGCGCCGGCGCCGGCGACGGGGCCGCGATCTGCCGCGAGCGCCGCGACGACCTCGTCATCCTGCTCGAGTACCTGCCCGACCGCCCCGACGCCGTGCTCGTCGCCCGCGACTGCCGCCTCGACCGCGACCTCGGGATCCGCGGACAACCGGCCGCGAGCGACCCCGATCTGACGGCCGTCTTGTGGGACGAACACCGCAGCCTCGTGCGCCAGGGCGTGAAGGAGCGGAAGGTCCGCGTGAGCCCCAAGGTCCGCCGCGGCCTCATCGCCGGCGGGGCGATCCTGGCCGTCGGCCTGGCCATCGGACTGGTTCTGGCCAGCAGCTTGCGCCGCGACACCGTCGTGCTCACAGTGGGTCCATGAGTTTGGCTGCCAGCCCCCGGCGTTGGTTTCTGTCGCTCGTCCTCGGCGTATTGACCCTGCTCATGACCGTCTCGTGGGTCCGCCCGGCCCTCGCCGACGAGGGCACGCCGTCCGGCTGGGAGCTGACCACCGCCACCGGTCAGGTCACCTACGGCCGCGTGGTATTCCGCTACGACCCGGCCCTCGCCGACGAGGCGCTCCAGCTCGTCGGCTACGTGCCCGGCTGGTGGTCGGAGATCGAGCACGCCCTCGCCGGCGACCTCGACGACAGCCTGACGATCACCTACGTCAGCCACAGCGGCCGCATCGCCGAGGGCACCGGCATGCCGCGCTGGGCCGCCGGCGTCGCCCACTCCGAGTCCGGCGAGATCGTCATCGCCCAGCACGCGCCCGACGGCTCGCGCACCGACCTCGACGGCCTGCTCCGCCACGAGCTCGCCCACGTCGCCCTGCACCGGGCCACCGGCGGCCAGCCGCTGCCGCGGTGGTTCCACGAGGGCGTCGCCGAGAGCTTCGGCGCCGGCATCGACCTCCTGCGCAGCCAGACCCTCGCCGGCGCGATCTTCGGGCCCGGCGTGCCGCCGCTGGCCACCCTCGAGGACAACTTCCACGGCACCGACGCGATCGCCGCCACCGTCGGCTACGCCGCCGCCCGCGACTTCGTCAACTACCTCCGCGACCGCGACGACAAGGACGGCGCCGAGCTGCGTCAGGTCCTCACCGAGATCCGCCACGGCCGCAGCTTCGACGCCGCCCTCGTCAAGGTCTACGGCCGCACCCTCGAGGAGCTCGACGCCGAGTGGCGCTCCGGACTCACCGGTCGCTACGCGTGGTTCCCGGTGATCAGCTCCGGCGGCCTCCCGCTCGCCGCCGTCACCCCGCTGATCCTCGTCGCCGCCGTCCGTCGCCGCCGCCTGCTGCGCGCCGGCTGGGAGCGCCTCGCCCGCGAGGACGCCGAGGAGCGCGCGCTCATCCACGCGGTCCTGATGCCCCGCGCGCTGCCCAACTGACCGCCGCGCGCACGCCCGCAGGGCCCGGCCGCCTCGGCCCGGGCCCTTCGTCGTTTCACCCGCCCGCGAGCCCGACGAGCGCGGCCTCGGTGGCGCGCAGCAGCGGCTCGCTGGAGATCGGCGCCCCGGTCGCGTGGGTCATCCACACGTCGGGCGTGACGGCGCCGAAGCTGGCCATGCGCTCGAACTCCGCCCCGAGCTCGCCGGCCTTGTGCAGGTGCTCCTCGATCTGGAACGCGATGAGGTGCCCGATCGGATAGTCCGCGAGGTACAGCGGGTACGAGATCATGTGGCTGTAGATGCCCAGCAGCGGCGAGCCCTGCCCGCCGAGCACCGGCGCGTAGTAACGGTCCCAGATCTCGCCGGCGATGCGCACCGTCGCCTCGCGCAGCTCGGCGGGCGTGGCCTGCGGGTGGTCGTACATCCAGTGCCACACCGCGACGTCGACGAGCGCCACCCCGGCGATCTCCCACGTCTGCCAGAAGTCATTGAGCACCCGCTCGCGCTCGCTGGCCGCGTCGGGCCTGGCCAGCCCGAGCAGCTCGAGGTCCCGCGCCTGGAACACGAACGCCAGCGCCTCGGTGAACGCGTTGTTCGGCACGCCCGCGAGCAGCGTGTGGTCGACCGAGTACAGCGAGAACACCTGCTCGACGTTGTGCCCGAGCTCGTGGACCGCGATGTTGTAGCCCTTGTAGTCCATGCCGCCGGCGCCGACGCGCGTGCGCAGGCGCGGGTGGTCGCCGCGGTGCAGCGACTGCAACGCGTGCCCCGCCCCGCGCGACGGGTCGACCTCGATCCGCTCCGCCAGCCACTTGGCCCGGTCGGCCGAGAACCCGAGGTCCTTCAAGATTCGCGGCATGTCGGCCGCGAACGCCTCGGGCGTCGGATACCTGGCCCTGGTGCGCGCGTCGAGGTCCTTCTCCGGCGGCGCCGACCCGCTCTTGAAGCCCGCGTACCACAGGTCGGCCGGCTCGAGCTTTCGTGCGAGCCGCGTCTCGATCACCCCGGCCACCCGCGGCACCAGCTTCGACGTCAGCACCGACTCGAGCAGCGCCTTGACCCGCGACTCCGGCAGCTCGCGGCCGAGCTCGAACGCGCGGGCGATCGCCGTCGGCGCCACCGGCACGTACGGGTCCTCGGCGCGGGCCGCCTTGAACGTCGCCAGCAGCTTCCGGTAGCGCACGTCGTCCTCGCGCGAGCCGTCGAGCGCCACCGGGCGCTCCGGCGCGTCGGCCTCGATCGACGCCGGCGGGGCCGCCGTCACCGCGTTGGTCTCGGGGTCCCAGTCGAGCCGCGGGTTGTCGATCACCGCCGCCGGGATCTCCTGACGAACGATCCGCTCCATCACCTTGACGATCTGCCGCTGGCGCCTCAGCCCGTCGGGGTCGCCGTACTGCGCCTTGATCTCGTCGCGCAGGTTCCAGTGCGAGATCAGCCGCAGCCCCGACGGGAACAGCCGCTCGCCGCTCGCGTCGACGAGGTGGTGCATCCACAGGTTGTACTGCGAGATGTACAGGTCGGCCTCGGCCCCGGCGCGGGTGACGGCCTGGCGCACCTCGCTCGGCACGCGGCGGGCGAAGCGTCCGGCCAGGCGCGCGTCGGCCCACTGGCGGCGGGTGTACGTCGGCCCCTGCTCGTCGCGCTCCGCCAGCGTCGTCAGCGGGAAGTTCAGCAGGACCACGAAGCCCGGCTTGGCCTTAAAAAGATCCTCGGTCAGGTGGGCCGTCGGGTCGAACTGCGCGAGCAGCGGGTCGACCGGCAGCAGCGGCCCTAAGTCGACGTCGGTCGCGCGCCTGGCCTCGCGTCCGGCCTCGTGGAGGTGCCCGTCGACCTGTTCGAACACCTGCTCGAGCCGCCCGAACAGCGCGTCGAGCTGCTGCGGATCGGCCATGAAGTGCTCGCGCACGAACGCCGCCATGTCGCCGTCCTCGGCCCGCCACAGCTGCGCGACCTGGTCGATCCCGCGGATGACGCGGGCCCGCTGGGCCTCGCCGTGGCGCTTGATGAGCTCGCTCTTCAGCCCTTCGGTGTCGACGTCCACCGGCTTGACCTCCTCCGCCCGGGCCTCGGCCGGCGGCTTCTGGGGGGGGCCCGCCGCCGGCGGCCTGTCGCAGGCGGAGCCGAGCAGCGAGGCGAGGACGGGCAGGAGCGCGAGGCGGGCCATCGACTCCGCTTTACACCCGTCACGCACCTCGGATAAAGCACCGGGCGTGCAGCGGATCGGCTCCGGCACTCTCCGCGGGCGCGTGCTGCGTGCCCTCCCCGCAGGCGTCCAGGGCGTGCGCCCGACCGGCTCGCGCGTGCGTGAGGCCGTGTTCGACCGCCTGCAGGCCGAGGTCCGCGGCGCCCGCGTGCTCGACCTGTTCGCCGGCACCGGCGCGCTCGCCCTCGAGGCGCTGAGCCGCGGCGCCGAGCGGGCCACGCTGGTCGAGCGGCAGGCGCGGGTCGCTCGCCACCTCCACGAACAGATCCGTGAGTTCTCGCTCGCCGATCGCGTCACCGTCCGCCAGGACGAGGCGCTCCAGTTTTTGCGGCGCCAGCCCGCCACACCGCACGACCTCGTGCTGCTCGACCCGCCCTACGAGGACACCGCCACCGCGGTCCCGCTCGTGCTCGCCGCGCTGACCGGCGGCGGATGGCTCGCGCCCGACGCCCTCGTCGTGTGCGAGTACGACCGGACGCACGGCTGTCCGCCGGACACCGGCCCCGCATTTTCCCGCGAGGCCACGCGGGTCTACGGCCAGACCGGCGTCGATTTTCTCCGCTGGCTCGGCCCATAACCGGTAAACCAGGAGCGCCATGGCCACCATCGACCTCCCGACCAACGCCCGCGCCGCCAAGCTGAGCGTATCGCCGACTCTGGCGATCTCCGCCCGCGCCGGCGAGCTGCGGGCCCAGGGCAAGGCCGTGCTCAACTTCAGCGCCGGCGAGCCCGACTTCCACCCGCCCCCGGCGGTGACCGCGGCGCTTACCCGCTTCCTCGCCAGCAAGCCCGTGCACTACACCCCGGTCGCCGGCATGCCCGACCTGCGGGACGCCGTCGCCGCCGAGTTCGCGCGCTACCACGGCCGCCCGGTCACCCGCGCCGAGGTGCTCGTGTCCTGCGGCGCCAAGCAGAGCCTCGCCAACCTGTTCATGGTGACCCTCGAGCCCGGCGACGAGGTCGTGATCCCCGCGCCCTACTGGGTCTCGTACGTCGACATGGTCAAGCTCGGCGACGGCCTGCCGGTGATCGCCGCGACCCGCCGCGAGCACGGCTGGCGCCTGCAGCCCGAGGACCTCGAGGCCGCGCTCTCGCCGAAGACCCGCTTCATCGTGCTCGGCAACCCGCAGAACCCGACCGGCGCCGGCTACTCCGCCGAGCAGCTGCGCGCGCTCGGCGAGGTCATGGCCGCCCGCGCCCCGCGCTGCTGGCTGCTCGTCGACGACATCTACCGCCGCCTGGTCTACGGCGGCTTCCAGCACAGCAGCGCCTACGCGGCCCTGCGCGGCGTCACCGACCAGATCGTCGTGGTCGACGGCGTGTCGAAGTCGTTCGCCATGACCGGCTACCGCGTCGGCTTCCTGCTCGCCCCGGCCAAGGTCGTCGCCGCCGCCAGCCGCCTGCAGGGCCACATGACCTCGGGCCCCGCGACCACCTCGCAGGTCGCCGCCCTCGCCGCCGTCACCGACCCGAGCTGCGAGGCGGTCGTGCAGTCGATGCACGCCGCCTTCACCCGCCGCCGCGCCTTCATGCTCGAAGGCCTGTCCGCCCTGCCCGGCGTCGACGTGTTCCCGCCCGACGGCGCCTTCTACCTCTACGCCGACATCTCGCGCCACACCGGGCCGGGCACCCAGTTCGCCGACGACCTGTCCCTCGCGACATGGCTCCTGGAACACAAGCTGATCGCCACCGTGCCCGGCTCGGCGTTCGGCACCCCCGGCTTCCTGCGCCTGTCCTACGCGACCGACGACGACAGCCTGCGCGCCGGCCTGGAGCGCCTGCAGGAGGCCTTCGGCGGCCTGTCCACCGCCCGCTGACGCACGTCAGCGCGGCACCGTCACCGGCGCGCGCGCGGCCCGGTCGAACAGCACCGCGGCGACGATGTCCGGGCGGAGCAGCGACGCCGGCGGCGCGAGCATGTGCACCACCGCCATGAACACGCGGCTGACCTCCGGCCGACAGACCGCCAGCTTCAGCAGCCGATCGATGTACCAGTGCAGCCAGCGCGTGCGCGCCCCGCCGGCGCCCGCGACCCCGGCGAAGCGCATGTCCTCGCTCGTCGCCATGCTCCACGGGCTCTGCAGGCGCACCGCGAGCGCCCGCTGATAGCGCGTCGCCAGCCCCCGCAGGCCCGCGCGCGCCCGCGGCTGCGCGTCGAGGCACTCGCGCAGCAGCTCGGCGCCGATCGCCGCCACCGAGATGCCCTGCCCGTACACCGGGTTGAAGGTGCACACCGCGTCGCCGGTGATCAGCAGGTTGTCCGGCCGCCGCGGCATGCGTTCGAACCGCCGCATGCGATCGACGAGGTCGCGGAACCCGTGGATCGCCGAGACCGGCGCGGCCCCCCGCAGGCACTCGTGGAGCTCCGGCGTGCGCAGCCCGCGGACGAACTCCGCGAAGCCCTCCTCGTCGGTCGGCGCGTAGCGGCCGCTGCCGCCGTACACGCTGACGAGCAGGAGCCCGCCCTCGACCTGCAGCACCCCGCCGCCGCACGGTTCGTCGGGCGGCGCCGGCTGCACGAGGATGCCCCGCCACGGCGCCGACCAGCCCGGCGCCGGCCGATACAGCCGGCTCGCGTAGCCGACGCGCGCGTCGACCTCCTCGACCGGCGGCGCCGCGTAGCCGAGCTTCACCAGCCACTCCGACGCCTTCGAGGTGCGCCCGCTGGCGTCGACCACCAGGTCGGCCGCCAGCTCCTGCTCGGCCCCGTCGCGCGGCGCGTGCCGCACGCCGGTGACCGCGCCCGGCGTCGCGCTCAGCAGGTCGATCACCCGCGTGCCCTCGACGATCGTCACCCGGGCCAGCCCGCGCACGCGCCGGCGGATCACCGACTCGAGCAGCGTGCGCCCGCACTGCAGCATCTCGTAGTCGGTGTCCGCCAGCCAGCCCGCCCGCGAGTACACGCGGAACTCCGACCCGACCTTGGCCGTGCACCCGCCGGCCGCCAGCACCTCCGCCGTCAGCCCCGGGAACATCCCGTCGAGCACCTGCTGGCCGCGCTTCATCAGCGCGTGCGCGTGCCGGGCCTGCGGCACGCCGGCGCGGTGCTCCGCCCCCTCGGGCAGCACGTCGCGCTCGAGCACCGTCACGGCGTCGAAGTGGTCGACCAGCACGCGCGCCGCCATCAACCCCGCGACGCTCCCCCCGATCACGACCGCGTGCCCACCCATCGCACCGCAACACCTATCAGCCGCGATCGTCGCTGGCAATCTTCCCGCCGACGCGCGCGACTTTTCGTCGAAACTAACGAACGCGGATCACGTGCCGCGCGCCGGCCGCTTGCGCTCGTGGAACCATGTCTTGTAGCGCTGCATCTTGTCCTGCTGCTCGGGCGGCGCGTGGCGCCGGCACGTGCGCGCCTCCTCGCTGCCGGGCTCGGCGCCCCAGCGCAGCTCGGGGCAGTCGTTGGGGTTGTAGGCCGCCTCCAGCCGGTCCGCGCGCGCGATCAAGTCTGCCAGTGAGATCTTCCACTTGCTGCCGTCGCTGCGCGTGTACTCGAAGCTGAACCGCGGGTCACGCAGCAGCACGTCGCGGGCCTCTGCCAGCCTGGCGGTCACCGCGGCCAGCGCCGCCGCGTCGCCCGCCGGCACCCCGAACACCTCCGGCTGGCGCTTGATTTTTTCGGCGAAGCCGCGCACCACGTCGATCGCGATCAGCAGCCGCAGGTCGCGCGCCGGCGTCGAGTACGACTCCCACGCGCCGGTGGTCTCGAACACTTTAAACCCGTCGGGCATCGGCACGGTCGCGCCGGGGTTCTTCCTGAAGAACTCCTCGCCGTTGGCCACCGACGTCACGCGCACGCGGGCCTGCTCGAACAGCGCGGCCACCACCTCCTCCTGGGTGATCAGCGGGTCGCGCCGGCCGGGCGTGACGATCAGCTCCATGGCGTCGTAGAACTGCGCCGCGTTCAACTCGGCCTGCGCCGGGCTGACGTCGCCGTAGCCGGGTGCCTTCAGGATCTCCGCGTCGGTCATCTGCGCCGCGACGCCCTCGCGGACCACCACCGGCCGGAAATTCTTGAAGCCGGAGCCGCCGAGGCCCGGGTCCGGGTTCCACAGGAAGTTGCCCTCCCAGAAGCGCTTGCGCGTGATGCTCGCGTCGGGCTGGCCGTCGATCGCGTACAGCACCCCGGGCCGCCCGCCTGTCCCTTCGAACAGCTCGACGAGCACGAGGATGTGCCCGTACGGATCCGCGTAGACCGTGCCCGGCCGCAGCGAGCGCCGGTCGAGCCGCACCGGGTACAGGTCGCTGCGCTCGTCGGTCATGCCGACCCGGCCGTTGCCGGTGTGCACGCCCCACGCCAGCGTGCGCCGCATGTAGTACTGCACCGCCCCGAGCTGCCCCGGCTGCGGCCCCGTGCCGTCCTGCCCGGCCGTGTTCGCCACCGACTCGCCGCACTTCGGCGGCTTGCCCGGCAGCCCCCGCGAGCACGCCCGGAACGCGAACGGCAGCCCGCGCTTCCACGCGTAGTAGGCCCGCAGGAAGTACGGCGTGTCGGCGCAGTCGGGCGCCATCTTCAGCCCGGTCGGGTGCCTGTCGTCCTCGCGCCAGCCCAGGCTCCCGTGCAGCAGGTTGCGCTCCGCGTCGGTCGTCACCTGGTCGAGCGCCGTGTAGGCCAGGTCGGCCCCGAGCTCGGCGTGGAACAGCGCGCGCAGCCACGCCGAGTACAGCGCCTCCTCGCCCGCGTCCCACGCCCGCACGCTCGGCCAGGCCTGGTTCGCCGGCGCCGGCGGCGGCGCCTCGCTCGTCGCCTGCGCCCGCACCTTGAGCTTCAGGCACGCCTTGCCGACCCCGCCGCGCCCGACCACCACCGTGAACTCGCCGGCCGCTTGCGGGGTCAGGCTGGCGATCGCCGACGACGGCACGCCTGGCGTGATGGACATGTCCGCAGGGACAGGCGACTCGACCTCGCGCAGCTTCGGCCCGGGGTCGATGCGCAGCGCGATCGCCTCCTCGCCGTCGAGCGTGGCCGCCAGGATCCGCACGCGCTCGCCGACCGCCGGCCTGACCGGCGCGACCAGGATGCCGAAGCCCGGGTCGTCGCGCTCGGGGCAGGTCCCGGCGTCGGCCGGCCCCGGCAGGGGCTTCGCCGGGGTCGCCGCCGCCGCCGGGGACGCCGGCGGATCCTCCACCACCGGCGCCGGCTCCGGCTCCGGCCCGCGATCGCTCGGCGGCGGCGTCGGGCTGGCCGGCGCCCCGCGCTCCCCGGCCCCGCCGCCGCACGCCGCGAGCGCGGCGGCCAGCGCCCAGCACGTCACGGTCCTCGCCGACTCCTGCACGGCGACAGACATAGCCCAGAACCCGCCGCGCCCGCCAGTCCGCGGCGGGTCCGCGGCCCGCCGGGCGGTCGGCGCGCCGACGCACCGGTTTGTGATAAGTCAATCACCGTCATGCGCGTCCTGATCGCCGACAAGTTCCCCGCCCCCGGTCGCGAGGTCCTGGCCCGCTCCGGCGAGGTCGTCTACAAGCCCGAGCTCGGCGAGGCCGACCTGCCCGGCGCGCTGCTCGAGTCGGGCGCCGACATCCTCGTCGTGCGCTCGACGGTCGTCAACGCCGCGGCCATGCAGGCGCCCAACCTCTCGCTCGTCATCCGCGCGGGCGCCGGCGTCAACACCATCGACCTGCGGGCCGCCAGCGCCCGCGGCATCTTCGTCGCCAACTGCCCCGGCAAGAACGCCATCGCCGTGGCCGAGCTGACCTTCGCGCTCATGCTGGCGCTCGACCGCCGCATCGTCGACGCCACCGTCGAGCTGCGCAGCGGTCAGTGGAACAAGGCCAAGTATGGCAAGGCCCGCGGGATCAAGGGCCAGACCCTCGGCCTCGTCGGCTTCGGCCTGATCGGCCGCGAGGTCGCGACCCGCGCCCGCGCCTTCGGCATGAAGGTGCTCGTCCACGACCTGCGCCCGCCGACCGCCGAGGAGTGCGAGGCCACCGGCGTCACCGTCGCCCCCACCCTCGAGTCGCTGCTGCGCGCCGCCGACGTCGTCAGCGTGCACGTGCCGCTCGGCAAGGCCACCAGGCACCTCATCGGCGCCGAGCAGCTGGCGTTCATGAAGCCCGGCAGCCTGCTGCTGCACACCTCGCGCGGCGGCGTGGTCGACGACGCCGCCCTCGCCGCGGCCGTGCGCGCCGGCCACCTGCGCGCCGGCCTCGACGTGTTCGAGGGCGAGCCCGCCGAGGGCAAGGCCGAGTACCGCGGCCTGCCGAGCGAGCTCTCCGACATCTACGCGACCCCGCACATCGGCGCCTCGACCGACCAGGCCGAGTCGGCGATCGCCGACGAGGTGCTGCGCATCGTCCACGACTACATCGCCCACGGCGTGGTCCACCACAGCGTCAACCTGGCCGACCGCCACGCCCGCTACAGCCTCGTCGTCCGCCACCTCGATCGGGTCGGCGTGCTCGCCGGCGTGCTCCAGGCCCTGCGCGAGGAGCAGGTCAACGTCCAGGGCATGCACAACATCATCTTCGCCGGCGGCGAGGCGGGCTGCGCCACCATCACCTTCGAGCAGCCGCCGAGCGAGGCCCTGCTGCAGCGCCTGCGCGCGCAGGAGGCGATCCTCGCGGTGGAGCTGCGGGCGGCCCACAACCCGTGACGTCCGCGCCCCGCAGCGACGGCCTCGTCGTGCTCGCCCACGGCAGCCCCGACCCCGACTGGCTGCGGCCGTCGCAGGCGGTGGTCGAACGCATCCGCCGCGCCGCCCCCGGGCGCCCGGTCGAGCTCGCCACCCTCGAGCACGGCCCCGATCTCTCCGCAGTCGTTGCGACGCTGCACGCCCGGGGTTGCCGGCACGTCGCCGTGGTGCCGCTGTTCCTGTCCGCCGGCGGCCGCCACCTGAAGCGCGACATCCCGGCGCTGGTCGCCGACGTCGCGCGGGCCTGCCCCGACGTCGACCTGCGGCTGGTCCCCGTCGCCCTCGGCAGCGACGACGCCGTGCTCGACGCCCTCGCCGCCGCGGCCGTCCGCCTCGGCCTCGATGACGGTTAATTCACCCCGCGCGCTCCGTTTGCCACACCTCGCGCGGCGGCCCGCCAGTTGCCAGCGCCGCGCCCCCCACGGTAAAACCGGCGCATGGCGAGTGTACGCAGCATAGTCCTGGCCGGCGCGGCCCTCTCTCTCGTCGCGCCCGCGGCCCACGCCCAGGAGGCCGGCGTCGGCGGCTCCGTCAGCGTCGGCTCCGGCGCGACCAAGGCCGAGGGCGACGCCGCCGCTGCCGCGCCAGCGCCGGCGCCCGCCAGGACCGACGCCGACGGTCAGGCCGCCGTCAAGCCGATCCGCCGCTTCCGTCCCGAGCGCAACATGATCGAGCTCGGCGTGTTCGGCGGCCTGTTCGTCGCCAACAAGTCGCACGACTTCTACGCCCCGATCACCACGCCCGGCGAACCGATCAAACGTCCGAGCGCCGACCTCGGGGTCCGGGCCGCGTTCTTCCCGCTCAGCTTCCTCGGCGTCGAGGCCGAGTTCGCGGCCATCCCCGCGAAGTACCAGGCCGGCCTCGACCCGACCGCCGCGCCCGGCGGGCGCGGCTTCCTGTGGGGCGTGCGCGGCCACGCGATCCTGCAGCTGCCGATGTTCCGCGTGGTCCCGTTCCTGCTCGGTGGTTACGGCGCGATGGGCGTGTCCTCGGCCGCCAACGTCGCCGGCAAGGACGTCGACCCGGTCGGCCACTTCGGCGGCGGCGTCAAATACTTCTTCAACAAGTGGATCGGCCTGCGCCTCGACTTCCGCGGCCTGATCGCCGCCCAGGCCATGGAGCGCGTCGGCGCCGCGCCGCACTTCGAGACCACCCTCGGCCTCGTCATCACCCTCAACCGCAAGAAGCCGCCGCCGGACCCCGACCGCGACCGCGACGGCTTCCGCAACGACGTCGACAAGTGCCCTGACCAGCCCGGCATCGCCCCCGACGGCTGCCCCGACCGGGACAGCGACGGCGACTCCTTCATGGACAGCGTCGACGCCTGCAAGGACGTGCCCGGCGTCGCCCCCGACGGCTGCCCGCCCGGCGACCGCGACAAGGACTCGTTCACCGACGACGTCGACAAGTGCCCCGACGAGCCCGGCGTCGCCCCCGACGGCTGCCCGCCCGGCGACCGCGACAAGGACGGCATCACCGACGACATCGACAAGTGCCCCGACGACCCCGAGACCGCCAACGGCTACGAGGACAGCGACGGCTGCCCCGACGAGGTGCCGAAGCAGGTCAAGCAGTTCACCGGCGTCATGCAGGGCATCCAGTTCGACCTCGACAAGGACACGATCAAGAAGTCCTCGACGACCACGCTCGACGCCGCCGCCAAGATCTTCCAGGAGTACCCCGACCTGAAGGTCGAGATCGTCGGCCACGCCGACGAGACCGGCACGCGCGAGCACAACGTCGACCTGTCGCAGCGCCGCGCCGACGCGGTCAAGGCCTACCTCGTCAAGAAGGGCGTGGCCGCCGACCGCATCCAGACCCGCGGCGCCGGCCCCGACGAGCCGATCGACACCAGCGGCACCGAGGCCGGCCGGGCCAAGAACCGCCGCATCGAGTTCAAGCTCAAGTGATCGGGGCGCCGCCCGCCCGGCACTGCACGCGCGCATGCCGACCCCACCCGCCCCCTCGCACCTCGCCGCCCTCGCGGCCGCCGAACGCTACCGCCAGGCCCTCGTGCACGGCGGCGCCGAGGCGGCCGCGGCCGCGACCGCCGCGCTCCGCGACCAGCCCGACGCCCTGAAGCTCCCGCCCGACGGCGCCCCCGACGAGGCCGCGATCACCCGCGCGGGCGACGGCGCCGTGCACCGCAGCGGCATCAGCCTGCCGTTCGGCGTGCAGCTGCGCATGACCCACGTCCCGCTCGGCATGGTCGACCTGTTCGAGGAGGGCGAGCGCCCGCTGATCACCGTCACCGCCACGGCGGGCCAGTACGTGCGCGCGCACGTGACCGCCGTGGTCGAGGGCTTCTCGACGTCGGCGATCGGCACGCTCACCACCGACGGCAAGCAGCCGGCCACCCTGGACCTGCTGCCGACCTTCGCCCCGGCCCACGCCGCCCGCCTGACCCGCCCGGTGCGGGCCGCCGTGCGCGTGACGATCCGCGAGCTCGACGGCGGGCGCGTCCCGCTCGAGCGGACCTACCGCCTGTGGCTGCTGCCCCCGACCACCGCCGTGACCTTCGAGCAGGACCCCTCGACCGGCCGGTGGTCGTCGCTCGCCGAGTACCTGGCCGGCTGGGTCACCCCCGACGACCCGGCGATCATGGGCGTGCTGCGCAAGGCCGCCGAGCTCACCCCGGGGCGCGGCCTCGTCGGCTACCAGACCGGCGACGACGGCGTCCGCGAGGGCGTGCGCGCCATCTACGGCGCCCTGCAGCAGCACGGCCTGGTGTACCTCAACAGCGTCGCCGCCCACGGGGCCGCCAACGCGTTCGTCCAGCGCGTGCGCCTGCCGGCCGAGTCGCTGCGCGACCGCGGGGCCAACTGCCTCGACGGCGCGGTGCTCTACGCCAGCCTGTTCGAGGCCGCCTCGCTCGAGGCCGGCGTCGTGCTCATGCCGAGCCACGCCTACGTCGCCTGGCGCGCGAGGTCCGGCGGCCCCTGGGAGTTCCTCGAGACGATCATGACCGGCACCCACGACTTCGAGGCGGCCCACGCCCAGGCGACCCGCCTCCACGCCGCGATCGCCGGCCAGGCCGATGTCCGCGTGCTCGACATCGCCGCCCTGCGCAAGCAGGGCTACCTGGCCATGGGTTGACGACCTTCCGCGGCGCCCCCGGCGCGGATATGCTCGGCCCATGGTCTATCGCCGTCGCCTCCTCGCCCTGCTCGCGCCCGCTCTGGCCTGCTCGTTCGACGGCTCCGGCGTGATCACGGCCGGCCAGGCCGAGTCGTCGAGCGGCGAGGTCGGCTCTTCGTCGACGAGCGACGGCCCGCCGCCGACCACCACCACCACCCCCGACGAGACCACCGCGACGCCGACCACCAGCGGCCCGACCGCACCGCCGACGAGCGACCCGACGCTCGCGACGACCGCGACCGACGACGCGACCACCGCGCCCGTCGACCCGACGACCGGCACCGGCACCGACACAACCACCGGCGCGCCGACCTGCGGCGACGGCCTGGCCGAGCCGCCCGAGGCCTGCGACGCCGCCGACCTCGCCGGCCAGACCTGCGCCGACTTCGGCCTCGTCGACGGCGCGCTCGCCTGCACGCCCGAGTGCACGATCGACGTCACCGGCTGCATGCAGCCGCGCACCTGCAACAACGGCGCGCTCGACCCCGGCGAGGTGTGCGACGGCGACGACCTCGGCGGGGCCACCTGCGAGTCGCTCGGCCACGTCGGCGGCACGCTCGTCTGCGTCGACTGCGTGCACGACACCTCCGGCTGCAAGGACGTGCCCGAGGACTGGTACGACGAGCAGTTCAAGCGCCGCCGCAAGCTGACGGTCGCCAAGGACAGCGTCGCCGGCGCGCACACCGACTTCCCGCTCGCGCTGCAGACCGAGGATATGGCGCTCGTCGCCGACCTCGGCGACCCCGACAAGCTGGTGTTCACCACGCTGGACGGCGCCGTGCTCGCCCACGAGATCGCGCTCGCCGAGGCCGACCGCCTGGTCGCGTGGGTCGAGCTGAAGGACCTCTCGAGCGCCGCCGACACCGAGTTCTGGGTGTACTACGGCAACCCCGCCGCCAGCGGCACCGCCGACGGCCCGGCGACCTGGTCGAACAAGTTCCTCGCGGTCTACCACCTCGACGAGCCGCTGGTCGACGAGCAGGAGGGCGGCGTGCACGCCGACGCCACCGGCAAGGGCCACACCGGCAGCCAGCACGACAACCAGGGCAACGACACCAATTGCCCGGTCGGGCGCTGCCAGTGGTTCGGGCCCGAGGACTGGATCGACCTGGCCAAGCCGCAGGACTTCAAACTGGGCAACGCCGACATCACGATCTCGGTGTGGGTGCGCCCGAACGACGACGTCACCCGCGGCGCGTTCATCAAAGGCAACCCCGCCGGGCCCGAGCTCGCCAGCGTGGCCATCGGCCTGCGCAACTCCGGCCGCGCCTCGTTCGAGATGAACGGCGCCGGCACGCTCGACACCAACCCCGACATCTCCAACGGCATGCACCACCAGATCGTGTGGACGCAGACCAAGGACGACATGATGATGCTCGAGCGCTGGCGCCTCTACGTCGACGGCGAGGAGGAGGCCGCCTCCCTCACCCTGTCCCTGCCCTCGAACGACGCGCACGTCGCCCGCATCGCCGGCAAGATCATGAACACGACCTTCGGCGCCAGCTTCGAGGGCGCCATCGACGAGGTCCACGTCAGCACCGACGACCGCAGCCCCGAGTGGGTCTCGACCGCCTACCGCAACCAGCGCGACCCGGTCGGCTTCACCACCTGGGGCCCGCCCGAGTCGATCCCCTGAATCCCGCGGGCCTCAGAAGCTGCGGTTGACGGCGGCGCGGAAGGTGTCGAGGCCGAACTCCTCGTCGAACCCGTGCGCGTACTGGATGAACAGGTCGATCGCCTCGGCGTAGCCCATCTTGAACGACAGCACCAGCGCCGCGCCCACGCCGACGTGGAAGGCCTTGCGCGTGAAGCCCGACGTCCAGGCCCCGCCGATGTCGGTGAACGGGATCGCGGTGACGCGGCGCATGAACAGCGGCAGCGTGCCGAGCCCGCGCTCCACGTCGGCGAGCGGGATGCGGTACTCCACGTTGAGCACGGTGTAGTAGCGGCCGTCGAAGGCCAGCGGCTGGAACCCGCGCAGCACCCCGGCCTCGCGGGTCGCGGTGCGCTGCAGCAGCCCGCGCACGACGTCGTTCTGCTGCTCGTTGCCGCCGATGTAGTAGGCCGGTCGGCGCCCGAGCCCGCCCGCCGACGCGCCCGCGCCGACGCGCAGGGCCAGCACCTGGTGGCCGCGCCACGGCATGCGCAGCATCTCGGTGTAGTTGGCGCCGACCTGCAGGTCGCTGAAGCGGCCGCCGAGGTGCGGGTCGATGATCGTCAGGCGCACGCCCGCGGCCCGCCCGGTCTCGTCGTAGTAGGCGTAGCGGACGGTGCGGCGGTTGTCGTAGGCGAGCGCGAGGTCGACCTGGCCGAGGCCGCCGACCTCGGGCAGGCTCGAGGTCGGCGCGTTGGGGTCGACGAAGTTCTCCTGGTCGACGTTGGTGTACTGCGTGTACGAGTAGTCGAGGCTGGCGTCGGCCGAGTGGATCGGGTGGCGGATCACCGGCACCTCGACGCCCGCGCGCAGCTGGGTGATGCGCTCGGTGTAGCCGCGCACGAAGTAGCCGCCCTGGCCGCCGGACGGATCGGTGTTGTCGTACACGTAGCGTGAGAAGCCGGTGCGTCGGGCGTAGCTGCGGCCGAAGCCGAGGCTGAAGCTCGGCAGCAGCTGGCTGAAGCGGTAGGCCACCGAGCCCGTCGGCGCGCCGAAGGCCGTCGAGTAGCGGGCGCTGCCGGTCAGGGCGTGGAAGCCGAGCACGTCGCTGACCGCCAGCGTGCCGCCGATCTCGGTGCCGAAGCCCGAGGCCGTCAGGTCCATCACCGTCGGCAGCAGCGAGCGCGGGTACAGCGTGCGGATCGGCTGGTAGCGCCGGCTCCGGCGGGTCGGCGAGCGCCCGGCGTCGGCCGCCAGCTCGGGCGTCGGATCGTCGACCGCGGGCAGGTCGTCGATCACCGGCAGCGGCGCGAAGAACTCGGCCGGGTCGAGCTTCATCGTCCACAGGTCGTAGCCCTGCGCCGAGAAGCCGATGTAGGTCATGCGCCGGCCGTCGTTGCTGACCACCGGCTCGAACGCCCCGCCGATCACGTTGGTCACCTGGCGCAGCGCGCCGGTCTCGACCTCGTAGGCGTAGATGTTGAACACGTCGTCGCGGTCGCTCGAGAACAGCACGTACTGGCCGTCGGGCGTCCAGCACGGCTCGGTGTCGATGAACCGGTCGGCGGTGATGCGCCGCGTCGTCTGGCTGGCGCGGTCGTACACGTAGATGTCGCGCCAGCCGCCCTCGCGCCAGCCGGAGTAGGCCACGCGCCGGCTGTCGGGCGCCCAGCGCGGCGAGAACACCTGCGAGATGCGGTCGTCGGCCGGGGCCACCTCGACGATCTTGCGGGTGTGCAGGTCGAGGAAGGCCAGCCGCGACTGCGCGTCGTCGTTGCGGGAGAACACCACCGTGCGGCCGTCGGGCGAGACGTTGGGGTCGCGCGCGCGCTCGCCGAAGGTCAGCTGCTCGAGGTCGCTGGGGTTCGGGCCCCGCCACAGGAACAGGTCGTTGTAGTCGTAGCGGAAGTCGTGGCGCAGGGCGATCTCGAACACCATGTCCTGCGTGCCGAGCACGAACGACCCGGAGGCCGACGACTGGACCTCGAAGACCCGCTGGAGGTCGACGTTCATGCCCTGGCGGCCGACGCCGACGCCCTCGCGCACGCGCCCGCCGGTCGAGCGGATCCTGCGGATGCCGGGGTTCGAGTGGCCGTCGTCCTCGTAGAAGTAGATCCACTCGTCGTCGTTCGACCAGAACGGGTGGCGCGTGAACTGGCCCGAGGCCTGGTTGGCCGTCGAGTAGGTCAGGCGCCGGCCCTCGCGGACGCCGCGGGCCCGGATCTGACGGGCCTGCGCCTCGAACCGGCGCGTCGTCTCGAGCTCGAACTCCTGCCACAGCTGGTCCCAGCTGACGCCGAGCACCTTCTCGATGGCGATGTGGATGCGGTACGGGATGGCCTGGCCGCCGTAGAGGTGGCTGAGCTCGCGCAGCTTGTCGTGCCCGTAGTGCGCGTGCAGGTAGTGCATGAAGTGCAGGCCGTAGAGGTACACGCTGGTCCCGTGGGGGAACAGGTTGGCCCCGCTCGACACGCGGTCGATCGGCTGAAAGCCGTGCTCGAGCACCGCCATGCGCAGCATCATGTCGAACTGGGCCGAGCGGTGGCGGCCCTGGCTGGTCAGGCGCGACTCCTCGACCGAGGCGATGCCCTCGACCATCCAGCGCGGCTGGATGATGTTGGGCGCCCACACCTTGCCGAGCACGCCGAAGCCGAGCGCCGCGTTGACGATCCGCGGGATGCCGTGGATCGTGTCGAGGTGGAGCACGTGGGTGTACTCGTGCGTCAGCAGGATGTCGAACCAGTCGTCGTAGCTCTCGAGCACCGACATCGAGTCCGGCGCGGTGATGTTGGCGCTGATCCGCGGGTACGGGTTGGCGTTGGCCGAGCCGTTGGCGGTGTCGGTCGTGTCGGTCATCGTCACGTGGGTGCGCAGCCACGTCTCGTGGCCGTAGCCGACGCTGAGCCGCTCGTGCGCCCGCTCGAGCAGCATCGCCGCCCGCTCCGCCGCCGCCTCGGAGCCCTGGTAGTAGTGAATGTAGAAGTGCTCGGTGGTGATCGTCCGCCACTTCAGGTCGCGGCTGTTGGCCCGCGCCGAGGTCGGCGCCAGCACACAGGCCAGCAGCGCGAGCGCGAGGAGGAGCCGGAGCACGGGGCTGCAAGCCTAACAGGGCCCACGGCCGGCGGGGCCGACGACCACACCGCGCCGCCCGCGCAGGGGCCCTGGAGGCCGCCCGCGGGCCCCTGCGGGCGCTTCAGAAGCTCCGCCCGACCAGCACGCGCAGCAGGTCGGCGCCGACCTTGGGATCGAAGCCGTGCGCGTAGGTGATAAAGAGGTCGATCGCCTCGCGGTAGCCGATGCGAAACGACAGGATGAGCGACGCCCCGACCCCCCACTTCAGCGCCTTGCGGGTGAACCCTCCCGTCCACGCCCCGCCGTAGTCGGCGAACGGGACCGCGGTGACCCGGCGGAGGAACAGCGGCAGCCCCGACATGCCGCGCTCGACGTCGGCCAGCGGGATCCTGTACTCGGTGTTGAGGACCATGAAGTACTGCCCGCCGAACGCGTTGCGGGCGAAGCCCCGCAGCACCCCGGCCTCGTTGGCGGCCTCGCGGCGGAAGAAGTCCTGGACGATGTCCGACTGCTGCGGGATCCCCCCGACGGTGAACGCCGCCAGGCGCCCGAGCCCGCCGCCCGAGGCCCCGCCCGACAGCCGCAGCGCCAGCACCTGGTGCCCGCGCCATGGCATGCGCACGCGCTCCGAGTGGCTCGCCGACACCTGGATGTCGCCGTACTGCCCGCCGAGGTGGCGGTCGACCAGCGTCAGCCGCACGCCGGTGCTGCGCCCGGTCTCCTCGCGGTAGCTGTGGGCCACCCCGCGCAGGGCGTCGTAGCGCAGCGAGATGTCGACGCGCCCGAGGTCGCCGACCGCCGGCGGGCTCGAGGCCGGCGCGTTGGGGTCGACCCGCTCGCGCTCGGCGGTCAGGTCCTTCATGCGCCAGAACTCGTAGGTCGCCCCGGCCGAGACGTTGTGGATCGGGTGGCGGATGACCGGCACGTCGATGCCCGCGCGCACCCGCGTGCGCCGCTCGCGGTACCCGGAGACGCCGTAGGGCTGCAGCGAGCCGTCCGCGACCGCGTGGTCGTAGCTGTAGGTCCGCCCGGTGCTGTCGAAGATCCGCAGGTCGCGGATGAACGCCGCGCTGAAGGTCGGCAGCAGCTGGCTGTAGGTGTACGCGACTGAGCCCGTCGGCTCGTTGTACGTGAAGAACTGGCGGAACTCGCCGCTCAGGCTGTGGAAGCCGACCACGTCGGCGATGGTCGTGCGCAGGCCGAGGTCGAGGCCCTGGTTGCCGGTGTTGCCGACGTCGAACGAGGCCGGCAGGATGACGCGCGGGTAGAGCGTGCGGATCGGCCGGTAGCGCCGCGACTGCAGCGACGGCGGGCGCCCCCCCGCGCCCGCGAGCGCCGGCTCCGGATCGTCGGCCTCGGGCAGGTTGTCCTGGGTCGGCAGCGGCGCGAAGAACTCGGCCGGGTCGAACTTCATGGCCCACACGTCGTAGCCGATCGACGAGAAGCCGATGTAGGCGAGGCGCGTGCCGTCGTTGCTGACGATGGGGTCGAACGCCCCGCCGAGCACATTGGTGACCTGATGCAGCGCCCCCGTCTCGGTGTCGTGGGCGTAGAGGTTGAAGATGCCGTCGCGGTCGCTCGAGAACACCAGCCAGCGGCCGTCCGGCGACCACGCGGGGTTCAGGTCGAGGAAGCGGTCGGCGGTGATCCTGCGGATGTCCTTCGTCCCGCGGTCGTAGACGTAGAGGTCGCGGTAGCCGCCCGGGCGCGCCGCCGAGAAGGCGACGCGGCGGCCGTCGGGGTGGAAGCGCGGGCTGTAGATCTGCGTGACCCGCTCGAACGGCGGCAGCTCGACCACCTCGCGCGTCTTCAGGTCGACGAACGCGAGCCGCGACTGGGCCACGTCGTTGCGCACGAACACGACCGTGCGCCCGTCCGGCGAGGGGTGGGGATCGCGGGCGCGCAGGCCGGTCGTCAGTTGATCGAAGTCGGCCGGGTTCTGGCGCACGTCGAGCGCGCCGGGCTCGGGCGGGTGCCACACGTACAGGTCGAGCCAGCGGTAGCGGAAGTCGTGGACGCCGTCGTGCTCGAACACCAGGTCGTCGGTGCCGGGGATGAACGAGGCGGTGCCGATGCCCTGCATCTCGACGACGCGCTCGGCGTCGACGGTCATGCCCTGGCGGCCGATGCCCACGCCCTCGCGGATGCGGCTGCCCGTCGCCGGGATCCGCCGCAAGCCCGGGTTCGTGTGCCCGTCGTCGCCGTAGTAGTAGATGTAGCGGTCGTCGGGCGACCAGAACGGGTGACGGTTGACAGAGCTCGCCTCGGAGGCGGTCGAGTAGGTCAGGCGCTTGCCCTCGCGGACGCCGCGGGCCCGCACGGCCCGCGCCTGGGCCTCGAAGCGCCGCGTGGTCTCGAGCTCGAACTCCTTCCACAGCTGGTCGAAGTCGACGCCGAGCGTCTCGAGGATCGTCCGGTGGATGCCGTACGGGATCACCCGCCCGCCGTAGCGGTGGCTCATCTCCCGCAGCTTGTCGTGCCCGTAGTGCGAGCCGATGTAGTGCATCAGGTGCAGCCCGAACAGGTACACGGAGGTGGTGTACGGGTAGATCGTCGCCGGGCCCGAGACGCGGTCGAGCGCCGGGAAGCCGCGCTCGAGCACGATCATGCGCAGCATCATGTCGAACTGCGAGCTGCGGTGGCGACCGGCGCTCGTCAGCCGCGACTCCTCGTAGGTCGCCAGGCCCTCGAGCACCCAGCGCGGCTGGAGGTTGTTCGGCGGCCACACCCGCCCGAGCACGCCGAGCCCGAGGATCGCGTTGACCACCCGCGGCACCCCGTGGATGGTGTCGTTGTGGACGATGTGCGTGTACTCGTGGGTCAGCAGGATGTCGAGCCAGTCGTCGTAGTTCTCGAGCGTCGACAGCGAGTCGGGCGAGGTGACGTTGGCCTCGATCTTCGGGTACGAGAACACGGTCGCCCGGCCGTTGGCCTGGTCGGTGGCGTCGGTCAGGACCACGTGCGTGCGCAAGTACGGGCTGTGGCCGAGGCCGACCGACAGGCGCGCGTGGGCCCGCTCGAGCACCCTGGCGGCCCGCTCGGCCGCGGCCTCCGAGCCGGCGTAGTAGTGAATGGCGAAGTGCTCGGTCTCGAGGGTGCGCCACTTCTGATCGCGGCTGTTGGCCTGGGCTGTCCGAACGGACAGGCACAGCAGCACGAGCATGCATGCCAGTGTGCGCAGGACCGGCACGCGGACGAGCCTATCAGGGGGGGCGCTGGGGCTCCAGCGGGACGACGGCGCGGCCGTCGGCGGGCCGTGTGACGCCCGCGTCGCGCCGCGGCCGGGGTGAACGTCGCTTCATGCGAGCGCGGGCCGACTACGCCAGGTGCTCGCGGATCAGGGCGGCGAGGGCCTCGGGGCGCTCCTCGGCGGGGGTGTGGCCGCAGCCCTCGATCCAGCGCAGCTGGGCCCCGGGGATGGCCTCGGCGACGCGGTCGGCGTGGGACCTGGGGACGATCTGGTCGCGGTCGCCCCACACCACCAGCGTCGGCGCGACGATCGCCCGCATGCGCGGGACCATGGCCGCCATCGCGTCGGGGTTCATCAGCTGCATGAGCATGGCGTGGGCCGCCTCGCGGCCGCCGCTGCGGGCCAGGCGGTCCCAGTAGATGTCGACGTCGACCTCGTCGACCAGCACCTCGCTCGAGAAGGCGCGGCCGAGGTAGCGCCGCAGCTCGTTGCGGCGGTAGAGGTTCTTGAACACGTAGGGGCCGAGGCCGGGCAGCTGGGCCAGGCGGCCCTCGATCGGCACCGGCATCTCGAACAGCGTCGGGGCGACGAGCACGAGCCGGCGCACGCGCTCGGGGGCGGCGTCGGCGAGGCAGACCGCGACGGCGGCGCCCCACGAGTGGCCGACCACGTCGACGCGCTCGCAGCCGGTGGCGTCGAGCAGCTCCTGGATCGCGCCGGCCAGCCAGCGGGCGCTGTAGCCGTTGCACAGCACCGGCGGGGGGCGATCGCTGTCCCCCGCGCCGGGCAGGTCCGGGGCGAGCACGCGGCGCTCGGACGAGAGCTCGGGGATGAGGCGCACGAAGGTGTGGCTGGTGACCAGCATGCCGTGGAGCAGCAGCACCGGCGGAGCGGCGTGCGGGTCGCCGTGGTCGCGGAGGAACACGCGGCCGGCGGACAGCGGGACCAGGCGCGAGGCGTCGGGCACGGCGAGGGCGAACTGCGGCGCGCCCAGGCCGACGCTCACCGGGTCCGGGGCGGCGTGGGGGCGGATCATCCCGTCTCCTCGTCGCCGTCGGCGCCCTGGCCTCCGCCGTGCAGCAGGTGCTCGGCGAAGCGGGCCTTCATGGTCTCGAGCACGATCTGCTCGGCGCGCCGGCCGCTCTCGGCCTGCAGCGCCCTGTCGGCGAGGTCCTTCATCTCCGCCGAGGTCGACTGGCGGATGATGTTTTTAATGACCGGGATCGCGCTCGGGTGCATCGACAGCTCGGTCACGCCGAGGCCGATCAGCACCCACGTGTAGCGCGGGTCCGCGGCCATCTCGCCGCACAGGCTGACCGGGACCTGGTTGCGCTTGCCGGCCTCGGCCACCGACTTGATGAGGCGCAGGATCGCCGGGTGCAGCGGCTGGTAGAGGTACGCCACCGCCTCGTTCTCGCGGTCGATCGCCAGCGTGTACTGGATGAGGTCGTTGGTGCCGATGCTGAGGAAGTCGACCTTGCGCGCGAGGATGTCGGCGATCACCGCGGCGGCCGGGGTCTCGATCATGAGGCCGATCGCCAGGTCCTCGGCGTGGGCCATGCCGGTGGTGGCCAGCTGCTCGCGCGCCTCCTCGAGCGCGGCCAGGCCGGCCTCGAGCTCGTCGACGCTGCCGACCAGCGGCAGCATGATCGCCAGCGGCCCGTGCACGCCGGCGCGCAGGAACCCGCGCAGCTGCTCGAGGAACATCTTGCGCTCGCGCAGCGCCAGCCGCAGCGAGCGCATGCCCATGGCCGGGTTCTGCTCGTCCTCGAAGTCGAGGAGGTCGCTCTCCTTGTCCGACCCGAGGTCGAAGGTGCGAAACACCACCGGGTACGGCGCGCAGCGGCGCAGCACGTGCTTGGCCATGCGGTAGTGCTCCTCCTCGGTCGGGAGGGCGTCGCGGTTCATGAACATGTACTCGCTGCGGTACAGGCCCACGCCCTCGGCGCCGTAGCGCAGGGCCAGGTCGAGCTCCTCGTTGATGGCCAGGTTGGCGCGCACGGTCACGTGCAGCCCGTCGCGGGAGATCGCGGGGAACGCATGCTCCTTGCGCACCTTGGCCTCGAAGGCATTGTAGCGGTCGCGCTCGCCGCTGTACTGCGCGACCTCCTCGTCCTCGGGCCGCACGATCGCGTGTCCGTGCACTCCGTCGACGATCACGAGGTCGCCCGAGTCGACGTGATCGAGGATGTCCTCGATGCCCACGACCGCGGGGATCTGCAGCGAGCGGGCCATGATGGCGCTGTGCGACGTCTTGCCGCCCACCCCGGTGACGATGCCGACGACCTGGCAGCGGTGCAGGCGGGCCGTGTCGGCCGGGCTCAGGTCGTGGGCGACGACGACCGCGCCGTGCGGCGGGTCGAGCTCGTCGGGGTGGTCGCCGAGCAGCGCCTGCAGCACGTTCTCCGAGAGGAAGGCGATGTCGTTGCCGCGCTCGCGGAAGTACTTGTCGTCGGCGCTCTCGAGGGTGGCGATGATCTGGTCGGTGGTCGCGGTGACCGCCCACTCGGCGTTGGCGAGCTCCTCGCGGATCAGGGTCTCGACGCGGAGGATGAGGTCGGGGTCGCGCAGCATCATCTGCTGCGCCTTCAGGATCTGGCGGTGCTCGCCGTGCGGCAGGCGGGTCTTGATCGTCTCGAGCTGCTGCCGGCAGCTGCGCAGCGCCTCGTGGAAGCGCTCGATCTCCTCGTCGGCCTGGTCGCGCTCGATGTGGGTGCGCGGCACGTGCACGCGGCGGCGGTCGACCACGTAGGCCGGGCCGATGCCGATGCCGGGGCTGGCGGCCGCGCCGTCGCGGCTGGCCCGCAGGCGCAGCGCCGCCGAGCGGTACAGGCCGGAGAAGCCCGCGCTCTCCGAGCCCTCGCTCACAGCTCGCCGAACCCGCTGGTGATGAGCTTGGCGAGCGCCTCGTAGGCCTTGTCGGCGTCGGCCCCCTCGCAGCGCAGCCCGATCATGCTGCCCTGCGAGCAGGCCAGCATCAGCACGCCGAGGATGCTCTTGGCGTTGACCTCGGTGCCGTCCTTGGTGATCCACACGTCGGCCTTGAACTTGTTGGCGAGCGACGCGAACTTGCTGGCGGCCCGGGCGTGCAGCCCGAGCGGGTTGACGATCTCGAACTCGCCGGTCATCCGTGGCTTGCTCATGGACCTAAGGCTCCTGTGGTTTCGCGGGGGGTGTCCCTTCGGACAGCTTGGGAGTCTGCACGGAGATCGCGCGGCGGGCCGAGTCGGCGCAGGCCTGGGCCAGCTCGGCCGGCGCGAGCGCCTCGCGGTCGAGCGTGGCGAGCTTGACCAGCATGGCCAGGTTGAGGCCCGCGAGCACGGCGAGGCGGTGGCCCATGGCCTGGCGGATCCCGCAGGCGCACGGGCTCGAGCCGAACATGTCGGCGATCAGCAGCACGCCGGCGCCGACGTCGGCCGCGGTCACGGCGTCGTGCATGCGGCGGTCGAGGTCCGCGGACTGGCCGACCCCGGCGTCGATCGCGGTGACCCCGGTCAGCGCGCCCTGCCCGACCACGCCGGCGGCCGCGCCGAGCAGCGCGCTCGCGCTGTGGCCGTGGCCGACGAGCACGACGCCGACGCTAGCCACGTCCGCCCTCCGGTGACGCGCCGGCGGCCGCCTCGGGCCCCGAAGTGCGGGCCGCGGGCCCCGCGAGGTCGCGGTGGCGCACGACGATCTGCGGGCTCGGCCGCGACAGCGGCTCGCCCTGCTGCAGTCGGTTCGCCAGCGCCTCGGTCAGTGCCACGGAACGATGCTGCCCGCCGGTACAGCCGAGCGCAACGGTCAGGTACGAGCGCCCCTCGCGCACACTGCGCGGAACGACGAACCGCAGCAGTCCGATGACGTGGTCGAGCAGCGTTTGCGCATCGGGCTGGCCGAGCACGTAGTCGGCGACGCGGGCGTCGAGGCCGCCCAGCGGCCGCAGGTCGTGGACGTCGTAGGGATTGGCGAGGAAGCGGGTGTCGAACACCAGGTCGGCGACGGCCGGCAGACCTGCCTTGAAGCCGAACGACATGAGCACGAGGTGGAGCACGCCGCGGGTGCCGTAGCGGTCGCGGATCATCTGTCGGAGCTCGCGGGCGCGGAGGTTGCCGGTGTCGATGGTGGCGGTGGTGCGGCCCTTGAAGGCGGACAGGACGGCGCGCTCGAGCTGGATCGCCTGCGGCAGCTCGCCCATCGGGTGCATGCGGCGGGTCTCGGAGTAGCGGCGCACGAGCACGTCGTCGGGCGCCTCGAGGAACAGGATCTCCACGCGGTGCCCGGCCGCCGTCAGCTCGGCCTGCGCGCCGGGGAAGTGGCGCAGCAGCGCCGACTCGCGCGCGTCGACCCCGACCGCGACCCGCCGCATCGCGTCGGTCTCGTGGAGGATCCGCAGCAGGTCGGGCAGCAGCGGCACCGGCACGTTGTCGGCGCAGTAGAACCCGAGGTCCTCGAGCGCCGCCAGCGCGGTCGACTTGCCGGCCCCGCTGAGGCCCGTGACGACCAGCACCTCCACGCTACTCGACCTCCGGGATCGGCATGGCCTGCGAGTTGCCGCGCTGGACCGCCACCGGCACGTCCGGCCGCGGCGCGACCACGGTGCCCGGCATCTTGACCCCGCGCGCGCTCGCGGCGATGCGCGCGTTGATCTTCTCCTGGAACTCGCGCGCGCTGTCGTGGCCGCGATATTTTAATAGCTGGTTGCGGGCGACGACCTCGATGAGCGAGGCGATGTTGCGCCCGGGCCGCAGCGGGATCCTCGCCAGCGGCACGTCGACGCCGAGGATCGGCCACATCTGCTGCTCGGTGCCGAGGCGGTCGTAGTCCTCCTCCTGCACCTCCGAGAGCTCGACCACCACCTCGACCTTCTTGTTGTCGCGCACCGCGGCGACCCCGAACAGGTGCGTGATGTTCAGGATGCCCATGCCGCGGATCTCCATGTGGTGCTGGTGCATCTCGAGCGCCGCGCCCCACACCGTGTCCGGCGGCCGCACCGTGACCTCGACGATGTCGTCGGCGACCAGGCGGTGCCCCTTCAGGATGAGGTCGAGCGCCGCCTCGCTCTTGCCCACGCCGCTGCGCCCGATCAGCAGCAGCCCCACCCCGAGCACGTCGACCAGCACCCCGTGCAGCGTCGCCCGCGGCGACAGCAGCTCCTCGAGCCGCCGCGTCAGCCGCGAGATGAAGGTCGAGCTCATCAGCGAGGTCCGCAGCACCGGCACGCCGTGGCGCCGCGCCGCGTCCATCAGCAGGTCCGGCGGATCGAGGCCGCGCGTGATCGCCAGGGCGCAGATCGGCTTGGTGCAGAACGCCTCGAGCCCGGCCTCCGCCTGCTCGCGCGGGATCGACTGCAAGTAGTCGATCTCGGTCAAGCCGAGCACCTGGATGCGGTCCGGGTACGTGTGCTTGACGAAGCCCGAGAGCGCGAGCCCCGGCTTCTGGATGCGCATGTGGGCGATCTTGCGGTCGAGCGAGCCCCAGTCGGACAGGAGCGTGAGCTGCAGCGACTCCGACGAGGCCTCTAGCAGCTTGCTGACCTCGATCGAGGCTTCTCTTCGCATGCGCCGGAGGATACCAGCGCGCGCTCGATGGCTCGAGTGCGGAGAGTGCGGGGGGCTCTGGCGGCCTCTCGTCGCCCGGTGCGCCCGCGCTCTCGGACCCGCGACGGGCCCGCGCGAGGGCCCGTGCGTCGGGTTCACGAGGGATCAAGAGGCCGCGTCGTGCTGCGGCTCGATGAGCCCGTAGTTCCCGTCCTCGGTGACGTAGACGACGTTGATGTCGCCGGTGACCGCGTTGGAGAACACGTAGAACTGCTTGTGCAGCAGGTTCATCTGCATGATGGCGCCGTCGACGGTGAGGCGCTCGGTGACCACGTGGGTCTCGCGGATGACGACCGGCTTGAAGTCCTGGGGCGGGGTCGACGGGGTCGAGACCGGCGCCGGCGCGGCTGCCACGTCGTCCTCGTCGATCAGCTGGTCGGTGACGCTCTCGGCGGCGATGACACCGAGCTTGACCTTGGCGGTGCGGCCCTCGTTGGCCTTGTGGTGCTTGATGCGGGCCTTGTAGCGGCGGACCTGGCGCTCCATCTTGGCGAGGGCCATGTCGACCGACGAGTACATGTTCTCCGTCGCTTCCGACGCGTGGAGCTGGAGGCCGTTGCGCAGGGTGACGTCGAACGAGGCCGTGTGCATGATCTTGTCGACGCTGAACGTGCAACTGATCCGCAGGGGGTCGGCGAAGTACCGCTTGATCTTCTCCAGGCGCTCCTCGGCGTAGCCCCGCAGGGCGTTGGAGGACTCCATCTGACGGAACACGAAGTGGGTCTGCATCGTCACCTTCTTGGTCGGTTGGGGGCTGCCGGGGACAGGAGCGGTGCCCGGGGGGTGGGCGCCGCGAGAGCCGGGGCCGAACTAGAAGAGTTTACGCCGCTTCGAGCTCGAGAGCACTCCCAGCTGTTCGCGGTACTTGGCGACCGTGCGGCGGGCAATGTCGATGCCCTCCTCCTGCAGGAGCTCGACGAGCTTCTGATCGCTGTACGGGTGGGCAGCGTCCTCGGTGTCGATGAGCTTGCGGATGCGGGTCTTGACCGCCTCGCTGGCGAGGTCGTCGCCGGAGGTGCGGCTGATCCCGGCGTTGAAGAAGTATTTGAGCTCGAACAGGCCGTGGGGCGTGTGCACGTACTTGTTGGTCGTCACCCGCGACACCGTGGATTCGTGCATCTCGATGTCCTCGGCGACGTCCTTCAGGATCAGCGGCCGCAGGTGCTGCGCGCCCCGCTCGAAGAATTCCCGCTGAAACTTGAGGATGCTGCGGGTAACTTTGAGGATCGTGCGCTGGCGCTGCTGGATCGAGCGGATGAGCCACTGGGCGCTGCGCAGGCGCTCGTGGATGTAGTCCTTGGCCTTCGGGTGGTCGCCCATGGCCTCGCGGTACATCGCCGAGATGCGCAGCTTCGGCACGCCGTCCTCGTTGAGGCTGACCACGAACTCCTCGCCGATCTTGACGATGTAGACGTCCGGCGTGATGTACTGCGCGGTCTCCGAGGAGTGGGCGCGGGCCGGGCGCGGGTCGAGGCCCATGATCACCTTCGTGGCCTCGTAGACCTCCTCGAGCGGCTCGCCGGTGTCGCGGGCGATCGCCTGGTAGTTCTTGATCTCGAGGTTGTGCAGGTGCTTGCCGATGATGGCGAGCACCAGCGGGTCCTGGATCGGGTGGTCGGGGTGGTGGGCCTGGACCCACAGGCACTCGCTGAGGTTGCGCGCGAGGATCGCGTAGGGGTCGAGCTGCTGCAGCTTGCGGATGACCCGCTCGACCTTCAGCGTCGAGTAGCCCATGCGCCGGGCGATCTGCGCGGTCGACGTGTCGCCGAGGTAGCCCGCGGGCGACAGGCAGCGCGTCAGGTACTCCGCGATCTCCTCGTCGGACTCGCTGAAGTCGGACAGGCGGACCTGCCACATCAGGTACTCGGGCAGCGACTCGGCGCGGGTCAGCGTCGCCTCGAGCGAGGGCGCCTCCTCGCCGTCGGCCCCTGCCCCGCTGGCCGGCTGGAACGGCGTCGAGTCGGCGTAGTTGTCCCAGTCGGTCTGGTCCTTGGGGGCCTCGGCCTTGACCTCGGGCGTGGTCTCGACCCGGCTCTCGGGCTCGGACGCGGCCTGGGCGTCGACGCCGTCCTGCAGCTCGACCGTCGAGACCGGCTCCTCGACGGTCGTGCCGAGCTCCTGCGCCTCCTCGAGCAGCGGGTTCTCCATCAGCTCGTCGCGCACGAGGTCGGTCAGCTCGACCCGCGACAGCTGCAGCAGCTTGATCGCCTGCTGGAGCTGCGGCGTCATCACCAGCTGCTGGGTGATCCGCAGATCCTGGCGCATGTGCAGTGCCATCGCTCGTTCGCCTCGCTCGGGCGTCCACGGTACCACTGTGCGGCCCCTGGAACCAAGGCCGGCGAGGGCCCGGGGGCGCGAACGGCGTCGTTTCCTGGGGATCCGCGGGGCGCCGCGGAGATCGGCCCCGCCCCTTTCGACCGGCCTGGCCCGCTCGTCGCGGGCCGCCGCGGGCCCGCGTCAGCCCCGGCCCGCGCGTTGATGCTGCAGCGAGGCCGCGATGTACGCCGAGAACAGCGGGTGCGGCGCGGTCGGGCGGCTCTTGAACTCGGGGTGGAACTGGCAGCCGACGAAGAACGGGTGGACCTCGGGCGGCAGCTCGATCATCTCGATCAGCGAGCCGTCGGGCGAGACCCCGCTGAGGCGCAGGCCCGCCGCCTCGAGCGGCTCGCGGTAGCGATTGTTGAACTCGTAGCGGTGGCGGTGGCGCTCGGAGATGCGGGACTTGCCGTAGATCCGCTGGGCCACGCTGCCGGGCTTCAGGTCGCAGTCGTAGGCGCCGAGGCGCATGGTGCCGCCCTTGTCGGTCACGCCGACCTGCTCGGCCATCATGGCGATGACGGCGCCCTCGAGCTTGGCGTCGAACTCGGTGGAGTGCGCGCCGTGGATGCCGGCGACGTGGCGGGCGTACTCACAGACGGCCATCTGCATGCCGAGGCAGATGCCGAAGAACGGGATCTTGCGCTCGCGGGCGAAGCGGATGGCCGCGATCTTGCCCTCGCTGCCGCGCTCGCCGAAGCCGCCGGGGACCAGCACGCCGGAGACGCCGGCGAGCTCGCCCTGGCCGTCGGCCTGGACCTGCTCGGCGTCGATGTAGACGATCTCGACCGCCGCGTTGTTGGCCAGCCCGCCGTGGACCAGCGCCTCGTGCAGGCTCTTGTAGCTCTCGGCGAGGTCGACGTACTTGCCGACCACGCCGATCTTGACGCGCTGCTGCGGGTTCTCGAGGGTGTGCACGATGCGCTTCCACTCGTCGAGCTGCGGCTCGCGCGACCAGATGTTTAATAGTTCGCAGATCTTGTCGTCGAGCGCCTCGGCGTGGAGCACCAGCGGGACCTTGTAGATCGTGTCCTGGTCGGGCAGCGAGATCACGCTGTCGGCGCGCACGTTGGTGAACAGCGCCAGCTTGTCGCGGGTGCCGCGGGAGATCGGGGCCTCGGTGCGGCAGACCAGGATGTCGGGCTGGATGCCGATCTCTCGCATCTTCATCACCGAGTGCTGGGTCGGCTTGGTCTTGATCTCGCCGGCGGTGCGGATGAACGGCAAGAGCGTGAGGTGCACGAACACGGTGTCGCGCGCGTCGAGCTGGAGGTTGAGCTGCCGGATCGCCTCGAGGAACGGGAGGCTCTCGATGTCGCCGACGGTTCCGCCGATCTCGACGATCAGGAGGTCGAGCCCCTCGGCCGCGGCGAGGATGCTCGCGCGGATCTCGTTGGTCACGTGCGGGATGACCTGGACGGTCTGCCCGAGGTACTCGCCGCGCCGCTCCTTGCGGATCACCGACTCGTAGATCTGACCCGAAGTGTAGTTGCTGTGCCGCGACATGCGGTGCGACACGAAGCGCTCGTAGTGCCCGAGGTCGAGGTCGGTCTCGGCGCCGTCGTCGGTCACGAACACCTCCCCGTGCTGGGTCGGGTTCATCGTGCCGGGGTCGACGTTCAGGTAGGGGTCGAGCTTCTGCAGGCCGATGTTGAGGCCGCGCGCCTCGAGCAGCGCGCCCATCGACGCCGCGCACAGGCCCTTGCCCAGCGACGACACCACGCCGCCCGTGACGAAGATGAATTTGGTGCGCTTTGCCCGGTTCGCCGTTGCCACGGGGCCGGGTTTTGCCACCGCGGGAGGCTCGCCGCAACCGCTGGCAGCTCACGCGATCGCGGCGCGTCGCGGCGGATTGCTCCGACGACGAGCCGGCGGACGCGGGTCCGCGGCGCGTCGTGAGAAGTGACTCACCGACGCCAGCCGGCGCCGAGTCGCCACGCGGAGATCATGCCGGCCTGCGCCGACGCCGACGCGACCGAAGAGGCCTCGCTGGACGGCTGTCCGCGGCCGGCCATCGCCTCCGCGGCCCGCACCGCGGCGGCCGCGGCGATCGCCCGGCTGTCGCTCTCGGCGAGCACGTGCGGCTCGACCAGCGAGGGGTGGTTGTCGATGTAGCGGGTCGAGAAGTCGCCGCGGACGAAGTCCGGCTCCTGCAGCACGCGCAGGTGGAACGGGATGTTGGTGCCGATGCCGGTGATCGCCGTGTCGCGCAGGGCCTCGCGCATGCGGCGGATCGCCGACCCGCGATCGGGGCCCCAGACCGTCAGCTTGGCGACCATCGGGTCGTAGTAGGTCGAGACCGTGCTGCCGCCGGCCACGCCGGTGTCGATGCGGATGTTGGCGCCGACCGGCCAGCGCAGGTGGTTGATGTGGCCCGGGCTCGGCAGGAACGTGCGCGCGTCCTCGGCGTAGATCCGGCACTCGATCGCGTGGCCCCGCAGCTCGACGTCGGCCTGCGTGTAGCCCAGCGCCTGGTCGGCGGCCACGCGGATCTGGTCCCACACGAGGTCACGGCCGCAGGTCGCCTCGGTCACCGGGTGCTCGACCTGCAGGCGCGTGTTCATCTCGAGGAAGTAGAAGCGCGGGCCGTCCTTGTGCTCCTCGAACAGGAACTCGACGGTGCCCGCGCCGCTGTAGTGGACCGCGCGGGCGGCCTTGACGGCGACCTCGCCCATGGCCGCGCGCACCGCCGGGGTCATCTGCGGGCTCGGGCACGGGCTCTCCTCGATGACCTTCTGGTGGCGCCGCTGGACCGAGCAGTCGCGCTCGTTGAGGTACACGCAGGCGCCGTGGTTGTCGGCCATCAGCTGGATCTCGACGTGGCGCGCCGACAGCACGGCCCGCTCCATCAGCATGCGGTCGTCGCCGAACGCGGCCTTGGCCTCGCGGCGGGCCGAGTCGAACGCGCGCTCCAGGTCCTCGGGCTTGTGGACGATGCGCATGCCCTTGCCGCCGCCGCCGGCCGAGGCCTTCAACATCACCGGGTAGCCGATGTGCTTGACCTCGTACTCGGCCTGCGCGAGCGTCTCGATGTCGTCGGCGCCGGGCACCACCGGCACGCCGGCCTCCATCATGGCCTTGCGCGCGCCGGACTTGTCGCCCATGACCTCCATCGCCAGCGGGCCCGGGCCGATGAACACCAGGCCCGCCTTCTCGCACGCGCGCACGAAGTGGGCGCGCTCGCTGAGGAAGCCGTAGCCGGGGTGGATGGCCTCGGCGCCGGTGGCCCGGGCGGCCTCGATCACCCTCTCGCTGCGCAGGTAGCTCTCGGCCGAGGGCGCCGGTCCGATGTGCACCGCCTCGTCGGCCTGCGCCACGTGCAACGCGTCGCGGTCGGCGTCGCTGTACACAGCGACGGTGCGGATCCCATGCTCGGCGCAGGTTCGAAACACCCGCAGGGCGATCTCTCCGCGATTCGCGACCAGGATCTTGCGAAACGGTGGACTCATCACCGGGACACCTACCACAGAAAGCGGGGCCCAGCGCGTCGTCTACTCGCCGGGCGCGGCAGGCGGCAGGACCGGCTGACGAACGGGCTTGCGGCGCTGCTTCTCCAGCCGTTGCTGCTGCTTTAACCGCTGCTTCTCCAGGCGTTCCTCCCGCGACTCGTCGAGCCGGACGCGCGCCTCCTGGACCTTCTCCTGCAGCTTGTCGAGCAGCTTGGGCTTCTCGCCGGAGGCCGGGGCCGGGGGCGGCGGGGCCGACAGCGGGGCCGGGCGCTCGCTCCACACGGTGTCGGGGTCGGGGGTCTTCGGCGCGGCCGGCGGGAGGGCGACGTCCGCCGGGGTGTCGGCCTCTGCCGGGGCCGCGGCGATCGGGTGGGCGATCGGCCCGGCCACGCTCGGCGGCGGCGGCGAGGGCCACAGCGGCGGCGGCGACTTGTCGACGCACGCGAGCGCCGACGTCAGAGCGAGCAGCGCGCCCGCGATGAAGAACGGGCGCGGGCCCGCAGGGCGAAGCGCCTGCAGGCCCGGGGGGAGCGCGGACGCTGGGAGGTCAGTCCTCCTCATCTTCCGTCTCGCCGCCTTCCGCTTCCTCGTCGTCGAGGCCCGACTCCTCGAGGTCCTCGAGCCCGGCGGCCTCGTCGTCGATGCCAGCGGCGGCGGCCACGTCGCTGTCCTCTTCGTCGGCCGCGACCTCCTCGTCGTCGCTGTCGGCGTCCTCGACGTCGACCGGCTCGTCGCCGTCGGTCGACTCGGTCGGGGCGAGCCCGACCTTCTCGAAGTCGGCGGTCAGCTCCGGGATCACGTCGCCGTCCTCGTCGGCCTCCTCGCCCTCGATCACGCTGAAGGCGGCAGCCTCGAGGAAGGTGTTGTCGCTGCTGGTCAGCTTCAGCTTCTGGCGCTGCTCCTCGATGAACGAGGTCATGACGCCGGCGACGTCCTCGGCGAAGCGCACCGCGCCGTCACCGATCTCGCGCAGCGCCGTGACGGCGCCCTTGTTGTCGCAGGTGACCAGCGGCGTCCCGCGGTTCTCGAGCAGGGCCCGGGCCCGCCGCGAGGCGAGGATGGTGAGGGCGAAACGATTGGGGATCTTCTCGAGGCAGTCTTCGACGGTGACGCGGGCCATGGAGCGGCGGAGTATGCGAGCCTCCGCGCCCGCGCGCAAGCCCCCGGCGAACGGTGCCGGGCGCACTGGACGGGCCGTGCGGGCCCATCATGGCCGTCCCGCAGGGTCCGCGCCGCTGCCCACCCGCCTCCGGCGGACGACGGAGCGAGGCGAGCCCGGCGCGATCCCGGGTCCGGGCCCGATCACATCTCGACGAGCAGCTGCTGCCCGCGGTCCCGCAGCTCGAGGCTGTCGCGGACCCAGCGGATGAAGCCCTTGGCGTGCTCGTCGCGGAAGTGGAACGTCTTGGCCAGCGAGAGCAGGGCGTCCATCTCGCCGTCGACCAGCTTGTTGTCGGCGAGGGCGGCGCAGACCGCCTGGTAGTAGAGGAAGATGCGGGCCTCGCGGTGCTTGACCGCCTGGGCCACCTGCGCGAGGTCCGTCGGCTTGCTGAACTCCTTGCGGACCAGGTCGCGCTCCTCGGGGAGCAGCATCATCTGGCCCATGAGCTCCTCGACGAAGTGCTTCTCGCTGTCGGAGACCTGGTTGTCGCGCGAGGCCATGATCGCCACGGCGCGGGCCACGGCCACCTGCTCTTCGGGGGTGATGAGCTCTGCGATCGGGAAATCGAGCATCGGGCGTACAGCTCCGGCCCCGACACTAGCCGAACTCGCCGGCCGTGCCTAGTCACCGCACACGCGCGTGCGGCCCCCCGCCGGGAGCCGCCCTGAACGGCCCGAGGCCGGCGTCAGCGGGGAGATCCCGCCGACACGGCCTGCGGGCGGTGCAACCAGCGGACGCGGTCCAGCGCGATCGGACGCTCCCCCTGCTCGTCGCGCATGCGCAGCCCGGACAGCGCGCGCCCGTCGAAGCCCGCGGGCAGACCGGTGACCACGATCTTGGTCGGATGATCGGGCCGCACGCGGACCTCGGCGGGCGCCGAGACCACGCCGTCGGCGAAGTCGAACTGCAACGCGTGCGTCGCGCCCGCGCGGTCGGCCGAGAACTCGCCGGGGACGGTCCACCACATCTCGGTGCCGTCGGGCTCGATGGTCCCCACGAGCTGCCCCGGCCCCGTCGGCGCCGCCTCGCCGGCCGTCGACCACGAGCTCAGCTCGACGATGCGCTTGTAGGTCGCGTTCCACTGCCAGTCCGAGGCCCACGTCTGCCCGCAGTAGCTCATGTAGTCGGCGTGGGTCTTGGGGTGGCGCAGGCGGTAGTCGCGGATGCCGAAGCCCCACTTGTCGATCACTCCGCCCTGGTACGGGTAGCTCGGGTCGGTGCCGGCCGCGTCGCCGCCGCCCACGCACTCGATGTGTCGCCGGCCCTGCGTGTGCCCGACCTCGTGCACGAACGTGTCGTCGGCCCCGCCGTTGAGCTGACCCGCGGCCGCCCGCCCGTAGGCGTCGTTCTTGTCGGGCCCGGTGATGTCGAAGGCCAGCCCGACCACGCAGCCGTTCTGCCCGTTGCCGCCGCCGGCGCCGATGCAGCGGTTGCAGTTGTCGAACAGCGCGTAGTAGTAGACGTTGTCGTCGGCGCCCTCATCGCTGCGCAGCATGCTCATCTCGCCGACGAGCTTGCTGAGGCCGTTGTAGGCCGTGAGGTCGTAGTCGACCTTGTACGGCGCGTGGACCACGAACTCGAGCGACTCGACGCCGTTCTGCTGGTACAGCGCGTCCTCGAACGACTTGCGCTCGGCCTCGCCGTCGACGGCCGCGGCGCACTCGCCGTACGCGTAGTCGACCGGCACGAGCACGACCCGCAGCTCGGCGAGCCGCGACTCGACGCCGATGTACGCCGGACCGTCCGCGGGCGACACCGCCGGCGCGGCCGGCTCGGGCAGCGCCTCCTGCCCCGCCTCGGCCTCCCACAGGCTCACGCGGTACTTCACGTTGGGCTGGATGTGCTCCGCCCGGATGCCGAAGAACGGCCCCGAGTCGAGCTTGCTGTCGATGCTGTCGCCGTCGATCTGGAACACGTCGGTGTACGTCGTCTCGACCCCGCCGCCGCTCAGCTCGAGCCGCGCCTCGAGCCTGCGCGGGGTCCAGTCGTCGGGCACGTCGAGGAACACGCGGATCAGCGTGTCGCGGTTCTTCGGCAGGTAGGCGTTGCGCTCGGCCCCGCCGACCGGCGCCCCGTTCTCCTCGATCTTGATCGCGACCCCGGGGTTGACCTCGACGCGCGACACGACCACGTCGCCGCGCGCCGGGAACGGCTCGAACGGCGCGCCCGTCGACGACGACTCGTCGCCGCTGGTCGGCGTCTCGTCGGTCGTGCCCGCCTGACCGGTGGACTCGCTCCCGCCCTCCTCGCCGCCGCCCGCGACCGAGTCGCCACAGCCCACCAGAAGCGCGAGAGAAAACCCGGAGATGGCCCGAAAACCTCGTGACATGTTTTGAGACCTTAGTTTCTTTTGTGGGTATTTCTCAACGTCCGCCGCTGTGCCAGCGCCGCGCGCACCTGTGAGGTTTCCAGGGGCCCGGTTGACTTCCGCACACCCGCGGGCGAAAAGGTCCGCCGGCTCTTTGACAACCCACGAGCGCGTCCGGTGAGGGAAGTCGGCCAATCCGACGCGGCTCCCGCCACTGTGAGCGGCGACGAGGGCGGCACGAGGCCACTGCGGACATCCGCGGGAAGGCGCCGCCCGAGGACGACCCGCCAGCCAGGAGACCTGCCGTACGCCTATGCCTCGCCCGATCCGCCCCGCCACGACCGCGTGGGGCCGGGTCCGGACGACCCCGGTGAGACGGGAGTTCACTCGCCATCGTCCCTGCAACGCCCCACCCCCGCGCCTCCTTCATCGTCGTGTCCGGCCGCTGCTCGCCCGCGGCGGTCGCGGCGTGGCTGGCGCTCGCGGCCCGGCCCGCGCTCGCCGCCGATCCCCCGGGGCGGCCCGACGCGACCCGACCTGCCCCTTCGGCCGGGCTCATGCCGGCCGCGGGCGTCGGACCTGTCCCTTCGGCCAGGCTCGCCATCACCCCGGCCGCCGCGCCGCGCCCGAAGCCCGCGGACGGCCCCTCCCCTCCGCCGCGACCTGTCCCCGCGGACAGCCCCGTCGCGCCGCGACCTGCCCCCGCGGACAGCCTCGTCGCAAGTCCGCGACCTGTCCCTTCAGACAGCGCCCGCCCGCACCGCACCGTCGTGCGCAGCGACCTCGCCGCCACCGCCGCCCAGCGCGCGCTCGACCGCGACCACGCCGGCTTCGCCACCGCCATCGACCTCCAGCGCGACCGCACGGCCCGCAGCTCCGACGCCCTGCCCGACCTGCTGGCCCGCGCCGCCGGCGTGCACGTGCGCTCGCTCGGCGGCCTCGGCCAGTTCACCTCGCTGTCGCTGCGCGGCTCGTCGCCGCAGCAGGTCGGCGTGTTCCTCGACGGCGTGCCGATCGGCGGGGGCAGCAGCGGCGTCGTCAACCTCGCCGACTTCCCGCTCGACACCCTCGGCCGCCTCACCGTCTACCGCGGCCTCGTGCCGGTCGCCTACGGCGGCGCGGCGATCGGCGGCGCGGTCGACCTCGGCAGCGACCTGCGCTGCGGCGCCGATCGCCACCGCCTGACCGCGGCCGCCGGCGGCGGCTCGTTCCGCGCCCGCGAGGCCCGCGTCGCCGCCTCGCTCGTGCTGCCGCGCCGCCGCGGACACGCCCCCCCGCACCGCCCCCGGCGCGCCTGCCTCGACGTGCGCGCCGGCTACGGCGGCGCGCGCGGCGACTTCCCCTTCCTCAACATCGGCGAGACCCCGCAGAACCCCGCCGACGACCGCGTCGAGCGCCGCGCCAACAATTATTACGACCGCGTGCTCGGCCAGGTCGCCGTGCACGGCCACGCCGGACCGTGGCGCTGGAGCGGCCAGCAGCTGGTGCTGTGGAAGCGCCAGGGCGTGCCCGGCATGGCCACCGGCGTGCAGGCGACGGCGACCTCGCTCGCCACCGCGGTCGCCCGCACGGTCGCCCGCGTGCGCCGCGACCTGCCCGGCGCAACGCCCGGCCAGGTCGAGCTGGTGTCCGGCTTCGCCGCCGAGCACGCCCGCTACAGCGACCCGCTCGGCGAGGTCGGCCTCGCCGTCGACGACCAGCGCACGCGCACGCTCGACCTCTACGCCTCGCCGCGCCTGCACCTCCACGCCTGGCGCGGCGGCGCCGTGGCCGCCCTGTTCGACGCGCGCGGCGAGTGGACCCGCGTCGACCAGCGGGCCTGGCCCGACCCCCAGGGCGACGCCCGCCGCCGCCGCCTGACCACCGGCCTCGGCCTCCAGCTCGACCAGCGCCTGCTCGCGGATCGCGTCCACCTCCAGCCGGTCCTCCGCCTCGACGTCGTCAACAGCCGCTTCGCCGTCCCGCCCGGCGCCGGCGAGCCCGACGACCAGGCCCGCGATCACCTCGACGTCGGCCTCTCGCCGCGCCTCGGCGCCCGCGTGGCCCTCACCGACGCGCTCTCGCTGCGCGTGACCGGCGGCCGCTACTTCCGCCCCCCGACCATGATCGAGCTGTTCGGCGATCGCGGCTACATCGCCGGCAACGAGGCCCTGCGCCCCGAGCGCGGCACCAGCGTCGACGGCGGCCTCGTCATCGACGCCCGCGGCGAAGACGCCGCCCTCTACGCCCACGCCGCCGGGTTCGTCACCTGGAGCGACCACCTGATCCAGTGGCAGCAGAGCGGCCCGCGCCTGCGCCCGGTCAACCTCGACGCCGCCCGCGTCGCCGGCCTCGAGTCGGGCGCCGACCTGCGCGTCGCCGGCGGCGACCTCGTGCTGCGCGGCAGCTACACCCTGCTCGCGCCCGTCAACCTGTCCGCCGCTCCGCTCACCCGCGGCCAGGCCCTGCCCGGGCGCCCGCGCCACGACCTCTCGGCCCAGGCCTCGATCGGCCACGTCTGGCGCGTCCGCGGCCGCGAGCTCGAGCCACGCCTGGTCTACAACCTCGACCACGTGGCCCGCACCTTCCTCGACGCCAGCGGCCGCTACGAGGTCCCGCGCCGCACGCTCCACGGCCTCGGTTTCGAGCTCCACGTCGCCCGCCGCGTGCACATCACCGCCGACGTCCGCAACCTCCTCGACCTGCGCACCACCCTGTGGCACCCGCCGCTCGCCGGCGCCCCCGCGATCCCCGTGCCGATCTCCGACTTCTTCTTCTACCCCCTGCCCGGCACCAGCTTCTGGGCGTCCGTCCGCCTCGATCTGAACATACCGACCCGCCGCACCTGATCATGCGCCGCTCCTCGCCCAGCCAGACCTGTCCCCGAGGACAGGCGATCGACCGCCCCGCGCGGGCCCGTTCACCTGTCCTCGGGGACAGCCTCCCCCGAACGCTGCGCGCCGCCCTCGTCGGCCTCGCCGTCGCCGCCTGCGCCCCCCCTGCCCCCGCCCCCGCGGGCCCGGCCGCGCGCGTGCTCTCGCAGACCGTGCTGAGCGACGAGATCCTGTGGGACCTCGGCCCCGCGGCCCAGGCCCGCGTGGTCGGCATCAGCGTGATGGCCGACGACCCCCGCTACACCCGCATCGCCGGCCGCTGGTCGCCGGACATCCCCCGCCTCGCCGCCACCAGCGAGGGCCTGCTGGCCCGCCGCCCCGACCTCGTGATCATCGCCGCCTTCAGCGCCGCCGAGCTGAAGGCGCTGCTCGCCGCCCAGGGCGTGCGCGTGCTCGAGTTCGCCGAGTTCACCGGCTTCGCCGACTACCGCCGCCACGTCCGCGAGGTCGCCGCCGCCGTCGACGCGACCCCCGCGGGCGAGGCCCTGCTGCGCGCCGTCGACGACCGCCTCGCCGCCCTCGCCGCCCACCGACCCGCCGACCCGCCGACCGCCGTGAGCTGGAGCGACGGCTTCACCGCCGCCGCCGACACGACCTTCGCCGACATCGCCGACGCCGTCGGCGTCGTCAACCTGGCCGCGAGGCAAGGTCTCTCGGGACATGTCCCTGTAACCATCGAGCGCCTCGTCGCCTGGGACCCGGCGTACATCGTCATCGCCTGCCCCGCGGCCGCGCTCGCCGACCCCGCCTGCCCGGCCGCCGAGGCCGAGTTCGCCGCCCGTCCTGGCCTCGCCGTCACCACCGCCGCCCGCACCGGCCGCGTGATCGCCGTGCCCGCCCGCGACCTCGCCAGCACCGGCGAGGGTATGCTGCTCACCGCCGAGGCCCTGCAGGCCCGCGTCCTCGCCGACTGACCTGCGCCGCTCGCCTCGCCCCGCCCTCCCTCGCGCCCATGCCCCGCCCCGCGCTCCGCCTGCTCGTCCCGCTCGCCCTCGCGGTCGCCCTGCTCCTGGCGCTCGGCACCGGCCCCGGCGACGTCGGCCCCGGCGAGGCCCTGCGCAGCCTCTACGCCCACCTCGCCGCCCCGCTCGGCCTCGCCGACGCCCCGACCGGCCTGCGCGACGCCATCGTCTGGCAGCTGCGCCTGCCGCGGGCGCTGCTGGCCGCGGTGGTCGGCGCCGCCCTGGCGAGCGCCGGCGTGCTCACCCAGGGCCTGTTCCGCAACCCGCTCGCCGACCCCGGGGTGCTCGGCGTCAGCGCCGGCGCGGCCCTGGCCGCCGTGTTCGGCTTCATGCTGGGCGCCGAGCAGCACGGCCTGTGGGTCACCCCGCTGCTCGCTGCCGGCGGCGCCGCGCTGGTCCTGCTCGCGCTGCTCGGCCTCCACCGCGTCGGCCAGAGCCTCGCGACCCTGCTGCTGTCCGGCTTCGCCCTCGGGACCCTGTGCGGCGCGGTGGCCACCCTCTGCCTGTCGCTCGCCGCCCAGCGCTGGGACCTCGGCCTGCGGGTGATGCAGTGGAGCCTCGGCTCGTTCGAGGGCCGCACGTGGGTCCACCTCGCGTGGTCGCTGCCCCCCTGCGCCGCCGGCCTCGCGCTCGCGGCCTCGCAGCTCCGCGACCTCGACACCCTCCACCTCGGCCACGACACCGCCGCCTCGCTCGGCGTCGACCTCGGCCGCCTGCGCCGCCGCGCCGTGCTCGCCGTCGGCCTGCTCGTCGGCGCCGCGACCGCGCTCACCGGCATCCTCGGGTTCGTCGGCCTGCTCGTGCCCCACCTCGCGCGCATGCTCGTCGGCGCCGGCCACCGCCGCCTGCTCCCGCTCGCCGCCGGCCTCGGCGCCGCGCTCGTCGTGCTCGTCGACACCCTCGCGCGCTCCGTCACCTCGGTGCTGCTGGCCCCCGGCGTGGTCACCAGCCTGCTCGGCGCGCCGCTGTTCCTGTGGCTCCTGCGCCGCCGCGGCCTCGCCGACGTCTGACCGGCGGGCCCGCCCGCGACCTGTCCCTCGAGACAGCCCGCAGCGTCGCGCTTGACAGCCCGCGCCATGGTCTTTCAGGACATGTCCGATGAGACAGCGAGTTCGTGTTCGCGAAACGCCGTCGCGAGCGCGTCGCAACCACGCGAGCCGGCCTCGAGGGCACGCGTCGACACCCGATCGGCCGCGCCGCCGGCCGACCGCCGCAGGCCTCGAGCACGCGGGCCGCTGCGATCTGCCGGCTGGCTTGATCTGGATCGGAGCAAGCGAAAGGACCGCGCCGCGCGGAAGCACGGACGTGTGTACGCGAGCCCGGGGCGCGGGCCGGTGCACGCGCGCGTGCGGGGGTTCGGAGTGACACCACAGCATGTTGATGACGCGCCCGAGGCGCGGCCCACATGTTGTGGTGGCACTATCGAACACACGCGCGCGCCCACACAATCTGACAGTGAACGCCAGGGCGCAAATAGCCCTTATGAGCGCGTTTTGAGCCGCTTTGCCGCGCGAACACGCCAGCGCGTGACGGCAATTTTTTTCACGTGGGGGTGGACTGGAGACACCGGATCGGGTTCCCTTGATGCCCTGGACACGTCAGCCCAGCCCAGCTCGAAGGAGTAGAGGAATGCGTTTGGTGCAACTGACAGCCCTGGCCTACTGCATCGGCTTCGTGACCGATGTTCTCGACGATGGAGCCAGTGCGAGGATGGATGTGGTGGATGGGAAACTTCCTGGCGGGCGAGTCCCGGCCGAGGACCTCTCCGAGGCGATGACGAACCCGGTTGCGCCCTCGCGAGAGATCCGTGACACGGATCCTGAAGGTCAGTTCATCAGCGACGACGATGTCGCCGCCGTGCAGGGCTTCATGCCCCGCGCCTGCGTGCACACCGTCAGCGACAAGCGACCCAAGCTGACGCGCGGCGAGCAGGAGCGGACCACCAAGGTGCTCAACCACGTGTTGAAGCGCCTGAAGGCCAGCGACGACTTCTCGAAGCTCATCCACCTCGTCGCCATGCGCGAGTCGTCGCTCCAGCAGGGCCTGGTGCACCGCCTCTCGCCCGACCTCGAGGGCAGCTACTCCGCGTGGCGCAAGATGTCGAAGAGCTACGAGGGCAACCCGGTCGCCAAGGACCCGACCGTCTGGCAGACCTACGGCCTGTTCGGCATGAACTCCAACTACTTCACGATGGTCTGGGACAAGGCCGCGGACCCCCGCGTGCTGTGCGACGCCATCGTCGACGTGCTGGTGTACCGCCGCTCCGCCGCCCGCATGCTGCGCAAGGTCAGCGGCCAGACCATCGTCTGCAAGGACGAGCAGGGCCGCCCGTACAACTACACGACCAAGGCGACCTGGGAGACCGTGCACCGCGCCGTCAGCGGCGGCAAGCTGTGCCCCAGCAAGCACGAGGAGACGGCGGCCACCATGCGGAAGTTCTTCCGCAACCGCGCCGCCCGCGTCGGCCTCGACCCCGACAAGCCGGTCACCGCCAAGATGCTGGGCCTCGAGCCCGACAAGGGCCTCGACGGCACCAAGTTCGCGTCGCAGGAGCAGATGGTCATGAGCCTGTGGGCCGAGTTCGACGCCGAACAGGCCAGGCTGCAGACCGAAGAGGCGAGCAAAGAGGCCAAGAAGCTCGAGCGGATCGCCGCCCGCAAGCGCCGCTGACGAGCCGCCCCCGACGTCACCCCCGAGCTCCGCCGCCGCCGCGGAGCCCGGCCCGCGATCGGACCGCCCTCGGACCCGCGACGCGCCCGGCCGCCCGCCGCCCCGCCGCGCCCGCCGGCCCGCCCGCCGCGGACGACGTTCGCCGGCGCCCGCCGGAATGCCCGTGGCGCCCCGTCGGCGCCCCCGCTATCCTGGCCGGGTGTCGCTCCCTCGCCTTCCTTTAATACTTATCGGCTGTCTCCCCGCCGCGACCCTGGCCGGCCTCGCATGTGACCCCGCGGACATGTCCTCCAGGACAGGTCTACAGGGACAGATCGACGCCCCCGACGACCTCGCCAGCCCGGCGCCCGCCCCGCTGCTCGCCTGCGGCGACGACGTCGAGGTCGACCCCCGCCGCTCGCTCGCCATCACCGATCAGGCGCTGCTGCAGAACTTCACGTTCGAGCGGGTCATGCAGCAGATCGTGACCACCAGCGCCGAGCCCGGCCTCACCAAGGAGGTCCTGTACGGGCGCTGGTGGGACTTCCTCAACGAGTCGCCCGGCGAGTTCCCCGAGGCCCGCCACTGCGACGACTTCCAGATCGACGGCCAGCCCGCGCTCGGCGCCTTCCCGATCCAGTGCCCGCGCCCCGAGGGCATCCTCGCCGCCACCGACCCGTTCTTCGACCCGAACAACAACCCCGACAGCTACATCCCGATCGGTCTGTTCAACCGCCTCGACCTCGCCCCCGTCGACGGCGCCCACTGCGGCGAGTACCGCGTGGTGTTCGCCAAGCGCTCGGGCCTGTTCGACCTCAACGACCGCAACCTCGTCATCTTCGAGGCCTCCCTGCCCAACCCGAACCCCAAGTGCGGCGTCGAGGGCTGCCAGGCCATCGCCGAGTTCTGGCTCGATCTGGCCGACACCAACAACGCCACCGAGCTGCGCAAGCGCCTCGACGACTTCTACTTCGGCGACAAGTTCGGCGTCGGCCCGGTCATCCACGCCGACAACTACGGCCCGCGCGGCGCCGGCCAGATCCGCACCAACGGCTTCATGCCCGCGCCCAACCTCTGGCAGCTCCACGAGTTCAAGTTCTCGCACGACTGCGGCTTCGGCCCGTGCATCCGCCCCCACGCCGTCAAGGACAACCCCCACCCCGGCCTGTTCGCCGACGACTCGACCGTGCCCGGCGCCGAGACGTTCAAGCGCTGGCTGCTGAAGCAGGTCCCCAACCTCGAGGTCGACGACGTCAACCGGTTCTTCACCACCGACGTCGGCACCTTCATGGCCGGCCAGAGCACCGCCGAGGGCACCTTCGACATCTACCGCCAGCAGGTCGGCAGCGAGTTCCGCCAGCAGATCCAGGACGCGATCAGCACCGGCATCACCGCCGACCAGCTCCTCAACCGCCTCGGCACGCTGTCGTGCGCCGGCTGCCACCAGCACAACAACAACTTCGAGGACGCCGACCTCGGCGGCGGCCTCAACTGGCTGCCGAGCATCGGCTTCGTGCAGATCACCGAGGAGTTCACCGACAACGGCCCGTTCGGCCCGCGCTTCGGCCTGTCCGACGCCGTCCTCGACGTGTTCCTGCCCCACCGCAAGACCACCATGGAGAACTTCCTGAAGACGGCCGCCTGCAGCGCCTGCGAGAGCTCCGGCATCAAGGGCACCCAGCCCCTGCCCCCGTCCGCCTTCGCCCCGCCCGGCCCCAAAGCCCCCGGCCTGACCCTCGGCGGCCCCCCCAAGAGTCACTGATTTTCATGGCCCGCCGTCGCGGCCGTCGCTCGCTCTCGCGGGCGCGCGTGTTACACTGCGCAGCGCTTTTCGCAGGAGCACCCGCTTGGTTCAAGCTTATATCTCCGGCACCGGCTTCCACGTCCCGCCGCGCGTCGTCACCAACGACGACCTGATCCGCGACCACCACATCGAGACCTCGCACGAATGGATCGTCCAGCGCACCGGCATCGAGGCCCGCCGCTTCGCCGAGCCCGGGGTCGGCACCTCCGACATGGCCCTGCTCGCCGCGCGTGACGCCCTCGCCGCCGCCGGCCTCGCCGCCCACGACCTCGACCTCATCGTCGTCGCCACCCTCTCGCCCGAGCACGCCTTCCCCGGCAGCGGCGTGTTCCTGCAGCACAAGCTCGGCCTGTGCGACGGCGAGAACGCCAAGTTCGTGCCCGCCCTCGACGTGCGCAACCAGTGCTCCGGCTTCCTCTACGCCCTGTCGACCGCGGTCGCCCACGTGCGCGCCGGCATGGCCCGCCACGTGCTCGTCGTCGGCGCCGAGACCCACTCCGCCGCCCTCGACCTCTCGACCGAGGGCCGCACCGTGTCCTCGCTGTTCGGCGACGGCGCCGGCGCCGTCGTCGTCTCCGCCACCGAGGAGGACCGCGGCGTGCGCGGCGTCTACCTCGGCGCCGACGGCCGCCACGCCGACGTGCTGTGCCAGAAGATCTGGGACATCCGCCAGCGCCCCTTCATCCCCAAGAACCCCGACCGCTCGGGCACCGTCGCCCCGGAGATGCTGTGGGCCACCATGGACGGCAAGCTCGTGTTCAAGCACGCCGTCGCCACCATGCTCGGCGCGCTCATGCGCGCCTGCACGCAGCACCGCATCGGCGTCGAGGACATCGACCTGTTCCTCTTCCACCAGGCCAACATGCGGATCAACCAGTTCATCGCCCAGCAGCTCGGCGTCGGCGACGAGAAGATCCCGCACAACATCCAGCGCTACGGCAACACCACCGCCGCCACCATCCCCATCCTGCTCGCCGAGTGCGTCCGCGAGGGCCGCCTGCGTCCGGGCATGAAGGTCGCCATGGCCGCCTTCGGCTCCGGCTTCACCTGGGGCGCCGCCATCCTCGACTGGTAAACGCCGTCGCCCCCGCCCCGGGCCTGATATAACCGGGCTCGATGCGCCCCACACTGCTCGCTCTGGTCGTCCTCCTCGCCGCCTGCAAGGACACCGGCAGCGACCCGGCCACCGCCGCCCCCGACCACCCCGAGCTCGCGCCGGTCCAGTTCGGCCCCGGCTCCGACAAGCTGACCTTCGACGACCGCCCCGCCGTGGCCCAGGCCGCCGCCGAGCTCGAGAAGAACCAAGGCCTCCACCTGCTCGTCATCGGTCGCACCGACTCCCGCGGCGGCGCCCAGAAGAACATGCAGCTCGGCCTCCAGCGCGCCCGCGAGGTCCGCGAGGCCATCTTGTTGAAGGCCGCGGGCAAGGTCCCGCTCGAGCGCGTGCACGTCGGCTCGCGCGGCCAGGCCGATCCGACCGGCGACAACAACACCGACGACGGCCGCGCCGCCAACCGCCGCGTCGAGTTCTTCTTCTACGTGCCCGACGGCAAGCCCCTGAAGAGCCACTTCGCCACCCCGATCATCATCGAGGGCGAATAGAGCTCAGCGCGTGCGCACCAGGTACGCCGGCGGCACGTGCTCGACCAGCCACACCCCGTTGGCGCTGCAGTAGAACACGCCGCCGTCGGCGTGCAGCCGCCCGCTGGCGACCGTGAACACCGCCGGCTTGCCGTGCCTGCCCCCGACCTTGAGCGCCGTCTCGAGGTCCGCCGACAGGTGCACGTGGTGCCGCGCCATTTTTAATAGGCCGTGGCGCAGGATGGCCGCGACAGTCTGTTCACCTGTCCCATGGAACAGGTCCTCGGGCGGCGCCTGCGGCGCGAGCTGCAGGTCGACCGCGACGGTGTGCCCCTGGTTGGCCCGGATCTTGGTCCCGGTCGCGTCGAATCCGAAGCGCTGCTTGTCGCTGCCGGCGACCACCGCCTCGAGCTGCGCCCGCGAGATCCGCACCCCGTGGCGCGCGCACGCGGCGAGCAGCGCCTCGACCGCGACCCACCCGCCCGGCTCGAGCGTCAGCCCGATCCGCCCCGGATCGTGGCGCAGGTGCTTGCTGAGGTACTTCGAGATCTTGACCTGGGGGTCGCTCGCCACGGCCACCCATCTTGCCATGACATCCGCGTCAGACCTCGCCGCGCGCCCGCGGCCGCGTCCGGGCATCGACGTCAGAGCGGCCCTGCCCGACCCGAAAAACCGCTGAGATCCCCAGCACTTTCGTTCTGGAACGGCGACTGCAAACCATGCTCGCGTTCGCCGGGGCGAACCAACCTCCTCCAACCCCGCCGCGGCGCACCTTGGCTTATTTGCTTCGCCGTCCCGCTTGGCTTATCCGCTTGGCCTGACTTGAACCGCTTAACCCTTGCCGCTTAACCCTTACCGCTTAGCCCTTACCTTACTTCCTTCGCCTTAACCGACTTCGCTTATCTTATCTCGCTGACGCCGCACCCCCGGGTCCCCCCGGACCCGGTGCCAACCCCGCAAAAGAGCTCGGGCCTGGTCGTATGCACCGGGCCCGACTCGTTTTTGTTACTCTGGCGGCCCGTGCTCCGCCGCCGCTCGCTCGTTGCCCTCGCGCTCGTCCTCGCCTGCGACGACCCCGGCGCCGCGCCGCCCGAGGAGGAGCAGGTCCTCCCCGAGCTCGAGCTCTGCGACCCCGTGCGCGCGTGGGACGAGGACCACGCCGCCCTCGAGGGCGCGTTCCAGGCCGCCCTCAACGACCTGCGCGCCGAGGGCGGCCAGTGCGGCCAGCTGGTGTTCCCGCCGGCCCCGCCCGTCTACCTCGACCCCGCGCTCCGCTGCGTCGCCCGCCTGCACAGCCAGGACATGGTCGCCCGCGAGTACCTCGGCGAGGTCGACCCCGACGGCCTCGGCACCGCCTTCCGCCTCGGCGAGGTCGGCTACGAGGCCGCGACCTTCGCCGAGAACGTCGGCTTCGGCTACGAGGACCCCGCCGCCGCGCTCGCCCTGTGGGCCGACAGCTCCGCCAACTGCTGGAAGCTGTTCGCCCGCGAGCTCACCGACATCGGCGTCGGCGTGGTCGACGGCCCGTTCGCGCCCAAGGACCGCCCCGAGACCGACGGCCTGTACTGGACCGTCACCTTCGCGGCCCGCTGACGCCTCACGACGCCGGCCCCGTCAGCGTCAGCCGGTCGATGCGATCGCGGTGCAGGTGCCCGAGGTACAGCGCTCCGTCGCGCTCGTGCACGCTCGTCACCTCCCGCACGCGCGTGCCCTCGGGGTCGTGCAGGCTCTGGACCAGCTCGCCCCGCTCGTCGACCTCGATGATGAGCCCGTACGGCGCCGGCTTCGGCCACAGCGCGCGCGGCAGGTTGGCCACCATCTTCTTCAGCAGCGGCCGCGGCGCCAGGAAGTCGCCGGCCTTGTTGCGCACGGTGAACATCGCCACCCAGAACGTCCCGCGCCCGCTCGCCGCCACGCCGTCGGGGAAGCCCGGCAGCCCGTCGACGAACACCTCCGCCGTGCCCGCCTTCGGCCCCGCCAGCCAGTAGCGGGTGACTCGGTAGCGGTACGTCTCGTTGACGATCACGAAGTCCTCGGCCCGCGACAGCGCCACCCCGTTGGCGAAGAACAGGTCGCCGAGCAGCAGCTTGCAGCCTCTCACCGCCGGGTCGTAGACCGCCAGCTTGCCGTGCGCGCGCCCTTCGAGCAGGTCGAGCATGTGATCGCCGAACCCGAATTTCACGCTCGCGTCCGAGAAGTAGATCTTGCCGTCGCGCGCGACGACCACGTCGTCGGTGAAGCCGAGCTCCACGCCCTCGACCTCGTCGCACAGCGTGGTGATCGTGCCGTCGGGCGCGACCGACAGCAGCCCCTTGATCGCGTCGGCCACGATCAGCGCGCCGTCCGGCGCGAAGTCCAGCCCGAGCGGCCGCCCGCCGGTCGTCGCGAAGGTCGTCACCGCCTCGCCCTCGACCCGCACGATCGTGCCCGCGTTGGTCCCGGCGTACACCCGCCCCTCGGCGTCGGTCTCGACGTCCTCCGGCCCGTCGATCAGCCCGACCCCGATCGCCACCGCCGCCGCCAGCCGGCTGTTCGGCGCCAGCGGTCCGGCGAACTCCGGCACCGCCGGCGGATCCCAGGCCGCCGCGTCGATCGGCGCCGGCTTGACCGCCAGGAACACGCTCACGGCCAGCAGGAGCCCGAGCACCAGCGACAACCCGCGGCGGACGATTCGCATGCGCCGCCGACATTACACCAGCGCACGTCCCCGGGGCACTCCCCGCTCCCCGCCCGTCCCCGCTATGCTCGCCGGCGATGCCTGCCTTCGCCCTGCCGCTGCTCGGCGGCCTCCTCCTCGGCGCCGCCGCGCTGCTGCTGCTCGCCCTCCGCGGGCGCATCGCCGGCATCAGCGGGATCGTCGGCGGCCTGCTCGCGCGCTCCGACGACCGCGCCTGGCGCCTCGCCTTCGTGCTCGGCCTGTGGACCGGCGGCCTCGTGCTCCTGCGCGTGCTGCCGTCCGCGATCCCGCACACGCTGCCCGCGGGCCGCACCGCCCTGCTCGTCGGCGGCCTGCTCGTCGGCCTCGGCGCCGGCCTCGGCGACGGCTGCACCAGCGGCCACGGCGTGTGCGGCCTCGGCCGCCGCTCGCCCCGCTCGCTCGTCGCCGTGCTCGTGTTCATGGCCGTCGCGGTGGTCACCGCCAACCTCGCCCTGCGAGGTGTCCCTTGAGACAGCTCGCCCCGCTCCTCTGCGGCCTGCTGTTCGCGCTCGGCCTCGGCCTCGCCGGCATGACCCGCCCCGACAAGGTCCTCGGCTTCCTGCAGCTCCGCGACCCCGACCTCGCGTTCGTCATGGGCGGCGCCGTGCTCGTCACCTTCTTCGGCTTCCCCGCCGTGCTCCGCCGCCGCCGTCCGCTGCTCGACTCCGAGTTCCACGTGCCCGCCCGGAGGCGCGTCGACCTGCGCCTCGTGCTCGGCGCCGCCGCGTTCGGCGTCGGCTGGGGCCTCACCGGCCTGTGCCCCGGCCCCGCCCTCACCGACCTCGTGACCTTGAACCCCGACCTCCTGCTGTTCTGCGCCGCCATGCTGGTCGGCCTCACCCTCACCCGCCGCGCCGCATGATCGATCTGCCCGAGACCGAGCCGTTCCGCGGCCTGCTGCGCCTCCCGCTGCCGACCTGGCGGCGCCCGTTCGCCGACTACTTCGTCGGCCTGCTCGCCCGCAGCCCGCAGCACCCCGACCTCCTCGCCACCCTCGCGACCCTCGCCGAGGCCGAGCGCAGCCACGGCCCCGACGTCGTCCAGCGCCACTTCGACACCCTGCTCGCCTTCTTTCACGCCCGCCCCGAGTTATTGACCAACCTGACCGCCGTCGCCGCCCTCCCGCACGAACCCTTGAAGGAGCGCAACGACCTCGCCGATCACCTCGGCGAGACGCTGCTGCAGATCGACCTGCGAGAGGCCAACTACCAGGTCCTGAGCCACCACGGCGACGGCGAGCTGCCGCCGACCTGGCACGACCTGTGCGCCTCGCTCGGCGTGCCCGCGTGGTTCGCCGCCAGCAAGATCAAGCGCCAGCAGATCCTCGGCCTGTTCGAGCCGAAGACGCAGGTCCGGGTCATGCGCCGCTGGACCGCGCGGCTCGTCCGCCAGCTCGAGCAGTCCGGGTACACCCCGGTCTACGTCGCCCACGACGAGGTCATCGCCGCCGGCCCGCCCGCCGCGATCGCCGTGGACGGCCCCCGCGTGCGCCAGCGCCTCGTCCGCGAGGAGGTGCTCGACGACACCCACGTCCGCACCCTCACCCCGCTGCCCGACGGCGCGCCCTACCGGACCCTGTTCGCCGTGCCCCGCCACCTCTACTTCCGCCGCTTCAAGAAGATCGTGCTCGGCGAGCCCGCGACGATCCTCGACGACCTGTTCGCCCACGAGGGCGGCCTGTGCCTGCGCCTCGACGAGCCCCGCCTCGCCGAGCTCGCCGGCCTCGTGCCGACCTGACCCCCAGGACAGGTCGTGCGCCCCCTCAAATCAGTTGCGATAGCGCTTCGGCGGCACCAGCCGCCCGCGCCCGCTCTCGACCTCGAAGATGAAGCCGAACGTGAAGTCGATGAAGCCCGTCTCCGGATCGACCAGCCCCGGCGGCGGGTTGGGGAACGGCTGGGCCGTGCGCATGGCCCGGATCGCCTCCTCGTCGAGGAAGTCGAGGTCCGCCGCGCGCCCGACCTTGACCTGCTTCAGCGAACCGTCGGGGTTGAGCCGCACCAGCAGCTGCGTCACCCGCACGCCCGTCCCGAAGCGGCTGCCGTCGGGGTCCCGCGTCGCGTGGATCGCCTCGGGCTTCCAGTGCTGCGCCACCTGCTCCTTCACGCGGTTGAAGAACGACGCGTACTTGTAGCGCTTCGAGTTCAGCTGGTTGCTGTCGCCCTCGTCGGCGTCGATGTCCTCGAACGTCCCGGGCTGGCCCGGCTCGTCTCCGGCCATGTCCTGCGACGGGTTGCCGCGCACGCCCGGACGCCCGCTCGGGCCGAAGTCCGGGCGCGTCGGCAGCAGCGAGCGAGGGTTCGGCACCTTCGGCAGCGCCGGGTCGCCGCGGCCCTCGTCCGCCTCGCCCGGCGAGTCCGGCGACTCCTTCGGCTGGTTCGGACGCGGGTCGAGCAGGTTCGGCGCGCGCGGCATGTTGTCGGCGTCGGGCGCGGTGCCCCGCTGCGTCGGCGCCGCCCCGGCCTTCGGACGTCCGGTCGGCGCCCGCGTCTCGTGCTCGACCCGCTGGTCGAACTCCGACAGGTACTTGTCGGCGTCCGGGACCTCCTCCTTGCGCACGCGATCCTGCTTGATAATTTTGCCCTTCGGCGGCTCCTCCCTCGGCGGCGCCTCGGGCTCCTCGGGCTCGTCGTCCTCGAGCTGCACCTGCAGCCAGCCCTCCTGCGGCGGGGCCGGCGGCGCCGTCCAGGCCAGCTTGACCAGCTGCTCGCCGAGCGGCCACAAAACGAGGTGCAGCAGCAGCGACGCCAGCAGCATCGCCACGACCACCACGAACGTGGATCTCTCGTCCCTGCGATGCATGGGTCCGGGGCGAGTGTACGCCCCCGGGGCCCTGCGGTATACCCTCCCGCGCCATGCCCGCGACCGCTCGCACCCTCGCACCCGGCGCCGAGGCCCTCCTCGGCCAGGAGGTCCCCGTCCTCGACCGCGGCTTCGTCCAGGCCGTCGACTACATGGGGACCGACGAGGACATCGTCCAGGCCGCCCGCGTCAGCTACGGCCCCAGCACGCGCAAGGTCCACGACGACCGCGGCCTGCTGCGCTACCTCATGCGCCACCGGCACACCACCCCGTTCGAGATGTGCGAGGTCAAGTTCCGCTGCAAGATGCCGATCTTCGTGGCCCGGCAGTGGATCCGCCACCGCACCGCCAACGTCAACGAGATGTCCCTGCGCTACAGCGAGGCCCCCGACGAGTTCTACGTCCCGGCCCTCGAGCACGTGACCCTGCAGTCGACCACCAACCGCCAGGGCCGCGAGACACTCGTGCTCCCCGACGACCTCCGCCGCCAGGTCCAGGCCCTCCTGACCAGCCGCAACGAGGACATCTATCGCGACTACCAGCGCCTCGCCGGCGAGCTGGGCATCGCCCGCGAGCTCGCGCGCACCGTGCTCCCGGTCTCGCTGTACACCCAGTGGATCTGGAAGATCGACCTGCACAACCTGCTGCACTTCCTCGACCTCCGCCTCGACCCCCACGCCCAGCTCGAGATCCGCGTGTTCGCCGAGGCCATGGCCGCGTTCGTGCGCGCCTGGGTCCCGCTCGCCTGGGAGGCGTTCGTCGACTACCGCCGCGAGGCCGTCCCGCTGAGCCGGCTCGAGGCGCGTGCGCTCGGCCTCATGCTCGCCGGCGCCGCCGAGGCCGCCGCCGCCGAACAGGCCGGCCTGAGGGGCCGCGAGCTCCAGGAGTTCACCGGCAAGCTGGTCCGCCTGCGCGCCCTCGCCGGCTGATCGCAACCGCGCGCGCGCACGACGAGCCGCCGGCCCTCCGCGCGCCCGCGTGTACGATGCGCCGATGCTCCTGGCCCGCGTCTGGCCCGTCCTCCTCGCGTCCGCTTGCTTCGTCGACCCCGGCAACGGCGGCACCTCCGCCGCGATCGCCACGACGACCCGCGACGACTCGACCACCACCACCGGCGGCGCGCCGACCACCGGCACGGCGACCACCGGCGGCGCCGCCGACGCGTCCAGCGACGCCGGCACGACCGTCGATCCCACCGCCACGGATCCCACCACCGGCCCCGGCTTGACCACGGGCACGACCGACGCGACGAGCGCCGCCGACACCGACACCACCGGCGCGCCCAACGCGTGCAACACCGCCACCGCCGTGACCTTCTACGTCAAGGACGCCACGCTCACCGGCAACGTCGGTCCCGCGCAGATCGACGGCGAGGTCGTCCTCGAGGGCGAGAGCGCCGGCGACGGCGCGACGTGGGACATCACCATCCCGTGCACCGACAAATGGTTCGTGTGGGTCCGTTACTACGAAGAGGTGGGCCCGAACAGCTACCGCTTCAACATCGACGACGAAGCCATCAACCTGCCCTTCTTCGACGCCGGCTGCGACGACGACGTGCCCGGCGGCATGCAGTGGCAACGGTTGAACCGGCGCGGCAGATTCCGCGAGGCGTGCGTCGGCCTCGAGGATCCCTACCTCGTCCCGCTCACCAGCGGAGCGCACACGTTCCTGCTGGTCTTCACCGGCCCCCAATTCCTCGGCGACGTCATCTTCACCAACGACCCCGACTTCACGCCGCCGTGACACCCCGTCGCCGCCTGCCCGGTTGACCGCGCCGCGCTCACGCCCGATCCTCGCCCGCGAGATGGCCGACCCCGACCTCGCCCGCGTCCTCGCCTATCACACGCGGACCAAGCACCGCCCCGGCCGCTACGCCGCCTCGCTCGGCTACCTCGACTGGGACAGCCAGCCCAACCCGTTTCGCATCCACGACGGCGCCGAGCTGCTCCCGCTCGCGCGCGCCCCGCTGCGCGGCGGGCCGAGCCTCGCCGCCCTCCGCGACCCGCGCCCGGCCGCCCCGCTCGACGCCGCCGCCCTCGACGTGCTGCTGTTCCACAGCCTCGCGCTCTCGGCCTGGAAGCAGGCCGGCGGCTCGCGCTGGTCGCTGCGCGTCAACCCCTCGAGCGGCAACCTCCACCCGACCGAGGCCTACCTGATCGCCCCGGCGATCCGCGACCTGTCCGAAGAGCCAGCCCTCTTCCACTACAGCCCGCTGCTGCACGCCCTCGAGCGCCGCGCGATCCTCCCCGATCCGATCTGGTCGGCCCTCTCCGCCGCGCTGCCGACCCCGTCGCTGCTCGTCGGCCTCGCCTCGATCCCCTGGCGCGAGGCCTGGAAGTACGGCGAGCGCTCGTTCCGCTACTGCCAGCACGACCTCGGCCACGCCATCGCCGCCCTCGCCCACGCCGCCGCCCTGCTCGGCTGGTCCGCGCGCGAGCTGCCCGCCCCCGGCGACGCCGCCCTCGCCGCCCTGCTCGGCCTGCGCGACCTCGACGGCGAAGAGTGCGAGATCCCCGAAGCCCTCGTCCTGCTCACGCCGTCGAACCTGTCTCCGGGGACATCCGCCCTCCGCGCCTGGACCCCGCCGGCCGACGTCGTCGCCTGGTTCGCCGCCGCCGAGCTCCGCGGCGCGCCCAACCAGCTCAGCGAAGCGCACCACCCCTGGCCGATCCTCGCCGACATCGCCGAGGCCACCCGCCGCCCCGAGCGCGCCGCGCCCGCGCCGTCCGTCACAGCGGGCTCGCCCCACGACCCCGCACCGCCCGCTCCGCGCGACGCCCCGACCGCAACCGCCTCACCGTCCTCGGGTCCCGACGACTCGACCGCGCTCGCAGCCCCGCCGTCCTCCCAGCCCGGCGACTCGACCGTGCCCGCACCCTCCTCCGCGCGCGACGCGACCGCCTCACCGTCCTCCGCGCCCGACGCGACCGCCTCACCGTCCTCCGCGCCCGACGCCGCCGCCTCACCGTCCTCCGAGCCCGACGCCGCCGCCCTGATCCGCCGCCGCCGCAGCGCCGTCGCCATGGACGGCCGCACCGGCATCTCCCGCGACGCCTTCTACGCCATGCTCCTGCGCGCCGCCGCGGGCGATCTCCCGCTGACCGCGCTCGCCGATCCTCCGCGCGTCGACCTCGCCGTGTTCGTGCACCGCGTCGCCGACCTCGACCCCGGCCTCTATTTAAATATTCGCGACCCGGCCCGCGCCGACCGCTGGCGGGCCGCGACCGACCCCGAGTTCGCCTGGACCGCCGCCCCCGGCCTGCCGCGCGGCCTCGACCTCCGGCTCCTGCGCGCCGCCGACGCGCGCGTGGCGGCGGCCTCGATCGCGTGCGGCCAGGACATCGCCGCCGACGGCTGCTTCGCCCTCGCCATGCTCGCCGACTTCACCGCCCTCCAGGCCTCGCCCTCGACCTACCGCCGCCTGTTCTGGGAGACAGGTGCGATCGGCCAGGTCCTCTACCTCGAGGCCGAGGCCCTCGGCGTCAGCGCCACCGGCATCGGCTGCTTCTTCGACGACCCCATGCACGCCCTGCTCGGCCTGACGAGCGAGCAGTTCCAGAGCCTCTACCACTTCACCGTCGGCGGCCGCGTCGACGACCCCCGCCTGAAGACCCTCGACCCGTACCACCACCTCACCGCGCCCGGCGCATGAGCGCGAGGTACACCGCCCCCGAGACCAGCACCCCCGAGAACCACGCCCCCTTGAACAGGAACTCGAGCGCCGGCGCCAGCTTGCCGAGCAGCACCGCCGCGACGCCGGCCGCCGTCGCGATCAGCGCCTTGACGTTGAAGCCGTCGCTGTAGCGATAGGGCCCGCTCGGATCGTACAGCCCCTCGACGTCGAGCCGGGTCCCGCGCAGCAGCCAGTAGTCGGCCAGCAGCACCCCGCTGACCGCGCCGAGCAGCCCCGAGTAGCTGACCAGCCAGTCGATGTACATGTCGAGCACCAGCCACGGGCACAGCAGCACCCCGAAGACCGCCGCGCACAGCCCGCCCGCGCGGAACGACAGGCGGGGGAACGCCGCGGCCAGCGAGTTCGCCGGGCCGACCACGTTGGCCGCGATGTTGGTCGACAGCGTGGCGATCGCCAGGGTGAACATGGCCACGAACGCCAGCAGCGGGCTGTGCGCGTCGGCCGACAGCCGCACCACCAGCTTGACCGGGTTCCAGATGGCCTCGCCGTACAGGATCACCGTCGCCGACGTCACCGCCACCCCGACGAAGCTAAACAGCAGCATCGTCGTCGGCAGCCCGTAAAATTGCCCGAGCACCTGCTCGCGCTGGTCCTTGCAGAAGCGCGTGAAGTCCGGGATGTTGAGCGACAGTGTGGCCCAGAAGCCGACCATCGCCGTCAGCCCCGGCAAGAACACGTAGACCAGCCACGACCCGCCGGTATGCTCGCTGGCATTCACGAGCTCGCTCGACCTGGCGAGGATCGTCCCGAGCCCGCCCGCCCTCGCCATCGCCCAGCCGAGCAGCGCCAGCCCGACCATGATCAAAAACGGCGCGGCGATGTTCTCGAGCCACTTGATGCTCTCCGTCCCCTTCCACACGAACGCGACATTGATCAGCCAAAACCCGAAGAACGCGATCCAGCTCGGCAGCGTCAGGCCGATGAACGTGGCCCCGCCGCCGAGCTCGAGCCAGCCCGGCCACACGATCCCGATCATCGCCGAGATGGCCTCGCCGCCGATGAACGTCTGGATCCCGAACCACCCACAGGCCACCAGCGCCCGCGCCAGGCTCGGCACGTGCGACCCCTTGATCCCGAACGCCGCCCGCGCGAACACCGGGAACGGCACCCCGTAGCGCGTGCCCGCGTGCCCGCACAGGATCATCGGCACCAGCACGATCAGGTTGCCGAGCAGGATCGCCAGCATCGCCTGCCACCAGTTCATCCCGTCGGCCACCAGGTTGGCCGCCAGCATGTACGTCGGCACGCACACCGCCATGCCGACCCACAGCGCCGCCAGGTGCCAGCGGCTCCACGTGCGCTGGTCCGGCGTCGTCGGCTCGAGGTCGCGGTTTCTCGGGGGCGTCGGCTCGGTCATTGCGTCAGCAACCTTGCACGGGGATCCCGGTCGCCTGCAAGACGTCCTGGTCGGGCACCCACGGCATCAGGACCGCGAACCCGAGGGTGATGTCGATGTCCAGCGTCGGCGGGCAGAACATGCCCGCCCATGTCGCCGAACCGAGCCCGGTGACCGCGTGCTCCGGCTCCGCGGGGAACTGCATGAACTGCAGGCAGTCGTCGGCGCCCTGGTGGATCGTCCCGTCCTGCACCCCCCACATCGCCGGCAGCCCGACGGAGAAGCCCGGCGGGTCCTGGTCGGACGGCCACACGAAGATCATGGTGGTGCACAGATCGCCGTGCCGCTTGCGCACGACCATGCGGTCGAGCCCGCCGGGCACGAAGAACGCCGCGTACTCGTCGTCGCCGCCGCCCGTGCTCGACTCGTCGCCGGTCGTGTCGGCGCCCGCGCTCGACTCGTCGCCGGTCGTGTCGCCGCTGTCCCCGGTCGAGGTCCCGCCCGTGTCCGCGCCGGTCTCGCCCGTCGTCTCCGGCGTCACCCCGGTCGTCGATCCCGCCGTCGTCGCCCCGGATGTCGTCGACCCGGACGTCGTCTCGCCGGTCCCCGACGTCGGCCCCGCGCTCGTCGGCTCGCTCGTCGGTCCGCTCGTCGGCCCCGCCGACGTCTCGGACCCGCCCGCCGACGTCGTCGCCGACGTCTCGCTCGTCGAGGGGTCGGTCGCCGCCTCGTCGCCGCCGCACGCGGCCATCAGGGTGAACACCATCAACACGGGAAGGGATAAGCGCAGTCGCATCCCCCGGTTGTCGCCGACCCCGCGCCCCGGGACAACCCCGCGCCCCGCGAGCCTGCCGCGTCGCCGTCGTCGCTCGCACGACGTCGCCCGGCTTGCCGGCTCCTCCGCGCCGTGCGACCGTCGTTCGCCATGCGCGTCCGGCCGCTCCTCCGCGCCCTCACGGCGCTCGCGGCCTGCTCGCCCGCCGACCCCCCGTCCGAGCCGACGCCCGCCACGCGCCCCGCGCCCGCGGTCGACTGCGACGCCCTCCCGCGCGCCGCCTGCATCGCCTCGCCCGCGTGCACGCTGGTCCACGTCCCGCGCGACGAAGTCACCACTCGATCTTACATATGTCGCCCCGCCGCCGGCGCCTGCGAGCTCGGCCTCGATCAATCCGACGCCGCCGCCTGCGGCGCCCGCCCCGGCTGCAAGTTCGTGCCCGCCAGCTGCTACTGCGCCTGCAAGGACTACGGCCACGCCCGCGTGCCCGACCCCCCCGACGTGAACGCGTGCCGCTGCGAATGCGCCCTCGGCCCGCCGCCGATCTGTCAGGAGGCCGACAGGCCGCCGATGCCCGCCTCGCCCGGGATGTACCGCGGCAGCTGCGGCGGCTCTCGCGGCGAGCACTGCATGCCCGGCCTCGTCTGCGCCTACCCCGGCGGACCGCGCACCGCGCTCGGCGTGTGCAGCGAGCTCGGCGAGCGCAGCACCCCCTGCGGCCGCGACTTCCCGCCGTGCGACGCCGGCCTCGAGTGCCGCGACGTCGCCGGCGACCTGCAGTGCGAGCCCCCCGCGGCGCCCGGCGCGTCGACGCCGTAGCACGCGCCGCCGAAGCCCCGATCGAAGCTCGTGACCTGCTGCGCCAGCGCGTCGGAGGCCGCCTCTCGCCGCGACCTTCAAGGCGAAGCCGAGCTACCCCGCACGCGCCTTCCAGTCGGACAGCGCCTTCGCCTCCATGTCCGGCTGGATCGAGAACTTCGGCGCCGCTCGCCGCTCCTCCGGCGCGCTCGGCCACCACGCCAGCGTGTCGCGGATCGTCGCGCGCATCGGGCGGAACCCCAGCCCCGCCGCGATCGCCCGGTCGTTGCGCGCCTCCATGTGATGCAGGTCCTTGTCCTTCAGCATCACCCACGGCACCGAATCGAAGATCTCGTGCGCCTCGAGGAACGCGTAGTCCTCGATCCACGTCAGCGTCGCCTGCGGGTTGATCGCCGCGTGCGCCTCGGCCATGAAGCTCGCCATCGTCGCCCCCGCGGCCGGCCCCGCGACGTTGTAGATCCCCCCGCGATCGTCCTCGACCAGCCGCACCATGAACTCGGCCAGGTCGCGCACGTCGATCCACTGCACCGGATCCGTGCGTCGCCCCGGCACCAGCACCTCCCCGCCCTTCTCCAGCCGCACCGGCCAGTAGGGGAACCGATCCGTGGTGTCCCCCGGCCCGACGATGTACGTCGGCCGCACCACCGCCCCGCGCTCGCCGAACGCCGCCATCACAGTCTGCTCGCACTGCACCTTGGCCACCCCGTAGCCCTCGGAGCCGTCCTCCGGGTCCGTCGCCACGCTCCGCACCGCGCGCGTCTCGTCGGCCCCCGGCTGCAGGTACGGGTAATAGACCCCGGTCGACGAAGTGAACAGATAACTGCCCACGCTCCCTTTTAATAGTTGCGTCGACAACTTCACGTACTCGGGGTTGGTCGCCGAGTCGTCGATCACCGCGTCCCACGTCTTGCCCGCGAGCGCGTCCAGCTGGCCGTTGCGATCGCCGACCAGCTTGATCACGCTCGCGGGCAGGTCGGCCGTGCGCCGCCCGCGGGTGAAGATCGTCACCCGATGCCCGCGCGCCGCCGCGTGGCGGACCAGGTGCGGCCCGATGAACCCGGTCCCGCCGAGCACGAGGATCTCCCGCGGCCTGGCCGGCGCCCGCTCCCGCGTCGCCGCGTCGGGCTTCGCCGTCTGCCCGCGACGCGCCGTACAGCCGGCCGCCGCCGCCCCGGCCGCGAGGGTGAGGATCGAACGCCTGCGCATGCCGTGCATCGTGCCCGTTCGACCCCCGCTCCGCCCGCCCCGTTTCACGCCCCCGGTTGAACCTCGCGCCCGCGGCGGGCATGCTCGCCGCGATGGACCTCGGCGACCTCCTCGAGCGCCTGTGGGACGACTACGCCGCGATCACCCCGCAAGCCGGCGCGATCCACCGCCTGCTCCGCGAGGCCGGCGAGACCATCGTCAACGACCACATCGCCCTGCGGACCTTCGCGGGCGAGCGCCTCGGCCTCGAGCGCCTGGCCGCCCCGTTCGTCGCCGCCGGCTACACCCCCGCGGGCGTCTACAGCTTCGCCGACAAGAAGCTCGACGCCCGCCACTACGAGCCCCCGACCCCCGGCCTGCCGCGGCTCTTCATCAGCGAGCTGCGCCTCGGCGACTGCAGCCCCGCGCTGCGCGCGACCGTCGAGGCCCTGATCGCCCAGCTGCCCGCCGACTACGCCCCGCTCGCGCGCCTCGGCCGGCCCTGGGCAGTGGCCCACGCCGCCGTCGAGCAGCTGCGCCGCGAGAGCGAGTACGCCGCCTGGCTCGCCGCCCACGGCCTGCGCGCCAACCACTTCACCGTCTCGGTCGACGCCCTCGTCACCATCCCCACCATCGAGGCCATGGTCGCCTTCCTGCAGGCCCACGGGTTCGCCCTCAACCACGCGGGCGGCGTCATCAAGGGCTCACCCGCCGTCCTGCTCGAGCAGTGCTCGACCCTCGCCGACGCCGTCGACGTCGCCTTCAGCGACGGCACCCACCGCGTGCCCGGCTGCTACTACGAGTTCGCCCGCCGCCACCCGGGCCCCGACGGCCGCCTGTTCTCCGGCTTCATCGAGGGCTCGGCCGACAAGATCTTCGAGTCCACCGACCGCGCCCGCTGACGCGCTCACGACCCCGCGCCCCGACGACCCGCGCCTACCCGCGCGCCGCCCGCGGACGCGCTCGCGACCTCCCGCCCGAGCACCGTGCTCGTGCGACGACCCGACCCTAGCCGCGCCCCGCCAGCGGACACGCTCACGACCTCCCGCCCGAACACCGTGATCGTGCGACGACCCGACCCTAGCCGCGCGCCGCCAGCTGCCCGCACGCGGCCGCGACGTCCCCGCCGCCGCTGTAGCGGCGGTGCGTGTGCACCCCGCGCGCGGCCAGGCGGTCGCGGAACACCGCCTCCTCGGCCGCGCCCGTGCGCGTGAACGGGTCGTGCTCGGCCGCGATCGGGTTGTACGCGATCACCGTCACCCGCGGGCGCACCCCGGCCGCCTGCGTGAACCCGTGGACCATCGCCGCGAACGCCTCCGCGTCGGCCTCGCCGTCGTTGTGCCCGCGCAGCAGCGTGACCGCGAACATCGGCGCCAGCCCGGTCGCCCTGGCGTGCTCGGCCGCGGCGCTCAGCACCTCGGCCAGCGGGTGCGCCCCGTCGATCGGCATCAGCCGCCGCCGCACCTCGCTCCGCGCCGACGAGATCGAGAGCCCGAGCCGTACCCGCGGGGCCTCGCGGGCCAGCCGACGGATCCCCGCCGGCAGGCCCGAGGTGCACACGGTGATCGCCCGCGCGTCGATCGCCAGCGCCGACGGATCCGACAGCACCGCGATCGCCGCGAGCACGCGGTCGAGGTTCGCCATCGGCTCGCCCATGCCCTGAAACACCACCCCGTGCACGCGCCCGCCCGCCGGCAGGCCCGCGCGCACGACCCGGACCTGCTCGACGATCTCCCACGCCTCGAGGTTGCGCCGCAGCCCCATCCGCCCGGTCGCACAGAAGGCGCAGGCCAGCGCGCAGCCGACCTGCGAGCTCACGCACACGCTGTAGCGCCCCGCGTGCGCCAGCGGGATCCGCACCGCCTCGAACTGCGCCCCGTCCCCGCCCGCGAGCAGATACTTTACGAACGGGTCGACGCGGCTCGCCGACTCCGCGACAGTCTCCAACGTCGGCACGTGCCCGCGTGCCCGCAGCGCGGCCATGCCCTCGCGTCGCACCTGCGCCAGCGGCCCGACCAGCGCCTGCGGCCCGAGCCGCACGACCGCCGCCGCGACCCGCCGCGCCTCGCCGGCCGACAGCTCGGGGAACGCCCCCTCGAGCGCCCGCGGCGCCAACCCCTGCAACGCGTGCACGCGGCGACTCTACACCGAAACACCGCGCCCGCCGGTCACGCCCGGCGGGCGCCGCTCACACCGAGCTCAGCTCGCCATCGCGGTCTTGAAGCCCGCGCGCCCGGTCGCGCGGGCCAGCCACGCGTTCATGCCGGGATAATTGCCGGTGTCGATCTTGGCCGCGTACAGCCCCCAGCCGAGCATCGCGGCGATGTCGAGGTCGGCCAGGTTGAACGCGTGGCCGACGATCCACTCGCGGCCCTGCAGTCTGGCCTCGAGGATGCCGAGGTTCACGTGGATCTCCTTCATCGCCGCCTCGGCAGTCGGCGCGTGGTGCAGCTCCTTCGGGAACCACTCGCTCGTGTTGGCGAAGTAGCGATTGAACGTCACCCCCAGCGAGACCTGCCCCCAGCACAGCCACGTCAGCGCCTGCGCCCGCTCACCGGTGCCGGCCGCCGGCCACAGGCCCTTGTCGACGCCGAAGCGCTCGCCGAGGTAGATCTGGATCGCCGACGACTCGAACATCGGCGTGCCGTCGACGACCAGCGCCGGCACCTTGCCGTTGGGGTTGATGGCCAGGAAGTCGGGCTTCTTCTGGTCGCCGGCGCGGAGGTCGATGCGCACCTTCTCGTAGGGGATGCCGAGCTCCTCGAGCGCCCAGTGCACGCGTGTGGCCGAAGATTGGGGGGAGTAGAAGAACGTGACCGTCATGCAGGGCCAACTAACGTTTTCGCGCGCCCATGTCCAGTACAAATTTTCAGTGTATCCCGATGAGGACTATCAGCAGACAGCGTCGACCCTGTGATCCCGATCTCAGCGGCCGCGGTCCGCGGGTCGAGCGTCGAGCGCCGGCCGACCTGCCGCCGCAGTTCTCGGTGCCTGTACACGCGAGCGCGACGGCGCGATGCACCGCGTCCGCGAGCGTTCGTCGCCTCGAAGTCCGCGCGACGTCGCCGCGGCTCATGGGTCCGATCCGCCGGGGCGCGCGCGGCGTAACCCGGGCGGAGAACCCATGCCCAACTTTCGAACCCTGACCTTCTGTGCCGCGGCGTCGCTGGCGGCCACCGCGTGCGGCGACGACTCGGGCGGCTACGAGCCGACCGGCACCGGACCCGCCGCCAAGCTGCTGTGTACGAGCAGCGACATGAACGCCTTCGACACCTACGGCGCCGACGCCTTCGTGGCCGTCAACGAGAAGATCTTCGAGCTCGTGCTCGCCGAGCTCGACGCCAACGGCGAGACCAACCTCGGCGGCTCGTTCGGCACCGTCGCCGACTTCGCCGTGTTCAAGGGCAACCTCGCCGCCTTCCTCGTCTACGTCTACGGCGGCCCGGAGAGCATCCAGTACTCCGACGGCAAGACCTACAACGGCCCGCAGGACATGGCCGCCGCCCACGCCGGCCTGGCGATCACCGCCGCGCAGTACGACTACTTCGTCGCCAACATCGTCGTGCCCGCCCTGACCATGTCGGGCGTGCCGATGGACGACGTGTCGAGCTGCTTCGCGCCCCCCGTCACCGACGCCGCGTTCAAGGCGTCGATCGTGGGCAAGTGACCGTGCCGCGCCGCCCGAACGTCCGCCGCCTGGCGTGGACCTCCGCCGGCCTGCTCGGCGGCTTCACGCTGCTCGCAGGGGCCATGCACCTCCCGTCCGTCCAGCGCGCCATGGGCTGGATGGACGCCGACGGCCAGGTCGCCTGCCCGTTCGGCCACGGCGCGGCCGCCCCCCGCGCGCCCCGCGTGCTCGACGACTCGCTGCCCGCGGCCGCCGCCCGGCCCGCCCTCGGCTTCACGCTCGACGCGACCACCCGCGCCGACCTCGAGGCCTGGGCCGCCGCCAACGCCGTCGCCTGCGCGCCGTCGCCTCGCAACCCCCGCCAGGTCACCTGCGACGCCGTGCCCGCGGGCGCGCTCGCCTCGCGCCTCGACGCCACCGCCGCGTGGTTCGAGTTCGGCGAGTCGGGCACGCTCGCCGGCGTCAAGACCACCCGCCGCGCCGCGACGTCGGCCCCGGTCGCCGACGAGTACCGCGCCGCCGCCGAGCTCGTGACCCGCAGCGCCGGCACGCCGAGCGTCACCCGCGACGAGCACCTCGCGAGCCTCGACCGCGGCGCGTTCCACCAGGCCTCGCGCGAGTACAAGTTCCGCGACTACCGCGCGGTCCTCCGCGCGACCAACATGGGCGACGGCTTCCTGCTCACCGAGCAGTACGCCTCGAACCTGCAGTAGCGGCCGTCACGGCCGCGACCCGAGCGACCCGGGGCCGACGCGGCGGTTCGCCCGCGCCGGCCCGCGGTCGTCAGCCCGCGATGAACACCCCGCGCAGGTCCTCGGTCTGCGAGATCGCGGTGTCCGGGTCCTTCAGCGAGATCGCCCGGAACTGATAATAGAAGCCCGGCGTCAGCGCCGGCCCCTCGTAAGGCACCTCGACCGTCTTCGACCCGCTCACGCCCGGCACGTCGACGTTCTCCCAGATCATCGCGCCGAACACGTCGAACACGCGGACGATGTAGCCCTTCTCGCTCGAGTCGTCCGCGAACACGAACGTCGGCGTGCCGCTCACCACCTCGGGCGCCTCGGCGCCCGGGCTGACGACCGCCAGCGCCCCCGTGATCTTGAAGCCCTCGGCGATGGTCTGGTCCTGCCCGCGGGCGACCGTGATCTCCTGCAGCTCGGTCCCGCCGATGCTGGTGTCCGGGTCGCGCACCAGCGCGTCGTTCTCGAACGCCGCCAGCACCTTGTAGGTGCCCGCCGGCACCCCGCGGATCGTGAACGCCCCGTTCACGTCGGGGTCTCGCCCGGGGTCCGGCGCCCGCAGCCCGAACGGCACCGGCCCGCGCAGCAACGCGTCGTTGAACACGCTGACCGGCACCAGCACCACGCTCGTCGCGTCGCCGTCGCCGGGGTTGACGAGCGACGCCTGCCCGCTCACCGCCGCCAGCGCGTCGACCCCCTCGGCCGCCGCCGCGAGGTCGACGTCGGCCAGCGACGCGCCCGCCACCGTCACGCTCGCGGGCTCGAGCTCGAGCCCGCGGCGGTAGCCGACCACCGTCACCGCGCCGTCGTGCACGTTGAACAGGGTGTACGCCCCGCTCGCGTCCGCGACCCCGTATGACGCCGGCGTCGCGCCCTCGGCGACCACCAGCGCCCCGCCCGGCTGCTCGCCGCGCACGTGGCCGGTGATCGTCACCCCGCCGCGCTGCGCCGCCGGCAGCTGGATGAGCCCGACCGTGGTCCCCGGGTTCTCGATGAACCACACCTTCTTCTCGTCGTCGAACGTCGCCTCGTCGGCGTCGATCGGCAGGGCCACGCGGATCCCCGAGGGGAACGGCTGGTAGTCGACCGCGAAGCCCTGCAGCGTGTACTGCGCCGCGCCGGCGATCTCGCCGTTCGGGTCCCGCGGGGCGCTGACCGCGAGCACGTAGCGCCCCGCCGCGTCGCTGACCGCGACCTCGCCGAGCGGCGCCCCGGTCCGGTCGAGCCCGTTGACCAGCGCATCCGCGAGCGCGGCCTCGGTGATCGCGTCGACCACGAGCCCGCGGATCTCGACCGGCGCGCCGCACACGAATTCCTCGCTGTCGGCCACCGGATCGCAGACGAGGCCCTCCTCGCACGGCCGCCCGTCGGCGCCCTCGTCCGCGTCGTAGCCGGGGTCGCAATTGTCGCCCTGCACGCCGGGCGTCGCCTCCTCGTCCGGCGGCGGACGCTGGCACGCGAGCATCATCGAGGGCAGGAGGGCGAGCGCGAAGGACCTGGACATGCTCCCCCTCGACCGCGCGCGCCGCTCGCATTCCAACCGACCGCCACGGCCCGACGCGCCTTGGAATTTCTCGCCGCGGCGCTTTCCACGGGGACGATGCAACGCTCCGTCCTCCTCGGCCTGCTCCTCGGCTCCGCGCTCGTACCCGCCTGTAAGGATCCCGCGACCGGAGACACCGACACCGAGGCCGCCACCGAGGCCACCACCGCGACCGGGTCGACGACCGTCACCACCGCGCCCCCGACCACCGTCGACCCCCCGACCACCGGCACCGGCGAGACCGCCACCACCACGCCCGACGTCTCGAGCACCGGCACCGTCGGCGAGACCCTCGCGACCGACCCCGTCACCACCGGCGAGCTCACCACCGGCGGCGGCGTGTGCGTCCCCCTCGAGTGCGACGGCGGCATCTACGCCTGCGGCGACTGCATGGACAACGACGGCGACGGCAAGTTCGACACCGCCGACCCCGAGTGCGTGTCGCCCTGCGACGACCGCGAGGACACGTTCGCCACCGGCCTGCCCGGCGACAACATGGACCCCTGCAAGCAGGACTGCTTCTTCGACGGCAACTCCGGCGGCGGCAAGGGCGACTGCGCGTGGAACCTCGCCTGCGACCCCAAGGGCCCCGGCGGCGACAAGTGCCCCTACAACCCCGACCAGATGAACTGCCCCGAGGAGCAGTCGCAGGAGTGCCTCGACAGCTGCAAGGTCCCCAACGGCTGCGACTGCTTCGGCTGCTGCACCGTCGAGGTCGACGGCATGGCCTACGACATCTACATCGGCGACGAGGACTGCTCGCTCGCCGACATCGGCGCGTGCACCCAGTGCAGCAAGAACGACGACTGCGACGAGGACTGCCAGCCCGAGAACTGCGAGGTCTGCTTCGGCCAGGAGCTGCCCCCGGGGTGCGAGGACCCGACCTGCCCCGACGGGATCATGCCCTGCGAGGTCGACGACATGGGCAACTCCGAGTGCCCGCTCGACCAGTTCTGCAACACCGGCTGCTGCGCGCCCATCCAGCCCGGCTGATCCCCCCGCGCACGGGCAGCCGCGAGCCGCGGACTCGCGCCGCCGGCGGATCGGCGCCGCCCCGCGGCCCGCCGCGGACGTCGATGGGCCGCTGACAGGCCCGGCGAGATCGGTTAGGGTCTCGCTGCATGCTGCGGCCCTCGCCGCTCGTCCGCGACCTCCTCGTGATCGCCGGCCTGCTCGCCGCGTGGCAGGCCGCGGACCTCGGCCGCCGCGCCTTCATCCGCCGGTTCTTCATCGACGGCGCGCTCGCCGGCAGCGACCCGGACTGGACGACCCCCGCCGACGCCGCCCCGCTCGCCGCGACCCGCCGCGTCCGCGTGGTCCTCCTCGACGGCCTGTCGCGCGCGCACGCCGACCGCCTGCCCCGCCTCGCCGACATCTGCTCCAAGGGACAGGTGCTCGCACTCGACGTCGGCTTCCCGACCGTCTCGCTGCCGGTGCAGCACGCCCTGTGGACCGGCCTCACCCAGCAGCAGTCGGGCGTGCAGTACCACATCGGCAAGCTGGCCACGCCGCCGCCGCACGCCCTCCCCGCCGGCGTCGACAGCGTCGCGGTCGCCGAGTCGCACCCGGAGATCGTGCACTCCTTCGGCTTCACCGCCGTCGCCCCCGCGTCCGCCGACAAGCCCGACGCCGCCTGGGTCGACGCCTTCCCCGACGCGGCCCTCGCGGCCGTCGCCGGCGAGGCCCGCCTCGCGTTCGTCCACGTCCTGCGCATCGACGAGGCCGGGCACGCCGCCGGCGGCGCCTCGCCCGAGTACGCCGCCGCCGCCGCGTGGGCCGACGACCTGCTCGCTCGCCTGTGGACCGCCGCCCCGGCCGACCCCGCGACCCGCTGGTTCATCCTCGCCGACCACGGCCATCGCCCCGCCGGCGGCCACGGCGGGGCCGAGCCCGACATCCGCGTGGTCCGGGCCTGCGTCGTCGGCGGCCTCCCGCCGGCCCCCGAGCGCGCGATCCACCTCGTCGACCTCACCCGCGCCATCGCCGACAGCCTCGGCGCGCCCCTCGATCCGGCCGCCCGCGGGCGCCCGTGGTCCGCCGCCCTCGCCGACCCGGCCCCCGACGCCACCCTCCCGCACCCGCGGCCGCTGCGCGTGCTCGTCGCCGTCCTGCTGCTCACCGCCGGCCTGTTCGCCGCCCTGCGCCTCGCCGACGTCCGCGCCGACCGCGAACCCCGCGGCCTGGCCGCGGCCCTCGGCCTCGCCTGGCCCCTGCTCGGGTGGTTCGGCCTCGGCCTCCTCCACGGCTGGCCGAGCCTCTCCAACCCCGTCGTCTACCCCCCGCAGGGCCGCGACATGCTCCTCGCCGCCGCCCCGGCCGCGCTCGTGCTCGCCGGCCTCGCCGCGCTGGCCGTGCGCCGCGGCTGGAGCCTCCCGCGGATCGCCGGCCTCGCGCTCACGCCCTGGCTGGCCTGCACCCTCGCCGTGCTGGTGCTCGTCGGCCTCCACGCCTCGCTGGCCGGGGGTCCGCCGCCGCTGGCGCCCCACGCCACGGCCGCCGCCAGCGTCCTCCTGGCCCAGGGTCGCCTCGCCTGCCTCGTGCTCGCCGGCAGCTTCGCCTTGCACCTGCTGGTACGCGCAACGATCCGCCGCCCTCCTGTCGCGTCAGGTACTTGACGCTGCGCCGTCCGCCTCGGTACGAAGGACTCGTGTGGGATGTTGCGGGAAGGCTGCCCACCCCCTTCGTGGCCCCCGCGTCGCTCGAAAGGACCTCGATCATGCACGGCAAGGCGCACCTCCTCCTCGGCTCGATGATGTACGCGGCGCTCGCGTTCGGCTGCGCCAACGGCGAAGAGGAGAGCGCCGGCTCGTTCTCGGCGACCAACCCGTCGGGCGCCACCGTCCCGACCATGCCCGGCGTGACGATGACGTCCATGACCACGCCGCCCGCCACCGAGCCCGGCACCGGCGAGGAGGTCACGAGCAACGACCCGAGCGGCGAGGACACCACCGCCCCGGTCACCTCGACCGACCCGCAGACCACCGCCGTCGACCCCGACACCACCAACCCGGACCCGTCGACGACCGCCCCGGACCCGTCGACGACCGCCCCGGATCCCTCGACCACCGCTCCGGATCCCTCGACCACCGAGCCCGACCCGTCGACCACCAACATGACGATGACGACCATGCCGATGACGACGGACAACACGACCGACGATCCGCCGCCGCCGATGAAGGACAACCAGCCGACCACCGGCCTCTACGAGCACTGCACCGCCCCGCGCATGTGCGACGCGCCCTCGAACGTGTGCCTCCAGCTCAACGACGACAACATGCAGATCGTCGACGGCTTCTGCTCGCTGATCTGCACCAACGTCGCCCAGTGCGGCGTGGCCCCCAACGCCCCCGCCGTGCAGGAGTGCTTCAACATCGACCCGACCAACAAGATCTGCGGCCTGAAGTGCGTCAGCGTGGCCGACTGCCCGACCGGCATGCAGTGCATCAACCTCGCCCTGCCGCCGCCGCAGAACTCCGGCTTCTACTGCATCTGACCCGCGCATGCCCCCTCGCGCACCCGTGCTCGCCGCCCTCGTCGCGGCGGCCTGCACGCCCGCGAGCCCGCGGGACAGCGTCGACGTCACGCTGACCGGCCTCGGCCTCGGCCTCCGCGTCCCGCTCGCCACCACGGTCGAGCCCGGCCCCGACGGCGCGACCCTCACGACCGCCCCGGGCGCCCGCGTCAGCCCTCGCATCACCCTCCACCGCGGCCCCGGCGTGCCCGGCACTACCCGCGCGTCCCTGCGCGAGGGCCTCGTCCTGAGCTACACCCTCCGCCGGGACGAGGGCGGCAGCGCCGGCCCCGTCGAGCGCCTCGAAGGCACCCTCGTGCTCGGCGACCGCCGCCTCGCCGTCACCTGCGACGACCAGGGCGAACCCCCGGACGCGACCTGGTGCCTGCCCTTCCTCGCCACCCTCCGCCCCGCGCCAGCGCCCCCCCGCTGACGCGGTCGCCGCGTCCGACCGAGCGACGTCGTCGACAGCAGCGCCCGGCGCGCTGGACAGCGCGTGCGCTCACCCGCCGAGGCGCCGCATGATCGCCTCGAACCGCTCGTCGTCGGCGGCCCGCTCGAGCGCGTCGACGTCGGCCTCGTCCTCGGGCGGCCGCCCGCCGTGGGTCAGGTTGCGCAGCCGCATCGCCAGGGTGATGCCGAGCGCGCGGTAGAACCGCGAGGCGAACGCCAGGTCGGCGTCGAGTCGGCGGCCGACCTCGGTGCGGGCGATCGCCAGCACCGACGACGCCCGGACCGCGCGCACCGTCGCCGACGGCGGGCGGGCGTCGAGGAACGACAGCTCGCCGATCACCTCGCCGCGCTGCATCACCGAGATCTGGCGGTCGCCGGTCGAGCGGCTGGTCACCAGGAACGCCCCCGACAGGATGATGTGCAGGAAGCTGTTGCGCCGGCCCTCCTCGACGAGCGGGGCGCCGGGCGGCAGCGTCACGCGCAGGCCGGCCGCGGCGATGAAGTCGATGTCTTCGTCGCGCAGGAGCCCGAGGATGTGCACGCACCGCGGCATCGGCGGCAAGCTACCCCCTCACCGGCCGCGTGTCACGTGCGGCGCAGCCCGGCCAGCAGCGGCTGCTTCGCGGCCACCAGCGCCACCGGGCCGCTGACCAGCGCGCACAGCACCAGCGCCGCCAGCCCGGGGAACAGCATGTCGCCGGCCGTCAGGCGCACCGGCAGGTGGTCGACCGGGTACACGTCGCCGCTCAGCGGATAGCGGTACGCCGCCACCAGCCCGCTGAGCAGCAGCCCGAGCCCCACCCCGATCGCCGCCCCGGCCAGCCCCGCGAGCAGCCCGACCGCCTCGAAGATCCAGAACACCGCCCGCCCGTGGGCGCCGAGCGCCATCAGGGCCGCGATCTCGGCCCGCTTGCGGCGGACCAGCAGCAGCAGGCTGGCGACCAGGGCCGTCGCCGCCACCACCTCGAGCAGCATCAGCACCAGCGACACCGCCCCGCGGATCTGCCGCAGCCCGGCCACCGTGCCCTCGCTCTGCTCGCGCCACGTCGTCGCCCGGAAGTCGCGCCCGAGCCCCGCCATCAGCGCCTCGGCGACCTCGTCCGCCTGCTGCGGATCCGCCAGCCAGAACTCCATGCCGGTCGCGCGGGCCTCGCCGAAGAACAGCGCCTGCCCGGCCGACAGGTGGCACAGCGCCAGCGACGTGTCGAACTCCGTCACCCCCGTCTCGACCAGGTCGAGCACCTCGAAGCTCGCGTGGCGCGGCGGGCGGCCGAGCGACGCCGCCGTGCCGTCGAGCTCGGCCGGGATCACCAGGTTCACGCGATCGCCGACGTTCACTCCGAGCCGCGCCGCCAGGCGGTGGCCGAGCGCCAGCCCCGGCGCCGCGTCCCAGCTGCCCGGGCGCAGCGCCGACAGGTCGCCCGCGCGCAGCATCTCCGGCACCCCCGGCATGCCGCCGGCCAGCGCCGGGTCGAGCCCCTTGACCAGCGCGATCGCCGGCGTGCGGCTCGGCTCGTGCTTCGCCGCCTCCTCGTCGCGCACCGGCACCACCGCCGCCATCGCGAACGCGAACGGCGACGCCGCCACCACCCGCGGGTCGGCCGTCCACTGCGCGACCACCTGCGGGTACTCATTAAAATCCTGCCCGTACTCGGTCAGCAGCACGTGGCCGTTGACGCGGGCCAGCTTGCTCGTCAACGCGTGTTCGAACCCCGACGTCACCCCGAGCACCGTCACCAGCGCCGCGCAGCCGAGGCCCATGCCGAACACCGCGACCGCCACCGCCGGCGTCAGCAGGCGCACGCACGTCGCGCCGAACAGCACCAGCGCCGCCACGCCGGCGGCCAGCGGCGGGACCACGCTGCGCACCCCGGCCAGCACCAGCGCCCCGCCGATCGCCACGGTGGCGATCAGCGCGATCGTCAGCGCGTGCCCGCGGCGCCCGGTCCGCCCGCGCTCGCGCAGCAGCAGGCGGCCCGCGATCAGCCAGACCAGCCCGCCGCGGGAGCGCGTCCGCTGGCCCGCCTCACTCGTAGCGCAGGCCCTCCACGGGGCGCAGCTTGGCCGCGCGCATCGACGGCGGGAGGGTGGCGACGAAGCAGATGAGCAGCGTCATCAGCAGGATCAGCACGATCTGCACCCCCGAGATCTCGACCGGCAGCGACTCGATGAAGTAGACCTCGGGGTCGAGCGTGTAGCCGTAGAGCTCGACCAGCCAGCACAGCACCAGCCCGAAGCCCACGCCCGCGAGCGACCCGCTGAGCCCGATGGCCATGCCGGTGACCTGGAAGATGCGCGACACGCTGCCGCCGGTGGCCCCCATCGACATCAGGATCGCCACCTCGGCCGAGCGGCGGACCACCATCGTCCACAGCGCCGACAGCACGTTGAAGGTCGCGACCGTGATCACCAGCGAGAGGATCACCGTGATGATGTTCTTCTGGAACCGGATCGATTTGAACAGGTTCTCGTTGAGGTTCTGCCACTCGAGCACCGAGTACTCGCGGCCCGGCAGCTCGCCGCGGATCGCCCCGCCGACCGCCGGCGCCAGCTCGGGCTCGGTCAGCCGCAGGTCCACGCCCGACACCTGGTCGCGCCCGCGATACTTGAAGCGCTGCAGCTCCTTGATGTGCACGTACACCAGGCGGCTGTCGTACTCCTGGAAGCCGGCCTGGAACACGCCGACCACCCGGTAGTACTGGAACTCGGGCTCGGCGCTGGTGTCGAAGCTCGACCCCGGGTCGACCACCATCACCAGCGAGTCCTCGCGCACGCCGAGCTCGCGGGCCAGGGTCGCGCCGACGAAGATCGTCGGCAGCGCGCTGGCGTCGAAGCGGGTGTCGTCGCCGGGGCCGCCGGCGTCGGGCCAGTCGTCGTCATCGGCCGTCAGGTCGCTGCGGATCTCCCCCGGGATCCGCTTGCGTGCGGCCGGCGCCGCCGCGTAGTGCTCCATCGCCCGCTCGTACCAGCCGGGCCCGCGCGGGTCGGGGGTCGCCGCCACCGGCGCCGGCAGCTCGTCGGGCTCGCGGTCGGGCACCGGCATGAGTTCGAAGTCGCTGCGCAGGCGGTCCAGCGGGATCGCCCGCCCGCTGCCGCGTTCGAGGTGCTGCGGCAGGTCGATCACCTCCGACGCGGTCGCCGGCTCGATGCCCTTGACCAGCACGCTGGCCAGGCGAAGGTCGTCGGTGCGGCCGCCCTCGGGGTCGAACGGGGCCAGCATCATCGCGTAGTACACGAACGGGCTCGCGCCCTGGACCCCGGCCTGCTGGCGCAGCCAGGCCTCGAAGCGGCGGTACTCGGTCATCCCCGTGCTGCGCGTGATGTTGATGTGCGCATACACTCCGAGGACCCGGCGCTCGAACTCGTGCTGAAACCCGGTCGCCACCGACTGCACGACGATCAGCGCCGCCACCCCGAGCACCACCCCGACGATGCTGGTGGTCCCGAAGATCGACGAGTACTGCACCAGCAACAACAGCAGCCCGAGGAAGCTCGCCCACGCCACGGTGACGACGAGGGTCAGGCTGTGGACCCCGAGGTTGAGGGCCAGGAGGCCGCCGGCCGCGATCAGGAGGCAGACCAGGCAGGCCACGCGGGCCCGCCGCGGGGCCCGGTCGGTCCGCAAGATCCGCAGCCCGATCCGGCTCTCGTAGCCGAACGCCCCCGACAGCAGCCAGCGCAGGATCAGCACCAGCAGCGCGATCGACCCGCCCCAGCCCGCGAGCGTCGACCACGGCTCGCCGAGCCCGAGCAGCGCCGCCGGGACCACCAGCACGCCCCACGACAGCACGAACAACAGCAGCAGCAGCGCTTGCACCCGTCCGGCTCGCCGACGCGCCCGCGCCGGGTCGACCTGCGCTCCGGGGCCGTGGCCCATCAGGCCTCGCTGTGGCCCGTCCGGAGCCTGCTTCGTCGCGTTCGCCACGTTCGCGGAGGGCGGACGTTAACAGCCGGCCCAGAGCAGGTCAATCCGTCGATTACGCCGGAGTTCGCCGGTCCTCGCGGGTCTCGGCAGATCCCGGGCGCGCCGTCCGAACCTCCCCGTCAAACGCCGCGGATCCTGCTCTTCGGGCGTTTTTGCGGGCCAAACACCGCAGAGCGCGAACCTTGACACGCCTCGCTGGCGCAAGTTACGCTGCGCCGACCGCTGATTTCCGGAGCTCTGCATGCCTCGACGGTTCCTCTCCACGTTTGCCCTAGCAGCTCTCGGTCTCTACTCTTCGGAGGCATGGGCAGGCGCCTACGACCTTCGCCTCAACCGGCTCGGCGGTGAAGTCGGCGGCGTGCCGATGGGGAACAACGACGACTTCCGCAGCCTGGCCTCCGAGCTCGGCGTGTTGATGGCGCCGAAGCCCGGCGACCCGGCCGACTCGCTCGGCCTGTCGGGCTTCGCCGTCTCGGCCGACATCGGCATCAACACCATCAGCAACAGCGCCAACTACTGGACGCAGGCGACCCGCGGGACCCCCGGCAAGATCGCCCCGACGCTGCAGATCATGGGCCGCAAGGGCCTGTGGCCCGGCATCGAGGTCGGCGCCGGCGCGACCCACCTGTTCAACAGCCGCATGTGGACGATCAGCGGCTACGGCAAGGTCGCCCTGCACGAGGGCTTCCACCACCTGCCGATCCCGTCGATCGCCCTGCGCGGCATGTTCTCCCGCCTGGTCGGCTCCGAGGACATGAACATGACGACCGGCTCGGTCGACGTGTCGATCTCGCATGTCTTCGGCATCGGCAAGACCGTCAACATCACCCCGTACGCCGGCTACCAGGCGCTGATGATCATCGCCCGCTCGGGCGTCCTCGACGTCACGCCGCAGACCGACGAGTACCTCGACCCGACCGGCAGGCTCAGCGAGTTCGTGTTCAAGGACGCCGGCGTGATCCTGCGGCACCGCCCGTTCCTCGGCTTCCGATTCATCTTCAGCGTTATTCGCATCACGGCCGAGGCGATGATCGTCCCCGGCGGCGGACGCAACGGCTCCATCACCGGGGCCAATGGCATGACGACCACCGTCGCCGACAACTCGGGCCTGCAGCAGCAGTACACCCTTTCCCTCGGTCTGGACTTCTAAAGCATGTTCATCGTCTGCCCGTCCTGTTCCGGTCCGTACCGCATCGCCGCCGACCAGATCTCCGCTCTGGTCCAGGTGGCCTGCCCGCACTGCGAGTACAAGGTCATCCTCGACTTCGAAGCGGCCAACGACCCCGCCCTCCGCGAGCCCGGCATGCAGTTCGCTCAGGGCTACGAGAACGCCGAGGCCTACTTCAGCGTGTACAGCCACGTCGGCAAGAACCCCGGCGTGCAGCCGTTCTCGGCCCCGGGCGTGGCCGCCGGCCAGGTCCCGCAGGCCGCCGAGGTCAAGGCCACCGGCACCTCGCCCGCGTCGCAGCAGCCGCTCGTCGAGGCCAAGCCCGCCGAGGTCAAGCCCGCCGAGGTCAAGCCCGCCGCGACCTCGCCGTCCGCCGCGCTCGGCGCCCCGTCCACCGGCCTGCTCAGCCCCTCCGGCATGGCCGCCGCCTCCTCGTCGCGCGCCGCCAAGACGGTGATGCACACCCCGTCGAAGAAGCCGGTCCCGCTCGACCCCACCAGCGAGCCGCTGGCCCCGCGCCCCAAGGCCCCCTCGGGCCCGTCCATGCGGGCCGGCGCCAACACCGAGCAGGTCAACGAGGCCAAGCCCGTCGAGGCCGTCGCCGCGGCCGAGCCGGCCTCCAACCGCCAGCCCCCGCACACCCCGCCGGCCACCAACGTGGTCAGCAGCGGCCCGACCCCGGTCGAGCCCGTCGCCACCAGGCCCGAGGACCCCGCGGCCCAGTCGCACAGCCAGCTGAAGCCCGAAGGCGACAAGAAGCCCGAGGCCAGGCCGGTCGAGGCGACCCCGGCCAAGCCGGCGGACAACGCCATCAAGCCGGCCGAGACCTCGAGCTCGAAGTTCATCCTCATCGGCATCGTCCTCGTCATCGCCCTCGTGCTGCTGTTCGTGTTCGTGATCAACAAGTCGTAAGCCCGGCCGAATCGCCCGAGCACCGTCGCAGGCCCGCGCGTCACGCCCGGGCCTGCGGTATTTTCCGGGCATGCATTCGCCCTCGCGCCTCCTCGCGGGTCTCTCGACCGTGCTCGTGCTCGCCGCGTGCAAGGCATCGGTGTCGCTGAACGCGGGCCTCGACCGCGGGACCGCCCACGCCGACGCAGGCGCCGGCGCCGAGGCGTCGCCGCCCGCGGTCGCCCGCGTGGTCCGCTCCGGCGACCGCCTGGTCTACGAGGGCGAGGAGATCGAGTTCGAGACCGACTCCGCCATCATCCGCGGCGAGGCCAGCAGCGCCGTGCTCGACCAGCTCGCCGCCGTGCTGAAGAAGTACCCCGCGGTCGGCGTGCGCATCGAGGGCCACACCGACAGCCGCGGCAGCCAGAGCTACAACCGCAAGCTGTCCGACGAGCGCGCCGCCGCCATCAAGGTCGCGCTCGTCAAGCGCGGCGTCGCCGGCGAGCGCCTGACCAGCGAGGGCATGGGCGAGGACAAGCCCGCCCGCCCCGAGCCGACCGCCTGTCGCAACCGCTCCGAGGCATCGATCGCCGACAACAAGCGCGCCGAGTGCCACGCGGTCTGGCGCGACAACCGGCGCGCCGCGTTCGTCGTCGTGTCCGGCGCCGAGGCCCTGCCCGCCGAGGGCACCGTCGTCAGCGAGCCCCACGCCGCGCCCGCCGAGCCCGCCGCCGGACGCCGCGAGCGGCGCCCCGACTGGGCCCTGCGCCTGTTCGGCGGCTACACCCTGCTCGTGCCCGACGACCCCTACCACGGCGGCCACGTCGGCCTCGGCGTGTTCGCCTCGCAGCGCTTCGGCAAGCGGCAGCGCGGCTACATCGGCGGCGGCCCGCGCCTGCACTACCGCGGCCTGCGCCACCAGTACGAGCCCCCCACCGCCAGCACCGTCACCCTCCACGAGTTCGGCCCCGAGGGCGACCTGCTGATCGGCGGCGGCTCGAAGAAACTCGTGGGCCTGTTCTCGCTGCGCGTCGGCTTCGGCCTCGGCGCCGTGCGCCAGCGCGAGGACATCGGCCTCACCCTCCGCGAGCACCGCCTCGCCGGCTGGGCCATGGGCGGCGTGGTCGTGCTCGGCAAGCTGAGCAAGCGCTGGTCGCTCGGCGGCCACCTCGAGGGCGGCGTGGCCCACGTGCTCGGCTTCAAGAGCCCGAGCCCGATCCTCGAGGTCGGCCTCAACGTCGCCTGGCACTTCGGCAAGGGCCGCCGCGACGGCATCTGACGCCCCGCTCCGCCGCCGCCGTTCGTGCGAGCGCCCACCCCGTGCTCGCCGCTCACCACCCGCGCGGCAGCATCGACGCCGGCGCCTCGAGACGACGCCCACCGCAGGACCCGCCGCGCGTCCTCGATACCGACCATCGACGATCCGCCTTTCATAAATCCCGCCCTGCCTGCTCGACGCCGAACGACTCGCCCCGCGTAACACCCCGCGCCCGCGCGCGTTGGCCCGACCCATGCTCACGCGCCTCGCCCTCGCCCTCGCCCTCCTGCCCCTCGCCTGCGGCGGCGACGCCGGGGACACCGACGCTCCCGAAACATCCTCCGCGACGTCGGACACCGGCGAGCCTCCGACCACCGGCGAGCCCGCCGAGGACCCGCCCACCGACGAGGAGGCCCTCGCGGCCTGGCTCACCGCCGGCGCGTACAGGACCTGGCCCGCCGAGTCCGGCCCGCACGCCTCGACCGGCCCGCACTTCGGCAGCGTGCGCACCTACGTCAACGCGGCCCTGTTCGACTCGCTCGAGGCCGGCAGCGCCGTCCACCCCAGGGGCGCCGCCGCCGTCAAGGAGCTCTACGGCGACGTCGCCGACGTGCGCGGCTGGTCGGTCATGATCAAGGACTTCGACAACAGCACCATGGTCGACGACGGCGACGGCTGGTACTGGTACGAGAGCTACAACGGCAGCACCTTCGGCGACGCCTTCGGCGACCCGACCTGCACCGGCTGCCACGCCCCCACCCACCCCGACTTCAAAGACTTCTTCCTGACCCCGTTCCCGCTGCAGTGACCGCCCCACCGCCGCGGGCTCGCGTCGACCTCTCGACGACCTGTCGCCCGGCCGATCGCCCACCGCGACCGCCGGGCGATCCCGCGCCCCGCACTCACGCGCCCTGACGGCTCACCCCTCGCGGCCTCAGCCCGGGCCCGAGTACTTCTTCTCTTCGCCCTTCGGCGTCACATCGATCTCGCCGCGGCGGTCTTCTTCTCGCTTGTCGGTCTCGATCTGCTTCATCTCTTTGCGGAACCCTCGCAGCATCTTGCCGATCCCCTCGCCGAGCTGCGGGAGCTTGGACGGCCCGAAGATCAGCAGGATGACGACGATGATGATGACGACCTCGAGGGTCCCGAGCACGCCCAGAAGCATGGCCGAAAGGTAGTCCTTCGGGCCGCGCTTTGCTAGCGTCGGCCGGGATGTTTGCCACCCTGCGCCGTCGCCGCGAACCCCGAGACCCGCGCAGCGGCCGTTTCGGCCGCGTATTCGGGCTCGCAGCGCTGATCCTGCTGTCCGCGGCCCCCGCTGCCGCGGCGCCTGCCCCCACCGCGCCCGCGGGCGGGGAGCGGCGCGAGCGGGTGGGGCCGCTGCTCGTCTCGGCGGACGGGCGAGACACCGTGCGCGGCGGGCGGCCCGACGGCGCCACCATCCACGAGAACTTCGTGGCCCGGCCCGTCGATCCCGACGAGGAGGGGCGCGCCGAGCTGGCCCGCTTCGAGCGTCAGGCCTTCGCGGCCGACCCGCGGCCGACCATCGTCGCCCAGCCGCCGGAGGCGTGGATGGCCGCGCTGACCCTGCCCGACCTCCCGGTCCGCTGGAACCACCAGACCGTCGCCTATTTGAAGTACTTCCGCGACGACCCCAAGGGTCAGGCCCTGATCCGCGGCTGGCTGCGCCGCATGAACCGCTACGAGCACCTGCTGCGCCCGATCTTGAAGGAGGCCGGCGTGCCCGAGGACCTCGTGTTCGTGGCCATGGCCGAGAGCGGCTTCAACCCGCGGGTCCGCTCGCGGGTCGGCGCCGCCGGCATGTGGCAGTTCATGGAGGGCACCGGCCGCGTCTACGGCCTCGAGCGCAGCTACTGGGTCGACGAGCGCCACGACATCGAGCGCGCCGCCTGGGCCGCCGCCACCTACCTGAAGGACCTGCGGACCCGCTTCGGCTCGTGGGAGATGGCGCTCGCCGCCTACAACGGCGGCCCCGCGCTCGTCATGACCAGCCTCTCGCGCTCCAACACCAACAACTTCTGGGCCCTGTGCGAGCTCGAGAGCGGGCTGCCGCACGCGACCACCCTGTACATCCCGAAGATCATCGCCGCCGCGCTGATCGGCCGCAACCGCGGCGCCTTCGGCGTCGGCGGCGACCTCTCGGGCGCGCTGCCGCCGGTGCACTGGGCCATGGTCGAGGTCCCGCCGGCCACCTCGCTCGCCGCCGTCGCCAGGCTGATCGGCGAGGACCCCGCGCTGATCGAGGAGCTCAACGCCCACCTCGTCCGCAAGCGCACCCCGCCGGGCCGCGTCACCGAGGTCCGCATCCCGCGGGCCAAGGTCGCCGTCTACGAGCGCGGCGCCACCCGCCTCGCCGGCGAGTCGGGCGACCTCCAGCCGCACAGCGTCCGCTACGGCGAGACCCTCGCGCGCATCGCCCAGCGCTACGGCACCAGCGAGCAGAACCTCCGCAAGCTCAACGAGCTCGACGACGGCGCCGAGCTCGAGCGCGGCGTCACCCTCCTCGTGCCCGCCCGCGGCGCCCGCGGCGAGCCCGCCCGCCCGCGGCCCCGCGTCGCCGTGCCCCGCCTCGTCGCCGGCCCCGACCAGCGCCTCGTGTTCTTCGAGGTCACCCGCGCGACCACCCCGCGCGGCCTCAGCGAGGCCTTCGCGCTGGCCTGGGACAGCGTCGTGCGGTGGAACGACCTCGACCCGCAGGCCCGCCTGCAGCCCGGCCAATTCCTGCAGCTCCTGGTCCCCCGCGGCTTCGACGCCCTCGCCGCCCGCGTCGACCTCTACGAGGCCGGCGACGTCGAGCTCGTCGTCCGCGGCTCGCGCGAGCACATCGAGTCCTCGCTGCGCGAGCGGGGCCTCGCCCGCCGCGGCTACCGCGTGCGCAAGGGCGACGACCTCACCAAGATCGGCAAGAAGTTCGACCTCAGCGACGGCGACCTCGCCCGCATCAACGCCATCCCGCGCGACCAGAAGCCCGCCCCCGGCAGCCTGCTCGTCGTCTACGTCGACAAGGCCCACGAGCGCGGCACCGTCGACGCGCCCCCGCCGAGGACCCCCGGCGCGCCCGCCCCCGACGAGCCGCTGCCGAGCTCCGACGAGGCCGACAAGCCCGCCGCCGAGGACAGCGACGCCGAGCCCGGCGCCGCCCCGCCCGCCGACGAGCTCGGCGCCTCGACCGACAACACCAGCAAGCTGCCCGGCAAGCGCGGCTGGACCCGCAAGCCCGCCGAGCGCCCCCGCCCGGCCAAGCCCGGCAAGCGCAAGGGCGCCGGCTGACCTGTCCCTCCGGACAGCCTCGATCTGCGGCCTTGACCTCACGCCGCGTGCGCCCGTCACCCTCTCGCATGGCCCTCGACCTCGCAAGCCTCGACGCCCGCGGCTACCTCGTCGTGCCCGGCGCCCTCGGCCCCGCCCGCGTCGCGCGCCTGCGCCTCGCCTTCGCCGCAGCCGCCGACGACAGCGGCACCGAGCACGTCCGCATCACCGCCGCCACCCCCGCCGCCGACGAGTGGTACGCGCTCGCCGATCACCCGCACGTGCTCGCCGCCGCCGCCCACCTGCTCGGCCCCGAGTTCCACGTGCGCGACGTGCACGGCCGCAACCCCCGCCCCGGCCACGGCCAGCAGGGCCTGCACGCCGACTGGCCCGCGCGCCCGCCCGGCGCCCCGACCGTGATCCTCACCGCCCTCTGGCCGCTCGACGACTTCACCGCCGACAACGGCGCCACCCGCCTCGTGCCCGGCACCCACCGGCTCCACCGACAGATCCCCCGCGCCCTCGCCCAGCCGCACGCCCGGCACCCCGACGAGCTGGTCCTCACCGCCCCCGCCGGCAGCCTGCTGCTACTAAACGGCCACGTGTGGCACTCCGGCCGCGCGAACGACTCGACCGGCCCGCGCCGCGCCGTGCAGATGGTCGTGCAGCGCGGGCCGCGTCAGACCGCGCCCGGCCTGCGGTAACGTCGCCGCCATGGCCATCACCCTCCACTACGGCTCCGGCTCCCCGTTCGCCTGGCGCGTCTGGCTCGCGCTCGAGCACAAACAGCTGCCCTACGAGCTGCGCGTCGTCAGCTTCGATCGCGGCGACACCCGCTCCCCCGAGTACATCGCCCTCAACCCGCGCGGCAAGGTCCCCACGCTCGTCGACGGCGCCTACGTCCTCTACGAGTCGAACGCGATCGTCGAGTACCTCGAGGACGCCTACCCCGAGCGCCCGCTGCTCCCGCACGACCCCCAGGCCCGCGGCGTCCAGCGCCGCCTGATCGCCGAGGCCGACAACTACCTGTTCCCGGCCCAGCGCGAGCTCATGCGCGCGACCCTGTTCTGCCCGCCCGCCGAGCGCGACCCGGCCCGCATCGCCGCCGCCGGCGACGCGGTGATCGCCGAGCTCGAGCGCTTCGCCCCCTACCTCGAGCGCGAGTGGTTCGGCGGCAACGCCCCCTCGCTCGCCGACTTCACGATCTACCCGTACATCCGCCTGGTCCAGCGCGTCGAGGACCGCGTGCCCGAGGTCGCCCTGCGCCGCCGCTTCCCGCCGGCGATCGCCGCCTACGTGCAGCGCTTCGAGACCCTGCCCTACGCCGACAAGACCCAGCCCCCGCACTGGCGCGGCTGATCGCCGCGACCGACGGCGATCGCCGCCGACACGCCGCACCTCGCGACCCCGGGCCGGCGCGGCTGATCCCGGCGACCGACGGCGATCGCCGCCGACACACGCGCTTCGAGACCCAACACTGGCGCGGCTGATCGCCGCGACCGCCGAGGTGCCCGCGAACCGGCGCGCCTCGTCCCGCGCGCTCACGGCACGTGGGCCACGATCGCCTCGAGCGCCCGGCGTGCGCTCGCCACGGGCATGCAGCGCACCGCCAGGTCGCGGGCCCACGTCGCCACCGGCGACTGCCACTGCGCCACCTTGCCGAGCCGCCGCGCGCCGCGCTGGATGTCCTCCACCCGCGGCCGCCGCCGCGCCTCGTAGGCCCGCAGCCCCGCCGCCGCGTCGTCGTGGGCCACCAGCTCGCGCGCCAGCACCACCGCGTCCTCGATCGCCATCGCCGCGCCTTGCCCGAAGTTCGGCGTCATCGCGTGGGCCGCGTCGCCGAGCAGCGCCACCCGCCCGCGGCACCACGACGCGACCTCGATCTCCTCGATGTCGTGGTGCAGCAGCGCGGCCCCGTCGTCGCCGAGCGCCGCGAGCACCCGCGGCGCCGCCCCGCCGAAGCCCGCGAAGCGCCGCCGCACGTGCCCCGCCGTGCCCTGCGACGGGTCGCCCGGCGTGCCCGCCGGCGCGTTGGCCACGAAGAACGCGTAGACCTGCCCGCCCGCGAGCGGCACCAGCCCGACCCGCAGCCCGCGGCCCCACATCTCGACCGTCGCCACCGGCTCGCCCGCGACCGCCCCGACCCAGCGCCAGCAGGTGTAGCCGGCGTACTCCGGCGCCTGCTCGCCGAACCACAGGCGCCGCACCTGCGAGCGCAGCCCGTCGGCCCCGATCACCGCGTGGTAGCGGCGCTCGACGCCATCGCTCGTCGCGACCGCCACGCCGTCGTCCGCCTCGCGCAGCGCGGTCGGCGAGACCCCGCAGCGGATCGCCACGCCCGGCAGCGCGGCCAGCCCCTCGGCCAGGGCCGCGTGCAGCGCCCCGCGCTCGAACGCGTACGCGCTGCCGTACTTCTCGGTGATCGCCGCGATGTCCGCCGCCGACAGCGTGCGCCCGCGGGCGTCGGTGATCGCCGCGGCCCCGAGCGCCTGCCCCCGCGCCGCCACGCTCGCCCCCACGCCGACCGCGTCGAGCGCCCGCATGGCGTTGGCGCCGAGGCTGATCCCCGCCCCCGGCGCCCGCAATTGCGGCGAGCGCTCGACCACGTCCACCTCCGCGCCGAGCCGCGCCAGCGCCCGCGCCAGCACCAGCCCGCCGATACCCCCGCCGACCACCAGCACTCGTCGCATCACCATCGTCGTGTCTCCCGGCCGTGGTTATGCTCCGGGCCCCCGCCCCGCGAAACTCGCGTTCCCGCATGCCGCACGAGCCCCGCAAGTCCGCGAAACAACAGCGATCCCGCTTCACGATCGACGCCATCCTCGAGGCCACGGCTCGCATCGTCGATCAGGTCGGCCTCGATCGCGCAACCACCAACCGCATCGCCGAGCTCGCCGGCGTCAGCGTCGGCTCGCTGTACCAGTACTTCCCCGGCAAGGAGGCCCTGCTCGCCGCCCTCATCGAACGCGAGGCCCGCCGCGACCTCGAGGCCGTGCGCGTGGCCCTCGCCGACAGCCGCCCGCTCCCGCTCGGCGAGGCGATCGACCACGCCGTCGCCGTGCTCGTCGCCCGCCACGCCCGTCACCCCGCGCTCTACCGCTGGATGCTCACCTACACCCCCGGCCTCGGCCAGCACCCCAAGGTCCGGGCGATCGCCGGCGAGGGCCGGGCCCTCCTGCGCGACCTCCTGGCCGAGCGCCGCGGCGAGCTCCCGCCCGGCCGCGAGCCCGCGCTCGCCGCCCTCATCCTCGGCAGCGCGCTCGAGGCCGCCGTGCACGCCGCGATCTTCGAACGCCCCGAGATCCTCGCCGACGGCGCCCTGGTCCGCGAGCTCTCGCGTCTGTGCCGCCGCTACCTCGCGCCCGACCCCTGAGGGTACCCTCGCGGCCATGGCCGACGACCCGATCTACCTCGACCACAACGCGACCACCCCGCTGCTGCCCGAGGTCGTCGACGCCATGCAGCCGTACCTGCGCGTGCACTTCGGCAACCCCTCGAGCGGCCACGTCCACGGCCGGCGCGCGCGCGCGGCCGTCGACCGCGCGCGCGCCCAGGTCGCCGCCCTGATCGCCGCGGACCCCGACGAGGTCGTGTTCACCTCCGGCGGCACCGAGGCCAACAACCTCGCCATCCGCGGCGTCGCGGCCGCCCGCCCCGGGCGCCCGCGCATCGTCACCACCGCGGTCGAGCACCCGGCCACCGCGGCCCCGTGCGCCTGGCTCGAAGGCCAGGCCCGCACCTGCACGCGCGTGCCCGTCGACGCCCGCGGCCTCGTCGACCTCGACGTCGCCCGCCACGCGCTCACCGACGACACCGCCCTGCTCACAGTCATCCACGCCCACAACGAGACCGGCGTGATCCAGCCGATCGCCGCGCTCGCCGGGCTCGCCCACGCCGTCGGCGCCGTCGTGCACACCGACGCCGCCCAGTCGCTCGGCAAGCTCGCCGTCGACGTGCGCGCCCTCGACGTCGACCTGCTCTCGCTCGCCGGCCACAAGCTCTACGCCCCCAAGGGCGTGGGCGCGCTGTACGTCAGGCAGGGCACGCGCGTGCTCCCCTTCACCCTCGGCGCCGGCCACGAGCGCGGCCTGCGTCCCGGCACCGAGAACGTCGCGTCGATCGTCGGCCTCGGCGTCGCCTGCGAGCTCGCGGCCCGCGACCTCGACGCGCTCGCGCGGCGCCTCCTCCACCTCCGCGAGCTGCTGTGGTCGCTGCTCCACGCCGACGTCCGCGGCCTCGCGCGCAGCGGCGGGCCCGAGCACTGCCTGCCCAACACCCTCAGCGTGCGCTTCCCCGGCGTACGCGGCCCCGACGTCCTCGCCGCCGCCCCCGAGCTCGCCGCCTCGACCGGCTCGGCCTGCCACGACGGCCACGACGAACCACCCGCCGCGATCGTCGCCATGGGCGTGCCGCCCGCCGAGGCCCTCGGCACTGTGCGCCTGACCCTCGGCCGCAGCAGCGACGAGCCCGCCGTGCGCACCGCCGCCGCCGCCCTCACGCGCGCCTGGCGGTCGCTGCAGCGCGCCTGAGTCCTCGTCGCGCGCCCGAGTCCTGACCCCGTGAGCCCGCCGCATCCGTGTTAGCTTCGCCGACCGCATGGCCGACCTCGAGCTCGACATCGCCGACGCCCAGGGCGCCGTGCTGGCCCACACCGCCCCCGCGCCCGCCGCCTCGCTCGCCCTCGCCGACGCGCTCGGCCGGGTCCTCGCCGCCGACCTGCGGTCCCGCTGGTCGCTGCCCGCCGGCGACGTCTCGACCATGGACGGCTGGGCCGTGCGCCTCGCCGACCTCGGCGGCCACGGCACGCGCGTCGGCCTGCGCCGCGCCGGCGAGAGCGCCGCCGGTCACCCGCTCGACGTCCCGCTCGCGCCCGGCCACGCCGCCCGCATCTTCACCGGCGCCCTGCTCCCGCCCGGCGCCGACCTGGTGATCGCCCAGGAGGACGCGCATGTCCTCGGGGACAGCCTCGAGATCGACCTCGTCGCCGCCGGCCCGCTCGCCGCCGGCCACTTCACCCGCGCCGCCGGCAGCGACGTCGCCGAGGGCGCGCCCCTGCTGGCCGCCGGCGCCGTGCTCGGCCCCGGCGAGCTCGCCCTGCTCGCCGGCTGCGGCCACACCAGCGCGCCCGTGCACCGCCCGCCGCGCGTCGCCCTGCTGTCGACCGGCGACGAGCTGGTGCCCGTGGGCCACTGGCCGGGGCGCGGGCAGATCGTCGACAGCAACGGCCTCATGCTCGCCTGCCAGCTGCGCCAGGCCGGCGCCGACGTCGTCGACCTCGGCATCGTCGTCGACCGCCCCGGCGAGCTCCAGGCCGCGATCGACCGCGCCCTCGCCCCGACGTCGAGCGCGCCCGCGGCCGACATCATCGTCACCTGCGGCGGCATCTCCGTCGGCGACCACGACCTCGTGCTCCCGACCCTGGTCGCCCGCGGCGCCGAGCTGGTGTTCCGCCGCGTCCGCATGCGCCCCGGCCGCCCGACCACCCTCGCCGTGCTCCGCGACGGCGAGCGCCGCGTGCCCGTGTTCGCCCTGCCCGGCAACCCCGCCAGCGCCCACGTCGCCTGCGAGCTGTTCGTCCGCCTCGCCGTCCGCCGCTGGCTCGGCCACCCCGACCTCACCCGCACCCCGCGCGACTGCCTGCTCGCCGCCCCCGTCGCCCGCGACGCCCGCCGCACCCACGTGGTCCGCGTCCGCGTCGAGGGCGAGCACGCCACCCCGCTGCCGAGCCAGACGTCCGGCGCCCTGCGCTCGATCGCCGGCCACAACGCCCTCGCCTTCCTGTCCCCCGGGACAGGCCCCGCCCTGCCCGGCACCACCGTCCCGACCCTCCTCCTCGAAGACAATTAACTTTAATTGCGTATCGATCTGTCCTCGCGGACAGCCCCTCGCCCCGTCGCCTCCGAGACTGCCCGTGTCCGCCGCCCCCGACGCCCCCCTCGCCCTCGTCGTCACCGCCGACGACGCCGGCGAGCGCGCCGACGTCGTGCTCGGACGGCGCCTCCCGGGCCTCTCGCGCCGCGTCGCCCGCGACCTCGCGCTCGCCGGCCGCCTCCGCGTCGACGGCCGCACCGCCCCGCCCGCGCACCGCGTCGCCGCCGGCGAGCGCCTCGAGCTCAGCCTCGCCTCCGTCGACCTCGCCCTCCCGCCGCTCGTCGTGCTCGCCGTCACCCCGCGGTTCGTCTACGTCGACAAGCCCGCCGGCGTGCACACCCACCGCCTGCGCCCCGACGACCCGCCCGCCCTCGCCGACGCCGTCGTCGCCGCCCACCCCGAGTGCCGCGCCGCCGGCGACCCGCGCGAGGGCGGCGCCGTGCACCGCCTCGACCACGGCACCTCGGGCGTGCTCGCGTTCGCCCGCGACCCCGCCGCCCACGCGGCGGCCCGCGCCGGCTTCACCGCCGGCCTCGTCGTCAAGCACTACCTGGCCGAAGTGACCTGTCCCGAAGACCACCTGTGGCCCCCGCCGCCGGCCCCGCACCTGCGCCCGCACGGCGACGAGCTCGAGGTCACCGCCCCCCTCGGCCGCGGCGATCGCCCCGGGCGCGTGGCCGTGCGCCCCGACGGCCAGCCCAGCCGCACCACCGTCGGCCGCCCGCGCCGCCTCGTCGCCGAGCGCGCCCGCTGCGAGCTCGTGCTGCACACCGGACGGCGCCACCAGGCCCGCGTGCACCTCGCCCACCTCGGCCTGCCGATCGTCGGCGACGTCCTCTACGGCGGCCCGCCGTCGACCCGCCTGCACCTCCACGCCGCCCGCCTCGACCTGTCCGCCGCCGTCCCGGACGAGCCCCCGGTGGCCGCCCCCGACCCGTTCGCCGCCGACTGACGCGCGCCGCGCCGCCCCGCCCCACGAAAGCGCGCGTGCACGTGCACACGGTGGTATCGTCCCCGGTCATGCGCACCCGCCACTTCGGGCACACCGACGCCGGCCGCAAACGCAAACGCAACGAGGACGCCTGGCTCGCCGACGACCGCCTCGGCCTGTTCGTCGTGTGCGACGGCGTCGGCGGCCGCGCCCGCGGCGACCTCGCCAGCGAGGAGACCGTCGAGCTCATCTGGGACTGGGTGAAGGGCCAGCACGCGGTCGTGCAGGCGGCCGCCGGCGCCCCGACCCAGCGCACCGCGGACACCGTCGCCCGCCTCGGCGCCCTCGTGCGCAGCGCCGTGCAGAACGCCTGCTACATGGTCCACGGCATGGGCCAGGTCGACCCCGAGCACCGCGGCATGAGCACCACCGCCAGCGTCGTGCTGGTCGCCGGCGACCTCGTGGTGGTCGGCCAGGTCGGCGACTCGCGCGTCTACCTCGTCCGCGAGGGCGCCGTCTCCCAGCTCACCGAGGACCACACCTGGCACAACCTGCAGATCCAGCAGGGCCTCATCACCGCCGAGGAGGCGCGCAAGAAGGGCAACACCGGCAAGCACCTGATCACCCGCGCGGTCGGCCTGCGCGAGTTCGTCGACGTCGACATCCTCGCCGTCCCGGTCACCGTCGGCGACCGCCTGCTGCTGTGCTCCGACGGCCTCCACGGCTACCTCGACGACGCCGACAGCCGCACCACCGACCTGTTCTCCGGCCACCTCCACGACGCCGCCCCCGCCGCCATCCGCCACGCCAACGCCTGCGGCGGCGAGGACAACATCACCGCCCTGTTCGTCGAGTTCCTGCCATGACCACCAGCCCGCCGACCGACTACGACCTCCTCCTCGCCTGGCGCCGCGGCGACGCCGGCGCCGGCCATGAGCTGTTCGCGCGCCACAAGACCGCCGTCACCAACCTGCTGCGCCGCAACGTCCGCGACAAGGACGAGATCCCCGACCTCGTGCAGCAGACGTTCGTCGCCTGCATCGAGGGCAAGAGCCCGCCGACCATCACCAACAGCGTGCGCAGCTGGCTGCTCGGCGTGGCCTTCTTCAAGATGACCCACCACTTCCGCAAGCAGCGCAGCGCCCCGCTGCTCGGCCTCGCCGGCCCCGAGGACCACGGCGGCGACGACCGGCCCGGCCTCACCCTCGCCTCGGTCGAGCCCGACCCCGAGTACCTGCTGCAGCTCGGCGACGAACGCCGCCTGCTCATGAAGGCCCTGCGCCGGATCAAGATCGAGTACCAGGTGATCATCGAGCTCAACTACTGGGAGGGCGTCTCGTGCGACGAGATCGCCGAGATCCTCGGACTCCCCCGCGGCACCGTGCGCCGCCGCCTGCAGCTCGGCCGCGACGCCCTCGAGAAGCGCCTCGCCGAGCTCGCCGAGTCGAAGGCGCTGCTCGAGACCACCACCATGTCGATCACCGCCTGGAAGAAGGGCATCCACGAGTGGATCGCCGCCAACAAGGACGACGCCGCCGATCCCTCCTGACCCCGCGCGTCCACACGCGCCGCGCCCCGCGTGCCCGCCGACCCGCGCAGTACGATGCGCGCATGCTGTCCGGTCTCCGCCTCGCCCCCGCGTCGGCCCTCGCCTGCGCGCTCGCCTGCACCGCCCCCGACGGCTCCGACGCCGGCGACGCGAGCACGACCGCCGCCGAGTCGACCTCCGAGCCCGCGCAGACCGCCCCCGCGACCGACCCCGCGACCACCGGCGACGCCGGGCCCGGCACCGGCGAGGACAGCGGCGACATGACCACCGACGACGCGACCACCGACGACGCGACCACCGCCGACCCGACCACCGGCGGCGGCGAGCCGGTCCAGCCGACCCTGCTGCCGACCCCGACCGGCGTGTGCCCCGAGCTCGTCGACGGCGACGTCGAGTTCGCGCCCGCCGGCATCGCCCCGCGCAAGGTCCGGCTGTGGCTGTCCGACGCCGCCGCCGAGCAGGACGGCCCGCTCGTGTTCTACTGGCACGGCACCGGCAGCCAGCCGCAGGAGGCCACCTACGGCCTCGGCGCGAGCTACGTCGATCAGGTCGTCGCCCAGGGCGGCATCATCGCCGCGCCGCACCACGACCCCGAGGCCGGGCAGTTCCCGTGGTTCCTCGTGCTCGGCAGCCGCGAGGACGACCTGATCCTCGCCGACGAGGTGCTCGCCTGCGCGATCGAGCAGCTCGGCGTCGACACCACCCACGTGCACACCGCCGGCATGAGCGCCGGCGGCCTGCAGACCGCGCAGATGAGCTTCCGCCGCTCGGGCTACGTCGCCAGCGCCGCGCCCTACTCCGGCGGCTTCATCTCGACCCCGCCGGACCAGGACCCCGGCAACCCGACCTCCGCCATGATCTTCCACGGCGGCCCCGACGACGTGGTCGTCATCAGCTTCCAGATGGCCAGCGAGAATTATTTGAGCGCCATCGAGGACAAGGGCGGCTTCGGCTTCCTCTGCGACCACGGCATGGGCCACAGCATCCCCCAGGGCGCCGCGCAGGAGAGCGTGTGGCGGTTCTTCCACGACCACCCGTTCGGCGCCACGCCCTCGCCCTACGCCAGCGGCCTGCCGGGCGGCTTCCCCGACTACTGCGCGCTCTGACTCAGCGGATCTCGAACTCCTTGTTGACCGTCACGCCCTTGCGCTCGATCGTGATCGACAGGTTGCTCGCGCGCCGCAGCTTGGTCACCAGCCCCATCACCTGATCGATCGACTGCAGGCTGTTGCCGTTGACCGAGGTGACGACGTCGCCGTTGGTGATGCCGAGCGCCTGCGGCAGGCTGTCCTTCTTGACCCCGCGGAACTCGAAGCCGCGGGTCTCGCCGTCGCGGACCGACGGCGCGACGCGGGCCTGGCTCATCAGCTTGGCCGGGTTGCCGAACAGCGAGTCGACGAACTCCCGCGAGATCGTGCACGCGTGCTCCGAGTCGCACTTGATCGCGTCGGCCTGGCCCGGCAGCCCGCGGCCCGCGCTGGCCTTCTCGGGCTCCTTGACCTTCGCGGGCGCCGGCCTGGCCGCCTGCGGCGGCGGCGGCTCCACGCCGAGCTCGAGCACCTCGAGCGCCCCCTGGTTGCGCAGGTACACCCGCGTGCGCTCGACGCTGACCAGCGGCACGCCCGGGCGCACGAACTCCTCCGGCCCGAACGGCCCGACCCCGCCGGTCTCCGCGTCGCGGATCGTCGCCCACGACGCGAGCCCCGCCTCCATCGTCGCCACCAGCCGCAGCGGCAGCGTGCACGGCCGTGCGCTCGCGAGGTCGGCCGACGACGGCGCGCCCGCGTCCGCCACCAGCGGCGCCCTCGCCTCCGTCGGCTTCGGCTCGGCCTTGGCGCACGCGGGACAGAACGGGTTGCGCCGGGCGATGCCCTCGACCCGCGCCGCCCCGTCGAACTTCGCCGGCCCGACCGCGCTCGCCGCCACCGGCTCGTCGTCGCCCTCGACGTCGGCCTCGGCCTGCTCGCCGTCCTCGCCCGCGAGCGCCGCGCCCGCGCCCTCGAGTGCGGTCAAGGCCGACATGCTCACCCAGGTCGTCAGCGCCGACGCCGACAGCGCCGCGCACGTCGCCACCCCGAGCACCTTGAACCCCACGTAGGCCCGGTTGAACATCGACTCGGCGGCCCGCATGACCGCCGCGGGGGAGCAAGCCGCGTTCCCGCGACAATCGCGAATGGTTCCGTCGCCAGCCTGTCTCGCCCGCGGCGCGACCTGTCCGAATGACGCCCCGCCCGCGCCGCCGCGTGCCATTTTGGCGAGGCGAACGCGCCCCTACCTCCAGCGCGCCGCGCCTCGCGCGGGCCCTCGCCCGACGGCTCCGTCCGGCGACGGCGACGCCCGCCGCACGCCACGAACCCGCGAGCGCTCAGCGCCGGACGATCCGCGGCGGCGAGGCCTGCCCCGCCTCGCAGTACACCACCTCGACGTCGCCGAACGACACCCGCGCCCCGTGCGACAGCAGGCACGGCCCGCGGATCGTCTGCCCCTCCACGCGCGTGCCCTGGGCCGAGCCGAGGTCCTCGACCCAGCAGTACCCCTCGAGCATGAACACCCGGCAGTGCCGGCGCGACACCCAGCCGAGCCCGACCTGGACCTCGCACGAGCTGTGGCGGCCGATCACCACCTCGTCGCCGATCGCGTGCTCCGCCGGCTCCGCGCCCGGCAGGTAGACCCGCACGCGCCCGACCGCCTCGCTCACCGGCGGGCGCGCGCCGCGGGCCACCGCGACCTCCTCGGTCGGCCGCGCCGGCGCCGGCACGAACGGCGACCCGGCCGCCGCGTAGGCGAGCGCCGCCTGCAGCACCGCGCGCCACTCGCCCGCGCCGCCCTCGGCCCCGGCCCGCCACGTCGACGTGCGCATCGTCGACACCGCCACCCGCAGCCCCGCGCCCGGCACCCCGCGCCGGGCGAGCGCCGGCGCGGCCGCCAGCAGCGTCGCCGCCGCCGCGAACGCCTCGCGCGCGTCGCCGGCGGCCTCCTGCGGGTCCGTGCTCGCCCCGCCGGCCCCGATCTCGAGCACCAGCAGCAGCGGCCCCAGGCGCACGAAGTAGTGCAGCGCCTGCGAGTTCACCCCGTGCCCCGCGTGGCCGACGATGCAGTAGTCGCGGACCGTCGGGTCGTCGGCCTCGGCGATCAGCTGGGCCCCGTACTGATACAGCCCGCGGGTGCGCCGCGTGCCGAACCACCACGGCGCGAACGTCTGGAACAGCGGCGCGAACACCTCGGGGATCGGCGGCGCCGGCCAGCTCGCGCGGGCGCACGCGTCCTGCAGGGCCAGCAGCCCCGGCGGCGGCTCGTCGGGGTCGTCGAGGAACACGCACGTCGTCTGCCCGAGCACCACGCGGTCGCCGTGCCGCAGCGCCCGCGTGTCGACGCGCTCGCCGTTGACGAGCACCCCGTTGGTGCTCTGCAGGTCGCGGATCGTGTAGGTCTCGCCCGCGAGCATGATGACGCAGTGCTCGCGGGTCACCCGCGGGTCGCCGAGCACGATGTCGTTGACCCGGCGCGTGCCGATCCGCGTGCTCGCGCCGAGGCGGTGGTCGCGGAACGCGTGCGGGTCGTCGCCCTCGTAGACCCGCAGGCGCGCCACGCCGCGGCGGCGGACCTGCAGGCGCACCTCGCCGAGCTCGACCACCACGCCCTCCTCGAGGCGCACGCGCGCCTGCTCCGCGCCGGCGACCCGCATGGTCCCGTCGAGCGCCTCGATCCAGAACGAGCCCGCGACCGCGATCAGGCGCGCGTGCCGACGGATCCCCCCGCCGATCTGCAGGCCCGCGAACGTGTAGTCGCCGACCAGCGTGTCGCCGGTGATCGTCTGCTCCTCGATGCGCCCGTCGGCCTCGATGCGCACGATCACCGGCGTCGGCGCCCGGTCGACGCCCGCCGGGTCGAGCGCCGGCTCGGCCAGGAACTCGCACGTCACGTCGTACATGCGGACGCGGTCGCCGGGGCGCAGCGTGTGCCGCGAGATCGGCAGCCCGTCGACCTCGATGCCGTTGCCCGGCCCGCTGTCGAGCAGCACGTAGTCCTGCCCGCGCCGCTCGATCGCCGCGTGCCGGCGGCCGACGCCCATGCTCGGCAGGCAGATGTCACACGCCCGGTCGCGGCCGAGGATCGTGCGGTCGCCGAGCAGGTATTCGCGGACTCCGTCCGCGTCGTGCACCCGCAGACTGGGCATCGGCGGCGGATCTTACCCCGCCGCCCGCGGCCCCGGCCCGCGCGGCCGCGAAAACCGGCGTTCACTCGGCCGCGTCGGCGTACGACTCCATCGGCGGGCACGCGCACACCAGGTTGCGGTCGCCGTACGCGTTGTCGATGCGGCTCACGTGCGGCCAGAACTTGTGGTCGCGCAGCCACGGCGCCGGGAACGCCGCCTGCGTGCGGCTGTACGGGCGGTCCCAGGCGTCGGCCGTGACCACCTCGGCGGTGTGCGGCGCGTGCTTGAGCGGGTTGTTGTCGCGCGGCCACGCGCCCGCCTCGACCCGCCGGATCTCCTCGCGGATCGCGATCATCGCCTCGACGAACCGGTCGAGCTCGGCCAGCGGCTCGCTCTCCGTCGGCTCGACCATCAGCGTGCCCGCGACCGGGAACGACATCGTCGGCGCGTGGAACCCGTAGTCCATCAGGCGCTTGGCCACGTCCTCGCCCTCGATCCCGCTGGCCTTCAGCGGCCGCAGGTCGAGGATGAACTCGTGCGCGCAGCGCCCGTCGGCCCCGCGGTACAGCACCGGGTAGTGCCGCTCGAGCCGCTTCGCCATGTAGTTGGCGCTCAGGATCGCCACCTTGGTCGCGTGCGTCAGCCCGGCCGCGCCCATCATGAGGATGTACGTGTACGAGATGGCGAGGATGCTCGCGCTGCCCCACGGCGCCGCCGACACCGGCCCGATCGCCTGCGACCCGCCGCACCGCACCACCGGGTGACCGGGCAGGAACGGCGCCAGGTGCCTGGCCACGCCGATCGGGCCCATGCCCGGGCCGCCGCCGCCGTGCGGGATGCAGAACGTCTTGTGCAGGTTCAGGTGGCACACGTCGGCCCCGAACTCGCCCGGCCGGCACAGCCCGACCTGCGCGTTCATGTTGGCGCCGTCCATGTACACCTGCCCGCCGTGGCGGTGCACGGTCTCGCAGATCTCGCGGACCTGGGCCTCGAACACCCCGTGCGTCGACGGGTAGGTGATCATCAACGCCGCCAGCGCCGGCGCGTGCAGGGTCGCCTTGGCCTGCAGGTCGCCGAGGTCGACGTTGCCCTGCGCGTCGCAGGCCACCGGCACCACCTTGAAGCCGGCCAGCACCGCCGACGCCGGGTTGGTCCCGTGCGCCGACGTCGGGATCAGGCACACGTCGCGGTGGCCCTGCCCGTTCGCCCGGTGGTACGCCCGGATCACCAGCAGGCCGGCGTACTCGCCCTGCGAGCCCGCGTTCGGCTGCAGCGAGACCGCCGCGAAGCCGGTGATCTCGGCCAGCATCGCCTCGAGCGAGGCGAACATCGCCGCGTAGCCGCGGGCCTGCTCGCGCGGCGCGAACGGGTGGATGTCCGCCAGCTCCGGCCACGAGATCGGCTGCATCTCCGAGGTCGCGTTGAGCTTCATCGTGCACGAGCCCAGCGAGATCATCGACGACGTGAGCGACAGGTCGCGCGCCTGCAGGCGGTGGATGTAGCGCAGCAGGTCGTGCTCGCAGCGGTACATGTGGAAGATCGGGTGGGTCAGGTAGGCGCTCGTGCGCGCGAACGCCGGGTCGACCGCGACCCCCGCCCCCCGCGCCAGCTCGTCGACCATCGGCCCGTCCGCGCCGAACGCCGCCAGCAGCGCCTCGACCTCCGCCGGCGTCGAGCGCTCGTCGAGCGAGACCCCGAGCGTGCGCTCGTCGATCGGCCGCAGGTTGAACCCGCGCGCCAGCGCCTGCGCCAGCACCTGCTCCGCCGTGCGCCCCTTCAGGCCGACCCGCAGGGTGTCGAAGAACGCCGCCTCGCCGACGTCGTGCCCGAGCCGCCGCAGCCCCGCCGCCAGCGCGCGCGTCAGCCCGTGCACCCGCGCGCCGATCGCCCGCAGCCCCTCGGGCCCGTGGTAGACCGCGTACATGCCGGCCATGATGGCCAGCAGCACCTGCGCCGTGCAGATGTTGCTCGTCGCCCGCTCGCGGCGGATGTGCTGCTCGCGCGTCTGCATGGCCATGCGGTAGGCCCGCTTGCCGTGGGCGTCGCGCGACACCCCGATCACCCGCCCCGGCAGCATGCGCTTGTGCTCGTCGCGCGTCGACAGGAACGCCGCGTGCGGCCCGCCGTAGCCGAGCGGCACCCCGAAGCGCTGCGCCGAGCCGACGGCGATGTCCGCCCCGAGCTCGCCCGGCGGTTTAATTAACGTCAGCGCCAGCAGGTCGGTGGCGATCACCACCATCGCCCCGGCCGCCCTCGCCGCCGCGATCGTCGCCGCCTCGTCGGTCAGGCGCCCGTAGGTGTCCGGGTACTGCAGCAGCACGCCCGCCACGTCGGGCCCGAACGCCATGTCCTTCGCCTCGGCCACCACGATCGTCACGCCGATCGCCTCGGCCCGCGTCTGCACCACCGCGATCGTCTGCGGGTGGCAGCTCGCCGAGACCACGAAGGTCCGCCGCTTGCCGCCGGCCAGGTTGACGCACATCGCCATCGCCTCGGCCGCCGCCGTGCCCTCGTCGAGCAGCGACGCGTTGGCCAGCGGCAGCCCGGTCAGGTCGGCCACCATCGTCTGGTAGTTGATCAGCGCCTCGAGCCGGCCCTGGGCGATCTCCGCCTGATACGGCGTGTACTGCGTGTACCAGCCCGGGCTCTCGAGGATGTTGCGCTGGATCACCGGCGGGGTGATCGCCGCGTAGTAGCCCATACCGATCAGCGAGCGCAGCACCTGGTTCTCGCCGACCATGCGGGCGAACGCCGCCTGCACCTCGTGCTCGCCGGCCTCGCGCCCCGCGATCACCTCGGGCCCGAACTGCAGCGGCCGCGCCGTGCTGATCGCCGCCGGGATCGTCGCCTCGATCAACGCGTCCAGCGACGGCACCCCGAGCACCGCCAGCATCTTCGCCACCTCCTCGGGACCAGGGCCGACGTGGCGGCGGACGAACGTGTCGGAGGGTTGAAGGAACCGGGCGTGGTCGGTCATACGGGTGCGATCGCGCCGGGACTCTAACAGGCCGCCATCCGCGGCCTCCCGCCCGTACAACCAGAGTTTGCGCACTGCCCGCGTACACGCGCCCGTCCGTGTCCGCCGCGCCGCCGCCGCAGCCGCGGCTCCACCAGCGACGCCCGCGGCCCCGGCCCGCCCGCGCTGCGGCGTGCGCAGCGGCCGTCGTCCGCCCCGCCGGTCGCCCGGCGCCCGCGGCGGTCGCCGGCCCCGACGCGGCGGTCGTATCACCTGTCCCATCGGACACCCCTGACGTCAGCGCCGCTCCTGTCGGCGCTCGCCCGGTCCTTCGGTCCCGCCGATCCCTCCCCGCCCGGCGCGTCGCTCGTCGGTCCGCCGCGCCCGCCGAGCTGCCGACGCCGCCGACGTCGATCCCCCGCGAGCGAAGAGCGTCCGCTCCGTCGCCGCGGCGCTGCACGGGGCGGCGCGTCCGTGCGGGCGCTCCCGCGCCGTTGACACCCCGCGCACGCGTATGCTCCGATCCGCGGCGATGGATCCAGTGTTCGCCCGCATGTTCTACGGGGCCGTGCCCGTGCAGTCGAGCCCCGAGGACATGCAGCGCTGGAGCGCCGCGCTGTACAAGATCGTCGCCAGCGACGGCTTCTCCGCCGTCGAGCGCGAGACCCTGCGCAGCCTCGGCCGCCTGCGCGGCACCCCCGAGGAGCTCACCGACGCCGCCCTCGCCGGCGACCCGCGCGACCTCTCGCTCGACGAGCTGCTCGCGGGCTTCCGCGACGGCGCGCCCGCCCGCGCCATGCTCTACGAGGTCATGACGATCGCCAGCGCCGACGTGTACTCGCAACGCGAGCGCGAGCTGGTGGCCCGCGCCGCCCGCCTCCTCGGCGTCGACCGCCCGACCTTCCAGACCATCGAGGCGCTGTTCGAGGCCGAGGTGGCCATGCGCAAGGCCCGGGCCGCCGTGCTGTTCCCCTGAGCCGCCGGACGAGCGCGCCGCCGTTCGTGGGCGCGTGACGCTCGCCGCCGCCCCTCGCCGCCGACGCCTCCTCGCTCGCCGGCGTCGGCGCCGCCCGTTCACGCCCTCGCCTCGTGCGGCCGCGATCACAGGGTCACCAGGCCCGCCGTGATCGACGGCCGGGGCCACGCGATCGCGGGTACGATGTCCGCTCGCATGTCCGGGCCGATCACGAGCGTGGGCGAGGCTCTCGACGCCCTCGTGCATCAGTTCGCCGATCCGTGGGCCTTCCTCCGCGAGCTCGTGCAGAACGCCATCGACGCCGGCGCCGCCCAGATCGACGTCGACCTCGAGCACGACCCCGCCCGCGGCGCCCTCGTGGTCCGCGTCAGCGACACCGGCGAGGGCATGAACCGCGAGATCATCGACACGCGGCTGACCCGCCTGTTCGCCTCGAGCAAGGAGGGCGACTACACCAAGATCGGCCGCTTCGGCATCGGCTTCGTCAGCGTGTTCGCCCTCGACCCCGCGCTCGTGTGCGTCGACACCGGGCGGGCCGGCGAGCACTGGCGCGTGCTCTTCACTAAAGACCGCAGCTTCGAACGCATCCGCCTCGACCACCCCGTCGAGGGCACCACCGTGCGCCTGTTCCTCGCGGGCGGCCCCGAGGCCCTGGGGCCCGCGCGCAGCCAGGCTCGCGCCGCCCTCGAGCGCTGGTGCCGCCACGTGCGCGTCGAGCTGCGCCTCGACGGCGAGACGATCAGCGCCCCCTTCGACCTCGACGGCCTCTGCAAGGTCGAGCACGCCGAGGAGGGCACGCGGCTCGTCATGGCCGTGGTGCCCGAGCGCGCCGCCCTGCGCGGCTACTACCACGGCGGCCTCACCCTCCACCTCGAGCACGACGACAGCCTGCCGCACATCGCCTTCAAGCTCGACTCGCGGTTCCTCGAGCACTCGCTGACCCGCGACAACGTCATCCGCGACGAGCACCACGCCAAGGCCCTCGCCATCGTCGACCGCGTGGCCCGCGGCCGCCTGCTGCCCGCCGTGTTCGCCGCCCTCGAGGACCTCAGCCACCCCGCCCGCGCGCTGCTCGCCCGCGCCGCCGCCCTCGCCCTCGCCCGCGAGCCCGAGCCCGCGTGGTTCACCCGCCCGGTCGTGCCCCGCGTCGACGGCCCCGCGTACACGCTCGCCGACCTGCGCGAGCGCCCGCGCGGCAGCAGGCTCTACCGGGCCGCCGCCGCCGACCCGGTGAGCGAGCGCCTCGCCGCCGCCGGCCACCGCGTGATCGCCTGCGCCGAGGACGACCCCGTGCTCGAGCTCGTGCAGGCCGCCACCGGCGAGGCCCCGCTCGCCACCACCGACCTCTGCACGGTCGTGCCGCTGCGCGACGACGAGGACTGGTCCGCGCTCGCCGGCGCCGTCGCCGAGCTGCTGCGCGGCGCCGGCTTCAAGGTCTCCGCGGTGCTCGCCGGCCACCTCGACTACCCCGGCTCGACCGTCGCCGACCGCGCGGCGATCAGCCAGCGCGAGCCCGGCGAGGTCACCCCCGTCGCCGAGGCCGCCAGCCTCGCCAGCGGGTGGTTCGCCGGCGGCCGCGCCCTCGTGCTCAACGCCGACGACCGCGCGCTCGGCCGCCTGCGCCGGCTGGCCGCGCGCGAGCCCGAGGTCGCCGCCTTCCTCGCCATCAAGGCCTTCCTCGCCGGCGCCGACCGACCCCACGAGCACGACGCCGGCCTCGTCGCCCGCGCGGCGGAGGCCCGATGGCGACGGACGGCCTGAGCGACCTGCTCGCCGAGCTGCGTCGCGACGGCGCCGTCGACTCGAGCGGCCGCTTCACCCTCGACCGCGTGCAGGCGCGGGGCAAGCTGCAGAAGTTCCAGCTCGTCGACGCCCGCCGCTACCCGCTCGAGCTGGTCCAGGCCGCCGTGCTCCGCGGCGCGCGCCGCATCGAATTCAGCGTCGACCCCGGCGCGCTGCACATGCGCTGCGACGGCGAGCCGTTCGCCGCGGGCGAGCTCGCCGAGCTGTGGACCTCGCTGTTCGCCGACGGCGACCAGCCGCGCCTGCGCGCCCTGCGGCAGATGGCCCTCGGCCTCAACGCCGCGCTCGGCCTCGAGCCCGAGGACATCGTCGTCCGCAGCGGCGACCTCGAGATCGTGCTGACCGCCGCCGACGCCGAGCCGACCCGCCGCGCGCTCGCCGACGCGACCCCGGGCTTCACCGTCCGCGTGCGCCACGCGCGGCAGTTCGGGCTGCTGGGCGGCCTGCTGCGCGACCTCGGCGGCGCCCTGCCCGAGCAGATCCACGTGCGCGAGCGCTGCGCCCACGCCGACATCGACATCCGCCTCGACGGCGGCCGCGTCAGCCGCGGCCTCACGGTCGAGCGCCCGCTCGCCGAGGCCCCGATCGCCGCCGACGGCCTGCGCGGCGCGCTCGCCCTCACCGACACCGCCCGCCCCGCCGAGCTCCGCCTCGTCAAGGACGGCGTGTGGATCGACAGCGTGCCGCTGCCCGGCTGCGGCCCCGGCCTCGTCGCCGTGGTCGCGAGCGACGACCTGCGCCGCGACGTCTCGCTCGCCCGCGTCGTCGACGACGCCCACCTCGCCCGCGTGCGCGCGCTGTGCCAGGAGGTCCGCTGGGCCGCCCTCGCCGCCGCCCTCGCGCCCGACCCCGAGCGCGACCGCATCCGCGGCCGCCTCGACCTGCGGGTGCGCTTCGAGGCCCTCAACTTCCTCACCACCGCCGCCGTCAACGCCCTGCCGGCCGCCCGCGCCGTCGCCGACGCGATCACCTGGGTCGACGCCCGCGCCCGCCGCCGCGCCACCGTCAGCCTCACCGAGCTCGCCTTCGCCGTCGTCACCGCCGCCGACGGCGCCCGCTCCCTCGCCGTCGCCACCCGGTTCTTCCCCGCCCTCGAGCCCGACGCCGACCACCCGGTCCCCACCGTCTTCCCCGCTGAGCAGCCCGCCGTCACCCGCGTGCTCGCCTGCCGCCTCGTCCGCGTCGACGACCAGCTCGAGCGCGAGACCCGCCGCCGCCGCGGCCACGACGCCTGGCGCGCCCGCACCGTCGCCCCCGTACTCGCCCCGCACCCCGGCTACCTCGTGCGCCGCCGGTTCGAACACGCCGGCATCTCCGGCGAGCTCGCGCTCGACACCGGCGACGCCGGCGACGGCTCGACCTGGCTGCTGCGCGACGACCGCCTGCTGGCCCGCATCGACCTGTTCTGGGGCATCCCCGGCGTCCACGTGGTCGCCTCGGCCGCCTTCACCCCCTCCGAGTTCTTCGACGACGTCGTCCGCGACCACCACGTCGTGCACCTCGCCCTGCTCGTGCTCACCCACCTCGGCCCCGCCCTCGCCGAGCTGGTCGCCGCCCGCCGGCACGACAGCAGCGAGACCAACACCCGCGTCAAGACCTGGCTGCTCCTGCTCCACGACCCCGCCGAGCGCGCCCGCCTGTGGCAGCGCCTCGGCGTGCCCGCGTCGCACTGGCCCGACGACGCCACCCTCGCCGCCTGGCTGCCCGCGCCCGCGCGCCTGCTCCACGACCCCGGCCCGTTCGCGGCCATCCGCGCCTACCCGCTGTTCCAGGACCTCGACGCCGCCCGCCGATCGATCGCCGACATCCACGCGCGCCTCCTCGCCGTCGGCGAGCTCGACGCCGTCGACCGCTCGCTCCGCCCGCGATCCGGCCAGGGCGCGCGCGTGCTGTGGCTCGCCCAGCGCGAGCGCACCATCCTCGCCGCCCTGTTCGGCCCCGCCGCGCTCCGCGACTACGCCCCCGTGCTCGCCCAGCAGGAGGCCGCCGCCGCCCACCGCGCCCGGCCCACCGTCGCCGTCGCCGCCGTCGCCGCCGAGCAGCGCGACCGCCTCGAGCGCGGCGGCCACGACCCCGCGCTGTGGAGCGCCCACGTCCGCGACGGCGACATCGAGCTCGCGCTCGCCGTCGACGTCCACGCCCCGCTCCCCGACGCCGCCGGCCTGCGCGGCGGACAGCTCACCGTGCACCACGAGGAGCGCCCGCTCGTGCGCCGCCCCCTCGACGTCGGCCTCGGCCCGGTCGCCGTGCACGCCGCCTCGCCGCACCTCCGCGTCGCCCCGGGCTGGGACGACGTCGCCGACGACGACGCCCTCGTCGCCGTCGCCTCCGCCGCCCGCCGGGCCACCTGGGCGCTGTTCGCCGCGCTCGTGCGCCGCGACCCCGAGCCGCGCGCGTGGCTGCGGCGCGTGCTGCTGCACCGACTCGCCCAGCCCGACGCCCTCCAGGTGCTCGAGGGCCTGCCCGACCTGCGCCGCTTCCCCCTCGTCGCCGCCGCCGACGGCCGCGCGCTCGACCTCGACGCCCTCGAGAGATTGCTCGCCGTCCACCCCACGCTCGAGCACCTCCCCGCCGACGGCCCCGACGTCGCCGCCGCCGACCCGCCGATCCTCCGCGTCGACGCGGCCGAGCTCGCCGCCCTCGCCGCGATCGTCGGCCCCGACCGCCTGGTGCCCGCCAGCGACCGCCTGCAGCGCGAGAGCCTCGAGGCCTGGCTCGCCACCCGCCCCGCGATCGCGCCGCGCCTCGACCCCGCCGACGCGCTCGTCGTGCACGACCTCGTCGCCGCCGGCCCCGACGACCCGATCGGCCAGGTCGGCGTCGCCTGCCAGCCGGGCGACAGCCTGCGCGTCAGCCTCGCCCGCGGCGGCCGGTTCATCGCGTCGCTCGGCCACCCCGCCCCGCTCGCCATGCTGGCGATCGTCGACGACCCCCGGCTGCCGTTCACCCGCGGCACCGCGCTCGACCTCGGCAGCGCCCGCTACGCCCACCTCGTCCGCCTGTGCCGCGACGCCTTCGAGCCCCTCCTGCTCGCCCTGTGCGCCGCCTACCCCGACCTCGCGGGCGAGCGCCGCGCCAGCGCCCGCGCCGCGCTGCTCGCCTTCGCCGCCGCCGTGCCCGTCGCCCACGACCCCCACCCGCGCGCCCGCGCCGCCGTGCGCGCGCTGCCGCTGGTGCCCGACGTGTGGGGCCGCCAGCACAGCCTCGCCGCGCTCGCCGCCCGCGTCGGCCCCGATCGCCCGCTCGCGGCCGTCGACGCCCCGCACACCGCCCCGCCGGGCAGCGAGTGCGAGCGCCTGATCGTCCAGCTCGACCCCGCGGCCCACCGCGCCGTCACCACGCTCGGCCCGCTGCGCCACCTCGACGCCCGCTGGCCCGCGGAGCTGGCGGTCCTCCGCCTCCTCGCCGCCGCCCCCGCGCACGCGCCGCCCGACCCCGGCCCGCTGTGGATCGACCGCACCACCCTGCTCGACGACGGCCTGGTCGTGCGCCTCTGGCTCGCGCGCGGCCGCGAGCCCGGGCGCGTCGCCCTCGTGCACGAGGGCCGCGACCTCGGCGCCGTCGACGTGCTGCCCGGCCTGCCGTGCGGCGGCAGCATCACCGGCGCCGGCCTGCGGATCGACGGCGACGGCGCCCGCCTCGACGACGACCAGCGCGCCGCCGTCGCCCGCGAGGCCTGCGGCCTCGTCGACGCCCTCGCCAGACAGCTCGAGGCCGACCCGCCGATCCACCCGCCCGACGAGCTCGCCGCGCTCCGCGAGCAGCTCGCGCGCATCGTCCCGCACGCCCGCGCCGCGCCCGACCTCGCCGCCGCGCTGACCCCCGCGATCCCCCCGCTGCAGCGCCCCGCCCCGCCGCTCGCCCCCGATCAGGCCCTGCTCGCGCTCGTGCGCGCCGAGCTCGCCTGGGCCCGCGAGCGCCACGGCGACCTGCTGGGGCGCCTGCACCTCGATCGCCTGCGCATCGAGCCCCGCGGCCGCGACGCGCTCGTCGACTTCGCCGACGGCCTGATAATTCACCGGCACCACCCGCTGGTCGCCCGCCTGCTCGACCGCCTCGCCGCCGGCCGCGCGCTCGCCCCCGCCGACCTGGTGCTCCTGGTCGCCGCCGTCTACTCGCGCATGAACGCGGTCGCCGACGAGATCGTCGGCCTGCACGAGCGCCGCTTCCTCGACCACCTCGCCGCCGATCTGCTGGCCAGCCTCGACGAGGCGTGACCGCCGATCGTCCCCGCTTCGATCAAGCCGGCGATCGAGCTGATCCAGGCCGACCGCGCCGCGCGCGTCGCCGAGTGACCGCCGATCGTCCCCCCGCCGCGCCCCGCCGAGTGACCGCCGATCGTCCCCCGCCGCGCCCCTCGCCGAGTGACCGCCGATCGTCCACCCGCCGCGCGCGCCGCCGAGTAGACTGCGCCGCGTGTCGCCGCTCCACCTCGCCGTCGTCGCCTGCGCCGCCCTGGCCGCGCTGTGCTGGATGCTCTCGCTGCTGACCCGCGAGTACTCGTGGGTCGACCGCGTCTGGTCGCTCGCGCCGATCGGCTACGTCGCGTGGTTCGCCGCGCAGACCGGCTTCGGCGACCCGCGGCTGGTGCTGATGACGACCCTCGTCGCGCTGTGGGGCGCGCGCCTGACCTACAACTTCGCGCGCAAGGGCGGCTACGCCCGCGGCGGCGAGGACTACCGCTGGGCCGTGCTGCGCGGGCTCATGCCGCCGGCCGCCTTCCAGCTGTTCAACCTGGTGTTCATCGCCGCCTATCAGAACGCCTTGCTGCTGCTGATCTCGCTGCCGGCCCACGCCGCCGTGCGCAAGCCGCCGGCCCCGCTCGGCCCGCTCGACCTGATCGCCGCCGCCGGCTTCGTGCTGTTCCTGATCGGCGAGACCGTCGCCGACCAGCAGCAGTGGTCGTTCCAGCAGGCCAAGCGGCGCGGCCAGCCGGGCCCCGGGTTCATCACCACCGGCCTGTTCCGCTACTCCCGCCACCCCAACTTCTTCTGCGAGCAGGGCATGTGGTGGTGCTTCTACCTGTTCTCGGTCGCCGCCGGCGCCGACGCCGTCCACTGGACGCTCGCCGGCCCGGCGCTGCTGACCCTGCTGTTCCTCGGCTCGACGCGCTTCACCGAGTCGATCTCGGCCGCGCGCTACCCGGCCTACCGCGACTACCAGCGCCGCACCTCGCGCCTGCTGCCGTGGCTGCCGGGCTAGTACCTCGACACAGGGGTTGTGATCGGTTGGCGCCGTCAGCGCAGCTCGGGTAGCTGCGCCGACGGGACGAGCACCTCGAGGGTTCGCGCATATCTCGGCTGGCGTCGGAGTAGCCCTCGTTTTTCGAGGCCAAGGATCATGCTGTGGACGCTGGGCGGCGTGACCCCGAAGTAGCGCTGGATGTCGGCCTCGGCGGGTGGGCGGCGGTTGAGCTTGATGTAGAGGTGGATGAAGGCGAGGTACGGGCCTTGCTTGTCCGTGAACGCGAACGTGGCCTGGGGGATCGACATGGGGTGCCGGCGTGATCAAAACAGTTCCCGCTCGAACCGAGAAGGGGGAGACCGGTCAGGTGGCGCGCGTCGACTACGAGTACCGCCGCAATGGCACCGTGAACATCTTCGCATTCATCGACGCGCATCGCCCCTGGCGCCACGTCAAGGTCACCGCTCAACGTACCAACCTCGACTTCGCCGAGTGCATGCGGGACCTCGTCGACATCCACTACCCGAGCAGTGCCTGGACCGGCGCCTCGCAGACCGCGATATGCTCGAGGTCCAGATCGAGGCGTGGTGCGCGGCCAGGAACCGCGAGG
>JAEUJW010000017.1 GCA_016793465.1 Myxococcales bacterium
GCCAGAAGCCGACCCTCTCGCGCGCTCCGAAAACTGGATCCCGGAGGGCCGCCTGATACAAGATCGTCCTCGTCGCGCAGGCGGATCCCAGGGGGGAATGGAGTTGAGAAACCGGGGTCCCATGCTGGTGAGAGCCGACAGGAGGGATGAAATTAATTAACGAGCCGACCGAGGGTTGAACTCGGGACCTGCGGGGTAAGAATCCGCCGCTCTGCCGACTGAGCTACCGGCCCGTGGGGTCGAGAGACGATTGTTTAATAATAAGAGAGAGCCGACCGAGGGTTGAACTCGGGACCTGCGGGGTAAGAATCCGCCGCTCTGCCGACTGAGCTACCGGCCCGTGGAGCAGGAGAATAGATATGGATGGACGAGCCGACCGAGGATTGAACTCGGGACTTGCGGGTTAAGAATCCGCCGCTCTACCGACTGAGCTATCGGCCCGGTGTGGCTGGACGCGCGCGGGTGCGCGGCGACGTCCGGCGGTGCTGGTCAGCGGACCCTGCGGCGAGGCGGGGGTGCGGCGTTCGTCGCCCGGACGCGGTCCGGACACGGCTCGGCGGATGCGATTCGGACCCGAAGAGCGCTCAACACGAAACGCACGCACCCCTGCGTTTGCACGCAGGGTTACGCTTCAGCCGCTTTTTCGCGGCCGCGCGTTTGCCCGTGGTTTTCGTGGTGCGCTGCATGGAACGACTCGACAGGCCGGGAGTGTAGAGAAATCCCGCAATGGCGTCAAGCGATCCAGCGAAGTTTTTCCCCCGCGCGCCCTGGGCCCCGCGGCCGTGGGGCGAAATTAATAAATTAAAACATCACGCCCCAGGATGGCGGGATGTCCTGCGGAGGGGCGAGGGTGTCGTCCAGCAGGCGATTCCACGTGGTCTGCACAATGCCCTGCCAGGCCAGCCAGGCGTACTCGGGGGCGTCGAACGGGTCATAGTAGATCCAGCGGGGGTGCGCCGCGGTCTCGGTCGTCATCACTGCGTGCGCGACGCAGTGGTTGCCGAACGATCGGCGGTCGGCCTCGACGACGCGGGTGATGTCGCCGCGCTCGTCGAGCAGGGCGAGGAAGCCGGCGCCGTCGCGCAGGCGCACGGCCCAGGCGTGGATCCGCCATTCGAATGGGTGACACGCGGTGGCGCGCGGCATGACGAATCAGCGGACGACGTAGGCCGCGGTCGCCGGGTCCCAGCCGACGATCGTGCCGTCGGTCAGCTCGACGCCGGCGCCGTCGGGGTGCGGGTGGAGGGTGAGCTCGGCGAAGGACGTGTAGGAGCCGGCGCCGCGCGGGCCCTGCGGGGCGCGCAGGTCGAGCTTCGGGCGCCCGGCGACGGGGAAGGCGCCGCGCGCCGTGAACAGGCCGTTCACCAGGGCCAGCACCTGCAGGTTGCCGGGCGAGACGTCGCTCAGGTCCCACAGGGTCTTGGGCGGCAGCGATTCGACGAGGTAGAGCACCTCGCCGCCGGGCGCGAGCGCGTCGGACCAGCCCCACACGTACACGGTCTGTCCGCCGGTGAGGCCGGCGCCGGTGCGCTCGTCGACGACCTGCATGCCCCACACGCCGACGGACTTGCGGTTCTTGGCGAAGCACGCGTACCAGGCGTCGGCCTTCTCGTCGGTCCAGGTCGGGGGCTGGTAGAGCGCATATTGCTCCTTCAGGCACAGGTCGACGGGGGCGTCCATGGCGAAGTAATTGATCAGCAGCGCCTCCTTGCCGTCCATGACGGTGCGCGAGTCGCTGAAGCGGTGGATGCAGCCGTCGACGGCGTCGGCGAGGCGGGCGACGTCCTGCATGGGGTCGTCGACGTATTGTGGGGAGTAGGTGGTGAAGATCGTCGAGGAGAAGCCGAAGTAGGTGGCCCAGGCGAGCGCGCGCGTGCCGGGCTGGTCGGGCTGCTGGTCGAGCACGGCGAGGAAGCGGCTGACGTTGCACAGGTCGTCGTCGAAGCTGCCCACGGGGGTGCCGCCGACGATGACGAGGCGCTGGTGGGCGTCGCCGCCGGTGACCGCGGCGTGGGTGCCGTAGTTGCGGCCGGAGTGGAACCACTTGGGGCTGCCCGGCTCGCTGGCGGCGGCGACGTCGTATTCGAAGTCGGTGAGCACGCCGTGGGTGGCGCCGGACAGGCTGTGGATCCGCCGGTGGTAGACGAGGTGGATGTCGTCCCACCCGTCGCCGTCGATGTCGTGCACGGTGCCGCCGGCCTCGCGGAACACGCCGGCGCCGGTCGGGGTGGGGACGGCGACGAACCCGGGGCCGCAGCCGGGGGCGCCGGGGTCGCCGGGCACGAACAGGCACAGGTAGCCCCAGTCGCCGAGCGGGTTCTCGCCGTCGCCGTACGACGGGGCGAGGAACGGGCGGCGGCGGCCGTCGGGGTCGCGGACGTGGTCGCTCCACGCGTAGTCCTGGGCCGGCGGGGCGTCGGCGCGGGCGAGCACGGCGGCGGCGTCGACGTCGACGACGGCGAGCGCGGGCGGGCCCTCGGCGCCGTCGAAGCGGCAGTAGCCGGCGGAGACCTCGCGGATCGCGCTGCCGGCGAAGTCGCCGATCACGGTGATGCCGCGGCCGAGGTAATTGGCGTCGCACTGGTCGAGGGTCGGCGAGAGCGGGACCGCGGCGGTGGCGAGGATGTCCGAGGCGACCAGCAGGCAGGTCGAGGCGGGCTCGTCGGGACATGGCCCGAGGGACAGGTCGGTGTCGGGCGCGCCGTCGTCGTCGAGGTCGTGGGCGCGCGGCGGGGCGGGCTCGCCGGTGGTGGGGTCGCCGGTGGTGGGGTCGCCGGTGGTCGGGTCGCCGGTGGTCGGTGACGACGGAGGGGAGGAGGTCGGGTCGGGGTCGACGCCGGTCGTGGTCGTGGTGGCGGCGGAGGTCGTGAGATCGCCGGTCGGCAGCTCGCCGGAGCTGCCGGGGGGCGGATCGCCGGTGGGGCCGGGGTCGGTTGTGGCGGCGGTTTCTGCGGGGTCGCCGGGGCAGGCGGCGAGCAGGGCGAGCGCGGCGAGGCGACGGAGCATAGGTGACCCCCGGGGTTGGCGATCCAGGGTGCCGAGGCCGGGCGGGGCGGTCAATCGGATGCGCCGCGGGCGCGGTGGAGCGCCTCGCGTTCGTGCGGCGAGACGGGCATGCTGCCGGCGATGTCGTCCACGCTCCAGGCCTTCTCGATCGATACGTTCGTGTCCCGACTGCGGACGCTGGCCCACTTGCTGGCGCGCGGGGCCGAGGAGCTCGACCCCGCGGTGATGGTCGGGCTGCGGCTCGCGCCGGACATGCACCCGCTGGCCCGGCAGGTCCAGTTCGTGTGCCACCAGGCGCTCGACGCGACGGCGCGCCTCAGCGGGCGGACGCCGCCGGACCTCGAGACGCCGGAGGAGACGCTCGAGCAATTGCAGCAGCGCGTCGCGGCGACGCTCGCGGCGCTCGCCGAGGTGCCCGCGGAGGCGCTCGCGGGCGGCGAGGCGCGGACGGTGCGGCGGCCGCTCGACGTGTTCACGCTCGAGACCAGCGGCGAGCGCTACCTCCGCGACTTCACGCTGCCGAACTTCTACTTCCACCTGGTCACGACGTACGCGATCTTGCGGCACCACGGGGTCGAGCTCGGCAAGCGCGACTACATGGGCCACATCGTCGACGCGCTGCGGCCGGCGAGCTGACGTCGGCGCGGGCGGTCTACTCCCAGCCGGCGAGCACGATCTTGCCGACGGTGCGGCCGCCCTCGACCATGGCGTGGGCGCGGCGCAGGTTGTCGGCGGAGATCGGGCGCAGCACCGTGTTGGCGGTGGCCCGCAGGGAGCCGGCGTCGATCAGCTCGGCGACCGAGGACAACAGGCGGTGCTGCTCGATCATGTCGGGGGTCTCGAAGATCGCCCGGGTGAACATCAGCTCGTAGGCGAAGCTGGCGCTCTTGCGCTGCAGGAGGCCGACGTCGACCGGGCCGCGGGTCTCGACGATCGAGCAGATCTTGCCCTGCGGGGCGATCATCTGGGTCATGGCGACCCAGTAGCGGTCGGTGTCCTGCAGGCAGAAGATGTAGTCGACCAGCGGGGCGCCGGTGGCCGCGAGCTCGGCGGGCAGGTCGCCGAAGTGGTCGATGACGACGTCGGCCCCGAGCTCGCGGCACCAGGCGGCCGAGGCCTGGCGCGAGGCGGTGGCGATGACCTCGAGGCCGACCAGGCGCTTGGCCAGCTGGATGGCGACCGAGCCCACGCCGCCGGCGCCGCCGATGATGAGGATGCGCTTGCCGCGGTCGCGGCCGTCGCGGACGACGCCGAGGCGGTCGAACAGGCCCTCCCAGGCGGTGATGGCGGTCAGCGGCAGGGCGGCCGCGCCGGCGAAGTCGAGGCTGCGGGGCTTGGGCCCGACGATGCGCTCGTCGACGAGGTGGTACTCGCTGTTGCCGCCGGGGCGGGTGATGCTGCCGGCGTAGTAGACCGCGTCGCCCGGGCGGAACAATGTGACAGCGGGGCCGACGGCCTCGACGACGCCGGCGACGTCCCAGCCGAGCACGCGCGGGCGAGCCTCGACGTGGGGCCGCGGCCGTCGCACCTTGGTGTCGACGGGGTTGACGGAGACGGCGTGCACGGCGACGAGCAGGTCGCGCTCGCCGGGGGCCGGGGTGTCGATGACGAGGTCGAGGAGGGCTTCAGGGTCGTCGCTCGGGAGGTAGCGGTGGAGTCCGACGGCTCGCATGGCCAGCGAGGATCGACGAGCGACCCGGCGGTGACAAGCGGGCGGCCACCCGCGTCACGCTCGCATCGGTGGCGCGCCCGCGCGTGCGCACTGCTTGCGGTCGGCGGCGTAAGTTTGTGGCGATCCGGCGACGCGCCCGGCGCTGGCGGCCGCGGGCGCGGATGTCATGCTTGCCCGCGCGGCGCCATGCCGCGTGTACCAGCGGCGATGATGATCCCGGCCGTTATGGCCTGAAGGCGAGGCGATGTCATGGATGAGCGGAAGGAAGCCCTGACGACCAACCAGGGGGTGCGTGTCGGCGACAACCAGAACTCGTTGAAGGCGGGCGAGCGCGGGCCGACGCTGCTGGAGGACTTCATCCTCCGCGAGAAGATCACGCACTTCGACCACGAGCGGATCCCCGAGCGGGTGGTCCACGCGCGGGGGGCTGGCGCCCACGGGACGTTCCAGCCCTACGCGTCGCTGGCGAAGTACACCAAGGCGGGGTTCCTGCAGGACCCGGGCAAGAAGACGCGGGTGTTCGTGCGCTTCTCGACGGTGGCGGGCTCGCGGGGCTCGGCCGACGCGGCCCGCGACGCCCGCGGCTTCGCGACCAAGTTCTACACCGAGGAGGGGGTGTTCGACCTCGTGGGCAACAACATCCCGGTGTTCTTCATTCAGGACGCGATGAAGTTCCCGGACCTGATCCACGCAGTGAAGCCCGAGCCGCACCACGAGATCCCGCAGGCGGCGTCGGCCCACGACACGTTCTGGGACTTCGTGTCGCTGACGCCGGAGTCGGCCCACATGCTGCTGTGGGTGATGTCGGACCGGGCCATCCCGCGCAGCTTGCGGATGATGGAGGGGTTCGGGGTCAACACCTTCCGCCTGGTCAACGCCGAGGGCGTGAGCCGGCTGGTGAAGTTCCACTGGAAGCCGCTGCTCGGCGTGCACTCGCTGGTGTGGGACGAGGCGGTCAAGCTCAACGGGGCCGACCCTGACTTCCACCGCCGCGACCTGTGGGAGGCGATCGACAGGGGCGCGTACCCCGAGTGGGAGCTGGGCATCCAGCTGCTCCCGGAGGACGCGTCGCCGGACGAGCTCGGCTTCGACCCGCTCGACCCGACCAAGGTGTGGCCGGAGCAGGTCGTGCCGGTCGAGCGCGTGGGCAAGCTGACGCTCGACCGCAACCCCGACAACTTCTTCGCCGAGACCGAGCAGGTGGCGTTCTGCCCGTCGCACGTGGTCCCGGGCATCGACTTCTCGAACGACCCGCTGCTGCAGGGGCGGCTGTTCTCGTACCTCGACACCCAGCTGAGCCGGCTCGGCTCGTCGAACTTCGCGGAGCTGCCGATCAACCGCCCGGACAACCCGGTGGTCAACAACCAGCGCGACGGGCACATGCGCCACGCCAAGCAGGCGGGGCGGGTGTCCTACCAGCCGAACTCGCTGGCGGGCGGCTGCCCGTTCCAGGCGGGCGGGCGCGCGGGCGGGTTCACGAGCGTGGCGGAGCGCATCGACGCCTACAAGATCCGCGGGCGCAGCCCGAGCTTCGGTGACCACTACGGGCAGGCGGCGCTGTTCTGGCGCAGCCAGAGCGACGCGGAGAAGGAGCACATCGTGGCCGCGTTCCGCTTCGAACTGGCGAAGGTCGAGTCGCCGGCGATCCGCCGGCGCACGGTCGACCTGCTGACCAACGTCGACGCCGAGCTGGCGACGCGGGTCGCCGAGGGGCTGGGGCTGACGGTCGACGACGTCGACGCGGCCAACAAGCGCCTGCACGCGGACTGGCACAAGTACGGGGTGACGAGCCCGCCGTCCGGCGCGCGCGCGAGCTACGACGGCGTGCTGGCGCCGGAGCTCAGCATGGCCGAGACGGTCAAGGACAGCGTCAAGACCCGCAAGGTCGCGGTGCTGGCGGCCGACGGCGTGGCCGGCGACGACGTGGAGGCGTTCAAGGCGGCGCTCACCGCCGAGGGCGCGGTCGTCGAGGTGATCGCCCCGACGCTGGCGGCGGTGACCACGGCCGAGGGCAAGTCGCTGACGCCGGACCGGGCGCTGCCGACGGTGATGTCGGTGCTCTACGACGCGGTGGTCGTGCCGGGCGGGCCGCTCGGGTCGAGCGCGCTCGAGGGCGAGGGCGGCGCGGTGCACTTCATCAACGAGGCGTTCATGCACGCCAAGGCGATCGCGGCGACCGGGGCGGGGGTCGACCTGCTGCTGGCGGCGAGCATCCTCGGGCCGGGGCAGAGGACCGACGCGGATCTGTCGGCCCTGCCGGGGGTGGTCGTCGAGCGCCGCGCGGACGGCCTGCAGGCGGTGACGAAGCGCTTCATCGCGGCGGTGGCCCAGCACCGCCACTTCGGGCGCAAGCACGTCAAGCGCGTGCCGGCCTGAGCTGGCGCGGGCGGCCGCAGGGTCGTCCGCGTCGTCGCGTTTTCGCGCGAGGACGTGCGCCGTCGGCTCCGCTGTCACGCGGGGCGGGGGGTCGCTCGTCAGGGGGGCATGAGCGACGAACACGAGTCACGGGTCGAGCGCGGGTTGATGCGGCTGCAGGCGGGCAGCGGGGCGCTGTTCGCGGTGTTCCTGCTGGCGCACCTGGTCAATCAGATGGTCGCGGCGGCCGGGCCGGCGGCCTACGACGGGGTCCAGGCCGAGCTGCGGGCGGTGTATCAGGTGCCGGCGATCGAGGTGGCGCTGGTCGGGGCGCCGCTGGTGGTGCACGCGGTGACGAGCGTGCTGCGGGTGCTGCGTCGGCGGCGGCGCGGGCAGACGGCGGCGCCGGCGGTGCGCACGCGGCTGCAGCGGTGGAGCGCGGCGGTGCTGCTGCTGTTCATCGTCGGGCACGTGGTCGCGACCCGCGGGACGTCGCTGGTGTACGCGGTGTTCCCGGGGTTCGAGGCCATCGCGTTCACGATGGTGTGGCAGCCGGCGTGGTTCATCCCGTACTACGCGGTGTTCGCGGTCGCGGCGCTGTACCACGCGCTGCACGGGCTGACGCTGGCGCTGCCGCGGCTCGGGCTGCGCGGCGCGGGCGGTCGCGGGGCGCGGGCGGCGGTCCTGTGGCTGGTGGTGATCGGGTCGGTGCTGCTGCTGCTCGGCGTGGCCGGGTTCGCGGGCGCGTTCGAGGCGGTGCGCGAGCGGGCGATCGCCGGCGACTACGCGCGCGTGCTCGAGGACGTCGGGCTGGTCGATCGGGCGGCGCTGCGGTAGCTCAGGGCTGGCGGATCGGGGTGGCGGCGATCTCCTTGTGGACCGCGATCAGCTCGGCGGGGCTCGGCTTGCCGTCGACGTACTCGGCGAGGAAGGTGCACGCCGCCTCGACGGTGGCGGTGATCTTGTTGGGGTACTCGCTGCGGCGGAGCAGGTTGAGGCTCGTCATCAGGCTGCGGATGATGGCGCCGCCGAAGCCGCCGGCGAGCAGGACCAGCGCGCCGGCGCGGATCTTCGACTGCAGCTCGCGGTCGGCGGCCTCGATGGTGGCCCGCATCTCGGCGCCGATCGGCTGGACGACGTTGCCGGGCACGACCGAGAGGGTGACGACCTTGCCGTGGAGGCGGGCGATGTCCGCCTGACGGGTGTAGATGGCCTGCAGCTGCTCGGTGGTCGAGCGGGCGCGCCACTCGGAGATGTGGAGGTTGCGCCACTGGCCGGCGACGACGACGGCGCTCGAGAGCTCGACCTGGGGACGGTCACTCGCCACGATGTCACGGTATCACGAGGCGAGCGGGGGTCGCGGCGCCGCGGCGGATGTTCGGGCGCGGTCGCGGCCGAACGGGGTTCGTGGGCGGCGAATGCGGCGAGCGGCAGGGTCGCGGTCGCGGTCGCGCCGCGGTCACGCGATCCGCGTGCGCGGGCTCGGACCGCGTGCGGGCGGCGGGAGGCGTGGGATCGGTCCGTGCGGCCTCGTCGCGAAGGTAGCGAGCCAGGCGGGGTGGGCGGCGATGCGGGCGAGGGCGGCGGAGAGCAGCGAGCGGCCGGGCTCGAGGCGGTGCCAGGTCGAGGCGCCGCTGGGGTGGGGCAGGGCGATCACGTCGGCCTCGACGCCGTGGACGGTGGTGCGGCGCGCGGCGCCGACGATGTCGACGAGCGGGCCCTTGTGCCCCAGGGTCTGCTCGATCGCCAGAGTGCCGACCGGGATGATCAGTTGCGGGTGCAAGGTCTCGAGCTCGCCGGAGAGAAAGCGGCGGCAGCGGGCGATCTCGTCGCGGTCGGGGCGGCGGTCGCCGCCGCCGTTGGCCTTGCCGGGGAAGCAGCGGGCCACCGCGGTCATGTAGACGCCGGCGCGGAAGCTCGGCTCGTCGACGCCGGTGGCCTCCTCGAACCAGCGAAACAGGGTCTTGCCGGCGGTCCAGGCGAACGGGCGGCCGAGGTTGCCCTCGCGAGGGCCGGGGGCCTGGCCGACCAGCAGGATGTCGGTGACGATCGGCGGGCCGTGCACGGGCGGGCCGAACATCGACGGGCAGGCGCGGCAGGCCTCGAGCTCGGCGTGGAGGAGGGTGAGGCGGCGGCGGCGGTCCATCGCGGGGGCGAACGTAGCAGAGCCGCGAAGGCGCGCCCGCGACGAGCGTGGTGATCGGCGGGTGTGGTGATTCGGCGGCGCGGGCGCCGGTGTGTCTTCGGCGCCGTCAACCCGCGAGCACGACGACGCGGCTGGCGGGGTCGGCGGTGATCTCGAAGGTCTTGCAGCGCAGCGGGACCGACTGCCAGCGGGTGCGACTGTCGTCGGCGCTCTCGCCGCGGGTCTGCAGCTTCTCGAGGGCCGCCTTGAAGCGCGCGGGGTCGGGCTTGTCGCCGAGCTCGGCGCGGAGCTCGGCCTCCATGCGCTCCTGCTCGGCCTTCTCGGCGGCGGTGACGACCGGTCCGAGGGCGGCGCAGGCGGTGTAGGTGCCGGGCCTGGCGATCTCGCGGAAGAGGGCGGGGCGGGTGCTGTCCTCGCCGCCGAGCAGGAGGTTGTGCGGCGAGGCGCCGCCGTTGTCGAGGTCGGCGACGGTGGCCGGCGGCGGCGTGCGGGCGCCGGTGATGAGGTAGTACTGCACCTGCCTGGTGTCTCGCGGGGCGCTGGCGTCGACGAGCACGAGCTGGCCGCTGGCGAGGCGGTCGCCGAGGGTGCCGGCGGCGTAGGCGTCGGCGATGGCGCGCGACTCGGCGAGCCGCGCCTGCATGGCCGCGACGCGGGCCTTCAGCTCGGCGGGGTCGGCTTTTTTGCTGGCGATGGGGTTGCGAGGCATGGGCTTGGCGGGGACGTCGGCGTCGTTGCGGGGTGTCGGCGCCGGCGCGGAGCAGGCGACGAGGGACACGAGGACGCAGAGCGGCGCGCGAGGCATCGGCGAGAGGATAGGCGATCGTCGGGGTCGATGCTGGCGCGCGGGGGCCGTCCGGGGGCGCGAGGCGCCGCGGATTCGCGACGAGCTCGCCGGCGGGCGTCGGCGCGAGGTCGACGCGCCGCGGCGGCGACGCCCAGGGCGGCGCGCAAAGGGGCGCCGGAGTCGGGGTGAACTTGCCTGTCGCTCGCGCGACGCGAACTCCGTTATCCTGGCGCGGCCACGGAAGACCCCGCATGAGCTTGACCAAGAAGCCGGACGGCTCGTACCCCGCGCCCGCGCCGCCCGACGAGCGCGAGCGCCTGCGGGCCCTGCAGGAGCTCGAGGTCCTCGACACCATGCCGGAGCGGGCGTTCGAGGACATCGTGTTCCTCGCCTCGTACATCTGCCGCACGCCCATCGCGCTGATCAGCCTGGTCGACGCCGACCGCCAGTGGTTCAAGGCGCGGATCGGCCTCGACGTCGCGGAGACCTCGCGCGACCTGGCCTTCTGCGCCCACGCGATCCTCGAGCCCGAGCGCGTGCTGCAGGTCGCCGACGCCGCTCGCGACGAGCGCTTCGCCACCAACCCGCTGGTCACCGGCGACCCCTTCATCCGCTTCTACGCCGGCGCCCCGCTCGTCACGCCCGACGGTCGGGCCATCGGCACGCTCTGCACCATCGACCGCGTGCCCCGCGAGCTCGACGCCGACCAGACGCGCGCCCTGCAGGCCCTCTCGCGCGAGGTCGTGGCCCAGCTCGAGCTGCGCCGCACGGTGCTCGCCCTGGAGCGCGCGCTCGCCGAGCCCGGCGAGGCCCGCCTCGCCCGCGGCGGCGACCGCGAGGACCCGGCCCGGCGGGCCCGCGAGCTCGTCACCAGGCTGGACGACTCCGGGGCGGTGGTCGAGGAGCGCATGCGCGGCCTGCTCGCCCGCATGCAGCAGCTGCAGAAGCGAACCGGCAACGCCCCATGACCCCGCCCGACCCCCGCGACCAGCGCATCGCCGACCTCGAGGCCGAGCTCGCGACCTACCAGGAGGCGCTGCAGGAGCAGTCCGACCGCCTCGAGGCCACGGCGGCGCGGCAGCGCGGCTCGGCCGCGGTGGTCGAGGACCTCGCGCGTCAGATCGAGGCGCTGGCCGACGACCTGGCGCGCACGCGCGACGAGGCCGAGGCGGCCGCGCGGGCCAAGGCGGCCTTCCTCGCCAACATGAGCCACGAGATCCGCACGCCGATGAACGCGATCATCGGCATGACCGGGATCCTGCTCGACATGAGCCTGACGGCCGAGCAGCGCGACTGCGCGGTCGTCATCCACAACAGCGGCGAGCACCTGCTCGGCGTCATCAACGACATCCTCGACTACTCGAAGATCGACGCCGGCAGCGTGGTGCTCGAGCGGCGCGGCTTCGCGGTCCGCGAGTGCGTCGCGGGGGCGATCGACCTGCTGGCCCCGCAGGCCGCGCAGAAGGGGCTCGAGCTCGACTGCCGGGTGGCGCCCGGCGTGCCCGAGAGCGTGCTCGGCGACCAGGCGCACCTGCGCCAGGTGCTCGTCAACCTGGTCTCGAACGCGGTGAAGTTCACCCCGGAGCGCGGGCGGGTCACGCTCGCGGTCGGCGCCGCCGTCGGGCCCGAGGGGCGCCCGCAGCTCGAGTTCAGCGTGCAGGACAACGGCATCGGCATGACGCGGGAGACGCTCGCGCGGCTGTTCACGCCGTTCACCCAGGCCGACACCTCGACCACCCGCGTGTACGGCGGCACCGGCCTCGGCCTGTCGATCAGCAAGCGCCTGGTCGAGCTGATGGGCGGCGAGATCGCGGTGCGCAGCGTGCCCGGCGTCGGCTCGACCTTCAGCTTCCGCGTCGACGCCGAGCCGGTGGCGCCCCCGCCCGGCGAGGGCCCGGCGCCCGAGCCTCGCCCCGGCGGAGGCCAGCCCGAGATCCCGCACCGCCTCGGCGAGGAGCACCCGCTGCGCATCCTCGTGGCCGAGGACAACCCCGTCAACCGTAAGGTCGCGCGCCTGCTGCTCGAGCGCATGGGCTACGCCCCCGAGTTCGCCCCCGACGGCCGCAGCGCGCTCGAGGCCGTCGACCGCTCGGCCTACGACGTCGTGTTCATGGACGTGCAGATGCCGGCGATGGACGGCATCGACGCCACCCGCGAGCTGTGCCGCCGCCACCCGGCGGGCCGCCGCCCGCGCATCGTCGGCATGACGGCCAGCACCTCCGAGGAGGACCGCCGCGAGTGCCTCGCCGCCGGCATGGACGACTACCTGCCCAAGCCGGTGCGGCCCGACGACATCGCCGAGGCCCTGCTCCGCACGCCCCGCCGCGCCGAGGGCGTCGACGACTACGACCCCGCCGGCTACGCGGCGCTCGTCGACACCTACGGCCGCGAGGGCGCGGGGGAGCTGGTCGCGACCATGCTCACCGGCCTCGACGACGAGCGCGCCGCGCTGACGCAGGCGCTCGTCGCCGTCGACGCGGCGACGGTGCGCCGGCTGATCCACGCCATGAAGTCGACCGCGCAGGTGCTCGGCGCGCACGACCTCGCCGCCGCCTGCGAGGCGGTCGAGCTGCGGGCGGCGGCCGGCGTCGTCGAGGCCGTCGCCGCCGCCGAGGCCATGCACCGCTACGAGCGCCTCGTCGAGGCCTTCCGCCGCGCCGCGGCCGGCGGGTGACGCGGGGAGAACGCAGACCCCGGGGGCGCGTGGCGGGCGGACGGCGACGCGTCCGCGGCGGGGCGGACGTTCGGTTCGCTCGCCTGTCCGGCGTGAGGCAGCGTCACAAACTCGGCGGGGCCTCGGGCGCTCGGCGCTCGCCGCGGCGAGCGGCGTCAGATCGATCGACGATCGGTGTTAGGTTGCGCGCCGGACAAGGAGCACGATCATGCCACTCGATCATTACGTCACCCTCGGCCGCTCCGGCCTGCGCGTCAGCCCGCTGTGCCTCGGCACCATGACCTTCGGCGACGACTACGGCTGGGGCTCGAGCGTCGGCGACTCGGAGGCGATCCTCGCGCGGTACCTCGAGCGCGGGGGCAACTTCATCGACACCGCCAACCTCTACACCAAGGGGCACTCGGAGAAGATCATCGGCGACTACGTGGCGGGGATCCCCGGCAAGCGCGACCGCCTGGTGATCGCCACCAAGTTCAGCGCCAACCAGTACCCGGGCGACCCGAACGGCGGGGGCTCGAGCCGCAAGTCGATCCTCGGGGCGGTCGAGCACTCGCTGCGGCGCCTGCGGACCGACTACATCGACCTCTACTGGCTGCACAACTGGGACAAGCACACGCCGATCGAGGAGACCATGGCGGCGCTGCACGACCTCGTGCGCGCGGGCAAGGTCCGCTACATCGGCGTGTCCGACACGCCGGCGTGGAAGACCACGCAGGCCCAGATGCTCGCGGGCTTCCGCGGGTGGTCGCAGTTCATCGGCCTGCAGATCGAGTACTCGCTGCTCGAGCGCACGGTCGAGGGCGAGCTGGTGCCGATGGCGCAGGAGCTCGGCATGGGCGTGACGCCGTGGTCGCCGCTGCGCAGCGGGCTGCTCAGCGGCAAGTACACGCGCACCAACGGGGTCAAGCCGGACAACCGCGCGTGGGCCGCGGGCTACCTCAACGACAAGGTCTACGACGTGGTCGAGGAGCTGCAGCAGGTCGCGCGCGAGCTCGACTCGACGGTGCCGCGGGTGGCTCTGGCGTGGGTCCAGGGCCGCCCGGGCGTGACGTCGACGATCATCGGCGCGACCCGCCTCGACCAGCTCGACGACAACCTCGCGGCCCTCGAGGTCAAGCTGACGGCGGACCAGGTCGCGCGGCTCGACGCGGTCAGCAAGCCGAAGCTCAACTTCCCGGCCGCCTTCCTGGCGATGGCGCCGATGATCCACGCCGGCGGCACGACCGTGAACGGCGAGCCCTCGCAGCTCTCGCCGTTCGGGGTGTCCAGGGTCGGCGACCACTACTGAGCGCGGATGGTGAGGGCGCGGCCTGTGCGATCAGGCCGCGCCCGCCTCGACGCGGGCCTTCAGGGCCCTATTAAAGGCGTCGTAGGTGCGGGTGATGCGGGCGTGGACGGAGCCGCGGACGACGAGGTCGAGCAGGCCGCCGAAGTCCTCACCGTGGGTGAGCTCGGTGGCGTCGCCGACGGGGGCGAGGCGGAAGTAGTGGTGGCCGTGGGCCAGCGCGGGGACCAGCGGGACGCCGCCGCGCCACGACAGCTCGCGGCCGGGCGCGCAGCGGACGATCTTCGCGGAGAACGCGAGCGCGGGCGCGGCCTCGATGCGGATGCGGAAGCGGAACGACGCGCCCTCGCGGAGGTCGGTGCGGACGTTCGAGATGATGCTGTTCCACGCGGGATAGGCGGCGAAGTCGGTGAGCACGGACCACACGCGCTCGGGCGAGGCGGCGATCGTGAGGCTGGTGCGGACGGCGGTCATGCGCGCGGACTGTACGCCGCGCGCGTGACCGCGTCACCTGGCGGTCTCGATCCAGATGGTCTCGGGGGTGTCGAAGCCGCGGAGGCGGAAGGCGCCGAGCGGGCGGAAGGCGGCGCGGGCGGGCGCGGGCAGGGCGTCGAGGGCGGACTGCGAGAGGGTGATCCGGCCGGCGATCGGCAGCGTGACGGCGTCGGGCGCGGTGGTCTCGCCGTCGGCGGGCAGCAGGTCGGTGCGGTCGGACTCGCCGAGGGCCTCGATGCGGAAGATGCGGTGGACCTCGCTGCCGAGCACGTCGGAGTCGCTGATCCGCACGGGGCCGTGGTGGATCACCAGGCGCAGGTGGCCCGGGCGGGCGAGGGCGCCTCGCAGGCCGTGGGCCGCGGCGAGCGCGTGCTCGACGGTGTCGTAGACCGCGAGGTAACCGTCGCCCGTGCCTTTAATTATTCGCAGGTGCTGCGACGAGCGGAGGGCGCTGCGGAGGGCCTGCAGGTGGTCGACGAAGCCGGTGTCGCCGATGTCTTGGATCAATCGGGTCGAGCGCACGATGTCGACGAGCAGCATCGCGACCTCGGCGCGGTCGGTGGGCACGAGCGTGGGGTGGTGGACCTGGTGGGCCTGGGGTTCGGTGGTGTCGGGCTCGTCGGGGGCGGCGTGGGGGAACAGGTCGAGCAGCACGAGGTGGAGGTCGTCCCAGCCGCTGCGCTCGAGCTGGGCGACGAGGCGGGCGTAGGCGGGCGAGGCGGTGACGGCCCGGCGGGCGGCGGCGAGGCTGCCGTGGGCGTCGGAGTGGGACACGAGCCGGTCGAGCAGGCCGTGCACGGACTCGCCGACGGCGGCGGCGGCGGCGGGGCGGCGCAGCAGCTCGCGCTGGAGCTCGACGACGAGGTCCCAGTGCGCGGGCCAGGGCTCGCCGTGGCCGATGGTGACGTGGCGGATCGCCTGGAAGCGGCCGGCGCCGGCGAGGCCCTCGACGAGCGCGCGCAGGGCCGGGTGCAGCAGGTAGTGGCGCGAGCGCGGCAGCTCGCGCAGGCTGCCGGCCACGGCGTCGTGGGGCTGGCGGAACTTTTGTACGAGGCCGGTGCCGTCGTCGGCGAGCACGCCGAGCAGGCCGCACTCGAACAGCTCGCGGAAGGGGTGCCAGACGTCGTCGGCGGAGCGCCCGTGGGTCTCGTAGTAGGTGCGATCGACGCCGTGGAAGCGGCACCAGATCTCGACGACGTCGTCGGGCGAGAGCACGTCGTGGGTCAGCAGCGCGAGGAACTGCGAGCGGCGCTCGCGGTCGGAGCAGACCTCCAGGAACACGCGCATCTCGTCGAAGACGTTGGCGACGAGCAGCCCCGCGCTGGTCTCGCGCACGATGCGTGTGAAGGTGCGCTCGTCGAGCGCGCGGCGATTGCGAGAGATCTCCGAGGCGAGGATGACGAGGTCGCGGGGCCGGCCGAGGGTGTGTCGATATAAAAAGTCGAAGGCGCTCTCGCCGCGGGTGGACTTGCCGGTGCGCACGGCGTCGAGCAGCACGAAGTCGCGGAGCGGGATGCCCTCGTAATAAAACGTCAGCTTCTCGAGCAGGTCGAACAGCTCGTGCTTCGCGTAGCGCAGCGTCGAGGTGGCGCCGTACAGGTTCGTCTTGATGTCGGACTCGTAGCTACTAAAGGCTTCTTCGCGGATCGTCGCGTAGATCTTGATGTGACGATTGGTCGACATCAGGTCCCAGGCCGCCTCGATCATGCCGGCCTGCATGTGGACCCACGCGGCGCGGGGCAGGCGGCGCAGCGACTGGTCGAGCTTGTCGATAAAAATAAAGATGCCGCTGTGGAGGGCGCGGAGGCGGCGCTCGAGCGGGCCCTCGAGGGCGTCGATGATCTGGTTGATCTGCCGGACCGTGAGGGCGAGCAGCTCTTTGATAATAATCGTCGGCTCGACCGGGCGGCCCTCCAGCAGGCTGCGCAGGCGGCGGGGCAGCGGGGCGAGGTCCTCGGGGTCGCCGGCGGCGACGAGGGCGGGGTAGTACGAGATGATGGAGAAGCGGAAGGCGAAGCTCCACAGGCGCTTGCACTCGGCGAGGCCGGACATCAGGTCGATCTGGGTGTGGTCGACGCTGGGGAGGTCGCCCATCAGGTCGAGGTAGGGGCGGCCCTCGGGGACGAACTGGACGGCGGCCTGCTTCTTGTCGCGGCCGGGCGACAGGTACTGTTCGCTGAGGGTCGAGCGCTTGTAGGTGAGCAGCAGGGTCTTGCCCAGGCCCTTGCTGCCGGACACGAAGTGCTTGTGGCCGCCGTCGAGGAAGTCGCGGACCACGGCGTTCTTAAAGGTCAGGTCTTTTAGTACGGTGATGTCGATCTGGTTGGCGTCCGACGCCCACGACTGCGAATGTGCGGGGTCGGCTTTGTTCGCAGGTGGTGCCGCGCCGGGCGGTCGGGGCTGGCCGAGGGTGCGGAGCGTGTCGATCAGCTCGCGCGCACTATTGAAGCGGTGGTCGCGGTCGCGCTGGGTCGCGCGGGTGAACCACGCGTCGAAGCCCGGCGGCACGGCGGCGAGGCGGGAGGCGGGGACGGGGGTGCTGTAACAGATCTCGTGGATGAGCTCGAGCAGGGAGTCGCCGCGGAACGGGCGGCGGCCGGTGAGGCACTCGTAGGCGAGCACGGCGATCGACCACAGGTCGGTGCGGTGGTCGACGCGCTGGGCGTCGGCGATCTGCTCGGGGCTCATGTAGCTGACGGTGCCGAGGGCGGCGCCGCCGAGGGTCAGCTGCGGGCGGGTGCCCTGGCCGTCGAGCTTGACGATGCCGAAGTCGAGGACCTTGTACTCGGGGCCGGCGTCGCCCTCGGCGAGGAAGATGTTGCCGGGCTTCAAGTCGCGGTGGACGACCTGCAGGCGGTGGGCGCGGCCGATCGCGTTGCAGACGCCGGCGAGCAGCGGCATCGTCTCGTCGAACGCGAGCGGGCCGCGAGTCAGGCGCACGGCGAGGTCCTCGCCGTGCAGCAGCTCCATCGCCAGGTAGGGGACGCGGGTGGCGGCGTCGACGTCGAAGTCGAGCACCTGGACGACGTTGGGGCCGCGCACGCGGGCGGCGGCCTGGGCCTCGCGCAGGAAGCGGGCGCGCGCGGCGTCGGTCTCGACCATGGCCGGGTCCATGAGCTTCAGGGCCACCGGCTCGCACAGGCGCAGGTCGCTGGCCCGCCACACGCGGCCCATGCCGCCGCGTTTAATGAACTCTTCGAGGCGCCAGCGGCCGCCGACGACGTCGCCGTGGCCGAGGTGCGGCTGGCCGTCGTCGGGGGGGCGGGGCCCGGCGACGGTGTCGTCGGTGCCCTGCGCGGGGTCGTCCGCCATGCCGGCGAGACTACCAGGAGTGCGGCGTCAGGCGCACCACTGGCCGGGCCGAGGGATCCGCAGCGACAGGCAGGTGAAGGCGCCGTCGCCTTTGTTGAATTCGCCGATGTCGAGGGGCACCACGGCGAGGCCGTGGCTGCGCAGGAGGGCCTGCGTGCGGGGCGCGGCGGTCGCGACGAACACGCTGTCGGCGAGGGCGAGCACGTTGGCGCCGACGGGCTCGGGGACCTCGATCACGGCGAGGTCGTCGGCGACGAAGCCGGCGGGGTCGAGGCTGCCGGCCTGGAGGACGAGGGTGCGGGGGTCGGCGAGGGTGACGACGCTTTTTAGATGCAGGCCGGTGGCCAGCGGGATCGCGCGCACCTCGAGGTCGTGCGGGGCGGCGAATCGCGTCAGCTCGGCGACGCCGGCGGCGTCGGTGCGCGCGGACAGGCCGACGTACAGGCGGCGGCCGACGCGGAGCACGTCGCCGCCGTCGAGCGTGCCGGTCGTCATGCGGGTGACGCGGCAGTGCGGGGCGAGGGCGGCGGCGACGGCGGTGCACTCGCCGCGGCGCGACGGGGCGCCGGGGATGGTTATTAAAACGTCGTGGTCGAGGATGACGGCGGTGTCCTCGACGAAGCAGCAGTCGGGGTGGGCCTCGTCGGTGGGCAGCACGTGCACGTCGACGCCGGCGGCGAACAGCGCGGTGACGTAGGCGGCGTGCTGGCGGCGGGCGAGGGGGACGTCGAGGGCGACCGGGTGCTCGCGCAGGCACTCGCGGTAGCTGTGCGGGACGGCGCGGACGAGGGCGCGGGCGGGGGCGGCGAACGTGGGGGGCACGCGCGGGACGATGCCCGATCGCGCGGGCGAGGGCGAGCGACCGGCGCGGGCTCGGGCTCGCGGGACTCGGCGCGTGGAGCCGGCGAGGCGTCGAGTCGGCGCGACGCGTCGGCGCGACGGGCCGCTCGCAAGCGAACGTCCGCGCGTGCGTGGAGACTGCGAACGCGGAGCAGGTGCGCCGGGCCGGCATCGGCGAGGATGGCGCCGCCATGAGACCGAGCCGCGTGTTGACCGTCGCCTGTGTGTTCCTGTTCGCGTGCCCGCAGGGCGGAGCGCCGGGGGGCGAGCCGGCCAGGACGGCCGGGGTGGAGACGAAGGCCGAGGCGCCGGCGACGCCGGCGAAGGTCGAGGCGCCGACGAAGGCTCGCGCGGTGGCGCCGGCGCTGGCGAAGGGCGAGCGCCGCAAGCTCGACCAGCAGCTCGACGAGGGCAAGCGCAGGGCGTTCTGGGCGGCGATCCAGCAGGGCCGCAAGCAGACCGCGGGCAAGGACTACGCGGCGGCGGTGGCCAGCTTCGACGCGGCGTTGAAGGAGATCCCGGGGCACCCGCGGGCGCTGTCGGGGCGGGGTTACGCGCGGCTGCTGGCCGGCGAGCTCGACGCGGCGGAGAGGGATCTGAACGAGGCGCTGGCGCAGCCGGGCGACCCGAAGATCGAGTCGGCGATCGCGTTCAACCTCGGGCTGGTGGCGGAGAAGCGGGGCGACGCGGAGGCGGCGCGGCGGCACTTCACGGTCGCCCAGACGCTGCGGCCGAGCCCGGCGGTGGCGGCCAAGCTGGCCGAAGGGCCAGCCTGCCCGGCGCGCGTCGATCACACCCAGGAGTCGCAGCTGTACGCCGGCTTCCTCGAGATCTGGCAGGCGTTCGTCGCGCATGGGGTGGTGGATCCGGAGGCGCAGGTGAAGGACGAGGCGCGGGCGCGCGCGCTGATCTGCGACAGCGTCGACTTCCGGGCGGAGAACCGGCCGAACTACGACGCGTGCGCCGGGGCGAAGGACGGGCCGTGGCTGGTCTCGCACTCGGCGGAGCTGTGGGGGCACTACCTGATCGAGCGGGCCGACGGCGGGCAGTGGCGGGTCACGGCGGTCGGCGACGGCGGCATCAGCCGCTGCGGGCAGCGCGACACGCTGACGCTGACGCTCGGCGACGTCGTCCACGTGCGTCGCGAGACCGGCTACGGCATCGTGGTCGAGGTGATGGAGGGCAAGGACGGCGACATCGTCGAGTGCGAGGGCGACGGGCCGTGCATGACGGCCTGCGGCGAGGACGAGGTCGAGGTCGTCGACTACCTGTTTAGCCTGAAGAACCCCCGCCCGGTCGTGGTGTCGCGCGGGCTCGAGGACCAGGTCGAGGTGGTGGTGAACGGCTGGGACGTGCGCCTGAAGGGCGGCGGGTGCGACATGGCGGTGCCGCTGACGCCGGGGGGCTGAGGGGCGCTCAGAGGCGCTGCAGGCCCCAGGGCGGGGAGGCGTTGACCAGCACGCCGATGCGGCACTTCATGCGGACCTGGCGGAACTCGGCGCCTTGTTTGCTGGCGGTCCAGGTGTAGTCGCCGGGGGGGACCTGCATGTAGAGCACGCCGCCGTCCTCGCTGGTCCGGGTGAGCGACTTGTCGGGGATGACCATGGCGTTGAAGTAGACGGGGCCGTTCTCGGCGGGCAGCGGCGGGTCGAGGGTGACGATGACGTCGGCCTCGCCGTGGGCGCCGGGGTCGTAGATCGACTTGCCGACGCGGGTGACGGTGGTGACCATCTGACAGTACTGGCTGTCGTCGGGGGTGACCTCGACGATCGCGGCGAGGGCGGTGTAGATGGCGTGGCTGACGGCCTGGAAGGTGACGCGGGTGAGGCCCTCTTCGGGCAGGGTGTGGGTGCCGGTCTGGATCAGGTGGTAGTCGGGGTGGTCGAGCACGAGGGTGATGTCGGCGCCGACCGGGAGGTCGTCGAACTTGAAGTGGCCGTCGGCGCCGGTGACGAGCGTGCGCCCGGGGTACTCGAGGATGCTGATGGTGGCGCCCTCGATGCGGCCGTCGGGGCCCATGTCGAAGGGGATGGCGTCGCCCTCGACGCTGGCGACATGAAGGCCGCTGCAGTCCTGCTTGCACTTGCCGCCGACGCCGTTGTCGGGGCCGTCGTCGCAGGCCTCGTCGCCGGCGAGCACGCCGTCGCCGCACACGGCCGGGGCGTCGGCGGTCGTGCTCGTCGGTGGTTCGCCGGTGGTGCCGTTCGTGGGGTCGCTGGCGGTCGACTCGCTGCTGTCGCCGGGGTCGTCCGGATCGGCGGGGGCGGCGCAGGCGAGGAGGAGGCTCAGCGTGATCAGGGGAGTGAGGCGCACGCGAGGAGGATCGACGAGAACGCGGGCGCGGAATAGCGGCCGTGCTCCGGGCTTTCATCGATTAATTATTTGGAGCCGAGATCGAGGCCGGTGAGGATCATGCCGAGGGTCGACCAGTCGATGTCGTCACTATCAAAGAGGTCGGCGACGCGGCGGATCTCGACGTGGGTGCGCTCGCCGGGGTACGAGCCGCGCAGCTCGCCCTCGTGGGCGGTGAGCCACTCGAGCTCGTCGGCGGTGAGCTCGAGGCGGAACAGGTGGGCGTGGTGGGCGAGCAGGGTGGCGGCGACCTGGCGGGAGGCGACGGGCTCGAGGCGGGACGCGTCGACGCGCAGGCCGGTCTCCTCGTGGACCTCCTCGGCGGCGACGCGCGGGGGATCGAGCGCGGCGTCGAAGCTCGAGCCGGACGGCAGCTCGAGCACGCGGCCGCGGGTGTTGCGGACCGGGCTGCGGAACTCGCGGACGAGGATCACTCTGGTCTGCGCGGGGTCGGGGTCGCGGCGGAACATCAGCACGGCGGCGACGTCGGGGCGGCCGACGACGACCTCGCCGGACTTGTTGCGGGCCTCGGCGGGCACGTGCACGTCGACGCGCAGGGCCCACAGGAACAGCCAGCGGCGCTGCGGGCCGGAGCGGCACAGCCACTCGAGGCGGGCGCCGTCGAGGCGGTTGCCGGCGGCCCGCTGGGCGGCGTACCAGGCCTGGAAGCTGGCGGTGCGCCACACGTGGAGGGGGACCTGGCGCTCGCCGCCGCGGCGGACGGCGCCGTCGCCGAGCATGGCGAGGGCGTGGTCGACGGTGGCGGCGAGGCTGTCGGCGCTGGGGATGCGCAGGCGCTCGGCGTAGTAGCGCTGGTAGCGGACCTTGGCGGCGTCCTGCGGGGCGCCGAACACGAGCTTGCCGGAGTGCTTGTGGGTGCCCCACTCGTCGTTGGTGGTGAAGCCGGGCATGCGCTGGAGCTCGCGCGGGAGCCAGAACAGCGCGACGTCGGCCATGTGCAGGTGGGCCTCCTCCCAGGCGATCTGGCCGTCGTAGTCGCGCTGCCACGCGCCGTCGCGGGCCTCGGGCACGAACACCACGCCGTCGTAGCCGCGCTCGGCGAGCAGGCGCAGGGCCTCGGGGCGCCAGCTCGGAGTGTCGGGGTCGCGGGGGGTCGGGCCGGCGAGGAAGATCGATCGGGCGAGCTCGTCGGGCGCGGGCTCGTGGGCGTAGACGACGTGCACGGCGGCGAGTCTAGCGCGGGCGGGAGATCAGGGGGTGCAGTCGATCGCGAGCGTGACGGCCACGCTGTCGCCGCGGCTGTGGTCGCGGTAGACCACGAGGAAGCGGGTGCCGGTCCACACCAGCTGGTTGTCCAGGTGATCGAGGCCGTCGACGGCGAGCGCGGTCACGCGAGCGAGCGGGCGCTCGCCGAGGCTGCGGTGGAGCGCGGGGGTGTGCAGCGGCTCGAGGATGCGACCGCCGGCGACGCGGCCGCCGTGCGGCGGCGGGGTCTCGTCGAGCGCGCCCATGCGGGCGTGCACGTGGTCGTCGGGGGCGAGCAGGCGGGCGCCGGCGACGGGGGCGCGCCGGCCGTTCCACACGCCCTCGGGGTCGCGGCCGTCGCGGCGCTCGACGAGCCAGCCGAGGCTGCCGTCGAGCGTCGCGCGGCGGAGGTTGGCGGGGGCGAGGAAGCCGTCGCGGCCGTCGCGGTCGCGGGTGGGGAAGTCGCTGGCGCGCTGGCCGAGGGCGCCGTCGGCGGCGACGTCGAGCTCGAGCCAGCGGCCGGGCGCGCCGCGGCGGGCGGGCGGGGCGATCGCGGCCTCGCCGGCGAGGATCACCAGGCGATCGTCGGCGAGGGCCTGGACGTCGGCGATGTCGCGGTCGTCGAGGTCGAGCTCGAGGACGGAGCCGAGGGCGGCGCCGTCGGCGGCCACGGCGAGCGCCGACCAGCGCGCGCGCGCGGCCTGCCAGTCCCACAGCAGCAGCAGCACGACGAACCGCGGGCCGACGGCGACGACGTGGCGGGCCTGGTAGTCGGGGGCGACGGTCCGGCGGGTCGACGCGGCGCGGGGCTTGCCCTCGCGATCGACGGGCTGGAGGGCGAGGGTGCGTTCGGCGGTGATGAAGGCGACGAGGCCGCCGTGGGCGCCGAAGCCGGCGACCGGCTCGCCGAGGTCGATCGCCGGGCCGAGCACGTTGCGCGGGCCGGGGCGGCACAGCTCGGCGCCGGCGGTCGCGGCGGTGGGGAACGGCCGCCACGCGGGATCGGGGGGCGGGGCGGGCGGCGCGGCGGGGGCGGGGGGATCTGCGGCGGACACGAGTACGGGTGGCGGGGCGGGCGGCGCGGACGGGGCCGTCGGCGGGGTGGAGCAGGCGAGCAGCACGGCCGCGGCGAGCGGCCGGCAGGGGCGCGGCGGACGGGCCATCGGGGCAGTGTAGCGAAAGCGTTAAATTGTGGGAGACGCGGTCGGATCGCGCGAGACGGCGCTTAGGTTGGTGGCCACGGAGGTCGAGACATGTCGAAGAATGCAGTCACGGCGAAGTCGGGCGGGCGCGCGGGGTTCGCGGCGCGCTTCATGGGGTTCTCGTTGATGGTCATGGCGTCGATCGCGTTCATGGCCGGTTCGCGCCCGGGTGAGCCGGGGCAGGCGCCGAAGACGTCGGTGGCGAACGAGGTCGGCGCGGGGCTCGGCGCGCTGGGGGTGACCGGGTTCGTGGCGGCGCGGGCGTTCGAACGCCGGGCGCGGGCGCACGAGGCCGCGGCGAGCGAGGCGCGGGCGCAGGGCGGCGCGCCGCGCAGCGTGTGAGGCGGGTGAGGGGGCCGCGGGGGGCGCGGCCCAGGGGGGCGCGCGGGTTGCGACGGCGGGGCGCTCGAGGCTACCGTGGGCGCCGCGATGGACGCGGCATCCGGGGTGCCCAGGCGCGAGTTCGACGGCGGGACGCGGGTCTGTGACGACCCGCTGATCCACACGTTCGACGGGCTGCTGTCGGCCGGGGAGTGCCGGCACATCGTCGAGCTGGCGCGGCCGAGGATGCGGCGCTCGCAGGTCAGCGGGGCGCTCGGCGGCCGCTACAGCGACGGGCGGACCAACGCGCTGACGTGGGTCGAGCACGAGTCCGACGCGGTGGTGCTGGCGGTCGTCACGCGCATCGCCGGGTGCGTGGGGCTGCCGCTCAGCCACGCCGAGTCGCTGCAGGTGATCCACTACGAGCGCGGGCAGGAGTACCGCCCGCACTTCGACGCCTACGACCTGACGACCGAGAAGGGCCAGCGGTACTGCGCGCGCGGCGGGCAGCGGCTGGTGACGACGCTGGCGTACCTGTCGGACGTGCCGGCGGGCGGCGAGACCGGGTTCCCGCGGCTGGCGATCGACGTGCAGCCGCGGGCCGGCAAGGTGCTGCTGTTCCACAACTGCCACCCGGGCACGACGACCCGCGACCCGCGCAGCTACCACCACGGTAAGCCGCCGCTGCGCGGCGACAAGTGGGCGTTCAATTTATGGTTCCACGAGCGGCCGTACTGGCCGACGCGGCCGACGCCCGACGATCCGGCGCCGGCCTCGTGATCCGCCGCGGCCGCGTGGTCCCACGAGCGGCCGACGGCCGACGATGCGGCGCCAGCCTCGCGGTTCCACGAGCGGACGACGGCCGACGATGCGGCGCCGGCCTCGTGGTTCCACGAGCGGACGACGGCCGACGACGCGGCGCCGGCCTCGCGATCAGTTGTGGCGGCGGTGCGGGGGCAGGCGCAGCGGGCTGCGGGCCGCGCCGGCGGGGGTGAGCTCGACGATGACGAGGGCGGCGGCGCCCTCGAGGTGGAGCGGCGGCCTGTCCCTCGGGTCAGGTTCGACGAGGACGCACTCGCCGGGGCGGATCGGCTCGCCGTGGAGGTGGGCGAGGCCGTCGACCACGTAGACCGCGGTGGTCGTGTGGGCGGGGCGCGCGAGCGGGCGGCGGCCGGCGAGGGTGTGGGTGGTGAGCGCGTGGGCGACGCGGGCGCGGCGGGTCATGACGTTGAAGTCGCGGGTCGGGCCGGACACGCTGGCGCGGGCGGGGCGATCGCCGGAGAAGGCGTATGGCTCGCCGCCGGGGGCGAGGTGCACGGGCGGGTCGTCGGCGACGTGGAGGTCGAAGCCGGCGCCGGTGAGCGCGAGGATCGTGCGGTCGACGCCGGGGTAGGGCGAGAAGTCGCAGTCGGCCGCGAACTCGGCGACGCTGAGGCGCCAGTCGAAGTCGTCGCCGGCGGGGCGGGCGAGGATCTCGGTGGTCCAGCCGGCGTCGTTCTTCCAGCGGACGCGGCGCTGAGCGTGGTGGGGGATGCGGAGGATGTCGGCGTCGGGCATGGCGGATCAGCGGGCGTCGCGGAGCGTGAGGGCGATCGCCGGCGGGCCGGGCGAGCGCGGGGCGAGGGTGTCGCGCGTGACGCTCGCGCGCAAGAGCTCGCGGTCGCCGGTGTGACGTCGCAGGCGCGCGCACTGCTCGCGCACGCGGGCCGCGGTCTGCGGGGCGCGCGGGGCGAGGGCGGGGTCGAGGCTGCAGATCGCGCCCTCGTAGTAGAGGTGGCAGCCGGCGGCGTCGTCGAGGTCGTGGTCGTGCGGCACCGGTTCGAAGCGGATCCGCGGGGCCTGGAGGGCCAGCGGCGAGCGGGCGGGGTCGAGGCAGCAGTCGAGGTCGGGCTCGTGCACGGGCTGGCGCGGCGGCACGTACCACAGGGTGCAGCCGGCGAGCCGCGGGTCGGCGAGGGCGGCGGCGAGGAGGCGGTGCTCGGCCTGGAAGGTGGTCTCGTGGCGCCAGGCGGGCAGGCTCTGCCAGGCGAGCAGGACGGCCAGGAGCGCGAGCGCGACGGCGGTGCGGGCCGGGGTGAAGCGGCGGGGGCGGGCGAGTCGGGTCGCGGCCGCGGCGGTGACGGCGAGCAGAGGGAACAGCAGCACGAAGTAGCGGGCGCCGGTCAGGCCGTCGGGCACCAGGCTGCGGCCGAGCGGGATGAACACGAGGACCAGGGTCGCGAGGATCGCCAGCAGCAGGCGGGCGTGGCGGCGCGCGGCGGCGAGGCCGAGCAGCACGAGCGCGAGGTAGGGGAGCGGCAGCCAGTGCGGCGGGGTGACGGCGACGGTCCAGAACTGGCTGAAGAACTTCCTGGCGGTGTGCCACAGGGCGTGGGCGTCGGGGCCGGGGTGGTGCGAGGGCAGCACGATGTCGACGAACGCGTAGACGCCGAGGCCGGCGAGCGCGAGCAGGAAGGCGGCGGCGTCGCGGCGGCGGCGCGCGGGCGGGAGCCGCGGGGCGTGACCGGCGGCGAGCGGGCGCGGGGCGAGGGTGGTCCACAGCGGCACGGCGGCGAGCTGCGGGAGGCAGTCGGCGCGGGTGAGCGCGGCGAGGGCGGCGAGCGTCACGGCGAGCAGGCGCGGGACGGGCGAGGGGTCGTCGGCGGTGCGCAGCCAGACGACCCAGGCGGCGAGCGCGAGGCAGCCGGCGAGCACGTGCTCGGCGCTCGAGGCGGCCATGCGCACGGGGACCGGCGCGAGGGCGACGAACAGGCCGGCGAGCGCGGCGGCGGGGAGCGTGCCGCCGAGGCGGCGCACGAGCAGCACGGTCAGCGGGACGACGAGCGCGCCGGTGAGGCGCACGACGGCGAACGCGAGCTCGGCGGTCCACGGCAGGGCGGCGCGCACGGCCGCCTGGAGGACGGCGGCGCCGGGCCCGAAGCGCAGGTCGCCCCAGCCGGCGGGCGGGAGGAAGGCGCCGTACCAGTTGGCGGGGGCGGCGGCGACGGCGAGGCGCAGGCCGAGGCCGAGGCCGAACAGGCCGGCGGCGAGCAGCCACCAGGCGCGCTCGCCGTGGGCGTCCGGGCCGGGCTCAGGGGCGGGCGGGCTGTCTGAAGGGACAGGTCGAGGCGCGGGGTCGGCGGCGGGGGGCGGGCTGTCTGAAGGGACAGGTCGGAGCGCGGGGTCGGCGGCGGGTGGCGGGCTGTCCGTGGGTGCGGGTGACGGGCTGTCTGAAGGGACAGGTCGGAGCGCGGGGTCGGCGGCGGGGGGCGGGCTGACCGGAGGGACAGGCGAGACTTGGCTGTCCCTCCGGACAGGTCGGAGCGCGGGGTCGGCGGCGGGGGGCGGGCTGTCCGGGCGGACAGGTGACGTGTCCTTCGGGGCAGGTCGTCGGCGGAGCGCGAGGGCGCCGAGCACGAGCGCGAGCGCGGCGAGCGCGGCGGTGACCGTGCGCGGGTCGGCGATGCGGGCGAGCTCGGGGGTCCAGCCGGCGGACTGCGGGGCGACGACGGCGAGCGGGTGGTCCTCGGCGACGAACGCGGCGAGGGCGGCGTGGGCCTCGGGGCAGTCGGCGGCGAGCTCTGGGGCGGCCTCGAGGGCGAGGGCGGGGCCGCTGCGGGTGGCGCCGACGAGGCAGGCGCGGGGGGCGACGCGGGCGGTGTGCACGCGGTCGCCGCTGCGCAGGGTGACGGTGGTGCGGAACGAGTCGGTGGAGATCGGTCCGGGGCCGCACGCGCCGCCCGCGGCGCGCACGCGGGCGACCAGGTCCATGGCCTCCTGGCGGCGCAGGGCGACGGCGCAGTCGGCGGTGAAGTCGGCGCGGGCGGGGCGCGCGAGGGCGGAGAGCAGGAGCACGACGCCGACCGCGGGCAGGCACGGGCGGCGGCGGGCGGGCATGGGCGATGTCTATCACCGCGGCGGGGGCCAGCGAAGCTCGATCGCGGGCGCGGCGACCGGCCCGCCGCGGACCACGCGACGGTGATGCGGACGCGGCGCGCGGGGTGCGGGCGGGTGGTCGGGTTGATAGGCTCGGGCGAATGGACCGCGGGCTGCGGGAGGTCGTCCGGATGGGGGCGGACGAGGGGTTCGCGGCGGCGCTCCGCGGGCTGGCGGCGTCGGGGCGGGCGCGGCACGCGTGGGGGCACGCGGGCTCGGAGGTCGAGCAGGGGCTCGAGGTGTGGCTGGTGAAGATCGCCGGGTACGGGCGGGCCGTGTACGTGCGGGCGGCGGCGGCCGCCGCTCGCTGGGCCCATCCGACGGTGCTGGCGCGGGCGGGCGAGGAGGCGGTCGCGGCCGGGCTCGGCGAGGAGGCGCCGGTGCCCGGCGGCGAGTGTGAGGGCGTGAAGCTGCGGCGGGTCGAGGCGTGGCTGGCCGAGCCGTCGACCGAGCGTCGGGCGGCGGTGCAGGCGGTGCTCGATCCGTCGCGGCGGCTCACCGTGTGGGACCTCGAGATCGAGGCGGGCGGCGAGTTCGCGTGGTGGTGGTTCTTCGCGGCCGCGGAGCTGTGCGCGCAGGCGGTGGTCCGCGACGAGCTGGCGGGGGACGACGACGACGCGGGCGCGGAGCGCTGGACGGCCCCGTGCTGCGCGGGGCGGGCCGTGCTGGCGGCCTTCAAGGCGGCGCGCTCGCGCGAGGTGGAGGAGGACGTCGAGGTGGCGGCGCTCGGCCGGGCGATCGCGGCGGCGTTCGCCGCGGAGGCGTGAGCGGCGAGCGCGTCCCTGGCGGCGCGCTCGCTCGGGGCGAGTCGTGGTGCGGTCCTGGTGGTGCGCGCTCGGGGCGAGCCGTGGTGCGGCGCGGGGGGCGGTGGTGGTGCGCGCTCGGGGCGAGTCGTGGTGCGGGGCTCGTCGGCGCGGGGGTCCCTGGTGGCGCGCGCTCGGGGGCCGGCGATGCTGCGGACGTGAGGGCGGCGTGGACCTCGGTCGGCGAGTGGTCGTCGAGCGGTGCGTGCGCTGGTGGACCGGGGTTCGTTGGTCTCGCGTGGAGGACGGGGATGTCCGAGGGGGCAGGTCGCGCGGGTCCCGCAATTTGCCCGCCTGAGGGGCGTGGTCGGCCGGAGCCGCGGGTTGCGGCGGGGCGGAGGAGTCGTGCATGCGCGGGCGGGCGATCCATGCATGGTGCGGAGGTGCGGCGCGCGTCCTCCGGGGTCTTCACACTGATAATTTCGCTGGTTGCCCTGACGGCTTGTCGGGCGGCGGGGGAGTCGGCGGCGCCGGAGGGGGAGGCGCCGTGTCGGGCGGTGGAGTCGCCGACCGACGAGGTGAAGGCGGGGGTGACGGGGCCGCTGCACACGCTCAACCGTCAGTTCCTCGCGGCGCACGCGCGGGCGCGGGCGGCCGAGTGCGGGCGGCTGATGCGGGACGGGCTGGTGATCCGTTACACGTTCGGCGCGCTCGAGGCGCGCTGGCGGGGGCGGCCGCTCGGGGACAGGCCGATTATCAATGTGTTGCCGGCGGAGTTTCATCCGATCAAGGACGTGTCGCACGCGGTGTTCCTATCGGTGCTGCTGCTGCGCGAGCCGCCGTCGACGGAGACGACGCGGCACCTCGACGCGGCGGTGGCGGCGATCGACGCTGCGGCGCGGGAGCTCGACGGCGAGGCCGGGCGGCGGATCCCGGCGGCGCTGCTGCCGGCGCAGCGGCGGCTCCTGGCGCGCACGCGGGCGCTGCTGGTGGGGCACCGCGAGCGGCCGCGGACGGCGGAGGACCTGCGGCGCTACGTCGAGGACGTGCGCGAGGACGTGAAGACCAACCTGCAGGCGGTCGCGGGGGCGGTGGTGCGTGGGCTGCACGCCGAGGTCACGCGGATCCGCGAGGCGGTGGCGCGCGAGGACCCGCGGGCGTGGGACGACGTCGTGGTCGTCGTCGCGGTCAGCCATCAGTCGCGGGCGCGCGAGATCTCGGTGCAGTACTTCGAACGGCTGCTGGGCGAGCCGGTCGGCGAGGGGGCGCGGGGCGAGCGGCGGCTGGTCGTCGCCGAGGGGCTGACGCGCGGGCCGGAGCAGCTCGAGCTGGTGGCGACGCACGCGGTCGACCGCGTCGGGGCGGCGGTGATCTTCGGCGAGGTCGACCGGCTGCAGCGCGACGCCATGGCCGAGGACGGCGGGGCGCTCGACGAGCTGCTGCCGCGGCCCTGAGGCGGGGCGAGCGACCGGGCGTGTGAATCGCGGGTGGAGTTCGGGAGCAGCCGCGGGGCGGCGGGCGGGCTTGACGGCGATCGTTCGGATCGCGTCTGATGCGAGGGGATGAAGGTCTGGCTCGACGACGAACGACCGGCGCCGCCGGGCTGGCACGCGGTGCGCTGGCCCGACGAGGCGATCGCGCTGCTGGCGGCCGGAGTGGTCGAGGCGATCAGCCTCGATCACGACCTGGGGGACGACGCGCGCGGCACCGGGTACGACGTGGTCGTGTGGATCGAGGAGGCGGTGGCGGTGCGCGGGTTCAAGGCGCCGACGATGGCGGTGCACTCGGCCAACTCGGCCGCGCGGGCGCGGATGGAGGCGGGCATCGCCAGCGTCGTGCGCCTCGCGCGGACCGACGCGTGACCGGGCCGCGGGCGGACGGCTCGCGGTCCGGGGTGACGGGCCGCGTGAGGCTCGATCGGGCGGGTCCGTGTGAGGCTCGATCGGGCGGCGAGGGGGACGGCTCGCGGCCCGCGGGTGCCCGGGTCGCGTGAGGCTCGATCAGGCGGCGAGCGGGGCGGCGGCGAGGTCGGGGGCGGGGGACGCGGCGGGCATGTCGGCCAGGCCGGCGGTGCGGACGTCGGCCGGCGTGACGCCGAAGTGGGCGCGGACCTGCTCGATGGGCCAGGTGAGCATGGCGTTCCAGTCGGCGCCGAACAGCGGGCCGTGGCGGCGGCCGAGCTGCCAGCCGCGGGTGATGGCCTCCATGTGACGGGGGCCCTCCTCGCGGTGGTAGAACAGGGTGCCGAGCATGCCGGCGGCGAGGATGACGTAGGCGAGCGGGCTCTGCAGCTGGGCCAGGGTGTAGGCCTGGAGGCCGAGCTCGCCGGCGACGTCGGTCTCGAAGCCGAGCACGGTGTGCCAGAGGTCGTGCGAGCGCTCCATGTGGACCTTCACCGCGGCGATGTCGCTGCCGTCGCCCGCGTCGGAGTGGTAGAGGCCGTCGAGGTCGAAGCCGCGGCTGTCGAGGAAGCCGGCGTAGGCGCGGCCGAGGCTGCCCTCGGGCATCGCGCGCATCGCGGTCAGGCTGACGCGCAGCGGGGCGGGGCGGCGGGCCAGGAAGTCGACGACGACGGGGCGCTGCAGGAAGGCGCGCAGGCCCTCGGGGTTGGCGGTCTGGTCGGCGAGCTGGAGGACGAGGTCGACGCGCCGGGGGTCGCGGACGAGGCGGACGAAGTTGACGGCGAAGCGGAGGACGTGGAGCGGATTGTTCATGGCGGTGAGTCCTTGGCAAAAAGATGAGTCCGTGCTCAGATTTTGGCCACTCGCGTTTGCCCGTGAAGAAGACAGCCAAAAAAATGGCCGCCGGGGGGCGGCGGAGGCCGGTCCAGGGCCGATCGCAGGCGACCGTCGAGGCCCTGCTCGAGGCGGCGGCTCAGATTCTGGCGCGGCACGGCGCCGAGGCGGCGACGACGAATGCGATCGCCGAGCGGGCCGGGGTCAGCATCGGCTCGCTGTATCAGTACTTCGCCGACCGCGAGGCGCTGGTCGACGAGCTGACGGCGCGCCACATCGCGCAGATGCGGGCGGTCATGCTCGGCGTGCTGCAGGAGCCCGAGGCGCGGGCGATCCGCGAGCAGGCCGTGCGCATCGTGCGGGCGATCCTCGCGGCGCACCGCGTCAACCCGCGGCTGCATCAGGCCCTGCATCAGCTGCTGCCGGTGCGGGGCATGTCGGCGATCGACCGCTTCGAGGCGCACATGGAGCAGGTCGTCGAGGCCCTGCTGGTCGCGCGCGAGGGGCTCACGCCGGCGACGGCGGAGCGCACCGCCGTGGTGCTGGTGCGGACCATCGGCGGGCTGGTGCGCACCTCGCTGCGGCGCGACCCGGGGCGCTTCGAGGACCCGGCGGTCGAGCAGGCGCTGGCGCGGATGATCGTCGACTGCGTGACCGCGGCGCGCGAGGGCGACGGCGCGGCGGAGTGAGCGGCGACGCTCGAGCTGCGGCGGTGGTGTGGGCCGCGGGGTGACACCTGGCCCGGGGGACAGGTCAGGCGAGGGCGTGCTCGAGGGCGTGGACCAGCGCGGCGATGCTGGCGCGGCCGGACTCGTCGAGCGGTCTCCTGGCGGCCTGGGCGGCGAGGGCGTCGAGCTGGCGCAGGGCCGCGGCGGCGTGGGGCGAGTAGGGGGCGAGGGTGGCGGCGAGGCTGCGCAGGGTGGCGATGGTCGAGGCGTCGTCGCGGGTGTTCTTCAATTGGACCGGGGCCTTGTCGCTGGTGCGCAGGCGCGCGGTCAGGCGGGTCAGGTACTCGGCGGTGGCGACGATCTTTGTTAAATCGAGGCGGTCGGGGGTGTCGGTGGGCTGGTGGTAGTGCTGCCAGCGGCCGCAGGTGAGGAACAGGACCGGCACGCCGGCGCTGCGGAAGGCGTGGTAGTCGCTGAGCGGGGGCAGCACGTCGAGGTCGACGCGGCGGGGGTGCACGCCGCGCGGGGCGGCGGCGGCGTCGACGTGGGCGGCGGTGCCGGGGCTGAGCTCGGCGCCGAGCACGAACAGCGAGTTGCGGATCTCGTCGGGCAGGCCGGCGGGGCCGATCGCGTGGCCGCACAGGTCCATGCAGATCATCATGTCGACGCCCGCGAGCGGGGCGGTCGGGTGGGCCGCGTGGTACATCGAGCCCATGGTGCTGTGGAGGAAGTGCGGCTGCTCCTCGCCGTCGTAGGCGGCGAAGATGACGCGGCGGCCGTCGGCGGGGCCGGCCGCGAGGCTGCGCGCGACCTCGACGAGGATGGCGACGGCGGCGGCGTTGTCGTCGGCGCCCCAGAAGGCCTGGCCGTGCGGCAGCTTGCCGAGGTGGTCGTAGTGGGCGGCGACGATGATGGTGCGCGCGGCGAGCGGGCCGCGGCCGGGCAGCTCGCCGAGCACGTTGGCGCCGCAGCGGGGCACGGGCTGCAGGTAGCCGTCGGTGCCGCCGGGCTGCAGGCCGGCGGCGCGGAACTCGTCGACGATGCGGTGGCGGGCGGCGATGCCCTCGGGGCTGTCGGGCAGGCGACCGGCGCACACCGGCGAGCACAGGAAGCGGACGAGGTCGTCGACGCGGGCGCGGGCGGTGGCGGTCATGCGGGGGCTCGCAGGGCCGCGCCGGAGGCCCAGGTGGCGTGGGTGCCGCTGGCGATGCGCTCGGGCAGGCGCAGGCGGGCGACGGGTCCGGCGGCGACGTCGCTGGCGGCGAAGATGTGGCACTCGGACAGGTCGCGCACGGTGTCCATCACGTAGGTGACGACCCAGGCGTCGTCCTCGCGCTCGCCGCGGGGGGCCACGGCGACCTCGCTGGCGTACACGCCGGGTTCGTACTTGAAAGACTCTTCGGCGCCGGTCTCGAGGTCGGTGTGGAGGATGCCGTCGAACATGAACCAGCCCTCGGGGGCGGTCATCGACCACACGTGGCGGTTGCGCAGGCCGGCGAAGCGGGGGTTGATGGTCGGGAACTCGGTGATGGTCGGCGAGAGGTTCTCTTCGCTGCAGGCGCCGGTGACGAGGTTCATGCGCCAGCGGCGGAGGGTGGGCCGCAGGCTGGCCAGGTCGATCTGGCGCATGAGCCAGGCGTACTCGCCGTGGCGCTCGGGCTGGGGCCTCGGCATGGGGTCGGCCTGGGCGTAGCCGTCGAGCACGAGCTCGTCGCCGTCCTCGAACACGTTGGTGAAGTGCAGCACGTAGGTGGCGCCGGCCTCGAACCACCGCAGCTCGTCGGCGCGGCCGCGGCGCGGCAGCACGGCGAAGCGCGACGGCAAGCGCGGGTCGTAGCGCGGGCGGTGGACGCCGCGCTGCAGCAGGTCGGGGTCCCAGAAGATCGGGAAGTCGTTGAGCACGACGTGGCGGCGGCCGAGGGCCATGTCGTGCGGCAGGCGCGGGCCGGGCAGGGCGACCGGGACGTCGTGCACGCGCGCGCCGCGGGCGTCGACCACGCCGTAGTGCATGTAGGGGGCCTGCTTCGAGTAGCGGAAGTAGTGCAGCTCGCCGGTGTGCTCGCAGACCTTGGGGTGGGCCGAGATGCCGGTGTCCTGCGGGACCCACGGCTCGGGGCCGAGCGGCTCCATGGTCTCGGCGGCGAACGCGTAGGCGTCGCCGCACTGATAGAAGGTCGAGAGCACGCGGCCGCGGTGCACGATCACGTCGGTGCTCGAGGCGTCCTTCATGCCGCCGCGCGCGCCCCAGCCGGGGTGCTGCGAGCGGCGCGGGTCCTCGGTGATGCCGGCGTAGAGCGGGGCGCCGGCGGCGAGCTCCTGGGCCAGCGCCGTGGTCGGCACGAAGCGGTTGCGGTAGCGGGCCTTGCCGCCGGCGAGGCGGACGGCGTGCAGCATGCCGTCGCCGTCGAACGGGTGGTAGCGCTCGAGCGCGGGGACCAGCGGGTTCTCGGTGTTGCGCACGTAGAGGCCGTCGAGGTCGGCGGGGATGGAGCCCTCGACGCACTCGAGGTCGTCGTCGTCCCACTCGCGGACCTGCGGGCGCCAGGCGCCGGTGCGGTAGGGGTGGCGGTCGCCCTCGGGGATGAGGGAGCTGAAGGTGCGGTGGACGGTGGCGGTCATGCGGCGGTGTCCGTGGTGCGCTCGACGACGAAGCAGACGCTGGTGGTGGTGCTGCCGCCGAGGTTGAAGGTGAGCATGCGATCGGCGCCGGCGATCTGGCACTCGCCGGCGCGGTCGGTGACCTGGCGGGCGGCGTCGAGGAGCATGCGCACGCCGGTGGCGCCGACCGGGTGGCCGCCGCCGATGAGCCCGCCGGTGGCGTTGATCGGCAGCCTGCCGGCGAGCGTGGTGGTGCCGTCCTCGATCACGCGCCAGGCCTCGCCGGGCGCCGCGAGGCCGAGGTGGTCGATCGCCATGTACTCGCTGATCGTGAAGCAGTCGTGGACCTCGACGCCCGAGAGCGCCGCGGGGCCGGCGATGCCGGCGCGGCGGTAGGCGTCGAGCGCGGCCTGGCGGACGTGGGGGAACAGGTGCGCGGATGCTTCGGCGCGCGCGAGCTTGTCGGCGAGGCCGAGGCCGACGGTGCGGTGGCCCCAGCCGGCGATGCGGGCGTGGCGGCGGCCGAGGCGGGCGGCGAACGCGGGCGAGGCGAGCAGCACGGCGGCGGCGCCGTCGGTGACCTGGCTGCAGTCGTGGCGGCGCAGGCGGCCGGCGACGAGCGGGTTGTGCTCGTCGCTGTCGCTGAAGTTGGCGGCGGTCAGGGTCCAGCCGCGGGTCTGCGCCAGGGGGTTGCGGCGGGCGTTACAAAAATTCTTCTCGGCGATGGCGGCGAGGTGCTCGCGGCGCAGGCCCCAGCGCTCGGCGTAGGCGTCGGCGATGCGGGCGAACATCGCCGGCCAGAGGAAGCGGTCGCCGTGGCCCTCGCGGCCGACGTGGGCGGCGGAGCCCATGTAGCGGGCGGCCTGCTCGCCGGGCACGTTGCGCTCCTGCTCGAGGCCGAGCACGAGCACGCAGTCGTAGCGGCCGGCCTCGACGTCGGCCATGGCGGCGAGGATCGCCAGGCCGCCGGAGGCGCAGGCGCCCTCGTGACGCGACGCGGGCGCGCCCCACAATTCGGGGATCGCCGTCGCCGGCATGGCCCCGAGCTGGGCCTGGCCGGTGAACAGCTCGCCGAAGGCGTTGCCGACGTGGATCGCGGCGATGTCGGCGGGTTCGAGGCCGGCGTCGGCGAGGGCGGCGCGCACGACGTCGCGGGTGAGGTCGGCGAGGTCGCGGCCGTCCTTGACGAGGCTGCGCGAGAAGTCGCTCTGGGCGCCGCCGAGGATGAGGACGGGGTCGGCCATCGGGACGTGGACTATGCGCACAAAGCGAGGGCCGCCGGAAGGGGCCGCGTACGGAGAATACGCGGCGGTCCGCGCGACGGGGCCCGCACGCGCGACGCTCGCGGACCGCGGGTGCGAGCGGCGCGTACGGTGGCGTTCGAAAGCGTCAGGCCCGGGGCGTGGCGCACGTCGACGTCGCCGCGCGGGCTACCAGGGCAGGCGGTCCTTCATGTGGAAGTAGCCGCCGCTGGGGCCGTCGGCGGGCAGGGTCGCCAGCCACACGCTGGTCTTGGCGCCGTCGCCGACCTCCATGGGGGCGGCGTCGGTGCCGAGGTCGGTCTTCACCCAGCCGGGGTGGGCCGAGTTGACTTTGATCGAAGTGCCGCGCAGCTCGTGGGCGAGGTGCACGGTGTAGGCGTTGAGGGCGGTCTTCGAGGTGTCGTAGGCGGCCGACTTCATGTCGTAGATCGGCGAGGCGGGGTCGCTGTGGAGGGTCAGCGAGCCGAGGATGCTGCCGAGGTTGACGATGCGGCCGGCGTCGCTGCTGCGCAGCAGCGGCAGGAACGCGGTGGTGACGGCGATGACGCCGAACAGGTTGGTGTCGAACACCTGGCGCCACTGCTCGAGGGTGGTCTGGCTGGTGGGGGTGCCCCAGCCCTCGATGTTGATGCCGGCGTTGTTGACGAGGGTGTCGAGCTTGCCGTGGCGCTCGCGCACGTGGGCGACGGCGCGGGCGATCGACTCGGCGGAGGTGACGTCGAGGTGGATCGGCCGCACGTCGAGGCCCTCGGCGGCGAGGGCGGCGGCCGCGTCGGCGGCCTTGCCCGCGTCGCGGGCGGCGAGCAGCACGGTGTGGCCCTGCTGGGCGAGCTGACGGGCGGTCTCGCGGCCGAGGCCCTTGTTGGCGCCGGTGATGAGAATGATGCGCTTGGTGTCCATGCGTCCTCCGGGCCCGACTGTAGGATCGCGGTGATGAACCGGCAAGCCGCGGCGCCGACGGCAGCGAGGCGGGTTTGTTGTACGATGCCGGGCATGGCGCGTCCGTGTGCGGTCGTGATGGCGGCGCTGCTGGCGGGCGGGGCGTGTGCGCCGCGCCGCGAGGCGCCCGCGGGGCCGCGGCCGGCGATGGCGTCGCCCGGGCCCGGGCCGGAGGCGGACAGGCCCGCGCCGGAGGCGGACAGGCCCGCGCCGGAGCGGCCGCCGGAGCAGCCGATCGCGGACGCGGGGGAGCAGCCGGTCGTCGCGGAGGCGGGGCCGCCGTGGCCGGACGGGGTGCCGCGGCTGGCGGGGGCGACGGTGATCGAGACGGCGAGGATCTCGGCGAACGTCGGCGCGTCGCCGGCGGGGGCGACCTACGTGACGGCCGCGGGGGAGGTGCACGCGGTGGCGCTGGCGTGGATCGCCGCGGCGAGGGCCGCGGGGTTCCGCGTGCTGGCCGAGCGGGCCGACGATCACGTGCACGTGGCCTCGCTGATCGACGCGCGGGGCAAGCGGGCGCACCTGCTGGTCCAGACGGACGACGAGGGGCGCTCGGCCGGGATGTTCAATTATGGCAAGCACGCGCAGGTGCGGCTGCGCGGGCGCTGCGTCGAGGTGGCGCTGCGCGAGCGCAGGTTCGCGGTCGACCGCGGGGCGATCGGCCACGGCGGGGAGTATCGGCGGGGAATTTATGAGCAGGTGGCGTCGAGTCAGATCGGGAACGACTTCGACGGCGACGGCGAGCTCGACGCGATCGTGCCGACCAACGGGCGCGCGGCGTGCCCGGAGGACGTGACGTGGACGGTGTACCTGGCCCGCGGTGCGTGCATGCACGCGGTCGGCACGGTCGGGCCGGGCGAGCTGGCCACGTGGGACCTGGTGTCCGACAGGCCGGGGCCGCGGCCGATCGTGATGGAACATGACAGGACGGAGCTCGGCGACGGCGGTGTGATCTCGACGAAGGTGCGGACGACGTACACGTTCGATGCGGCGAGCTCGCGGTACGTGCGACAAAAGCGCGAGGAGTCGCGCGGAGTCTGTCATCACTGCCCGTGGGGGGCGTGCAAGGCGTTGCCTTGAGCGAGGTCGTCGCCGGGCGCCGGTCGAGGTCGGCGCGCAGGCAGTCGGCGAGCAGGCGGCGCACGCGGCGGACAGGTCGGTGAAGCGCCCGGGCTGCGCGGACGGGTGTCCCCGGGTGCGTGACGCGGCGGTGAGACTTCGGTCGCGCCCGCGTCGGGCCGTCGGACGGGCAAGCGGCCCGCCGTCCCGTGGAGCGGACCGGTAGGATGCGGCCATGACAATGCGAGCTTGGGATGGGTGGCGGGTGGTGGGTGCGTTCGTCGCGACGATCGCGGGCGGGTGCGGGGACGACGGCGCGGGCGAGACCTCGAGCGGCGACACGACGCAGGCGACGAGCGGGGCGACGAGCACGGGCGGGCCGGTGACGACCGGCGGCGAGCCGCCGACGAGCGGAGAGACGGCGGGCACCGGCGGCGTGAGCGAGGTGACGACCGATGTCGGCACGACCGCGGACAGCACGGGGCCGGTCGGCGACGACACGACCACGACCGGCGAGTCGACCGGCGACGCCACCAGCACCGGGCCGGCGCCGGCGTGCGGCGACGGCAACCTCGACGAGGGCGAGGCGTGCGACGACGGGCCGGCCAACGCCGACGACGCGGCGTGCACGCTGGCGTGCGTGCTGGCGGCCTGCGGCGACGGGCTGGTGCAGGCGGGGGTCGAGGCCTGCGACGACGGCAACCAGGAGGACGGCGACGAGTGCACCAACGCGTGCGCGCTGGCCAGCTGCGGCGACGGGCTGGTCCAGCCGGGCGAGGGGTGCGACGACGGCGACCAGGACGACACCGACGAGTGCCTGGCGACCTGCCTGCCGGCGCAGTGCGGCGACGGGGCGGTGCAGGCGGGGGTCGAGGCGTGCGACGACGGCAACGCCAGCGACGACGACGCGTGCCTGCAGACCTGCGAGGCGGCCGGCTGCGGCGACGGGTTCGTGCAGCAGGGCGTCGAGGACTGCGACGACGGCGACGACGACGACACCGACGAGTGCCTGTCGACCTGCGTGGCGGCCGGCTGCGGCGACGGCTTCGTGCAGGCGGGCGTGGAGGCGTGCGACGACGGCAACCCCGAGCAGACCGACGCCTGCCTCGACACCTGCGTGGCGGCCAGCTGCGGCGACGGCTTCGTGCAGGAGGGCGTGGAGGCGTGCGACGACGGCGACGACGACGACAGCGACGCGTGCCTCGGCACCTGCGCGGCGGCGAGCTGCGGCGACGGGGTGGTGCAGGTCGGGGTCGAGGCGTGCGACGACGGCAACGGGGCCGAGGGCGACGGCTGCACCAGCCAGTGCAAGGTCCCGACGAGCTGCAAGGAGCTGAAGGCGGCCCTGCCGAACGTGGCGAGCGGGGTGTTCCTCGTCGACCCGGACGGCATGGGGCCGCAGCCGAGCCTCGGCGTGTACTGCGACATGGCGACCGCGGGCGGCGGCTGGACGGTGGTCGAGCGCAGCCCGCTCGGCAACCAGACCATCGGCAAGGCGCTCTACAACGACCTGCCGATCAACGCCGGCGACCCGGCCAACGCGCGCCATCGCCTCGGCAAGGCGGCCATGACGCAGGTCCGCGCCGCCGCGACCGACATGCGCATCGACTGCCGCGGGACCGACTACCTGCTCACGTCGGCGGTCAACTTGTTCAACGGGCAGGGCGGGCCCAACAGCTGCTTCAACTGGACGCAGGTGCTGTACAAGGAGGCCTCGCTGAAGGGGAACTTCGTGCAGAACAAGACCATCTGCACCTGGCACGTCGGCACCAGCGAGGGCTGCGCCGGGGCCTGGCACATCGACGAGGGGGCGCAGAACCAGTACGGCTGCGGGCTCACCAACTACCCGTGGAAGGGCCAGCCGATCGTCTCCGGCTCGGCGGACACGTTCGCCAGCGACCCGAACACGCTCGACGCGGTCAACCCGGTGCACGACTGCCACAAGCCGGGGGCGGCGCGCTGGGTGATGCTGCGCTGACGGGCGGGCGAGCGCGCGGCCCGGGCCTTGTGCCGGCGGGCGCCGCGGTGCCAAGATGGCGCCGCGGGCATGGGCGTGCGCGACCGGCCGGATCCATCGCAGGGGGCGCTGCGGCTCGTGCTCGAGATCTCGCGGGCGATCACCGAGCGCTCGCTCGCCGGCGCGACCGACCTCGAGCTGGTCGGCTGGGTGTGCGAGCGCGTGGTCGCGGCCGGGGTGCCGCTGTGCCGCATGCTGATCGGGGTCGACACGCTGCACCCGCTGGTCGGCGGGCGGGTGTTCACCTGGCGGCGCGGCGAGGGGGTGTCGCTGTCGGAGTACGCGCTCGAGGACTCGCAGCCGGAGGCCGAGCCGTGGGTCAATAGCCCGTTTTTTCTGCTGCTGAGCGGCGCGGGCGAGTCGCCGTACCGCCACCGCATGGCCGGCGGGCCGTATCCTTACCCGATCCTCGCGGAGCTGGCGGAGGTCGGGGTCACCGACTACATCGCCTGCGTGCACCGACTCGGCGAGGCGGTGCGCATGGGCCAGTTCGACTGCGTGTACTCGTCGTGGGGGACGGACGCGGCCGACGGGTTCACGGAGGAGGCGGTGGCGCTGATCGACGCGATCGGCCCGTTCGTGGCGGCGGCGCTGGTGACGGAGACGACGCGGCAGATCGCGCGCACGCTGGTGGCGACGTACCTCGGAGCGGACGCGGGGGAACGCGTGCTGCGCGGGGCGATCGCCCGCGGGGTCGCCGAGCCGATCCGGGCGGTGGTGTGGCTCAGCGACCTGCGGGGGTTCACGCGCATGGTCGACGAGCTCGGCGCGGCGGTCGTGCTGCCGCTGCTCAACGACTACGCCGACCCGCAGGTCGCGGCGATCCACGCCCACGGCGGCACGGTGCTGAAGTTCATGGGCGACGGGCTGCTGGCGATCTTCCCCGTCGGCGAGGGCGCGGCCGAGGCGGGCCGGCGCGCGCTGGCGGCGGCGACGGCGGCCCTGGCGGCGATCGCCGAGGTCAGCGCGCGGCGGGCGGCGGCCGGGCTGCCGGTGACCGGGGCCTACCTCGCGCTGCACGTCGGCGAGGTGTTCTACGGCAACATCGGCGGCAAGGAGCGGCTCGACTTCACGGTCATCGGCGCGGCGGTCAACGAGGCGGCGCGCATGTCGTCGCTGTGCGGGGCGCTCGGGCAGGACATCCTGGTCTCGGAGGCGTTCGCGGCGGCCACGCCGGAGCTGCGGCGCTGCCTGGTCGCGCTCGGGCGCCACACGCTGCGCGGGGTGGCCCAGGCGCAGGCGCTGTTCGGGGTGCCGGTGACGCGGGGCGCGGCCGGCGAGGAGGCGGCGGCGATGACGTCGGGCTCGTGGTTCGGCCGCGGCGACGACGGGTGAGCGGCTGGCGCCGCGTCGGAGCGGCCACGCGGGGCGCGGCGTCGCCGCCTCGACGGCGAGGCGGTTACGGCGAGCCGAGCGGAGCTAGGCGGGGATGAACTGCTGGTACTCGGCGATCTTGTGGCGCAGGCGGGCGTGGAGGTAGGCGCTGGCGCTGCCGAGGGCCTCGGCGATGGCGATGGCCTCGATGCGGTAGGCGGCGATCTTGGCCGGCTGCCAGTAGTGCGGCGGGCGCTCGAGGTTGACGATGCGGTCGGCGAGCTTGACGATCCACACCTCGCGCGGCTGGGCCTGGATGCGGCGCAGGCTGTCGGTCATGGCCTCGACCTTCGGCAGGCCCGGGTCCTTCGAAAGCGCCGAGACGCCGGCGGCGACGGCGTCGCCGAACTCGGCCGCGACGCCCTCGACGGTCATGGCGGTGTCCTCGACGCTGTCGTGCAGGAGGGCGCAGGTGACCGCGAGGTCGGGGTCGTCGACGGCCTCGACCGCGACGGCGGCCATGACCTCGGCGGCGACGGCGACGATGTGCAGGAGGTACGGCAGCTCGCTGCCCGGCATCTTCTGGCCGAGGTGGGCGATGGCGGCGAACTTCACGGCGTGGGCGTAACGCTCGGGGGACCAGGGGGTGGCGCGGGCGGTCATGGGGCGGTCAGTTGGTGATGCGCTCGCCGGTGAGGTCGACCTCGGTGCGGCAATCGACGGACTGGCCCTGGATGGTGCCACTGATGCGGCTGCGCAGGACGGCGGCGAAGCGGTCGGCGCCGGTGAACTCGCCGGTCATGCGGGTGTAGAGGTCGCCGTCGCCGAGCACGCTGGCGAGGTCGTAGATGCCCCCGAGGTCGAAGGCGCCGTCGCGGTCGAGCGATCCCGCGAGCGAGAGCAGGTCGGGCGCGGACCGCGGCGCGAGCAGGAGGTAGCCGTCGGCCTGGGTGAGCTCGACGACGGCCTGGTCGCCGAGCGCCGTTAAGTCGGCGGCGCACAGGTCGAAGCCCTCGATCTCGGGGCAGTCGCAGGTCCGCGGGCCCTCCGCGGTCAGGCGGTAGGCGCCGCTGCGGGCGTCGCCCTCGGCGTCACCCTCGCCCTTGGCGACCTCGTCGACGGCGTCGGGGTCGAGCGGGTCCTCGGGCGCCGCGCTGCCGCAGGCGAGCCCGAGGGCGGGGACGAGGGCGCGGAGGCGAGTGAACGCGCGCATGGTCGGGCGAGGCTAGCAGAGATCGGCCGCGGGCTCGCGGCGGCGGCGGCGGCGGCGCGGGAGCGCGAGCAGGACCAGCAGGGCGGCGGGGCTGGCGGCGCCGTGCACGCTGCAGCAGCCGCCGGTGGGCTCGTCCTGCGGGACGTCGCCGGTGGCGCCGGTGGTGCCCGGGTCGGGGCACATCGGCGGCTCGTCGGCGTCGGGGTTGTCGGCGCAGAAGTCGTAGGGCGCGTCGCCCGTGCCGCCGGTCGAGCCGTCGTCGCCGGTGGCGCTGTCGCTGTCGCCGGTGGTGGCGGGCGGGTTCGGGTCCTCGACGGTCTCGACTTTAATTTCGGGCTGCAGGTAGGCGACGAACGTGCGGTCCATCGGGTCGCGGATCTCGGCGCGCAGGGTCGCGAACTTGCCGGCGAGCGCGGGCGGCGGGAGGAACTCGAGCGTCGTGTCGCCGGAGGCGATCGGCTCGTCGACGACGAACTCGATCCAGACCGGGTCGGCGGTGCTCTCGGCGTAGGCGAGCGTGACCGTGCTGCCGTCCATGGCGTCGACGCACAGGCGGACGTCCATCGGCTGGTTTTTCCACAAGTAGGTGATGTCGCGGGCGGCGAAGCCGACGGCCGGCGGGGCGTCCGCGGGGTCGGGGCCGTCGACGACTTTAAACAGGCCGCGGCGGGGCGACCAGGTGTTGAGCGGGGGCTCGAAGGTGTAGCCGCGCACGACGTAGGCGCCGCGCGGGAGCGACGAGGTGTCCCAGTCGGCGCCGGGGCGGGCGGCGGCGCAGGAGATCGGGCGGCGCTCGTCGGCGGCGACGATCGGCGACCAGCAGTCCTTGTAGTCGGGGTGCTCGTCGAGGATGTCGCTGGCGGGGATCGGGCTGGGGTCGGCGAGGCCGGCGGCGTCGGCGACGTCGGCGTCGCCGCGGGTGTGCCAGTGCGGGAGGACGCGCGCGGGCGGGTCGCCGTGGCAGAACGCGACCAGCTGGTGGGTGCGGCTGTCCGGCAGCTCGTCGGCGGTGAGGCAGAGGTCGTTGAAGGGGATCGTCCAGCGCAGGTGGACGACGGGGTCGACGCTGCGGTCGACGACCGTCAGGCACTGCTCGCCGAGGTGCTGCATCGGCGTGCGCGGGAGGTCGCCGTTGGCGGCGCGCGCGAACCCGGGGGACAGCAGGGCGAGCGCACATGCGAGGCGCGCCGCGGCGCCGCGGGCCGGCGCGCCGCGGCGTCGCTGGTCGGGTGGGGACGTCACTTGTAGACGACGCGGATGCGGTGGTTGTGGGTGTCGGCGATGTAGAGGTTGCCGTCGTCGTCGACGGTGACGCCGTAGGGTCGGTCGAGCAGGGCCTTGCCGGCCTCGTCGCCGTCGCCGCCGTAGCCGGGCTGGCCGCACACGCCGGCGACGGTGGTGATGATGCCGGCGCCGTCGACCTTGCGGACGCACGAGTTGTCGGTGTCGGCGATGTAGAGGTTGCCGTCGCGGTCGAAGTCGACGTCGCTCGGGCGCGACAGCGAGGCCTCGGTGGCGGGGCCGCCGTCGCCGCCGTAGGTCGGGTCGGTGTTGCCGGCGATGGTGGAGATCGTGCCGGTGGTGTCGACCTTGCGGATCACGTTGTTGGCCGAGTCGGCGATGATGAGGTTGCCGTCGCGGTCGACGGTGATGCGGCCGGCGGGCGGGGCGGACTGGCCGCCCGGGAGTTTAATTTGGGCGGCGTCGGCGGGGCCGCCGTCGCCGCTGTAGCCGGGCATGCCGTTGCCGACCTTGGTGGTGATGATGCCGTCGGTGTCGACCATGCGGATGCGCTGGTTGGCCTGGTCGGTGATGTACATGTTGCCGACGGAGTCGAACGCGGTCGCGGTCGGGAGGTCGAGCAGGGCCTTGCTGGCGAGGTCGCCGTCGCCGCCGAACGCGCGCATGCCGTTGCCGCAGATCGTCACGAGGTCGCCGCTGTCGGGGTCGAACTCCATGATCTTGGAGTTGTGCCAGGCGGCGATGATGAACTTGCCGTTGGGCGCGACGACCATGTGGGTCGGGTGGTTGAGGTTGCTGTAGGCGCCCTCGCCGTCCATCGCGTCGCCGAGCTCGCCGGTGCCGACGATGGTCTCGGTGGTGCCGTCGGCGTTGATGCGGCGGATGCGGTGGTTGTTCCAGTCGATCACGTAGACCCGCTCGTCGGGGCCGATCGTGGTGTCCTGCGGGAGGTAGAGGTCGGTCTGGCGCGGGTCGAGGCCCTCGCCGCCGAGGCCGGCCTCGCCGGTGCCGGCGAGCGTGCAGATGCGGCCGGGCGCCGGATCGCAGGGCACGATCGGCGGGAGCTCGTACGGGTCGGGCTCGCCCGGGCCGCCGGGGTCACACGCGAGCACGGGCAGGACGACGAGGAGGGTGCGGTGAAGGCGATTAAAAAGCATGGGAAGGTCTCCTCTCACCGACCGACGGTGCGGATGCGGTTGTTGTGGCTGTCGGCGATGTAGAGGGTGCCGGCGGCGTCGAACTCGAGGCCGGTCGGGCGGTTGAGGCCGGCGCCGGTGGCGGGGCCGCCGTCGCCGGAGAAGTCGGGCTTGCCGGTGCCGGCGACGGTGGTGATCGTGCCGGCGGCGAGGTCGACGGCGCGGACGCGGTGGTTCATCTCGTCGGCGATGTAGAGGCGGCCGTCGGGGCCGATCTCGAGGTCGCGCGGGTTGTTGAGCCGGGCCGCGTCGGCGGGGCCGTCGGGGCCGTCGCCGGGCGTGCCGTCGCCGACGAGGGTGGTGATGGTCTTGCGGTCGGCGGAGATCTTGCGGACGGCGTGGTTGAGGGTGTCGGCGACGTAGAGGTTGCCGTCCCCGTCGAGCGCCATGGTGCCGGCGGGCGGCGGGTTCGAGCCCTTGGGGAAGCTGAACTGGGCGGCCAGCGGGTCGCCGCCGTCGCCGCTGTAGCCGGGCATGGCCTGGGTGCCGGCGATCGTCTCGACCATCTTCAGGTCGGCGGAGATCCGGCGGACGATCTGGTTGCGCTGGTCGATGAGGTAGATGTTGCCGGCCTCGTCGATCACGCCGCCCGACGGCTGGTTGAAGCGCAGGGCGGGGTCGTCGAGCGGGCCGCCGTCGCCGGCGAAGCCCGCGCCGCGGCCGCCCATGACGTAGACCATGCCGGTGTCGACGTCGACGTGGCGCAGCTTGTGGTTGTGCCACGAGACCAGGACCAGCGAGCCGTCGGGGCGCTCGAGGATCTGCGTGGGGTGGTTGAGGTTGATCTCGGTGCCCTGCACGCCGGGCTGGCTCAGGTCCTTGGTGGCGTAGTCGCCGTCGCCGACGAAGTCGGTGCCGACGATGGTGCGCAGGGTGCCGTCGTCGAGCAGGCGGCGGACCTTGTGGTTGTTCCAGTCGAGGACGTAGGTGTCGCCGGACTCGGTGATCTTCACGTCGATCGGCCAGTAGAAGGTGGCCTGGCTCAGCGGCTCGTCCTCGCCGTTGAAGGCGGCGCGGCCGTTGCCGGCCCAGGTGCAGATGTTCCCGCCGGCGCACGGATCGGTGTCACACGCGGGCGCGGCGAGGAGGACCAGGAGGGCGCCGGCGAGGGCGCGTGGGGCGAGGCGATGCATGGTGGTTATTCCTCGATCGTGGTCGACGTAACCGGCTGTCCGAAGTGGGCGAGCATACCGTCGGTGGGGGGGATGTCGCTGAGGCGACCGCCGACGGCCCACAGACCGCCGTCGGGGTCGACGTAGGCGGCGTGGTAATCGAGCGGGTTGGTCGGCGCATCGAGGTCCTGGGCCCAGGAGCCGTCGTCCTCGCGGCGCCAGACCGAGCCGCGGGCGCCGACGGCGATGGTCGCCTCCGCGCCGACGTGCACGCCGTTGAGCGCCTCGACCTCGGCCTCGCTGATGGGCGGCGTGACGTCGGTGACGCTGCCGGGGGCGAGCTCGACGATGAGGCCGGAGACGGAGCCGCCGACGCCGATCACCAGGCCGTCGCGGCCGTGCACGGTGAACAGCTTGCCGGGCACGGCGAGGCGCTCCCAGGCGCCGCCGCCGCTGTGGTGCAGCGCGGCCTCGCCTTCGCCGACGATCCACAGGTCGTCGGCGGACGGGCCCCAAATCTTAAAGAAGCCGAGGCCGGCGGTGAGCTCGGGGGTGAGGCCGGGCGGCACGGCCCAGGCGGCGCCGTCCCAGCGGTAGATGACGCCGGCGGTGGCGTTGTCGTTGGCGCCGACGACCCACACGTCGCTGTCGGACAGCGGGAGCACGCCGTAGAGGCGCTCGGGCGTGGGCGTGGGGTGGGATTCGAAGCTGCCGGAGGCGAGGTCGTGGCGCACGACGGTGCCGCCGTCGCCGGACGCCCACAGGCTCTGGCCCGCGCCGGCGAGCCACCACAGGCTGCCGCTGGTGCCGGGCTGGAGGCGGGTCCACTTGCTGCCGTCGTAGTGGAGGAAGTTGGGGCCGTCGCCGGCGTCGGCGCCGACGGTCCAGATGTCGCTGCTGCTGGTGCCGTGGACGGAGAGGAGGGCGCCGCCCAGGGACTTCAGCGGGAGCTCCCATTCGCCGGGCGGCTGCCCGCCGTCGGGTTCGCAGGCGGCGAGGGCGAGCAGGGCGAGGAGGCAGGGGCTACGGGGCATGGCGGGACGATACCGGTGTGGTCGCGGGGTGACCAGGGAGAGGCGGCGCCGCCATGCAGCCGCGGTGCCATGAGGAGTTGCGCGTGCATGGAGGCCCGCGACGCGGGGGGTATGACAGGCGTGTCCGGGTGGATCCGTCAGGCGCGCGGGCGCCCGACGGATCGCGGCTGTGAAAGTGATCACCCGGGGCGGGCGGATGTCAGCCGGGCGGCGGCAGCTCCTCGCACTTCTGGCCGATGACCTGGGCGAGGGCCTGGCCGACCACGCCGGTGTAGTCGGGCGGGGGGTCGTTGGGGAACACGCTGCCGATGCTGCCGACGATCGGCGGGGCGGAGAACGACTCGAGGAAGGTCTTCAGGGTGGTGTCGGCGGGGTGGTCGTAGCAGAAGTCGGTGTCGACGAGGCCGGCGGCGAGGATGCAGTCGAGGCCGCCGCAGGCCGACTTGGCGGCGACGAGCTTGTCGACGAACTGACCCACGGGCTCGGGCGACTTGTCGGGCTCGTCGCTGAGCACGAACACCAGCAGCACGGCGGACTCGTCGCGGATGAACCCGGCGTTGGTGGCGGCGTTGGCGGGGTCGGCGGCCCAGCCGGCGGCGGCGGCGGGCATCTCGAACGAGCAGCCGGTCTCGCCGGCGGAGATGGCGGCGCCGGTGAACCAGGCCTTGAGGGCGGCGGGGTCGTCGTCGGTGTTGGCGGCGAAGTAGCTCATGCCCTGCCAGCTGTAGAGGCGGCCCTGGCCGCCGTTCTCGCCGTTGTTGCCGTCGGTCGGCGGGTCGTAGTGGGCGAGGATCTCGGCGTCGCTCGCCTGGCTCTTGCAGTTGTTGGTGCTCTCGCTGCACGAGCCGTCGAAGAACGAGGTGGTGACGATGCCGACGTGGAGGTCGGTGCCGGGCGGGAGCTCGGAGAACATGAGGTCGGCGAACTGCGGGAAGGCGGCGCCGAGGGCCTCCTGGTAGGGGCCCATCGACGGCGAGTTGTCGATCACGAACAGCAGGTCGACGGCGAAGCAGCCGGTGGCGCCGTCGGTGTCGCCGCCGAAGTCGGGGATCGGCATGTCGAGTTTGATCGTGGAGGTGTCGTCGCCGGTGGCGCTGACCTCGCTGGTGGAGCTCGCGCTCGAGGTCGGTGCGGTCGGGCCGTCGCTGGTGACGTCGCCGGTGGCGCTCTGGCCGTCGGTCGCGCTCGAGGTCGGCGCGCTGGCGGAGTCGGTGGCGCTCGCGGAGGAGTCGGTGACGGCGGTCGGGGCGGTGGCCGTGACGGTGGTGACGCTCGTGCCGGTGGTGGACTGGTCGGACGATCCGTCGTCGCCGCAGGCGGCGAGGGCGAGGGCGAGGGCGAGGGCGCGGTGCATCGGGGAAATTTTTAAAACCTCCAGGTTCGCTTCTACCGGGTGGCGCGGGCGGCGTCCACCGCGGCGGGAGGTGGTATGGTGGGGCGATGCGGAGGTGCCTGGTGCTGGCGCTGGGGCTCGGGTGCGGGGCGGGGCCGGCGTCGCCCCCGAGGCCGGCGGAGGCGCCGGCGCCGGCGGTGCGGACGGCCGCGCCGCCGCCTCCGACCTGGCTCAAAGGACAGCTGCACGCGCACACCGATCGCTCGGGCGACAGCCGCACGCCGCCGGCCACGGCGCTGCGCTGGTACGCGGAGCGCGGCTTTCACTTCGTGGTGCTGACCGACCACAACTTCGTGACCGTCGAGCGGGGGGCGGGGGTGCTGGCGATCCCGGGGGTCGAGCTGACGCAGAACGTCGAGGCCTGCGAGCCGGCGCCCGAGCCGGGGCTGCGCTGCCTGCTGCACGTGAACGCGCTGTTCGTCGATCCTGGGCGGGCGGGGCCGTACGAGTTCCCGCCGCTGGAGGACCTGGCGCGCAGGGCGATCTACGGGCGGGCGATCGCGGCCACGCGGGAGCTCGGCGGGCTGGCTCAGCTCAACCACCCCAACTTTCACTACGCGGCGGACGCCCGCTTGATCGCGGAGCTGGTCGAGGACGGAGTGACGCTGCTCGAGGTGGCCAACGAGTCGGGCGACGTCGGCAACGCCGGGGATCCGGGGCACGCCTCGACCGAGGCGCTGTGGGACGCGGCGCTGGCCCGCGGGCGGCGGGTGTTCGCGGTCGCGACCGACGACGCGCATCACTACGACGACGCGGAGGCGCTGAAGCGGCGCGGCGAGGAGGCGTACGTCGGCGACCTCGGGTGGGTGATGGTCCGCGCCGAGAACGAGGTGGGGGAGATCCGCGCGGCGATCGAGCGCGGGGACTTTTATGCGTCGAACGGGGTCGTTTTAAATGATGTGAGGGCGGGGGACGGCGAGCTGACGGTGACGATGGGCGCGCCGCACCGGGTGCGGTTCGTCGGGGCCGGGGGGCTCGCGCTGGCGGAGGTCCGCGGGTCGACCGCGACGTATCGGCTGGCCGAGGGCGACGGGTCGTACGTGCGGGCGGTGGCGACGGACGGCGCGGGGCGCACGGCGTGGACGCAGCCGGTGTTCCGCGAGGATGCCGCAGTCCACGTCGCCGAGCCGCTGCGCGGCCCGTTTAATAATTTGGCGGCCTACTGCGAGGCGCTGGCGCGGGACACGGGGCCGCGAGCGGGCGACGACGAGGACGCGGCGTATCGGCGGCAGGCGTGCAAGCCGGGGGTGACTATCAAACTCGAGGGGGGAGGCGGGGTGATACGCGGGGCGCGAGTCTTGAGGGTTCGGGCGCGGCCGTTCGGGCCGTGGCTCGAGCGCTGTCGCCTGGCGATCGAGACGGAGCGCGGGTGGTTCGTCGACGAGCGGGACGACGCGACGTGCGTGGGGATCACGGGGCCGCTGCAGACGGTCGAACGCTCGAATGAGGCGCTGGCGTGGGTCGGGGGGCTCGTCGCGTACACGGCGGACGTCGAGCGGACGACTGGGTCGCACGAGCCGGGGAGCGACGGGCGGGCGCTGCGGCGCGACGAGGTGACGCGCGGGCGGGTGCTGCGGCTGTGCGGGGTCGGGGCGACGGGGGCGCCGGGGTGCACGGCGGAGCTCGTGATCGGGTGCGCGGACGCGGCGGGGCGGGCGGTCGCGGCGACGTGGCGCGTGGACGGTTCGCGGCTGCGGATCGCGGCGGATCGGGAGGTCTGCGAGTACGCGGCGCCGGGCGAGTCGGGGCCGCTGGTGTGGCCGTAGCGGCGGCGTGTCGCAGGCGGCGAGGGTGAGGACGAATAATTAAAAATTTGCGTGGCATAGTCGCGGGCACGATGCCTGAACGCGCGAGCTCGGCCCAGATCACGCTGCGGTTCTTCGTCATGGCGCGGTGGGTGCTGCTCGGGCTGATCAGCCTCGGGTGGACGCTGCAGACCATTAGCCCGGGCATGTTCGACCAGCTGCTGTCGTGGTTCCCGCCGTCGCCGGAGCCGACCGGGACGGCGGCGGTGATGGCGATCCTGACGATCAGCAACCTGTGGGTGATGCGCTTCGTGCTGGCGCGGGGCAAGGCGACGACGACGATCGCGGGCGTGCACCTGCTGGTCGACTCGGCGGCGCTGACGGCCCTGCTGGCGCTGTCGGGCGGAGTCACCAACTCGTTCACGACCATGTACTTCGTGCCGATGACGCTGGCGACGCAGCTGTCGCCGCGCTGGACGTGGGCGGTGGCGGCGACCTGCCTGGTCGGGTTCGCGGGGCTGTTCGTGCTGGCGCCGGCGCCGGCGGGGCCGCCGGGGCACGAGGCGCACTTCATGGGCCACGTGCGCGGCATGTGGGTGGCGTTCGGGATGTCGGCGGCGTTCATGACGTACTTCGTGCACCGCATCGCGCTGTCGCTCGAGCGCCAGCGGGCGGAGCTGGCGCGGCTGCGGCTGGCGGCGGCGCAGGACCGGCAGCTGGCGGCGCTGGGCACGCTGGCGGCCGGGGCGGCGCACGAGCTGGGCTCGCCGCTCGGCACGATCGGCATGCTCGCGGCGGACCTCACGGTGATGGAGGAGGAGGAGCGGCGCGACGCGGTGGCGACGATTCGCCAGGAGATCGCGCGGTGCAAGCAGATCTTGCAGAAGATGTCGTCGCCGGAGGTGCGCGTCGGCAGTCTGCGTCCGGAGGTCGAGCCGTGGCCGCTGACGAACGTGACGGCGGAGCTGCGCGGCTCGACCGGCGAGGTGCGGCTGCAGTTCGTGAGCGACGAGGCCGTGCGCGCGGGGGCGACGACGACGCAGCCGCCCGACGTGGTCTTGCAGATCCTGCGCGCGGTCGTGTCGAACGCGGCCGACGCGTGCCGCGGCAAGCCGGGCAGCAAGGGGGTGACGCTGCGCGTGGAGGCGACCGCGGACCAGGCGGTGCTGACGGTGATCGACGACGGCGTCGGCATGGCGCCGCAGGCGGCGGTGGCGGCGTTCGACCCGTTCTTCTCGACCAAGGAGGAGGGCCGCGGGATGGGGCTCGGGCTCTATCTGGCGCGCGCGCACCTGCGGCAGCTCGGCGGGACGATCGATCTCGAGTCGCAGCCGGGGCGGGGGACCACCGTCCACGTCCGCTTCCCGCGGGCGCTGGCCGCGGGCGCGGCGGGTGCGTAGCGTGCGGGCCGCGCGACCCGTTGTCGCAGGTCGCGCGGCGCGTGGGCGGTGAAACGCGGACCAGGCGCAGGCGGCCGCGGGCGGCGAAACGCGGGCTTGCCGGGCGCCCCGGCATGGGGCACGGTTGCCGGCGGAGGAGCGCCGCATGGCAACCTCGGACGACAGTCGCGCGACGGTGTTGGTGGTGGACGACGACAGGGCGTTCTGTACGGCGCTGGCGGGGTCGCTGCGCCGGCGCGGATACTCGGTGGTGGTCGCCCACAATTACGAGGACGGTCTGGCGGAGGCGGAGGCGTGGTCGCCCGACCGGGCGGTCGTCGACCTGCGCATGCCGGGCCGCAACGGGCTCGAGCTGGTGGCGGCGCTGCGGCGGGCCGACCCGCACGTGGCGATCGTGGTGCTGACGGGCTACGGCAGCATCGCCACCGCGATCGAGGCGATCAAGCTGGGGGCCGTGCACTACCTGACCAAGCCGGCCGAGCCCGACGACATCTGCGCGGCGTTCGGACGGACCGAGCCGGTCATGCTCGAGATGCCCGAGGCGCACGCGGCCAAGCCGCTCGGCGAGCTCGAGTGGGAGCACCTGCAGCAGGTGCTGACCGACTGCCGCGGGAACATCTCGGAGGCGGCGCGCCGCCTGGGGATGCACCGCCGCAGCCTGCAGCGCAAGCTGGCCCGCGGGCGCCCGGGGCTGCCGGGCGGGCCCGAGGAGCCGCCGCCGGCGTGACGCCCTGCCGGGGTTGAAGTTGCGGTAATGTCGGCGGGATGCCGCGCCTGTTCGTCGGGCTGGACCTGCCCCCGGAAGTCGATGACCACCTCGAGCTGATGTGCGGCGGACTGCCGGGCGCGCGCTGGGAGGGCCGCGAGAAGTTCCACCTGACGCTGCTGTACCTCGGCGAGGTCGACGGGCGGGTGCACCGCGAGGCGATCGACGCGCTGCAGCGGCTGCGCTCGCCGAGGTTCGCGCTGACGCTGAAGGGGGTCGGGCACTTTCCGCCGCGGGGGGAGCCGACGTCGGTGTGGGCCGGGGTCGCGGAGACCGACGCGGTGCAGCTGCTGAAGCAGCGGGTCGACGCCTGCCTGCGCGACGTCGAGTTCGAGAGGGACCGGCGGAGGTTCGCGCCGCACGTGACGCTGGCGCGGCTCGGCGGGACGCCGGAGGAGGCGGTGGTCGCCTACCTGTCGGCGCACGTGCTGTTCCGCAGCGAGACGTTCACGGTCGACCGGGTGCTGCTCTACTCGAGCGTGCGCTCGCCGAAGGGCTCGTCGTACCGCGTCGAGGCCGGCTTCCCGCTGCAGGAGGTCTGACGCGCGTGGGTGCGGTGCTGCGCAGGCTGGCGGCCGCGGCGGCGACGCTGGTGCTGGTCAGCGTGCTGGTGTTCGTGGCCGTCGACGCGCTGGTCGACCGCGCGGCGCTCGAGCTCGGCAGGGGTGCGACGCAGGAGGCGCTGGCGGCCCGCAGGGCGCTGCTCGGGCTCGACCGGCCGTGGCTCGTGCGGCTGTTCGAACACGTCGCTTCGGCCCTGTCGTTCGACCTGGGAGAGAGCGCGCGGCGCGGGCTGCCGGTGGCGGAGGTGATCCGGCGGGCGCTCGCGCCGACGCTGGCGTACGCGCTGCCGGGGTTCGTGCTGGCGACGGTGCTCGGCGTGTTCGGCGGGCTGTGGGCGGCGCGGGCGCGCGGGTGGGTCGATCGCGCGGTGCTGGCGGCGTCGACGCTGCTGATGAGCACGTCGGGGGTGCTCGTGGCGGTGCTCGGGCAGTACCTGCTGGCGCACCGTCTGCGGTGGTTCCCGGTGCTCGGCTGGCCGCTCGGCGGGGACGGGCGCGGCGCGCCGGGGTTCATCGTCTTGCCGGCGCTGCTGTGGGCGGTGATCCAGGTCGGGGCCGATCTGCGGCACTACCGGGCGGTGTTCGTGCGCGAGCTGGCGGCGCCGCACCTCGAGGGGCTGCGGGCGCGGGGGATCGGCGAGCGGCGGATCACCGGGCACGTGCTGCGCGGGGCGGTCGCGCCGGTGCTCGCGCGCGTCTCCGGGCGGCTGCCGCAGGCGGTGCTCGGCGGGGTGGTGGTCGAGCACGTCTTCAATATTCCGGGGCTCGGGGCGCTGCTGGTGGCGGCGATCCGCGAGGCCGACGTGACGGTCGTGCAGGGCGTCGCGCTCGCGCTGGCGGCGGCGACCGTCGGCGGGCAGACGATCTGCGACGGGCTGGCGGCGTGGCTCGACCCGCGGGTGCGGGCGCGCTGGGAGGCTGGCCGATGAGACAGGTGGCGCTCGCGGGGCTGCTCGGGTTCGTGGCGCTGGCGCTGCTGGCGTGGCTCGGGGTGATCGCGGGGGGCTACGAGGGGGCGGTCGGGCCGGAGCACGCGCCGCCGGGTGAGCTCGCCTGGCTGGGGACCGACGCGCTCGGGCGCGACGTGCTGGCGCGGGCGATCCAGGGCTCGCGGGTGTCGCTGGTGGTCGGGGGGCTGGCGGCGCTCGGGATGGTGGCGATCGGCGGGCTGCTCGGCGCGGCGGCGGGGATGCGCGGGGGCTGGGCCGATCGCTCGCTGGTCGGGCTGGCGGACGCCTTCGCCGCGGTGCCGCCGCTGGTGATGCTGCTGGCGGCGTCGCTGGTGATCGCGCCGGGGGCGACGGCGGCGGCGCTGGCGATCGCGTGCACGCAGTGGACGGGGGTGTTCCGCGGCGTGCGGGCGGAGGCGCTGCGGCTGCGCTCGTCGGACCACGATCGGGCGAGCGTGGCGATGGGCGCGGGCTGGTGGCACCGCGTGCGCGTGCACCTGGGGCCGCAGCTGCGGCCGGTGCTGCGCGCGGCGCTGGTGATCGCGTTCGTGTACGCGGTCAAGGTCGAGGCGGTGCTGGCGTTCTTCGGGGCGAGCGAGCGGGAGCTGCCGAGCTGGGGGCGCATGCTGGCGGAGTCGGGCAGCGAGCTGGCGCGGGGGATCTGGTGGCCGACGCTGGCGGCCGGCGTGCCGCTGGCGCTGCTCGTGCTGTGCGCGCAGGTGCTGGCCGATCGCCTCGAGGACGCGGACGCGTGAGGGCGACGCGATCGGAGACGGTGAGGCGATCGCGGGACGCGGGTGCGTTCGTCTCGCTCGAGAACGGGCGCCGCGGGTCGCGGGCGTCGACGCGGCGGAGGTCGAGATCGTGGCGGTCGGCCGCGCCCGGCACGTCGCCCGCACGCCCGCGGGCGCGGCGACGCGGGCTCGCGGGGCGAGTGCGCGCGCGGAACGTTGTGTGACGGCGATCGTCGGGTCGCCGCTGGCGAGGCCGGAGGCGGTGTGGCACCATGGCCGTCCGTTGCTCGTGCACGGTCCGCCTGACCTTAGAGCCATCAGCCCGCGATGACCGAGTTTCTCAGCGCCATCCTCTCGTTCCCGACGGTCGTGTTCACGGTGATGCTGATCGTCATCGTGCTGTACTGGCTAATGGTGATCATCGGGGCGATCGGGGTCGACGTGCTGAACATCGGCGAGGCCGCGGGCGGCAAGATCGAGGGGATGGTCGGCGGGGCCGTCGAGGGCAAGATCGAAGGGGTGGTCGGGGGCGCGATCGAGGGCAAGATCGAGGGCATGGCCGACGCGGCGGTCGAGGCCAAGGTCGAGGGCGTGGCGTCGGGCGCGGGCGGCGGGTTCCTGGCCATCCTGGGCTTCGGCCGGGTGCCGGCGACGGTCGTCATCAGCTCGCTGGTGCTGTGGTCGTGGGCGCTGTGCCTGGTGCTGGCCCGGACGATGGGGCAGGTGGGGGCCTCGGCGCTGGTGGTCGACCTGGTCGCGCCGGTGGTCGCGGTGTTCTTCGCGGGCATGCTGACGGGGCTGATCGTGCGGGCGGTCGGGCGGCTGGTGGTACGGCACGAGCCGCAGCTGCGCCGGCGGGACCTGGTCGGCAAGCTGTGCACGATCACGACCGGGCGCGTCGACGCCGGCTTCGGTCAGGCCCTCGTCGAGGAGGGCGGCACGGACGTCACGATCGACGTGCGCTGCGACCCGCCGAACACGCTGGTCCGGCGGGCGCGGGCGGTCGTCGTCGCGTACGACGAGCAGCACAACACCTACACGGTCGAGGCCTACGAGCAGGGCATCTCTGAACGGCAGCCGCGGGCCTGACGCGCGGACGAGCAGGAGAGCAGAACATGGGCGACATCGGACTCCCGTTGGCAGTGAGCATCGGTGGGATCGCGTTCCTGGCCATCATCGGGACGTTCTTCATCATCTCGCGGTTTTACCGCCAGGTGGACCAGGGGAAGGCGCTGATCGTCAACAAGAAGCAGGGCCCGCAGGTGGTGTTCACCGGCACGGTGGTCCTGCCGATCATCCACCGGGCGGAGATGATGGACATCTCGGTCAAGTCGATCGACATCGACCGCCGCGGCAAGGACGGCCTCATCTGCAAGGACAACATCCGCGCCGACATCAAGGTGGCGTTCTTCGTGCGGGTCAACAAGACCCCGGAGGACGTGCTGAAGGTGGCGCAGTCGATCGGCTGCGCCCGCGCGTCGGACATGGAGACGCTCGACGAGCTGTTCTCGGCCAAGTTCTCGGAGGCGCTGAAGACCGTCGGCAAGCAGCTCGAGTTCGAGGAGCTGTACACCAAGCGCGGCGAGTTCAAGGACCAGCTCATCGAGGTGATCGGCCGCGACCTCAACGGCTACATCCTCGACGACGCGGCCATCGACTACCTCGAGCAGACGCCGCTCAGCTCGCTCGACCCGAACAACATCCTCGACGCCCAGGGCATCCGCAAGATCACGGAGATCACGGCCAAGCAGAACGTGTTCACCAACGAGCTGCGGCAGAAGGAGCGCATGGACGTCGGCTCGCAGAACCTGACCGCCGACGAGGCGGTGTTCCGCTACGAGCAGCAGCGGGCCGACGCCGAGGCCAAGAAGAACAAGGAGATCGCCATGTCGCTGGCCCGCGAGCAGAACGAGGCGATGCGGCTGGCCAACGAGGAGCACAAGAAGACGGCGCTGGTCCAGCAGGTCAACGAGGCCGAGGTCGGCAAGGCGGAGCAGGACAAGGTCCGCGCCATCGCCATCGCCGAGAAGGCGCGCGAGCGGGAGATCTCGATCGAGACCGAGCGCAACGAGAAGGCGCGGGCGACCGAGGCCATCGCGCGCGAGCGGGCGGTCGAGCTGCTGCGAATCGAGAAGGAGAAGGCGCTGGAGGTCGAGCGCAAGGCGATCGCCGACGTCGTGCGCGAGCGCGTGTCGGTCGAGAAGGGCGTGGCCGAGGAGGAGGAGCGCACGAAGGACATCCGCGTGCTGGCCGACGCCAACCGCACCAAGGAGGCCCGCGTGGTCAAGGCCGAGGGCGAGGCGCAGGAGAAGGTGGTCAAGGACGTGAAGACGGCGCAGGCGGCCGAGGAGGTCGCCAAGTTCGAGGCCAAGAAGCGGCTCATCATGGCCGAGGCGGAGCTCGAGGCGGCGGACAAGCAGGCCAAGGCGAAGATCCGGGCGGCCGAGGGCGCGCAGGCCGAGGCGGCCGCGGCCGGCCTGGCCGAGGTGCGGGTCAAGGAGGCGGACGCGGCGGCCAGCGAGAAGGTGGGCATGGCCCGCATCCGCGTGCAGGAGGCCGAGGCCGGGGCGATCGAGAAGCGCGGCGCGGCCGAGAACATGGTCGCCAAGGAGCGCTTCACCATCGAGGCCGCGGGCCTCGAGCAGAAGGGCCTGGCCGAGGCCCGCGTGAAGGAGGCCGAGGCCGGGGCGCTCGAGAAGAAGGGCACGGCCGAGGCGGTCGCGCTCGAGAAGCACGGCGTCGCCGAGGCGACCGCGGCCGAGAAGGCCGGCATCGCCGCGGCGGTGGCGATCCGCGAGAAGCTGCTGGCGGAGGCGACCGGCCTGGCCGAGAAGGCCAAGGCCATGAAGGAGATGGAGGGCACGCCGCGCGAGCACGAGGAGTTCCGCCTCGACCTCGAGCGCCAGAAGGAGGTCCAGCTGGCGGCGATCGCGGCCCAGAAGGTGCTCGCGGAGCACCAGGCCCACGTGCTGGCGGCGGCGCTCGAGCACGCGAAGATCCAGATCGTCGGCGGCGACGGCGAGTTCTTCGACCGCTTCGTGCGCGCGGTCGGGACCGGCAACGCGATCGACGGCACGGTGCAGTCGAGCGAGACCCTGAAGAAGCTGCTCGGCGAGTACTTCGACGGCAAGAAGAGCCTGCCGGCCGACGTGAAGGAGATCCTGACGCGCCCGGCGATCTCGGCGGACGACGTGCAGAAGCTGACGGTCTCGGCGGCCCTCGGCGACCTGATGGCCCGCAGCGACGGGGCGGTGAAGCGCAAGCTCGCGGCGCTGCTCGAGAAGGCCAAGGATCTCGGGCTCGAGTAACGCGCCGTGGCTACGGGCAAGGACTCAAAGGCGCCGGCCGGCAAGGACGCGAGGGCCGCCGAGGGCGAGGCGCTCGACGGCGGCAGCTACGACGTCATCCGCGCGCGGCTGGTGGTGCAGGCCAAGGAGCTGGCGGACCGGGCCAACGCGCTCAACGAGCGGCGCAAGAAGGCGTTCGGCGGGACCGAGCTGGCGGTGGCGGCCAACGAGCGGGTGCGGACCGAGAACAACTGCATCCCGGCCGACATCCTGCAGGTCGGCGGGCACCTGCTGCTCGGCTACAACGTGTTCTTCGGCTTCAAGAAGGAGGTCGCGCTCGAGGACGTGTTCGCGGTCCAGACCTTCGACGCCTCGGCGCCGGAGGGCGGGGCGATCAACCCGGCGCCGCCGGGCACGATCCCGGGGCTGCTGGACAGCGAGCAGTTCGTCAAGGAGTTCACCGACCTCTACAAGTACTACAAGGACACCCGGCTGACCCGCCTGAAGGCCACGGACACCAAGCTGTTCGCGGTGTTCCAGGTCAGCGCGTCGATGGAGGACGTCAAGATCTTCCACTGGAACGTGCTGCCGCGCGGCGGGGTGCGCTACGTCGACAACCGCGGCGACCGCGAGTTCCCCCGGCTGCCGTCGCACGACTTCGAGTGGACCAACACGACGCGCGACGACCACGTCTCGGGCCAGCACCCACACGTCAACATCAAGGACATCGTGTTCGTCGAGACGGTCGGCGGCGACCTGACGATCAAGATCGAGAACAACACCAAGGACGGGCTCGGGATCTACCGCGAGCCGGTCGACGACGCCAACCAGGCGCTCGACGACGCCAAGATCCTCTACTGCCTGATGGGCCCGCTGGTGCTGCTGAAGATCCAGCCGTACCGCGAGACGAAGTGGCGCTACTTCGTCTACAACTCGCGGACCAAGACCGTGAACCGCATCGACGCGATCGGGCAGAGCTGCATGCAGCTGCCCGAGGACCACGGCGTCGTGTTCCCGGGCGGGTACTACCTGCGCACGGGGGACACCAAGCAGTTCGGCGCGGACTCGCAGGCCTTCGAGTTCGAGCGGCGCATCGACTCGCCGAACGGCGAGGACGTGCTCTACGTGTTCTACCGGCGCGACCAGGGCCGGTACGTGCTGTTCCCGTACAACCTGATCCGCAAGGAGATGCAGAACCCGATCCAGTGCAACGGCTACAGCCTGTTCCCGGACGGCAAGCTGGTGGTGTTCCGCGTGCAGGGCGAGGAGCCGAGCCGCCTGCACCCGATGCAGGTGTGGAAGACGCCGTTCATGAGCGCCGAGTTCGCGGCGGCGGCCCCGACCGACGGGTCGTACCTGGCCAAGGTCGGCAACGCGGAGCTGGTGCGCGGCATCTCCGAGGCGCTGAGCGTGGTCCGCCTGGTCGACAACCAGGACCCGCGGCGCGAGACGTACGAGGACCTGATCGCGCAGGCGACCCGCGTCTCCGACAACTACTACTGGATCGGCAACGCGGAGGTCGGTGACCTCGGGGCGTCGCTGAAGAACATCAAGCAGACCGGCGAGCTCATCATCGACGAGTTCGAGAAGGTCGTGGCGATCCGCAAGCGCGCCCGCGAGGCGCTGGCCGAGGCGCAGAGCAAGCAGGCGGCGCTCGTCAAGACGCTGAGGCCGGGCGACTGGAAGAACGTCGAGCAGTTCATGCAGGCGCTGACGGCCCTGCGCAACCAGCGGGGCGCGGTCATCACGCTGCGCGAGGTGCGGTCGATCGACCTGGCCGCGCTCGAGGCGCTGGAGAAGCAGCTCGTCGAGGAGTTCGACCGCATCAGCAAGGCGTGCGTCGACTTCCTGGTCAAGGGCGACGCGCTGAAGCCGGTGACGGTCAGCCTCGACGGGGTGCTGGCGCGGCTGGAGAAGGTCGACAACGCGGCGCAGCTCGGGCCGATCGAGCAGGAGATCACGGCGCTGGGCGACGGGCTCAACGTGCTGGCGGAGGTGGTCGCCGGGCTGCAGGTCGGCGACGCGGTGGCGCGCACGAAGATCCTCGAGGACATCTCGACGGTGTTCGCGCACCACGGGCGGGTGCGGGCGACCTACCAGAGCGTGCGCAAGCAGCTGCTGACGCGCGAGGGCAAGGCGGAGTTCGCGGCCCAGTTCAAGCTGTTCTCGCAGACCGTGGCGTCGGCGCTGGCGCTGTGCGACACGCCCGAGCGCTGCGACGAGCAGCTGGCCAAGCTGCTGGTCCAGCTCGAGGAGCTGTCGGGGCGCTTCTCGGAGTTCGACGAGTTCCTGGGCGACCTGACCGCCAAGCGCGAGGAGGTCCACGACGCGCTGGCGGCCCGCAAGCAGACGCTGCTCGACGAGCGCCAGGCGCGGGTGCAGAACCTGGTGACGGCGGCGGACCGCATCCTCGAGGGCGTCGGCCGCCGCGCACAGACGTTCAAGGCGGCGGACGAGCTCAACGCCTACTTCGCGGCCGACGCGATGGTGCTGAAGGCCAAGGAGCTGGTCGAGAAGCTGATGGGCCTCGGCGCGTCGGTCAAGGCCGACGAGATCGCCACCAAGATCACCAGCGCCCGCCAGGACGCGCTGCGGGCGCTGCGGGACCGCCTCGAGCTGTTCGAGGACGGGGCGGCGATCGTCAAATTCGGGACGTTCAGGTTCACGGTCAACACGCAGGTGCTCGACGTGACGCTGCTGCCGCGCGGCGACCACATGGCGATCCACCTCGGCGGCACCGACTTCTACGAGCCGATCGACGATCCGGAGTTCAACAAGACCCGCGACTACTGGAACCAGCAGATCGTGTCCGAGACCGACGCGGTGTACCGCGGCGAGTTCCTGGCGGCGTCGGTGCTGGCGGCCGCGGAGGCGGGCGAGCAGGGGCTCGACCTCGAGCGGCTGTACGCGGCGGAGCGCGAGTCCGGCGGGCTGATCGAGCTGGTCCGCAAGTTCGCGGCGGACCGCTACGACGAGGGTTACGAGCGCGGCCTGCACGACGCGGACGCGGCGGCGATCCTCGAGAAGCTGCTGGCGCTGCGCTCGACGGCCGGGCTCCTGCGGGTGTCGGCGACGCCGCGGGCGCTGGCCTGCCTGTTCTGGGCCTACTACGAGAAGGACAAGAGCGACGGGGCCAGGACCGGGCCGGACTTCCGCACGACCTGGCACCGGCGGGCGCAGAGCGTGGCGCGGCTGCGGGAGGCGTTCCGCTTCACGCCGGCGGCGGGGCAGCTCGCCGACGAGCTGGCGCGGGCCATCGGCGAGTTCTTGAAGGGGCACGGCATCGCGGGGTTCACCGACGGGGACCTGGCGCGGGCGGGGGCCTACCTCGTCGAGGAGCTGGCCGACGAGAAGCCGCGCTTCGTGACCAGCGCGCCGGCGGTGGGCCTGCAGCTCGGGCTCATCGAGGCGCTCGACGCCGCGGGCAAGCGGCGGGCCTTCGACGACGACGTGCGGGCGCTCGAGGGGCGGCTGCGCGAGCGCTTCGAGCTGGTGCGGGCGTGGCTCGATGCGTTCGTGGCGGCGACGCCGGACCAGGCCAGGCACGCGCCGGCGATCGTCGAGGCGGCGGTGGCGCTGCTGACCGAGCGGAGGATCGACCGCGAGACCCAGAGCACGGTCGAGGCGATCGACGTGACCGGGCTGCTGGGGCAGCACCCGCGCATCCGCGACCGCGTGCTGCCGCTGCGGCTCGACGAGTTCCTCGAGCGGCTCGGCGAGTTCATGCGCGTGCGGGTGCCGGGCTTCCGCGAGTTCCGCCGGCTGCGCCAGGCGGTGATCGAGCGCGAGAAGAAGCGTCTGCGCGTCGAGGAGTTCATGCCGAAGGTGCTGACCTCGTTCGTGCGCAACAAGCTGGTCAGCGACGTGTACCTGCCGCTGGTCGGGGCCAACATGGCCAAGCAGCTGGGCGCGGCGGGCGACCAGAAGCGGACCGACCGCATGGGCATGCTGCTCCTGATCTCTCCGCCCGGCTACGGCAAGACCACGCTGATGGAGTACGTGGCCAACCGCCTCGGGCTGGTGTTCATGAAGGTGAACGGGCCGGCGCTGGGGCACGAGGCGGTGTCGATCGACCCGAAGGACGCGCCCAACGCCACGGCGGCGATGGAGGTCGAGAAGGTCAACCTGGCGCTCGAGATGGGCAACAACGTGATGCTGTATCTCGACGACATCCAGCACACGAACCCGGAGTTCTTACAAAAATTCATCTCGCTGTGCGACGCGCAGCGGCGCATCGAGGGCGTGTGGCGCGGCAAGACGCGCACCTACGACCTGCGCGGCAAGAAGTTCTGCGTGGTGATGGCCGGCAACCCGTACACGGAGTCGGGCGCGGCCTTCAAGATCCCCGACATGCTGGCCAACCGCGCCGACACGTACAACCTCGGCGACATCCTCGGCGGGCAGCGCGAGGCGTTCGCGCTCAGCTACGTGGAGAACACGCTGACGTCGAACCGCAGCCTGGCGCCGCTGGCGACGCGCGAGCAGGCCGACGTGTACCGGTTCGCGCGCATGGCCAGGGGCGAGGAGGTCCAGGCGACCGAGTTCTCGTACGGCTACTCGGGCGCGGAGGTCCAGGAGATCCTGGCGGTGCTGAAGCACCTGTTCCGCGTGCAGGAGACGCTGTTGAAGGTCAACGCGCAGTACATCGCCTCGGCGGCGATGGACGACGCCTACCGCACCGAGCCGCCGTTCAAGTTGCAGGGGTCGTACCGCAACATGAACAAGATGGCGGAGAAGGTGGTGGCGGCGATGACGACCGAGGAGCTCGACCGCCTGGTCGACGACCACTACCAGGGCGAGGCGCAGACGCTGACGATCGCGGCCGAGCAGAACCTGTTGAAGCTGGCCGAGATGCGCGGGCGGCTGACGCCGGAGCAGGCCGAGCGCTGGGCGACGATCAAGCGGGAGTTCGTGCGCGTGCGCAGCCTCGGCGGCGCCGAGGACGACCCGGCGGTGCGGGTGAGCGGGCAGCTGTCGATCCTGGCCGAGCGCATGGAGAACATCTCGGGCGCGGTGAAGTCGGCCGCGGAGATGGCGATGACCCGCGGGGCGGCGAGCGAGCAGGCGCAGATGCAGGCGCAGACGCGGATGGTCGAGCTGATGGCGTTCGCGCAGCAGCAGGCGGCGCAGGCCAGTCAGTCGAAGCCGGAGAAGGCGCCGCCGGTGGTGGCGCCGCCGCCGGTGGCCGCGGCCAACCCGTCGATCGAGTGGGCGCGGCCGCAGATCGCCCGCATCGCCAACGCGCTCGAGGGCCTCAACCAGGCCACGCTGGCCGTGCAGATCCAGAACGAGCCGCCGCCGGGTATCACCGAGCTGCTGGCGCAGCAGGTCGCGATCATCGAGCGCACGCTGGTGCCGCTGGTGCGGGCGGCCACCGGCAACCTGCAGGACGTGCGCAGCCTCGAGATGCGGGTCGACGAGATGCTGGGGATGCTGCAGCAGATCGACGAGAAGCTGAAGACCAAGCACCTCGGGCGCTGAGGCGCTCCGCGCCGCGCGTACACGGCGTCGCCGCGGGTCGGCCCCCGGCGGGTCGACGACCCCCGCGGGCCGTCACTGAGGCGTCGCGGGGGTCACGGGGCGAGGTCCATGTGGGCCTCGAGGTGGAGGTGGTCGTCGTGGTCGGCGGGGTCGTTGGCGGGGGTGAGCGGGGTGCGGAAGGCCGGCGAGCGCTCGAACACGGCGGCGACGGCGGCGAGGCGGCCGCCGGGCGAGCGCCAGTGCTGCTTGACGCGGAGCACCGCGCCGTCGTCGAAGGCGACCTCGAACACGTCGACGGCGAGGCCGACGGCGTGGCGGCTGAGCACGCGCCGGCTGACGCCCTTGCGGCGCACGCCGCGGTACTTGTGCAGGGTCCGGAAGTGCAGGGCGCTGACGCCGAGGGCGCGGAGCTCGGGGGTGACGACGGCGAGCGCGTCGGCGAGGTGGCAGTCGAGCACGTGGGGGCCCTTGCCCTTCAGCGAGACGAGGGCGACGGCGCCGATGCGCATCACGGGGAGGATGATCGGCGTGGCGACCTTCTTGACCGGCCCGGCGGCGGTGTGGGCGACGCCGGCGGCGTCGAGGCGGGCGAGGCAGGCGGCGCCGGCCTGCTTCATCGCCGCGGACGGCGGCCAGGTCCAACCGACGGGCATGTTCTTGACCTTGCGCGGCCTGGTCGGGGTCGCGGCGACGAGGGCGGCGAGCAGGAGGGTGCCGAGCAGGGACACGGAGCATCAGCTTCGCGGACGTCGGGGGCGAGGGCAACCGGCAGGCTGTGCGCCCGGGCGCGCATCCCCGGGGCGCCGCGCGGCGAGGACCACGAGGTGTCCGCGGCGACGGACAGGTGCTCACTGCGAGGACGACCGGAGGAGTCGGTGTGGACGAACCCTCGATCGATGGGTTCCACTGCAACGATCACGCGGACCACGCACCTCGCACGGCGATCGTGAAGTACAGCATATGGCCGCGGGGGCGCTGGCCGGCCGGTTGCGCGGCGTGTTACAACCGGGTGGTGTCGGGTCGCGTGCTGATCATCGAGGACGATCACGAGCTGGGCTCCCAGATCGTCGAGACGCTGCGCGCGGCCGGCTATGAGCCCACGTGGTGGAAGGAAGGCCGCACGGTGCCGGCCGCGTCGGACTTCGAGCTGGTGATCCTCGACATGATGCTGCCGGGGCTCGACGGCCTCGACATCCTGAAGGATCTGCGCACGCACGCGGAGATGCCGGTGCTGGTGCTGAGCGCGCGCGGCGAGACCGGCGACAAGGTGGCGGCGCTGCAGCTCGGGGCCGACGACTACATGACCAAGCCGTTCTGGCCGGAGGAGCTGGTCGAGCGCGTGCGGGCGCGCCTGCGCCGGCCGATCCTGCAGCGCAGCGACGCGCTCGAGGTCGGGCCGGTGCGCATCGACCTGGCCCAGCACGAGGTGCGGGTCCACGGCAAGCCGGTCGAGCTGACGCGGGTCGAGTTCGAGTTCCTGCTGGCGCTGGCGCGGCGGCCGGGCGTGGCGGTCACGCGCAAGTGGCTGGCGGAGAACATCCTCGATCCGGAGCGCCGCGGCGACGAGCGCACGCTCGACGTGCACGTGTCGCGGCTGCGCAAGAAGCTGGGCGTGGCGGTGGTCGAGACCGTGTGGGGCATCGGCTACAGGCTGGCGTCGGGGAAGGAGTAGGCGGCGGTGAACCTGCGCCTGCGGGTGGTGCTGACGACGGTGGCGGTCACGCTGCTGATGGTGCTGGCGCTGGGCTGGGTGCACGGGTCGAAGGGGCTGCCGGAGCCGCGGATCTGGGCGGTGCCGGTGATCGGGGTGGTGGTGGCGGTGCTCGTGGGCATCGCGCCGGTGATCCGGCGGCTGCGCAAGCTGACGTCGGCGGTGGCGCAGTCGGCCTCGGCGGGCTACACGGGGCGTGTGTCGGTGACCGGCACGGACGACGTGTCGGGGCTGGCGCGGGCGTTCGACGCGGCGAGCCGCGAGGTGCGGGTGCAGCTGGCGGAGAAGGGCCGGCGCGAGCAGGTGCTGCGGCAGTTCCTGGCCAACACGACGCACGACGTGATGATCCCGCTGACGGTGCTGCAGGGCCACCTGGCGACGCTGCAGGCCAAGGTGGCGGCGGGCGAGGCGATCGACCGGTCGGTGGTGGTCGGGGCGATGGACGAGGCCCACTACATCGCGTCGATCCTGCACAACCTGGCGGTGGTGGCCAAGCTCGACGCGGGCGAGCCGGAGCTGCAGCGCGGCGTGGTCGATCTGAACGCGCTGGTCGGGCGGGTGATCGGGCGGCACAAGCCGATCGCGCGCCAGCTCGACGTGTCCCTCGAGAGCGCGCCGCCGGACGAGCGGCTGACGGCCGACGCCGACGTGACGCTGCTCGAGCAGGCGGTCAGCAACCTGGTGTACAACGCGATCCGCCACAACAAGGCGGGCGGGCACGTCGCAGTGATCCTCGAGGTCGTCGAGAACGACGGGTTCTGCGTCCGCGTGGTCGACGACGGGCCGGGCATCCCGGCGCACGAGCTGGCGCGCATCACCGAGCGGGGCTTTCGCGGCGACGCGGCGCGCTCGCGGGCGCCGGAGGGCCAGGGGCTCGGGCTGCACATCACGCACCGGGTGGCGGCGCTGCACAAGTACTCGCTGACGTTCAAGGCGTCGGAGTACGGCGGGCTCGAGGTCGTGCTGGCGGGCCCTCGCGGGCGCGGCGCGGCGTCGAAGCGCTGAGCGACGAGGGGAGAGGGGGAAGAGAGAATGAGAGCTCAGGTCGGCGGGTCTCGCGGGCTGGTGCTTCGACGGTGCGTGGTCGCGTCGCTCGCGGGTCGGGCGAGGGGCGGCGGGTCACGTGGGCTCGTGGGAGTCGACGAGGTGTAGTCGCGTCGCTCGCGGTCGGGCGAGGGGCGGCGGATCTCGCCGATTCGTGGCGGCCCGGGTGGCGGGACCTGCCGGATCGGCGTGCGAGATGTGCCGGGACAGCGACGCGGGTGCGTGGGATCTAAAGTGTTCCTAAATCTGCGAGTCGTTCGCGTAATGCGGGGCCGCGTGGCGCCACTCACCCGCGAAAGACGGAGACGAGACACCATGCAGATCAAGGCGCTTCTGTTCCACTTGCGTACCGTGCTTGCTGTGGCTGCGATGAGCGGGATGACCGCTGCCTGCGACGAGGAGGCGATCGACGAGCGCAGCGTCGAGAGCGAGGAAGGTGAAGACGAGGGCGAGGGCAAGGGCGGGTGCAAGCCGCCGCCGAAGTGCGAGGAGGGCGAGGAGTGCAAGCCGCCCCCGAAGCCCGAGGGCGAGGGTTGTCCGCCGCCTCCCAAGTGCGAGGAGGGCGAGGAGTGCGAGCTGACGCCGCCGCCGAAGTGCGAGGAGGGCGAGGAGTGCGAGCTGCCGCCGCCGCCGAAGTGCGAGGAGGGCGAGGAGTGCGAGCCGCCGCCGCCGCCGTGCAAGGAGGGGGAGGCGTGCGAGCCGCCGCCGAAGCCCGAGGGCGAGGAGGGCTGAGCGTGTGAGGCGCGCCGCCGTGCTCGCCGCCTGCGGCACGGCTCTCGCCTCTTCGATCGCTGCTTGGCGGGGGCGGGGCGGCGTGGCAGCATGGCGGGGTGCGACGGCGAGGGTTCTTGCGCGCGGGAGTGGGGCTCGGAGCGGCCGTGGGGTGGTCGCGCGGGGCGGCGGCGGAGGCCGGGGCGGTGCGGGTCGCGCTGTATCAGGCGACGGGCGTGCACCCGGCGGCGTTCGCGGCGGAGAAGGCGCTGCTCGAGCGCAGCGACGGCTTCGTGTGCACGGTGGTCGAGCCGGAGGCGGTGCGCTCGGGCGCGCTGAGAGATCACGACGTCGTCGTGTTCATGGGCGGGAGCGGCACGCAGCAGGGGCGGGCGCTCGGCGACGACGGCAAGGCGGCGGTGAAGGCGTTCGTCGCGGGCGGCGGCGGCTACGTGGGCGTGTGCGCCGGGGCGTACCTCGCGCTGCAGGGCGAGGACGAGTTCCACAAGCTGCGCATCGTCGCGGGGCGCAACCTGACCGGCGACGCGTGGCAGCGGGGCATCGCCGGGGTCGAGTGCGCGGCCGAGGGGCAGGAGAACTTCAGGCTGTTTTATGCGAACGGCCCGATCTTCACGCCGGCGCCGACCGAGGGGTTGATGCCGTACGTGGCGCTGGCGACCTACGTCGGGGAGATCTACCGCCTGTCCAAGGGGACAGGTCCGGGCGAGATGCCGGGCACGCCGGCGATCGTGGCCGCGGCGTACGCGGCCGGGCGCGTGCTGCTGTTCTCGCCGAACCCGGTGCTCGGCGGCAGCGGGGTCGTGCGGCCGGAGCTGATGCTCGCCGGTCTGCGCTGGACGGCCGCGGGCGGGCCGGTGAGCGCGAGTCTGAAGTTCGCCGAGGTGTTCGGGGCGTGAGCGCGATCAGCCGCCGCAGAACGCCCACGAGTCGTCCTCGACGACCGACAGCACGACGTCGAGGTCGACGGCGATCGGCTCGTCGCCGGTCGGCATGACGACGTGCAGCTGCGCGGGCTTGCCGTCGAGCGCGGTGAGGTCGTCGAGGTTGTCGAACGGGAACACGGGCAGCACGCCGTACACGCCGCCGATGATGTCGTCGCAGGCCACGTAGTAGCCGACCGGGTGGGCGCTGTAGAAGTGGCCCTCGGGGTTGTCGTTGAAGCCCTCGACGTCGACGACGAGGTCGACGTCGAGGATGTCGCCCGGCGGCACGAACCCGCCGAACTCGGGGTAGAGGCCGAACATGAACAGGCCCTGGCCGCCGCACTCGAGCGGCAGGGCGCTGCCGGCCTGCAGGAGGTTGCCGTCCCTGTCGTGGAGGTCGAGGAAGGGCGCGCCGTCGGGGCCCTGCCAGCCCTGGCAGAACGCGGGCTCGCCGGTGGTCGCGCCGGTGGAGTCGCCGGTGTCGGCGAGGCCGGTGGTGGCCGCGGAGGTCGAGGTGGTGGGGGCGTCGGTGGTCTCGCCGGTGGTGGGGGCGTCGGAGGTCTCGCCGGTGGTGACGGGGGCGTCGCTCGTGGAGGACGTCGCGGGGGCGGTGGTCGTCGGATCGGCGCCGGAGGCGCCGGAGTCGCCGGAGCTCGTGGTGGTGCAGGCGAGGAGGAGCGTCAGGGTGAGCGGCGAGCTGCGGGGCATGGCGGGCAGGATAGCGCTGTCGGTCGGGGCGGCGGGCGGCGACGCCACGCGCGTCGAGGGGCCGCGTGGGCGCGCTCGTCGGCGCGATCGAGGAGGTGCCGCGGCTCGCTGAGCGCCACTCCGGACAGGCAGCGCGGGTGTGCCGGACGCGGATCACGAGGCGCGGCGGACGGCGTCGGTGAGGGCCCGGCGGCGAGGATTCCACGGCGGCGACGGGGCGCGTTCATGCCCCGCGACGATAGCCGGCGCGTGCGATCGGGGTGCGCTTGACACTGCCCGGCGCGCCGACCTTAGAGTTGGCTCAGTGCTCGAGATCCTGTCGAACCCCGATACATGGGCCTCTCTGCTGACGCTCTCGGTCCTCGAGATCGTGCTCGGCCTCGACAACATCATCTTCATCTCGATCCTGGTCGGGAAGCTGCCGCCGGAGAAGCGCGACCGGACCCGGCGGATCGGCCTGACGGGGGCCTTCGTCATGCGCCTCGGGCTGCTCGGCACGCTGTCGTGGGTCATGCAGCTGAAGCACCCGCTGTTCACGGCGCTCGGGCACGAGATCACGGGCAAGGAGCTGGTGCTGCTGCTCGGCGGGCTGTTCCTGCTGTACAAGGCGACGCGGGAGATCCACGAGCGCATGGAGCCGGCCGAGGGCGAGGGCGGGCCGCCGAAGCAGCGCTCGAGCGTGGTCGCGGCGGTGGTGCAGATCCTCCTGCTCGACCTTGTGTTCTCGCTCGACTCGGTGATCACGGCGGTCGGCATGGCCCAGCACATCGAGATCATGGTCGCGGCCAACGTGATCGCGCTGATCGTGATGCTGATCTTCTCGAAGAAGATCGCCGACTTCGTCGAGGACCACCCGACCGTCAAGATCCTCGCGCTGTCGTTCCTGATGATGATCGGCATCCTGCTGATCGCGGAGGGCTTCGAGATCCACGTGCCGAAGGGCTACGTGTACTTCGCCATGGGCTACAGCGTGACGGTCGAGGCGATCAACATCCGCATCAGCAGCAAGCTGCGCAAGGCCAAGCACCTCAAGGAAGTGCAGGAGCAGGCGAGCAAGCCGGCCTGAACGATCAGCCCTCGGTCTGGACGATCACGCCGACGTAGGGCGGCTGGCCCGCGAGGCTGCCGCCGACGGCGAAGCGCGGGCCGTCGGGGAAGCCGTAGACGGCGTGCAGGAGCAGGATGGTCGGGCTGTCCTCGGGCGTGAGCTCGAGGGCGCCGGGGGCGACGCGGCCGATCGTGCCCTGCATGCCGACGACGGTGGCGAGGCCGTCCGGGTCCATCCACACGCCGCTGAGGCCGGGGATCGGGAGGGTGACGCCGGACCAGGCGGCGCCGTCCCAGCGGGCGAGGCGGCCGTTGGCGCGGCCGCCGACGGCGAGCTGTTCGTCGGCGGCGCGGCCCCACACGCTGATGAGGTCGGCGAGGTCGTCGGTCGGGTGCACGAGCCAGGCGGCGCCGTCGTAGTGGAGGGCGAGGCCGCGGTCGCCGACGGCGGTGACGTCGGACGGGCCGGTGCCCCAAATTTTGAACAGGCCGGTCGACTCGCCGGTGTCGGGCAGGGCGGTCGGGGTCCAGGCGGCGCCGTCCCAGTGCACGAGCACGGGGTCGTCGTCGACGCCGTCGCCGCCGACGGTCCAGAGGTCGTCGGGCGCGGCGCCCCAGACGCCCCAGAGAATCTCGCTTACGCCGGTCGGGTATGCGGCCCAGGTGTCGCCCTCGCGGTGCAGGGCGGCGCCGTCGCGGCCGACCGTCCACAGCTCGCTGCCGACGCCGAAGATCCAGTGCAGCATCGGCGTGTCGTCGGGGAGGGGCTGCTCGGTCCAGGTTGCGCCGTCCCAGTGGTAGAGCGCGCCGCGCGAGGCGGTGGGGGGCGTCCACTGGCCGCCGACGGCGTAGACATCGTCGGGCGCGGGGCCCCACACGCTGAGCAGGGCGCCGCGATCGGCGCCGAGCTGGAGGGCCACGGTCCAGCCGTCGGGCTCGCCGGTGGTCGGGGCGGCGGTCGTGGTGTCGGCGGTCGTGGTGTCGGCGCTGGTGGTCGGGGCGACGCCGGTGGTCGTGCCGGCGGCGACGGAGGTCCCGCTCGAGTCGGTGGTGTCGGCCGGCGGGGCGCCGCAGGCGAGCGGCGCGAGGGCGACGAGGGCGAGGCGAGGCGACATGCGTCGAGGGTACTGCGCGGCGCGCCGGGCGGAGCGGGCGAATGCGGGCGCTTCAGCCGTCGCGCAGCAGCTCGAGCTCCTCCCAGCGGGCGGTGAGGCGCTGGGCCGTCTCGCGGGCGGCCTCGAGGGCGCGGTTCACCTCGGCGGCGGCGGCGTGACCGCGGGAGTAGAGGCCGGGGTCGGCGAGGGCGGCGGTGTGGGTGGAGACCTCGGCCTCGGCGGCCTCGATCTTGGCCATGAGGCCGTCGAGCTCGAGGCGCTGGGCGTAGGTCAGGCCGCGCTTCTTCGCGGGCGCGGGCTCGGCCCTGGGGGTCGGGCTCGCGGATCTTGTTTCGACGGGCTTGGCCTCGCCGGCGGCCACGCGCTCGAGGTAGAGGCCGTAGTTGCCCTCGTGGCGGACGACCTTGCCGTCGGCTTCGAACACGAGGAGGGCGGTGGCGACGCGGTCGAGGAACCAGCGGTCGTGGGTGACGACGATGGCGGTGCCGCCGAACTCGAGCAGCATCTCCTCGACGGCGGCGAGCGAGGTGACGTCGAGGTCGTTGGTGGGCTCGTCGAGGAGGACCAGGTTGGAGGCGCCCTGCAGCAGCTTGGCGAGGGCGACGCGGGCCCGCTCGCCGCCGGACAGGGTGCCGACCTTCTGGGCGTAGGACTGGGGGTCGAACAGGAAGCGCTCGAGGTAGCGGCCGACCTCGAGCGGGTGGCCGTCGATGTCGAGGGAGCGGCGGGACTTGGCGATGTTGTCGTAGACGGTGGCGTCGTCGTCGAGGCCGGAGCGGATCTGGTCGAGGTAGGCCAGCTGCGTGTTCTTGCCGAGCACGACCTCGCCGGCGGAGGGGGCGATCTGGCCGGTGATGGCGCGCAGCATGGTGGTCTTGCCGCAGCCGTTGGGGCCGAGCACGCCGACGCGCTCGCCCTTGCGGATGGCGAAGGTCAGGTGGTCGACGAGGGTGCGGCCGGGGATCGCCAGCGAGACGTCGCGGAGCTCGAGGATCGTCGAGCCGGTGCGGGCGACCTCGACGCGCAGCTCGAGGTTGCGCTCGGCGGGCGGCGGCCCCTTGCCGATCTCGACGTGGGCGCGGTCGATGCGGGCCTTCTGCTTGGTGGTGCGGGCCTTGGGCTGGCGGCGCAGCCACTCGAGCTCGCGGCGCAGGAAGTTCTGGCGGTTGGCCTCGGTGCGCTGGGCGAGGGCCATGCGCTCGGCCTTGGCCTCGAGGTAGGTGGCGAACCCGCCGTCGTAGCTGTAGAGCTTGCTGCGGTCGAGCTCGACGGTGCGGGTGGCCACGCGGTCGAGGATGTAGCGGTCGTGGGTGATGAGGAGGAGCGCGCCGTGGAACTGGTCTTGGAGGTAGCGCTCGAGCCACTCGATGGTGGCGACGTCGAGGTGGTTGGTGGGCTCGTCGAGGACGGCGAGGTCGGGCTTCTGGGCGAGGATCCGCGCGAGGGCGACGCGGCGGCGCTCTCCGCCGCTCTGGTTGTCCATCACGACCTCGGGGTCCTTGACGCCGAGGCGGTCGAGCAGGGCCTCGGCCTCGTGCTGGCGGTCCCAGCCGCCGAGGCGGTCGATCTCCGCGGCGGCGCGGGCCTGGGCGGCGACCAGATCTTCGAGCGCGTCGCCGGCGGCGGACTCGAGGGCGTCGGAGGCGCGGCGGTGGTCGTCACGGGCTCTGGACCACTCGCCCATGCCGGACAGGACGGCCTCGCGGGCGGTGGTGCCGGGCGCGAAGCGGGGCTCCTGGTCGAGGTAGGCGACGGCGGCGCCGCGGCGCTGGACGACCTCGCCGCTGTCCGGGGCGTCGAGACCGGCGAGGATCCGCACGAGGGTGGTCTTGCCGGAGCCGTTCACGCCGACCAGGCCGACGTGCTCGCCGAGGTCGATGGTGAGGCTGACGTCGTCGAGGACGACGCGGACGCCGAAGCTGCGGGAGATGTGCTTGGCGGTGACGATCGGCAAGGCGCCCGAATGTAGCCCGGGTCGCTCGTGTTGCCGGTGGGGGCGCCAGCCATCGGCCGGTGCGGACGCTCATTCGGGGCACGCGGCTGTCCGCGTCGGCGCAGGGCCGCCCCCGCGGTCGCGGCGGGCGGGGGCCGCGGTTTTTCCGGGGCTGGCGCGGCCCGTCGACAGGACGGGCGATCACTGATAACTCTCAAGGGTGGTGAGGACCCCGCCGCGAGCACTCGAGGTCGCCGGACAGGGGTCGGGCAAGACAACCATGCGACCGCGTTGGTCGGCGAACGAGAAGAGAAAGAGGACACCGTGAAGTTGTTTGTTGGCGGACTGGCGTGGGCGACGGATGATGCGTCGCTGCGCGCTGCGTTTGAACCCTTTGGCAAAGTGGTCGATGCGGTCGTGATCAAGGACCGCGACACCGGACGGAGCCGCGGCTTCGGCTTCGTGACGTACGCCGACGACGCGGCCGGGCGGACCGCCCTCGAGGCCATGAACGGCGCGACGCTCGACGGCCGCAGCATCCGCTGCGACGCCGCCGTGGAGCGCGAGCGCGGTAGCGGCGGTGGTGGCGGTGGCGGCGGCGGTGGCCCGCGCCCGCCGCGTGAGAGCAACTTCGGCGGCGGCGGTGGCGGCGGCTACGGCGGCGGCGGCGGTGGCGGTGGCTACGGCGGCGGCGGCGGTGGCGGCGGCTACGGTGGTGGTGGCGGCGGCGGCCGGGATCGCGGTCGCAGCGGGGGCGGCGGTGGCGGCGGGCGTGACCGCGGTCGTGGCGGCGGCGGCGGCGGCGGCGGCGGCGGCGGCGGCGGCGACTGGGGCGGCGGGCGCAGCCGCGGCGGCGGACGCCGGCACCGCGACGACGACTTCGGCGACGAGTAGGAGCTCGTCGCATCCGCGACGGGACCGGGCGTGTCCGCGGCGCTGGCGCTGCGGACATGTCGTTTAAGCCAGGTCGGATCGGAGGGTCCGGGGCGATCTCACCGCGGTGGTTGCGCGGTCGCTCCCTCGGCCCGCGAGGTCGCGCGCGAGGCTCCGTCGGGCGACGCGGCGGGCCTCGGCCCGGCGACCGCGGGGGCGAGGGCGTGGTAGCCTGACCGTGATGTTGACGATCCGCCTGGCGAAGGCGTGCGACATCCCGGCGCTGGCACGTGTGCACGTGGCGGCGGTGCGCGCGTTGTGTCGCAAGCACTACCGGACGCAGGAGCTGTCGCGCTGGGTCGACCAGGGGCCGGGGCTGTACGCCGGGCTGGTGCGCTCGGCGACGGTGATGGTGGCCGAGCTCGACGGCGTGGTGGTCGGGTTCGCGGCGGCGTCGCTGGCCAAGGGCTACGTGCGGGCCGTGTACGTGGCGCCGGGGCACGCGGGGGCGGGCATCGGCGGGCGCTTGCTGGCACGCATCGAGCGAGCGGCGCGGGTGCTCGGGGTCCGTCGGCTGCGGCTCGAGGCGACGTTGAACGCGGAGGCGTTCTACACCCGGGCGGGCTACCGGTCGCTGGGGCGGGGACGGACGGCGCTGGGGCTGGGCTGCATCCGCATGGTGAAGCCGTTGCCGGTGGCGAAGTCGCTTCACGGGGTGTCCGGGTCGCGGCCGCTGTCCGGCCTGGCGGGACAGCGCTCGCCGTACGGGGGCGCGGGCCTGAAATCGCCCGTGCGACGGCCGTCCCGCGGGGCGGTGGACATGGGTCGACGGCCGCGGTTAACGTAGCGGGCGGGGTGGACGTTTGGGCGACGTCGTGACGATCTTTCTCCCTGGGAATCGGATGTTGATGCCGACCGGCTTCAAGGTCGAGGCCGGCATGAGGGTCAAGATCCGCTGCCTGCGCGGGCAGGTCCGCTTCAACAGCTTGAAGGTCGAGGGCAACGCGGTCGGCCCTGAGGGCCTCGACCGCGCCGAGTTCGCGGCGCGCTGGCCCAACGACGCCTGCTACGAGGACCCGATCGCCACGCCCGACGCCGGCCATGCTGGCCTTTGGGCCATGGTCGGAGAGACAGCCGTGTTCGTCGGCCGCGAGCGCGAGGTGGTGGCGCAGGTCCAGGGTGAGGTGAAGGTCGGCGTCAACGACCGCACCGCCGACCGCCCGCCGCACCTGGCGAACACCGGCGGTTTCTGGGTCGAACTCGAGCGTCGGCGGCCCTGATCCGGTCCACCGCGTGTCCAAGCTTTGGCAGCGCGGTCCCGGGGGCTCCGCGCAAAACGTGCTGATTCTGGGGATGTCGTGCAGAACGGCGGCCTGGAACGGACTCCGGGTCATTCGCATATTTTGCGCAAGTTCGGCGGACCTTTCGCGGGATTTTCGCGTCTGAACGGCGCCGAGCCCGGTTAAACAGGGATTCCAAACGCCGCAGCGCGCGCCGGACGAGTTCCCCCGCCCCTGCACAAACCCTCTACAAGAAGGACCACGGCCATGAACCGCACAGCCACCGCCCAGACCCACGCTCAGCCCGCTCGCACCCGCGCCGCCGCGCCGCACGACGAGGGCACCGGGGAGTCGGGGTTCCTGGCGCCGTACTTCCGCGACCTCTCCGCGGTCGACGTGATGACGCGGGACGAGGAGCTGGCCGCGGCGATCCGCATCGCCAACCTGCGCCGCACCTACTGGCGGGCGATCCTCTCGTACCCGCCGTTCGTCGAGGGCATCTGCGATCTGGCCGCCGAGCTGCTGTCCGGGGACGAGGGCCGGGCCGAGGTGTTCGCGGAGATGAAGAAGACCTCGCGCAACCTGCGGGACCGCGACCTGCTGGTCCACCAGAAGGCGTTCGAGGCGGCGCGCGAGCGGATGGTCGAGCTGATGGCCGAGGCCGACGTCGACGGCGTGGTCGGCGACCGCGTGCTCGCGGACCTCGGCCAGGTCGAGGCCGGCAACCACGAGGGCCTGACCATGAAGCTGAAGCTGCCGCGCAAGGGCAGCCTGCCGTTCATGCAGTACGTGTCGACCGTGCGCCAGCAGCACCAGGCGCTGTGGACGGCCAAGATGGAGTTCGTGAAGGCCAACCTGCGCCTGGTCGTGACCATCGCGCGGCGCTTCACGCACGGGCGCATGAGCCTGCAGGACCTCATCCAGGAGGGCAACATCGGCCTGATGAAGGCGGTCGACCGCTTCGACCACCGCCGCGGGTTCCGCTTCTCGACCTACGGCAGCTGGTGGATCCGTCACGCGATCAGCCGCTCGATCGCCGACAAGGGTCGCGCCGTGCGCCTGCCGGTGCACATGATCGACGCGCACAACAAGGTCAACCGGGCGCGCCGCGAGTTCGAGGCGATCCACGGGCGCCGGCCGACCGACGCCGAGGTCGCGACGCTCACCGGCGTGAGCACCGAGCGGATCCAGCGCATGCGCTGGTCGCTGGTCGAGAGCCCGGTCAGCCTCGACCAGCCGGTCGCCGACGACACCGGGCTGACGCTGCTCGACGCCATCGAGGACACCAGCGAGGCGCCGGCCTCGGAGCAGATCGACCACGCGCTGCTGATGGACCGCCTGCGCGAGGTGTTCGACTCGCTGCCGACGATCGAGGCCGACATCCTGCGCAAGCGCATGGGCCTCGGCGACGAGGAGGAGATGACGCTGAAGGAGATCGGCGAGCGCTACTCGCTGTCCCGCGAGCGCATCCGGCAGCTCCAGGAGCAGGCGCTCGGCAAGCTGCGCAGCGAGTTCAAGCGCCGCGACCTGATGTAGTTGCCGGCGGGGCCCCGGGTGTGCTTTAAGGCGGCGGCGTGTCGAGCGTCGCCGTCGAGCTTTATCCCCAGCGCGGGCCCGTGGTCGTGCTGATCGCCCTGTGGGGCGTCGCCGGTGTGACGTGGCTGCTGGTCAGCGCGATCGCCCGGCTCACGCCGCTGGCGATCGAGCCGGTCGTCGCCCACACGATGACGACCGCGCAGTGGGCCTTGTACGTCGGCTGGTCGCTGTTCAACGGCTACGTCGAGGGCTACCGCGGGTTCCAGAAGGGCTACGTGCCGCGCGTGGTGGCCCGGGCCTTCTGGCTCGGACAGCACCCGCGGCCGCTGCTGATCGTGCTGGCGCCGTTCTTCTGCTCGGGGCTGATACACGCCACGCGCAAGCGCCTGATCACGTCGTGGAGCCTGCTCGTGGGCATCGTGCTGATCGTGCAGCTGGTGCGGCTGCTCGACCAGCCGTGGCGGGGGATCCTCGACGCGGGCGTGGTCGTCGGGCTGGCCTACGGGACGGCGGCGCTGCTCGTCGCGTTCACGCGGGTGCTCGCGGGGGCGCCGATCCGGGTGTCGCCGCAGGTGCCCGACGACGGGTGAGTCGGGGGCCTCAGCTGCGCGCGCGGGACTTGCCGGCCTGCTCGGCCCGCTCGAGCTCGTCGCGCTCGTCGCCCTCGAGCGCCTCCTGAGCGGCGCGGGCGGCCTCGTCGACCTTGCCGGCGTCGACGAACTGCTTGGTGCGGTCGTTGTAGTTGCGCGCGGCGGTGCGGTTGCCCTCGCCCTCGTTGGCGTCGACGGCGCCCGGGCGCGTGGTGGGATCTTTGCGGTTGGTCTCGGTGGTCATGGGTGCTCTCCGGTTCACGGACAACTTGGCCGGGATGCCGCGGGCGTGCACGCGGCAACGGCTGCGTCGGCGCGGGTCGCGAACCGAAGGCGAAGCCGGTGGGCCCGGCGCCGCTATTGGAGGAGCGGCGGAGCCGACCCAGGCCCCGGAGGGGCCGTGACTCAGTAATGCAGCTTGATCTCGTAGTCGACGCAGGTGTCGGTCGCGGGCTTGTCGAGGCGGACGTAGACCTGCAGGTCCTCGTCGCCGGAGCAGCCGAAGTCGCCGATCGTGAAGCCGGTGGTGTGGCAGCAGCCGGGGCGCAGCATGGGGGAGATGGCGAACTGGGTGCCCTCGGGGCAGGTCAGGTCGGTCTGCGCGGGGCCGCCTTCGACGCACTCGATGAACTGGCACACGCGCATGCCGGCGCTCGCCGACAGCACCTCGATGGTCGGCTCGGAGATGTGGCCGAGGGTGTCGGTGCCGAGGTAGCGGTACCAGTCGGTGTCCATCGCGCCGCTGAGGACGCCGGGAATTTGGTGGAACTCGTCGTCGTCGTCGGTGACGTCGTCGAGCGCGGTCGGGGTCATCTCGGACTCGCCGGGCGGCTCGGCGTCGCCGTCGCAGAGCATGGCCGCGGTGCACACGCCGTCGACGCAGGCGTAGCCGTCGACGCAGGTGTCGCCGTCGCACACGCAGCTGGGCTGGCCGGGGTCGCAGATCGGTCCGGTGTCGTCGACGCCGGTGGTGGTGGTGTCGTCGCCGGACGTGGTCGTGGTGGTGTCGTCGCCGGTGGTCGGGGGCGCGTCGCCGGTGGTGTCGCCGACGTCGCCGCTGGCGTCGGTGGGGGCGCCGGTGGTCGGGGCCGAGGTCGAGCCGCCGGTGGTCATCGTCGCGGCGGTCGGACCGCTGTAGCTGCTGCCGTCGGCGGAGCCGTCCTCGCCTTCGGTGCAGCCGGGGAGCGTGAGGGCGAGGACGACGAGGAGGCGACGGCAGGGCGAGTCCATGCGCCCGACGATAGACCAGGCCCGCAGGGTCGTGAAGCGCGCCCGGAGCGGAGGCCGCGTCGCGGGTGCGTCGCGTGCGGGCTCGCCGATCAATTCATCGAGTAGGGCAAGCTGAGGGAGAACGGGGCGATCTCCGCGTCGAACTCCTGGCCGTCGTCGGTGACCATCTGATACTCGCCGCGCATGGTGCCGAAGGCGGTGCGCAGCGGGCAGCCGGAGGTGTACTCGAACGACTCGCCGGGGGCGAGCACGGGCTGGGCGCCGACGACGCCGGGGCCGCGGACCTCCTCGACGGCGCCGTTGGCGTCGGTGATGATCCAGTGGCGACTGACGAGCTGGACGGTGTCGAGGCCCTCGTTGGAGATCCGCACGGTGTAGGTGAAGAACCACTGGCGCTCGCGCGGCTCGCCGCCGTGATCGGGCAGATATTGCGAGCTGACGCGGATGCGGATGCCGTTGGTGATCGCCTCGGAGGTCGACACGGCGGGCAATCTATGCCGAGGCCAGCGCGCCAGCAAGCGATATCGCGGTCAGTTGCAGGCCTCGGCCTGCTCCTCGCAGCCCGTGGGCTTCGGGGCCAGGAGGCCGACGCCGAGGCAGCCGAGGCAGGCGATGTCCATGATCGTCTCGGGGGTGCACTTGCCGTCGGTGAAGCAGCCCTGGGCCACGCAGGTGCCGAGCGCGAGCGCGGCCTGGCCTTCTTCGGGCGACACGCCCTCGGCGCACATCTGGAAGCAGGCGAGGTCGAAGCTGAGGGCGCACATGCCGACGCACTCGAGGATGTCGCGGCAGGTCTTCTCGGGCGGGGCGGCGGTGGACTCGCCGTCGCCGGTGCTCGAGCTCTCGCCGGAGCTCGAGCTCGAGGTGGTGTCGTCGCCGGTGCTGGTGCTGGTGCCGCTGGTGGTCGGGGCGACGCCGGACGAGGACGACGCGTCCGACGAGCTGGCCGGCGGCATGGGGTCGGCGAACGGCTCGTCGCTGGCGCAGGCCGGGGCGGCGAGCAGCAGGGCGAGGCAGCGGGCGCGGAGCATCGAACGGACGATACAGGGAGCGCGGCGGACGCGGGCGCGAGGTGTCGCACACGCCGGCGGCGACAGGGGGCGCGCGGCGGGCCTGTACACTGGCGGACATGTCGTTGTCCGAGGAGATGCGCCGCCGCCTGGCCGATCTGGTCGCCGCCGACGAGGTGGTGCTGTTCATGAAGGGCACGCGGCTGCGGCCGCAGTGCGGGTTCTCGGCGGGGGTGGTGGCGGCGCTCGACGCCCGCATCGCCGACTACGCGACGGTCGACGTGCTCGCGGATCCGGAGCTGCGCGACGGCATCAAGGAGTTCTCGCAGTGGCCGACGCTGCCGCAGCTGTACGTGAAGGGGGAGTTCGTCGGGGGGGCCGACATCGTGCGCGAGATGCAGGCGACGGGTGAGCTCGACCGCCTGCTCGGCGCGGACGCGCGGCCGGTGGCGACGCCGACGATCACGGTGACCTCGGCGGCGGCGGAGGCGTTCCGCGAGGCGCTCGCCGACGCTGGCGCGGATGAGGTGATCCGGCTCGAGATCAGCCCGGGCTTCGAGCACGGGCTGTCGATCGAGGCGGCGCGACCCGGCGACCTGGCGGTCGACGTCGGGCACGGGCTGCGCTTCGCGGTGGCCCGGCTGAGCGCGGGGCGGGCGGACGGGCTGCGCTTCGACTTCGTGGTCCAGCGCGGCGAGGCTGGCTTCAAGATCGAGAACCCGAACGCGCCGGCGACCGTGCAGGCGATCGTGCCGGCCGAGCTGCAGGCCCGGCTGCAGGCCGGCGAGGTCCACCTCTACGACGTGCGGACCCCCGGGGAGCGCGAGATCGCCAGGATCGAGCCGTCGGTGCTGCTCGACGAGGCGGCCCGGACCGAGATCCTGGGGCTGCCCCGCGACACGCCGCTGGTGTTCTACTGCCACCACGGGGTGCGCAGCCACGCGGCGGCCGACCACTTCCTGCAGCAGGGCTTCAAGAATGTGGCCAGCCTGACGGGGGGGATCGAGGCGTGGTCGAACGAGGTCGACCGCTCGGTGCCGCGGTATTGACCGCCCCTTGCGGGTGGTCTAGCGTCCGTCGCCGCATGCCTTCCTTCTCTCGACTCGCCCTGGTGGCCGCGCTGGTGCTCCCTGGCTGCGGGGACCCGTGTACGCGCCTGAGCGCCGCGCTGTGCGACGGCGGCGAGGACGCCTACTGCAAGCAGGTCGACGAGTGGCTGCGCGGGCGGCTGATCGACCCGGAGACCAAGGAGCCGCTGGCCGGTCAGCCGCGCGAGCAGATGTGCACGGCGATCCACGGCAGCGTCGACATCTTCAACGCGTACCGCTTCAAGGCCAAGCAGAAGCTGCTCGGCGAGCCGGACTTCACCGTGAAGTCGTCGACCCCGGCGGCCAACAAGGCCGACCCCGATCCGAAGCCGAAGCCGGTCGACGTCAAGCGCGCGCCGACCCCTCCGGTGGAGGACGGCAAGGGGCCGCCCGACGCCAAGGCCGAGCCCGATGACGAGATCAAGCCCGACGAGCGGCCGGGCGAGGGCGTCGACTAGCGGCGCGGTCGCGGGCGGGCGTTCGCGGCTGCCGAAGGATCGCGGTGGCGGTCGGCGCGGGACCCATCCTCGCAGCGGCGGGGACGCGGCCTCGACGCGCTCGTCGGTGCCCGCGCGTCCCCGACGGGTTCTCCCGACCCGTCACGCGCGGGCTCGAGGTTGTCGCGGTGTGTGCTGCTCGTCGCAGATCCGCGGGTGAATGCACGATCGGCGCGGCGACGCGAACGAAAGGTCGTGTCGGGTAGTTTCGCCAGTGTGCCGGCACGGCACACCTGTGTGGTGTGGTCTCGGAACAACGACTGTTCAGGGGAAACAGGGGCTTCGGTGGCCCTCTGCGGTCGATAGGGGCGCTTGCGCGGCCGTCGGGGCGAGTGGTTGGACCATCGTTTCAACCGTGGCATCAGGCAAAAAAAAGCACTGAATCCGGACCGTTCGCCTGAGGCGAGGACTGGCATGGCGGCTGCAATACGTGCCGCGAGACAGCGGGAGGGCGGACGACGCTCTCCGCATCCATCGAAGACGGTGGATTGAAACACGGTTCGCCGCCGAGGCGGGGACCAGGCTCTTCCCTTCCACGCGATCGTCGGCCGGCTGGCCGAGGGCAGGTGTTGTATGAAAAAAGCGACCAATTTTCGGCGGTGTGGGCTCCTTGCAACGGTGTCGTTGGTCCTCCTGGGGTGTAACAGCGACGAGATCCGTCAAGACAGCGCGTCCGCGAGTCAAAGCGCGACGGACACCGACACGAACTCGAACTCGGCGACCAACACAGAGAGCGACTCGGTGCCGACCGACGGCAGCGCCTCGAACACCGACTCGAACTCGGGCACGGACAGCGATTCGGCGACGGACGGGGTGTCGGCGACCAACACCAACACGAATACGAACACCGAGTCCAACAGCAACAGCAACACGTTCCCGACCGAGTCGGACACCAATACGCTGACAGACACCGACTCGGCGTCGGCCACGAACACCAACACCAACACGATGACCGACACCGACTCGGCGTCGAACACCAATACGATGACCGACACCGACTCGGCGTCGGCCACGAACACCAACACCAACACGATGTCGGCGAGCGACACGGACACCGACTCGGCGTCGGCGTCGGACACCGACACGATGACCGACACGGCCTCGGCGAGCGACACGGACACGGACACCGACACCGCGAGCGACACGAACGTTTCGGACACCAACACGACCGACACCGACACGACCGACACCAACGACCCGATGTGCACGGCGCCGGACGCCAACAACGAGTGCCAGACCTGCGTGTACGAGTCGTGCGACATGGGCGACTGGTGCGAGTGCGCGAGCGACCAGGGCTGCCTGTGCACGCTCGACTGCCTCGGCGAGTCGAGCCTGCTCGGCGTGGTCGCGTGCCTGGTGGGCGACTGCGGGCTGCAGGGCGTCAACGTCGGCAACCTGCTCAACGTGGTCGGCAACAGCGTCGGCGGGCTCGTCGAGTGCAACTCGCTGACCAACGACGGCCCGAACAGCTGCGGCCTGGTGTGCCCGGCGGCGTCGCTGATCCTGTTCTGAGGCCGCCCGCCCGCGGGCGGACAGCGGCGGTAATCATTCAAGCTACCTGGAATGCGGGGGCGCCGAGCCGTCGGGCCCCCGGAAGGAAAGAGCCATGCTGAGAGCACATACCATTGTCATGATCGCGGCGGCGCTGGCCGCTCCGCAGGTGGCGTCGGCCCAGGAGGCGAGCGTCGGGGGGTCGGCCGCGGTCGAGGGCCCGAGCGCCGACGGTGCCGCGGCGGCCACAGCCGAGCCGGCCAGGTCGGCGGCGGGGGATGCGGGCAAGGGCGCGGCCGGGTCGGGCGCCGACGTGAAGTGGATCCGCCGCTACGCGCCCGAGCGCAACATGGTCGAGATCGGGGTGTTCGGCGGTATCTTCGTGTTCAACAAGGTCCACGACCTCTACGACCCGGACACCGCGCCGCAGGAGCCGCTGCGCCGGCCGACCGCGGACTTCGGGGTGCGCGTGGCCTACTTCCCGCTGCGCATCCTCGGCGTCGAGGCCGAGTTCTCGGCGCTGCCGGCCAAGTACGCCGCGCCCAACAACGGCGGCGCGTTCATCTACGGCGTGCGGGCCCACGGCATCCTGCAGCTGCCGTGGTATCGCGTGACCCCGTTCTTCGCCGGCGGTTACGGGCTCATGGGCGTGTCGTCGCCGGCCAGCGTCGCCGGCAAGGACGTCGACCCGGTCGGTCACATCGGCGGCGGCGTCAAGATGTATATCAACCGCTACCTCGCCGCGCGGCTCGACCTGCGCAACTACATCGGCGCGCAGGCGGCCGAGCAGACCGACGGCGCGGGCCACTTCCAGGCCACGCTCGGGCTCAGCCTGACGCTGGGGCGCAAGCAGCCGCAGCAGAAGAGGGCCGAGCCGGGCGACCCGGACCGCGACAAGGACGGCTTCCTCAACGACGTCGACAAGTGCCCCGACACCCCGGGCATCGCGCCGGACGGCTGCCCGGACAGGGACTCGGACGGCGACGGGTTCATGGACTCGGTCGACCAGTGCCCGACGGTGCCGGGCGTGGCGCCGGATGGTTGCCCGCCGAAGGACCGCGACCGCGACGGCTTCCTCGACGAGGTCGACAAGTGCCCCGACGAGCCGGGCGTCGCGCCCGACGGCTGCCCGATCAAGGACACCGACGGCGACGGCATCCTCGATCCCGACGACAAGTGCGTGACCGAGCCGGAGACCCGCAACGGCTACCAGGACGCCGACGGCTGCCCCGACGAGATCCCGAAGGAGGTCACCAAGTTCACCGGCGTAATCAAAGGCATCTTCTTCGACTTCAACAAGGACACGATCAAGAAGAACTCGGCGCCGACGCTCGACGCGGCGGCCAAGATCTTCGTGCAGTTCCCCGACCTGCGGGTCGAGATCTCGGGCCACACCGACAACGTCGGCTCGCGCGACTACAACGTCGACCTGGCCACGCGCCGCGCCGAGTCGGTCAAGCAGTACCTGATCACCAAGGGCGTCGCGGGCGAGCGGATCAAGGTGCGCGGCGCCGGCCCGGACGAGCCGATCGCCGACAACACGAAGGCCAGCGGGCGCGCGAAGAACCGGCGCATCGAGTTCAAGATCCTCATCGACTAGCGAGGGCGGACGGACGCGGGCGCCGCGGCGTCCGCGGGGCGGCCGGCGGGTCCCTGGCGGGGTCCGCCGGCCGTCGGCGTCTCACGGGTGCGGGCGCGGGGCGACCGAGTGGGGCAGCGGCGCCTCGGCCAGCTTGACCAGGAGGTCGTCGATCTCGCGCGCGTGCTGGAGGATCGGGCGGAACTCGTCGCGGATGAAGCCGAGCTGGTTGGCGTGGTCGAGGAAGCCGAGCAGGGGCGCGTAGAAGCCGGCGACGTCGAGCAGGCCGACGGGTTTGCGGTGGTAGCCGAGCTGCGACCAGGTCACGACCTCGAACAGCTCCTCGAGCGTGCCGAAGCCGCCGGGCAGGGCGACGAAGGCGTCGGACAGCTGGGCCATCAGCATCTTGCGGGCGTGCATGCTGTCGACCACGAACAGCTCGGTGAGGCCCGTGTGGCCGGCCTCGAGGTCGACGAGCTTCTGGGGGATGACGCCGAACACGCGGCCGCCGGCGGCGAGGGCGCTGTCGGCGACCTCGCCCATGAGGCCGACCCGTCCGCCGCCGTAGACGACGTCGATGCCGCGGGCGGCGAGGGTGGCTCCGAGCGCGCGGGCGGCGGCGGCGTGGGCGGGGTCGGAGCCGCGGTTGGAGCCGCAGAACACGCAGATCCGCCGAAAGGTCCGGGGGAGTTGCACGCGGGGGAGATAGCACGGGTGCGGCGCCGGGGTGCGTGAGGGATCCGAGCGTCCGGGGGCCCGCGCCGACCGGGGGGGGACCGCGGCGTCGACGCGGGGAGGTGGGGTAGATTGGTTCCGGCATGCAGGGTGAAGCGCACGAGGAACGGTTCGACGTGGTCATCGGCGGCGGGGGCCTCGCCGGCCTGACGCTCGCGCGGCAATTGCGGCGCGAGCTGCCGGAGGCGCGGGTCGCGGTGGTGGAGAAGCAGCGGCGGCCGCTGCCGGTGGCGGCGTGGAAGGTCGGCGAGTCGTCGGTCGAGCTCGGCTCGCACTACTTCGGGGTCGTGCTCGGGCTCGGGGACTACCTGCGCAAGTGGCACTACATCAAGAACGGGCTGCGCTTTTATCCCGGCGGCGGGGACACCCTGCCGCTGGCGATGCGCACCGAGATCGGGCCGCCGGCGCTGCCGCCGGTGCCGTCGTTCCAGCTCGACCGCGGGCGCCTCGAGGAGGACCTGCGGGCCATGAACGAGGCCGACGGCGTGACCATGCTCGAGGGCTGGCAGATCAAGGACGTCGAGCTCGACGAGGGTGAAGCCGATCATGTCGTGACGATCCAGGAGACCGGCGGCGAGGCCGCGCGGACGCTGCGCGCCGGTTATTACGTCGACGCCAGCGGGCGCCGCGGGTTCCTGCGCCACAAGCTCGGGCTCGCGGGCAAGAGCCCGCACACGGCCAACGCGGCGTGGTGGCGGGTCAAGGGGCGGGTCGACGTGGCCGACCTGGTGCCGCAGGAGGACACGGCCTGGCACGCGCGCGACCCGGAGCACGTGCGCTGGTACTCGACCACGCACTTCATGGGCACGGGCTACTGGTTCTGGTACATCCCGCTGGCGGCGGGCCCGGACGGGCAGGACCACACCTCGCTGGGCATCGTCGTGCACGACGAGGTGCACCCGTTCGACACCATCCGCACGCTCGACCGGGCGCTGGCGTGGGTCGAGAGGTTCGAGCCGGTCTGCTACGCGCAGATCAAGGACCTGCCGGCGGAGGACTTCCTGTGCTTGAAGGGCTACAGCCACGAGTGCAAGCGCTGCTTCTGGCCGCGCTTCTCGCTGGTCGGCGAGGCCGGCAAGTTCTCGGACCCGCTGTACTCGCCGGGCTCGGACTTCATCGCCCTGGCGAACACGTACACCGCCGAGATCATCAAGGCCCGCCTGCGCGGCGGGGACGTCGAGCAGCTGGTCGCGCGGTACGAGCGCAGCTACACCGGGTTCTTCAACAACGTCATCGAGATCTACAAGGGCGCGGCGCCGGTGCTCGGCAGCCCGCGGGTGATGGCGGCCAAGCTGTACTGGGACGACTACGTCTACTGGTCGATGGTGTGCCAGTACTTCTTCCAGCGGCTGTTCGCGGCGCCCGAGGAGCGGCACCTCGAGTTCGAGACGCTGGCCATGCGCCTCGGCGACATGCAGAAGCGGGCCCAGCTGCTCATGCGCGAGTGGGCGCTGCGCTACGGCGACGAGCCGCAGCCGATCCACGTCAAGCTGCCGCTGCTGTCGTCGCTGCTGGCGAACGCCCACCTCGACCTGCAGAAGGTGATGACGATCGACGAGACGCTGGCGTACATCCGCGACCGCTGCGAGCGGACGGCGGAGATGCTCGACGACCTGGTGGTGCGGGCGCTGGCCTCGCTGGGGCCCGCCGGGGCGCGCGAGCTGGCGGCGGCGCTCGACCTGCCGAGCTGGCCGCGGCGGTCGTTCCGCGAGCGGCTGGCGGCCGAGGCGCTGGAGGGCGGGACGCGCCGGCGTCACCTGCCGCCGATCGTGCGCGACATGGAGCGCATGCTCGGGCGCATGGAGGTCCACCCGGAGTCGGAGCCGCTGGCGACCATGCTGGCGCGGGCGTTCGGCGACCCGCCGCTGGCGCCGGCGAGCGCGGCGGTCGACTCGCCGCCGGCGAGCGCGGCGGTCTAGCCGGCGCGTCGTGCGGGGCAACTGCGGTATCGTCGGCCGATGAGACGACCACAGCCGACGGCGGAGTCGAAGGCGCGGGCCGAGCGGATCGCGCGGGCGCTGGCGGGGATGCTGGACGAGCCGCCGCCGACGGTCGAGCCGGGGCTGTTCGGCAAGGCGCGGGCCGAGCGGGTCAGGGCCTACGGGACCGCGATCGCAAGCGGGCCGGCGATCGCGGCCAACTCGGGCGCGCTAGTGTGCCCGGGCTGCGCAGGGGCGATGCACGCGGTCGGCATGGGCCAGGGCGTGGAGGTCGACCAGTGCATCGAGTGCGGCGCGGTGTGGTTCGACGCGGGCGAGCTCGACGCGCTGCTGACGAGCGAGGTCGCGGACGAGGAGGCGCCGGTGACCGACCTGCCGGCGCTGCGCCGGCGCATGACGGGGCTGGTGCCGGGCGAGTCGCAGGCGGCGATCCGCTACCGCGAGTGCCCGCGCTGCGGCGACGTCATGGCGCGCCGCAACTTCGGCACGATCAGCGGGGTCGTGGTCGACGAGTGCCCGCGGCACGGGGTGCTGCTCGACGAGGGCGAGCTGCAGGCGCTCGAGACGTTCGTGCGGGTCGGCGGCAAGCAGCTGGGCGAGCAGGTGCGGGCCGACCAGGGCCTGCGCAGCGTGCCGCCGGCGCCGGAGCCGCACGCCCGCCCGGGCGAGGTGCGCACGACCGGGCAGAGCGTCGTCGTCGAGGCGGCGACGGAGTCGCTGGCGTCGACGATCTGGCGGCTGCTGTTCGGCTGACGCGGCTCAGATCTGGTCGAGCTGGGCGGCGAGGGCGGAGGTGAAGGCCATGAGCTCCTCGGCGGTGGTCTGGGCGTCGCTCTCGATGACGACCACGGCGATCGGGCGCACGGCGACGGCGCCGGCGACGACGACCGGCTGATCGACGACGGGGCCTATGGTGAGGTGGAGCTCGGAGTGGGCCTGGCCGGTGCGGGCGAACAGGGGCGCTTCGCCGTGGAGGCGGAGGATGCGGAGCGTCGGCTTGTCGCCGGCGGTGGGGCGCGCGGTGGTGCCGTCGCGGACGAGCGCGAGGGCGGCGTCGATCGTCATGTCGAGGGTGAGCTCCTCCTCGAGCCAGCGGGCCCCGCCGAGCCACACGTCGCACAGGCTGGTGCGCAGGCGCCAGCCGTGGCCGGGGATCTTGCGGGCGCGGCGGTGCAGCAGGCGCGGCGCGGAGGCGAGGGCGCGGCTGACGGCGAGCAGCAGCAGGGCGGTCTCGGCGAGCGGGATCTCGGCGATGGTCGGGGCGAGGGCGCGGGCTCTCGCCTGCACGTGGCCGACGTCCCACACGTGCTGGGCGACGGTGAGGGTCGGGAACTCGCTGGTGGTGTCGGCGAGCGGCGAGTCCGCGGCGACGCGGAGGCTGTAGAGCGGGTCGCCGACGGCGACGGTGGCGCCGTCGGCGACGGCGACGGCGGTGATCGTGCCGGTGTGCGGGGCGAGCAGCTCGGTGATCGCCTTGTCGCTCTCGACCTCGACGACGGGGTCGTCCTTGGCGACCCTGTCGCCGGGGCGGCGGAGGAAGCGGACCGGATGGGCCTGTGTGCCCTCCGAGATCGCTGGAAGCCGAACCTCGACGATCTCTGATGTTGCCACGACGACACCTCGCGCGGAGATTGTACCAGCAGGGAAACGGGGGGCGTGGATGGGGTGCAGGGCCCCCGAGCACGCGGGCGCGCGAAAACGGTGGCTGTGATGCTTGCCGATGCACAAACGCGGCGCGACGCTGCTAGCTTGGGGCTCCGTGGCCCGCTCGTCGTCGTCGTCGATCCGCGAGCTCATCGCGCCGCTGCGAGTGGCGCGCATGCAGCTCCCGCTCAGCCGGATCCTGATGATCGCGGCGGCGATCCACCTCGGGCAGGTCGCGCTGTTCACGTGGCTCGGGGTGTGGGAGATGGCGGCCTACAACGTGCTCAGCGTGGCGGCGTTCGCGGGGGCGTACGCGCTGCTGCGGCGCGGCGGGTTCAAGGCGGCGTCGCTGATCGGCACGCTCGAGGTGCTGATCCACCAGGCGCTGGCGGTGCACTTCGTGGGCTGGGGCGCGGGGTTCCAGTACTACCTGCTGGCGGCGGCGCCGCTCGAGCTGATGCTCGGCGTGCGCTCGCGGGCGAGTCAGGCGGGCTTCCTGGTGCTGGCGCTCGGGCTGTTCGTGGGGCTGGCGATCGCGTATCAGCAGGCGGCGCCGCCGTACGCGCTCGACCCGACGTTCGTGCGGGTGTACGGGCTGGTGAACACGATCCTGGCGTTCGCCCTGCCGATCGCGTTCTCGTTCTACCTGCGGCGGGCGGCGGAGGTGGCGGAGGCGGCGCTCGAGGACCAGCGCCAGCGCTCGGAGGCGCTGCTGCACCGCGTGCTGCCGCCGTCGATCGTCGAGCGGCTGCGCGAGAGCGGGGGCTCGCTGGCGGAGGCGGTCGACGAGGCGTCGATCCTGTTCGCGGACATCGTCGGGTTCACGCGGTTCGCCGAGCGCACCCCGCCGCGCGAGGTGCTGGCGGTGCTCGACGCCATCTTCGCGGCGTTCGACGAGCTGGTCGAGGCGCGCGGGCTCGAGAAGATCAAGACGCTGGGCGACGCGTACATGGTGGCCGCGGGCGCGCCGACCAGCCGCGAGGACCACGCGGAGGCGCTGGCCGACCTGGCGCTGGCGATGCTCGAGGAGCTGCAGCAGCACACCGACCGCGTGCCGGGCGGGCTGATGATGCGCATCGGCATCCACTCGGGGCCGGTGGTCGCGGGGGTGATCGGGCGCTCGAAGTTCGCGTACGACCTGTGGGGCGACACGGTCAACACGGCGGCCCGCATGGAGTCGCACGGCGAGCCGGGCCGGATCCAGGTCAGCGAGGCGACGGCGCGGCGGCTCGGGCCGGCCCTGCGGGTCGAGGAGCGCGGGCTCATCGACGTCAAGGGCAAGGGCTTGATGCGCACGTTCTGGGTGCTCGGGCGTCGGTGAGGCGGCGGCGTAGCGACGGGCTGCGGGCGGGCGGGTCTTAGAAGCGGCCCTCGAGCGTGAGCAGGAAGCGGTGCTCGGGCGAGGGGATGCGCAGCAGCGTGCTGTCGCGCTTGTCGAGCCACACGTAGTTGTCGTAGCGGCCCATCAAGAGGAACGTCTTTTTGAACAGGTAGCCGACCTCGAGGTAGCTCCACAGGCTGTGCTCGAGGTACGTGTTGTCGTCGATGGCGAAGTTCTGGTAGCGCACGCGGGTGCGGATCCGCAGGGGGTCGACGGGGCGGGCGGACAGGGTGAGCCAGGCGGAGATGTCCTGGCGGTAGCCGCGGCGGGGGTCGGCCTGGGGCTCGCCGGGTTTGTACTGGTTGGCGTTGTCGGGGTCGGTGATGTCGGTCGACTCGGGGTCGCCCATGAAGCGGTGCTGGAAGCGGGGCACCAGCTTGACGCGGCGGTGGGGCAGGAACGCGGCCTGAAGGTTGTACTTCATGGTCTCGCCGCGGCAGTTGTTGTAGATGATGCCGCCCTCGTAGCCGTAGTCGACCGTGGTGTCGACGTCGCCGCTGCCGTCGCCGCCGTCGACGGAGTCGGACAGGCCGTCGGAGCCGCCGTAGCAGTACTGCGAGCCGCTGGTGCGGACGTCGCGGTCGTAGCCCTCGAACCACGCGGCGGGGATGAACCACCGCCTGGCCTGGTACTCGATGCGGGTGCGGGTGTGCAGCGAGGGGACCTTCGAGGTCGGCGAGACCCAGAAGTTGAGCCAGCTCTGCAGGTACATCTTCGCGGTCACGCGGCCGGTGTAGCGCACGCGGAAGCCGGCCTCGTCGCGGGCGCGCTGGCCCTCGAACTGGTCGCGGCCGGCGAGCGGGCGGGCGTAGGGGTTGGCGTAGTCGCGGTCGTAGTAGCGGACGATGGTCTCGATCTCGTGGGTCTTCCACGAGGCGACCCAGCGCAGCAGCGCCGCGAAGCCGCCGCCGCCGCGGGGCTCGGGGCTGTCCTGCGTGGCCTTCTTCATCGAGTCGAAGCTGCGCGCGACCTCGACGCCGAGGTCGGACCAGCGGCGGCCCCACGCGCCGTTGAGGCCGACCGCGCCGAACGGGCCGCCGAACGGCACGCGCTGCGACTCCTGGAAGTCGAGGTTCTTGCCCTTGACCTGCCAGGTGATGTCGGTGCCGTAGCCGGTCGCGCCGACCCACGAGCGGCGGTTGAAGAAGTAGCTGACGTTGCCGCCGGCGGTGATGTCGCGGTACATCCGCGGCAGCGTCTGGTAGCGGGCCGTCGGCGAGGGCGCGAGCGGGTCGTCCTGGCGGATGTACAGGTCGGGCGCGCTGCAGTTGGGGTTGTCGTCGTCACGCGGGTCGGCGCACTTGTCGGCGTCGTACGAGTAGTACTGGTACAGCTGCTTCGACATCACCGAGCTGAAGGCGTAGGCCTGCAGCCAGCCGGGGCCGATCTCGAGGCGCTTCAGGCCGACGGCGAGGCCCTGCATGGTCTGCTGCCAGCGGAAGTCGGGGGTGACGTAGGTGTTGGCGAGGTCGCCGTCGCAGGGGGGCGAGTCGAGCTCGCCGGTCGACTCGCGGCACAGCTTGGACAGCTTGACCGGGCGCGGGTAGATCGTGTTGTCGCGGTAGATGCCGTTGGGCGTGTAGTTGCGGCTGTTGTCGAAGGTGAGGCGCTGGCCGAAGCCGGCGCGGTAGGTGCCGGCGTGCACGACCCACTTGTCGGTGTCCCACTGGGCGTAGATCTTGGGCAGGACGGGCGTGGGGCGCGGGGCCTCGGCGGACAGGGCGTCGCGCACGGGGTCGTAGCGCACGTCGTTGACGCGGTTGCGCACGAGCACGCCGGCGACGCCGATGTTGAGGTGGCGCAGGGTCTGGACCTGGCCGTCGAGGGCCATGGCGGGGGCGCGCCGGTCGGGCGGCGACCAGGCGGTGCGCAGGCGGACCTTGCCGGACGTCGACGCGTAGCGCACGCCGGGGTCGCGGATGTAGATGAACGGGGCGATCGACCGCAGCAGCTTGGCGTCGACGACGTTGTTGATCACCAGCGCGGCGGGGTCGTGGATGAAGCCGACCTCCTCGCGGTATTTGATGATCGCGTCGACCTCGGCGTAGCTGAGGTTCGGGAGGGTGAACAGCTCGTCGCGCTTGGCGGCGTTGAGGTCGACGCCGCGGCGCAGCAGCTCGACCAGGGTCTCGAAGGTCTCGGGGCCGATGTCGCCGGCGGTGCTGAGCTCGAGCAGGTCGTCCTCGTCGTCGACCTCGATGTAGGTCTCGTACTCGGCGGCGCGCGCGAGCGAGGGGAGAGCGAGCGACAGGAGGAGGGCGGCGGCGAGGGTGCGCGAGCGGCGACGCGTCCTTGCTGTCCCTGGGGACAGGCCTGGCGCGGCGGGGCGGAGCGGGCGGGGCATCACGTCTCAGGGCGTGGGACCGGCGGGGCGCGGGGCGGTGGTGTAGTCGCCGACCCAGCGGGCGGCCGCGGGCGGGGTCTTGACGGCGCCGCCGGGGTTGAAGTCGGTGTCGAGGAAGATCGGCAGGGCGTCGGGCCAGCGGGCGGCCATCACGCCGAGGTTGCCGGGCTCGTTCTCGAAGCTGGCGACCACGGCGCCGAGCGCCGAGATCTGGTCGAGCGAGGCCTTTTTGAACGTGTCGTCGGGCTCGGCGAAGCTGGGCTTCAGCACGACGGCGGTGGCGCGCACGCCGACCGGGAAGCCCCATTTTTGTAACGAGGCGGTGGTGCCGCTGAGCATGCCGTCGGCGTTGCGGCCGGACAGGTAGACGACCACGGCGCCGCGCCGCCACAGGTCCTGCACGTAGGCGGACGCGCCGGCGATCGGCACGTCGAGCGCGGCGTAGGCGTCGCTGAAGAACCGGGGCTTCCAGTAGGCCTCGGCGGCGGCGACGAGCCTGGCGTCGGTGACGCCGACGGCGGCGAGGGTGTCGCGCAGGAGATAGGAGATGCCTTGCAGGGGGATGCGTCCGACCGCGGCGGCGACGGCGGGCTGCTCGGCCGCGATCGAGGCCGCCCACTCGGCGAGGATCACGAGGGTGCGCGGGCGGCCGTCGAACAGGGTGTGGTCGAGGTCGAAGACGACGACCGGGGTCTTGCCGGCGGCCTTGGCGGCGGCCACGCGCTCGGCGACCTGGGCGAGCGCGGCGCGGTCGTAGCGGCCGGTCTGGGGCGCGACCCAACCTGGCCCTTGAGGCACCTTCGCCGTCTTCGCCGACTTGGCCGGGGTGGCCGGCGGAGCCGTGCTTGCGACCTGCGGGTGCACGCAGCAGGCGAGGAGGACGGCGAGGGCCAGCGAGGAGCGGACGTTGCGGAGCGCTGCGGAGCGGACCTGTCGCACGCGGGCCAGTGTGCCCCAAAGCGCGGGGCGCTTGCCAGGGCCGGGGCACGGGAAGATGCTGCCCCGGTGAGCAAAAAATCCTCGACGCTGCTTGCTGTCGCAATGGTGCTGCCCGGGTGTCACGCAGATCCCGCGGCGACCGCGGCGACCGCGTCCGGCGAGTCCTGCGTGCTGGTCCGCTGGGAGGACGGGGACACGCCCTACGTCGACTGCGGGAGCGGCCCGGCGCCGGTCCGGCTCCTCGAGATCGACACGCCGGAGTCGGGCTTCGACGACAACTCGCGGGGCCGTGCCGAGTGGCAGGCAAAGCTATGGCGAATTCCTGTGGAGGAGATTCAGGCCTGTGGAAAACGTGCGACCGGGCGTGCGCGGGAGATCTGCCCCGATGGTTCGCGGGTCACGTTGAAGGGGGACGGCCGCGACAAGTACGACCGGCGGCTGTCGCACATGTGGTGTGGCGTCGAGACTTCGGGCGTGTCGGTCAACCAGCAGCTCGTCGATGAAGGGCATGCGGGCAAGTACCCGTTCCCCGCGGACCCCGAGCGTCCGGGCCTGTGCGGGGCTCGCTAGCAGGGGTCGCCGCAGGCGCCCCACATGCCCTCGAACTGTTCGCGGGCGTCGGTCATGAGGGACATGAACTCGTCCTCGCGGTCGGAGCCGTTGGGGGGGATGTAGAGCACGCAGGCGAGGCCGCGGCGGACCATCAGGGTGTTGGCCTCGCCGTCGGGGGTCTCGACGTAGGCGAGCAGGCGGCCGTACTTGTCGGTGCACTCGCTGTCGTAGGTCAGCTGGACCGTCTGGCCGAGGGCGATCTCCTCGTTGTACTCGCGGGCTTGCTCGCCGAAGCAGTCGTTGTGGCCGTTGGTGATCTCCGGCGTGTCGATCATCAGGTAGCGGACCTTCTCGCCGGTCTCGAGCACGATGGTGTCGCCGTCGATCACGCTGGCGACCACGCCCTCGTTCGGGCCGCAGTCGGACAGGTTCGGGGTGGTCGGCTCCGACGGGGCCGGGTCGCAGGCGGCGGCGGCGAGCAGGGCGAGCGAGAGGACATGGCGCGGGATCATCACGGACATGACGGGTTCTCCTGCTTCGGGGTGCCCTTGTCGGAGGCCTGGCACCACGGGGGCGCGTCGGCGTCGGTGTGCATCGGATCTTTGCTCGCGGGGTCGAGCATGCCGGACAGGTCCTCATCCTGGGCCGAAGTCCAGCCGACGCCGTGCAGCACGGTCGACGCGTGGGCGATGGCCACGCCGTCGTTGCTGTTCGACAGCGTGACCGGCAGCAGGCAGTCGACCGGGGGCAGCATGCCGTTGACGTTGGCGTCGGTCTTGCGGGCGAGCAGCACGTAGGAGCCGGCGGCGACGGGGCGGCAGTCGGTGCCGCCGCAGGTCGGCAGGGCTGCGTCGACGTCGGGCTGGGCGGGGGCGGCGGTGCCGAGGACCTTGAGGCCGTTGAGGTCGACGTCGGCGGCGACGAACACCTCGATCCACTCCCTGTCGCCCTCGGTGCCGGAGGGGTTGGCGAGGAACTCGGTGATCACGAGGTCGCCGGGGGCGGGCGCGGCGATCATGCGGTTTTGCATGGTGCCGGTGTCGAAGCACTCGCCGGGGCCGAGGGGGACCGCGCAGGCGGCGTTGGCGGCCCGCGGGGTGCCGAGGTCGCCGAGGCCGTAGGGGGTCTCGGCGTCGCACCACATCGCGGGGTCGTCGTTGCAGGTCGGGTCGAGCGGGGCCATGGCCTCGCACGCGCTGGTCAGCTGGGTCGCGGTGCCGTCGCTCGTGGTCGCGTAGGCCACCTCGTCGAGCACGGCGTCGTCGACGGCGACGAACACGCCGCTGTTGCTGTTGGTCAGGCTGTAGCTGGTGAACTGCCAGTCGGGCGCGGGCAGGCCGCCGTCGCCGAGCGGGTCGGCGGGGTCGGGCGGGTCGGCGGGGGTGCCCTCCTGGGCCAGCAGCACGCGCTCGCCGGCCTTGACCTCGAGGCAGTCGGCGCTGGTGATCGTCTCGCTGACGGTCGGGGGCAGCTTGCCGATCTGCAGGCCGTTGAGGTCGAAGTCGGCGGCGGCGAACAGCTCGAACCACTCGCCGTTGGCGTCGCTGACGGCGCTGGGGTTGGCCATGAACTCGGTGATGAGCAGCTCGCCGGCGGCGGGCTTGTCGATGGCGCGCATCTCGGCGGTGTCGGGGTCGAGGCACTCGTCGCCGCCGGGCGGGGGGCCGCCGCAGGCCGCGTTCTCGGCCTTCGGGGTGCCGAGGTCGCCGACGCCGAACGGGGCGACGGCGTCGCACCAGGCCGCGGGGTCGTCGTTGATCGCGGGGTCGAACGGGGCCTGGGCGGGCAGGACGGACAGCGAGAGCTGGGTCGACGCGCCGTCGTCGGTGGTGCCCCAGCCGACGGCGTCGAGCTCGGTGGTCGTCATGTTGCGGGTGTCGACCACGGCGACCGCGAGCGTCGAGCCGTCGTTGGTCAGGGCGACCTTCGAATCGACGTGGTCGGGGGTCGGCAGCGTGCCGTTGAGCGTCACGTCGTCGCTGTCGGCGATCAGGATGTAGCTGTCGGCCTCGACCGGGCGGCACGGCTCGAGGTTGATGGTGAAGGTCAGGGCGTCGCTGGTCTTGCCGAAGCCGAGGCCGTTGAGGTCGCGGGCGGCGCCGGCGTAGAGTTCGAACCACTCGCCGGCGTTGCCGTCGGTGTTCGGGCCGGGGTCGGCGAACACCTCGGTGATCAGCAGCTCGCCGGGCTGGAAGTAGTTGATGTCGCGCAGGGTGTCGCCGTCCATGCACTGGCCGGGGACCGAGGCCTGCGGGCACTGCGGGTTCTCCTCGCCGGGCGTGCCGAAGCTGCCGTCGCCGAACGGGGTGACGGCGTCGCACCAGCTGTTCGGGTCGTCGTTGGCGGTGTCGCTGACGAGGTCGGGGTCGAGGCTCCAGGCCACGCCGTCGTCGGGCTTGGGGTAGTGGACCTCGTCGATGATCGCGCCGTCGTAGGCGATGAACACGCCGGGGTTGGGGTTGGACTCGCTGGCGGAGTCGACGAGCGAGGTGAAGTCGAGTTCGAAGTCGGCGCCGTCCCAGGCCTCCTTGGACCACAGCAGGATCTCGCCGGCCTCGGCGGGGCGGCACTCGGGGAACACCAGGGTCTTGAAGGCCTTCTCGTCGCCGGTGGCGAACAGGGTGGTGTTGACGCCGTACTGCAGGCAGTTGAGGTCGACGGTGCCCTCGGCCACGCGGACCTCGAACCACTCGCCGATCGCGTCGGCGGTGCGGGCGTTGGCCATGACCTCGGTGATGACGAGCTGGCCGGGCCGGGGGGCGACGACGGCGCGCAGGGTGCCGCCGTCGTAGCACTGGCCGCAGGCCGGCTGGGGCAGCGGGCAGGCCGGGTTGGCCTCGCCGGGGGTGCCGAACTCGGTCTCGCTGTAGCTGTTCTCCGCGGTCTCGGCGGCGAGGCACCAGGCGGACGGGTCGTCGTTGATCTCGGCGTCGGGCGGGTCGAGCGCGCCGTCGAGGCTGCGCGTGACGCTCGACTCGATGGCCTCGTAGTCGGTCTCGTCGACGACCATGTCGCCGCAGACCACGCGCAGGCGGCCGGTCTCGTTGCCCATGGTCAGGTCGTCGCCGAAGCCGTAGTCGATGTACGCGGGCTTCAGCGCGTCGGCGACGCGGCCGAAGGTCATGTAGGCGCCGGGCGCGATGGTGAGGTCGCCGGCGATGCGGTGGCCGTCGCCGTCGGAGCCGTCGACCTTGCTGACCTCGAGGCCGAGGCCCTTCAGGGCGACCGGGGTGGTGCCGGCGTTGTAGATCTCGAACCACTCGACGCCGTCGGCGTCGGAGCCCTCGGGGTCGGCGAGCAGCTCGGTGAACACGAGCTGGCCGGGGGTGAGGCCGGCGGGGCAGGTGCCGTCGTCGCCGCCGCCGCAGCCGCCGGCGAGCGGGGCGGCGAGGACGAGCGGGAGCGCGAGGCGGCGGAGGGAGAGGCGGTGCATGGTTCCTCGTCGGTCAGTCGGCGCGCGCCGCGGGCGGTGCGGCGGGCGGGGTGGGGCCGGCGTGGCCAGGTTGGGTGGTCGCGGGCGGGGCCGCGGCGGGGGAGGGAGTCGGCGGCGCGGGCGAGGTGTCGGGGTCGACGGGCGCGTCGGCGGTCGGCGGGGCGTCGCTGACGGTCTCGCCGGGGGCGGCGGGGTCGGTCGGCGTGGCGTCCTCGGCGGGCGCGGGCGCGGGCTCCTTCGCGGGCTCGCGCTCGATCTGCGCCGGCAGCGTCACCACGATCTGCAGCTGGTCCTGGCCGGTGTACTTGTTGCGGTACTTGGCGACCACGCCGTGGGCGCGGATGTACTCGCCCTTGGCGGCCTCGACGGTCGAGTCGGTGTAGACCTGCTGGTCGAAGAAGATCAGCGGGAAGCTGGCCGTGCGGCGGCGGCTGAGCAGCACGCGGGTCGGGCCGGTCTGGCCCTTGCGGATGTCGCCGACGGCGCCGAGCACCACGACCTCGCGGCCGAGCAGATCGCCGAGGCGGTCGAAGGCGTCCCAGTGGGTGAGCACGACGTAGTTCTTCTTGCCCTGGGCGTCGCGCTCGAAGCTCTGGATGTAGTCGCCGCGGCGGTTCCACCACTCGAGGCGGCGGTCGTAGTCGGGGTAGTGCTGCTTGGCGGGGTCCCAGATGCCGCGCCCCGCCTTGCGGGCCTCGTCCTGGGCGGCCACGAAGTCGGCGTGGTAGCGGCGCGAGTAGCCGTACTTGGAGAAGTACGGGCTCATGCCGGCGCGCACGCACTCGACGTTGTAGTTGAGGCGCTTGCCGTCCTTCACCACGAACACGTAGGTGAGGTAGCGGTTGTAGAAGTCGCGGATCTCCTTGGGGTGGTCGCGCTCGAGCTCGACCGTGCGGACGCCGTCGAAGAACTTCTGGGCGAACTTCTTGGCCTCCTCGCCGAGCGGCGTGGGGATCTTGACCGGCGACTTGGTCTTCGCCTGGGCCTCGGCGAGGTAGACCGACCAGCCGCGCTCGTAGGCCTGCCACTCGGACTTTCTCTTAAAGGTCTCCTCGGTGTCGAGGCCGAGCAGGCGCAGGCTGGCGTCGAGGCCGTCGACGCGGATGGTGTCGCCGTCGATCACCTTGGTCAGCGGGAACTGGCCGATGACCAGGCCGGTGCGCGGGTCGTCGAGGCCGGCGAGCACGTTGCTGCGGTCGAAGCGTTGGACCGCGGCGCCGCAGGCCGAGAGTCCCAGAGCCGCGGCGACGACGAGGCACATGGCCCACAGGCGGGACCACGCGCGCGCGTCGTCGCGGGCTAGGCCGGACACGGCGGATTCGCCTCCCCGGGTGTGCCGAACGTCGGTTTCTTCTTGGGATCGGTCTGGTGGATGGTCGGGTCGAGGCACCAGCGCTCCTCGGTGTCGTCGTTGTCGTCGGCGGAGGGCGGGGCGGCGCCGTCGAGGGCGAACGAGGCGGGGCCGGTGATCGGCGGGGCGTCGGGGGCCGCGCCCGTATCCCCGGTGTCGCCGGTGCCGCCGGTGTCGCCGGTGCCGCTGTCGTCGTCGCCGGCCACGCCGGGGCGGCCGCGGTAGACGACGGTGTCGATGCGCTCGGCGCAGGCGTGGATCGACAGCTCGGCCTCGACCTCGAGGTCGTCGCTCTGGTCGTCGGTGTAGTCGTAGTCGACGTAGTCCCAGAAGCGGGGGTCGCCCTGGCCGAGCACGACGTAGCCGCCGGGCTCGACGCCGAGCTCGCCGTCACGGACGGTGAAGGCCCAGGTCTTGCTGATGTCGCCGGTCAGCGGGACGGCGGCGACGCGCAGGCCGCCGAGCGTGTGGGCGCGGTCGGTGGGGTTGTACAGCTCGATCCACGCGTGGTTGGTGCCGTCGCCCTTGAAGAGCTCGCTGATGACGAGCTCGCCGGGTTCGAGGGCCGGGCACTCGGCGCTCAGCGGGTCGCGCACGCAGCCGGCGAGCACGACGGCGAGCCCCAAGCCTGTCCAGGCCAGCCGTGACGCGAGGCTGCTGCCAGAGGTGAGCAAGGATCGAGAACCCCTGGGTCCTCATCCTAAACAAAAACCCGAGTTTGACGGAGCCTCGGGCTGCTGCAAAATTTCGGGCCGAGGCGACGGTGCGTGACGCGGACCGCAGGTGACGCCGAGGTGACACGGGCGGGGGCCGTTCACCGCAAGTACATCGATCTCGTTGGATCAATTCCTGTGGGCAGGTCGTACGGCGACATGGAGTGACAGGTGTCCGCGGTGCCGTCGGCGCCGCGAGGTGCGATGTAAACATGCGTTCAGTGCGCAGGGCAATGAAGATTCGAGTGCGGGAGATCGGCTCGGTGAGCCGACTTGCGGGCCCGGCGGGCCGGGCGCTGTGGACGACCTGTGGATATGTGGACACTGCCTGGCCGAAGGGACAGGCGTGCGCGACCCGGCTGCGGCGTCCGGACCGGCCGCGGGGCTAGCGGCCCATGTCCGGGAACAGCCCGGTGCGCTGGCGGTAGCAGCCGAAGCAGGCCGGGGCGTAGCGGTCGTTGCCGCCGAGCTCGATCTGCGGGCCGTCGAGCTCGGCGCGGCCGTCCTGCAGGCGGAGGTTGAAGATCGCCTTGCGGTTGCAGAACTGGCAGGTGACCTTGACCTCCTCGATGCTGTCGGAGAGCTCGAGCAGGCGGCGCGAGCCCTCGAACAGGTGGGTGCGGAAGTCGGTGCGCAGGCCGTAGCAGATGACCGGCGGCCCGCCGTGGGTGAGGGCCCGCAGCTGGTCGATGACGGCGGCCGACAGGAACTGCGCCTCGTCGACGAGCACGCAGTCGATGCCGGCGAAGTCGGCGGGGTCGAGGCGGGTGTCGGGGTCGATCAGCAGGTCGGCGTGGGCCTCGACGCCGGCGCGTGAGCGGATGGCGGCGGCCCCGAAGCGGTCGTCGAGCCGCGGCTTCAGCAGCAGCACCCGCTTGCCCTGGCTGCGGTAGTTGTGGGCGACCGCGAGGAGGTTGAGGGTCTTGGCGCTGTCCATGGTTCCGTGACGGAAATAAAGCTTGGCCACCGCGGGCCCTCCTTCGGGTGCTGCAGCGCGGGTGATACTCGTGGTACGACGCGGTGTCCATCCCGGACGAGGGACAGGGAGCCGCATGAGCATTCACCAGGTGATGAGCATCGTCGGGTTCGTCGTGCTGCTGGGGATCGGCTATCTGCTCAGCCGCGAGCGCAAGGCGGTGCAGCTGCGGGTGGTCCTGTGGGGCGTGGGCCTGCAGTGGGTGATGGCGGTGATGCTGCTGAAGGTGCCGCAGGGCCAGCAGGCGCTGGCGTGGCTGGCCAACGGGGTGTCGGCGGTGATCGGCCAGGCCTACAAGGGCTCGGAGTTCCTGTTCGGCGAGATGGGCAAGGTGAGCGGCGGCACGAGCGGGCTCGGGACCATCTTCGCGTTCCAGATCCTGCCGACCATCGTGTTCGTGGCGGCGCTGTTCGGGGTGCTCTACTACCTCGGCGTGATGCAGCTGATCGTGCGCGTGCTGGCGCGGGCGATGGTCCACGTGTTCGGGGCGAGCGGCGCCGAGTCGCTGTGCATCGCCGCCAGCATCTTCATGGGCCAGAGCGAGGCGCCGCTGACCATCCGGCCGTTCCTGGCGCGGCTGACCGAGTCGGAGCTGTTCTGCGTGATGGTGGCGGGCATGGCCTCGGTCTCGGGGGCCATCCTGTCGGCCTACGTGGCGCTCGGCGGGGTGAGCATGGAGCATCTGCTGACGGCGATGGGCATGACGGCGCCGATCTCGCTGGTGTTCGCCAAGCTGATCGTGCCGGAGACCGGCAAGCCCGAGACGGCCGGAGTGGTGGCGGACGCTCCGGTCGAGCACTCGAGCAACGTGCTCGAGGCGGCCGCCAGCGGCACCAGCGACGGGCTCAAGCTGGCGGTCAACGTCGGCGCGATGCTGCTGGCGTTCATCGCCCTGGTGTCGCTGGTCAACGCGATCATCGGGCTCATCCCGGTCGGCGACGCGCCGCTGACGCTCGAGCGCATGCTCGGCTGGGCGTGCGCGCCGATCGCGTTCTTGATGGGCATCCCGTGGGGCGAGGCCCAGCAGATCGGCAGCGTGCTCGGCACCCGAACGGTGATCAACGAGATCATCGCGTTCCAGCAGCTGCATGCTTTCCACGTGCAAGGTCTGGTGAGCGACCGCTCTCTGGCGATCAGCACGTTCGCGGTGTGCGGGTTCGCCAACCTGTCGAGCATCGGCATCCAGATCGGCGGCCTCGGGGCGCTGGTCCCGGAGCGCAAGCCGGACATCGCCCGCCTGGGGGTGCTGGCGCTGGTCGCCGCGACCCTCGCCAACTTCTCGACGGCCTGCGTGGCGGGGGCGCTGCTCGCGGACTGAGCAAAAAAGGGGCGTCGCCGGTCCGTCCGGCCTGATAGCCTCCGGGCTCGAAGGAACCTCCGTCATGTCCGCCGAACGCGTCCCCATCCTCGACATCCGCAGCTTCGACAGCCAGGGCCCGGACGAGCGCGCCCGGTTCGTCCGCGACCTGAACACGGCGTACCGCGAGATCGGGTTCGTCGGCATCACCCGCCACGAGATCCCCGAGCGGCTCATCGCCGATGCGTACCGCGTCGTCAAGGCGTTCTTCGAGCTGCCGCTCGACACCAAGGTGAAGTACGAGATCCCCGGCTCGGGCGGCGCCCGCGGCTACACCCGCTTCGGGGTCGAGCACGCGAAGGACTCCGAGGCGGTCGACCTGAAGGAGTTCTGGCACGTCGGCCGCGAGCACGTGGCGGGCGCGGCGTGGACCCGCGACTACCCGCCGAACGTGTGGCCGACCGAGATCGCGGGCTTCCGCGAGGCGACGTGGGGGCTCTACCAGGCGCTCGAGGGCCTCGGGAACCGCGTGCTGCGGGCGGTGTCGCTGGGGCTCGGGCTCGACGAGCACTACTTCGAGGACAAGATCGACCACGCGAACTCGATCCTGCGGCCGATCCACTACCCGCCGCTGGCCCCCGGCCTGGGTGACCCGGGCAGCGTGCGCTCGGCCCAGCACGAGGACATCAATTTGATCACGCTGCTGATCGGCTCGGGCGAGCCGGGGCTCGAGGTGCTGAGCCGGCAGGGCGACTGGGTGCCGGTGTCGACGATCCCCGAGACGATCGTGGTCAACGTCGGCGACATGCTGCAGCGCCTGACCAACAACGTGCTGCGGTCGACGACCCACCGCGTGGTCAACCCGCCGAGGCCGTACAGCGAGGCGCCGCGCTACTCGATCCCGTTCTTCCTCCACCCGAACTCGGAGTTCATGATCAAGTCGCTGCCGGCCTGCGTGGCCGAGCAGGGCGAGGACTTCTACCCCGAGCCGATCACCGCCGACGCGTACCTGAAGCAGCGGCTGGTGGAGATCGGGCTGCTGCCGGGCGAGAAGAAGGACGCGATGTGAGCCGCCGCGAGGCCGCCGCTGCGCGGGTCAGCGGCGGTCGGCGGCGATGAGCTCGCGCTCCTCGGCGGTGAGGTCGTAGAGCGCGGCGAGGTGGTCGTTCATCTCGGCCTCGAGGGCGGCGGCGGGGGCGCGGGCGGTGTGGAGCGCCTGCAGGGCGCGGGCGCGGGCGGCGATGGCGGCCCTGTCGGCGGCGGAGGCGGCGGGCACGGCGAGGGGGGCGATGAACTGCTTGTTGGCGGCGCGAAAGCCGTTGGCGAACGGCCTGGTGCGGCGCCTCCACTCGTAAGTCGCGACCGGGCCGTTGAGCACGGCGAGCAGGAACCACAGGGTGTCGCCGTCGGCGGCGAGGATGCCGCCGACGTCGACGTTGTCGAGGGCGACCGCGCCGGTGGGGTCGCAGGCGGCGGCGAGGTCGACGGTGAGGCGGGGCACGACGAGCTTGGGCAGCTTCTGCTTGTCGATGTTCTGGTTGCGGCCGAAGCGGTACCACTGCTCGTCGTCGAAGGCGCGGCGCTCGCGGGCGCGGAGCCGCGGGGCGTGGCCCAGCAGATAGTCCCAGGCGCGGGGGAAGCGGCGCAGCTCGTCGGGGGCGAGCAGGCGGGCGCGCGGGCCGGAGTCGTCGTAGGGGAACAGCAGGTGGGTCGTCGAGCTCGGGTCGCGGTAGCGCTTGGCGTGCGCGCCGGACACGAGCGGGCGCAGGAGTTCGTCCTCGAGCTCGACGGTGTGGCCGCGGCTGTCGCCGGCGAACGAGCGGTAGGTGCCGGGGGCGAGCCTCTCGAGGTGATAGACGACGTCGGCGCTGGTCTGGATGCCGACGATGATGGCGTCGGCGCTGCGCGCGAGCGGGGTGCAGTCGGCGCGCAGGCGGGCGAGCAGCCGGCGCTCGCGGTCGGGCGCGAAGACCCACGGCGAGGCGGGCGAGAGCTCGGCGTAGGGGATGGTCGCGTCGGGCCTCGACCAGTCGAGCTCGCCGACGTCGCCGTCGGACGCGAACACGCAGGCGACGGCGGGGGCGTGGGGGCGGAACACCTGCAGCGCCGTGTAGGTCGTGGCGTCGGCGAAGACCTGGTGGTCGCCGAAGTCGATCCAGCGGGCCAGGGCCCGGCGGGCGTGCACGAGGGCGCGGAGGCCCGCGCCGTACTCGCCGAGCAGCCAGCCGCTCGGCGCGATGTACCCCATGAGGCCGGACCGGCGCAGCAGCGCGAGGCCTCGCTCGACGAACGGGAGGTAGAGGTCGAAGTTGCCGGTGCGGGCGCTGGCGTAGGCGCCTTGCAGGTGGGCGGCGAGCGCGGGCTGGGCCTTGCGGAGGTTCTGCAGCTTCACGTACGGCGGGTTGCCGAGCACGCAGTCGAAGCCGGGGTCGGGGCGGTCGAAGGCCGCGGGGAAGGCGGCGGTCCAGTCGAAGGGGGCGAGCGCCGGGTCGGCGCCGGCGGGGTCGACGAGGCTGTTGCCGCGGCGGATCGTGCGCTCGAGGGTGGGCAGCGGGACGTCGGGATCGGCGGTGCGCTGCAGCAGGGCCGCGCGGGTGAGGCGGACCGAGCGGGGGTCGATGTCGACGCCGTGGATGTTGTGCGCGAGCACGTCGCGGACGGGGTCGGCGGGGTCGTCGGGCACGCCGAGGCGGCGGCGTTGCTCGGCGATCCAGCGGCGGGCGGCGACGAGGGCGTCGACGGCGGGCAGCAGCAGGGCCCCGACGCCGCAGGCGGGGTCGACGAGCTTGAGCTGCCGCAGCGCCCGCTCGAACGCCGCCAGCGGGCCGGGCTCGGGGGCCGCGGCGGACAGGCCGGCGTCGCGGCGCAGCTCGTCGATGGTGACGCCGAGGGTGTGGCGCACGAGCAGGTCGGTGACCCACGCGGGGGTGTAGTAGACGCCGTCGTGCTTGCGGCGCGAGGCCTCGTCGGCGCCGCGAGGTGCGTGGGCGCCGGCCCCCGCTTGCATGGGCAAACAATCCGCGGTCGCGGGGCGCCGGCCGGGCATGGCGAGCAGCTTACAGGGCGCGCCGCGGGGTCACGCGAGGTTCGTGGCCGGCGGATCGTGATTGAACCGCACGGGGGGTGTTGCTAGCGTGGCCCGGCCATGATGAGGTCCCGCAAAGGCTTGTCTCGCTGCGCGTCGTTGGGGCTGGTGCCGGTGGTGCTGGGGTCGTGCCTGATCGACAGCCCGTACGCGGACTACCGCTACGAGGCGACGATCCGGCGCACCAGCTGGGGGGTGGCGCACATCCTGGCGGACGACCTCGGGAGCGCGGGGTTCGGGCAGGGCTACGCGTTCGCGCAGGACCACGCGTGCGTGCTCGCCGACCAGATCCTCAAGGTGCGGTCGGAGCGGGCCAAGTTCCTCGGGGAGGGCGCCGACGGGCGCCACCTCAACAGCGACTTCGCGTACCTCCACCTCGACGTGATGGGGCTGGCCGACAAGGCGCTGGCCGTCCAGACCGACGAGGTGCGGGAGATCATCGAGGGCTACGCGACGGGCTACAACAAGTACGTCACCGAGACCGGGGTCGACGCCATCCCGGGGTCGTGCCGCGGGCAGCCGTGGGTGCGGGAGATCTCGGCGAGGGACCTGACCGCGTACTACATCGACCTCGGCATGCTGGCGGGCAGCTGGCAGCTCACGCAGTACATGGCGACGTCGCAGCCGCCGGGCGCGCAGCCGCTGGCGCGGCCGCCGGGCGACCCGATGGCGGCGCTCGGGCGGGTGCGGACGTCGGGCTTCGGGAGCAACGGCTGGGCCATCGGCAAGGACCGCAGCGCGGGCGGGCGCGGGATGGTGGTCTCCAATCCCCACTTCCCGTGGGAGGGCGAGCTGAAGCTGTGGGAGAGCCACGTGACGGTGCCCGGCGTCGTCAACATGTACGGCGTCGGGCTGATGGGCGTGCCGGGCGCGCTGATCGGTTTCAACGACGACATCGCCTGGGCGCACACGTTCTCGGCGGGGCAGCGCTTCACGATCTACACGCTCGAGCTCGACCCGGACGATCCGACCCGATACCTCTACGACGGCGAGATGCGGGCCATGGAGTCGACCGAGTACACGGTCGAGGTGCTCGGCGACGACGGCGCGTTGTCGGAGGTCAAGCGCACGCTGTGGAAGAGCCACTACGGGCCGATCATCGGGCTCGACCCGTTCTTGTGGGACGAGCAGCGGGCCATCACCTACCGCGACGCGAACATCGACAACGTGCGGCTCATCGAGCAGTTCTCGCGCATGAACCGGGCGACGTCGCTGGACGAGTTTAAGAAGGTGTACGAGGAGGTCGGGGGGATCCCGTGGGTCAACACGATGGCCGCCGACCGCGAGGGGCACGCCTGGTACATCGACGCGTCGGCGACGCCGCGGCTGACGCAGTCGGCGATCGACCGCTGGCTGAAGGCGATCGAGGACGAGTTCATCCCCTCGGCGATCTACGCCCAGGCCGGCGTGGTGGTGCTCGACGGCAAGGACCCCGACAACGCGTGGACGAGCGACCCGGACGACCCGGCGCGGGTGCCGGGGCTGGTGCCGTACTCCGAGCTGCCGCAGATCGACCGCGACGACTTCGTGTTCAACGCCAACGACTCGTACTGGCTGGCCAACCCGAGCGCGCCGCTCGAGGGCTTCTCGCCGCTGCACGGGTTCGAGCGGGTGCCGCAGTCGCCGCGCTCGCGCATGAACATGACGCTGTTGACCGAGGAGAAGGAGGGCGGGGCCTCGGGGGCGGACGGCAAGTTCACGCTCGAGGAGCTGCAGGCGGCGATCATGGGCAACCGCTCGTTCACCGGCGAGCTGCTGCGCGACGAGGTGGTGGCCCGCTGCGAGGGCGCGCAGGCGGTGACGGTCGACGAGGAGACGGTGGCGATCGACGGGGCCTGCGCGGCGCTCGCGGGCTGGGACCGGCGGTTCGACCCCGACAGCGTGGGCGCGCTGGTCTGGCGCGAGCTGCTGGGGACGTACGCCGACTCGGCGCTCGAGGACTACGGGGTGCTGCTGGCCGAGGGGTTCAAGTACGACGACCCGATCGCCACGCCGCACACGCTGAAGCCGGCGCCGGAGATGGGCGACGACCCGCTGCTACAGGCGCTCGGCAAGGCGGTGCTGGCCCTGCGGGCGGCGGGGCTGGCGGTCGACTCGCCGCTGCGCGACGCGCAGTTCGCGTTCCGCGGCGACCGGCGGTTCGCGGTGCCGGGCGGGCAGAACCGCGACGGGGTGGCCAACGTGGTCAACTACGGCGGGCTGAAGTCGACGGTCGAGCCGGGCACGCCGCTCGGGACGATCGTCAACCCGACCACGGAGCTGACCGAGGACGGCTACGTGGTCAACTACGGCACCAGCTTCGTGATGGCGGTGGAGTACGGCGAGGACGGGCCGCGCGGGTCCGGGTTCCTCAGCTACTCGCAGTCGGACGACCCGCGCTCGCGGCACTTCAGCGACCAGACCGAGCTGTTCTCGCAGCAGAAGTGGCGGCCGCTGGTGTTCACGGAGCAGCAGATCGCCGACGACCCGGAGCTGAAGGTGACGACCATCGGCGGCGGCTGGGCGAGCAAGGCCGAGCAGGAGGCGGAGTAGGTGCGACGCGGGCCGGCGTACGCTGGGATCTTCGCGGCGGCCCTGGCGGCGCTGATGCTCGAGATCTTGCTGACGCGCATCGTCAGCGTGATCGGCTGGTATCACCTCGCGTTCTTCGTGATCGCGCTGGCGATGCTGGGCATGACGGCGGGGGCGTCGGTCGTGTTCCTGTGGCCGCGGCGGTTCGTCGAGGTGCCGCGGCGGCTGGCCGAGTCTGCGCTGCTGTTCGCGGTCACGGCCCCGCCGGCGTTCGCGTGGACGATGTCGGGGCCGCTGATGCCGGTGACCGACTTCATGGGCTTTTTGGCCCTGCTCGGGCTCGGGGCGGTGCTGGCGCTGCCGTTCGCGGTGGTCGGGGTGACGCTGACGCTGGCGCTGACGCGGGCCGGGCTGCCGCCGGGGCGGGCCTACGGTGTCGACCTGCTGGGCGCGGCGCTCGGCTGTCTGCTGGTGATCCCGCTGCTCGACGCGGTCGACGGCGCGAGCGCGGTGCTGGTGGCCGGGGCGATCGCGGGGATCGCCGCGCTGGCGTTCGCGGCGGCGCGCACCGACCTGTCCCCGGGGGCAGGTCGCAAGGGCCAGGCGCTGGCCCTGGCGGTGACCATGGCCTGGGCCGGCGCGGCGGTGCTCAATGCAACCGCCGAGGTGCCGCCGCTGCGGCCGGCGTGGGTCAAGGGCATGCGGGAGGACGCGCGGAGCTTCGCGTACGTCGGCTGGAACACGCACTCGCGGGTGACGGTGTCGGAGCCGGCGGACCACCCGCCGCGGCTGTGGGCGGCGGGGCGCAACCTGCCGATCGAGACAGTCATTAAACCGGTCGAGGAGCGGATCCTGCTGATCGACGGCGCGGCGGCCACGGGCATGGCGCGTTATGACGACTCGGATCACGCGTACCTCGAGTGGGACATCGCGACCTTCGCCCACCGCCTGCGGCCGGGCGGGCCGGCGGCGGTGATCGGCGTCGGCGGCGGGCGCGACGTGCTCGAGGCGGTGCGGGTCGGTCACGCGCCGGTGGTCGGGGTCGAGATCAACGACAAGATCGTCGGGCTGCACACCGGGCCGATGCGCGACTACTCGCGGATCGCCACGCTGCCCGGCGTCGAGCTGGTGGCCGACGAGGCGCGGAGCTTCTTCGCCCGCGACGCGCGGCGCTACGAGGTGATCACGATGTCGCTGATCGACACGTGGGCCTCGACCGGGGCGGGCGCCTACTCGCTGTCGGAGAACGGGCTCTATACGATCGAGGGCTGGCAGGTGTTCCTGCGCCGGCTGACGCCGACGGGGATCTTCACGGTGTCGCGGTGGTACAAGCCGGACTCGCCGGGCGAGACCGGGCGCATGCTGGCGCTGGCGATGGCGACGCTGTGGAAGCTCGGCGTGCCCGACCCGCGGCGACATTTAATTTTGTTGCAGCAGGCGAGCGTGGCGACGCTGCTGGTCTCGCGGGCGCCCTTCACCGCGCAGGACCTCGACCGCATGCAGAAGGAGGCGATCCGCCTCGGTTTCAATATGGTGATGACGCCGCGCAAGCCGCCGGCGCCGCCGTTATTAAAAGAGATCGCGGGGCAGACCGATCTGGCGGGGCTGCAGGCGTACGCGGAGGCGCAGACGCTCGACATGACCCCGCCGGACGACGATCGGCCGTTCTTTTTCAACATGCTGCGGCCGCGCGACTGGCTGGCGGACTCGGCCGAGGTCGACGCGCTCGACCTGTCGTTCCTCGGCAACCTGCAGGCCACGCAGACGCTGGTCTACGCGACGCTGGTGAGCGTGGTGCTGACGATCGCGGCGGTGTTCGGGCCGCTGTGGCTGCGCCGGCGCGAGCTCGGCGGCGGCGGGCGCGGCGTGGCGGCGGCGTGCGGGTACTTCGCGCTGATCGGGCTCGGCTTCATGTTCGTGGAGATCGGGCTGCTGTCGCGGGTGGGCGTGTTCCTCGGCCACCCGACGCTGGCGCTGGCGGTGGTGCTCGGCGGCATCGTGCTGGCGACGGGGCTCGGCAGCTTGATGAGCGGCCGGGTGCCGGTCGAGCGGCCGCGGGTGGCGACGTTCTTCCCGCTGCTGCCGGGGCTGCTGGTGGTCGCGACGCGGGCGGCGATCGGGCCGGTGATGGCGAGCTACGCGGGCGCGCCGGTCGGCACGCGGGTGCTGCTGACGCTGGCGCTGGTGGCCCCGCCGGCGCTGGCGATGGGGCTGTGCTTCCCGCTCGGGCTGCGCCTGGTGCGGGCGGCGCGCGGCGAGGCGACGACCGACATCACGCCGTGGCTGTGGGGGGTCAACGGCGCGTGCGGGGTGTGTGCGAGCGGGCTGGCGCTCGGCACGTCGATGGCGTGGGGGATCTCGACCACGCTGGCGATCGGCGCGGTGTGTTACTTCGCGCTGCCGCTGTGCACGTGGTGGCTGACGCGGCGCGAGTAGCTGCGCCGCGCGGTCGTTCATCGAACGAGTTGATTCTCGTTCACAGCCCGCCCTTGATGGCGACGCCGAGGCCGCTGAGGCACATCTCGTCGAGGGTGCCCTCGCCGAGGCCGACGTCGATCGGCGCGTCGAGGCCGACCTCGGCGAGCATCTCCTGCACGCCGGGGTTCATGAGGGTGTTGTCGAAGGTGCAGCGCACGTGGACCTTGTCGCCGCCGCGCACGCGGAAGCCTTCGCTGACGGGGGTGTCGTAGGCGTAGGAGCGCTGCCAGTTGTAGTCGTACTTGGGGGTCTGCAGCAGGCAGGTCTCGTCGCCGGTGTCGCCGCTCTCGACCCAGACCTTGAGGTCGACGCCGACCTTGTGCATGTGGGCGAGCGCGGCCCACACGCGCACGTCGACGATGTCGGGGAAGTTGACCGACCAGGTGAACGACTCCTCGTGGCCGGAGGCGCCGGCGGGGATCAGCATCTCGCCGGTCTGCGACATGCCGAGGCCGGGGGCGCCGACGAGCACGAAGCGCGAGGTCCAGGCCGGCTCCTCGGACTTCCAGCGGATCGCCAGGCCGGTCTTGCTGTCCTTCTGCTCGCTCGCCTGGGCGTGGTAGTGCACGTTCAAGATCAGGCGGGTGCCGGGCGGGAGCTCGGTGCCGACGTCGGTCGGGGGCTCGATCGGCAGCGAGCCGGGGACCCAGCCGGCGATCAGCTGGGGCTGGCCCTGGATGCCCGCGCCGCCGTTGCAGTCGGTCTTGACGCCGCCGGGCCACGCGGCGGACTCGCCGGTGGGGTCGACGTAGATGAGCACGTGGTGGACGACGCCGGTGTTGCCGGGGATGACCTGCAGGCCGTCGACGTAGACGGTCTCGGTGTTGCCGGGGTCGATGCTCAGGCAGTTGAAGTAGTCGCGGACCTGGCCGGCGGCGGGGATCGTGACCTCGGACTGCATGAGCTCGGTGGTGCTCGGGTCCTGGAGGTCGAGCGAGGGCGGGTCGGGCAGCGGCGCGGCGAGGGCCGGGTCGCCCTCGGGGGCGCCGAGGTCGGCCCAGTCGCGGAACAGCTGCTTCTCGGCGTCGTCCAGGCGGGCGTCGTGCTTGAAGGCGAAGGGCGGGGTGCACTCGTCGGTCTCGACCGCGTGCCACGGCGGCATGAGGGCCATGTCGACGTCGAGGGCCATGGCGGGGGCCCACGGCTTGGTCATCTCGTAGGTGGCCATGTCGAACGGGGCGACGCCGCCGGCGTTGTGACAGCTGCGGCAGTGCTGGGCGGTCAGGGGGGCGATGTCCTCGTGCCAGTTGGGGCGCACGGCGGCGTCGCCGGTGTCGTCGGTCGATCCGCCGTCGTCGGTCGGGGTCGGCTCGGTCGCGCTCGACGTCGGCGGCGGGTCGCCGGTGGCGCCGGCGGTGGTGCCGGTGGGATCCTCGGTGCCGGTGCCTTCATCGTCGCCCGAGTCCTTGCAGGCGAGCGGAGCGGCGAGGGCGGCGAGGACGAACACGAACTTGCTGCGGCGACGGATCGACATGCCGGGGTGCGTAGCAAACCGCGTTCCAACGCCATTGTGCGTCGCGGCTGGGGCGTCCGCGTGGCCCGTGGTCGCGACCTTGACTCGAGTCCGGGGGACGCCGCTCCATCGGGCAGTTCCGAGCCGCGGGGTCGGCTCGACAGCGCGGACGGTGCTGATGCACTCTGGCGCGCCATGAAGTTCCTGCAGAGCACCGACCTGATCCCGAGCGCCGACGAGCTGGCTCCGCTGACCGAGGATCAGAATCTGGCGATCCTCGAGTGTCTGTTCCTCACGGTCCTCATCGACGGGAGGATCGAGGCCAGCGAGGTCAAGGCGTTCGTGGCGTCGGCGCTGCTGTGGCCGTGGAATTGGGGCAACGAGGCCGCGACGCTGAAGGCCAAGCTCGAGGTCGCCTCGGACGCGCTGAGGGGGGTCGGGCAGGAGGGCATGCAGGAGCACCTGCAGGCCCTCGGCGAGCGGGTGCCGGGCGCGGCGCTGCGGGAGAAGACGTTCGCCGGGATGTTCGCGCTGATGATCGCCGACGGGCGGCTCGACGAGCGCGAGCGGGCGGCGGCGCTGGACTTCGCGCGCATCTTCGACATCGACCCGGCGCGCGCCAAGCAGCTGGTCGAGCAGGTGACGGCGGCGCGGGTCGCGAAGGCGTAGGGCGCGTCAGTCCTGCTCGGCGACCGCGCCGGTGCTGGTCACGTGGTAGACGCGGTCGCGGCGCGGGCCGTCGACGCGGACCTCGATGGTGTCGGCGTCGATGCGGGTGAACACGAGGCTCGCGGTGTTGCCGCTCGGCAGCGTGAGCTCGTAGGTGCCGGCCTGGGGCACGGGGTCGACGGGGCGCATCTCGACGTCCTCGATGCCGAGGGCGAACTCGCCGCGGTCGTTGGACCAGTCGCGGGTGCCGTCGACGACGATGCCGCCGGCGAGGCCGGCGTCGGCGTCGAGCAGGCGCTGGGTGCGGTCGCCCTCGACGGTGGTGACGCGGCCCTCGCGGTCGAAGGTGAGGTCGGTGACGACGTGGCGGCTGTCGGCGGTCCAGGTGACGACGGCGGTGCCGTCGAGGGTGAGCGCGCCGTTGGAGAAGCCGGTGGCGGTGTGGGTGACGACGGTCGAGTCGTCCTTCAGCTCGACCGAGATGTGGAGCACGCCGGCGTAGTGGCGGCCCTTGTAGGTGCAGTCGTCGGCGAGGTCGCCGAAGTCGATGGTGACGCCGTGGTCGCCGTCGGCGGTGACGACGGCGCAGGCGGACTCGGCGGCGATGAAGGCCTGGAGCTCGGCGATGGCGGTCTGGACGGCGTCGCCGAGGGTGAAGCTGGTCGAGATCTCGATGATGTCCTGCTGCACCGCCTCGGCCTGGCCGGTGGCGACGCTCTCGTCGACGGCCATGCGCAGCTCGGCGGCGGTCGCTCCGCCGAAGTCACAGGCGGCGAGGCTGGTGAGGAGGGCGATGCAGGGGGCGAGGCGTGGTGCGTGCATGGGTTCGTCCGTGGAGCAGGAATCGGGCCAGGTGTGCGGGGCGCCGTTCTCGCGGGTGAGCGCGGCGCGGGGCGGACTCGAGTCAAGGGTCGTCGTCGCAGGTCTGCTCGACGCTGAAGGTGCGGCCGCGCGGACCGACGACGTCGAGCTCGGCGGTGCCGTCGTAGGTCCACGAGAGGGCGCGGCCGCTGGCCCAGGCGATGTGGACCTCGCCGGCGCGCGGGCAGCCGGCGGCGCACACCTCGATGCCGGCGGCGCCGACGTCGATGGTGCGGTCGGCGAACACGAACTCGGCGCCGAGGTCGGCGTGCACGCAGCCCTGCTGGCGGACCCACGAGATCTCGTGGCGGAGGTGGAGGTCGCCGCGGTCGCGGGTGGTGAGCTCGGCCTCGGCGGTGTAGCTGCGCGGCTCGCCCTTCGTGGTCGGGATGCGCAGGGTCGAGGTGGCGGCCTGGACCTCGGTCTGGCCGATCGTCAGGGCGGTCAGGGTGGTGGTGTAGCGGGTGGCGAGCACGCAGTCGGCGCCGTCGCAGGTGCCGGTCTCGGTGGTGAGGTCGATGCGCAGGTCGCCGTCGACGAACACGCCGCGGTAGCGGCACTTTTTGAAGAGGAGGGCGACGTAGGTCGACTGATCGGTGTCGAGGGTCAGGCACTTCGGGTCGTCGAGGTCGTCGGCGAGGCCGCCTTCGATCTGTTTGATCACCTGCTGCGGCGCGAGCGCGAGGGAGATGCCCTTCAGGTCGACGATGCCGAGCAGGCCGTCGTAGAGCTTCAGCTGGGCCGAGCTGCCGCCGAGCGCGGCGATGGTGTCGCGGGCGACGATCTCGTCGTCGGTCTCGGGGGCGTCGCAGGCGGCGAGCGTCGCGAGGGCGAGCAGGAGCGGGCGCACGCGAGGGGCAGAGCATGCGGCGTGCCAGGTGCGGGCGGCTGTGATCGCGGGGCTCACGGGCGTGGGGTGGACTCGAGTCAAGGGTATGCGGTCAGGGACAGAAAGGGGGGACGTCGGGCGGGCAGTCGGCGGGCTCGCAGCGCAGCGGGACGGCGAGCGACTGGTCGTCGCCGTCGGCGAGGTCGGCGAAGCCGCAGGCCAGGCGGTCGCCCTCGCCGCAGCCGAGGCGGTCGTGGCCGAGCACGGCGATCTGGCGGGTGTCGGCGAGGGCGGTGTCGACGAGCGGCTGCATGGCCGCGCGCAGGGCGGCGGTGAGGTCGGCGAGGTCGGTGGCGCCGTCGAGGGTGACGCAGCGGCGCGCGAGCGTGCAGAGCTCGCCGTCGTGGTCGCCGTAGACCTCGATCGAGAGGCTGGCGAGGCCGCGGTAGCGGTCCGTCGTGCAGGTGGCGTCGGCGTCGAGCTCGAGGGCGAGGACCGCGTCGTCTTCGACGGCGCAGGCGGCGAGCAGGGCGGTGAGGAGCAGGCGCTTCACGGGGCCACGAGCACGAGGTGGGGTTCGCGAGGGTCGCGCAGGCCGAGGCCGAGGCCGAGGCCGAGCGCGAGGCCGCCGAGCACGGCGCCGGTGATGCCGAGCGCGAGGGCGGTGCGGCGGCGCGGTGGTCTGGCGGGCGGTGGTTGGGCGGGCGGTGGTTGGGCGGGCGAGGCGAGCACCTGCAGGGCCGCGTCGGCGGCGGTGTCGGCCCGGGCGACGCGGCGCAGCTGGCCGGCGAGCATGAGGCGGGCGACCGGCGCGGGGGTGGTGTCGAGCCAGACGACGGCGACGGCGCCGACGCGGGCCTGCACGGCCGCGCGGGCGCTGGGGCGCTCGGGGTCGAGGAGGCCGCGGGTCCACCACGGGCCGAGCGGGGCCGAGGGATCGGCGGAGAGAGAGGCGCGGAGCTCGGCGCTGTCGTCGAGCTCGGTGACGCCGGAGCGCGTGGTGTGGCCGGGGGCGGCGACGCGGACGACGTGGAGGCCCGGGCGCAGGGCGGCGGGGAGCTCGTGACAGTCGACGGTGACGACGGCGTCGGACGGAGCGACGGCGAGGCGGACGGGACGCGGGGGGCGCAGCGCGAGCTCGTCGACGACCTTGATGAAGGCGAGGCCGACGTCGGGGCCGTAGAGGGCGGTGACGGGGCGCCGGGCGGGGTCGAGGGCGAGGGCGAGGGCGTAGCGGGCGCGGGCGCGGTCCGGGTCGCCGGGCTGGTCGCGGGTGGTGTAGGCGAGGCCGAGCTGGAACTCGATCTCCCACAGGGTCGCGGTGCAGGCGGGGCCGCCCTCGAGCACGGCGAGGGCCGACCGCTCGGCGCGGTCGAGGGCGGCGAGCATGTCGGCGGGGCGCTGGGCCAGCCAGGCGGCGCGGGCGGCGGCGAGGTCCTGCTCGATCGAGGCGAGCGCGGCGGCGGCGGACGACTGGGCGGCGCGGTCCTCGGCGATCAATTGTGCGCGCAGGTCGGCGGCGTCGCGGGGGTGATGGCCGGCGGATCGCAGGGCCGCGTCGACGCCGTCGGTCGCGGCGGCGGGGGTGCGGGGGAGCACGAGGACCGCGTCGCCGGCGACGACGGGGCGGGCGGCGAACAGGACGAGCGACGCGGCGAGGCAGGTTGCGACGGCCCGGGTGAATGCTGCCGGGGAGCTGTCGCGGTGCCGTATCATGGGCAGGTGAGCGGGGCGAGACGTCTGGGCCGCTACGAGGTCGGCGAACGGCTCGGGAGCGGCGGGCTCGGCGAAGTGTATCTGGCCCATGTCGAGGGAGCCAGAGGCTTCCGCAAGCGCGTGGTGATCAAGCAGATCCGTCGCGAGCTCGCGGCGCGCCCGGAGGTGGCGTCGCTGCTGCGCGCCGAGGCGGAGGTTGTGCAGCGGCTGGCGCACGGCAACATCGTGCAGGTGCTCGACTTCGGGGTGGAGGACGGCCAGGCGTACGTGGTGATGGAGCACGTCGACGGGGCGTCGCTGGCGGCGCTGCTGGCCGACGCGGGGGCGCGGGCGCAGCTCGACGCGGCGGCGGCGCTGTTCGTGGTCGAGGCGGTGTGCGCGGCGCTGGCCCACGCGCACGCGCAGCCGGGGCTGGTGCATCGCGACGTGACGCCGGCGAACATCCTGGTGTCGCGCGACGGGGTGGTGAAGCTGACGGACTTCGGGATCGCGTCGCTGATCGCGACCACGGCCGACGCGGGCACGCCGGGCTACGCGGCGCCGGAGCAGCGCGCGGGGCGGGCGGTCGACGCGCGGGCCGACGTGTACGCGCTCGGAGTGGTGCTCGGTGAGCTGGTCGCCGGCGAGGACGAGGCGCTGCGGGCGATCGCGCGGCGGGCGAGTTCACCTGAACGTGAGGACAGGTTCGCGTCGGCGGAGGCGCTGGCGGCGGCGCTCGAGCGCTGGCGGGCGGAGCGGGGGATCTTGCGCGCGGCGCCGGGGCTGGCGCTCGCGGTGCGCGGGCTGCAGGCGCGAAGCGCCAGGCTGGCGGACGGCGTGGGGGCCTCGCTGGCGCGGCGCGGGCGCGAGGCGGTGACGGCCGCGCTGGCGCCCGCGCGGCCGCGCAGGGCTCGGTGGGTGGGGCTGGCAGGCGGGGCGCTGGGGCTCGGGGCGCTCGCGTGGGCGGCGGTGACGCTGGCCGGCGCAGCCGGGACGGCGACGCGGGAAGCGGCGGGCGAGGCGGCGAACGGGAGCGCCGCGAGCGTCGCGGCGGGCAGGCTCGACGAGCGGGCGGGCGACGCGGCACTCGGCGGTGCGCCCACGAGCGAGGCGGGAGCGACGATCGGTGCGCCGTTCGGCGACGCGGATGCGAAGGGGGATGCGCCCGCGAGCGCAGCGGGGGCGACGATCGGTACGCTGGTGAGCGACGCTGATGCGAAGGTTGATGCGCCCGCGAGCGCAGCGGGGGCGACGATCGGTGCGCCATCCGGCGACGCGGATGCGAAGGGTGATGCGCCCGCGAGCGAAGCCACGGGCGGTGTGCTGGCGAGTGACGCGGCGGCGGACGTGGGTGCGCCAGCAAGCGACGCGCGTGCGAGCGACGCGGGGGTCGGGCTCGGCGCGGGTGAGCAGCCGGCGATCTCGGGCGGGGAAAAAAGTAAATTAAAAACTATTAAACATTCGCGGCGGGAGAAGGGGCGGCTCTTATTAAATTTGGTGCCGTGGGCCGAGGCGAGCGTCGACGGGCGGGTGCTCGGGCGGACGCCGCTGGCGGTCGATCTGGCGGCGGGACGCTATACGATGGAGCTGGTCAACCCGGAGCTCGGGCAGCGGCGCACGCGTACGATCATTATTAATGGCGGGGGAGAGACCCGCGTGACCGACTGGTAGGCATGCACGACGGAACTTCGCACACCCAGCAGCTCCGCGACGATCGCGGGGGCGTCTCTCTGCGTCGGCACCCGCTGCGCGTCACGGTGCTCTCGGGGCCGGACCGCAAGAAGACGGGCGACTTCACCGGCGACCGCGTCGTCATCGGGTCGCACGAGAGCTGCGACCTGGTGCTGAGCGACCCGACGGTGTCGCGGCAGCACCTCGAGGTCTCGCTGGTGCCGCGGGGCTACGCGCTGCACGACCTCGACTCGCGCAACGGGACGTTCATCGGCGAGGTGCGGGTCGGCGAGGTGACGATCGACCGCGAGACCAGGGTGCGGCTCGGCGGGACCGAGCTGCGGCTGACGCCGCTGCGCACCACGGTGGACCTGAAGCTGCCGGACGCCGACCGGTTCGGGGCGCTGCTCGGGCGCAGCCCGGCCATGCGCAGGGTGTTCGAGGTGCTCGCGCGGGTGGCGGGCAGCGACGCGACGGTGCTGATCACCGGCGAGTCGGGGACCGGCAAGGAGGTCGCGGCGCGGGCGCTGCACGAGGCCAGCCCGCGGCGCAACGGGCCGTTCGTGGTGGTCGACTGCGGCGGGCTGGCGGCCAACCTGGTGGAGAGCGAGCTGTACGGGCACCAGCGCGGGGCGTTCACCGGCGCGGCGCAGGCGCGCGACGGAGCGTTCGTGGCGGCCGACGGGGGCACGCTGTTCCTCGACGAGATCGGCGAGCTGCCGCTCGAGCAGCAGACGCGCTTGCTCGGGGCGCTCGAGCGGCGGCAGGTCCAGCCGCTCGGCAGCAACCGCATGCGCGCGGTCGACGTGCGGGTGGTCGCGGCGACCAACCGCGACCTGCGCAAGGAGGTCAACCGCGGCGGCTTTCGTCCCGACCTGTACTTTCGCCTGGCGGTGGTCGGCGTGCACATGCCGCCGCTGCGCGAGCACCTCGAGGACATCCCGATGTACGTCGCGGCGATGCTGGCGGAGTGGTCGGAGGGCGGGGCGGCGGGGCTCGACGCCGAGACGGTGGCGCGCTTGCAGGCGCAGACGTGGCCGGGCAACGTCCGCGAGCTGCGCAACACGATCGAGCGGGCGGTGCTGCTCGGCGAGCTGGCGCTGCCTGGCGGCGACGAGCCGCGGGCCGACGTGAAGGAGCCGACGAGCGCGGGCGCGGCGGCGGCGCTGCCGGGGCCCGGGGCGGTCGATCCGGACGTGCCGTTCAAGGTCGGCAAGGCGGCGCTGGTCGAGGCGTACGAGCGGGCCTACGTGGCGGCGCTGATGCAGCGGTGGAACCAGAACATCACGCGGGCGACGCGGGCGGCGGAGATCGATCGGGTGTACCTGCTGCGCCTGCTCGACCGCTACGGGCTGCGGCCGGGTCGCGGCGGAGGCCATAGCGGCGGACAAACCGAGGCGTGATGGACGTGCGCGCGCGTTTCGGCGCGGCTCGGAAATGCACGATCCGCGGCGGATCGAGAGACGGCTTGACGCAGCAAATGGCGCTGGCCGATAAGACAGTCGGCGCTGGAGCACCAGGGCCAAAGAGGCGAGCCCCATGGCTAAACCGATCATCGTCACTCTGGGTGGGGTCGAGTCCCGCTTCGATCACGAGAAGCTGGACCGCACCAAGCTGTACGGCCGGCGCCAGCGCCAGGTGCTGGACCCCGGCGGGAAGAAGTGCGAGCGGGCCGAGCTGACGCGCGACGGGACGCTGCTGATCCGCTCGGGCATGACGGCGCAGGGCTACTTCGACGAGGCGGGCACGTGGATCCCGAACGGCAAGCTGGTCGGGCTCGACGCCGAGGGCAACCCTGTCAAGCAGGTGCCGTCGACGCTCGGCGAGCCGCAGAAGCTGAGCGGGCCGGTCAAGCCCGACGAGGTGCTCGACCTGGCGGTGCGGGCGATCTACGTGCTGGCCGCGGAGCAGCTCGACCCCAAGCTCGAGGCGGAGCTGAAGGCCGGCAAGATCTACAAGTTCCCGTTCAACTACCGCCCCGACTACGAGTCGGAGGTGGCGTTCCTGGTCGGCAACGCGAACGGCTACTTCGCGATGGTCGGGACGCCCGCCGAGACGGTGTGGTGCGAGCTGCAGACGGTCGCGGCGGCCGAGGTCGCCGACGACGGCGGCGACGACGACGAGCTGGACTTCGAGATGTTCTGAGGAGGCAACAGCGATGCGCAAGATCCACCTGATGAACGAGGGCGCGCGCGACGCGACGGTCGCCATCGAGTCGGTCCGCGAGCGGGTCGGCACGACCATGGGGCTGCCCGGCAAGAAGCTGCAGTTTCGCCGCTACGTGGCCTCGGCCGAGTCGGGGCTGCACGACAAGCTGGCGGCGCAGCACGGCGACAAGCTCGGGCAGGCGCTGCTCGACGGCGACCCGGAGATCGACCGCGAGGTCGTCGGCCGCCAGGCGGGCGACACCCAGACGGTGTTCCTCTCGGGCTCGGGCGAGGTGCTGCACGCGTCGCCGTCGCTCGTCGACGTGCTGTTCGCGCCCGACGGCAGCGAGCGCGAGCGCAAGCCGGCCGAGGACGTGCCGGCCAACACCAACGAGGAGGCGCCGGTCCGCTGGACCAAGATGCGGATGAAGCGCGCCGAGGTGGTGACCAAGTTCGCGTTCCGGCGCACGGTCCAAATTAAACACGTCGACGGCCTCAGCTTCGACTTCCTGTACGCCATGGCCAAGGACCTGGCGGACAAGGACGAGGTGGCGCTGCTCGGCGCGGGCCCGAAGGGGCGCGACCCGCTGATCTTCCAGGAGAACGGCACGCCGTACCGCGCCTTCCTCGAGGGCCGCGTCGACGGGCAGAAGTACAAGCTGCTGCTCCACCTCAGCAACCTCGAGCTGCGCACGCTGGCCGCGACCTGAACCCCGAGACGCGCGAAGGAACCCCGACCATGACCCTGTTCACCGTCGACAGCGCCCGCCCGCTCGGCAAGGGCAAACAATCTCCCGCCGGCAGCATCACCGACGCCGACATGGCGGCGATGGTCCGCAACTACAAGCGCGTGGTCGCGGGCAGCTACCGCTCGCTGGTGTTCGAGGACCTGGCGACGCCGGCGCTGCCGGGCGGCAACCTGCTGGTGTCGCCGAAGATCGACGGCGAGATGTGGTTCCTCGTGCTCGGCGACGGGCCGGCGTTCCTGGCCTCGCCGACCGGGCGCGTGGTCTCGGGCGACGTGCCCGTGCTGACCGAGGCGACCGCGCTGGCGGGCAAGGTCCAGGGCCGCACGGTGCTGGCGGGCGAGCTGTTCGCGGTCAAGCCGGCGGGGCAGGGCCGCCCGCGCGTCGGCGACCTGGCGGCGGTGATGGGCGGCGAGGACAAGGCGCAGGTCGAGCGCATGGCCTTCGTGGCCTTCGACCTGGTGGTCGGCGGCGACGCCGAGGCGCCGCAGCGCAGCCTGGTGTACAGCGAGCGGCTCGACGTGCTGCGGCGGCTGCTGGCCGGCGGCAAGCGCGTGCAGGCGATCAAGACCGAGGCGGCGTCGGGCAGCGAGCGGGTGCTGGCGCTGTGGAACGAGTGGGTCGAGGGCGGCAAGGGCGAGGGCCTGGTGCTGCGCACCGGCGACAACTTCGTCTACAAGGCCAAGCCGTCGATCACGCTCGACGCGGTGATCATCGGCTACACCGACAGCTCGGACGACCCCGACGGCGTCGGCGCGCTGCTGATGGCGATGATGCGCGAGGACGGGCAGTTCCAGATCATCGGCTCGTGCGGCAACATGCCGACCGAGGTCCGCCAGCAATTCAAAAAGGCGCTGTCGGGCAAGGAGATCGCGTCGAACTACAGGTACGCCAACAGCAAGGGCGCGCTGTACCGCTTCGTCAGGCCGGAGACGGTCATCGAGTTCAAGGTGACCGACGTGCAGGGCGAGGACTCGTCGGGCGAGTCGATCCTGCGCATGGTGCTCGAGCACTCCGAGCGCGGCTGGACGGTGGTCCGTGAGCTGCCGGGCGCGAGCATCCTGCACCCGGTGTTCGTGCGCGTCCGCGACGACAAGCAGGTCAACAAGACCGACATCCGCGTGGCCCAGGTGCTCGAGCGCTGCCTCGTCGAGGGGCTCGGCAAGAAGGCCGAGAAGGTGGTGCTGCCGGCCTCGACGGTGGTCCGCCGCGAGGTCTACGTGAAGGCCGCCAAGGGCCAGAGCTCGGTGCGCAAGCTGGTGGTGTGGAAGACCAACAAGGAGACGGTCGACCGCAGCTACCCGGCGTTCGTGGTCCACTGGACCGACTACTCGCCCGGCCGCAAGGACCCGCTGCAGCGCGAGGTCCGGGTGGCCCCGACGCTCGCCGACGCGATCAAGATCGGCGACGACATGATCGCCGAGAACGTGAAGAAGGGCTGGGACCGCCACGCGTAGGCGGCCGGTCGCGGCCCGGATCGGTGGGGGTCAGGCCGTCTCGCCGCCGTCGATGGCGAGGGCCTGGCCGGTGATGCCGCCGGCGTCGGGGCTGGCGAGGTAGGCGACGAGGGTCGCGATCTCGTCGGGGTCGCGCAGGCGGCCCTGCGGGGAGAAGCCGGCGAGCGCGGCGCGGGCCTCGTCGGTGGAGCGGCCGGTGGTGGCCTGGATGTTCTCGGCGGCGCGCGTGACGATGTCGGTGTCGGTGAAGCCGGGGCACACGGCGTTGACGGTGACGCCCTTGCGCGCGAGCTCGACGGCGAGGGAGCGGGTGAGGCCGAGCAGGCCGGCCTTGCTGGCGGCGTAGGCCGCGGTGTAGGCGTAGCCCTTCAGCGCGGCGGTCGAGGCGATGCTGATCACGCGGCCCCAGCCGGCCTTGATCATGCCGGGCACGAGCGCGCGGGTGAGGGCGAACGGGGCGGTGAGGTTGAGCTCGAGCAGGGCGGCCCAGTGGGCGTCGTCGGTGCGCGCGAGCGGGGCGGAGCCGGCGGCCCCGGCGTTGTTGACGAGCACCTGGACGCCGGCGCCGAGGCCTTCGCAGTAGGTCGCGAGCTCGGCGAGGAAGCGGGCGCGGTCGGCGGGGTCGCCGAGCTCGCACGGCAGCACGTGGATCTTGCCGGCGGCGATCGGGCGCAGCTCGGCGGCGACGCTGGTGAGGGCGGGCTGGTCGCGGCCCGAGAGGACGAGGGCGTGGCCCGGCGCGAGGGCGCGGGCGATGGCGCGGCCGATGCCGCGGCTGGCCCCGGTGACGAGCGCGAGGGGTGGCATGCGGCCCGAGTCTATCAGCGGTCCAGCGGCATGATGTCGGAGTTGTCGGGGATCTTCTTGGTCGACGGCGGGGGCCTGGGGCCGCCCTTCTTGGCGGCGGTCTTGCGCTGCAGGCGGTGCTCGACGATCTGATCGCGGTCGGGCGTGACGCGGATGCGAAGGTCCTGGTAGCCGTCGGCGCGCAGGACGAGGTCGATCGGCTCGGCGCCGCCCGGGACGGTGATGGCGGTGCCGGTGGCCCCGAGCGTGGCGCCCCCGACGTCGAGCACGCTGGCGGCGACGCTGCCGGTGCGGATCTGCAGGCTGACCTTCGGGACAGGTGGTGGATCGGGCGGCGGCTGCGGGGCGGGCTCGGGCGGCGCCCCGGGCAGCGGGAGGATGGCGGGGTTCGGGCGCGGCGGGTCGGGCGGGAGCAGCTCGGGGTGCCGCGGGGCGGCGGCGACAGGGGCCGGCTCGTCGCCCGCGCCGGACAGCAGGACGGCCGCGGTGACGCCGGCGCCGAGCACGGCGATGACGAGCGGGACGATCCAGCTGCGACGCGCAGGGGCGGGCCGCGGGGCCATGGTGGCGACGGTCGGGGCGACGCTCAGCGGCGTGATCGCGTCGTCGCGGAAGCCGACGGCCTCGCCGGCGCGCGGGCGCGGGCGCGAGGCCTCGGCGGTCACGCGGACCGGCTCGGCCCCGCTGCCGACCGCGGAGATCGCCGCGGCGAACTCGCCCATGCTCTGGAAGCGCAGGGCGGGGTCCTTCTGCAGCGCCTTCAAGATGACGGCCTCGAGGTCGGCGGGGACATGGGCCGACGGGTTGACCGACGAGGGGCGCGGCGGGGCGTCGAACATGTGCTTGTTGAGCAAGCCCATGAAGTTGTCGGCGGAGAACGGGAGCTGGCCGGTGACCAGCTGAAACAGGATCACGCCGGTTGCGTAGATGTCGACGCGGTGGTCGTGCGGGGCGCCCTGGGCCTGCTCGGGCGACATGTACTCGGGGGTGCCGAAGATCATGCCGGTGCGGGTCAGCGAGCGCCCGCCGTCGGCCTCGTCGGTGGCGACCTTGGCGATGCCGAAGTCGAGCACCTTGACGACGTCGCCGCGCTCGAGGCGAAAGCAGTTCTCGGGCTTCATGTCGCGGTGGACGATGCCGTGGTCGTGGGCGGCCTGGAGGGCGCCGCAGATCTGCAGGAGCATGCCGCGGACGCGCGGCCACGGGAGCGCGCCCTCGCGGTGCAGGAGGTGGCCGAGGTCCTCGCCCTGGAGGTACTCCATGACGAAGAAGGCGGCGCCGTCGGGGGTGGTGCCGAAGTCGTGGATCTCGATCACGTTCGGCGACTCGATCACGGCCGCGGCCCGGGCCTCGCGCAGGAAGCGTTCGGACAGCTCGGCGCGCAGGCTGTACTCGCCGCCGAGGATCTTGACGGCGACCTTCTTGCGGATCGAGCGGTGCTCGGCGAGGTAGACCGCGCCCATGCCGCCCTCGCCGAGCTTGCGCAGCACGTGGTAGGTGTCCTTCAGGACAGATCCGATCCGCGGGTCGTCGCCGGGCTCGGGGCCCGGCGGCGCGGACCCGCTGCCCGCCGCGGGCGGCCCCGGGGACAGCAGGACGAGGGTCGGATCGGGCGCGCGCGCGGGCTCGGGCTGGGCCATGTCGACGCCGCAGTGTCGCACCAATCCCGGGCCCATGGCGCCGCCGCGACGTCATGGGCGTACTTGCACGCACCGGCGCGGGGTTCGAGATTGCGCCCGCACGCGGCTTGTGGCGGCCGCGCGGGCGGTGATACGTATGGGGCGTGATGGACTCCTGGGGGCGGGTCGCGACGGCCGGGGTGGTGGCGCTGGCGCTGGCGCTGCCGGTCCAGGCCGCCGGGCAGGCGGGGCCGGCGGTCGAGGGCGACGTCAAGGCCCGCGGCGAGCGGCTGTTCGCGGAGGCGTCGTCGGCCTACAACCTCGGGAAGTTCGACGAGGCGATCGCCAAGTTCGAGGCAGCCTACGAGCTGCTGCAGGCGCCGTCGCTGCTGTACAACCTCGGGCAGGCGCACGTGCGGGCCCACGAGATCGACGGCGATCCGGCGCACCTGCGGCGGGCGCGGGCGCTGTACGACAACTTCATCAAGATCCGCGAGAACGGCGGGGAGTCGGTGGGCGACGCGCGCGAGCGGATGGCGGCGGTCGACGCCAAGCTGGTCGCGGTGGCGCCGGAGCCGGAGCCGGAGCCGGAGCCGGAGCCGGCGCCGGCGCCGGAGCCCGCGCCGCAGGTCGTGCCCGCGCCGGCGCCGAACATCGAGGTGAAGCCCGGGCAGCGCGGCCCGGGCGGGCTCGGGTACGCGGGCATCGGGCTCATCGCCGGCGGCGTGCTGGCGGGCGCGGGTGTCGCGGTGCCGGGGTTCGTCAGCGCCTCGCGGCTGAAGGCGCAGGAGGCCGACGAGGGCGCGGTGGTGCCGGTCTCGGCGGCGCGCCAGGCGGTGTTCGCGGACAGCCTCGGCAAGGCGCACGCGCTGGCCTACGCGGGGCTCGCGGTCGGTGGGGCGCTGGTCGTCACGGGCGTGGTGCTGGTGATCGTCGACGCCAGGCGAGGGCGCCGCGCGGGCGGGCGGGCGCGGCTGCGGCCGGGCGCGGGCGGACTGGCGGTGGCGTTTTGAGGCGGGCGATCGGTCCGGCGCTGCTCGGCGCCTCGCTCGTGCAGTGCTTCGCGGTGCCGGAGCGCGGCTGCGAGGACGAGAGCGGGCTGTACGTCGCCTACCACGTGTGCATGCCGTCGGCGGGGTTCGAGCTCGGGGTGCAGAAGCTCATCCTCGACCTGAAGCGCGCCGACTTCGACGGCGAGGGCATCGCCAACGACCTCGCCGGGCTGGCGTACATCGTCGACCCGGCGAACCCGGAGAACACGCAGGCGAGCGCGGCGATCGTGCGCGTGCGCCGGCAGCTGGGCGCGCCGCAGCTGGAGGAGCTGGCGGTGCCGGTCGGGACCGTCGACGTCACGCCGGTGCACCTGGGCTCGAGCCAGCAGAGCCTGGCCTACGCGATCGACGACAGCTACGGCGCGGCGACCGGGAAGATCGAGCTGCGCATCAACAGCAACGGCGTGTTCACCGAGCCGGTGACCGGCGACCTGGACAACCTGCTGCAGCAGGGCTGCCGCGCGCCGTCCGACGTGACGACGCTGAGCGACGAGCCGGTGGTGCTGGTGACGTGCGAGCGGGAGGACGCGCCCGACGAGCCGGTGGCGTTCGGGCGGGCCGACATCGGCGTGGTCTACCTGGTGCCGTTCGTCGAGTCGGGGGGCAACGGGCTGTTCTTCTACGGGCTCGAGGAGGACGAGGTCGACGGGGTCCACGGCACGCAGCTGTTCGACGGCGACGGCGAGGCCGACGGCCCGCTGTTCGGCGCGGCGATCTCGAAGCCGACCGCGGGCGACGGCGCCACCGCGCAGAACCTCGAGCACGACAAGGTCGTGATCGTGCAGCTGAAGGAGGCCGACGACATGCCGGGCATGGACAAGCCGGACATGGCGCCGATGGCCACGGTCCGCCTCGAGGACGGGCCGATCGAGGACCTCTACTCCGGCCAGCTCGACGGCGAGGGGACGATCGAGCTGATCTCGCGCCACCAGGACCGCGGGTACCTGCGGATCTTGCAGCAGCGCGAGCCCGGCTCGCTGAGCTTCGGGGTGGTCGGGGAGCCGCTCGAGGTCTCGCAGCCGCTCGATGTCGCGGTCGGCGACTTCACGGGCGACGGCGCGGTCGACATCGCGGTGGCCTACGCCGAGGCCGACGTGGCCAAGCTCGGGGTGTTCATCCGCGCGCCCGACCGCGACGAGTTCGAGTTCGGGTTCGCCGAGATGGGCGGGGTCGGCGAGCGCGAGCTGGCCACCGCGATCGAGGCGCTCGACGTCGACGACGACGGGGCGCTGGACCTGGCCGTCGCGGTCGCCACCGAGGACGTCGGCACCGAGATCCGGGTGTTCCTCAACCGGGCGGCGGGGCCGCGATGACGCTGTCGGCGAGGGTCGTGCGGTCGAACAGGGCGACGTCGCGGACCTGCAGCCTGGCGCTCTCGCGGTCGGGGTCGACGAGCAGGAGGCCGATCTGCGCCAGCGGCCCGCGCGGCTGCCAGGGCACCGGCGGGGCCTGCCAGATGCCGTAGTGGGCGTCCGGCGGGTCGACCTCGGCGGCGAGCGTGTCGCCGTCCCAGACCTCGAGGCGGGCGCGCGGGCCGACGTCGATGTTGCGCAGGTTGACGACCAGGTCGTGCGGGCTGCGGCTGTCCCCGGGGACAGGCACGGGGGCGAACTCGAGGGGCTTGCCCTCGCGCAGCATGAACGACGGGCCGGCGGCCTCGGGCGTCGGGGTCGCCGGGCGGGCGCGGGAGATCGAGGTGCCGGCGACCCAGCGGATGGGCTCGACCGCGTGGCCGAGGTCGTGCAGCGGGGCGAAGGTGCGGGCCCACGGCGGCGGGCGGCCGGCGGGGTCCGGCGGCGCGGACGGGGTCAGCAGGCGGACAGCGACGAGGCCGCCGTGCGGGCAGGCCTGGCCCTGACGCGGGCGCGGGTCGCCGAGGATCTCGAGCCGGCGCGGGGCCGACGCGAGCACGAACGGGCCGAGAGTGTCGCGCGGGCCGCGGTCGCCGGCGAGCGGGGCGTCGTCGACGGTGAGCCCGAGGCCGCGGGTGCCGCCTGGCCCGGCGACCAGGACCAAAGAGACAGGTCCGGTGTCGGCGGCGTCGAACTCGAGCACGCGCGGGGCGGCGGGGTCGAGGCAGAGCGCGTCGGCGGACCAGCCGGGCCCGCGCACGACGAGGCCGGGCGGGCCGACGACGCGGCCGGACGCGAGGTCCCACGCGCGCACGGAGGCCTGCAGCGCCGGGTCGACCTCGACCTCGAACAGGCCCATGCGCAGGTCGGCGCGGGTGACCCGGGTGGGCAGGACCTGCTCGACCGGGGTGAGGCGGTCGACGATGAGCTCGACCAGGCCGACGGGGCGGGCGACGAACGGCGGCGGGAGGCTGGCGTCGATGGCGGCGACGGCGGCCTGCGGGCGGTCCTCGTGGTCGCGCGGGCGGTAGAGGTGGCTGGCCTCGTTGAGCAGCAGGAACACGCGCGGCGCCGGGCGCCGGGGGCCGAGCAGGAGCTCGTGGAGCGCGGCGTAGGCGGCCTCGGGGCTGCGGTAGGGCAGCAGGGTGCGGCCGTGGCCGAGGGCCAGGGCGCCGCCGACCTGGTTGAACGTGTGGGCGCTGTGCCAGCCCTCGCCGCCGGCGATGACGACCGCGTCCGCGGGGATCTCGGCGGCGAGCGCGTCGATGGCGCGCTCGGCCCCCACGAACTCCTGCAGGCGGGTGACCGGCGTGACGATGTAGGGCCAGGCCTGGGCGGCGAGCAGGACCAGGGCGAGCGCGCCGGCGGCGAGGTCGGCGAGCAGGGCTGTCCGCGGGGACAGGTCGGATTCGCCTGTCCTTCGGGACAGCCAGTCGTGGCCCGCGGCGAGCGCGTGGGCGGCGAGCAGGCAGGCCAGCGGCAGCAGCTCGGGCACGAGGTAGCGGCCGTAGTAGTAGAGCGTGACGTGCGGGAGGTTGCGCTGGGCGTAGAGCGCGAGGGTGGCGAGCGGCACGGTCGCGAGGGCGGCGAGCCACACGGCGTGGACGTCGGCGGGCAGGCGGGCGGCGGCGAGGCGGAGCGCGCCGGCGGCGGCGGCGAGCAGGAGGGTCGCGCCGAGCAGCGGGCCGGTCGGATCGAGGCGGCTCCACGGCGCGCCGGCAGTGCCCATCGCGGCGGCGGCGTAGGCGAGGATCGCCAGCGCGGCCGCGACGACGAGCAGGCCGGGCAGGCGGGCCACGCGGCCGCGCAGCGGGCGGAGCAGGCGGTCGGCGAGCAGCCACGCGGCGGCGGCGAGCGCGGCGGCGACGAGCACGGTGGCGAGCGAGAGCGGGACGCGGCCGAGCTGGCGCGCGAGCTCGTCGTGGAGGTACGGGAAGCTGGTCTCGACGTGGACCGCGAGGCTGGCGACGAGCAGGGCGAACAGCGCGGCGGGGGCGGCGAGGCGGCGGCCGAAGCGGGCGGGCGCGGGGTCGTCGGGGCGCAGCCACAGCACCGCGAACAGGGGCACGGCGGTCAGCCAGGCGTTGCCGCGGATCCAGGCGGTGGCGCCGAGCAGGAGCGCGGCGAGCACGGTGTGGTCGACGCGCTCGCGCCAGCCGCGGGCGAGCGCGAGGGCGGCGGCGAGCAGCAGCAGGCCGGTGAGTGGTTCGGTGAGCGGCGTGCGGTGGACCCACACGGCGATCGGGCTCAGCGCGTACAGGCCGGCGGCCAGCAGGGCCCACGGTCCGCGCGGCCACAGGCGCCGGCCGAGGGCCCACAGCGCGAGCACGGCGAGCACGGCCTCGAGGTAGAGCACGGCGCCGAGGTCGTGCGGGCCGAACACCAGGCCCGAGGTCGCCAGCAGGACCGGGTGGAGGTGGAGGAACTGCGGCACGACCTCGCCGCGCGCGCGCGACTGCAGGTAGAAGCCGGGGCGGTAGGCGGCCTCGTAGCGGCCCTGGCGCGCGGGGTCGGGGTCGACGGGGTAGAGGCCGAGGATGTCCCCGGGGCCAGGTCTGGTGCCCTCGTCGCGGCCGGCGGCGGCGAGCACGGGGTCGACGAGGCCGATGCCGCCGGTGCGCAGGGTGTGGCGCGCGCGCAGCACGTAGGTGCCGGGGTCGCGTCCGGCGAGCTCGGCGGGCATGGTCGGGACGCGCAGCAGCAGGGTGAGGGCCGTGAGCGCGGCGGCGGCGAGCCACACGCGCCAGCCGTCGGGGGCGGCGGGGCGGGGCACATTGGGGGCGTCGCCGGCCTGTCCCCAAGGCCAGACGAGCACGGCGGCGGCGACGAACGTGAAGACCACGGCGGCGGCCGAGAACACGCCGAGCACGGCGAGGCCGCCGGCGAGCAGGCCGGCGAGCGCGAGCAGGCCGGCGCCGACGAGCACCAGCGCCTCGAGCGTGCGCGCGGCCCCGTGGCGCCGCTGCCAGCGGCGCAGCAAGGCGGCCGCGAGGGCGAGCACGCTGGCGAGGACGGCCACGGGCGGAGGATAGCGGAGCGGCGCAGGCGCTGCGTCGCGGGTCCGCCGGCGGTCGGATGTCTGGATGTCTGAAAGGACAGGTCCGCGGACCGTCGGCGGGATCGCCCGGCCAGTTTCGACGCGAGGCGTGGGGGTCGCGGTGATGCCGTGAGAAGTCTCTCGGAGCGTGCGTCTTCGGGTGCCACGGGGCCTTCGAACCCTGGTCACGGCCGGAGTTCCTCTGGCATCCTGCCGCGGCATGATCACGTACTTCGACGGCGAGTTCGTGGACGACGAGAAGGCCAGGATCAGCGTGCGCGCGCGTGCGGTGAACTACGGTCTGGGCTGCTTCGGCGGGATCCGCGGCTATCTGGCCGACGACGGCGAGCAGGTGCTGGTGTTCCGCATCGCCGACCACATGCGGCGCCTGCAGCACTCGGCGCGGGTGCTGTTCATGCGCCTGCCGGGCGACCTCGACACGCTGTGCGGGCTGGTCCCGGAGCTGCTGCGGCGCAACGAGTGCCGCCACGACGTGTACGTGCGGCCGCTGCTGCTCAACAACTCGGTCAAGCTGGCCCCGGTGCTGCGGGAAGAGGACAGCCTCTTGACCATCTACTGCATGCCGCTGAAGCGCTACATCGACAAGGACGCGATCGACGTGTGCGTGTCGTCGTGGCGGCGCGCGACCGACACGGCGATCCCGGCGCGGACCAAGCCGACCGGGCTCTACCTGAACAGCGCGCTGGCCCGCCGCGAGGCCCACGACAACGGCTTCGACGAGGCGATCTTCCTGACCGAGCACGGCAAGGTGTCCGAGGGCTCGTCGGAGCACGTGTTCCTGGTCCGCGACGGCGTGCTGATCACCCCGCCGAGCACCGAGGACAACCTCGACGGGATCACCCGGCGCAGCCTGATCACGCTGGCGTCCGAGGACCTCGGGCTCACGGTGCTCGAGCGGTCGATCGGCCGCACCGAGCTGTACGTGGCCGACGAGATGTTCCTGTGCGGCACCGGGGCGGAGATCACACCGGTGCGCTCGGCGGACCGCCGCTCGCTCGGACAGGGCGGGGTGGGGCCGATCACCGCCCGCCTGCAGAAGCACTTCGGCGACGTGGTCCGCGGCCGCGTCCCGCACCGCCGCGAGTGGCTGACCCCGGTCTGGTGAGCAACGGCCTGCGCACCCGCACGGGGGCCTACGCCGGTGTTCGCACCCTCGGGATCTTCACGGGGCTGGTATAACGCCCGGACGCATGTCCCAGCCGGTCGCTGCCGCTGAACACTTCGTCGTCCGCGCGCGCTGGGTCATCCTGGCGCTGCTCGTCGCGCTGTGCGCGTTCATCTTGCCGGGGGTCGGCAGCATCCGCGAGGACGACGACGTGCTCGCGTTCCTGCCGCCCGACCACCCCGACGTGATCGCCTTCCGCGAGGTCGCGGACCGCTTCGGGGTGCTGGAGATCGGGCTGGTCGGGCTCAGCAAGCCCGACGGCGACCTGCTGACGCTGGAGCGCGTCGACGAGGTCCGCGCCCTGTCGGCCAAGCTCGGCGACCTGCCGGGCGTGCGCATGGTGCTGTCGTTCACCAACCTGCCCGACCCCAAGGCCAACGAGGAGGGCCTCGAGGTCGCCGAGCTGGTGCCGGCGGGGCTGCGCGACGAGGCCAAGATCCGCGAGAAGGTGCTGGGCTCGCGCGACGCCGTCGGCAACCTGATCTCGAAGGACGGCAAGGCCGCGGCGGTCATGGTGTTCCTGGTCCCGGACAAGGAGATCGCCAAGGCCGACAAGCTGCGGGCGATCCGCGAGGTGGTCGACGAGCACTGGACGGGCGCGCACCACTTCGGCGGCGGACCGTTCTTCGAGGACGCGGCGGCGCGGTCGAGCCGGGCCGACATCAACAAGCTGTCGCCGGTGGTGATCGCGGTGCTGGTGATCGTGTCGGCGCTGCTGCTCGGCAGCGTGACGGCGGCGGCGCTCAACCTGGTGCTGACCGGGCTCGGCGTCGGCCTGGTGATGGGGGCGCACGGGCGCTTCGACGAGCCGATGACGATCGTCAGCAGCTCGCTGCCGGTGATGATGGTCGCGCTCGGCGGGGCCTTCGGGGTGCACATCCTCGCCGGCTACCAGCGCCACGGCGGTTCCAGCCGCGAGCGCGCGAGCGCGACGCTGCACGAGCTGTGGCTGCCGGTGCTGCTCAGCGGGTTGACCACGGCGGTCGCGTTCTACGCGCTGGTCGTGATGCCGCAGGTGCCGATGCAGCGCTTCGGGGTGATCGCCGGCACCGGCGTGCTGCTGCTGCTGCTGCTGGCGCTCGGGGTGCTGCCGGCGCTGCTGGCGGTGCTACCCGGGTCGCTGCTGAAGCCGCGGCCGGACCGCGCGATGCCGATGCGTCGGCGCCCGCCGGGCTGGCTGCTGTTCATCGTGGCGATCGCGGGGGCGGGGCTGGCCACGCAGATGCGCGCCGACCCCGACGCGACCGCCGTGTTCCCGCCGGACAGCGAGCCGATGCAGGCCAACGCGTTCTTCAACCACCACTTCGGCGGGTCGACGTACCTGCAGGTGGCGGTCGAGGCGCGCTACGTCGAGGCGGGCGAGGGCCAGCGGCCGCTGAGCGAGCCGACGGTGCTGCGAGAGATCCGCGACATCGACGAGAGGGTGCGGGCGATCCCGGGGGTCATCGACGTGCGCACGATCGTCGACCCGGTGGTGCTGCTCAACGAGGCGCTCGGCGGGCGCGCGGGCATCTCGGAAACCCCGGGGCGCGCGGGCCGGGTGCTCACGTATCTGCAGGGGCACCCGGCGGTCGCGCAGCTCATCACGTCGGACTCGGCGGGCGCGCTGATCCACATCAAGCTCGCGCCGATGCCGGGCGACCAGCAGGTCGCGGTGACGTCGCAGGTGCTGGCGGTGCTGGGGCGCTACGCCGACGGCTCGATGGTGGTCGCGCCGACCAGCGACCCGAAGGTGCGTGAGGTCCAGCTCGCCGAGGTGGCGGCGCGGCTCGAGCGGCTCGCGGGCGTGAAGGTCGACGTTCAGCAGCTGCTGGCGGTCGACCTGGCCAAGAGCCCGCCGCCGGGGCTGGTGACGGCGCTGGCGCAGGTCCGCGACCGGGCGCTCGAGGGCGACGACAGCCCGGTCGAGGGCGTGCCGCGGGCGGAGATCGACGCGATCGAGCCGACCAGCCTGGTGAGCCCGCGCGGGCCGGCGCTCGCGGCGTTGCTGACGGAGAAGCTGCCGACGCTGGCGGCCAAGGACCCCGAGGGCGTCGGCTTCGTGGCCAAGCACCTCGGCGCGTGGGTCGACGAGGAGCTGGCCAAGTTCCGCGTCGAGGGCCGCTGCGCGGCGCTCGGCAGGACCGCGGCCGACTGCGGCGAGCTGACGACGGCGCTGTCGGAGCTCGACGACGCCGAGTGGCGGACCGTCGACGGCCCGGGCCGCAAGCTCGAGCTGCGGACGCGCCTGACCGGGCAGCCGGTGATCGGCGAGGCGTTCGCGGAGAGCGTGACGCGCAGCCTGTTCGAGTCGACGCTGGTGTCGGTGGTCGGCCTGCTGGTCACGCTGCTGATCTTCCGCCAGCTGCGCGCGCTGATCCCGGCGCTGTGGACGCTGTGCGTGACCATGGGGATCCTGTACGCGATCGGGCTGCCGATCAGCGTGGGCACCAGCATGATCTCGTGCATCGCCATCGGCGCGGGCGTCGACTTCGCGATCCACCTCGGGCAGCGGGCGCGCCTGTACTCGGGGCCGGAGCGCGGGCAGCGGGCGGTCGAGGACATCGGCGTGGTCACCCTGATCTCGGCGCTGCAGCTGGCCCTGGCGTTCCTCGTGCTGGTCGCCTCGGAGATGGCGCCGCTGCGCGAGTTCGGCATCGGCCTGGCGATCGGCCTGGTCGGCGCGGCGCTCGGGGCGTCGTGGCTGGCCCCGTGGCTGTACCGCGGGCGGACCGGCTGAGGCGCCCATCACCTGGTCGTACGGTCAGGTGCCGATCCCACTGGCAGACTCGCGGGCCCGCGGGCGTCGAGTGTGAAAAGGCCTGCGCAGGGCCTCCCAGCCGGGGTTTGCGGGCGTCGGGGCGAGCGCGGTGTTGTGACGAGAATCACCGGTGAAGGCCGTGACAGCGCGTGCAGGCCCGGTTTTTCGCCGCGAACTGCCTGCGCGGGCCGTTCTTGCGGCAATGTTAAAGAATAGGGGCCATGGCGGCCCGTCCAAGGGGCCTCGGCGCACTCCTGCGCCTGCCTGCGTTATAGTCCCGGAGCCAGACAGTCATGAAGCCGGTTTCACTCCTCCTCGTTTCGGTCCTCGCCACCTCGGGCGCCCTGTTCGCCGCGCCGCAGCCCGTCGTCGCGGCCGAGGACCTGGCCGCCAAGGGCGCGGCGATCCTGAAGGCGTCGGACGAACGCGCCGTGAAGTTCCCCGACCAGACGTACACCGCGTCGATGGAGATCTGGAAGAGCGGCAAGCTGCGCACGACGATGGTGTTCTCGATGGTCACCAAGGGGCTGGTGAAGCAGTACATCCAGTTCCTGCAGCCGGGCGACGTCGCGGGCATGAAGATCCTGATGGAGGGGCCCGACGAGCTGTACGTGTACAGCCCCGAGTTCCAGAAGGTCCGCCGCATCGCCGCGCACATGAAGAACCAGGGCTTCAACGGCAGCGAGTTCACGCCGGAGGACATGGTCCTCGCCCGCCTGTCGCCGACGTTCGACGCCGTGCTGGTCGGCAAGGTCGGCACCGAGACGCAGCTCGACCTGAAGCCGAAGGCCGGCGCCGAGACCTCGTTCTCGAAGCTCGAGATCTTCATCGACTCGACGGTCGGGCACATCACGCGCATCCACTACTTCGACGGCTCGGGCAACCACATCCGCACGCAGCTGCGCGAGGAGTGGAAGGACTACGCCGACGGCAAGATCCCGACCCGCATCCGCATGAAGAACCTCAAGACCGGCGACGAGACGGTCATCAACCTGTCCGAGATCGACGTCAAGACGCCGGTCTCCGACGACCTCTTCTCCCGCCGCCAGTTGATGCGCGGGTGACCTGATCGCGTGATCGTCTCCGGCGTACTCCCCTTCCTGGTTTGGGCCGCGACCGCGCCCGTGGTGAGGGACTACGCCGGACCGGCCGGCGTCGCCCCGCCGGCCGCTCCTGCGCCCTCTGGTTCCCCTTCCGGCCCCGCGAGCCCCCAGAAGCCCGACACCGACGTCTCGGTCGACGACGTGTTCGGCACCGGCGGCGTGCCGACGCCCGAGACGCCGCCGGCGAGCGAGACGCCGCCGACGAGCGGCACGCCGCCGGCGACGCCCGAGGGTCCGAAGCCGCCGGGCGAGCTCGACATGTCCGACGTGTTCGGCGGCGGAGCGCCGACGCCGACGCCGACGCCGGCCACGACGGACGGCGGCGCGGCGCCGACGAGGGTCAAGGAGGCGCCGCAGATCAAGTCGAACGCCGAGATGAAGGCCGACATGGTCCTCAACCCGGGCGCCGACCGCGGCGGGCCCAAGCCGACCGACTACTTCGGCGGCAAGCTGAAGGCCCGATTCCGTATCCTCAGCAGCGTGTACGGCGACGTCGACCGCGCCAGCCCGCGGCGGCTGAGCCGCAACGAGAACCGCATCGAGGTGTACCTGGCGTACACGCCGAACAAGCACGTGCAGGTGGTGGCCGACGCCGAGCCGGTGCTGATGTTGACGTCGCAGGCGCAGGAGCTCGACGACCTGGCCTCGCAGGTCTACATGCAGCGCTTCCACTTCGAGAGCGACGCGGCCTACGTGGCGCTGACCGACCTGGCGCCGGGCCTCGACATCAAGCTCGGGCGCCAGATCGTGGTGTGGGGCACGGGGGACAAGTTCAACCCGACCAACAACATCAACCCGGACGACCTCGAGGACCGGCCGCTGTTCACCGAGCCGATCGCCAACCAGATGGCGGTCGTCGACTACGTGCCGGCGGCGCTCCACGAGAAGCTGTTCTTCCAGGGCGTCTACATCCCGCTGTTCTTCCCGGCCCTGCTGCCGCCGTCGGCCGCGGCGGGCTTAAAGGACCCGTTCGCCGAGGCGCCGTTCGCCAACCAGACCGAGAGGGACAAGCTGTCGTACCTGCAGGAGGACTACCTGCCGAAGAACCCGAAGTTCATCCCGGCGGTGTCGGGGCACGTGATCCAGCCGGAGAACGTGTTCCGCAACGGGCAGTTCGCGTTCAAGGTCGGCTCGAACCTCGGGGTCATCGACTTCTCCGCCTCGTACTACTACGGGCGCCACGACATCCCGCTGCCGCAGCAGGCGACGACGACGATGGTCCACGCGATCAACGAGGATCCGCCGCCGGCCGACGGGGTCTACTTCACCTCGGCGGTCGATCTCATCTACCCCAAGATGCAGGTGGTCGGGCTCGACTTCTCGACGCAGATCCCGTTCCTCGGCAACATGGGCCTGTGGGGCGAGGCGGCGCTGTTCATCCCGAAGCAGGAGACGCTGCGCATCGACCTGCCGCCGCTGCCGGGCGGCGGGCTCGACGTCACCCCGAACGACGACATGGACAACCCGGAGCCCTACATCGAGGGCCTCGCGGTCAAGAAGCAGCCGTTTATTAAAGCGACGGCGGGGCTCGACTACACGTTCGGCAAGCACGTGTACGTGCAGGCGCAGTACCTCCGCGGCTTTATCAATGAGTTCGGGGCGGGGCACATCGGCAACTACCTGGTCGGCGGGACGGACCTGATCTTCTTCGGGCGCAAGCTGGTGTTTCGCATGTTCGGGCTCATCGACTTCCCGAGCAACAACCCCAAGCGGCACTACGCGCCGACGCCGACCGGCGAGAGCGTGAAGATCGGCGGGACGTCGGGGGTCCTCGCGCCGGCGCTGCTGATCGCGCCGCCGTGGGGCTCGGTCAACCTCGAGATCGGCAGCTTCGCGCTGCTCGGCGGCAACAAGACCATGTTCGGTCAATCGTTCGCGGGCTCGTCACTGCTGTACGTGAAGGTGATCGGGTCGTTTTAACCGCCCGCGGCGCGGGGTCAGGCCGAGGCGACAGCGTGTGCAGACGGCGTCGGAAAAACTGCGCCCGTGACACTCTGAACCGACATGACGGACACGCACGCGGAGGACGCTCGCATCGCGGTCGAGGGCAACGAGTTTCGCTGGGACGTCGAGCGCGGGCTCCTGCTGATCAGCGGCGGCGCGTCGCTGGCGATCTGGCTCGAGAGCTCGGTCGCCGGGCTCATGCGCGGCATGCAGCAGATGGCGGGGACCGAGCGCTTCAACCTGGCGATGCAGGGCGGCGGGCGCGACAGCGTGGCCGGCGACTGGGGGTATATATCGCAGTTCGCGGGCGTGGAGGAGGGCTTCGCCCGGCTCGCGCGGCTGGCGTTCACCTGCGGGTGGGGGCTGTGGCGGCTCGAGTCGCTCGATCGCGCGGCCAGGCGCGCGAGGTTCCGCGTCGACAACAGCTGGGAGTGTCTGTATCAGCGCGCCCTCGGGGTGTGCTGGGGCTCGCACTACGTGGCCGGGAAGTTCGCGGGGATCTGCGGCAAGGTGTTCGAGGCCCACTGCTGGGCCGAACAGACGCGCTTTCAGGCGGCTGGTGACGAGTGCGACGAGTTCGAGGTCGGGCTGTCGTCGAGGACGGTGGAGGACCGGCTGGCGGAGCTGCTGACCAGCGATGCGGCGACCCGGGCGGACCTGGCGGTGGCGCTCGAGCGCCTGCGGGCCGAGAACGAGAGCCGACGCGCGGCCGAGGAGGCGGCGCACGAGCGGCTGGCGCTGATCGAGCAGATGAGCACGCCGATCATGGAGATCTGGGACGGGGTGCTGTCGCTGCCGGTGGTCGGCACGCTGTCGGGCGAGCGGGCGCGGGTGATGATGGACAAGCTGCTGCAGGAGGTCGTGCGCACGCGGGCCCGCTGGGCCTTGATCGACGTGACCGGGGTCGACACGGTCGACACCGCGACGGCGGACGCGCTGCTGCAGATCGCCGGGGCGGCCCGGCTGCTCGGGGCCCAGTGCATCATCACGGGCATCCGCCCGGCGGTCGCGCAGACGATGGTGGCGATCGACGCGCGCTTCGGCCACGTGCTCACGCTGTCGACCATGCGCGAGGCGCTGGTCCACTGCATGGGGCAGCAGCGGCGCTGACGGGCCGGCCGCGAGCGAGCGGCGTCAGTCCCTGCGGTTGTCGCGGGCGAGGCGGCGGAGGCGGGCGAGGCGGCGCTCGATGCGGCCGTAGATGCTGCGCTCGGGGTAGCGGAAGCCGGACTCCTCGGGGTCGCCGAGGTCCTCGCCGGCGGGCTCGCGCATGAGCAGCTCGACGCCCTCCTCGACGGTGGCGATCGGCCACACGAAGAAGGTGCCGGCCTCGATGGCGGCGAGCACGTCCTCGCGGAGCACGAGGTTGCGGACGTTGCTCTCGGGGATGATGACGCCCTGGGTGCCGGTCAGGCCGTGGGCGTTGCAGACCTCGAAGAAGCCCTCGACCTTCTCGTTGACGCCGCCGACCGGGAGCACGCGGCCGCGCTGGTCGACGCTGCCGGTCACGCCGATGTCCTGGCGGGCGGGCATGCGGGCCAGGCTCGAGAGCAGCGCGAACAGCTCGGCGGTCGAGGCGCTGTCGCCCTCGATCGGCATGTAGGTCTGTTCGAACACCACCGAGGCGCCGAAGCTGAGCGGGTGGTCGCGGGCGATGCGGTCGTGGAGGTAGCCGCTGAGGATGAGCACGCCCTTCGAGTGGATCGGGCCCGACATCTCGACCTCGCGCTCGATGTTCAGCGGGCCCTGGTTGCCGGCGTAGGTCACGGCGGTGACGCGGCAGGGGCGACCGACCGACTGGAACCCGTCGCTGACGACCGCGAGGCCGTTGATCTGGCCGATGTGCGCGCCGGACAGCTCGACCCGGATCTGGCCGTGGCGGTGCATGTCGAGCAGGCGGTCGCGCAGCTGGCCCTGGCGGTCGCGCATGAGGCGGACCGCGGCCTTCAGGTGCTCGTCGGTGAGCTCGTCGGCGCCGGGCGCGAGCGAGGTGGCCTCGGCGATGAGGTCGCTGAGGCGGCCGAGGTTGGTGGTCAGGCGGTGCTGGTCCTCGGCGAGGCGGGCGCCGTAGTGCATGAGGAAGGCGACCGCGCTGCGCGAGCAGCGGCCGAGGCCGCGGTTCTGGGCCAGCCAGGCGGCGACGCCGGGGTACACGCGCATGCCCTCGTCGATCGACATGTCGTCGGCGAAGTCGGCCCTGATCTTGAACAGGCGCGAGAACTCGGGGTCGAGCTCCTGCAGCTGGGTGATGAGGTCGGGGTCGGCGACGAGCACGACCTTGACGTCGAGGTCGACCGGCTGCACGCGCAGGGCGGGCGGGCCGTCGCCGTCCTCGTAGGGCTGGATCGAGCGCGCGAGCAGGCAGGCCTTCAGGTGCTCGTACACCCGCTCGCGTTTAATCAAAGCCTCGGCGTCGATGATGAGGAAGCCGCCGTTGGCGCGGTGGAGGTCGCCGGCGAGGATCGTGCCGGGCTCGGGGTAGCGGCCCTCGCCGCTGCCGGCGACGACGCGGCCGAACAGGCCCGAGAGCGTGACGCTCTGGGCGTGCACGATCGGCGCGGCCTCGCCCTCGGCGCCGGTCACCAGCAGGGTGGGGATCACCAGGCCCGAGGGCAGCGCGGCCGAGGTCAGCGGGAGATGGTGGCCCTCCTCGAGGTGGTAGAGGTCGCGCAGGTGGGTGTGCAGCTCGGCGACGGCCTGCTGGACCTGCACGGTCGGCAGGGCCCGCTGCGGGATGGCGAGGAAGCTGGCCTCGATGTCGCGGCGCAGGGCCTCGCGCTGGCGGTGCAGCATCGAGGCGTTGCTCTCGGCCTCGAGCAGGGCGAGCTGGCGCTGGGTCTCCTCGACGTGCGGGCGCAGCGACTCGATCGCGTCGAGGTACTGGCGGCTGACGCCGGCGCGCTCCTCGCCCTCGGCGGAGGCGGGGCCGGGCTCGGCGTCGGGATCGGCGTCGGGATCGGACTCGGGATCGGCGTCGGGCTCGGGCTCGGGCTCGGGCTCGGCGGGGGCCGGGTTGGCCTGCTCGCCCTCGGTCTCGTCCTCGAGCGGGACGAAGTCGAAGCCGTCGTCGCTGGCGACGAGCGCGAGGCCGTGGGTCGCGGCGACCTTGCCGAGCGCGTCGTGGAGCTTGCGCTCGGCGGCGCTCTGCTCGCGGTGGACCTCGAGCTGCAGGCGGCTGCGGACCCGGCCCTCGAACACGCCGTGGATGGCGGCCTCGAGGCGGGCGTGGAGCTCCTCCATGGCGCGGACGAAGCTCGGACCTGTCCCTGCGGGCAGGAACGCGGGGACAGGCTCGAGGGGCCAGCGGGGGTTGGTGAGGAGGACGAGGTCGCGGGGGGCGCCGCGGCGGGCGGCCTCCTTGCGGGCGAGGGCGACGGCGGTGAACGTGCGGCCGGTGCCGCGCGGGCCGACGACGGCGACGTTGAAGCCGGGCGTGCGCTCGGTCAGGCCGCGCCGGAGCGCCTCGACGGCGCGGCGCTGGGAGGCGATGCGGGCGTCGAGGGCGTCGGGTGCGGTGGCGACGGCGTCGGGGATGTCGGCGGTCTGCACCGCCGTGGTGCACTGCTCCGCGCGGAGCGGGGGAGGCGCTGCCATGATGTGGACTGAGGTCACTCCGCGGCGGACGCACCGCCGATGGCGGTGATCGTGCGGGCGATGTTCTGCTTCTGGTCGGCGTCGGTGTCGGGGTCGTTGGCGAGCTCGCGGAGGATCTGCAGGACCAGCGTGCGGGTGCTCTCCGGGCCCTCGTTGACCAGGCGCTCGAACGCGGCGGTGCAGTCGTCCTCGTCGCCGCGGGTGTTGAGGATGCGGATCACGCAGGTGTACGCCCACTGCGGGGCGCGGGCGTAGAGCGCCTCGACGCCGCCGAGCAGGGCGCGCAGGTAGGCGTCGTCGAACTTCTCGAGCACGTAGAGGACGTTCCAGTAGATCCCGTAGGGGTCGTTGTCCTCGAGCAGGGCGAGCAGGCGCGGCATGACCGCGGGGTCGTCGATCTGCTCGAGCTGCTCGATCAGGCGGGGCAGCTCCTCGAGCGCGTCGCCGCCGAACTGGGCCACCTTGCGCAGGCGGTCGAGCAGGCCGTGGATGTCGTCGGCGGTCGGCAGCGGGGGCTCGGCGTCGAAGTCGTCATCCTCCTCGGCGACCTCGAGCACGCTCTTCTTGCGCGGGGTCGTGGGCAGCTCGGGCTGGGCCTGCGAGGCGGCGACGTCGGCGAGGTCCTGCGGGAGCTCGGGCGCCGGCGCGGTCGGGCGGCTGCTGATCGCCGGCGTGAGGTCGTCGTCGTCGATCTCGGGGGCGGGGGCCGGGGCGGGCTTGGACGGCTTGGCCCTGGCCTCGGGCTTCTTGGCGGCGGGTTTGGCGGCGGGCTTGGCCTCGGGCTTCTTGGCCTCGGGCTTCTTGGCCTCGGGCTTCTTGGTCTCGACCTTGGCTTCGGGCTTGGCCTTGGCTTCGGGCTTTTGCTTGGCCTCGGCCTTGGCGGCGACCTTCTTGGCGGCGGGCTTGCTCGCGGCCTTGGCGGCCGGCTTGGCGGCGGCCTTGGCGGCGACTTTGCCGACCTTCTTCACCGTCGCCTTGGCAGCGGCCTTGGCAGCGGTTTTTTTGGCGGCGGGTTTGGATCGCGTAGACGATGCGGCCACCGGGTTTTTCTACGCGATCGCCTGTACCCATGGCAAGCCCCACGGCAAGGACCGCTATGCTGCGGGCATGAGGGCACGTCCTGAGGTGGATTCGGTGAGCGTCGTCGCGGGCCCGCCCGCGGGCGCGGCACAGCTCGAGGCGGCGTTGCAGGCGCTGCGGACTCGATTTCCCGGCGCCGTCCTCGAGCGCTATCTCGAACGCGTGCCCGAGGTCGCGGCGAACGTGCGCATCGCCGCGGGTGCGGCGGTGATCGGGGACGTGCACCTCGGCGAGGAGGTGAGCGTGTGGTACGGCTGCGTGCTCCGCGGGGACGTCAACCGCATCGAGATCCGCGAGCGCAGCAACGTGCAGGACGGCAGCGTGGTCCACCTGGGCGATCGCAGCGGGACGTTCGTCGCGGAGGAGGTGGTGATCGGACACCGCGCGGTGATCCACGGCTGCAAGATCGGCGGTGGCACGCTGGTCGGGATCCAGGCGACGATCCTCGACGACGCGGTGATCGGCGAGGGCTCGGTGATCGGGTCGTGCGCGCTCGTCACCGCGGGCACGGTGATCCCTCCGCACAGCCTGGTGGTCGGGGTGCCGGGGCGAGTCGTCAAGACGTTGACCGCGGAGGACGAGGACTTTCACCGGCGCTTGGCGGGCAAGTACGTTCGTCTCGCGCACAATTATCGGGTCGGCTGAACTACGGCGAGCGGCCCGGGGTCGGTCCTGGGCATGCGTGCAGTCAGCCGCTCGCGCTGGTCGTGTCCGGGCCGGTGGTGTCGGTCTCGGAGGCGACGCCGGTGGTCTCGCCGGTGGTCTCGCCGCCGGTGGTCGAGGTGGAGGTCGTGCCGGTGGTCTCGCCGCCGGTCTGGCCGAGCTCGGGGGGCTCGCACACGCCGTCGGCGGTGCGGCAGCGCAGCGACTCGCAGCAGCCCTGGTGGTCGAAGCACCAGCGCCCCAGGTCGAGCGGGCCGATGCAGGCGCCGAGGTCGGTGCAGGCGGCGGGTCCGCGGGTGCCGGGGTCGTCGGGGTCGGGGCTGGGGGAGTAGTCGGCGACGCAGATGGCGTCGGTCTCGCAGTCGGCGCTGCCGTCGCAGGCGTCGGTGGTGCCGGTGGAGGTCGGGGCGTCGCCGGTGGAAGAGGTGGAGGTCGAGGTGCTGGCGCCCGAGGTGGTGCCGGCGCCGCTCGGCGGGCTGCAGGCCGCGAGCGCGGCGGCGAGGAGGACGGGCCGCATGGGGGCGGCGACCTTATCACGGGGCGCGCGGCTCACGGGTCGATCACGCAGCGGACGGTGAAGGGCTTGCGGGTGCGGGGGATGGTCGTCTCCTGGCCGGACTTCGGGTCGAAGATCCAGGCCTGGGCGCCGTCCTCGGCGAAGGCGGTGCGCGTCCAGTGGAAGCCGTCGAGGTCGGCGAGCTCGGCGTTGCCGGCGAACCGCTTGGCCTCCTCGCGATCGGGCAGGCGCCAGTTCGCGAGGCCGCCGAGCTTGAGCTCGCGGCAGTGGGTCTCGCCGGCCGGCTGCAGCAGCTTCTTGCACGGGTGGGCGGGATCGCAGCGCTGGACGTAGAGCGGCGGGTCGAGCAGGACGGCGCCCTCGGGCGCGGGCGGGGGCTTGGCCTTGGGGGTGGCGAACGGGGCGTCGGGGGTGGTCGGCGCGGGCGCGGGCGTGGCGTCGGGTTTGGCCGGCGCGGGGTCGGGTTTGGCTTCGGTCTTGGCGGGCGGGGGCGCGCCGCAGGCGAGCAGGACGAAGGCGAGGCCGGGGAGGCGCGTCATGGCGGGGGATCCTACCCGGTCGCGGATGCTGTAGGGTGGTCCCGTGCTGCAGGTCGTGCTGGCGCTGCTGCTGGCCGGGGGTGCCCCGACGCCGGCGTACGAGACCACCGAAGGGGTGGAGATCCCGGCGCCGGTGCTGCCGCGGCTGCAGGCGCTGGCGGAGGCGTTCCGGGCGGCGACCGGGCGCGGGCTGACGATCACCGATGGCACCCGCCGGCCCGCGGTGCAGGCGGCGCTGATGCTCCGCAACCTCGAGCGGGGCGACGATCTGCTGCGGGTGTACGCCAACCGCAAGGCGGCGCAGGCGGTCCGCGCGGCCTGGCAGGCGGCCCGCAAGCGCAAGGCCGACCGCGAGACCACGCTGGCGCGCATCACCGAGGTGATCGCGGCCCAGGTCGCGGTCGGCGACTACGTGTCGAAGCACCTGCGCGAGGGCGCGGTCGACGTGCGCTGCGTCGACATGTCGAGCGCGGACCGCACGACCTTCAAGAAATTGGCGCGGCGCATGGACATCGAGGTGGTCGACGAGAGCGACACGGCGACGCCGCACTACCACCTCAACTTCGTGAAATAGGGCGCGGCGCCTCCGGGGTCAGGGGGCGTACTTCATCTGCAGCGTGTCGGCCATGTCGCGGGCGGCGGCGATCGGCGGCTGCATGCAGAAGGTGGTCGTGGCCTGGTGCTCGTCGCCGGCGACGGCGCTGAGCATGTCCTCGAAGATGTCGGTCGGCGGGTCGCAGGCGGGGTCGGGGCCGTCGAGCAGGGCGAGCAGCGCGGGGGCGGTGAACACCGGCACGGCGGCGTCGAGGTCGGCCTGATCGATCTGCACCTCGGTGACGGGGTTGCCGACCTCGCCGAACGGCTCGACGCGCAGCAGGCCGTCGGCGAGCAGCTCGATGAAGCCGTCGCAGTCGGCCATCGGCGGGCACGGGCCGGCGGCGCGGCCGAGGCGGAAGCGCTCGAAGTCGACGCCGCCGGTCGAGGTGTCGCCGGTCGAGCCGTCGCCGGTCGAGGTGTCGTCGCCGGTGGTGACGCTGGCGTTGGTCGTGGTCTCGGGGACGGTGGTGAGGGTGGTGTGGCCGTGATCCCCGGTGGCGGCGTCGCCGGTGGCGGTCTGGCCGCCGGACGAGGTCGGCGCGTCGGTGGTCGACGCGGCGGTGGTGCCGGCGCCGGTGTCCGCGGTGGTGTCGGCGGTCGCGGCGGAGGTCGACGAGGGAGCGGTGGTGTCGGCGGTGGCGGTGCCGTCGTCGGGCGTGCCGCAGGCGAGGGCGACGAGCAGGGGCAGGAAGGTCAAGCGAAGCTGCATGGCGGGGACGCTATGCGCCGCGGGGAACGCTGTCAAACGCCGATCAGACGAGGGTGTAGGGCTGGATCGGGAACAGGGCGACGGTGCACAGGCGGTTGCCGATGCGGTCGGCGATGGCGACGCTCCGCTGCTCGCGCGGGGAGATCGGGAGGCCGCGGGTGCGGGCGCCGTGGGCCCACACGTCGAGGTCGTGGGCGGCGACGGCGTGATCGGCGGTGAACAGCACGAGGGCGACGCCGGCGTGGCGGATCTGCGGATCGTCGACGAGCTTGCGGACGTCTCGCCACACGGGGCCCTGGAGCGCGGCGGCGTAGTTGCGGTGGGGGCCGAGCGGGTGGTGCTGGGCGACGGTCTTGATCTCCAGCCAGAGCGCGTCGCCGAGGGCGACGCTGCGGGCCGGGTCGAACAGGCCGAGCTGGGCGGCGTCGTCGGCGAGCGGGAGGCCGCCCGGGGTGACGACGATGTCGCAGCGCGCGCCGACGCTGCGGCGGCGGTGCACGCGGTCGCGGGGGAAGCGTTGCTCGGGGGCGACGCCCCAGCCGGCGGCGCGCAGGGCGGCGTGGAGGACCGGGTGGAGGTCGAGCTCGCGGAGCACGTCGAGGCCGTGCACGGCCTGCTCGGCGGCGAGGTCGGCCTCGGCGCGCGCGAGGCCGGCGGCGAGCGCGTCGGCGAGGTGGTCGAAGGGCCAGATCAGGCGGCGACTGTAGCGCGGGTCGCTCGCACGTGCAGCGCGGCGGGCTCGGCGACGAACGCCGGCGCTGCGCCCCGGCCCGGGGTTCCGTCGCCCACCGCGACGGTTTCGAGTCTCGAGATGGCCGGGGCGCAGCTACCGACCCCGCGACGTCCGGCCCTGGGTACCGCCACCCACCGTGTCGGTTTCGAGTCTCGAGATGGCCGAGACGCCGCGAGGTGGTTTCATCCTACGCGGGTCTGTTGATCGCGTGGAGATCACTCGGATCGCGCGCCGCGCGGTCGTGGCGATGAGCGCGGCGCGGAGACGTGACGCGGCGCGGGCGAACCTGCGAGCGCACCTGTCCTTCAGGGCAGGGCGGCGAAGTCGCTGCCGTCGGACAGGAACGCGAACACGAGCGCGGGGCCGGGGTGGATCTCGAGGTGGTGGCCGGTGCCGACGGTGTGGTGGATCTCGTCGCCGGGGCCGAGCTGGCGGCCGCCGCTGTCGCTGCACGAGCCCTGCAGCACGACCACGCGCTCGTCGCCGAGGTGGCGGTGGTAGGGGAACTTCGCGCCGGGGGCCACGCGGATGAGGCCGGCCTCGCGCGGGCCCGCGGCGGTGAAGCGCAGGAGGTCGATGTCGGGCAGCACCGGGGTCCAGGCGGCGACGCCGCGGTGCACGCGGTCGAGCACGTCGTCGACGTGGGCCTGCGGGAGGCCCAGCAGCGCGGCGACGCGGGCGCGGTGGTCGGTGATCGGCCCGGCGACGGCGGCCAGCAGGCGCGCGCGCAGGGCCGGCGGCGGCGCGTGCGGGGGCGCGGCGAACGCGAGCAGGTGCACGGCCTCGCGGAGCTCGTCGAGGGCGGCGCGGCAGTCGGCGCAGGTCGCGAGGTGGCGGTGTTCGCCTGTCCCGAGGGCCAGGTCCAGGAGCGTGTCGTCGTCGATGTGGTTCACGGGCGCTCCTTGCTGCCGGCGGACAGCGCGGCGCGGAGTTTCTTCAGGGCGGCGCCGAGGCGGGACTTGACGGTGCCGATGGGGATGCGCAGCTCGGCGGCGATCTCGCTGGCGGACAGGCCGGCGAAGTAGGCGTGCTCGAGCACGGCGCGCTGCTCGTCGGGGAGGGCGCGGAGGACCATGCGCAGGCGCTGGTGGTCGGGGAGCTCGCTGGCGTCGTCGTCGTCGGCGGTCTCGGGCAGCTCGGCGACGGTGCGGCGCAGGGCGGCGGCGCGGCAGCGGTCGAGGGCCCGGCTGCGCAGGCGGACCAGCAGCCAGGTGCGCACGCTGCCGCGGGCGGGGTCGTAGGTGACGGCCTGTCGCCAGGCCTCGAGGAACACGTCGTGCACGACGTCCTCGGCGCCGCGCGGGTCGCCGAGGATGCGGCGGGCGGTCGCCAGCATGATCGCGGCGTAGCGGCCGTAGAGGGCCGCGAGGCCCTCGGTGTCGCCGCGGGCCATGGCGGCGACGGCCGTGACGTCGGCGTCGGGCGGCGGGGGCTCGGGTGCGTGGGCGGTGGCTCCGGACACTGCGGCGGGCGATACGCCGGGCGCGCGCGGGCGGATCGGCCGGCGCCGTGAGGCGGCGTTCGCGGGCTCAGGCGGGCAGGAAACGGTCGGTGAAGGCGTCGCCGGGGGACACGCCGGCGGCGTCGTAGAGGCCGAGCTCGAGCGACTGCTCGTGGAGGGTCTGCCAGCGCTCCGGGGTCATGCGGCCGTCGCCGGCGAGCGGGCGCAGGGCGGCGGCGCTGCGCGTGAGCGTGTCCTGGTCCATCTCGGGGTTTAGCTGGTGGATCCGCGCGTGGGTCGCGGCCGGGTCGGCGAGGTAGCGGGTCCAGCCGCGGTGCACGGCGGCGACGAACCGGCGCACGCGCTCGGGGTCGCCGGCGATCAGCTGCTCGGAGGTGACGAGCAGGCCGGCGTACGGGTCCCAGCCGAGCTCGGAGATCATGAGGCAGCGGGCGGCCACGCCGTTGCGGGCGGCCACGATCGGCTCGCTGAACACGTAGGCCTGCTGGGCGAGCGCGGGGTCGGCGAGGAAGGGGGCGACGCTGCCGGTGTAAGGCACGACGGTGAGGTCGCGGACGGCGAGGCGGCGCTCGAGGTACTGGGCGAAGGCCTCGTGGGCGTTCATGGCGACGGTGCGGCCGGCGAGCTCGGCGAGGGTCCTCGGGCCGGCGTCGTGGACCATGATGCAGCGCGGGTTGTGGGCGAAGGCGGCGTAGACGGCGACGACCGGGGCCTGCTGCGCGCGGGCGGTGAGCACGCTGGCGGCGTCGGCGATGCCGAAGGCGCTGCGGCCGGTGGCCACCTGCGGGAGCACGGGGCTGTCGTGGCGGCCGGGCACGATGGTGACGTCGAGGCCCTCGGCGGCGTACTCGCCGTGCACGTCGGCGGCGATGAAGCCGCCGTGCTCGGCCTCGGGGTACCAGTCGAGGCTGAGGGTCAGGGCGCCAGGCTGTCCTTTGGAGCAGGCGCCGGCGAGCGGCAGGAGCGAGGCGGCGAGGGCGGTCCGGCGCGAGAGCACGAGGCGAGGGTAACAGGTCTAGCAGGCCTCGTAGCGGCGGCGGACGGCGCGTCCGCCGAGGCCGACGGCGAGCAGCACGGTGCCGCCGTCGCCGTCGTCGGTGGTGAAGATCGCGGTGACGCCGTCGCCGAGGCCGAACTCTTCGACGAGCTCGACGCCGTAGGTGAACACGCGGCCGTCGGCGGACAGGGCGGTGGCCCGGCCGGCGGCGGCGATGTAGTCCGGGCGCGGGGCGCCGTCGGCGAGCTGCTCCGCGGACCAGGTGCCCTGCAGGCTGAGGCCGAGGATGGTGCCGCCGGTGCCGAACACGAACTCGTCGGTGCCGGCGAGCAGGTCGGCGTCGGTCGCCACGTCGATCTCCTCCCACGGGTCGCGGGGATCGACGAGGGCGGTCCAGGCCGCGCCGGCCAGGCCGAACACGTGGTAGCTGCCGCCGCCGACGCTGGCGACGCGCAGCGCGCCCCAGCCCGGGCCGGGCGGCGGGGCCTCGGACCACGCGTCGGTGTCGCGGTCGTGGACGAGCACGACGTCGTCGCCGGCGACCACGGTGATCGCGCCGTCGTCGGCGATCGCGTGGAGGTTGGCGGCGAGGCCGAGGTCGATGACCTGCCAGTCGGCGCCGCCGTCGAGGTCGCGGCGCACGAGCGTGCCGCGGTCGCCGACGGCGACGACGCGCTCGTCGACGACGGCGACCGCGCGCAGCTCGCTGGTGACCGGGCGGTGCACGCTGACGACGCCGGCCCTCGACTCGACGATCGTGCCGCCGGCGCCGACGGCGAAGAAGTGGTCGTCGAGCGCGGCGACGGCGTAGAGGTCGTCGCCGACGCCGAGGTCGACGGGCTCGGCGTCCTGCCACTCGTCGCAGGGGCCGCCGTGGCAGGCGGGGGCGGCGAGGCCGGCGACGAGGCCGGCGGCGAGCAGCGGGACGGCGAGGGCGCGGCGGGCGAGTCGCATGCGGCGATGGTATGCGGGCGCCGGGCGGACGGGAAGCTCAGGCGTCGCGCTCGCGGCCGCGGAAGCGCCGGAGCACGCGCTCGCCCGCGAGGCCGACGGCGGCGAACAGGCCGAGCCCGAGCAGGGTGGCCGCGAAGATGGCGGCGAACAGCTCGGCGGTCTTCAGCTGGCCGGAGTACTGGAGGATGAGGTAGCCGAGGCCGCGGGCGCCCGGGCCGTAGCCGGCGAAGAACTCGCCGACGATCGCCCCGAGCACCGCCAGGCCGCTCGAGATCTTGGCGCCGGTGACGAGGTAGGGCACCGCGCCCGGGAGGCGCAGCTTCAACAAAATCTGCAGGCGGCTGGCGCGGTGGAGGGCGAACAGGTCGAGGTAGTTGGGGTCGACGCGGGTCAGGCCGGTGGTGCCGTTGGTGATCACGGGGAACAGGCTGATCGTCACGGCGATGAGGACGATGCTGACGAGGCCGGTGCCGAACCATATGACCAGCAGCGGGGCGACGGCGACGATGGGGACGGTCTGCAGGAAGATCGCGTAGGGGTAGAGGCTGCGGGCCAGGGCGCGCGACTGCGAGAACGCGATCGCCACCAGGGTGCCGAGCGCGAGGCTGATGGCGAAGGCCAGCAGGGCGGCGAGGGCGGTCCAGGCCGCCCCCTCGAGCAGCACGCGGGCGGCCGCGCGGGCGGCCGCGAGCACGCGCAGGGGCGCCGGCACGAGGTAGGCCGGGACGGCGAGCAGCGAGCAGGCCAGCTGCCACAGCAGCACGAACCCGGCGAACACGAGCAGCGGGGGGGCGAGGCGGGCGAGCAGGCTGTCCTCGGGGGCAGGTCCGTCGGGGCTGTCCGAATGAGCGGGATATGCGGGGCTGTCCGTGGGGACAGGTTCGTCGGGGCTGTCCGTGGGGACAGGTTCGTCGGGGCTGTCCGCGGGGACAGGCGCGCCGGGGATGTCCTTCGGGTCAGGTGTGATCACGCCGGCACCTGCAGGTGCCGGCGCACGGCGGCGACCTCGGCGGTGAAGCCGGGGGTGTCCTGCAGGCCGGGCGGGCGCGGGCGCGGGAGGTCGACGCGGTGCTCGTGGACCAGGCGGTGGTCGCGGAGCACGAGCACGCGGTCGGCGAGGTGCACGGCCTCGGCGAGGTTGTGGGTGACGGCGAGGGCGGCGAAGCCGTCGCGCTGCCACAGGCGCAGCAGCTCGTCGCCGAGGGCGGCGCGGGTCGGTTCGTCGAGGGCGGCGAACGGCTCGTCGAGCAGGAGGAGGGCGGGGCGGACGACGAGGGCGCGGGCGAGGGCGACGCGCATGCGCATGCCGCCGGACAGCTGGTCGGGGCGGGCCCCGGCGGCGCGCTCGAGGCCGACGAGGGCGAGGGCGGCGCGCGCGCGGGCGTCGAGGTCGCCGGGCTCGCGCAGCAGCTCGAGGGGCAGGCGCACGTTGGCGAGGACGCTGCGCCACGGCAGCAGGGTGGGGTCCTGGAACACGAAGGCGGGCGGGGGCCCGGGGCGCTCGAGGCGGCCGCGGGCGCGGACGAGGCCGGCGACGGCCCGCAGCAGGGTCGACTTGCCGCCGCCGGACGGGCCGACGACGGCCACGAACTCGCCGCGGCGCAGCTCGAGGTCGACGTCGAGGAGGGCGGGGGCGCGGCCGAAGACCACGGACAGGCCGTCGGCGCGCACGACCGGGTCGCGGCGGGGGGCTGACTCTCGGGACAGGTCCGGGGTCAAGGCGGCCGCGAAAATACCACGGGCGGGCCCGCGCCCGGCGGCGGCGGGGTGGAAATGGCCGCGGACCCGGTGTAGAAGGGGCGTACGATGCGTCGTCGCCGAAAGGGCCTCGTGGGCCTCGTGGGCCTCGCGGGCCTGCTGGCGGCGCCGGCGGGCTGCGAGTCCGCGCCGGAGCGGCCGGTGGACGAGGCGAAGCCGGCCCCGGCGCCCGTGGTCGAGGCTGCGCCGACGCCGCGGCGGCCGACGGCGACCACGACCTGCCCGGACGCGCTCGAGACGCCCGACCTGACCGACCGAGTGATCAAAGCGAGCTGCGGGGTGGTGCGGGTGAAGAAGGGCTACCGCGTCGACGCGGGCACCCTGACGATCGAGGCGGGCGCGACCCTGGCGTTCGAGCCGGAGGCCGAGCTGACGGTCGGCTACCGCCAGGCGGCCAAGCTGGTGGTGCAGGGCACGCGCGAGCAGCCGGTGCTGTTCACGTCGACCGAGAAGAAGGCGGCGGGCGCGTGGAAGGGCCTGTACCTCTACGAGCACGCCGACGGGTCGCGCATCGCCGGGCTGCACATCGAGTTCGGCGGGCAGGGCATCCGCGGGCCGATCTACGTGCTGGCCGAGGACGTCACGATCGACGACTCGGTGATCCGCGACGGCCTCGACGTGGCCGTGCACGTCTCGCAAAAGGGCAGCTTGACCAGCTTCTCGGGCAACAAGGTCGAGCGCATGACGGCCAAGGTCAACATGTTCCTGCCGCCGGGCTCGGTCTCGGCGGTGGCGCCGGACAACGTGTTCCCCGAGGGCACGACGATCCACGTGCTGTCCGGCATCGTGCGCGAGCGGGTGCGCTGGAGCGACCCCGGGGTGCCGTACGTGATCGGCGGGGCGGTCGAGATCGCCGGCTCGGCCGACGACCTCGAGGCGCTGGTCGAGCTGGCGCCGGGCACGATCCTGCGCTTCGACGAGGACGCCTACTTGAACGTCGGCTACTACCACGCGGGGGTGCTGCGCGCGGAGGGCACGGCGGAGCAGCCGATCGTGTTCACCTCGGCGACGATGCAGACCGCGGGCGCGTGGCGCGGGGTCAACCTCTACAAGAACGCCAGCGCGAGCTTCAGCCACGCCCGGTTCGAATACGGCAGCCGCCGCGCCGACCGCGGGGTGCTGTTCGCCAACAGCGAGGCCTCGCTGTCGATCCAGGACTGCCTGTTCCGGGACAACGGCGGCGGGGTGGTGCTGCAGGGCTCGGACCTGCGGGTGCCGGTGTTCGCGCGCAACAAGTGGGAGCGCTCGTCGCCGGCGCTCGACGTGTCGGCGCAGGCCTACGGCTACATCGGCGAGGGCAACGACCTGGGCTCGGGGCAGATCATCGTCGAGGGCGGGACGATCGAGCGGGCCGCCCGCTGGCGCGACCTCGGCGAGCCGCTCATGGTCACGGGCCCGATCGACGTCGACAACCGGGCCAGGCTGACGATCGACCCCGGGGTGGAGATCCGGGTGCGCGACGGCTTCACGCTGTCGGTCGGGGAGATCGACGGCGGGACGCTGCGCATGGAGGGGCTGGCCGAGAAGCCGATCCTGCTGGTCGGGCAGAACGACCGCCGCGGCACCTGGGACGCGGTCCGCCTGCACGCGAGGTCGACGGGCAACCTGCTGCAGCACGTGACGCTGCGCAACGCCGGCGGCGACGCGGCGGTCGAGGTGTTGACCGGCTCCGAGGCGGCGATCGACCACCTGACGTGCGCGCGCTGCTACAGCCCGGCGGTGCGGTGGAGCTGCGGGGCGAAGGTGACGACCGCGGCGATCTCGATCAGCGACGGCACGCCCGAGGGCGCGGTGCCTCCGACGGGGTGCGGGTCGTGAGCGAGCCGCGGGTCCTCCGCGGGCGCGTGCTGCGTCCGCGCCCGGACGAGCCGCGCGTGGAGGTGCTGGCCGACGCGCTGGTGACGATCGGCGAGGACGGCAAGATCGCCGCGGTCGACGACGCGCCGCCGGGCTGCGCGGTCGCCGAGACGTTCCCGGGGGCGGTGCTGCTGCCGGGGTTCGTCGACACGCACGTGCACTTCCCACAGACGCGGGTGCTCGGCAGCGCGAGCGGGCCGCTGCTGCCGTGGCTCGAGCGGTCGGTGTTCCCCGAGGAGGCGCGCTTCGCCGCGGCGGCCTACGCGGCGGCGGTGGCCGAGGAGTTCTGCGAGGCGATGATCCGCCAGGGCACCACCTGCGCGTCGATCTACTCGTCGAGCCACCCGGTCGCGGCCGAGGTGCTGTTCGCGGCGCTCGACCGCCGCGGGCTGCGCGGGTTCGCCGGGCTGACGCTGATGGACCGCGGGGCGCCGGCGGACGTGCTGCTCGCGGCCGACGAGGCGATCGCGGCCTGCGAGTCGCTGGTCGCCCGCTGGCACGGGCACGACGGCGGGCGCCTGCAGTTCTGCGTGACGCCGCGGTTCGCCCTCAGCTGCACGCCGGGGCTGCTGCGCGCGGCCGGCCGCCTGGCGGAGCGCCACGCGCTGCCGGTGCAGACCCACCTGGCCGAGAACACGGCGGAGATCGCCGCCACGGCGGCGGCGTTCCCGGCGGCGCGCGACTACCTCGGGGTGTACGAGGATCACGGGCTCGGCGGGGCGCGCTCGCTGTTCGCGCACTGTGTCCACCTGTCCGAAGAGACATGGGACCGCATGGCCGCGCAGGACGCGGCGGTGGCCCACTGCCCCGACAGCAACTTCTTCCTCGGGAGCGGCTGCATGCCGCTGCGGGCGGCGACGCGGCGCGGGCTGCGGGTCGGGCTCGGCACGGACGTCGGGGCGGGGCGCAGCTTCTCGCTGCGACAGGTGATGGCGGCGGCCCACGACGCGTCGCTGATCGTGGGCTCGCGCGTCGAGGCGGAGGCGCTGGTGTGGCACGCGACGCGCGGCGGAGCCCGCGCGCTCGGGCTCGGCGGGGTGATCGGCTGCGTGGCGCCGGGGTTCGAGGCCGACCTCGTGGCGGTCGACGTGCCGGCCGAGGCCGGCGGCGCGGCGCTGTTCGACGCGCTGGCGTTCCGCCGCGACGCCGGCCCGGTCCGCGCGGCGCTGGTGCGCGGCGTACAGCTGCGCTGAGCGGCCCGCCCGCGGCGTGTGGCGGCCGTCGGCGTCGACTGCTAAGTGTTGGCCATGCTGCGACAGTCGTATCCCTACTACCTCGGCGGCGAGGCACAGCAGCCGAACCAGGACCTCGCGGTCCACGACAAGTTCACCGGCGAGGTGGCGACGCGGGTGGCGCTGGCCGACGCGCGGGCGATCGACCGGGCGATCGGCCTGGCCGCCGACGCGGCCGCGGCGATGGCCGCGTTGCCGTCGTACAGGAAGGCGGCGGTGCTGCAGCACTGCGCCAGGCGGTTTCAGGAGCGCAGCGAGGAGCTGGCGTACGCGCTGTGCGTCGAGGCGGGCAAGACCATCAAAGACAGCAAGGGCGAGGTGACGCGGCTGGTCGACACGTTCAAGGTGGCGGCCGAGGAGGCGACGCGCATCGGCGGCGAGGTGGTGCCGCTCGACATCAGCGCGCGCGCGGACGGCTACCGCGGGCAGTGGAAGCGGGTGCCGATCGGGCCGGTGTCGCTGATCTCGCCGTTCAACTTCCCGCTCAACCTGGCGGCCCACAAGGTGGCGCCGGCGATCGCGGCGGGCTGCCCGTTCGTGCTCAAACCCGCGAGCCTGACGCCGATCGGGGCGCTGCTCATCGGCGAGGTGCTGGCCGAGACCGATCTGCCGCGCGGGTCGTGGTCGATCCTGCCGTGCCCGCGCGAGGGCGCCGAGCAGCTCACGACCGACGAGAGGTTCAAGCTGCTGAGCTTCACCGGGTCGCCGGACGTCGGCTGGGCGCTGAAGGCGAAGGCGGGCAAGAAGAAGGTGGTGCTCGAGCTCGGCGGCAACGCGGCGTGCATCGTCGACGAGGGGGCCGATCTCGACGCGGTGGTCCCCCGCCTCTGCTTCGGGGCGTACTACCAGTCGGGCCAGAGCTGCATCAGCGTGCAGCGGATCCTGGCCCACCGCTCGCTGTACACGGCGCTGCGCGGGCGGCTGATCGCGGCCGCGAACGCGCTGGTGGCCGGCGATCCGAAGCAGGAGAGCACGTCGCTCGGGCCGATCATCAGCGAGAAGGAGGCGATCCGCATCGAGGGGTGGATCGCCGAGGCGAAGAAGGGCGGGGCGAAGCTGCTGTGCGGCGGGACCCGCGAGGGCGTGATGATGCCGGCGGCGCTGCTCGAGGACGTGCCGCCCGAGCTGCCGCTGGCGGCTGAAGAAGTGTTCGGGCCGGTCGCGCTGCTCGAGCCGTTCGACGATTTTGAGGACGCGCTGCGCCGGGTCAACGCCAGCCGCTACGGGCTGCAGGCGGGGGTGTTCACCAACGATATCCGGCGGGCGTATCGCGCGTGGGATGTGCTCGATGTCGGCGGGGTCATTATTAATGATGTGCCGTCGTGGCGGGTCGACCACATGCCGTACGGCGGGGTCAAGGACAGCGGGCTCGGACGCGAGGGGGTGCGCTTCGCCATCGAGGACATGACGGAGATCCGGCTGATGGTGCTGAAGCTGTAGGCGGGATCGCGGGGCTATCGCGCGAGCGCGATGCCGGGCCAGGGTCCGGCGTCGGAGCGCAGCGAGGGCTTGCCGAACACCTCGGCGCCCTCGCTGTGCCAGTAGCAGTCCTGCGGGCACACCTCGTACGACTCGTCGGGCTCGCAGATGTGGTTTTGATTGCATGCGCCG
>JAEUJW010000058.1 GCA_016793465.1 Myxococcales bacterium
CGCCGAGTGCCACGCCTCCTGCGACCCGATCGCCGTCGAGGCCAAGTGCTACGCCGAGCTCGGCCACGACTGCTCGCTCGAGGCCTTCGCCGCCTGCCAGGCCGAGGTCATGGCCCAGTGCCACGCCGACTGCGACGTCGACGGCGCGCTGTTCTGCGACGGCGGGGTCTACGTCGGCGCCGACATCTGCCTCGACCTCGGCATCGGCATCGGCCTCAACCTGTGAGGGCGAGCGGGCCGCGCGGGCGGGGGGAGCCCCTCCGCTCGCCGTCCGCCGCGTCGCCCCGCGCACGCACACGCGCGCGCGGGGTCGCGGACGATCCGCCGCCTCCTCCGCGTTTTGACAGGCTTGCGGGCCGGGCGGACAGTCTCTCGATGTCCTGTTTTTTACGTATGTCTCGCTGGTGTCTCGTCGCCTCGCTCGCCGCCTGCGGCGACAGCGGCGGCGGCGACGCGACCTCCGCCGCCACGACCGGCACCACCCAGCCGGGCACCGGCACCGAGACCTCGGCCGATCTGCCGACCTCGAGCGCCACCGGTGACAGCGGCGTCGTCGACACCACCGCCGTCGACGCTTCTTCCTCCTCGTCTTCCGGCACGACGACCGCGGCCTCGCCGACCACCGGCCCCGAGACCGCCACCAGCGTCGCGACGAGCGAGGCCACCACCGCCGATCCGGACACCACCGGGACCAGCGGCGCCGCGAGCACCGGCACCGGCACCAGCGGCGCGCCCGCCGAGTGCGGCAACGCGGTGGTCGAGCCCGGCGAGGCCTGCGACGACGGCAACCAGTTCGACGGCGACGGCTGCGACAGCGCCTGCATGGTCGTGCCGGTGCTGTGCGGCAACGCCACCATCGACCCCGGCGAGGGCTGCGACGACGGCAACGCCGACGCCGACGACGGCTGCGGCTCGACCTGCCTCAGCGAGTGCGGGTTCTTGTGCCTGAGCGCGGGCGAGGCCTGCATCCCCGGGTTCCACGCGGTCCAGTGCGCCTCGCCCGGCGCGCCGTTCGGCCAGCCGAGCCCGGTCGCCAACGACTGCCGGCTCGCCACCCTCTCGGTCGACGGCAGCCACATCGCCCTGAGCCCGCCGACCACCCTGGGCGGCCAGCCGCAGCACCTCGACGCCATGTTCACCGACCCGAGCAACGCCGTGTTCGGGTTCGCGGGCGACACCACCGACATCGACGCGGGCAGCCGGCTGGTCGCCGTCGACACCGCGACCGGCGAGCTGACGCCGGTCGGCCCGAGCCTCGGCCTGTGGGTCATGGGCGCGGCCATGAACGACAGCGCCGAGCTGTGGGTCACCGTGTTCGACACCTACGAGCTCAACCAGAACACCGCGGTGCGCATCGCCGCGGTCGACCCCGACACCGGCCAGTTCGTGGACGGGCCGGACCCGCTGCTGGCCGGCAACACGCCGGTGACGGTGTACTCGACCCACGTCAGCGACGTGGCGTTCCGCTTCGACGGGGCGATGTTCCTCTCGGCCAACGACCCCGGCCCGCCGCCGCCGGAGCCGCTCAGCCGCTACCTCGAGGTCGACCGCGACACCGCGACTGTCGTCTCGTCGGTCGCCGGCCCCGACGACCTGTACGCGGCGGGCATCGTGTTCGTCGGCGAGGCCGAGCGGATCATCGCCATGGACATCCGCGGGGTCGACGACATCTTCATCCTCGACCTCGCGGCCCCGCCCGACCTCAACGAGACGCTGCTCTACCCCGACCCGATCCCCACCAACAGCGGGACCGCCGACCTCGCCGGCTGCGCGAAGCTCGAGCCGCAGTGAGGCGGGCCCGCGCGACGAACCGCGGCCGCTCACTCGGCGCAGCGGAGCGCCAGGATCTTGCCGGTGTGGCGCAGCAGCACCACCTCCGACCGCTCGCCGTCGCAGGCCTGCAGCCGGGCCACGTCGCCGACGGCCGGGGCGAACACCACGCGGGGGCCCTCCTCGGGCTCGATCACCGCCTCCGAGCGGGTCGTCTCGTCGGTCTCCCAGGTCGTCACCGCCAGCGCGCCGCGGGCCTGCAGCGGGCCCTGAAGCAGGTCGAGCGCCGGGTTGACGCACAGCCACAGGCCGAGGCCCGCGAGCGTATAGGCCATCCATCGCAGGTAGCCGTGGTCCCGGCCGCTCAGGGTCCGGCGCGCCGCCGCGATCGTCAGCGCCGCGCCGCCGCCGATCCAGGCCACGCGCACGAGCGCCGGCCACCACCAGCGCGAGACCCCCGGCTCGGCCAGCTCGGTGGTCAGCAGCCCGCCGACGATCCCCGTCCCCAGCACCACCCCCGCCGCGCCGAGGCTCACCCGCATGCCTCGACGATAGACGATCTCGCGGGCGAGCGGCGCGCGGGGCTGCGCGGTCACAGCGCGCCCGCGGGCACGCGGCCGCCGTCGATCTCCTGCCGCTGGTCGAACAGGAACGGCTGGTCGAACAGCTCGAGGTTCTTCTGGCGCGAGCGGAACAGGTTGACGATGAAGTTCATGCGGTCGTCGAGGTCGCCCCAGTCGCGGGCCCGGCTGCCGCGCATGTCGGGGCCGCTGCGGTCGAAGCGGGCCACGAACCGGCGCAGCTCGGGGTGCTCGAGGCTCTGCAGGGTGTCGGCGTAGAGGCGCATGCGGGCCGCGCCGGGCAGGTCGGCGCCGAGGCGCACGGCGCCGTACGGCAGGCGCAGGGTCATCATGCTGTCGGTGACGAGGCGGCGCCACACGCCGGTGACGCGGCGCAGCAGCTCGCCCTCGAGGCGGGCGGCGAGGCGGCCGCGGGGTAGTGCGCGCAGGCCGACGGTCAGCGGCGCGGCCAGGGCCTCGGCGATGTTGGGCTGCAGGCGGGTCTGTTCGTGCAGGCCGATCTTGCAGTTGCCGAGCAGGATGAGCTCCGCCTTGCGCTTGGCCGAGGGCTCGAACATCGCCGCGTGGTAGTGAGCGAGGGCCTCGCCGAGCAGGTCCTGGCCGCCGAGCTCGCTGGGGCCGCGGCGCAGGTCCGCGGTCAGCGCGGCCAGGCGCGCGGGGTCGGGGCTGGCGACGGCGTGGAAGCCGGCGACGAAGCGGGCGAACACCGGCGCGAGCTCGGCGTAGACCTTGAGGTTGCCGGCCGAGATGGCCGCGCTGACGGCGTCGAGCACCTCGGCCGCGAGCGCGGGCAGGTCGGTGCGGTCGACCAGGGCGATCACGCCGCGGCCGAGCGCGGCGAGGGCGGGGCTGCGGCCGGCGGCGGTCAGGAGGTCGTGGAGCGGCAGCTCCTCGCGGCGGATCGAGTAGCCGGCAGTCTTCGAGGCGTTGCAGGCGAAGGTGCACCAGTTGGCGTCGTCGCGGCCGATCAGCAGCGCCAGCTCCTGCGACAGGCGGTGGTACATCTGCGTGATCCGCAGGTTGCGCAGCACGAGGTTCGGCGTGTGGGCCACGGCCTCGCACTCGTCGGGGCCGACCGGCGGGCGCCCGCGCAGCTGGGCGACCACGGCGCGGGCGCGGGTGCGCTGGTTCATCTTCTCGACCAGCCCGCGCGCGAGGGTGGCGGCGGCCTGCGGGTGGCGGGCGACCAGCTGGTCGAGGCCGCGGCGCGACAGCCGGAGCAGGCTGCACTCGCGGGCGGCGCTGACGGTGGCGCTGCGCGGGGCGCTCGAGATCAGGGCCATCTCGCCGATCGTCTCGCCCGCGCCCGACTCGCCGACGAGCGTGGTCTGGCCGGCGGCGTCGGCGACCTCGACGCTGACCCGGCCCTCGACGAGCAGGTACAGGCAGTCGGCCGCGTCGCCCTGGCGGATCAGGGTCTCGCCGCGGGCCAGCGTCACCCACTCGAGCTCGGCCGCCAGCGCGTCGTGGCCCTCGGCGGGCAGGCCGGGGAAGAACCCGGCGAGCAGCTCGAGCAGGCGCGCGTCGGGCGGCCGCCGGGCGCGCGCGGACGACCAGGCCAGGCGCGTGCGCAGGCCGGCGAGCAGGGCCGCCTCGATCTCGGGCCGGCGGTCGAGCAGGCGGCGCAGGTCGTCGCGCGCGAGCGAGGCGACGGCGCCGTCGCTGCTCGCGCGCACGGTCGCGGTCCGCGGGCCCTGCTCGAGCAGGGCGATCTCCCCGAAGTACTCGCCGCGGCGCATCTCGGCGAGCGTCACCTCGCCGCCGGGGCCCGCGGCCGAGGCCGTGAAGGCGCCGCCGACGACCACGTGGACCGCGTCGCCGGGCTCGCCCTCGCGGGTGACGACCTCGCCGCGGGCCACCTGTCTCAAAGAACATGCGGCGACGAGCTCGGCCAGCGCCGGCGGGTCGAGCTCGGCGAACAGGTGGGTGCCGCGCAGCAGGCCGGCGAGGTCGTGGCGGTCCATCGCCGCGCAGGATACCGCGGCGCGCGGCCGGCCGGCGCTCAGGCCAGGGCCGCGAGCACCGGGCGCACGCGTTCGGCCACGCGCTCGCGGGCGGCGACGAACCGCGGGTGCTCGCGCAGCCGCTGCAAGGTCGGGCAGCGCTCCAGCCAGCTGAGGTCGTGGAGCGTGGCGGCGGCGGCGGCCTCGACGGCCGCGAGGGCCTGCTCGTCGGCGCCGACGTAGGCGCACTGCTCGGCCAGCAGCTGGCACAGCAGCGGGCGCACGCGCGAGCCCGGGGGGGTGCCGGCCAGCGCCTGCTCGGTGTGGCCGCGGGCCGCGTCGGTGAACACGCCGGTGCGCACGGTCGCGATGTAGTGGGCGAGCAGCGGGCCGAACGGGCCGACCGGCGCCTCCGAGAGGTCGTGGACCTGCGAGCGGCGCCACAGGTCGAAGCGGGCGCGCAGGACCAGGCGCACGAAGCGGTCCTCGGGGCGCTCGACCGGCAGGGTGAGCAGCATGTCGGCGCGGTCCCAGCGGCCCTGCAGGGCCAGCGCGCGGGCCAGGTCGCCGCGCGCGCCGATCGCCATGGGGTCGAGCGAGAGCACCGTCTCGAGGCGGTAGATGCCCTCGTCGAGCTGGCCGACCTCGAGCTGCAGGTTGGCCAGCATCTCGTGGGCCTTGACGAGGCCGGGGGCCCGGTCGAGCGCGGCGCGCAGGGCCACCACCGCCTCGGGCCAGGCGCCGGTCACGAAGCGCACGGTCGCCAGCGCCAGCCAGGGCTCGCCGAGGTGCGGCGCGGCGTCGACGGCCCGCTGCGCGAGCGCGAGGGTCGCGGTCGGCTCGCCCGGGTCGCCGCCGCCGTTGTAGTTGAGGCGGCGCGCGCGGGCCATCGCGTAGCCGGCGAGCACGTCGGGGTCGGACGGCGCGTGCGCGCTGGCTTCTTCGAACAGCGCGACGGTGCGGGCCAGGTCGCCGGCGCCGGCCCAGGCGTGGCGCAGCTCCTTGCGGGCGAGCAGGTAGGCCTCGACGGCCCCGCGCGAGGTCGGCCCGCGCTGCGGCGGCGCGGCCAGCTCGAGCACGAGGGCGGCGGCGATCGCCTCGGCGGTGGCGGCGGTGACCTCGAACAGGTCGTGGGCCTTTTGGTCGAAGCGCCGGGCCCACAGCTGGAAGCCGTCGGCCACGTTGATCAGGCGGGTCGTCACGCGCAGCGCGTCCTTGCTGCGCTGCACCGAGCCCTCGACGATGACCTCGACGTCGAGCGCGCGCCCGACGGCCCGCGGATCGGCCTGGCCGGCCTGGACCGCGAGCACGGCGCTGCGCGGGCGCACCCGCAGGCGGCGCACCGCCGACAGCCCGTCGATCAGCTCCTCGACCAGCTGGTCGGCGATCCACGCGTCCTCGGGCGGACCGACGTGGCGAAACCCGAGCACCGCGACCGAGCGGTCGCCCGGCGCGGCCACCGGGGCGATGCGCATGGCCCGGGCGGCCACCGCGGCGGTCGGCGCCGAGGCCGTCACGGTCGTCCACGGGATCGCCCGCAGGGCCTCGGCGACCTCGTCGGCGCCGGCGTAGCGCTGCTCGCGGTCGCGGGCCAGGCAGCGCAGCACGATCTCCGAGAGCATCGGCGACAGCCCCGGCGCGCGCGCCCGCGGGTCCGGCGGCGGCGCCAGCAGGCGGGCCATCAGCGTGGCCGCGAAGCCGTCGCCGCTCCACGCCGGCGCGCCGGTCAGCAGCTCGTAGAGCACCGCCCCGAGCGCGTAGATGTCGGCCCGCCCGTCGATGTCGGCGACCCCGTCGGCCTGCTCCGGGGCCATGTACGCCGCGGTGCCGACCAGCACCGGCGCCTGCGGCCCCGACGTCACCGCGTGGGCGATGCCGAAGTCGGTGATGACGACCCGGCCCGAGCGCTCGATCAGCACGTTGTCGGGCTTCAGGTCGCGGTGCACGACGCCGGCGGCGTGGGCCGCGGCCAGCCCGGCGCACAGGGCCAGGCCGATCGTCACCACGCGGTCCTCGGCGAGCTTGCCCTCGCGGGCCAGCAGGTTGGACAGCGACTCGCCGTCGATGCACTCCATCGTCAGGAAGCGCTGGCCGGCGTGCTCGCCGATGTCGAACATGCGGGCCACGTTGGCGTGGGTGACCCGGCGGGCCAGGCGGACCTCCTGGCGGAAGCCCTCGTGCAGCTGGGCGTCCTGGGTCGAGTCGGCGCGCAGGAATTTTAAGGCCACGACCTCGCCGAGCTCGAGGTCGCGCACGCGGTACACGCTGCCCATGCCGCCGACCCCGAGCAGGCCGAGCACCTCGTAGCGCCGGGCGATGACCTCGGAGGCCAGCGTCGGCCGCGCGGTCGGCCCGTAGCCGATCGGCCTGACCCCGTTCGCCAGGGTGTCCGCGTGGCTGGCCTCGCGCATGCGCGGGGAACGTACCACGCTCGTCCCCGCGCGCGCACCCCCGGGGCGGCCGCAACCTGGGCGAGCCGGGGGGGGCGCGCTCGCCGGCCCCGCGAACGGACCGCGGCCGGCCCAACGTCGGCGCTCCACGCGGCCGTGGTCGCGGCCTCGGGCGGCGGTGACGGGCCCGCCGTGGAGGCCGCGCTCGCCGAAGCCGCCGCGGGCGGGCCGCGAGTCGGCGGCCGCGAACGGCGCCGCGGAGGTCGACCGCGACGGCGGCCGCGAGCGGCGCCGCGGCGGATCGAGGCGTCGCCGCGTCGTGACGATATGCGGCTCCTATGTGCATATGAACGACCGGTCGCGGCGCTCGTCACGACATTCCGATTATGTGCACACACCTCGAGAACGGCCCAGGACGGGCCCGCGGCGCGCCTCCGCGGCCGCGACCGAAATGTCGGGGTCGTCGGTGTAGGGCCGCGACAAACTTGTCATATTGTCGCGCGCCCCCAATGCTCGTACGATCGAGTGCATGAAATTGGCTTGGACTTCATCGACCATGATCCTGGCGCTGGCGCTGGCGTGCGGCCCGAAGGGCGGCGAGAGCGGCGACGACGGCGAGTCCTCCGACCCGTCGGAGACCGCGAATCCCCCCACCACCGACATCAACGAGCCCGACCCCTCGTCCTCGTCGTCCACGAGCGGCGGGCCGGACGAGACCACCACCGCCACCGACGGCCCGGTCGAGACCACGACCGTCAGCGAGCCGACCGCCACCGACCCGAACGTCACCGACCCGGACCCGAGCGACACCGACCCGGACCCGAGCGACACCGACACCGACGGCCCCGCGTGCTTCGGCAAGGACCCGGCGACCGACGCCAGCTTCGACCTGCTGTTCGTCGACGCCTGGCCCGACCAGCTCGCCGACGAGTACAGCGTCGACCGCGTGTGCGTCGTCGACGCCGTCGGCGTCGAGGCCGCCAGGGTCGTCAGCGACATCACCTGCGACGTCGACGGCGCGCCGCTGAAGGCGCAGTTCGTGGTCGCGGCGGCGCCCGAGGGCCAGGTCGACTGGCAGGCCGGCCAGAGCGTGGTCGTGCAGGGGTTCCTCTACAAGGACGAGTTCGGGCTCGACAAGCGCCTCGACGTGCGCCCGGCCGACGACGAGGGTGGGCTCCTGGTCCACGGCCACGACCGCTGGGGCGAGGGCGTGGCGACGGTCCAGCAGATCGGGCCGATCCTGCGCGAGCGGGTGGGGGAGTGCGGCGACGGCGACGTCGAGGACACCCGCTACGAGCTCAAATACTCGCTCGAGTCGGGCTCGACCCTCAGCATCTGGTCGGGCGGCCGCGGCTCGCTGGTGATCGACGAGGGCCGCCTCTACGCCGTCGACCTCGACCACGCCGACAGGGACTGCTGCCACGGCAGCGAGCACGGCCTCATCCGCCGCGTCGTCAGCGAGGGCTGATCACCACGCGGCCACCAGCGCGGGCAGGCCCCCGGCGTCCAGCCGCGACGCGACCAGCGTGTCGCGCAGGCCGCCGTCGGGGGCCAGGCTCTCGCGGCGCAGCACGCCCTCGCGCTCGAACCCGAGGCGCTCGATCACCGCGATGCTGCGGGCGTTGGCGACGTCGCAGCGGATCTCGACGCGGCGGGCGGCCAGCGCGGCGAAGGCGTAGCGGGTCACGGCGTTGACGGCCTCGCTCACCAGGCCGCGGCCGGCGTACGCGGTGCGCGCCCAGTAGCCGATCTCGAACGACGGGATGTCCCACTCGACGCGGTGCAGGCCGGTGCTCACGACCAGCGTGCCGCTCGCGCGCTCGAAGCCCAGCAGCGGCAGCTCGCTGCGCAGCAGCCAGGCGGCGGCGCAGCGGCGCACGTAGTCCTCGGACTCGTCCACGGTCGGGCGGGCGCGGGCCCACGGCAGCCAGCGCGTCAGCTCGGCGAACGAGTCGAGCACGGCCGCGTTCAGCGCGGGGCCGTCGCCGGGGCGCGGGGCGCGGAGCTCCAGGCGCGGGGTGAGGATCGGCAGGGGGAGCTCGCGGAGGGTCGACGGCCGGGTCATCGGGTCAGGGGCGCGACGATCGCACATTCTCCGCCGCGGCCCTCGTCCTGGTGACGGGCGGCCGCTCGATCGGTGTGTAACAATGGTCGCGCTCGGGACACTCATCCTCGTCGCGGCGCAGGCGAACGATCATGTCACCCACGAAGTCCTGTTCTTCTGTCTTGTGCATGGGCCTCTCGTCGGCGCTCGCGCTGGCCGCCTGCGACGGCGGCGAGGCGCCGCGGCCGGACGCGGCCCCGGCCGCGGCGCCCGCCATTACGCCCGCGAAGGCCACGCCGGAGCCGCCGTCGGTCGCGCCGCCCGCCGACCCGCCGGCGAACGACAAGGTCCAGGTCGCCGCGGCGATCGCCCGCGAGATATCCGCGGCGCCCGAGCTGGCCGACGAGATCCTCGGCAAGCACGGCCTCGACCGCGACCGGTTCGACGCGATCATGTTCGAGATCGCCGGCGACCCGGCCATGACGAAGGCCTACATGGCGGCGCGCCGGGCGAAGTGACTTGCCAGCGGCGCGCCGCCGCGAGCATGCTCCCGCCGCCCGCGATGCGCTGGACCCCCGAACAGCTCGAGATCCTCGGCCACCCGCTCGGCGCCCACGCGCTCGTGCACGCGGCCCCGGGCGCGGGCAAGACGACCACGCTGGTCGGCCGCGTCGAGCGCCTGCTCGACCAGGAGGTCGACCCCCGCCGCGTCCGCGTCGTCATGTTTAATAAGGCCATCCAGGAGACGTTCGTCGCGCGCCTGGCGGCGGCCGACATCACCGGGGTGACGGTCACGACCTTCGACGCGCTCGGGCTCGAGGTCCTGCGGGCGGCCGAGCGCCGCGGGCTGCTGTCGGCCCCGCTCGAGGTCGCCGCGCACCGCACCGACGAGTGGGCGCGGCAGGTCCATCGCCAGCACGTCCGCGTGATCGAGTCGGCCGACGACATCGCCGCCGCGGTGTACTTCTGGAAGGCCCACCTGGTGCCGCCGAAGCGGGCCGCGTGCGCCCACCTGCCGGCGCTGGTCGAGGCCTACCGCGCGGTCGAGGCGCTGCGCGGCTACAAGATCGACTTCCCCGACATGGTCTACACGGCCGTCGCGGTGCTGCGCAGGTATCCGCGGCTGCTCGGGCCGATCGACCACCTCCTCGTCGACGAGTTCCAGGACATCAACCCCGGGCGGGTCGAGCTGCTGCGCGGGCTCATGCACGAGGGCACGGCGATCATGGCGGTCGGCGACGCCGACCAGGCGATCTACGAGTGGGCCGGGGCGCACCCGCGGTTCTTCCGCGAGTTCGCGGCGACCTTCGCGGCCCTGCCGACCCGCCACTATCCGCTGTCGTGCAGCTTCCGCTTCGGGCCGGAGATCGCCGGCGCGGCTGCCCGGCTGATCGCCCACAACGAGGACCGCGCGCCGCTCGAGGTGGTCGGCGGCGGCGCGACCCCGGGGCGGGTCGAGCGCGTCGACGACGTCGGCGCGACCATCCGCGGCCTGCTCGAGCACGACCACGCGCCCGGCGACATCGCGGTGCTCTACCGCGGGCGCGCCCAGGCCGTCGCCGTGGTCGCCGAGCTCGCCGCCGGCAAGATCCCCATGCACACCGAGGACGTCGACCTGCTGCGCCGCGGCCGCGGCCCCGAGCTCGCGCTCGCCTACCTCGGCTTCGCCACCAGCCACGCGCCCGTCGACTTCGACGCCGCCTGGGCCGTGGTCTACGCGCCCGACCGCTACATCCGCAAGGACGCGTTCAAGGCCCAGGTCGCCCGCGTCGGCGGCAAGGGCCTGCAGGCGGCGCTGCGCGGCGCCAAGCTGGCGCGCTCGCTCGAGCAGTCGCACGGCGGCGTCGAGTCGATGGCGACGCTCGCCGACCTGCTGCAGCGCATGGGCCGCTGCCGCACCGCCGGCGAGGCGCTGACGCTGCTGGTCCGCGAGGTCGACATCCCCGCGCAGCTCGAGGGCCGCCAGCGCAACGCGGCCGAGCAGGAGCTGGCGGTCGCGGCGTTCGCGGCGGTGCACGTGATCCTCGCGGGCCTCGCGGTGGCCCCGTCCGAGGCCGCGCAGGCGCTCGCCGAGTTCGACCCCCGGCGCGGCGAGCCGAGCGAGGACTGCGTGTGGGTCTCGACGATCCACCGGGCCAAGGGCAAGGAGTGGCGCTGCGTGCTGCTGCCGCGCCTCGTCGAGGGCATGTGCCCGGCCGAGGACCGCGGCGAGCGGCTCGGCACCGTCGAGGCGCCCGAGGGCATCGACCAGAGCGACTTCCTCGAGCAGGAGCGGCGCATCTTTTATGTCGGGCTCACGCGGGCGATCGAGGCGGTGTACCTCGAGCGTCCGCCGGTCGGCGCCAGCCGGTTCGTCGCCGAGCAGGCCCCGCCGCGGCCGGCCCGGCCCGAGAAGGCGGCGAGGTCCGCGAGCTCGTCGAGCCCGCCCGACAGGCCCGCCGAGAGCGGGCGCGCCTGGCAGCCCGACGACGACGAGCGCCTGGCCGCCGGCTGGGCCGCGCGCGAGGGCCTCGAGGCGCTGGCGGTGCGGCTCGGGCGCTCGAAGGCCGCGGTCGCGGCCCGCCTGGTCCGCCTCGGCGTGGTCGGCAGCCGGGCCGAGGCGCGCGGCGAGGCCTGAGAATTTTTAATCTATTAATTATTAATTATTAATTTGCGCGAGCTCGGCGAGCTCGGCGGCGAAGGGGGGGCCGAGGCTCGTGTAGATCGTTCGGGCGCGGTCGAGGTGCGGCTCGGCCTCGTCGTCGCGGCCGAGGAGGATCGCGGCGCGGGCGAGCGCGGCCGCGACGGCGGCGAGGTCGGGGTCGTCGGCGTCGAGGCGGGGCTCGGCGAGCGCGAGGGCCTCGCCGAGGGCCGCGTGGGCGGCCGCGGGGTCGCCGGCGGCGAGCAGGGCGCGGCCGCGGACGAGCTCGGCGAGCGCACGATCGACGGTGTGATCGCCGGACGCGGCGGCGAGGTCGTCGGCGGCCGCGTGGGCCAGCGGCAGCGCGGCCGCCGGATCCTCGAGGGCGAGCAGGACCTCGGCGACCAGGCGGCGGGTCTCGGCGCTGAGCGGGTGGGCCGCGCCGTCGCGGGCCTCGCGGGCGGCCAGGGCCTCGCGCGCGAGCGGCAGCGCCTCGGCGGCGCGACCCCGGCGCAAGAGGCCGCGGGCGGCGTCGTGGCGGACCGTCGAGGTGTAGGGGTCGTCCGCGCCGAACGCGGCGACGGCCTCGGCGATCACGGCCTGGTGCTGCGCGGGCGCCTGGGCGGGGTCGTCGACCGCGTCGGCGGCGGCCGCCCGGGCCTTGATACGGGCGAGGGCGTCGGCGGGGGCGGCGGCGGCGAGGGCGGCGGCGGCGAGGGGGCGCGCGAGGTCGTGGCGGCGCAGCGCGTTGAACAGGCGGGCCAGGCGGATCCGCGGCCACACGCCGCGGCGCGGGTCGCCGGCGTCGTCGCGCGCGAGCAGGCCCTCGAGGCGCCGGCGCGCCGCGCCGCGCTGTCCGAGCGACTCGAGCGCGGCGGCCTCGTAGAACCCGATCTGTCGGACCAGCGGGTGGTCCTCGCCGAGCAGCGCCGAGGCCTCGGCGATCGCCTCGCGGTCGCGGCGCAGCGCCGCCGCGAAGTCGAGGCCGTCGTACTCGAGCAGACCGAGGTTCACGCGGGTGCGGGCCCGCTCGAGCGCGGTCGGCCCGTCGGCGACCGCGAGGGCCCGCTCGTACAGCGTGCGCGCGCCGGCGAGGTCGCCCTGGCGATAGGCGACCGCGCCGAGGTTCATGTCGGCGAGCCAGCGCAGCGCGCCGTCGGCGGCGTAGCGCCCGGCGTAGGCGCGGGCCAGCTCGGCGTCGGCGTCGGCGCCCGCGCGATCGTCGGCCAGGGTGCCGCGCACGTAGACCCGGCGGATCACCGCCTCGGCCGCGGTGCGATCGACGCGGCCGCGGATGCCCTCGGCGAGCGCGCGCGAGAGCCGGCGCTCGGCGTCGTCGACGCGCCCGGTCTCGAGGGCGAGGGTGCCGAGCGCGAGCGAGGCCTCGGCCACCAGCGGCGCGAACCCCAGCGACTCGGCGCGCGCGAGCTGCTCGCCGGCCGCGGCCTCGGCGTCGGCGAAGCGTCCGACCGCGGCGAGGGCCATGGCCTCGGCGAGCCGCGACCTGGCGCCGCGGACAGGCTCGGCGATCGCCTCGGGCGACGCGCCCCGCAAGCTCGGCTTCGTGGCCCCGCGCGTCGAGCTGGAGTACGACGCCAACGAGTGCCTCGGCTCCGGCGGCAACCCGCAGTCGCTCTCCAGCTGGGTCGACGAGTGGACCGACCGCTTCCGCTTCATCTACACCTCGGTCGGCAACGAGTTCAGCGGCCAGAACACGGCCAACGGCACGACCTCCTACTTCGTGAACCCCGACGCCGTCGGCCGGGTGCTCTCGGCCTGCAACGCCGCCCAAAACGACCCGTACGTCAGCTTCTGGGCGCTGACCTTCGCCCCGGGCCCGCAGTACCCCTACACCTACCTCTGGGGCGCTGCCATCGACTCGTTCGACGCGGTCCACCTGCACGACGAATCGTCGGGGCTCGTGCTGCGCGTGGCGGTCGGCCACGGGCACCCGTCGCCGAAGACCTACGTCGCCACCGGCCGCTGCAACGGCGGCTGCTGAGCGTCACGACGCGTCGCCCGCGGGCGACGCGAACACCTCGGCCTCGCTGAGGCGCGGCCGCTCGCCCGCGAACGCGTAGTCCGCGGGCTTGCGGTCGATGCACAGCTCGCTCGCCAGGCGGAACTCCGCCGCGCCGTCGAACGCGCCGACGCTGACGAAGTACTCGCCGGTCGGCCGCAGCAGGTAGAACAGGGCGGCGCCGCAGCGCGTGCAGAAGCCACGCTCGGCCCACTCCGACGAGGCGTAGCGCCCGACCCGCGCCTCGTCGGCGAAGCGCAGCGCGCGCGCGCGGGCGGCGAAGAACGGACCGCCCGTCCAGCGGCGACACATGCCGCAGTGACAGGCGTGGTAGTCGCGCTCGACGTCGTCGGCCTCGAAGCGTACGGCGCCGCACAGGCAATGACCGGTCATCGGCTGCATGCCCGCTACTTCGCGCGCGGCCGCGGCGCTGTCAAGCCGCCGCGGCGCCGAGGCCCCGGCTCACGCGCCGGCGCCGTCGCCCTGCAGCACGCGCAGGCGCCCGGGCACCTCGGCGCGCGAGCCCTGCAGGCGCTCGCGGTAGATCTTGCGAAATTGCAGGGTCGGCCCGTCGGTCCGCACCGACCGCTCCTCGCCCGGCGGCGGGACCTCGACCGGGTCGCTCGACTCGAGCACGGCCCGGTCCTCCTCGGCGATCTTGCGGTTGGCCAGGTGGAACAGGCGGTCGAACAGCCGCGGCCGCATGAAGTCGCGGATCGTGACGAACACCATCGAGGTGGTCCGCTCGTCGACCGGCACGCACGCGGTGATGAAGCCGAGCAGCCGCTTGCCGGTCGGCAGCCACAGCTGCATGGCGTTGGGGAAGCGGTAGTCGAGCATGCCCTCCTGCGGCGCGCCGTCGACGGAGATGGTGGTGCGCCCGCCCCACGAGCGTTCGTCCCAGGCGATGTCCATGCGCGTGCCGCCGCCGTACGGCAGGTTCTTGCCGATCGTCCTGCGGTGGACGAACGGGAGGTGCGGCCAGTCGAGCATGTTCTCCATGGCCCGCGTCCAGTGGGTCTGCCACGTCACCGCGAAGCTGCACACCCGCACGCCCGCGCGCAGCAGCAGCTCCGGGACCTCGGGCTCGCCCGGCGCCTCGCCGCCCGGCGCGGTGTACAGCCACAGCAGCCCGCCGAGCTCGCGCACCGGCACCGGCGTGGCCCCCAGCCGCTCGCGCCGCGCGTCCGGGTCCCACGGGACCTTGCAGTTGGCCCCGTCGCCCGCGAACCGCCAGCCGTGGAACGGGCACTCGAGGCAGCCGTCGACGACCCGCCCGAGCGAGAGCTGGACCCCGCGGTGCGGGCAGCGATCGACCAGCGCCCGCGCGACGCCGGCGCCGTCGCGGAACAACACCAGCCGCTCGCCGGCGACGCGCAGACCGAGCGGCCGCGCCCGCAACATGTCGCTCGCGCCGACGATGGTCCATACATGGGCGAACCCGTGAAACATCCGCTTGCCCTCCGAGTCTTTTTATTATATCAATCGATATAGAAAATAAGCAAGAGCACAAGCCATGGGACGGCCACTTGGAAGCAAGCACCCGGATCACGGGCGGCGCCGCGAGGCGCTGCTCGACGCCGCGATGCCGCGCCTCGTGGCCGACCACGGCGGCACCAGCTTCAACGAGCTCGCCGCCGAGCTCGACGTGTCGGCGCCGACGCTGCGCCACTACTTCGGCGACCGCGCCGGCCTCGTCGCCGCGGCGCTGCGCCGCCAGGCCCACCACGCGCGCCCCCACCTCGAGCGCGCCGCCGTGCCGAGCTCGCCCGACCTCGAGGCCTCGCTCGCCCACTACCTCGGCGAGCTCGCGGCCGCCTGGCGCATGTTCGGCGTCGGCCGGCTGTTCGCCGCCGGCCTGACGATGGGCCTCGCGGACGGCGCCGCCGGCCCCGCCTACCTCGACGGCGTGCTCGAGCCGACGCTGGCCGCCGTCGAGTCCCGCCTGCGCCGCCACGCCGAGGCCGGCGCCCTGCGCTGCGGCCCCGACGACGCCGACGCGCTGCGGGCCGCCGCCCTGGCCCTGCTCTCGCCGGCGCTGCTGGCCCTGCTCCACCAGGACGCGCTCGGCGGGGCGATGTGCCGCGCGCTCGACGTGCCCGCGTTCATGCGCACGCACGTGGCCGCGTTCGTGCGCGGCTGGGGCCGCCCGCCGAGGCGCCCGGTCAAAGCTGTGTAAAACGCCGCCGCCTCGCGGAATGATCGCCACCCCGGTCCGTTGAGGCGGGCATGCGCCTCCGTTCGATCGAGACCCTCGCCGCCACCGCCATCGCCGTCACCTGCCTCGCCCTGGCGATCCACACCACCCGAGCCCCCGCCGAGCCCGCGCCGGTCGTCACGACCGGCGCCGGCGTCGAGGCCCCCGCGCCGGCCGAGCGCCCGCGCATCGAGGTCGTGTTCGTCGTCGACACCACCGGCAGCATGGCGGGCCTCATCGAGGGCGCCAGGCAGAAGATCTGGGCGCTCGCCAACCGCCTCGCCTCGGGCGAGCCGCGGCCCGAGCTGCGCGTCGGCCTGGTCGCCTACCGCGACCGCGGCGACGACTACGTCACCCGCAAGCTCGACTTCACCGGCGACATGGACGCCGTCTACGCCGAGCTCCTCGCCTACCAGGCCGACGGCGGCGGCGACCACCCCGAGCACGTCGGCAAGGGCCTCGCCGACGCCGTCGACGGCATGCAGTGGAGCCGCGGCGACAAGGTCCTGCGCCTCGTCTTCCTCGTCGGCGACGCCCCGCCCCACGACGACTACCAGGACGGCCTCGGCGCCGCCGCCCTGGCCGCCAGGGCCCGCGACCGCGGCATCCGCGTCAACACCGTGCAGTGCGGCAGCAACGCCGACACCACCGTGGCCTGGCGGGCCATCGCCGCGGCCGGCGGCGGCGAGTACTCGAGCATCGCCCAGGACGGCGGCGTGGTCGCGGTCGCCACCCCGTTCGACCAGGCGCTGTGGCAGCTCAACCACGACCTCGCGGCGACGGTGCTCAGCGCCGGCTCGGCCGCCGACAAGGCCAGCGCGAGCGTGAAGCTCGGCAACCGCATGGCCATGTCGGTCAGCGCCGCCGCCGAGGCCGCCAGCTACAGCGCCAAGTCGGCGCGCATGAACGACGAGGACCTCGTCGGCAAGCTCGAGGCCGGCCAGGCGCTGGCCGACATCCCGACCGCCGAGCTGCCGGCGGAGATGCAGGCGATGACGCCCGCCGAGCAGGAGCGCTACGTCGGCGAGGCCCGCCGCAAGCGCGACGCGCTCAACGAGCAGATCCGCGCGGTCTCGGCCCGGCGCGACGCCTTCCTCCGCGACGCCGAGAGGGCCGCGGGCGTCGACAAGGGCTTCGACGGCCAGGTGCTCGAGACCCTGCGCCGCCAGGCCGGCGAGATCGGCGTGGCCTACTGACACCTGTCCCGCGGGACAGCCCGTGACGCCCTCGCGCGCCCCTCGCGCGGCCGTCGATGCGAGTCGACGGGCCGCGCCGCATCGCCGACACTGCCCTGGCGACGCTTGACGACCGGCGACGACAGCGACCTCGAGGAGACGCTCGACGCCGACGAGCGCGGCCCGCTGCTCGCGCGCACCCTCAGCGCCGCCGACGACCCGCGCGTCGCCCCCGGCGACGCCGAGCACGCGCTCGGCAAGCAGCTCATCAAGCGGGCCCTGTTCCCGCGGCGGGCCCAGCCGGTGCGGATCGGCCGCTTCACCGTGATCGGCCTGGTCGGCCGCGGCGGCATGGGCGTGGTCTACGCCTGCTACGACGACCTGCTCGACCGCAAGGTCGCCGTCAAGCTGCTGCACGCCGAGGCCGCCGACGGCAAGGCGAGCGCCCGCCTGCAGCGCGAGGCCCAGGCGCTGGCCCGGCTCAGCCACCCCAACGTGGTCGCGGTCCACGACGTCGGCGTGTTCGACGAGCGCGTCTACCTGGCCATGGAGTTCGTCGACGGCCAGACCCTCGGCGCCTGGCGGAGGGCCGCGCCCCGCGGCTGGCGCGAGGTCCTGCGCGTCGTGCTCGCGGCCGGCGACGGCCTCGCCGCCGCCCACGCGAAGGGCCTGGTGCACCGCGACATCAAGCCCGACAACATCATGATCGGCGCCGACGGCCGCGTGCGCGTCATGGACTTCGGCCTGGCCTGCGCCGGCGCCGAGGCCGGCGACGCCCGCCCCCCGGTGCCCGCCGCCCCGCGCGCCCTCGACGTCGACCTCACCCGCACCGGCGCCCTCATGGGCACGCCCGCGTACATGGCCGGCGAACAATTCCTCGGCGAACCCACCGACCACCGCACCGACCAATTCTCGCTGTGCGCGACCGCCTGGGAGGCGCTCCACGGCCAGCCCGCGTTCTCCGGCGCCTCGCTCACCGAGCTCGCCGTGGCCGTCACCGCCGGCGCGCCCGCGCCGCCGCCGCCCCGCACCGACGTGCCCGCGTGGCTGCGCCGCGTGCTCGAGCGCGGCCTGCGGGCCCGACCCGACGAGCGCTGGCCCGACACGCCCGCGCTGCTCGCGGCCCTGCGCGCCGACCCGACCCCGCGCCGCCGCCTCGTCGCCGCCGGCGTCACGCTCGCGGCCCTCGGCCTCGGCGCCTTCGCCGTGCACGCCGCCGCGGCCCGCCAGCGCGTCGCCGCCTGCGAGGCCGCCGGCGCGGCCATCGACGCCGACTGGAACGCCGACGCCCGCGCCGCCCTGGAGCGCTCGTTCCTCGCCACCGGCAAGCCCTACGCCGCCGACACCCTGGGGCGCACGACGCCATGGTTCGACCGCTGGTCGGCGAGCTGGCGCGCCGCCAGCACCGCGACCTGCACCGCCCGCACGATCGACGGCAGCCTCGACGCCGACCTCCACGCCCGCGCCCTCGACTGCCTCGACGAGGCCCGCGGCCACTTCACCGCCCTCGTCGACGAGCTCGGCCACGCCGACGCCGGCGTGCTCGCGCGCGCCACCGGGGCCGCCGCCGGCCTGCCCGCCGTCGACCCGTGCACGCGCCCCGAGCTGCTGCGCGGGCGCCCCACGCTGCCGCCGGAGCGCCGCGGCGAGATCCTCGCGGCCCGCGCCGCGCTGGCCCGCGCCGCCTCGCTCGAGGCCGCCGGCAGGTACGAGGAGGGCCGCCTCGCCGCCGACGAGGGCCTGCGCGCGGCGACGGCGATCGGCTGGTCGCCGCTGCTCGCCCAGGCCGAGATCCGCGGCGCCGCCCTGGCCGAGCGCAGCGGCGACTACGCGGCCTCCGAGGCCGGCCTGCTGCGCGCCCTCGCGGCCGCCCGCGAGGCCCGCTCCGCCGCGCTCGCGACCGTCGCCCTCACCGACCTGATCTACACCGTCGGCTACCGCGCCTCGCGCCCGCTCGAGGGCAAGGTGTGGGCCGAGGCGGCGCAGCTGCAGGTCGTGCTGCTGCCCGGCGAGCACCCGCTCGAGCAGGCCGACATCGACAACAACCTCGCCGGCGTGCACTACCGCCTCGGCGACTACGACGCCACCGTCGCCCTCTACGAGCGCGTGCTCGCGGCCCGCACGCGCGTGCTCGGCGAGCACCACCCGCGCGTCGCCGACGTGCTGCAGAACCTCGGCGGCGTGAACTACGCCAGGGGCGCCTACGACGAGGCCCGCCGCCTCTACGACCGCGCCCTCGCGCTCTACGGCGAGGCCCTCGGCGACCACCACCCGACCGTCGCCAGCCTGCTCAGCAACCTCGCGCTCGTCGAGGAGTCCACCGGCGACCTCGCCGCGGCGGTCCCCCTGCTCACCCGGGCCCTCGCCATCGACGAGGCCGCCCTCGGCCCCGACCACCCGCAGACCGCCAACGGCCTCGGCAACCTCGCCCTCGTGCACGGCGAGCTCGGCGACCACGCCGAGGCCGTCCGCCTGTTTAATAAAACGATCGCGATCCAGGAGCGCAGCCTCGGCCCCGACCACACCCAGCTCGCCGACACGTTCAACAATCTGGCCAACGTGCACTTCGTCGCCGGCGAGCACGCCGAGGCCAGAAAGCTGTACGAGCGGGCCCTGGACATCTACGCGGCCGCCAGCGGGTCAGGCCACCCCAACGCCGCCAACGTGCTCGTCGGCCTCGCGGGCGTGCACCTCGCCGCGGGTGAGCACGCCGAGGCCGCCCGCCTGTACACGCAGTCCCTCGCGCTGCTCGAGCCGGTCCTCGGCCCCGACCACCCCAACCTCGCCTTCGCCGTCCACGGCCTCGGCGCCACCCTGCTCGCCGCCGGCCGCAGCGACGAAGCCGTGGCCCAGCTCGAGCGCGCATTGAAGATCCGCAGCGCCGACGACCTGCCCGCCGTCGACCTCGCCGACACGCGCTTCGCCCTCGCCCGCGCCCTGCCAGCCGCGCGACGCGCCCGCGCCCGCGACCTCGCCGAGCAGGCGTTGAGGACCTTCGAAGCGCTGCCCCGCGAGCCCAGGAGCGCCGAGGACGCGCGCAAGTGGCTCGCGGAGCACCCCGACGATTAAAATAATTATTAACGGCTCAGGGCGCCGGGACGAACACCAGGGCGCGCAGCGGCTCGGTCGTGTAGCTGGCGTAGGTCCACTCCTCGATCTTCTCGGCGAAGCCGCGGTCGGTCCAGCGGATGCCGACCCAGCGGTCGTTGCCCCGCGCGACCAGCTTCGGCGCGCCGAACGGCGGCATCACCGGCGGCGTCCAGGTCTTGCCGTCGTTGGCGGTGGCGATGCCGGCCGGCGTGACGACCACGAACTCGCCGCCCGCGAACGACACGCCGATGTACTGCGCCTGCCCGAGCCCGCAGTCGTCCCAGTTGACGCCGTCGCTGCCGCGCAGGCACACCTCGGCCCCGAGCGCGATGAAGGTGTCGTTGCCGGCGACGACGGTGTCGAGCCGCGGGCGCGACTCGTCGACGGCGCCCCACGTCAGACCCGCGTCGGTGCTGGTGGTGATCGCCGACGTCTTGGGCGCGTCGTAGGCGTCCTCGGTCCAGCCGACCACCACGAAGGTGTCGCCGATGGCCGCGACCGCGAGCAGGCGCGCGTTCTGGTCCTCGAACGTCACGTCGGTCCAGGTCAGCCCGCCGTCGCCGCTGCGGATCCGCTTGCCGCGCACGCCGCTGGCGACCACGTTCTGCCCGCTGATCGCCACCCCGTACAGCTTCGACTGCTGCACGTCCGGCGAATTTATCAACAGGTCCTCCTGCCAGGTCACGCCGGCGTCGGTGCTGCGCATCACCATCGCGTTGCCGGCCCAGTAGGTCCCGCCGCCGCCGACCGCCAGCATGTAGCCGTCGCCGACCGCCACCGCGCGCAGCGCGTCCTCGGCCGCCGTCTCGCTGTCGACGTCGAGCTCGCCGCTGCCGACCACGCCCTGCCAGGCCTCGCCGTCGCTCGACCACAGGCGCCGCCCGCCGTCGCCGACCGCCACGAAGGTGCCGACCGGCTCGTCCACGCCGCCGCTGGTCGAGTCCTCGCCGCCGTCGCCGGTGTCGCCGGTGCCCGGCGCGCCGCCGCTGTCCTCGCCGACCGCCGTGCCGCCGGTCTCGCCGCCGGTCTCGCCCTCGGTCGCCGGCGCCGGCCCGCTCGTCGGCCCCGGCGCACCTGTCCCTTCGGTCAGCCCGCCGGTGGCGCCGGACGTGGCCGCGTCGGTGCCGCCGGTGTCGCCGCCGCCGTCGTCGCCGCAGCCGGCCAGCGCCAGCGCGATCACCAGCCCGCGCGCGCGCTCAGCCATACAGCCGCTCCATGCGCCCGGTCAGGCCGACCTCGACGATCGTGTTGTCGGGCGCGCGGCACGAGATGCTCTGCATGCCGGTCGAGTCGACCGGCATGCCCATCGCCTGGCACAGCGACGTCAGCAGCGGCTGGTGCGGCTGGCCGACGAACCCGCCGGGGTTCCAGTCCTTGGTGACGGGGTAGGGCACGGTCTCGGGGAACCGCAGGTAGCGCCCGCCCTTGAACTTGCCGGCCCCGCCGCCGAGGATGACGACCGGCCACTGGTTGTGCCCGTGCCCGCCGTCGGCCAGCTCCGAGACCCACACGATGATCGTGTTGTCGTAGACGCTGCCGTCGCCCTCGGGGATCTGCTTCAGCCGCTCGGCGAACTTGACGACGGTCTCGGAGATCACGCGCTCGGCGTTCGTCACCACCTGGATCTTCTCCGGCGGCGCGTCCCAGGCCGACTGGTGGGCGTAGTCGTGGTGGTAGTCGCCGACCCCGGCGATCATGTCCATCGGCGGGATCCAGTTGAACACCGTCGCCACCCGCGAGACCTGGCACGAGAACGCCGCCGCCACCAGGTCGATGAAGCTGTCGCGCTTGTACGCGTAGCGCTCGCCCGTCCACTCGGCGTACGGCAGGTCCTGCAGCATCGGCGGCGTGCACTCGAGGCTCTGGAACGCCTCGATGCGCTGGTGCAGGTCGTACACGAGGTCGCGGTGGGCCTCGAGCTTCGACTTGTCGGCGCCCGACAGCTTCGGCGCCATCTTCTCGTACTGCTCGCGGACCGCGTCGACGACGTTGAGGCGGGCCGCCTTGATCGGGTCGTCGGCGTCGCCTTGCCCGCCGAACAGCGCGTCGAAGGCCTTCTTCGGCTCGACCTCGAGCGGCACCTTGACGGCGTTGCCCATCGGGTCGGTGCCGTACGAGTACTGGTGGAACAGCCCCGACCAGTTGCCGATCCCGTACTCGAGCGAGGTCAGGTCGGTCAGCGACGAGTCCTGCTCGCGCAGGTACTCTTTGATCTTCTGGTCGATCGAGGCGATCGCCGCGTGGCTCTTGACGTCGTCGTAGGTCTCGCGCGCCCACTCGCCGGTCAGCGAGGCGCACCAGCCCTTGGCGTGGCCGTCGCCGTAGGGGTCCGACATCGCCGAGACCAGCGCCAGCCCGTCGAGCACGATCAGCTCGTCGCGGTAGGGGTGGAACGGCCGCAAGATCTCGCTGAAGTCGGCCTCCGCCAGCCCCTTCAGGTCGAACTCGTACTCGGCGGTCTCTGACTCCGGCGAGTCCGGCCGGCGCATGCGCCAGTTGGGGTAGAACGTCCCGTGCTCGCTGTAGAAGATCAGCATGCGCAGCGGCGGGCCGTCCGGCTCCGCCCTGGCCCGCGGCAGCATCGACGGCAGGAACAGCGAGCCCGCCCCGAGCCCGCACGCCTGCATGAACAGCCGCCGGTTGAACCCCCGCTTGTTCGGCTTCGTGGTCTGCATCGTCCGTCCCCCCGTCATGGCGCCACCCGATAGCTGCGAAAGCGCGGGTGGGTGGCGATCGCCACCTGCAGCTCGCGCAGGTTGAACTCCGCCGCGGCGAACGCGTCGGCCGCGTCCGTCGCCATCTCCGGCAGCACGTGCGCGCCGCCGAGGCCGTAGACCAGCCACTTGCGGCTGAAGCAGCTCTGCGCCAGCTCGCTGGCGCTGAGCTCGGCCATGAACTCGATCGCGTCGGCGTAGCTCATGGTCTGGAAGCTGCCCGACGCGTCGACCGGCAGGCCCTGATCCTCGAGCCTGAAGCGGCCCATGGTGTCGTAGTGCTCGAACGCGAAGCCGACCGGGTTGATGACCATGTGGCAGCCCTTGCACTGGTCGGCGCCGGTCAGCTGCTCGTAGACCTGGCGGTTGGTCATGCCCGGCTGCGGCTTCGGCGAGTTCATCGCCTCGGCGATCGGCGGCGGCGAGCCCACGCTCGTGCACAGCAGGTTCTGTAGCATGTAGTTGCCGCGCTTGACCGGCGAGGGGTTGAGCGGGTGCCCGTGCGACGCCAGGAACGCGGTCTGCGTGAACAGCCCCGCCCGCTGGGCCGGGTCGAGCTCGACCTCCGCCCACGCGTCCGGACCCGGCGGCGTGACCCCGTAGAGCCCGGCCAGGCGGTCGTCGACGAACGTCCGGTTGCTCTGCAGCAGATCCGCGAACGAGGCCTCGCCGGTGAACAGCACGTCGCCGACGAACCGCTCGAACTCCTGGCGCATCGACGCCCGCGTGGCCTCGTCGTAGCCGTCGTCGGCCAGCTTGGTCACCAGGTCGATGCGCTCAAGGTCGGCCCACTGCGTGAAGAAGTGGAGGAAGGCCCGCTCGGCCTTGGGGTCGTCCAGCATGCGCCGCGCCTCGGCCTCGATCTGCGCCGGCGTGGCGAGGGCGTCGCCCGCCGCCGCCGCGAACAGCGGAGCGTCCGGCATCGAGCCCCACAGGAAGTACGACATGCGGCTGGCGACCTGGTACGGGTCGAGGTCGGCGAGCTCGCCCGGGGCCCCGCCGGCCTCGTGCAGCTCGATGCGGTACAGGAACTGCGGCGCCTGCAGCATGAGCTGGATCGTCACCTCGACGCCGGCGGCGAAGCTGGCGTCGCCCGGCGGCATCTCGAAGAACCTGTGGAACTCGAGCGCTTCTTCGGCGGTCAGCGGCCGGCGGAACGCCCGCGCCCCGAACTCGCCGACGAACCGCCGGCTGCAGTTGGGATCCGTGTCCGGCGTGCAGTCGATCAGCGCCGGCAGGTCGGCCGCCGCCGCCGCCGCGATCGCCTCGGCCGCCGCGTTGTACTGCTCGATGTGCAGCTTGGTCGGGATCAGCGCGTCCGCGTTGTTGTCAAAGCCCTCGCGCAGGTCGTCGACCGGCAGCTCGAAGGCCGGCAGCACCAGCGGCGCGAACAGGTCCTCGACGGTGCGCCGGTACTCGAACTGCGTCAGCCGGCGCAGCGGCACGTCGACCACCGCCGGCGGCTCGGGCGGGTCCCCGGTGTCCGTCGCCGTGCCCGCGCTGGTGCCGTCGTCCGCGCTCTCGCCGGTCGTCGGCGGATCCTCGGTGGCCGCCGATCCGGGCCCGCCGTCGGGTCCGCCGTCCGGCCCCGCCTGCGTCTGCCCGGCCTCGCCGCCGTCCGCCGTCTCGTCTCCCCCGCACCCGGCCACCACCAGCCCGAGCGCGAGCCCCCACTTCAACTCGATGCGAGCGTTCGCCATCTCGACCCCTCCCCGCACGGACCACCCTCGGCCCAGGATCGCATCCTAGGCCCGCCGCGCCGCGCAGAACAAGGGTTCGCAGCCCCCTACCATCACGTCATCCGCCACGCGCGCCCGCGCATGCTGTCCCGAGAGACAGGTAGTAACGGCCGCCCCCCGGCCGACCTGCGGTCGCCTCACCCCGCGGGCTGTCCCGGGGGACAGCACGCGCGTCGCCGCGAGCTCAGCGGCCCGTCGTCACGCTTTCTCCTGCTCCTCCGCGCGCTCCAAGGCCGCCAGCGCGAGCGCCCGGCTGGCCGCCAGCACCGCGTCCGACAGCGGGGTGCCCTCGGTCGCCCGCGCGAGGCTCAGCCCGCCCACCATCAGCGCCAGCAGCCCGAGCGCGAGCTGCCGCCCGCCCAGGTCGCCCGCCTCGCGCTGCAAGATCGCCACGAACTGCTCGAGCTCCTCGGCGACCACGCCGCGGTACGGCTCGCCGAGCACGGCCACGTCGCTCAGCGTCGACGGCAGCGGGCACCCGAGCTCGGGCGCGTCGCGGTGCGCCCGCGACAGGTAGCGTTTAATAATTGCCCCGAGCCGCTCGCGCGCCGTGTCGCCCCGCGCCAGCTCGGCCAGCCGCGCCCAGTTGCCGCGCATGGTGTCCCGCAGCGCGTCGGCGAACAGCGCCTCCTTGCTGTCCCAGTGGCCGTAGAACCCGCCGACGGTGCGCTCGGCCGCCTGCATGACCTCGGCCACCGACGGCAGCCGCAGCCCCCGAGTGCGCAGCAGCCGGGCCGCGGCCGCGCGGATCTCCCCGTGGGTCCTGGCCCAGCGCTCGGCCTTCGAGCTCGGCGCATCCTTCATGACATGACGAATGTCATGGGACATTTATCAAGTCAACTGTACTGGCCATCCATCGCTTAAAATATTGCTGTTTTACATGACAGCCATAATCTGAACGGCGGAGGTTACGAACATGTCCACGAGCTACGTGATCGACGCCGTCCGCACCCCGCGGGGTCGCGGCAAGGCCGGCAAGGGCGCTTTGTCCGGGGTGCACCCGCAGGAGCTGCTCGCCCAGGTGCTGGTCGCCCTCGGCGAGCGCGGCACCTTCACCCCCGCCGAGGTCGACGACGTGCTGGCCGGCGTCGTCGGCCAGGTCGGCGAGCAGGGCGCCAACCTGGCCCGCAACGCGGTGCTCGCCGCCGGCTGGCCGGACGCGGTCCCGGCCGTCAGCCTCAACCGCTTCTGCGGCTCGGGCCTGCAGGCGGTGCACTTCGCCGCCATGGCCACCGCCTCCGGCGCCGCCGACCTGGTGGTCGCCGGCGGCGTCGAGAGCATGTCGCGCGTGCCCATGGGCAGCGACGGCGCCGGCCAGGACGGCGGCAACCTGCGCCTGCGCGGGCGCGTGTTCCAGGTCCCGCAGGGCATCAGCGCCGACCTCATCGCCAGCCTCGAGGGCTTCTCGCGCGCCGACCTCGACGCCGTGGCCCTGCGCTCGCAGCACAACGCCGCGCGCGCGCTCGAGCAGCGCCGCTTCGCCCGCTCGCTGGTCGCGGTCCGCGATCCCGTCAGCGGCCAGCTCCTGCTCGACCGCGACGAGTTCCCCCGCCCCGACACCACCGCCGCCGGCCTCGCCGCCCTGCAGCCCGCGTTCACCGCGCTCGGCCAGCAAGCCGTCGGCCCCGCCGGCGAGACGCTCGACCAGATCGCACTCGCCGCCTACCCGCGCGCCGGCGCGATCCACCACCTGCACACCGCCGGCAACTCGAGCGGCATCGCCGACGGCGCCGCCGTCGTGGCCCTCGCCTCCGAGAAATTCATTAAAGGCCGCGGCGTGCGGCCGCGGGCCCGCGTCCGGGCCATGGCCACCCTCGGCAGCGAGCCGCTGATCATGCTCACCGCCCCGGCCCCGACCAGCCAGAAGGCCCTGCGCCAGGCCGGCATGACCGCCGCCGACATCGACCTGTGGGAGATCAACGAGGCCTTCGCCGCCGTGGTCCTGCAGACCACCCGCGCCCTCGACATCGACCCCGCGCGGGTCAACGTCAACGGCGGCGCGATCGCCCTCGGCCACCCGCTCGGCGCCACCGGGGCCATGCTGCTGGGCACCGCCCTCGACGAGCTCGAGCGCCGCGACGCCACCACCGCCCTGATCACGATGTGCATCGGCGGCGGCCAGGGCATCGCCACCATCCTCGAGCGCGTCTGAGCGTCACGACCGCCGCGGCTCGGCCAGCCCGAGCCGCGCCGGCATGCGCGCCGCGTGCCGATACGTCCCGAACAGCCGATCCACCCAGGCGAACGTGCCCGCGAAGTTGCTGTCGTGATCCGCCGGCTCGGCGCTGTGGTGCGTGCGATGAAACGCCGGCGTGGCGATCCACCGCTCGACCCGGCCGAACCGCCAGCGCAGGTTCGCGTGCAGGAACGAGGTGAACAGCTTGCGGAGCAGCACCACCCCGCCGAGCTCCGCCAGCGGCACCCCGAGCAGCGCCCCCGGCAGCCCGACCGCGAGCCCGTGCAGGACGAAGTCGACCGGGTGCTGCCGCCACGCCTCGAGCCAGTTCAGCTCGGTCGGCGCGTGATGCACGGCGTGCACGCGCCACAGCCACGGCACCCGGTGCATGAGTCGATGCAGCCAGTACCCGCACAGATCGGCGAGCACCAGCACCAGCAGCACCCGCGACGCCGACCACCCCGCCGGCGCCGCCGCGACCCATTTTAATAGTGGCACCCCGATCGCAGCCATCCCCAGCGTGTCGATCGCCAGCAGCCCCGCGCACACGACCACCGCCCGCGGCGCGAGCCGCTGGGCCCGGATGGCACCCCACTGCTCGAGCGGCACGAACAGCCCCGCCGCGATCAGCAGGAACACGCCCACGCCGAACAGCAGCGGCACCGCTCAGTACCCCTCGTAGCTGCCGAACACCGCGGCGTCGGCCTCGCCGACCACGTAGAGCCCGATCGCGGCCAGCGCCCCGCCGATGGCCAGCACCCGGAGCATGAACGAGAGGCGTGAAGGACGAGCGTGTTGCATGCCCGGCCTACGCGCGTCGGTCGCCCCGCATTCCGCGAGCGCGGGCCGCGTCCACCTCGCCGACCCCACCCGGCGTGGTCGCGGGCCCTCACCCGTTCGTCATCGCCGCGAGCCCGTCCTCGACCGAGATCACCGGCGTGTAGCCGAGCTCCGCCCGCGCCCGCCTGTCGTCGATCGTCACCGTCGACGACATCATCGAGATCGCGAACCGCGTCATCGGCGGCGCCCTTTTAATTTTAAAAAGTCGCCACGTCCCCTCGACGATCCGCGCCAGCGCCCGCGCCACGCCGCGCGGCACCGACCTCGTCCCGAGGTCCACGCCCTGCGTGCGCGCCAGCGCCGACAGGAACTCCCGCAGCGTGCGCTGACCGTCGTCGACCACGAAGTAGGCCCGCCCGCCCTCGCCGCGGGTCAGCGCGAGGAGCAGCGCGTGCACGAGGTTCGCCACGTGCGTGGTCGACGTGCGCGCCGCGCCGCCCCCGAGCCACGCGAAGCTGCCCGCCCTCGCCATTTTAATGATTGTCGGCAGCACGCTGGTGTCCCGCGGCCCCCACACGAAGCGCGGGCGGATCGACAGCGCGCGAAACCCCGGCGCGTCGGCGGCGAGCACCCGCCGCTCCGCCTCCGCCTTGGTCTCGCTGTACAGGAACCGCTGGTGCGCAGGGTAGGGCGCCGTCTCGTCGACATCGATCAGATCCTCGCCGACGAACAGGGCCGCCTCGGTGCCGACGTGGATGAACCGCCGCACCCCCGCCGCGCGCGCCGCCTGCAGCAGGTCGCTCGTGCCCTCGACGTTGGCCCGCCAGAACTGCTCGCGCGTGCCCCACTCCTCGACGAACGCCGCCGCGTGGATCACCGCGTCGACGCCCGCGAGCAGCTCCGGGCCGATCGACCCCAGCTCCCCGCGCGCCGCCATGGCCCCGAGCGCCTCGACCTGCTGCGCCGCCCGGTCCGACCGCGCCAGCGCCCGCACCGTGTGCCCCTCGCGCACCAGCGCCTCGATCAAATGTCCGCCGACGAAACCGGAGCCGCCCGTCACGAAGACCTGCATGCCCGACTTGTAGCCCGTCCGCGGCGCGCGCGGGAGCCGAGAAAGCTTTCAATCGTGGGCCGTGGCCGGCGCGACTCGCTCGTCGCCGCGGCCCCGCGTTATCCCCGGTGCTGGACCCGGTTCATCGCCGGCGCCATCGCGGTCGAACGGCCGCAGACCCGGCCGCACCACCCGCAGCGAGGCTTGTGCCGCGGAGCGTGAACCCGCATCCTCGGTGGCCATGACCGCCAAGAAGACCCCCGCGAAGAAGGCGACCAAGCAAGCCGCGGCCGAGCAGGCCGCGAAGAAGACGACCAAGAAGGCGAGCGCGAAGAAGGCGACCAAGAAGGCCGCCGCGAAGAAGACCGCCGCGAAGAAGGCGAGCAAGAAGACCGCCGCGAAGAAGGCCGCCGCGAAGAAGGCGAGCAAGAAGACCGCCGCGAAGAAGGCGACCAAAAAGACCGCCGCCAAGCGGACCCCGAAGCCGCCCGCGCCGAAGAAGAGCAGCAAGAGGGCCGCGCAGCCCGCCGCGGACGAGGCCGCGAACACGAGCCCCGCGGCCCCGCCGGCCCCGCCCGTCGAGCCGCCCGAGCCCACTGTCGGCGACAAGTACAGCGTGCTCAAGGCCGACTACCGCCGCAAGCCCGCGGCCGACGCGATCAACCGCATCGGCGGCCAGCCGATCGGCGTCGACGCCGGCACCTGGCCGCGCCGGGAGGGCAAGCCGATGCACCACGTCCTGACCATCGACCTGAAGGACCACCCGGTCATCGTCCCCCAGCGCTTCCGCGCGCTCGCGCTGTTCATCAGCAACCCGGGCAGCCACGAGGCCTACTCCGCCTCGAACAACCACGCCCGCGTGATCCTGCTGACCGAGGACGACATCAAGAAGGGCGTGCCCGAGTTCCCCGCCGACCTCGACCAGAGCGCGGGCCTGAAGGCCGGCGGCCTGCGCTTCGAGAGCGCCGCCGAGCTGACCAGGAAGAAGCTCTACCAGGAGTCCTTCGCCGGCGACGACCCGATCTGGCTACAGGGCGAGGAGGGCTACGACGACTACGACGACTACGACGACGACGGCGACGACGGCGAGGGCGACGAGGGCGACGACGCGGGCGACGACGAGGGCCACGGCGACGAGGTCGAGGACCGCGGCCCGCCGGTCCCGCACATGTTCGTCCTGCAGTTCGACGAGCGCCTGGTCCCCGGGATCAACCTCGGCGACATGGGCATCATGTACGTGTTTAGCGACTCGGCCTGGTTCCAGTGCCACTGACCGCTACGGCGGCGCGCACGCGAGGGCGTGCAGGGCCACGCCCTCGCCGTAAATTTTGTGCTCGGGGAAGCGCTCGCGCAGCTGCTCCTCGAGCTTGCGGCCGATCCGCCAGCTCGCGCGCTCGTTCTGCCGCACGATCGTCATCGCGTTGCCCCCGCGGGTCCTGCGTAGTGCGTCGACGAGGCCCGCGCCGCCGCTCGCCAGCCAGTCCTGCAGGTCGACCGTCGCCGCGGGGATCTGCCCGCACGACTGCCACGCCCCCGCGATCGGCTCGCTGCGGTAACAGCAGTGGTTGATCACCCCGGTCTCGGTCGGCGCGCCGTCGATCTCGACCTCGAACACCGAGAACTGGTCGAGCAGCTTGCTCAGCACGTCCTGCCGGCGCAGCTGCTCCGTGCCCGCCGTCGTGCCCGTCTTCGCCGCCTCCTCGGCCGCCGCGCGCAGCTCGTTCATCAGCGTCTGCAGCTGGACCTGGCCGGCCTGCGCGTCCGCCAGCTGCGCGCGCGCCGCCTGCTCCGCCCGCTCGCTGGCGGCCTGGGCCTCGCGCAGCCGCTTCAGCTCCGCGGGGTCGACCGCCGGCGGCCGCGCGCGCAGCTCGGCCAGCTCCTGCTGCACCGCCGCGCTGGCCTGCGCCGACTCGTCGAGCGACCTCTCTTGAATCGTCGCGAACACGAACAGCACGACCATGAAGATGTCGAGCAGCGGCAGCAGGTCGAGGTGGTGGCGGCGCCGGCGGTTCACGGCGTCGGCCCCTCGCCGCGCGCGCGCTCGAGGCCCTCGAGCAGGGCCTCGCGCACGTGCTGCGAGGCCCGCTCGAGCAGGCTCTCGCACGCGCCCGCGACCAGCGACAGGCCGATCGCCCCGATGAGCCCCCAGAAGGTGGTGCCGAGCGCCATCGGCAGGCGCGCCCGGAAGCCCTCGAGGTCGGTCGGGTCGGCGCTGACCAGCGCGAACACCGTGCCGAGGATGCCGAGGTGGACCGAGAGCTGGGCGAAGCGCTCGACCCAGCCGATGCGCTCGCTGAGCCCGATCAACGTGCGGGCCGCCGGCTCGACCGTCTGCCCGTGCATCAGCCGCGCGATCTCCTCGAACGACAGGTCGACCACCGGCGCCGACTCGAGGCGGCGCCGGATCGGGTGGTCCGCCGCCAGCTGCGCCCCGACCTTGCGCAGCACGATGAGGCCGCCGGTCAGCAGGTCGCGCTGACGGGCCGCCGCCCGCAGCCACACGATCGACACGGCCCACATCGCCGCGACCGTGAGCACGACGAACACGCTGAAGGGGTCGAACAGGGCCTGCCAGAACACGCGCCGCTCACTCCGAGAGCACCTGGATCTTGACCCCGCGGCCCTGCAGGCACGCGCGCAGCGCGTCGACCGTCCGCTGCGAGCCGACCGTCGCGTCGACGTCGGCCGCGCCCGCCGGCACGTCCTTGCACACCGCGTCGCACGAGCGCGGCGCCGCCTCGCCCGCGAGCATGCACTGCTCGCCCTGCACGACGATGCGCACCTTGCCGCTCGCCTCGGCCGGCTCGTCGACGGTCTTCGGCGCGCTCGCCCCGGGCGGCCCGCCGAACGGCAGACCCAGCCCCGCGAACCAATTGTTGAGATAGCCGGCCAGCGCGGCGACCCCTGCCACGAGGACGGCCACGACTCCGACGCGGTTGCGACGCGCGCTCATGCTCGCGACGATGACCGAAGCCGCCGCCGTGCGCAACCGACTCCGCGAGCTGTCCTTCGGAGCAGGTCCTGCGCATCACCTCGCAAGTTCGGCCGCGAGGAGGACTTGACCGCCGGTGGCAGTTCGTTCATCATGCCCGCCGTGTTCGTCCTGTTCTCCTAGCAGCCGCCGCGCTCGTACGCCGGTCTCGTGACGTCCGCGTGGATGTCCGTCCGTCTCGAGCGCGAGTCATGAGCTGCTGGTGCATTCGAGTCGTCGGCGCCGCGCCTTCGCGGCGTCGCCCCGCGGCGGCTTTCGGCCGACGCGGGCCGCGTCTGCATGGCCGCGAGGCCCGGCCTCGCCAGGAGAACCGAATGTCCGACACTGCCAGGTTTAACGACCACGCCCGGCGTTGCCTCGACCGTGAGATCCACGCCGGCTACGCCGCGCTCGACGCCTCGGCCCGCGTCGCCCTCGGCGCCCTCGTCGCCCACGTCCGCAGCTGCTCGTCATTACTGAAGATCGACCGCAGCGGCCGCTCGCCGGGCGTGCAGGCCCTCGTCAACCTCGCCCGCCACCACGCCGAGTTCCGCGCCGACATCGCCGACTGGTCGGGCGGCGACGCCGGCGTGCACGCGCTGGTCGCCTCGCTCGCGCACCACCTGCTGGCGCGTTACCCGGTGCCGGCGGTCATGCACGCGGCGTGGTTCGGCGCCGACGAACCCTGCGACCGCGAGGCGCGGCGCTGGTGGATCGCCCACGCCGGCGGCCAGCCGCTGCGCGCGATCGAGGGCCTGCCGCTGCGGCTCACGAGGCGCATGGAGCGGATCTTCATCGACTCGCCGCACCACCTGCCGCTGCGCGCGGCCCTGCGGCGCGCCGAGCTGCTCGGCCTCGACGCCCCGCCGGACCTGGTCGACGCCGTGCTCGCCACCGACCTCGCCGTCGACCTCGAGCACGCCGAGTTCTGGCGCGGCGTGCTCCACTGGCTGATCCACCACTGGCCGAGCCTCGACCCCGCGCGCGTCGGTCCGCTCGTCGACTTCTTCTACGCCCGGCGGATCCGCTCGGTCGAGGTCATGACGCCCGGCGGGCCCATGCTTAAACCGCCGCCGGATCCGACGTTCTCGCTGGCGGGCCGGACCCCGCAGTCGGTCCAGCGCCTGCTCGCCGAGTGGCACGCCGAGCTCGCCGTGCGCCGCCACTCCGGGCGCACCTGGCGGGCCTGCGGCCTCGCCGGCCTCGAGTTCGCCGAGCCGCCGCGCGGCGACGAGGACGTGGCCGCGGTCTGGCGCATCGAGGAGCTGCTGCACAGCAGCGAGCTGCGCTTCGAGGGCCGCGTGCTCCACCACTGCGTGGCCAGCTACGAGTGGCGATGCCTGCGCGGCGACGCGAGCATCTGGTCGCTGCGCCGCCGGTCCGGCGACGGCCCGCCGCTGTCGACGTACACCATCGAGGTCGACCCGCGGTCGCGGCGGATCGTGCAGATCCGCGGCCAGCGCAACTCGCGGGTGTCCGGCCTGCCGCAGCGCATCATCGCCGCGTGGGCCGAGCGCGAGCGCCTCGAGGTGACGACCAGCGCCTGAAGTCCCGGCGCGCGCGTCCAACGAGCGCGCCCCGGCCGCGACCGCCGCCCCGCGCGATGGCCCCGCGGATCCTGAGCAGAGATCGCCGTGGGCGCCTCCGGGGCATGGGGCGCGGCACGCGTGCAAGGTGCGACGCGCAACAGGTCCGGGTCGACGCGGCGCTGCTCGTCGGCCACACCTTCCGCGGCGCCGACGTGGCCCCGCCTGGCGGCGACACGCTCACGAGCTGCCGAGCGCGTCGGCCGTGAAGTACGGGCGATCCGGAGGTCGATCGACAGCCTCGTCGATCGACCCCTCGGATCCCCTTGCCGGTCAGACCAGCCGATGCCCGCCGCGTCCGTCGAGCGCGAGCACCCGGTCGACCCCGACGCCGTCGAGCAGCTCGCGGTCGTGGCTGGCGATCACCAGGCCGCCGGGCCACGCCCGCAGCGCGCGCTGCAACGCCGCCACCCCCACGAGGTCGAGCCCGTCGCTCGGCTCGTCGAGGATCAGCAGCTCGACCGTCGGTGTCTTATTAAACAGGCAGATCATCGCCGCCCGCACCCGCTCGCCCGGGCTGAGCGAGCGCAGCGGCCGCTCCGCGAGCGCGAGCGGGAACCGATGCGTCACCAGCAGGTCCGCGACGTCCGCCAGCGATCCGTGCATCTGCGCCTGCAAGCGCTCGACGAGGCTGTCGTCGGCGATCCAGTCGCTCGCGCCCTGGGTGATCGTCCCGATCCGCTCGCTGCGCCGACTCGCCGCCCCGCTCGTCGGTCGCCGCGCGCCCGTCATCACATTTAATAATGTGGTCTTGCCGGCGCCGTTGGGGCCGACGATCGCCAGCCGCTCGCGCCGCAGGCTCAGGTCGACCCCCGCGAACAGCGAGCGCTCGCCGATCTCTACCCCGACGTCCGCCAGCGTCACCGTCGGACGGCCGTCGGCCTCGGCGAGCTGCGGCGCCGCGAGCTCGAGCGGCAGCGTCACCGCCAGCGCGCGCCGGGTCGCCCGGGCCCACGCGCGCGTCGCGGCGATGCGGTCCTCGCGGACCCTGGCCGCCCTGGCCTGGGTCACCTGCGCGTGGCTCCGCTTCATGTTGAGCCGCATGCGCGAGGTGCAGCGGTCGAGCTCGTGCAGCCGCCCGACGTTCTTCTTGCGCTCGCGTCGGCGGCGGATCGTCTCGTCGCGCCGCTCCTCGGCGTCGAGCGCGTTCAGGTTGCGCACGTACTGGCGCTCGCGCGCCTCGCCCTCCTCGGCGAGCCGCCGCTCGAGCGCCGCCAGCCCGCCGCTCACGTGGCTGCAGCCCGCCTCGGCGACCACGAAGAAGTCGTCGAAGCGGCGCAGCAGCCCGCGGTGGTGCGACACCACGATCGCCCCGCGGTCCCACGCCTGCAGCCACGCGCACAGCCAGGCCAGCCCGGCCTCGTCGAGCCCCTCCGTGGGTTCGTCGAGCAGCAGCAGCTCGCCGCGCGACAGCTTCGCCGCCAGCAGCAGCAGCTTGCGCGCCTCGCCGCGGGAGTGCCGCGCCCCGACGAGCGCGGCCAGCGGCGGCAGCCCGACGTCGCCGAGCTCGCGCGCGAGTGACGGATCCTCGGCCTCGCGCGCGAGCAGCCACGCGAGCGCGGCCGCCGATTCTTCCGCCGTGGGGTCCTGCCGCACGAACACCGGCGCCACCCGCGACACCAGCGCGCCCGGCGAGGCCTCCGCCTCGCCCGCGAGGATGCGCAGCAGCGTGGTCTTGCCGACCCCGTTGCGGCCCACTAGCGCGACCTTCTCGCGCCCGAGCCGCAGCGAGAGCTCGCGGAACAGCGGCCGGCCCTCCGCGGTCGTGACGTTCAAGTGATTGAGTTCGACCAGCGACGCATGCATCACCGCACCTCCTTCGCCGCCCGTTGCAGGCGCGTGATCACGTGGGACGTCGCCTCGAGCGTCAGCACCACCCCGCGCTCGACCGCCTGCGACTCGACGACCCGGCACTCCGCGTACGCGCTCGCCAGCACCTGCGGCGCCGCGTACGGCACGAACAATTTGGCCTGCCGGTGCTGCCTGCGAGCCGCCCCGATCAGGGTCGAGCGCAGGCGCTCGACCGCCGACGGATCGCGGCTCGAGACCACGACCCACGGAGAGCCGCCGCTGATCGCCGCCAGCCGCACGGGGTCCGGCAGCGCCTCGACGCGGTCCACCTTATTAAAAATGTAGAGGCGAGGTGACGCGCCGGCGCCGAGCCGGGCGATCTGCGCCTCCGTCGTCCCGGCGTGCATCTCCCACTCGGGGTCCGACACGTCGATCACCACCGCGACCAGCGAGGCCTCGGAGATCTCCGCCAGCGTCGACTCGAAGCTGGCCAGCAGGCGCGGCGGCAGGCGGCGGATGAAGCCGACCGAGTCGCTGAGGATCACGTCGCCGCCGTGGCGGGTGAGGGCGCGCGACGTGGTGTCGAGCGTCTCGAACGGCATGTCGCGGGCGGACAGGTCCGCCCCGGTCAGCGCGTTCATCAGCGACGTCTTGCCCGCGTTGGTGTAGCCCACGAGCACGACCCGGGCCGCCGCCCCGCGACCCTTGCGCTGGGTGTCGCCCGAGCGCACCAGCCGGGCGAACTGCTTGTGCAGCTCCGCCAGGCGCCCGTCGAGGCGGCGGGCCAGCAGCTCGGTGGCGGTCTCGCCGGGGCCGCGGGCCTTGGCCATGCCGCCGGTCTGCTGGTCCATGTCGAGCCCGAGCCCGCGGATCCGCGGCCGCAGGTACTCGAGGTGGGCGATCTCCACCTGGATCTTGGCCCGCCGCGTGCGGGCGTGCCGCGCGAACACATTTAAGATGATCGCCTCGCGGTCGCACACGGCCATGCCGGCGACGTCCTCGAGGTTGCGGGCCTGCGAGGGGCTGAGCTCGGCGTCGACGACGAGCATGTCGGCGCCGCACTCGTGCGCGCGGGCCGTCGCCTCGTTGGTCGCCCCGCGGCCGAGGTACGTCTTCGGGTCGGGGGTCGGCCGCCGCAGCGTCTCGTGGCCGACCACGCAGTCGCCCTGCGCCCGCACCAGCGCGAGGATCTCCGCCAGCTGGGCCTCGCGCTGCTCGTCGCCGTCCCACGCCCCCGCGCTCACCACGTAGCAGCGGTTCTGTCCGACCGACGACGTCTCGCGCCCGATGTGCCGGCGCGCCCAGCGTCCGACCAGCTGCTCGAGCTGACCGTCGTCCGCCAGGGGTACTTCATGATGTTCTTCGATGGCCTTCGATTGAAATTGCATGCACACGCCTCCCGTTGCGCGGCACCTCGAGCATTCGCCGCATTCGTCGCACGACGAATGGCGGCGCACGCGAAATGCACGCACCTCCGCGTCCCGGCTGTCGCATCGGCACCATGCCGCGGCGACGCGCGAGACAGTTCTCTCGGGGCCCGAGCGGGCCGCGTTCCTCTGCGGGATCGAGCCGGCGACCGTCGCGCCGCGCGACCACCTCGCGCCCGAGGCGCCCGGCACGTGGCTCAGGGGCGCGTTCTGGCGGCTTCAGGGCTCACCGGAGCCGAGAAGGAGCGAGGGGTGTCGCTGCGGACTGCGAGTCGGACGCTCGCGTCGGATCTCAGAGGAAGTTCGAGAAAACCATGGCGTGTACCTCCGGCTGGAGGGACGAGGAGCCGCGAGGATAACGCGGCTCCCCACAATGTGCAATCGCGAATTATCGCCTTTTGTCGCCGCCGCTCACTCGACCACCTTCACGGCGGACGAGGCCGAGTGTGCGAACAGCTCCGGCGCGTACATCGCCTCCGCGCGGACCGGCGGCAGCCGGAAGCTGCCCAGCGTGGTCGCCCGCGCGGTGTACGAGTGGGTGTAGACCCCGCCCGGGAGGTAGTCGGCGAACAGCAGCATGCGGTCGTCACGCAGCTCGGTGTGGCTAAACGACCACCACGGCCGCCACCACCAGCCGTCGTCGCCGAGGTCGAGCGGGGACAGGGGCGTGGGGTTCGCGGGCGCCGGCGTGGCGTCGCGGGTGGTGGTCGCGAACTTCGGGTTCTCGCCCTCGAAGCCGGCGGGCAGCGGGTCGTCGACGACGACGAAGGTGGCGCGGTCCTTGACGACCAGCGTGAGGTTGACGCGCACGAGCGAGCCGGCCTTGACCTCGTACGACCCGTCGGGCATGCGCCGCACGCTCTCGGGGTCGGGCGGGGCGCCGCCCTGGCCGAGCGGCTCGTAGGTGCGGAACACCGACAGGCCCTGCGACTGTGCCTTCATCTCGAGGTCGGCCGGCGCGTAGCGCAGGCCGAGGCGGTAGTACAGCTTGCCGGGCCCGTCCTTGGCCAGCAGCAGCGCGCGCGGCTGCTCCTTCAGCAGGCGGGCCATCGGCACCTGCTGCTCGCTCGTCGCCATGCTGCGGCCCTTGAACGCCCGCTCGCCGGCGAACGCGGCGTCGAGCCAGATGCGGGCCACGTAGTCGGGGACCTCCTTCTCGACCGCCTCGAAGTAGCGGCTCGCGGCCAGCAGCGCCCACGCGTTGGCGTGGGTCGACGTCCAGCGGCCGCCGCGCCGCGCGTCGCGGTCGTCCATGATCCCGGCGATCACCTTGGGCAGCAGCGGGTCGTTCGGGTCGAGCTCCAACAGGGCCATCAGCGCCACCGCGTCGGTCTGCACGTCGGAGTGCATCAGCACCTGCAGCCCGAACGCGTCCTCCTCGGTCGTCGCCTCGGCGAAGTGGGCCGTGCGCGCCGTCTCGGTCACGCGCGCGCGCAGGTCGGCCTCGAGCGCGCGGCGGGCCTCGCCGCGCCCGAGCCGGTGCGCCGCCGACAGCAGCTGCACGCGGGCGTACAGCGGCAGCTCGGCGCGCCTGGCGTACACGCGGTCGAACAGCTCGGCGCCGCGGCCCTCGCGGGTCAGCAGCCACACCGCGAAGGCCCGGCTGGTGTGGTCGTAGTAGCGGCCCCACGGCGTCGACTCGCCGCCGGCCACGTAGCGCGCGAGGTAGTCGAGGGCCGCGTCGAGCCGGCGGTCGTCGACCTTGAAGCCGGCCTTCTTGCCCTCGAGCAGGGCGAACGTCGCCCAGGTCGTCAGGTACGGCGAGGTGCGGCCCGGGTCGTCCCAGGAGCGGAACCCGCCGTCGCCGTTCTGGCGCGCGAACACGCGGGCGACGCCCGCGGCCGCGATCGCCCTGCGCCGCTCGAGGTCGCGGACCGACGCGATCGGGAACTGCTCGAGCGCCGGCCCGAGCACGAAGATCGGCAGCAGCCGGCTGGCGACCTGCTCGGTGCACTCGTACTCGTACTCGACGAGGTACTTGACCGCGTCCTCGAGGCCCTTCAGGGCGGTCGACGACAGGCTGACCTCGAGCCCGCCGAACCCCGCGAGCGCGCCCTCGGGCAGCTTCAGCTCGCGCAGCACGCTGGCGTCGGTCGCCCCGTAGTCGGCGAACGCCTGGCGCGAGGCCGGCCAGTGCACCGGCAGCGACAGCTCGGTCGCGTCGCGGCCGCCGTTGCTGAGCGCGGCGAACTGCAGGCGCATGGTGCCCGCGCGCTCGGCCGCCATCGGGAAGCGGACCTCGCGCGACTGACCCGCGGGCACCTCGACCGGCACCTCGGTGGGGCCGGGCAGGGCCACGTTGGTGCCGCGCGTGCCGACCACGATCGCCTGGTCCTCCGCGGTCTGGTTGTCGACCATGACCGACGCCTGGAAGCTGTCGCCGAAGTTGGCGAAGCGGGGCAGGGACGGGCGCAGCATGATCGGCTTGCGGACCTTGACCGCGGCCTCGGCCGAGCCGAAGCGGTCGGGCCGGTCGGGGTCGACCGCGACCGCCATCACGCGGAACGTCGTCAGGTTCTCGGGCATGGGGATCTCGATCGTGGTCGTGCCCGTCTCGCCGACGATCACCTCCGGGTTGAAGTACGCCGTCGCCGCGAACATCGTGCGCAGCGAGATCGGGTTGGCCATCGCCTGGCTCGCCTTCAGCGTCGGCTTGCCCATGCGGCCCTCCTCGCCGCGGTGGCGGGTCGACACGTCGCGCTTGGCCTCGGCGACCGACTCCTCCTGCTCGGGCTCGAGGCGGTCGACGCCGGTGTCGCCGGCCCCGCCGCCGCCGATGCCGGTGCCGGCCAGGCCGAGCCCGCCGACCCCGTACGCCTCGCCGATCTCGTCGCCGACGAGCCCGCCCCACACGTCCGCGTCGTCGTCGCCGACCGCGAAGGCGCCCCCGAAGGCGCCCGGGTCCGGGGCGGCGTCCGGCGGCGGCGGCTCGACCACGCGGTCCGACTCGCGGCGCGCCAGCAGGAACGTGCGCAGGTCGTAGAGCGACACCCCCGACTCGCGCGGGCGGTGGAAGAACGCCAGCGGGTCCGGGGTCTTGTAGGCCATCAGCGAGAGCACGCCCTCGTCGACGACCATGAGCGCGACGGCGGCCTTCTGCGGCTCGCCGTCGGCGTCGCGGGCCTGGATCTCGAGCCTCAGCGTGTCCTTCGGGGCCAGCTCGCCGCGCTCGGGCACCAGCGTCAGGCCGATGCGCTTGGCGCTGTCGTCGATCGCCAGCTTGATCCGGCCCGCGGCCACCGCCGGGCGCCCGAGGTCCTGGTCGGCCGGCGCGCCGGGCACCTCGACGCGCCCGCGCACCAGCATCACCGACACGTCGACGCCCGGGGTCATGGCCGCGGTCAGCGGCACCTCGATCGTCGCCGCCCCGCCCTGCACCGTCAGCGGCCGGTGCTCGAGGATCCCCTCGCGCTCGACGATCAGCAGCCCGCGCGCCGCGTCGAACGGCGAGCGCAGCAGCAGCGTCGCCGTCTCGCCGGGGCGGTACCTCTGCTTGTCGGGCACCACGTCGACGCGGCGCTGGTCCTGGTCCCAGACCACCGCGTCCTCGCCGTGCACGTAGAACTCGTGGCGGGTCTTGTTGACGCGCCCCCTGGCGTCGGCGACCTCGGCCCAGACCACGTAGCTGCCCGACTGCGCGGTCAGGAACTCGCAGTGCACGGGCGCGGCCTCCGAGGTCGGGCTGCACTCGCCGGCGGGCACGTCGACGGTCTCGTACTTGTAGGCCCAGCGCCCGCGCTGCTGCACCGCGGTCCGCCTGGTGTCGCGGCGCGCGAGGGCGAGCTTGAGCTTGCGGCCGGCGACCCGCTTGCCGGCGACGTCGGCGACGATCGCCTCGACGCGGGCCTGCTCGCCCGCCCTGTAGACCGTGCGATCGCTGCGCAGGCCCACGTACTCCTCGGCGTTGTGGACCACGAAGCTCTGGCGCCCGGCGATCGCCTGGCGGTTCTGGTCGGTGACCTGCGCCTCGAGCGTGTAGGTGCCCGCGGCCGGCGGTTCGTCCGCGCCGGGCCTGCTCGCCGCGGGCCGGGCCGACGCGCTCACCGGCGTCTCCCTGGCCTGCAGCACGTGCTCGACCGCCAGCACCCCGCGCGCGTCGGTCTCGCCGGTGCCCTGCTTGACGGTCGTCTCGCCGCTCCACGTCACGCCGCCGAGGTCCTCCTCGTACATGCCGAGCCCGCGGCCGCCGCTCAGCCACCACGGCGGCTCGCGCGGGCCGAAGCTGAACGCCTCGTTCTCGCCGCCCGGCGGGCGGAAGCCGGCGTCGCTGCGGCGCAGCGAGTAGCGCACGGTGGCGCCGACCAGCGGCGCGCCGTGGAGGTAGGTCGCGCGCACCTCGGCGGCCAGCGTGTCGCCGTAGACCAGCGTCGCCGCGGCGGGGCGCTCGACCTTCACCGCGAACTCGGGCGCGCGGTAGGTCTCGACCGCGAACGCGTGGTGGAAGGTCTGCTCGTCGCCGAACCACCCGCCCGGCAGCTTCAGCTCGAAGCGATGCGCGCCGGTGTCGGTGTCGGCGGGCAGCGGGATGTCGACGCTGAAGGTCCCGAGCGGGCCGACCTTCAGCGCGCCCCTGGCGACCTCGTGGTCGCGCGGGCCGTGGACCACGTACTCGGCCGCGACGTCGCTGCGGCCGGGCGTCACCCCGCCGTCGGGGCCGCGCGTCTCCTGGCGCAGGATGCCCGAGAGGTGGACCGTCTCGCCGGGCTTGTGCGGCTCGCGCTCGGTGTAGAAGAACACCCGCGGCTCGGCCTTGCCGGCCTCGTACTGCCACGACGACCAGGTGCCGTCGACGGTCTGCTGCAGCGGGAAGTAGGAGGCGTCGCCGGCGACGCGCGCGAGGATGTAGGGGTGGCCCTCGATGCGCCCGTGGGTGAGCGTGGCCAGGCCCTGCTCGTCGCTCGTGCCGGTCCAGGTGACGCCGCCGTCGCGCGACCCGAACAGCGAGAGCCCGACGCCCGCGCGCGGCTCCCCGGTCACGAGGTCGGTCACGAGGATCACGCCGCTGTCGCTGTCGACCGCCGCGCTGACCCCGAGCCGCGTGACCTCGACGACGTGCTCGACCATCTGGCGGTGCTTCCAGGACTCGTCGCCGAGCTGGTTGCTGCGCGCCCCGACCACCAGGAAGCTGCCCGGCATGCTGGCCAGCTCGCGCGTGGCGATCGGGATGGTGACCGGCTGCGCGCGCGAGCCGGCGACCGCGTGGGTCACGCCCGGGCCCGCGTCGCGCAGCAGGTTGGTCCACTCGTCGCGGCCGCGGTAGCTGTGGCGCTTCTCGGCCAGCTCGCGCAGCGCCTCCGGCGCGAACTCCCGCGCGCGCACCTCGACCTCGGTCAGACCCCTGGCCCGCAGGTCGAGCACGCCCGCGTGCGACGGCTCGAGCACCACCGGGTCGAGGCGCACGCCCTCGAGCGCGAGCGCGGGCTCCAGCCCCGGCAGCGTGAACGTGGCGCGAAACGGCCGCGCGAGCGCCTGCCCGTGGACGTCGCGCACGCCCGCGTCGACCGTCAGCGTGTAGGTGGCGAGCCCGCGGAGCTCGCCGCGCAGCGTCAGCGCGCCGTTGGCCGTGACCTCCAGCCCCGCGACCTCGGGCGTGACGTGGACCTTGGCGGCGATGTCGGGGTCGACCGCCAGGCGCGTGCTCGCCTGCAGCGTCACGCCGTCGACGGTGCAGCCCCACGGGTAGCGCCGCTTGCACTGCGGCGGCGACAGGGTGAGCGGCGGGTAGGTGGTGAACTCGGCGGTGAGCTTCTTGCTGACGTTCGGACCCTCGCCGTACACGCCGGGGGGTATCGTCGCGCTGTAGCGGGTGTCGGGTCGCAGCGCGGCCGCGGGTCGCAGCACCAGCGTGCGCTCGGCGCGGCCGGACTGCGCTGCCGAGCGGTAGGGCTCGGCGAGCGCCGCGTACTCGCCGGCCGGCACCCGCGTCAGCGCCACCGACCCGCCGCCGCCGCTCAGCCTGATCGCCGCGGCCAGCTCGTCGGCGCGGATGTCCTGGTTGAAGGTCAGCACGAGCACCGGGTCGAGCGCCACGTGGCCCCACGGGCTCGGCGTCTGCCGCGAGATCTCGAGCGGCGGCGTCGAGAACTGCCACGACACCGGCTTCGCCAGCCGCGCGCCCGCGGTCGACGTCTCGCCGGCCGCGACCGTCGCGGTGTAGGTGGTCGAGAACGGCAGGCGCCCGCTCGCCTCGAACGCGATCATCTGGGTACCGAGCCAGCGGTACTTGCCCGGCGGCCGCGGCGAGATCGCCAGCGGCGAGCGCTCGAGCTCGAGGTCGTCGACGGTCGCCAGCGGCACCATGGCCTGGTTGAACGTCGCCGTGATCGCGCCGACGAGCCCCGGCGCCTTCTGCGTCGGGCTCGTGCGCAGCACCTGCAGCGGCAGGTCGGGCGCCGGGTCCCGGGTCTGCTCGCTCGGCGGCGCCGGCGGCGGGAACGGCAGCGGGTCCGGCTCGGCCGCGCTCGCCGGCGGCCGCGGACCCGCGACCGGCTTCAGCTCGGCGGTGACATCGTCCTCGTCGCCGGCGATCGGCGGCACCCCGGCCCACAGGTCGAGCGCCGGCGGCGCGACCGTCGGCGACTCGTCGACCGCCGCCGGCTTCGTCGACGTGCACGCCGTCGCCAGCAGCAGGACCGACCACAACCCGGGCACGCCCGGACACGAGAGGGTGAGGGGAGCGCAGCGTCGCACGAGCCCGATGCTCGCACGCCGACCCCTCGCGGATCCACGGGCGCTCCCGTGCTCATCCCCAACATCCGAAGTGTTACATTCGCCGCCCCGCATGGCCGAGCCCGCTTCACCCCCGCTGCGGGTCCGCGATCACGTGCTGCTCGCCGCCGCCGTCGCCGGCGCGCAGGGCCTCGTCGAGGGCAACCGCCTGGGCTCGCCGCGGGCCGTGGCCCTGTGCGCCGCGCTGCTCGTGCTCGGCGGCGCCGTCGTCGGCCTGGTCCAAGCCGGGCTGTTCGTCGGCCTGCGCGGGCTGTGGCGATACGCCCGCGCCGGCTGGCCCGCGCCGCCCGAGGGCGACGAGCAGCGCCTCCGGGCGCGCGCCACCATCCTCGCCGCCGTGCTGTGCGGCGGCCTCGGGCTCGCGGCGCTGCGACCGGCGGCGCTGCGCCTGCTCGACGTGCACGACCCCGGCCTCGTCGCCGCCCTGCTGCTGGTGTGCGTCGGCCTCGTCGCCGGCGTCGCCGTGTTCGCCACGCCGATCGTCGCGGGCCTGATCCACCGCCCGCTGCGCGAGCTCGATCGCAGCGTCGACGTGGCCCTCCCGCCCGAGCCGCCGGTGCGCCGCTTCTTGCTGCTCGCGCTGCCCGTCGGGCTGGCGACCGCCTGGCTGCAGCGCGCGCACGCCAAGGGCCTGAAGCCGTTCGCGCTCGAGCTCGGCGGCGTGATGTTCTGCGTCGCCGAGGCCGGCGCGCTGGCCCTCGCCGCCTGGCTGCCCGCATCGCTGCGCGAGCTCGTGCGCCGCACCAGCGGGCGCCTGCTCGCCGGCCTGCTCGCGCTCGCGGGGCTGGTGCTCGTCGGCGGCGAGGGCGACCGCAAGCTCCACGAGGACATCGGCCGCAGCGTCGGCGCCGGCGCCGTGCAGCGCCAGCTGCGGCGCCTCGGCGACGTCGACGGCGACGGCGCCTCCGCGTGGCTCGGCGGGGGCGACTGCGCGGCCTGGGACGCGACCCGCGGCCCGCTCGCGGTCGACGTCCCGGGCAACCGCGTCGACGAGGACTGCGACGGCGCCGACGCCTGGTCGTGGTCCGCCGCCCGCGCGCCGCAGGTCGAGCGCCTGCACGGCCGCCTCGACCCCGCGCTGGTCCGCGACTACAACGTCGTGTGGATCATCGTCGACGCCGTGCGGGCCAACCACCTCTCGGCCTACGGCTACCCGCGCGCGACCTCGCCGTACCTCGAGCACCTCGCCGGGGAGTCGCTGGTGTTCCGTCGGGCCTACAGCCAGTCGTCGGCGACCATGCTGTCGATCCCCAGCATGCTCGCCGGGCGCCCGGTCGGGACCATGCGGTTCGAACGCGGCGACGGCATCCTGCGCGCGCACAGCCCCGGCGAGCCGCTCGCCGAGGTGCTCCAGCGCCACGGCTACCGCACCGGGTTCGTCGTCGACGGCTACGTCACCAACCGCCTGCCCGGCGCGCTCGCGGGCTTCGAGACCGTCGAGAGCACCTGGGTCGACGGCAACGCCAGGCCGTGGAACACCCGCTACGCCGCGACCGCCGTGACCAAGGCGATCGAGTTCCTCGAGCGCGACAGCGCCGCCGAGCAGCCGTTCTTCCTCGCCGTCTACATGGCCGACCCGCACGCGCCCTACGTCGAGCACCCCGAGGTCACGCCGTTCGGCAAGGGCACGGTCGCGCGCTACGACGGCGAGCTCGCCTACACCGACCACTGGATCGGCGTGCTCGTCGAGTACCTGCGGGCCAAGCCGCCGCTGCTCGACGACACCATCGTCGTCGTCGTCGCCGACCACGGCGAGGAGTTCAACGACCACGGCGGCACCCAGCACGCCCGCACCTGCCACGAGGAGTCGACCCACGTCCCGCTGCTGCTGCGCGTGCCCGGCCTGGCCCCCGGCGAGGTCGAGCTCCGCGTCGGCCTCAACGACATCGTCCCGACGTTCGTCGAGCTGCTCGGCCTCGACCTCCCGCTCGACCAGCTCGACGGCCAGAGCCTCCTCATCCCCGCGCTCGCCCCCGGCCGCGTCGCCCCCGACCGCCCGATCTACTGCAGCGTGCTCAGCCAGCGCGCCAGCCAGGGCGACTTCCTGCGCCACGCCGTCCGCGTCGGCCGCCACGCCCTCCACCAGGACGTGCTCGACCAGCGCCTCGAGCTCTACGACGTGCTCGCCGACCCCCGCGAGAAGAAGCCGCTCGACCTCTCCGACCCCCGCGCCCGCGCGACCGCCGAGCACCTCGAGTCCGTCCTCCGCGGCCACCTCACCGGCAACATCGAGGACCGGCTGCTGACCCGTTGAGCGGGCCGAGAGAAGATCAAAAATATTAAACGCGAGGGCCCGGGCCGCGCCGCGAACCCGGGCCCGCCGCGCGCCGGCGCTCAGCCGTGCATCTCGGCCTTGAACGCGCGGGTCTTGTCGTCGTTCGACGGCCACAGCCACACGTGGGCGATCGACCCGTCGTCGCCGAGCTCGAGTTTAAGAAGCGCCGCGCCGTGCTCGCACTGCAGGTCGAAGCGCCCGGTCGTGTCGGTCACCGAGCGCACCGCGGCGAGGTCGCAGCGCCCGAGCTTGCGCGCCCACGCCTTGCCGATCGCCTTGCCCCACGGCTGCTTGCCGGCGGCCTCGCGCTGCCACGGCATGGCCGAGACCACCTCGCGCATGGCCGCGCCGACCTGCACGGGCAGCTCGATGCCGACGCCGCCGTTGAGCGTGCCGATCATCCGGCCCTTGCGATCGAGGCGCATCGAGATCTGCAGCTCGCCGCGCTCGCACGGCGCCGCGAAGCGGCCGCGCGTCAGCTTGTACTGCCACATCAGCTCCGGCGCCCCGCAGTCGCCGAGGCGCTCGTGCAGCCACGCCAGCTCGCTCTGGATCTCCGCGAGGTCCGGCGTCTTCGCGTGCAGCGCCGCCATCTTCTCGCCGTCCCAGTCGTTGTAGAGCGCCACGTACTCCGCGGCGGTGCGCGGCAGGTCGTCCGCGTCGAGCGCCGGCTTCTTCTCTTCGACTGCGCAGGCGCCGAGGGCGAGGGCGCCGATCATCGCCAACAAAAACCCAGTTGAACGCATCCGCGGACAGTAGCAGGCGCCGCCGCGGCCGTCGACGCCGCTGCAGCGGCGCGGCGCCCGGGCCGCGGGCCGCCGACTCCGACGCGGACCTCGAGCACGCGGACGACCGCTCGCCGCGAAAACCCGCTTGCGCCCGCGCCGTCACCCGGCGATAAAAAGACCGGCAGTTCGGGATCGCCCCGGCGATCGCGGTCGTTCGCCCGCGCAGCGGCGCCGCCGACACGTCACCCGCGTCCGCGCCCGCGTCGACGCGGCCGCGTCGACCGCCGTGAGATCGTCACCCGCGTCCCCTGCGATCGCCGGCGGCGCCGACTCCAGCAGCGCCCGCGCCGCCCGGCGTGGACGTCACGCCGGGTTCCCGCCCTCGCGGATCATGCGCAGGAACGCCTTGATCCCCGCGATCAGCTCGCGGTTGTCGGTCAGGCGGTCGAGGCTCTCCTCGAACTTGCGGGTCAGCGCCGCGATCTTGCCCTCGAGGTCGACGCGCTGCCGCTCGCTGGCCTGCGCCAGCGCCTCGTGCTGCTTCTGCATCTCTTTGATTAATTCGTCGATGCGCTCGACGTCGGCGGCGCTGCGCTCGACCTGCCCGCGCAGCTTCATCACGTCGTCGCGCGGGTAGCGGGTGTCCTCGGCCAGCGCCGACAGCCGGCGCCGCACCTGGGCGACCGCCGCGGTGGCCGGGCGCACCAGGCAGCTGAGCAGGTAGAAGCCCGCGAACGGGTAGCCGAGCGACTGGTCGGCGAACACCGCCACCGCCAGCGCGACCGCGGCCGACAGCACGTGCGTGCCGAGGCTGGTGAGCAGGGTCCAGCGCTTGACCCGCTCGGCGAACGCGAACTGCTCGTCGGTCACCTTGATCCCGGCGTCCTTCGAGCGCTTCATCTCGGCCAGCACCTCGCGGGCCTGGAAGTGCAGGTTCCACGGCAGCGTGACCAGCACGATCAGCCAGATCAGCGCCGCCCCGCCGGCGCCCCACATGATCAGCGTCTGCGCCGGCACGTCCGACCACATCGCCACCAGGAGCGCCGCGAGATACCCGAGGATGAGCACCACCAGCCCGAAGCTCTTCATCCCGCGAGCATACCGGCCTTCGCACGCGCCCACACCAAGGGCGCCTCCGCGCGGCGACACGCGAATTATTAAAGAGCGTGGATATTCGCGGGCGACCTGAAATAGTCTCGCGGCCCGGGCGTCGATGGCCGCCCCCCGCATGACCCGAGGCCGCCATGCCCAAGCACAAGCCCTCCAAGCCCTCGGGACCCGCGGGCCAGCGTAAGCCCGAGCGCGGCCTGCGGCCGGTGCAGGACATCGTCGGCCGCATCCGCCACGACCCCATCTTCGACCCCGCGCGCTTCACCGTCGGCTACGAGGAGCGCTTCGCCGGGCTGCGCGACGCGCCGCTCAAAGAATTCCTCGGCGAGGGCGAGATCCCGTGGCACCGCCTGTGGAACATCAAGGCCGGCGACCTCGTGGTGTGGGACCGCAAGGCGCGTATCGACCTGGTCTTCGGGTCAGGTGACAGCCCGGCCCCCGACCTCGCGGCGATCGCCCGCGCGTGCGCGCCGATCGTCGCCGCGCCGCCGCCGGCCCCGAAGCGCCGCGCCGGCGCCGAGCGCCCCGAGTTCGTGGCCCGGCCCTGCTACCGCTACGACCCCGGCAGCCGCTCGTGGCTGCCGCTGCCCGCCGGCGGCCTCGCCGACGTCCACGTCGACGCCCTGCAGGTCGTCACCTACAACGTGCTGTTCGACCTCTACATGCCCGAGCAGATCTACAGCGACCGCCGCGCGGCCGCCTGCCGGGCCCTGCTCGCCGCCCAGGACGCCGACATCGTCGCGTTGCAAGAGGTCACCCCGTGGTTCTGGGCCGCGCTGCTCGCCGAGCCGTGGGTGCGCGAGCGCTACTGCGTGTCCGACGACCCGCTCGCCGCCGGCCTGATGCCCTACGGCCAGGCCCTGCTGTCGCGCTGGCCGCTCGCGCTCGAGGTCCACAGCTTCTCGGCCCAGAAGCGCCTGGTGCTCGGGCGCCTGCGCCTCAACGGCCGCGAGACCGCGGTCGCCGCGGTCCACCTGACCAGCAATTATAAAATGGACGCCGACGACCGCCGCGCCGAGCAGCTCGGCGTGCTGGTCGAGCGCCTTGGCCGCGGCGACGTCGTCGACGCGATCGCCCTCGGCGACCTCAACTTCGGCGACGGCGACGAGAACCCGCAGCTGGCCGCCGCCGGCCTGGTCGACGTGTGGCAGGCGGTGCACCCGCACCACCCCGGTTTCACCTTCGACCCGGTGGCCAACCCGCTGGCGGCGATCATGAGCAAGACCGGACGGGCCGCCCGCCTCGACCGCGTGCTCGTGCGCTCGCCGGGCGCCCGCGTCGCCCCGGTCGACGTCGCCTTCATCGGCGAGCGCCCGTTCGCCGGCGAGCAGTACGTGTCGGACCACTTCGGCCTCTCGGGCCTGCTGCAGGTCGAGCCCGCGGCCCAGCCGCCGCAGGTGGTCGCGTCCGCGGGCGTGCACACCAGCGCGCTGGTGGTGCTGCCGCCGGAGTCGCGGTGCGGCGAGCTGCAGGCCGTGCGCGCCGTGCACGACCCGTCGTACGCGCGCTGGATGCCGCACATCAACCTGGTCTACGGCTTCGTGCCCGAGGCCGACTTCGCCGCCGCCGAGGCGGCGATCGCCGCGGCGCTCCGCGACCTCCCGCGGATCTCCGTGCGCCTCGACGGCGTGCGCCGCTTCGACCACAAGGGCAGCACGACCGTGTGGCTGGCGCCCGCGCCCGCCGACGCCCTGCGCGCGCTGCAGGCCCGCCTGGCCGCCTGCTTCCCCGGCTGCGACGAGCAGGACAGCCGCGGCCCCGACGGCTTCACGCCGCACCTGACGATCGCCAGGCTGACCGGACCCGCCGGCGAGCGCGACGCGCTGGTCGCTCGCTGGGCCGCGACTATCAAACCGATCGAGTTCACGGTCGACGCGGTGCATTTGATTTCGCGCCGCGGCGGCGAGCCGTTCGCGGTCCGCCACTCGGTCCCGCTCGCCGACCCTGGCGCTCACAAGCCGGCGTCCGTCGCCAGGCCGGCGCCCACCAGGCCGGCGCCCCGCGACGTCGAGCCCGGGCCCGCGAAGGCGAAGCCGTCGGCGGCGCCGCCGGTGCCCTCGCCGACCGCCGCCCGGCCCGACCTCGCGGCCGTCGCTCGCCGCGCCCTCGCCCCGCTGCCGCCGTGGAGCGAGCTGCCGTCGCCGCGCCACGCCGCGGTCGCCGAGGCCTTCGCCCGCGCCTGCGCCGGCGCGCTCGCCACCGACGATCCGTGCCTGCACATCGTCGGCTCGGCGCGACTCGGCGTCGCCGCCGAGGACGCCGACCTCGACCTCATCTGCGCCAGCCCGGGCGCCCACGACCGCGACGAGCTGTTCGCCGGCGTGTCCGCCCGCCTGGCCGCCGAGGGCCCGCTGATCGCCCGCGTGGTCGGCGCGGCCACACCTGTCCTTCGCTGCAGGTTCATGGGCCTGGCGATCGACCTCCAGGCCACCACCGTCGCCAGCGCCGAGCTCGCGGGCCTCGACGCCGCCGGGCTCGCCGCGCTCGACGAGCCGAGCCGGCGCGCCGCCCTCGGCGTGGTCGACAGCGACGCGCTGGCCCGCAAGGTCCGCGAGCACCTCGACATCGAGGTGTTCCGCGGCCTCCTGCGCCGCGTGCGGACCTGGGCCCGCGCGCGCCAGCTCGACCACGGCTCGTGGGGCACGCTCGGCGGCTTCACCTGGGCGTTGCTGGCCGCCTGGGCCGCCTGCGACGGCGTCGACGCCGGGGTCGCCGCGACCGCGGAGGACCTGCTCGAGCACTTCTTCGCGGTCTACGCCGCCTGGCCCGCGGGGCGTCCGGTGTCGTTCGGCCCGCCGCCGCCGCCGAGCGGTCGGCGGGTGGTCTGGCCGGTCTACACGCTGACGCCGCCGCCGTTCAACTCGGCCCGCGGCCTCACGCGCTCGACCCTCACGCTGCTGCAGGCCGAGTTCCACCGCGGGCAGATCCTCCTGCCCGGCGCGGGCGACCTCGGGTTCGCCGAGCTCATCGCCCCGGTCGACGCCTCGGCCTCGCCGCGGCGGGTCGTGCTCGAGGTCGCGGCCGACGACATCGACGCCGCGACCGAGGCGATCGGCTGGCTCGATGGCCAGGTGCTCGGGTGGATCCTCGCGCTCGAGCACGCCGGCGCCCGCGTGCGCCCGTACCCCCGCGGCTCGCGCGACCCCGACGGCCTGCACGCCGAGCACCACCTCGGCGTCGACGGCGGCTCCTCGGCCACCATCGTCGGCCTGTGCCGCGAGTTCGCCCACAACTTCCTGGCCTGGCAGACCCGCCCCGCGGGCGTGACCCTGAAGGCCCGCCTCGTGTCCGGCTGAGCGCGCGGCGATCTTCGTCGGTCCGGCGCACGACGCCGGCGGGTCCGCGAACCCGCGGGTGTCGTGCGCCGGCTCCTCGCGCTGCGGCACCAGCAGGAGTCGCGCCAGGGCCACCACGACCGCGGCGGCGGGCCCGAGCAGCAGCCTCCGCGGCGGCCGCCGCACGCGTCTCGCCGCGCCGCGTGCACGCGGCGATGAACGGGGGTACCGTCCCGTGCGTGCGCGCATTCTCCTGGTTCGAGCTGAGGACCACGGCCCCGCGGGCGGCCTGCGGATTCTATAAGGAGGCCCTCGGCTTCGTGGTCGACGCGGTCGACGGGCAGGTCGCGCTGTACGCCGGCGGCGAGGCCTTCGGCGAGGTCTCCGAGCTGCCCGCGCAGGCGGCGGCCCGCGGCGCCCCGGCGCACTGGCTCGGACACGTCGGCGTCGACGACGTCGCGGCCGCGCTGCAGTGGTTCCTCGCGCGCGGGGCCTCGCAGCTCGGGCCGACGCGCGCGCGCGCCGACGGCTCGAGCGTCGCGGCCGTGCGCGACCCGTTCGGCGCCGTGCTCGCCCTGTCCTCGCGCACCCGTCCGCCGCCGGGCGCGGTCGTCTGGTGCGACCTTCACGTGCACGACGCCGGGTCCTCGGCGGCGTTCTACTGCGAGGCCTTCGCGTGGGCGCCGGGCCGCGCGCGCGCCCACGAGTCGCTGACGCTGCAGGAGTTCGCGTGGACGCCGGGCGGGCCCGCCGTCGGCGCCACCTCGAGCGCCGCGCGCAGGTCGGGGGTGCACACGCACTGGCTGTTCCACTTCCGGGTCGCCGACATCCACGCCGCCGCGGCCCGCGTGCGGGCTCACGGCGGCCGGTCCGTCGGCGACCCGGTGCGCGTGCGGGAGGACGCGTGGTCGGTCGTGTGCGAGGACCCGCAGGGCGCGGCCTTCGCGATGCGCGGGCCCGGCTGATCGGAGTGGCTCGCTCCACGCGCGTCGCGCACGGACGTGCCGCCGGCCGCGAAGTCGCGGGCGCACGCCGACCGGCGACGCCGCCGCGTACGCGCGATCAGCCCGCCGGGCAGAACGTGATGTCGAGGCGGTCGGACGCGCACGAGCGGAACCCGCTCTCGCCGGCGTTCGACGGGTAATCGTCGTAGGGGAAGGCGTAGATCCCCGGGCAGGTCGCGTGCACCCACTGCGCGTAGGTGTTGAACGGCGGGCTCTGATAATACGCGGCGGTGTCGGTCGACTCGGGGTCGGCGAGCATGCCGCGGTTGAGCGCGGCGCACCACTTGTTGCCCTCGAGGTGGCACGCGGGCGACGCCGGCATGCAGTTCGGCGGCTGGCTGTCGAAGTAGCCGGCGCACGCGTAGGCCTGCGGGGTCGCGTCGCCGAGCTGCTCGGCCACGCCGCAGGTCTCGGGGTGCATCGCGGCGCACTCGGCGATCGCGGCGTCGAGCGCGTGGCAGTACGGCAGGGCCTGGTTGCCGGGGTCGGCGCAGAACAGCCCGGCCGACAGGCAGCGCTCGCCGACCAGCAGCTCCGCCGGGCACCCGTCCAGGAGCTCGTCGCGCGGCACGTAGCAGCCGATCTTCGGGTCGAACTGATCGGTGGGCGCGCACGCCGGGCCGACGGCGACCATCTCGGCGGGCAGGCTCACCCAGTCGACGTAGGTGATGTTGTAGTTCATGACCCCGCCGGTGACCGTCATCTCGACCTTGTCGTGGGCCTCGGGGTTCTGCGCGGGGTCGAGGTAGTAGGCGGTGACGCGCCCGGCGGGCCACTCCGCGGGCACCGCGTACTGCTGCCGCGCGCCGGGGGCGAGCACGGCGTTGTCGGGCTCGAGCACCACGTCGGCGTTGTTGGCCGCGTGGATCGTCAGCGGGAAGCCGCAGTTGTTGACGACGTTGAAGCAGGGGGCGACGGCGCAGTCGGGCAGCGCCTCGCCGCCGGTGCTGTCGGTGGCGTCGCCGGTGGGCGCCGTCGTGGTCGACGTCTCGGGGCCGTCGCTCGTGCTCGTGAGCGTCGTGGGGCTCGTGGTGGTCGTCGCGGGCGCCGAGGTCTCGCCGCTGTCGCCCGTGCCCGGGCCCGCGCTCGTGGGCGTGTCGGTCGCGCCGCTCGTCGCCGGCTGGGTGGTCGTGCTCGCGGCGGTCGTGTCGTCGCCGGAAGAACCGCAGGCGGTGGCGAGCGCGCAGGCGAGGAGGAGAGGACGTCGCGAGGGGCGCACGTCGCCAGCATACGTCAGGCGCGGGCCGCCGCGGCGGACATCAGCGCAGCGGCACGGCGAGCACCGTCAGGGGGCGCAGTTTCGCCGCGGGCTTCGGCGCGCCGGCGTGCTCGTCGAACTCGTCGACGTGGCTGTTGGCGATCACCAGGTAGCGCTCGCCGAGCGCGCATCCGGTGGTCGGCGCCTCGAAGGAGGGGTGACCGGCGAGCAGCACCTCCTCGCCGGTGACCGCGAGGGCGGCCGCGTCGAGGCGCCAGCGGAGCACGCGCTGGCCGTACTGCACGGCGACGAGGGCGTCGCCGCGGCGCTGCAGGCCGTCGACCCCGGCGAGGGTGGGCGCCGGACCGCGGGCGACGCGGCGGCGCTCGCCGGTGGCGGGGTCGAGCGCGTGCAGGCCGCTCGCGTCGGCGATCAGCAGGGTCGCCCGCTCGTCGATCCACGCCAGGCCGTTGGGGTAGACGAACGTGCCCTCGGGCGCGACCGCGGCGAGCGTGCCGCCGCCGCCGGGCAGGCGCCAGACCTGGCCGCGCGTGCTGTCGGTGACGAACACGTCGCCGCCGCGGGCGACCGCGACGTCGTTCAACAGGTGCTCGCCGTCGAGGTCGGCGCGGGCCTTCGGGGCGCCGGTCTCGAGGTCGAAGGCGGCGACGCCCGAGCGCTCGCCGGCCGCGCTCGCGGCCTCGCCGCGCGGGTTGTGGGCGGCCCACAGCCAGCGGCGCGGCGCGTCGACGGTCATGCCGAGCACCGCGCCGAGATCTTCGCGGTTCGCCACGAGGTCGCGCGGCGTCGTGCCGTCGACCCGAACGATCTTCTCGTGGTTGATGCTGCCGACGAACGCGGCCCCGCTCGCCTCGTCGCAGGCGATGCCCTCGGGCACGAGGTCGGCCGGGCCCACCGTGAACGCCGGCTCGGCGCTCCCGCTCGCCGGCGTCGCCTTCAGCCGCTCGGCCAGCGGCTTGAACCGCGGCAGCTCGGCGAGCCCCGGGAAGTCCACCGGACGAATGGGGAGCGGGAAGCCGGCGGCGACGATCGCCTCGAGCAGGCGCAGCGCCTCGTCGGTGTCGCCGCGGGCGACCGCGAGGTGGGCCGCGAGGTAGGCCGCGCCCTGGTCGCCCGGATCCACGGCCCGGTAGGCGCGCAGCTCGGCGATCCACGGTTCGTCCCGCTTCGCCGCGTCCTCGCCGGCCCCGGTCGTCGCGGGGGCGGTGGGCGCCGCGCGCGGCGAGCAGGCGGTGACGGCGAGCGCGAGCAGGAGGGGGCGGTTCGGCATGTCGTCGGCGCCGAGCGTAAGAAGATCGGCGCGCGGCGGCAAGTGCGCGGCGCCGGCGTTGCAGCGAGCGGCACACCCGTTGCGGCCGACGGGCGACGAACGTGCGTCGTCGATGCACCTGCACGCGTCGTCCGCGAAACCTCGCGGTCGCGGTGTAACGCGTGCCGCGGCGCGGGGATGCGGAGGGCATGGCGCGTCTGCGCCGGAGCGAAACAATCATGTCCAATGGCAGGGCGAGGAGCCTGTCGACGACAACCCGTGACGCGGGCCGCGGCGCCTCACCGACTCGCGCGTCGCGCCATACGCCGGTGAGCCGCGCGACCCGCCGATGCATCGACGCTCCGCGGACGAGCCTGTCCGTCGTGTCCACCGCGGCCGCGCCCGCTTCAAGCGCGTACGCGCTTGCTCGGCTTGTGGTTGCACGCCTCGTCCTCGCAGGCCGGCTCGGGCGGCGGCTCGTGCTCGCCGAGCGCCTCGAGGATGCGGCACTCGCCGATCTTCCCGCCGCCGCGGCACAGCTCGGCGATGCGGCCGAGCTCGCGGCGCAGCTCGGTCAGCCCGGCGATCTTGTGGTCGAGCTCGTGGATGTGCTCCTGCACCAGCCGGTCGACCCGCGCGCACGACCGCAGGCGATCGTTCGCCAGCGTCAGCAGCTCGCGCACCGCGTCGAGGCTGAGGCCCAGGTCGCGCGCGTGGCGGATGAACGTCAGGCGCTGCGCGTGCGCCGGCGTGTAGACGCGGTAGCCGTTGGCGGTCCGCTCCGGCGGCGGCAGCAGACCGATCTGCTCGTAGTAGCGGATCGTCTCGGCGCCCACGCCGGTGGCCTCGGCCAGCGCCCCGCGGGTCGTGCCCTTCATGACCGCGACTGTGCCACAGCACTGCCCGCAGTTGTGCGTCTTCTCGCGTCTCCGGCGGGCTCCGCGGCTTGACCCTGTAGTGGCTACAGCCTCTAGCGTTGCCTCCACGCATGGCCGTCCGCGCCGCAATGCTGCTGCTCGCCCTCGCCGGTCCGCCCGACGCGCCGCCGTCCGCGTCCGTGTGCACCGGCACCCTCGCCCGCGACCGCGTGGTCGAGTGCGCGCTCGCGGCCAGCCCCGCGGTCCAGGCCGCCAGCCTCGGCGTCGAGGCCCTGGCCGGCCGGCGTACGGCCGCGCGCACCGTCCTGCCGAGCAACCCGAGCGTCGAGGTCACGGCCGCCGCGCGCCGGGGCATGTGGTCCGGCGAGCGCGACGTCAACGTCTACGGCCGGCTCTCGCAGGAGCTCGAGATCGCCGGCCAGCGGCGCAAGCGGGTCGCCGTGGTCGACGCCGAGATCGAAGGTCAGCAGCGCCGCGTCGACGCCGTGCGCCGCGAGGTCGCCGCGGCCGCGCTCCACGCCTACTACGAGCTGGTCGCCTCGCTCGAGGAGCAGGCCATGCTGGCCCGCATCGCCCGCGCCTCGCAGGCGCTGGTCGAGCTCGCGGCCGCCGGCGAGAGGACCGGCCTCGCCTCGGGCCTCACCGCCGACGTCGCGGCTGCCGCGATCGTCCGCATCCAGCGCCAGGTGGTCGAGGCCGATCGCCGCGTCGTCGCCGCGCGGTCGGTGCTCGCCGGCCTGCTCGGTCAGGACCCCGCCGCGCCCGACCTCGACGTCCCGCGCGACATCTCGCCGCTGCCGATCGCCGGCGACCTGAACGCGCTGATCGCGTCGGCCCTGCAGCAGCGCGCCGAGCTCGCCGTCGCCGCCGCCGAGAAGGAGGCCCAGCGCCGCCAGATCGAATTGTTGAAGAGGTTGCGCGCGCCGAACCCCTCGCTCGTCGCCTACGCCCAGCGCGACGGGTTCAATGAGCGCGTGCTCGGCGGCGGCATCGCCATCCCGATCCCCCTGCCGAGCCCGCTCGGTCGCACGTACGCCGGCGAGATCGCCGAGGCGAAGGCCCGGGTGCGCCAGGCCGAGGCGGAGATCGAACGCGTCCGCCGCCAGGTCCGCGCCGAGGTTGTCGCGGCCCACCACAACCTCCGCGCCCGCGAGCAGGAGCTCGCGCTGTTCGACCCGGAGCGCCTGCGACGCGCCGAGGGCCACATCGAGGCGCTCAGCCAGGAGATGGCCGCCGGCCGCCTGCAGATCCGCGAGGCGATCGTGCTGCAGCAGCAATTCCTCGAGCTCATCGACGGCCACATCGAGGCCCGTCAGGCCCTCGGCCTCGCCTCCGTCGAGCTCGCGCGCGCGACCGGCCGCCTCGCCGCCGGAGGTCCGCGATGAAGCCCCGTCGCCTCGCCCTCGCGCTGCTGCTGGCCGCCTGCAATCGTCAAGCCCCGGTCGAGCACGCCGAGCACGCGCACGAGGAGGGCGAGCACGGCGACGGCGAGCACGAGCACGGCGAGGAGGAGCACGGCGACGGCCACGCGCACGGCGGCCTGCCGACGATCGTGCGCCTCGGCGAGTCCGTGGTCGCCGACGCCGGGATCGTCAGCGAGCCCGCGCGCCGCCGGCCGATCGCCCCGAGCATCCTCGCGACCGGGGAGATCCAGCCCGACCCCGCCTACACCTCCAAGGTCGCCGCCCGCGTCGCCGGCATCGTCGAGTCGGTCGACTTCCGCGAGGGCGACGCCGTGGTCGCCGGCCAGGTCCTCGCCACCATCCGCGCCCCCGGCATCGGCGGCCTGCGGGCCGACCTCGCCGCCCTGCAGGCCCGCGCCGCCTCCGCCCGCGCCAACCTCGAGCGCCTCGAGGCCCTCGCCCAGCGCAAGATGGCCTCGCAGCAGGAGCTCGCCGCCGCCAGGGCCGAGGCCGCCGCCCTCGGCGCCGAGTCGACCGCCGCCGGCCAGCGATTGAAGGCCCTCGGCCTCGGCGCCCAGGGCAAGAACTCGAGCTTCGTCCTGCGCGCGCCGACCGGCGGGTTCGTCACCCAGCGCAGCGTCTCGCTCGGCCAGCCCGTGGTCGCCGAGGACACCGTCGCCACCATCGTCGGCCTCGACCGCGCGTGGTTCATGGCCCGCGTGTTCGAACACATGCTGGCGCAGGTGCGCGTCGGCGCGACCGCGGAGGTCGAGCTCAACGGCTACCCCGGGCAGTACTTCAGCGGCAAGGTCGAATTCCTCTCGCCGCAGGTCGACCCCGAGGCCCGCACGATCGTCGCGCGCGTGGCCGTCGACAACCGCGACGACCTGCTGCGCATCGGCCTGTTCGGCGCGGCCCGCATCGCCGTCGTGTCCGGCGACGAGGGCGCGCCGCGGCTGGCCGTGCCGCGCTCGGCCCTCGTCGAGATCGCCGGCGAGTCGGCGGTGTTCGTGCAGCGCGCGCCCGGCGAGTACGAGCGCCACGACGTCGTGCTCGGCGTCGCCGGCCCCGGCCTCGTCGAGGTCGTGCGCGGCCTCGAGGAGGGCGAGCTGGTGGTCACCCACGGAGGCTGGACGCTGAAGAGCGTGCTGCTCAAAGAGACGTTCGGCGAGGACCACGGGCACTGAGATGGCGCTGCTCACCGCCATCGTCGCGTGGTCGCTGCGCAGCCGTGCGCTGGTCCTGCTGGCGGTCCTGCTGTTCGTGTTCGCCGGGGTGCGCTCGGCGCTGCAGCTGCCGATCGACGCGGTGCCCGACGTCACCAACGTGCAGGTCCAGGTCATCACCGCCGCGCCGGCGCTGTCGCCGGTCGAGATCGAGAAGTACGTCTCGATCCCGGTCGAGCGGGCCATGGGCGGCCTGCCGAGGATGGAGCAGGTCCGCTCGGTCTCGAAGTATGGCCTCTCGGTCGTCACGGTGGTGTTCCACGACGACACCGACATCTACTTCGCGCGCCAGCTGGTCAACGAGCGCATGCGCGAGGCGATCGAGGCGGTGCCCGCGGAGTACGGCACGCCCGAGATGGGCCCGATCTCCACCGGCCTCGGCGAGATCTACCAGTTCACGGTGCGCGGCGAGGGCCACTCGCTGATGGAGCTCGAGGAGCTGCTCGACTGGTACATCGGCCCCCAGCTGCGCACCGTGCCCGGCGTCGTCGAGGTCAACAGCTTCGGCGGCGAGAACCGCGAGTACCAGGTCGTGCTCGAGCCGCGCCGCCTGCAGGCCCTCGGCCTGTCGGTCGGCGACGTCGCCCGCGCGCTCGAGGCCTCCAACGCCAACGCCGGCGGCGGCTACATCGAGCACAACCAGGAGCACTTCGTGATCGGCTCCGACGGCCTGGTGCGCAGCCGCAGCGACCTCGAGCGCGTGGTCCTCGGCGCGACCCCGCAGGGCGTGCCGATCACCGTCGCCTCGGTCGGCAGCGTGCGCTTCGGGCCCAAGCTGCGCCGCGGCGCCGCCACCCAGAACGGCGAGGGCGAGGTCGTGGTCGGCGTGGCCCTCATGCTGATGGGCGAGAACTCGCGCACCGTCACTCAAGGGCTCATCCGCAAGCTCGACGAGCTGCGCCCCACCTTGCCCGCGGGCGTGGTGGTCGAGCCGTTCTACGACCGCACGCTGCTGGTCGACCGCACCATCACGACCGTGGCCACCAACCTGGCCGAGGGCGCGACGCTGGTCGTGCTGGTGCTGCTGCTCCTGCTCGGCGACCTGCGCGCCGGCCTCGTGGTCGCCTCGACGATCCCCCTGGCCATGCTGTTCGCGGTCATGGTCATGAACGCGGCCGGGCTGTCGGGCAACCTCATGAGCCTCGGGGCGATCGACTTCGGCCTGATCGTCGACGGCGCCGTGATCGTGGTCGAGAACGCGGCGCGGCGCCTGACCGAGGCCAGCGGTCGGCTCGGCCGGGCGCTCACCGCCGACGAGCGCGCCCGGGTGATCCACGACTCGACGCTCGAGGTCCGCGGCGCCGCCGTGTTCGGCGAGATCATCATCGCCATCGTCTACCTGCCGATCCTCGCGCTCAGCGGCGTCGAGGGCAAGCTGTTCCACCCGATGGCCTACACCGTGCTGTTCGCGCTGGCCGGGGCCTTCATCGCCTCGCTGACGATCGTCCCGGTGCTGACCCACTACCTCGTGCGCCCGCGCCCCCACGCGCGCGAGACCCTGCTGCTGCGCGCCGTCCACCGCGTCTACTCGCCGGTCCTCGGGCTCGCCCTGCGCTGGCGGGTCGCCACGCTGGCCGCCGGCACGCTCGCGCTGGCCGGCGGCGTCGCCCTGTTCGGCCGACTCGGCGCCCAGTTCGTGCCGCAGCTCGACGAGGGCGACGTGCTCGTCGAGGCCCGCCGCATGCCCGGCACGGCGCTGACGACGTCGGTGGCGACCAGCCTCCGCCTCGAGCGCGCGCTCAAGGAGAAGATCCCCGAGGTCGTCTCGGTCGTGACCCGCACCGGCTCGCCCGAGCTCGCCACCGACCCGATGGGCGTCGAGCAGTCCGACGTGTACATCGCCCTGCGCGAGCGCGACGAGTGGCGCGAGGGTCTAATAAAAGAGCAGCTGGCGGAGGAGGTCGCCGAGGCGGTCGAGGCGGCCGTGCCGGAGATCGCCGCCGGCATCTCCCAGCCGATCCAGATGCGGACCAACGAGCTCGTCGCCGGGGTCCGCTCCGACGTCGGCGTGATCGTCTACGGCCCCGAATTGGCGACCCTGGCGAGCATCGGCGCCGACGTGCTGGCGCGCGTGCGCGGGATCCCCGGCGTCGTCGACGCCCGCGTCGAGCAGGTCGCCGGCCTGCAGTACCTCCGCGTCGAGCCCGACCGCGCCCGCCTGGCCCGCTACGGCCTCACCATCGACGACGTCAACCTCGCCACCGAGGCCCTCGCCGTCGGTCGCAAGGTCGGCGTGGTGCTCGAGGGCGAGCGCCGCTTCGACATGACGGTCAAGCTCGACCACGGCTTCACCGGCGACCTCAGCGCGCTGCGGACGATCCCGCTGCGCGCCCAGACCGGCCGCATCGTCCCGCTCGGCGACGTCGCCGCCCTGCGGTTCGAACCCGGCCCCGCCCTCGTCAACCGCGAGAAGCAGTCGCGCCGCCTCATCGTCGAGTTTAATATTCGCGGCCGCGACCTGGTCTCGACGGTGCAGGACGTGCAGGCCGCCGTCGCTCAAACGGTCGCGCTGCCGGTCGGCTACCGCGTCGAGTACGGCGGCACCTTCGAACACTACCTGACCGCCCGCGACCGCCTCATCGTCATCGTCCCGCTCGCGCTGCTCTTGATAATTTTCATGCTGTGGACCGCGCTCGGCCGCATGCGCGCCGCCCTCATCATATTCTTAAATGTGCCGTTCGCGATCGTCGGCGGCGTGCTGGCGCTGTGGCTGCGCGCCCTCCCGTTCTCGATCTCCGCGGGGATCGGCTTCATCGCCCTGTTCGGCGTCGCCGTGCTCAACGGGCTGGTGCTGGTGTCGTTCTGCCAGCGCATGCAGGCCGAGGGCCTGGGCCGCGCCGAGGCGATCCGCCAGGCCGCCGAGCTGCGCCTGCGCCCGGTCCTCACCACCGCCCTCGTCGCCGCCCTCGGCTTCATCCCCATGGCCCTGTCGACCGCGCCCGGCAGCGAGGTCCAGCGCCCGCTCGCCACCGTCGTGATCGGCGGCCTCGTGTCCGCCAGCCTGCTCACCCTGCTCGTGCTGCCCGCCGTCTACGCCAGCTTCGGCCCGCGCAGCGAGCCCACATAGTTCGTCCCGCTCGTCCGCCCGCAAAAGCCTGTCCCGTCATCCCTCGTGAGCGGCGCGTGGCCCTCGCCACGCGCGCCCGCGTCAGCATTCGGAGTCGTCATGGATCGTCCAGCCCTCGCCCTCGTGCTCCTCCTCGTCTTCTACGGCGTCACCTTCGGCGTGCGCGCCTGGCAGCAGGTGCGCGCGACCGGGTCCGCCGGCTTTCACGGCCTGTCCGGAAGGCCAGGTTCGGCCGGGTGGTTCGGCGGCGCGCTGTTCATCGCCGGCGTCGTGCTCAGCCTGGTCGCCCCGCTCGCCGAGTGGACCGGCCGCGTCGCCCCGCTCGCCCGCCCGCCGCTCGGCCTCGGCCTCGGCCTGACCCTCGCCGGCCTCGCGCTGACCTACGCGGCCCAGCGCGCCATGGGCAGCTCCTGGCGGATCGGCGTCCGCGCCGGCGAGCGGACCGCCCTCGTCACCCACGGACCGTTCGCCGTGGTCCGCAACCCGATCTTCAGCTGCATGCTGCTGTCCGCCGCCGGCCTCGCGCTGGTCCTGCCCAACGTCGTCTCGCTGGCCTCGCTCGCCAGCCTGGTCCTCGCCGTCGAGCTGCAGGTCCGCGTGATCGAGGAGCCGCATCTGGCGCAGGTCCACGGCGCCATCTACCGCGACTACGCCGCCCGCGTGGGCCGGTTCTTCCCCGGCCTCGGCCGGCTGTGATCCGCCGAGCTCACAACGTCACGACGGGTGTTGATGTCGGCGCAACGTCCTCGCGGGGCCAGCGCCGACAGTGCATCTACACGACTTATCCGCAGGAATAAGCGAACGATCTCGGCGACGTTGGATGACCTTGACGCGTCGCAGCCCAGTGTGGCTAACTCCACCGCATGCCGGTCCAGGTCTCGCTCCTGTTTGACGGCGACACGAGGAAGGCGAGAGGCGCCTTCTTTACGCCGCCTGCACTGGCTGACTTCCTGGCGAACTGGGCGGTTCGCACGCCCGGCGACCGCGTGCTCGACCCGTCCTGCGGAGAAGCCGCGCTGCTGCTCGCGGCGGGTCGGAGGCTCCGCGCGCTCGGTCGCAAGGCGCCGTCGGTCGCCGGGCTCGATCTACATTCTCCCTCGATCGAGGTCGGTCGTCAGCTTCTCGCCCAGGCAGGCGTCCGTGGCGACCTGCAACAGGTCGACTTCTTCGTGGAACCGAGTCGCCCCAAGTTTGATGCGATCATCGGCAATCCGCCCTACATTCGCTATCAGTCATTTGCGGGTGACGGACGCGTCAAGGCGCAGCAAGCCGCCCTGGCACAGGGCGTTCGACTGAGCGGGCTTGCGAACGCATGGGCTGCTTTCGTCGTGCACTCGTCGAGCTTCCTGAAGCGCGGCGGACGGCTCGCTCTCGTGCTTCCGGCGGTGCTCCTGTCCGTCAATTACGCGGCACCTGTCCGAAAGTTCCTGCTCCAGCGCTTCGGCTCGGTCAAGCTCGTCATGTTCGAGGAGCGAGTGTTCCCCGAGGTCCAGGAAGAGGTCGTCCTCCTGTTCGCCGAAGGTACGGGTGGTACCCCCCGGTTCGAGGTGTTCCAGGTCAAGGACCTTCACGGCTTGACCGCGATCATGGATATGCCGGCCGCCGAGGCACGTCCATGGACTCCGACAGAAGCCGACGATAAGTGGACAGAGGCGCTGTTGCCGTCGGCGGTGGCATCGCTCTACTCATCGCTCACGACCGCGGGGCGTTTCACGGAGCTCGTCAATTGGGGAAACCCCGACCTCGGGATGGTGACCGGCAACAACAAATTTTTCACTCTCACCGCCCAGGAGGCCAACCGTCTCGGTCTTTCCAGACGTGAACTCCTGCGTATATCCCCGCCAGGCTCCAGCCATCTGCGCGGCTTGACGTTCACGGACAGCGCGTTCGATGATCTCGCGCGAGAAGAAAAGCGAGTATGGCTGTTCAACCCCTCTGTCGATAAGCCGTCCAAGGCCGCCCTCGCCTACATCGAAACAGGCGAACGAGACGGCGTTCACCTGGCGTATAAATGTGCGGTGCGTACCCCGTGGTGGCGCGTACCCTATGTTCGGGTCCCTGATCTTTTCCTGACATACATGAACCAGGACGCCCCGCGTCTGGTCAGCAATGACGCCGGTGCGGCACACTTGAATTCCGTCCATGGTGTGACTCTGAAGCCCGAATTGCGCGATCTGGGCGTCGAAATTTTGCCCCTGGCGATGCTCAACAGCATGACTTTGTTGAGCGCCGAGCTTGTCGGTCGCTCCTACGGCGGCGGGCTGTTGAAACTCGAGCCGAAGGAGGCCGAGAGTCTGTCTCTGCCCTCTCCTGAACTGCTCGTGGGGGTGCGGGACAGGTTGAACGGGCTGCGCCCCCAGACATCCAAGCACCTACGGAAGAATCATCTTCGTGAGATCGTGAAGATGGTCGATCAGGTCGTCCTGATCGACGGGCTGGGTTTGAAACCATCCGAGCTGGAATCGCTTGATGACGCTCATGAGATGATGGTCACTCGACGTGCGACCCGCGCGGGGAGTCCTCGATGAGCGATGCCGAGAGAAATCTGCTCGAAGCGCTGCGTCAAATGGGCCCCAAACCGGACGACGCTTCCAAGACTTCGATAAAAAAGGGTTACTCGGAGAGGCTCTCGGCCGGCCTCGCTCAGGCTTTTGCAGCGGACTTGCGTGCCCGCGGCCTGACAAATACCAGGCCTTCAGGCCCGGGAGAGGTTGGGGGGTCGGGAGCCGAGCGTCGTATCGCCGGTGGCATCGGGGCGAAAAAGGTGGATGTTACGTTCGCCACGGAAGAGTCGGGCCTGATCCTCGCGTTGTCCATAAAAACGATCAATTTCGCCGACGGCAAGACGAAGAACTACCAGAAGAACCTTACCAATCGTCGTGGCGATATGCTCTTCGAGTCTGTTACGCTACACAGACGATTTCCGTACGCGGTGCTTGGGGGGTTCTTCTTCTTCGATGAGGGCGCTTCGAAGGATGGTAATACAAAACGCCTCTCGACATTCGAAAATGCGCATCAGACCCTCCGCTTGTTCACGAGGAGAGATGCGCCGGCGGGGCGTGACGAGGTCTTCGAACGGCTTTATATCGCGCTCCATCATGCATCTCCCGAAGCACCGAGTGCGCAGTTCTTCGAGGCAGGGAAACCTGATAGGCCAGTTGAACTCAGTTCGATATTCGAAGAATTGATAGCGCTGATAGGTGAGCGCAACTTTGACATGTACGTTGCAAGAAACGGCCGACTAAAGCGTCGCAAGGTGAGTAGCTCTCAAAACTAAGTCGAGTGGCGCGCAGCTCACCGACACCATGAGCTCGGCGCGGCGCGTTCGGGTCACGCGCGGCGGCGCCGTCCGAGGAGCGCGAGCACCACGAGGACGGCGCCGTGGGCCCCTGTCGGGCCGGTGCAGCCGCATCCGGACTCGGCGTCGGCGTCGGCGTCGGCGTGCGTGCTCGCGTCGGCGGACGACGGCGGCGCCTCGGTCGGTGTGGGGCCGGTGTCGTCGCCGCCGCGGGTGCCGCCGGTCTCGGGGCCGCCGGAGCCGGCGGACTCGTCGCCGCAGCGGGCCTGCCCGTCGGACTGCACGCACGCGAGGCCGGGCGGGCAGGGGCTCGCGGTGAGCGTGCCGTCGGCGGAGCAGTGGGCGACGCTGCCGTCGGCGAGGCAGGTGTCGTGGTCGGTGGGCACGGCGCCGGGCTCGTCGACGCACACGCCGGGCACGCAGGCGGCGGCGCCGTCGAGGGTCGCGCAGGCGCCGCCCTGTAGCGCGCAGTCGACGGTCTTGTACACGCCGCCGCCGTAGCACAGGCCGATCACCGCCGCGTCCATGCACACCGCGGCCTGGCCCTCGGCGGGGCACGGGAGGTCGGCGTAGCAGCCGTACTCGGGGTACTCGGAGCACCGCTGACCGCCGGGGCACGCGCTGGTGGTGAGGCCGCCGAGGCCGTCGCAGTGGAACGGCTGGCCGTCGACGAAGCAGCCGTCGTGCGCGACCGGGGTGTCGCCCGGCTCGGCGCAGAAGTACGAGACGCAGCGCGCGGTGGGCCCGGCCGAGGTCGAGCAGTGGGCCGCGAACGCCGAGCAGTCGCCGGTCGAGAGCTGGCCGTCCTGGCAGTCGCCGACGGTGTTCACGTCGACGCAGACCTTGACCGCGCCCTCCGCAGGGCAGGCGGAGAACTCGCAGCGCGGGCCGAGCTCGTCGTCGACGCAGCTGGCGGCGAACGCCGCGCAGTCGCCCTCGCTGCAGTCGGCGCGGACGAACTTGGTGCCGTCGCAGCCGGGCTCGCAGCTGCTGCAGCGGCCCGGCGCGGTCGACACCTGGATGTCGGCGCCGTAGTAGAAGCGCAGGATGTCGAGGTGGCCCTTGCCCTGGGTGTCCTCGAGGCAACGCGCGCCCCGCCGGGCCATGCACCCGCGGTTCTGTCCGAAGCCCGGCGGGCCGACGTAGCCGAGCGCGGTCTGCTGCACGGCGTCGCCGGTCTTGCCGGCGTTGTAGGTGACGTAGTGCTCGTCGGGCTGGTCGGCCGCGCCCTCGCAGGTGACGGGGTCGGGCGTGGGGTCGCCGGCGACGTGGAAGCCGTAGGTGAGGGTGCCGGCGAACGCGAGGTACTGGCCGGCGGTCTCGGCCGCGGCCTGGTAGTGGATCGGCGAGGGCGAGGCGCCGCACGCGTAGACCTGACAGCCCTCGCCGTCGCAGATCGACCCCTTGGTCGCCATGAAGTAGTAGAGCAGCGAGCGCGCAGCGATCGCCTGGGCCTTCAAGGCCTGCAGGTCGGCGCCGCCGCTCGCGCAGCGGAGGACGTGGGGGATGTAGTCGGTCTCGGTGTCGCGGCTGCCCTTGCCCTCGACGACGGCGGTGCAGAAGGCCGTGGCCAGCGGGGCGCCGACGCGGAGGCGCGGGGCCTCGGCGGGCGTCGGCCGCTGCTGCGACGGGCCCGCGTCGCAGGCGACGACGAGGGCGGCGGACAGGCAGAGAAGGCGCGCCGGCGAGTCCATGATCCGACGGTACCGAATGCGCGGGTGAGCGTCACGCGTGCCGGCCGCGTGCGCCTCCGCGGGAGCCCGCGGGGCCGTGGCGATCACGAGCCCGCGCGCGCGTGCGGCTTGTGATACCGTCGATCCGTGATGCGCGTGCAACCTCCTCGGCGGCGGTCGCTGCTCCTCCTCGCGGCGCTCGGGCTGCTCGCGTGTCGACCCGACGAGACCGCGGTGCCGATGACCACCCGGAAGCAGGCGGGCGAGCGCACGCCGGCGCCGGCGCCCGCGCCGGCGCCGGCCAGGGCGCCGACGCTGGCCGAGCTGCTGCCGGCGCTGCTGTCGGCGGGTCGGCTCGACGGCGGCGGGCCCGAGCAGGCGGCCCCGCTGATCGACCCGACGATGGCGGCCGCGGTCCGTCACTTCGACGAGCACAAGATCGGCCACGAGGTCCGGCGCAGCGGCGAGGTCGCGGAGCTGCGCGTGCTGCCCGGCAGCAGCTCGGCGCTGGGCCGGCTGGCCGCGGCCCTGCAGCGCGACGGCGAGACCCGGCTGGTCTACGACCTCGGGCAGTACGCGCAGCGCCGGCGCCCGCCGTCCGGCTACGACGAGCAGACCAACGTGCTGCGCCTGCCGCACGCGGCGGTGCTGGTCGAGGACATCGACGAGCCGACGCTGCTGCACGAGCGCGCGCGCGCGGAGATCTGGGCGACGCTCCGCCGCGGCGAGGTCTCGCCGTACTACGGCACGCTCGTCGAGGCGACCCACGAGTGGACGCGCCACCCGCTCGACTCGCTGCACGCCGACGCCGCCGACCTCGCGCGGGCGATCCGCAAGGCCAACGACGTCGCCGCCGCGGCGCCCGACGAGGAGGTGACGCTCGCCGACCTCGCCGCGGTGATCCGCGAGCGCCGGGCCGGGGCGCCGCCGGCCCGCGCACTCAACGCGCTCGAGGCCCAGTGGGACCGCGCCGTCACGGCGGCGCTCGTCGGCTCGGTCGACGCCACCCGCATCGCCGGCGCGCTGGCGGCGGCCCGGGCCGACCTGACCAACGCCACCCCGATCAAGTACGAGGCGGCCCCCCGCGGCGTGCGCGGCATGCTGCCGATCGCCGGGGCCGCCGGGCACCCGGGCTACGCGCTGTTCCTCGACCTGCCGAAGAGCGGCGGCCGCGAGGACCCGGGCAACGCGCTGCAGTTCCGCGGCCAGCTGCTGCTCGGGCTCGGCGCGGCCGAGCGCCACCGCGAGCACTTCAACGCCATGCTCGTGCTGTTCGAGCGCATCGCCGCGGCCCCGACCGGCCAGCGGCGCATGATGCTGCGCGCGCTGATCGTCGTGGCCGAGCCGGTCAGCCTCGGCGGGGTCGGGCCCAAGGCGACCGAGGGCTACCGCCGGCGCTTCGAGAAGGCGATGGCCAACCAGTAGCCGCGGTCGTCGCTGCGGCAGCGATCGGGCCCTCAGGGGTGCGCGTCGTGGTGTCCGCGGCCGATCGGGAGTGGCTGTGCGAGGGGGGCGGCGAGGCCGAGGGCTGGCAGCTCGACGAGTTCGCGGCGTGCACCCTGGCGGAGCCGCCGGCGGAGGTGCTCGCGGCGATCGTCGCGCTCGCGCCGCGGTTCGACCTGCACGGGCACGCGGCCCCGGCTGCCGAGCGCGGGCGCTGGGGTCGGATGCGGTTCCTACGATTTCCGGCGCACCACGTCGTGCGGGTGGCCGCCGACAGGCCCGGGTCGGCGGTGACGCTGCACGTGCGGGTGGTCGTCAGCGAATTGCCGGCGTGGCTGGCAGACGGCTGGGTGTGCGCCGCGCTCATGGGCGGGTGCGTCGCGCTGTCCTGGATCCACCCCTTGCTGGGGTTCTACGCGGCGGCGGCGTTCGTCTACGCGGTCGTGGTGCCGCACGTGGCGAGGGCCGGGATGATCGCGGTGGTGTGGGTGTGGATGTGGCGCTTTTGGGCCGAACTCGGGCAGGAGCTCGCGCGGGCGCGGCGCAGCTCCGCGGGGGCGCCCTATCGCCGGTCCGGGTGAAGCGGTCGGCGGTGGGCTCGCGGCTGCGGCGCGGGTGCGCGGCGAGGCGGGACGGCGCCGTCCTGCGGGCGTCACTGCGGCATCGAGCAGATCGTGGTGTCGATGCGGAAGTTCGAATCGACGGTGTGGCGCTCGGCGTGGAACACGTCGAGCGGGTAGATCTGGCCGATCGTCAGCCCGAGGGTGTCGATGTTGACGGACTTCTGGGCCGGCCCGTGGACGCCGCCGATGTCGATCGCCAGCTGCTTGTTGACGAACACCCACACGTCGTCGTCGCCGCTGAACGTGAACACCTCGCCGCCGTTGTACTGGAACTGCGTGTGGATCTCGGTCGTGAAGTGGTAGTTGTGGGCCTGGCCCTCGTTGCCGAACAGCATGTTGTCGACCGGGAAGAAGCTGTTGCTCTGGTACGAGTAGACGCCGGGCATGATCTCCTGCAGGTCGATCACGATCGTCGTCTTCTGGTTGACCTGCGGCACGTCGGTGTACCACTGCGCGAACGTCGGCGCGTCGGTCAGCATCTTGGGGTTGCCGGCGTTGGCGAACACCGGCTTGTTGCCGGGCCCGAGCATGTTCTGGACCAGGCCGTTGACCTGCCCGCAGCAGTAGTCCTCCATGTCGGGGTGGCTGAACTGGAAGTCGCGGATCGTCACGTTGAGCTGGAGGCCGCACTGCACGTCGCCGGTCGACGCGTCGTCGCCGGTGGTGGTGTCGTCGTCGCCGGTGGTGGTGGTGCCGTCGCCGCCGGTCGAGGTGTCGCCGCCGGTCGAGCTGCCGGTGTCGGTGTCGCTGGCGCTCTGCGACTCGCCCGAGGACGAGGTGTCGCCGCTCGGGTCGCTCGGGCTCGAGGTGTCGGTGCCGGGCAGCGAGGCGGTGGTGTCGCTGTCGGTCGCGGTGATCGGCGCGGTCGTGGCGGTGGCCGTGGTCTCGCCGGTGTCGCTCTGCGACACGCTCACGCTGCCGCCGGTGTCGGTCGGGCTCTGGCTGTCGCTCATGCTGCCGCCGGCGCCGCTCGTCGCGGTCGTGTCGGCGGTCCCGGTCGCGTCGGTGGCGCTGTCGGTGGCAGAGGCGGTCGCGTCGCCCTCGGCCGGGGTGCGCCCGCAGCCGACCAGCAGCAGCGCGGCAGTGTAACTAATCAACAAGTTTGTTTTCATCACAGCGACCCAGGATACGGAATCGCCGCCGCGGCGCAAAGGGGAAAGCCCTCGCGCGTGCGCGCCCGCGGGGCGCCGCGCGAGGGCTGGGCACAACCTGACCTGTCCCTCGGGACAGCCGGTCAGCGTGCCAGCGGGAGGCCGCGGGCCTGGCGGTGCAGCACGTACATGCGCCCCTGATCGGCGAGGCGGACGTCGCGGAGCTCGAACGGCGCGCGCATGCCCGAGGCGGCGACGGCCGCGGCGTCGAACTCGAGCTCGAGCCATCCGCGTCCGGGGCCGAGGTCGTCGGCCGACTGACCGACGGCGATCGGCTGGAGCGCGCCCTCGCGGTTGGTCCCGTACAGCGTGGCGGTCGCGGCGTAGCGCCCGGGGCTGGCGACGTCGAGCCCCAGGCCGACGCGCACGCCGTCGCGGGCGCTCACGGCGGCCTCGCCGGTCAGGCGGGCGGTCGGCACCGACACGGCGAAGGCGGCGCTCAGGCTGCGGCGCACGGCCACGCCGTCGACGACGACGTCGGCGGTCAGGGCGACGCTCCACAGGGCGCCGGGCGGGCCGGCGTCGCCTGGCGGCAGCTCGCCGACGAGGCTGCCGCCGCGCCCGCGCACGAGGCCGCCGCGGTCGCGGCCCTGCGGGTCGACGAGGCGGGCGGTGACCCGGGCGCCGGGCAGCGCCTGGCCGCCGCGGGCCACGAGGGCGTGCACGACGACGCGGTCGCCCGCGAACACGACGTCGCGCTCGGCGCGGGCCGCGAGCACGACGGCGCTGCGCTGCTCGCGGACGTCGACGTGCACGTCGGCGTCGGCGACGGCGCGGACGAGGAACAGGCCGACGCCGACGGCGGGGTCGAGGCGGACGGCGACGGCGTCGGCGCCTCCGACGAGCTGGTAGCCCGCGCCGGCCTGCAGCGGTCGGCCGCGCGGGTCCTCGATCACGAGGCTCGCGGGGTCGACGCGCCCGGCTCGCGGGCTCAGGTGGATCAGCGCGCCGGGCTCGCCGATCGTCACGGTGAGGCCGCGGCGCAGGCCGGCGGCCGAGACGTCGAGCATGTGCCCGACCGACTCGGCGCGGTGCGCCGGCGCAGCGGCGAGGTCGTCGGCGGCCTGGTCGATCGGCCAGGTGTAGCGCAGCCGGCCGCCGGCCGGCGCGCGCGAGGCGACCGGGCTGGCGACCGCGGCGGGCGCGGCGAGGTCGCCGGGCGCCGGCGGCAGCAGGGTCGCCGGCGCGGCGTGCACGCCGGCTGATAGGAGCATCAGGACGGGCGACAGGAGGGAGGTCGTGCGGGTCATGGCGTCTCCGATCACGGGGCAGCGTCGCTGCGGAGGAAGAGGTCGAGGCCGAAGCAGTTGCGGCGGCTCTGCGCGTGGCTGAGCGGCTCGTCCCCGGCGGTGTACTCGGTGTCGTAGAACCACAGGTGGCCGGCGCCGGCCTGCGACGAGCAGTCGAGGAAGCCGTCGGAGCAGTCGTCGAGCCACCACTGCGTGGCCTCGAGCCCGACGTTGAGCGAGTAGCCGCCGCAGTAGCTGTCGCCGTCGGCCGGGCTCGAGTCGACGTCGGTGCCGACCACGGCCCACAGGTCCTTGGCCAGGCCGGGCCGCCCGGCGGTGCCGTACAGCCAGTTGGCGTTGTAGTAGGCCATCCAGTCGGTCTGCTGCATGGTCACGGCCTCGGACTTGTAGCCGAGCAGCCAGCCCAGCGACTTCTCGAACACGGTGCCGGAGATGACGGCGTTGGCCAGCGGGGTCCCGAGGCTCGACGGCGCGAGCGCGTCGACCCAGCGGATCTTGTTGATGATGTTGGGGTAGCGCGCGTCGTACGTCGGGTTGGAGAGGATCCAGCGCAGCACGTTGCCGCCGTTCGAGTGGGTGATGACGACGAGGTCGGTGACCTTCTTGGCGCTGATGAAGCTGGACAGCTGGCCCGCGAGGCAGCCGGCGGCCTCGGGGTCCCACATGTACTGCTCGAAGTCGCAGTTGATCACGGTGTAGATCGCCGGGTTCGGCAGGCCCTGCCGCACCGAGTCGACCATCGCCGCGGTCCAGTAGTCGGCCAGCGCGTTGGTCTGCTTGCCGGTGCCGTGCACGAACGCGAGGCCGGTCACGCCGGCGTGCGCGACGCCCGGCGCCGCGGCCGCCAGCGCGAAGAACATGAGGACGCTTCGAATCATCGCTGTGCTCCTTCTCTCCCGGCGAAACGCTATCGATTCGAGCGCCCTGGTCAATGCACAAGCACGGTGCGGAGAAAAGTAAATGCTGTATGCATCACTACATATTTTTCATGATCCTGCGCATGCCGATGCGCAGGTCCGCAGCCCCCAGCCGGCGGCTCTGATTCCGTGCTACGACGCCGGGCCGTGGCGCAGCACCCCCTCAACTATGTCCGGCTGTACACCGACGGGGCCTGCAAGGGCAATCCAGGCCCGGGCGGCTGGGCCTTCATCCTCGAGCACCCGGCCAGCGGCAAGCAGGTCGAGGAGGCCGGCGGCGAGGCCCACTCGACCAACAACCGCATGGAGATGATGGCCGTCATCCGCGGCCTTCGCATGCTGCGCATGCCCCTCGTGGTGGATCTCTACTCCGACTCGCAGTACGTGTTGAAGGGGCTGAAGGAGTGGATGCCGGGGTGGAAGCGCAAGGGCTGGAGGACGGCCGACGGCGCGCCGGTCAAAAATCGCGAGCTCTGGCAGGAGCTCGACGCGCTGATGGTGCCCCACCAGATCTCCATGAACTGGGTGCGGGGGCACTCCGGGCACCCGCAGAACGAGCGCTGCGACCGCATGGCCGTGGCTGCGCGGGACGTCGCCGGGCGCGGCTGAGCGAGCGACGCGGGGCCGCGGCCTCGGGAGAAGCGGGGGCGCCCCGCGTCTCCGCGGCGGAGGCGCGGGGCGCGGGGCGGGCGGACCCGGCCGGGGTTCACAGGCACTTCACGGTCACGTTGGAGAAGCAGGCCTGCTCCTGCGACTTGGTGTACATCGCGAACTCGCCGCCGGGGAAGGTCGTGTCGTTGAACATCGTCTGGGCGACGACCATGTTGTTCATGGCGTTGCGGACGACGATCGACATGTCGCCGCTGGCGGCGTGCGACAGCTCGAAGGTGTAGGGCGTCTGGTCGGTCCAGCCGGTGGTCGAGAACTGGTCGACGGACAGGATGAGCGTCGAGTTGGCGGTGTCGTTGGGGGCGTGGATGTCGGGGCAGTCGAGCGGGTTGACCTGGGGGTCGTCGACGCTGACGCGCTTGACCTGCATGCCGGTGGGGACCATGAACGGCACGAGGCCGCAGGTGGTCGCGTTCTGGCCGGCCTGCTTCCAGGTGAACACGTAGAAGTGGCCGGCGTCCTGCATGCCCCAGATGAAGCCGAGCCAGTCGTCGTCGGTGTTGGTGTCGACGTTGAAGCCGCCGGAGATCGTCGCGTCGTCGAGGGTCCAGCCGCAGCGCAGGGCCGAGGCCTTGGCGTTGACGGTCTGGCACAGCGTGTCGTCGGGCTCGTCCCACACCCAGTTGGCGACCGGGTCCATGTTGTTGGGGATGTTCTCGAAGGCGAAGTTGTCGATGGTGCAGTTGGCCGGGTCGAGCGGGAGCGCCTGCATCTGCGGGAACACCGTGACCTCGTCGGAGGCCATGTTGCCCTCGCCGTCGGTGACGGTGACCGTGTACTTGGTGGGGCCGGCGGGCATCGCCGAGGGGTTGGGCACGGTGGGGTCGTCGAGGCCGTCGGGCGGGTCCCAGCTCCAGGTGTAGTTGCCGTCGCCGCCCATGGCCATGGCGTCGAGCATGCCGGACTGGTTCTGGTCGATGCAGAGGCTGCCGCCGGCGTCGACGGTCAGGGCGTCCCAGCACTTCTCGCCGGCGTCGTCGCAGCCGAACTCGCAGGGGATCGTCTCGAAGTCGGTGCCGTCCTGGTTGCACTGCTGCAGGTCCTTGCCGTCGCACTCGGCGCCGCCCGGCTCGCAGCCGGTGCAGTCGACGTGCTGGGCGACGTCGTAGTCGGCGCAGTCGGTGCCGGGGTCGATGCCGGGGCCGGGGTTGTCGTCGCCGTAGTCGTCGTCGTCCTCGTCGGTCATGCACGCGTTCGGGTCGTCGAGCGGGGCCGCGCCGGGGAAGGTCGACGAGTTGCCGTCGTCGCAGTCGGTGCCCGGCGGGACCCCCGGGTTGTCGGGGTCGTTGTCGCCGAAGCCGTCGCCGTCCGCGTCCTGCATGCACTCGGTCGTCGAGTCGTTCTCCGCGGAGCCGGGGAAGGTGTCGTCGTCGGCGTCGTCGCAGTCGTCGGCGTTCGGCACCGACCCGGGGAACGGCTCCTCCATGCAATTGTTCGGGTCGCCGAAGCCGTCCATGTCGGCGTCGGCGCAGTACGGGCCGGCGCCGGAGGTGTCGGACTCGGTGTTGGTGTTCGAGTTGCTGTTGGAGTCGGTGTCGGTGTCGGAGTTCGAGTTGGAGTTCGAGTTGCTGTTGGAGTTGCTGTTCGACTCGGTCTCGCTGAGCGAGTTGGAGTCGGTGGGGGCGGAGTCGGTCGCGGAGTCGGTGTTGGTGTTCGAGTTCGAGTTGGAGTCGGTGGCGCCCTCGGTGTTGGTCTGGCCGACGGCCTGACAGGCCGGGTTGTCGGCCTGCTGCCAGACGAAGCCGTCGTCGCCACACACGGGTCCGCAGCCCTGGAGGGCCGCCAGAACGCCGATACACGCCACACCGATCGCACCCGAACGAAGCTTTGTCATCGGGCCATGGTGGTTGTGTCGTGCGTGCCGCGTCAAGTTGACGTGCCGGTAAAAGCTTCACGAATTTCGGGAGCATGTGTCCGCCGCGCGATCGCGCGATGGCTGCGATCGTGGAGGCGCCACGATGCAGCGACGTCACAGCATCTGTCTGGCTTTGATCTCGAGGTAGCGATTGATGAGCGAGGGGCTGAGCTCGCGCGGGAACACGTCGAGCACGAGGGCTCCGGCGCGCTTCAAGTCGCGGATGATGCGGCCCTGCCAGCTGAGCGTCTCGGCGGCGGCGGCGGTGACGTACGGCTGACGCGCGTCGGCGGCGATCCTCGCGGCGTCGATCTGCACGAGCGCCTCGACCGAGGGGTCGCGCAGCAAGATGATGAGCGGGAGGTGACGCGGCTGGAGGCCGCGGGCGAGCCGCAGGAGCTGCTGGGCGGCGTTGTGGTTCTGGATCTGGGTGAACAGCACCACGAGGCTCCGCTTCCGCAGACGCGGCCCCAGCTGGGTGAACGCACCCTCGTAGTCGGTCTCGACGAGCTCGGGGTGGACCGAGAACAGCGAGCGGATCAGCCGCTGCGAGGCGCTCTTGCCCGGGCCCGGCGGGAGGTAGGTGAGCACGCGGTCGGCGAAGGTCATGAGCCCGACCTGGTCGCCGCCGCGGCTGGCCACGTAGGTGAGCATGAGGGTCGCGTTGAGGGCGTGATCGAAGAGCGACAGCTCGTCGCTCTCCGCGGCCATCAGGCGGCCGGCGTCGAGCATGAAGACGACGCTCTGGTCGCGCTCGAGCTGGTACTGGCGGGCGATCAGCTTGTGCCGGCGGGCGGTCGCCTTCCAGTCGATGCGGCGGTACTCGTCGTCGCGCTGGTACTCGCGCAGGGCCTCGAACTCGCTGGCGCCGCCGCGGCGCCGCGAGGCGCGGGTGGCCGCGTCGCGGCTCTGCCGGGCGAGCAGCTCGTAGTCGCGGACGGCCTGCACGTCGGGGTAGATGCGGACGGGCTGGTGCGCGGGCACGCGGAGCTGGCGGATCCACAGGCCGAGCGGCGAGCGGTAGCGCAGGGTGTGGGCGCCGAGCGCGTAGGTCCCGCGGCGGCGGGGCACCACGCGGTAGGTCGCCGCGGCGCGGGCGCCGGGCTTCAGGTCGAGCGCGAGCGGGAGCTCGGCGGCGACGGCGTGGTCGAACAGGTCGTCGACGACCTCGACGCGCAGCCGCCGCGCCGCGCGCGAGCGCAGCTCGAGGGTCACCGGGTTGTGGCGGCCGATCGAGAACACCTCGCGGCTGCTGCGGCGCACGTCGACGAGCGGGCGGCGGGCCAGCAGGGCGTCGACGAGGGCGACGAGGGCGATGAAGCCGTCGGCGGCGAGCATCGGCCACAGCATGCCGCGATCGGCGACCACCGCGACGGCGAAGCCGAGCGGGATCAGCATGAGCAGCACGAGGACGCGGGACGGGATCACGGGGCTTGCCTACGCGGCGGTCTTGGGGACGCGCGCCTCGCTCAGGATGGTGGTGATGCAGTCGTCCGCCGAGGTGCCCTCGAACTCGGCGTCGGGGTGGAGGATCAGGCGGTGGCGCAGCACGCTCGGCGCGAGGGTCTTGATGTCGTCGGGGATCACGAAGTCGCGGCCCTCCATGGCGGCACGGGCCCGGCCGGCGGCCAGCAGGGCGATCGAGCCGCGGGGCGAGGCGCCGAGGTAGACCGAGCGGTGCGAGCGGGTGCGGGCGACGATGTCGGTGATGTAGTCGAGCAGGTCGTCGGTCACGCGGATCTGCTGCAGGTAGTTCTGCATGAACACGAGGTGCTCGGAGTTGACGACCTGCTCGAGGCCGACGCTCTCGAGCGCCGCCGCATCGAAGCCCTGGACGACGTTGGTGAGCAGGCGCTTCTCGACCTCGCGGCTCGGGTGGGTGACGTCGAGCTTCAACAGGAAGCGGTCGAGCTGGGCCTCGGGGAGGGGGTAGGTGCCCTGCGACTCGACCGGGTTCTGGGTGGCCATCACGAAGAACGGCTGGGGCAGCGGGCGGGTCACGCCGTCGGTCGAGACGCTGCGGTCGGCCATCGCCTCGAGCAGCGCGGCCTGGGTCTTGGCCGGGGCGCGGTTGATCTCGTCGGCGAGCAGCAGCTGGGTGAACACCGGCCCGGGCATGAACTCGAACTGCTGCTTCTGCTGATTAAAAATGTTGCCGCCGGTGACGTCGCTCGGCATCAGGTCGGGGGTGAACTGGATGCGCTTGGCCACGCAGCCGAGCACGCGGGCCAGGGTGCGGACCATGAGCGTCTTGCCGAGGCCGGGCACGCCCTCGATGAGCACGTGGCCGCGGGCGAGGACGCCGATCAGGACGGTGTCGACGACCTCGTCCTGGCCGAGCAGGACGCGGCCGACCTGGTTGCGGATCCTCGTGCAGATTTCAGCGAACTGTTGCGGTGTCATCGGGGCCCTGCCGGGTGGTTGGAGGAGGTGGCGCGCACGTAGCGGGCGAGCTCTTGCATGAGGCGGAGGTCGTCGGCGACGGCGTGGCCGCGGCCCCTGGCGGGCCGGGCGGTCGAGGCGTCGGCGTCGTCGCGGGCGGCCTGGGCCTCGAGCAGCAGCTGCATGACCCGGGCCTCGTCGTCGCCGGTGCGGCCGGCGATCGCCTGGGCGAGCGCGTAGAGGCCGGGCTGGCGGGCGGTGAGGGTGCGGTCGCGCAGGCGGTCGAGGGCCCAGGTCGCGTACACGCGGGCGGCGTGGCGCGACGCGCGGGCGCGGGCGTAGTGCTGGCCGACGGCCTCGACGTGTTCGCTGTAGCTGCGGCGCGAGCGGCCCATGGGGTCGCGCGGGGCGCCGAAGCGGACGCCGCGCCACAGGTAGAACAGGGCGATGAGCGCGAGCAGCTGCAGGACCGCGGCGGTGAGGTGGGTGTTCTCGATGGTCTCGGCCGGGGTCTCGGCGCCGAAGTCGAGCATGCCGTCGACGAGCTCGACCGGGCCGTCGCCGCCGCTGGTCAGGAAGCGGGCGATGAACTTCGGGTTGTCGGCGAGCATGAGCGCGCCGTTGGTGAACAGGCGGTCGTCGGCGAACAGCGTGACGGTGCCGGACGAGAAGCTGCGCGCGTAGCGGACGGCGTAGGGCTGGCCGCCCTCGCGGGTGAGCAGGGGCTCGCCGTCGCCGAGGTCGCCGAGCAGGGCGGCGCGGTCGGCGTCGACGAGCTCGAGCTCGCCGTAGGCGGGCAGCGCGGGCCCGGCGACCGCGAGCTTGTGGCCGACGGCCTCGCTGGTGATGGCGAGGTCGTAGGGGGCGGGCGGGGTGAGGCCGGCGACGACGAGGTGGTTGCCGACGTCGGTCCAGCGCAGCAGCGTCTCCCAGGTCTCGGCGTCGACCTGGGCGTCGTGCAGCAGCACGAGGGTGCGGCCGCGCTGCTCGAGGTCGACGTCGGCGAGGGGCTGGGTGCGGTAGGCGAGGCTGCGGCCGTGGGCCTCGGCGAGCTCGATGACGGCGCGGGTGCCCGAGGGCGAGAGGTCGTAGGGGTAGGTCTTGATCGGCGCGCAGGTGCACGACAGCAGCGCGGAGCCGAGGAGCAGCGCGAGCGTGTCGACCCGGCGGGTCGCGATCGGCAGGACCCTTTTGATGATTCGATCGAACAGGCCGGCGTCGGGCGGGGTCGTGCCGAACTGCACCTGCTCGACGTCGCGGACGATCTCCCGGACCGATCCGCGCAGCTCGGGCTTGATTTTGAGGTCGGCCACGTAGTCGCCGTTGGTGCGGGACGGGCTGACCCGGATCAGACCGTCGTGGTCGAGGCGGTGCAGCAAAGCGGCGTGGGTCAGGCGGATCGCGGCCGCGTAGTCGCCGGCGCCGGCCGAGGCGCGGGCCTGGTCGAGCAGGATGTTCACGTCGCGCACCACCTGCTCGCCGGGGCCCTCGGGCAGCGCCGGCGCGCCGGGGACCTCGCCGGGCCGCGGCGCCTCGTCCTCGTCGGGCCGGTCGCGCGTGCTGTTTTTGATGATGACGTAGACGAGCAGCAGCAGGCCGGCGCCGAGCACCACCCAGAACAGCACGTAGGCGAAGCCGCCGAGCTGGGGCATCTCGAAGCCGGAGTCGCCCTCGATGCGGCTGCGGTCGGGGGTCTTGCGCTGGCCGCCGACCTTGCCGGGGCCGCCGCTGGCGGGGCTGCCGGCGCCGCCCTTGGCGGGGCGCGGCTCGCTGGTCCTGTCGGCCTCGCCGCGGCCGCCGTCGGCGGGGCCGGAGCCGGCGACGCCGCGGCCGCTATTAAACCGGTCGAGGTCGTCGAGGCGCGCGCGGGGGGCGTTGCAGGCGGCGTGGAACTGCGGGCAGCGCGGGTTGGGCGACGGGGCGACGGGCGGGCACCAGTCGGCTTCGAAGCTGGTGAGCGGGTACTCGGCGTCGTGGCAGAAGGCGTACTTGTCGTCGGCGAGGATCTTCCTGGCGGTGTCGCCGGCGCGGTCGGGGTCGGAGATCGGGGCGGCGGCGAGCACCAGGGGCAGGAGGGCGGAGGCGATCATTCGTCACCTCCGGGGCGGGCGTCGTGGCCGGCGGCCACGCTCATGAAGCGCAGCTGGATGTCCCAGCCGTCCTGGCGGGTGCGGCCGTCGATGTACGAGAGGAAGCGGGCGGTGGCGACGAGCGGGAGCGAGGCGAAGAACCCGATGACCATGAACGGGGTGCCGTTGCCCTCGTCGAGGTCGAACTCGCCGAACGGCTTGCCGAGCTGCAGCACGAAGTCGAACAGGCCCTGGCCGAGCGCCTCGGAGCAGGCGACGAACAGGCCGACGATCGCGGCGCTGCCGCTGCACACCATCAGGCCGGCGCCGAAGCGCCGCTTCAACAATGCGCCGGCGCGGGCGATGGCGGCGCCGGGGCCCTGCTGCTCGAGCAGCACGGCCTCGTAGAGGAAGGTGTGCCAGATCCACACGAGGAAGCTGCCGACCACCACGAACAGGCCGAGCGCGAGCATCACGCCGTGCATCAGCAGGGCGCCGAGCAGCGCGGGCGAGCGCTTGAAGGTGTGCCAGAGGATCGGGCCGACGCGCGGCCGCGAGTCGAACAGCAGGCGCGAGGCGGCGACCGTGAACACGCCCTGGGCGAGGGCGGCGAGCGCCGCGGCGAAGGCCCAGGTCGCGGTCCAGTCGCCCTCGCCGAAATAATGGTGGAACCCGCCGGTGGCGAGCATGCAGGGCACCAGCACGATCGCCGCGAGGCGGAGGTACAGCGGCAGGGCCAGCGAGGCGCAGAAGCGGATCGCGAGGTCGAAGATCTCCGAGGGCGTGCGCGTGCGCAGGACGATGCGGGCGCCCTCGAGGTTCACGGCTTGACCCCCGCGGCGAGGCGGCCGGACGACAGCGAGGTCGCGGGTCCGACGACCTCGACGCCGCCGCTGCCGGCGTAGACGCGGCGCGGGGCGGCGCGCTCGCGGCCGGCGAACATGAAGTAGAGGGTGATGAGCACGGCGAGCAGGCCGGCGGTCGCCCACTTGACGGGGGCGGGCAGCCCGGAGGGCGACCAGAACGCCTCGAGGCCGGCGGCGATGAACAGCATGACGGCGGCGCCGAGGATGATGAGCGCGAGGTCGCGGCCCTGGGCGCGCAGCGAGCCGAGGCGGGTCATGCCGCGGGTGCGCACGAGCGCGTAGCCCATCTGCAGCCCGGCGCCGCCGGCCACGCCGATGGCGGTGAGCTCGAAGGTGCCGTGGGTGCACACGAAGGTGAGGATGTTGTGGCCGTGGCCGGCGGAGATCACGTGGCCGAGCACGGTGCCGATGGTGATGCCGTTGTAGACGAGGAAGAACAGGCTGCCGAGGCCGAACAGGATGCCGGTGGCGAAGCAGCGGAAGGCGATGCCGACGTTGTTGTAGACGTAGAAGCCGGCCATGCCGGCGTCGGTGGCGGCGTCGCGGCCGGTGTGGGCCTCGCTGTACATCTCGGCCATGCGCTGCAGCGACTCGCGCGGCAGCACGTGGGTGGCGAAGTCGGGGCTGTAGAGCGTGGCGGCCGCGCACACGAGCATCGGCACGTAGAACAGGGCGAGGCCGAGGGCGAAGAACCGCCAGTTGCGGCGGATGGCGCGCGGGAAGTCGCGGGCGACGAGGTCCCAGGCGGCGCGCAGGCGGTAGGGCGGGGCGGCGTAGAGGACGTTGTGGGCGCGGCCGGCGAGGTTGTCGAGGTAGGCGACGAGGTCGTGGGTGTAGCCGACGTCGCGGGCGTGCACGAGGTCGCCGCAGACGCCGCGGTAGAGCGCGGAGAAGCCGGCGATGTCGGCGGGCGGGAGGCGGTGGAGCGGCTGGTTGCCGGCGAGCATGGCGTCGAGGGCGGACCACTCGCCCTTGCGGCGAGCGACGAATTCGTCCTGAGTCCACGAGCGCATGGGGGGTGCTTCAGGCGCCGCGCCTGGTGGCGCGGGCGTAGAGGAGGGTGAGGAAGCGGACCGGGTTGTGGTAGCGCAGGCCGCCGAGGCGGCGGGCGTAGACCGGCGCGACGATCTCGGCGAGCTCCTGCTCGCGGGCGGCGTTGAGGCTGCCGACGCGGCGGAGGAACAGGTCGAGGGCCTCGAGGTCGTCGGTCCCGAGGTCGGGGCGGGCGGGCAGGCCGGCGAGCTCGTCGGCGGTCGGCGGCGGCTGGATGACGAGCGCCTGGGCGAGGCGGGCGTGGTCCTCGACGATCACGATGGTGCCGGCGATCATGTCGCCGAGCCGGCGAAACCGCGGGTCGAGGCCCATGACGGTCAGGCCGGCGGCGTAGAAGCTGGGCAGGAAGTCGGCGGCCCGCAGCAGGTTGCGCAGGACGATGTCGAGGAAGCCGGTGGGGTAGCCGCCCTCCTTGACGACGCGCAGGTTCATGGCCCGCTTGCCGGGGGTGCGGCCGCTCCACAGGCTCTCGAACAGCACGTAGTAGCCCCACTCGACCGCGAACACGAGCAGCAGGGTGGCGCCGGCGGAGAAGCCGTCGAGCGAGAACATGAAGGCGCTGCTCATGCGCAGGATCAGGAGCACGACGAGCACGCTGATGCCGCGGATCAGCAGGTCGACGAGGTAGGCCGTGATGCGCCGGCCGGGCCCCGCGAGCTGGTAGCGGAAGCGGATGTGCTCGGGGGTCTCGATCTCGGCGACGGTGTCGAGCGGGGGGCGCTCGCGGCCGTGCGGGCCCGTGGGGCCGTGGGGGCGGCTGCGCTTCATGAGCCGGGGGCGACGATCACGCGGGTGCCGGCGATGTGGTCGTGCAGGCAGCGGCGCTCGGCGCCGAAGATGAACAGCGCGTCGACGAAGTAGACGAGGCCGCCCATGCGGTCGGGCAGGACGTTGCTGACGATGCTGAGCACCCAGCTGCGCAGCAGCACGCCGTTGACGAACCCGCAGGGCGTGCCGTCGATGCGCACGATCTTGATGCCGAGCCACTTCTTGGCCAGCGACTGGCCGCTGGTGGTGATCAAGAACCACTGGTAGCCCTGGAAGGCGAGGAACAGCAGGATCATCGCGCCGATGGCGAGGAACAGCTGGTCGCCGGTGGCGCTGCTCAGCGCGCGCAGCGGGTTGCCGGACATGCCGTCGACGGCCGACAGCAGCAGGACGATGCCGGGGATCAGCGAGGCGATCGTCAGCAAGCCGTCGATCAGCGCGGCCGCGAGGCGGGTGCCGCGCTCGGCGAGCACGTAGTCTTCGCCTCCGAAGTTGAGGCCCTGGTCGACGTCCGCCTTGGGGGCGGAGTAGGGGTTCCACTCCTGGTTCTGCTGCATGCGAGGACCTCTAAGGCACCATGACGCGCCGCCGCGTGTCAATGGCGCGGCCCGTCGGCGGCGCCGCGGACCGGGGGTCGCGGGCGCGTCGCGGGCTCGCGGCCGAGATGTCCCTTGGGACATGTCGGAGCGAATTCGCTTCACACGCGGCGGGTGAACGCCGTATGTATGCCCGGGCGTGCGAGTCCGGGCGAGACTGGTGTGGACATGGCTGGCCGCGTGCGGGCCCGGGCCGGTCGAGCCGCCGCGGGCGATCGCCGGGGCGCCAGGGCCGGTGGAGCCGGAGGAGCCGGCGCGGGAGGAGCCGCGGGCGAGCGTGGAGCCGCGTCCAGTCGTCACCGACCTGCCGGCGGGGGCGCGCGCGAGGGACTGGCTGCTCGCGGGCGGCGGGGGCACGCCGGAGTTCAACCAGGTGTCGATCGAGCAGGACCTCGAGCTGGCGCGGTCGGTGCTCGCGGGCGAGGGGCTGGTGCTGTTCGCGGGCGGGCGCGGGGCGGACGGGGTGCAGACGCTGGCGCAGGCGGGCGGCGAGGACGTGCTGCTCGGGCAGCTCGCCGACCTGTTCGCGCCGCGTGGCGGACGGACGTCGCGTTACCGGCCGACCACACTGGCGGTCGACGCGGCCGCGACGGCGGACCGGGTGCAGGCGGCCCTGGCCGCGTCGGTGGCCGAGGACGCGGCGCCGCTGCTGGTCTACCTCGCGGGGCACGGGCAGGCGGCGACGGCCCCGGCGGACACGGGGATCGACCTGTGGGGCCAGACGGCGCTGCGGGCGGTCGACGTCGCGGGCACGCTCGACGGCGGGGCGCGGCCGGTGCGGCTGGTGGTCACGAGCTGCTTCTCGGGCGGGTTCGCGGAGCTGGCGTTCGTCGGCGCCGACGCGCAGGCGGGCAGACCCGCGCGCGGGCGCTGCGGGCTGTTCGCGGCGACGGCCGAGCGCGAGGCCTCGGGCTGCGACCCCAACCCCGACCGCGCGGCCCAGGAGGGCTACGGGCTGCACTTCTTGAACGCGCTGCGCGGGCGCGATCGCGAGGGCAAGGCGCTCGCGCGGGCGGAGCTCGACGTCGACGGCGACGGGCGGATCTCGCTGCTCGAGGCGCACACGCGGGCGCGGGTGGCGAGCGGGGGGATCGACGTGCCGACCACGACGTCGGACCGCTGGCTGCGCGCGCGGGCGGCTGGCCTTCGGGGCAGGTCGAGGCCGGCCCGTCTGCCCGAGGAGGACGCGGTGATCGCGGCGCTGTCGGGCGAGCTCGGCTCGGAGGCGTCGGCCCGCGCGGGCCTCGAGCAGGTCCAAAAGGACATGTCCGCCGCGACAGCAGAGGTCGAGCGCGCGGGCGGCGACGAGGACGCGGCGTTCCGCCGGACGGCGGGCGAGCTGCTGGCGCGCTGGCCGGTGCTCGACGATCCGTGGCACCCGGACTTCGCGGCCACGCTGGCCGGCGGGCGCGCGGCGATCGCGGCGCATCTCGCGGCGAGCGAGGCGTACGCGGACTACGCCGCAGCGCGCGCGGCGGGCGACGCGGCCCGCGAGGCGCTCGGCGCGGCGCTGCAGCGCAGCGCGCGGCTCGAGCGGCTGGTGCGGGCCTACGAGACGCGGGCCCTGGCGGACCGGCTGCAGGCCAGGGGCGGGGCCGACTGGCGGGCGTACGAGGCGCTGCTGGCGTGCGAGCGCTGGGTCCCGGCAGTCACGGAGTGAGGCGGGCCGGGTTGACGGGGCGCGGGGGATGGTCCCACACTCGCGGCGCCATGAAGCTGAGCCTCGATCCGACCTCGCTGCTGTCCACGTGGAACAAGTTCACACAGCGCCCGTTCGGCAAGCGGATCGTGTCGCGGATGATCGGCATGATGGCGCCGTACACCGGGACGATCGGCGCGCAGGTCGTCGACCTGGCCGAGGGCTACGCGCGGGCGCAGATCCGCGATCGCTGGGGCCTGCGCAATCACCTGAAGAGCCTGCACGCGGTGGCGCTGATGAACCTCGGCGAGCTGACGACCGGCATGGCGATGATGAGCGCGGTGCCGAAGGGCGGGCGGGGGATCGTGCGCGAGCTGCAGATGCAGTACGTGAAGAAGGCCCGCGGCACGATCACCGCCGAGGCGCGCGCCGCGGTGCCGTCGACGCCGGGCACCCACGACGTGTGGGTCGAGGGCGAGCTGAAGAACGCCGCCGGCGAGACGGTCGCGGTCGCCCGGGCCCTGTGGCGGCTCGACATCCCGGCGAGCTGAGGCCGGCGCGCGGGCGCCCGGCCCGCGGCGGCCCGCGCGGGCGGGCTTTGCGATAGGCTCGGCGGCGATGACGTCGCCCGCCTCGACCTTGCCCGCCCTCCTCGTCTCGCCGCCGTCCGGCGGCTTCGACCGCGCGGGGGTGCGAGAAATTATCAAGGAGTCGGGGCTGGCGGCGGCGCTGCACAAGCTGGTGCGCGCGCCGTTCGGGCACACGGTGCTGACGCTGCGCGCGCTCGAGGCGGTGATCGAGGCCGGCGACCTGGCGCTGCAGGCGGGCGAGGCGCTGCAGGCGGCGCTGCTCGAGGACCTGGCGCGCGCGGGCTCGCTGGCGCTGCCGGAGCCGACGCTCGACCAGCGGCTGTTCTTGGGGGCGTTCCAGGTCACGGTGCTGATCGACGAGCTGGCGCCGCGGCTCGGCGAGCTGACGCCGACGCCGGAGGTGCACACGGACCTCGAGTCGGACGGGCTCGAGGACCTCCTGCGCAAGCCGGCGAAGCCGCTGACGGCGTCGCTGCTGGCGATGGCGGGCAAGTACCTCGAGGTGCAGGCGCAGCGGCAGGGCGGCGCCGGCGGGGCGCGGGTCGACGAGCGCGAGGTGTGGGCGGTGACGACGCTGCACGCGTTCCTGCTGCAGTTCCAGGGGGCCGTGCGGCGGCTGACGCACATGGGCCGGCTGCGCCCGTTCGGGGTGGCGCTGGCCCAGCGCAAGGTGGTGATCGGCGAGCGCCGCTACGAGGGCTTTAATTCGCGGAGCGCGGCGGAGCCGGTGTCGGACCTGAAGCCGGTGCAGCTGAGGGACGTCGTCGGCAACCAGGAGTACCTGCAGGCGGGCCTGAAGCTGGCGCGCGACGTGGCGGCCTTCGACCTGGCGGCGCGGCGGGGGCCCAAGCAGTTGAACCCGGTGCTGTTCGGGCTCGGGCGGCCGGGCTGCGGCAAGACGATCACGGCCCACGCGATCGGCAACTACTTCCTCGAGTACTGCAAGCAGCGCGACATCCCGGCCCGTTTCAAAGTGATCCGCCGGACCGACTGGGCGAGCAGCTATCAGAACGCGAGCGCGGCGACGCTGGTCAAGATCTTCAAGGAGGAGGTCTACGGGTTCGACGGGGTGTGCGGGGTGTACTGGCCGGACATCGACACGGCGTTCGCGTCGCGCTCGAGCGGGGACCTGCGCTCGGAGGAGAAGAACAACCTGGGCGCGGTGTTCGGGATCTTCGACGGCACGCTGATCCCCAAGGACGGCAAGTGGTTCATGATCTGCGACGCCAACTTCATGCAGATGGACGAGGCGACGCGCAGCCGGATCGCCCAGAACCCGTTCACGGTCAAGGGGCCGACCACCAGCGAGGACTACGTGCAGCTGCTGCGCGACGTGCTGCTGGGCGGCCTGCGCCAGTTCGTGGCGGTCGGGGAGGAGGCGCGCTGGAAGGAGGTCGGCGACGCGCTGGTGGCGTCGGATCTGAGCGGGCGCTCGGTCGAGAGCATCGCCGGCAACATCCGCGGGGCGATCCAGGACTTCGAGTACCCCGACGAATATTTTAAGGCGAACTTCGACGAGCGGCGGCGGATCATCGATCGGCTGTCGAACCGCGTGACCATCGACACCGTGCTGCGCGAGGTCGCGGAGTACGTGGCGTTCAACCGCGACGCCGAGGAGCGTGAGGCCAGGCAGGCGTTCGACCGCGAGGTCGCGCAGATGGTCCAGCAGCTCAACGCGGGGCGGGCGGCGACCCGCAGGGCGGCGGCGGAGGCGGAGAAGGAGATCCTCGGGGGATGAGCGGCGAGGCGCTGCTGGGCGACCGGGTGCGGCTGTTTCGCGGGGCGATCGCGGCGGACCGGGCGGCGGCGCTGTTCGCCGAGCTGCTGCGTGAGACGCCGTGGCTGGTGGTGCGCTACGAGAACGCGGGGCGGCCGGTCGAGCTGCCGCGCTGGACGGTCAACTACGGCGAGCGATCCTACGACTACTCGGGGCTGGTGTTCGCGCCGCTGCCGTGGACGCCGCGGCTCGTCGAGCTGAAGGCGCTGGCGGAGCGGCTGGCGGGGGTCGAGTTCAACGCGCTGATCGTGCAGCTGTACCGCGACGGGCGCGACGGGGTGAACTGGCACGCCGACGACAGCCCTGGGGTCGGCGAGGACCCGACGATCGCGTCGCTGTCGTTGGGGGCGACGCGCAGGTTCCTGCTGCGGCCGAAGCGGTCGCAGGCGGACCCGCTCGAGCTGGCGCTGGGCGCGGGGGACGTGGTGATCATGCGCGGCGACCTGCAGCACACGCATGTGCACAAGGTGCCGCGCGAGCCGGACGTGCTGGCGCCGCGCATCAACCTGACGTTCCGCGCGATCACCGGGCCGGCGCCGCAGCCGGCGACGCCGCACTCGAGCCGGCGCGCGCGCTGGCCCGCGGGCGAGTGACGCGGCCCCGGCGAGCGAGGCGTGGAGGACCGGCGCGTCGGCCCGCGGGGAGTGACGCGGCTCAGCGGCGGCGGCGGCGGGCCAGGCCGGTGAGGCCGATCAGGCCCAGCAGGCCGGCGGCGTCGGGCGTGTGGCGGCAGCCGCAGCCGCCGGAGGGGGTCTCGCCGGGCGAGCCGTCGGAGCTGTCGCCCTCGTCCGCGCCGCCGCTCGCGTCGGGGCTGGTCGGGCCGCCGGTCGGGGTGTCGCCGGTCACCTCGTTGCCGCCGGTGTTGCCGCCGGTGTTGCCGCCGGTGTTGCCGCCGGTGTTGGTGCCGGGGCTCGTGGTGTCGGCGACGCCGGTGTCGCCGGTCGACACTCCGCCGGTGGTGGGCTCGACGCCGAAGGCGGTCATCGTCTCGTTGGACTCGACCTGCAGGGTGTTGACGCCGGCGCGGTACGACAGGGTGGCGTGGTTGAGGTAGACGCCGGGGGCGTCGAGGTTGACGGTGACGGACACGCTGCCGTTCTCGCCCTCGCCGAGGTTGCCGAGCTGCCAGGTGACGCTGCCGTCGGCGAACACGCCGTCGTCGGTGGCGGACACGAACGTCACGCCCGGGGGCAGCGTGTCGGTGAGCACGGCGTCGAGGGCCGGCATGGCGCCGGAGGACGCGTATTCGATGTCGAAGGTGACCTCGGCGGCGTCGCTGACGGCGGGGGCGGTCTTGGTCACGGAGACCATGGGGAGGCCCTCGGCGGTGGCGCAGGGGGCCTCGAACAGCGAGTTCAAGAATAGGCGGGTGCCCTGGGTGGTGGGGTTCGCGGAGATGGGCAGCTCGACGCTGTACTCGTGGCCGCCGAGGTAGCTGACCTTGCCGGCGGTGAGGCAGTCGGCGCTGATGCCGTCGGGCAGGTCGTCGCTGCCGGGGCACACGCCGTCGATGAAGCCGGTCATCCACACGTCGTTGACGCCGACGGGGGTGCCACCCTCGGAGATCATGACGACGTCGGAGCCCTTGTAGACCTGGCCGGGCGGCAGCGTGTAGGCGGGCTCGCTGCCGCCGACCGACAGGAACTCGCCGTCGAGCTGGGCGAACGGGGTGTCCTGCTGGTAGTAGTCGTAGGTGTCGGGCTTGTCGCCGATGAGGAAGCCCATGGCGGTGAGGAAGAACCCGTGGGGCGCCAGGTTCTCGAAGGCGTTCACGGCCTGGCACTCGGCGAACAGGTGGGTCGGGTACTGCAGGAACTCGCGCATCTCGGCGACGACGTCGGGGTTCTGCTCGGCGTCGTCGACGGCCCAGTGCATCGACATGAACTGACAGTAGACGGGGTCGGCGTCCGCGTCGAAGAGGGCGCCGTCGTGGTGGTCGTCGACGGCGTCGGGGCCGGCGATCTCGTCGGGGTCGAGCATGTCGGGGCTGCCGTCGGGCCACATGGGGTCGCCGACCGAGTCGGGGATGCCGGCGGCGATCATGTACTTGCGGGCGATCTTCTGGTTGCCGTCGGCCATCATGGCGATCGTCGGGGCGACCACGAGGGTGCGCGAGACCGGGGCGGTGAACGCCTCGCTGGCCTCGTGCACGGCGACGTCGGGGTTGGCGGCGATCCAGTCCTCGACGATCGGCATGGCCGCGCCGGCGTCGGCGGAGTCGACGATCCACGGGCCGCCGCGGTAGCCGTGCGCGGCGACCACGTCGCCCGAGGTGATGTCGGTCGCGGAGGCGGTGAAGTCGTCGTCGCCGATCGCCTTGCCGGGCGCGATCGACCAGCGCACCGGGACGCCCTGGCGCAGCAGCTCGTAGACCAGGCCGTAGGCGCGCAGCATGCCGTCGTCCTGGTAGTCGATGTCCATCGGGACGATGAGCGAGCCGGCGGCGAAGTCGTCGGCGGCGGCGGTCGAGGGGAGCGTGGCGGTGAGGAGCCCGGCGACGAGCCAGCGGTGGCGCATGGTCCTCGGAGCCCGCGCGCGGCGGAGATTCCAGCGGCGCGATCAAGTTTTCGAATTAAGGGCCGACGCGGACGACGGTGGCGGATGCGCGACTACCGGGTCTTCGCCTTCGCCGACGGCTTGGCGGGCTTCTTGGCGGGCTTCTTCTCGGGCGCGGGCGCGGGCGCGGGCGCGGGCTCGGGCTGCGCGGGCGGGGCGACGATCGGCGCGGCGGCTGGCGCGGGAGGCGGCGGCGCGGGCGCGGGCGCGGGCGCCGTGATCGGGGGCGGGGGCGGGGGCGGCGGGTCGGCTCGGCGGCAGCGCCACAGCAGCAGGGCGGCGAGGGTGATGGCGCCGGCGATGGCGAACAGGTGCCTGTTGGCGAGGCGCTGGCGCGGCGGGGGCGGCGGGGTGAAGACGACGGGCATCCTGCCGGGGGCCAGGGCCACGCGGGTCTGGTCCTCGGCGTCGGGGTCGTAGGCGTCGTCGCCGGGGTCAGGCTCGTAGTCGGGGTCGTAGCCCTCGTCGTCCTCGATCTCGACGAGGTCGGTCATGCTGATGTCGACGATCTCGACCTCCTCCTCGACGAACGAGTCGGGCACGGCGGAGGCGAACCACTTGTGCACGGCGTCGCGTTCGTCGGGGCCCTCCTCCTCGAGGTACCAGGGGTACTCGGACTCGCCGATGAACTTCTTGAGGGTCTGCTTCAGCGCGACCTTGGAGACGCGGATGTCGTTCTGCTTGGCGTAGTTGGCGAGGTCCTGGGCGAGCTCGAGGCAGGTCTCGTAGCGCTGCTCGCGGTCGACGGCGAGGGCCCTCAGGATGATGTCCTCGAGCTCGGGGGAGATGCCGGGGCGGCGCTCCGAGGGCGGAGGCACCGAGCCGATGGCGATCTGGCCCATGATGTCGAACTCTCTGTCGCCGTCGAACAGGTGGGTGAGCGTCACCAGCTCGTACATGAGGATGCCGATGGCGAAGATGTCGCTGCGGCGGTCGACCGGCTCGGCCTTGACCTGCTCGGGCGACATGTACGCGATCTTGCCCTTGCGCATGCCGGTCTGGGTGTGGCCGGTCGAGGACAGGACCTTGGCGATGCCGAAGTCGACGAGTTTGATCTCGCCGTCGAAGGTGATGAAGACGTTGCCGGGCGAGACGTCGCGGTGGACGATGCCCATGGGGCGGCCGTCGACGCGGCGCATGTCGTGGGCGAAGTGCAGGCCGTCGCAGATGCCGAGGATGATGGTGACGAGGTTGCCGAGCGGGAACACGGCCCGGCGCTTGCGCATGGCGTCGAACAGCTGGCCGAGGTCGCCGCCGTGGAGGTACTCCATGGTGAAGAACAGGCTGCCGTCGGCCTTGCCGGTGTCGTAGACGCGGACGACGTTGGGGTGGTCGAGGCGGGCGGCGATGCGGGCCTCGACCATGAACATGGTGACGACGTCGCGGTCGGCGGCGAACTCGGGGAGGATGCGCTTGATGACGACGAGCTGCTCGAGGCCCTCGATCTCGGGGTCCTTGGCGGTGGCGAGGTAGAGCTCGCCCATGCCGCCGACGGCCAGGCGCTTGAGCAGGCGGTAGCGTCCGTCGATGAGCGGGAGCGTGGTTCCGTCCGCCTGCACGTCGGGGCATGATACCCGGCCGGGCCGCGTGTAGCGCAAATTCAGGCCGCGGGCGGGCGCAGGGGGTGTGCGGAGCTGCGCGCCGCTGAACGGACGCACGCGGTTCGTGCGTGCGACGACCTGCGCACGCCGCCGTGTGCCGACGCGTCGCGGGCGACGCGAGCGGTCAAGTTTGCGGGGCCGCCTCGGAGCACATGTGCGGTCAACGGAGCGCGTCGGCGAGGGACTGGTGGCAACGGACGCCGGCGAGGTCGAGGTCGGACTCGACGATCGCGCGGGCGAGGGCGGGGCGGATGCCGCTGAACGCGGGGGAGACGCCGCGCAGGCGGAGCACGCGGACGATGCGGAGGAGGCCGGCGGCGACGGCGGCGTCGATGACGTCGGCGCCGGTGAGGTCGATGACGACGCGGGCGATCGACTCGCCGCCGGAGTGGGCGAGCAGGGCGGCGAGGGCGACGTCGATGCGCTCCTGGTCGAGCGCGCCGACGAGGGGGAGGGCGAGGGTGCCGGGGGCGACGCGGATGACCGGGGCGGCGAGCGTGCGCAGGGCCTCGGTCTGGGCGGCGAGGCGTTCGCTGCGGGCGCGGCGCTCGCGGATGTCGCGCTGGGTGACGAGCAGGCCGGGCTTGCCGGTGGCGGGGTCGAGGGCGACGCGGGCCTCGGTCTCGAACCACTGCGGGCCGTCGGCGGTGGCGAGCAGCGTGTCGGCGCGGTAGGTCTCGCCGCGGGCGAGGCGCTCGCGGGCCTCGGCGGCCTGGGCGGGGTCGGCGAAGGCGGCGGCGAACTGGTCGCCGCGGGCGGGGTCGCCGAGGGCGCGCACGGCGGAGGGGTTGCGCATGATCGCGGCGCCGTCCTCGGCGTAGAAGGACACGAGCTCGCCGAGGTAGCGCAGGGCCTCGACGCTGCGGCGCTCGAGCGGGTCGACCTCGTCGGGGCCGACGAGGCGGGCCTCGATCAGCATGGAAAAGCGCGGCGGGCCGTCGGGGCGGGCGACGAAGATGCCGCGTGACTTGGTGTCGGCGATGAACGGGGGCGCCTCGTCGGGGTAGATGGTCCAGCGGTCGATCGAGACGTGGCCCTGCTCGAACCGGCGGCGCAGGGCGTCGAGGCGCGTGCGCGAGGTCGGCGAGGGCGGCACGACCGGGCGGGCGAGCAGCTCCTCGCGGCTGGTGACGCGCCACAGCGGCAGGCAGGCGAGGTTGACCCACGTGCGGGCGCCGAGGTCGAGGTCGACGATCCAGACCGGCGAGGCGAGCAGGTCGAGCGGGCCGAGCTCGTCGAGGCGGACGACCGGCGCGCTCATGCTGTCCTCCGGGACAGGCGACGGGCGACGGGGGCGGCGAGGGCGGCCATGGTGGTGAGCCGATGGTACGGCCTTCCCGCGGCGAACGGGGAGGTCGTGCCGTCACGCGGCCGACGCGGCCGACGAGCGCGAGGCGAGCGAGTGTCCGCGCGGGCCGGACAGGCGAGGCATTCGTCTTAAGCAATTATGAAGTCGCGCGACGCGACGCGTCGCACCGGCGCCGGCGCCGCGGGTGCGCGAGGTTTCAGGCGAAGGCGTCGGGCCAGCCGCCGTGGGCCGCGATCGCGGCGTCGATGCCGGGGACGACGGCGGCGACGAGCGCCAGCGCGGCGACGATGCGGCGGTAGTGCAGGCGGTCGGCGGCGTCGAGGCGGCGGCCCTTGCGGTCGCGGAGCCAGCGCTGGCAGATCCGCGAGCCGCCGATGTGCGCGTCCCAGGCCTGCGGCGGGACCGGGCTGAAGCGGGCGTCGCGGGCGACGGCGACGGCGTCGCCCGCGAAGGTGACGCGGTCGACGGTCGGGTCGTCGGGGCCGGTGTAGTCGACGGCGGGGTCGGCGAGCTCGGGCGCGCTCAAGGTGTGGAGCGCGCACAGGCGTGCGCCGATCTCCGCGAGGGACGCGAACAGCCGGCCGCCGGCGGGCAGGAGGATCCGCGGGAAGTCGGTGCGCAGGAGCGCGGCGTAGCGGGCGCGGTAGGTCGGGCTGTGCAGGAGGGCGCAGGTGTACCCGAAGATCGCCGCGGGCGGCGGCTCGTGGCCGAGTCGCGCGGACAGGCGGCGCACGAACGCGGCGCTGTAGTTGGACCTCGCGCCCGCGTCGGTGTGCAGGCGCAGGGGGAACACGTAGTTGACCTCCTTGATCGAGACGGCGTGGTGCTGGGCGAGGTGCCGCGTCACGAACACGTGTTCGAACCCGCGGCCGCCCTCGACCGAGCGGGTGGTGACGAGCGCGAGGTTGTCGCCGGCGAGCATGTGGCGCATCACGCGTTCGCGGCGGTGGACGGCGACGTGGGGGTCGAACACGGTCCAGCGCAGGTCGAAGGGGCGGTACAGCAGCGGCGCGACGGCCGAGCGCCAGGCGCCGTCGGCGAGGGCGCGGCGGGCCGCGGCGAAGCGCCACTGCGACTGCGTGCACAGGCGGAAGGCGGCGCGGGCCTCGGCCTCGTCGCGGGCGGCCAGCAGCGCCTCGACCTTGGCGCGCATCTCGTCGGCGGTGAAGGCGACGGCGAACTCGTCGTGGGTGGTGACGATGCCGGGCGCGGGGTCGCCGTTCTCGGCCATGGCGTGGTGGAGCGGGACGCCGCGCTCGTACTCGGCGCGGAGCCGGGGGTCGTCGTGGGTGAACAGGTAGAGGTCGGGTGCGGGGGCGATGGGGGCGTAGGCGACGGCGCCCGCGGACAGCGCCGCCAGCTTGGCCGCGCGCTCGCCCCACAGGTCGCCGCGCAGGCGCACGGGGGCGGCGCGCGCGGGGTTGCGGGACAGCAGGGACACGGCGACGCCCTGCTGGATGGCGAACACGTTGTCGTCGCGGCCGTGCGCGGCGGCCCGCTCGCGGGCGAGGCTGTTGCCGTGGAGGTCGAGGACCCGCAGGTAGTCGAAGGTCGCGAGCAGCGAGCGGCGCAGGCCGCGGAAGGTGGGGTTGTCGAGGAAGCCGTGGCTGGTGACGAGGCCGACCACGCCGACGCGCGAGCGCTCGACCGTCCACTCGGCGAGGCGCATGAACTTGACGTAGTCGTCCTGCAGCCACTTGGCCTGGCCTGGCTTGGCCAGCTGGGGGATCCCCCGGCGATAGTCGTGGACCCGCTCGACGATCCACGGCAGGTCGTTGTTGACGCTGTGGCCCGACCACGGCGGGTTGCCGACGACGACGGTGAAGCGCGGGCCCGCGGCGGGCGGGGCGAGGCCGTTGGTGCGGAGGACCTTCAGCGGCGGCGGCGCGGCGTGGTAGCCGGTCTCTCGCAATTTCAGGGCGAGGCGCAGGCGGGCGAGCGTGCAGGGCACGGGCATGACCTCGTGGCCGACCAGGCGCGGCAGCAGGGTCGGGACGTGGGCCTGCCAGCGCGCGAGCACGGCGGGGTCGTCGACCGCGACGGCGAGCTCGCGCGACCAGCGGGCCTTCAGCGTGCGGGCGATGCGCTCGAGCGCGACGAGCAGGAACGTGGCGGTGCCGGCGGCGGGGTCGAGGATGGTGACGAAGGGGGCGGCGGGGTCGGTGTCCGGGGGGAGCTCGCAGGCCAGCCGGGCGGCGACGTCGGCCCAGGTGTCGTCGGCGGCGAGGCCGTCGGCGAGGCCGAACTCGCGGCGGAGGTGGTCGTCGACGGCGTCGACGAGGTGGGTGACGACCGGGAGCGGGGTGTAGAACACGCCGCGGCGGCTGCGGAGCTGCGGGTCGTAGGCGGCGAGGAAGTGCTCGTAGAAGTGGAGGACGGGGTCGGCGGCGGGGTCGCCCGGGAGCACGGCGCGCGCGAGGAGGTCGGCGAGCGCGTCGAGCTGCGGGCGCAGCGCGGGTGACTCGAGGGCGGCGCGGAGGAGGTCGTCGAGCTCGGGGTCGCGGGGCAGGGCGGCGGCGGCGCTGTGCGGGGTGAGGTCGGCGCCGGCGGGCACGAGCAGGCGGGCGGTGAACAGGGCGCAGGCGAGGGTCTGGGCGAGGGTGTCGGCGAAGCCGTCGGGGTCGAGCTCGCCGGCGAGGGCGCGCAGGCGCGGCTCGTCGCGCAGGGCGTCGCGGGCGAGTCGGCGCAGCCCGCGGGCGTGGTCGGCGAGCGCCGCGGCGAGCCCGAGGTCGCGGGTGCTGGGCGAGGCGCGGCGAGGCACGAGGGGGCAGGTAAGTGCGGGCGGGCGGGGATGTCAAGGGCGGGCGACGGGCGGCGTACGGGTCGGGGACCTACGGGTCGGGGACCTACGGGTCGGGGACCTACGGGTCGGGGACCTACGACTCGGACACCTACGACTCGGACACCTACGGGATGTGCTACGAGGCGGGCCAGGACTGCTACTACGACTACGACTGCTGCAGCTTCTACTGCTCGTTCAACGGCAAGTGCATGTGAGGCGTCACGGCGCGGGCTCGACGGCGAGGGCGCCGTCGGGGGCGACGACGTAGATCGGGCGGCGGTGCCTTCGCATGGCGCGGACGGTCGCCCAGACGCCGCTGCGCACGATCTCTGCGCCGCTGAACGGGCAGGCGATCAGGACGTCGCTGTCGGCGACGATCTCGCGGTTGCGCGCGAGCGGGGGCCGGGGCTCGGCGATGGCCTCGGAGTCGCAGCGGGCGCGCATGTCGGGCAGCGAGGAGGGGCGCAGCTTGACGGGGATCCGGCGGCGCTTGCAGATCGCGTCGAAGTCGGCGTCGGCGCCGATGCAGTCGCCGTGCAGGCCGCACAGCGGGCGCGTGGGGTCGGCGGCGGCGAGGCGGGCGAGCAGGGCGTCGACGGCTTCGGCCTGCGCGGGGGTCATGCCGGAGCGCGTGCCGGTGAAGCCGACGACGAACGCGCCGTGCAGCGCGGCGACGCGGGCGGTGCGGCGGGTCGCCATGGACGGGCGAATGTACCGCAGGACGGCGACCGCGGGCGCTCAGGCCGAGGGGGCGAACGCGTCGGCGTGGAGGTCGGCGGGAGCTGGGGCCGCAGGATGGCTCAGGGGCGGGCGAGCAGGACGCGGGACAGCAGCGGCGGAGCGGCGCTGTCGCGGAGGGGGAGCAGCTCGGCGTGGGAGAAGCCGGCCGAGCGCCACAGCTCGAGGGCCGCGCTGTCGCTCGGCATCGCGGTCATCCGGGGGCGCCGGGTTTGTACCACCCGAAGTCGTTGCTGCGGGTGAAGGCGTTGACGGCGAGGCTGATGCTCGGGTCGAGGGCGCGGACGTGGTGCCACCAGCCGGCGGGGATGAACAGGGCCTCACCTGGCGCGAGGGTCAGGTCGTGGACCTGCGTGGTCTGCCACGCGGGGTCGGGGCGCTCGGGGTCGAGGCGGCTGTAGACGCCGCGGGTGTTTTTTAATAGCGCCGGTTCGTCGGGGGCGATCAGGCGCACGCGCTTGCGGCCGCGGATCTGGCAAAACAGGATGTTGCTGGTGTCGTGGTGGAGGGACGTGACGGTGCCGGCCGGGCCGAGCCACAGCGCGGAGCCGCGGGGCAGGCGCTCGCGGTCGACGTAGCCGGGCGGGAACACGGCGGCGTCGAGCAGGGGGCGCAGCGCGGGGCGGGCGAGGTTGTGGTTGTTGGCGATCAAATAGATGTCGTTGGACTCGCCGGCGGCGAGCGTGCGGTCGATGAAGGCGGCGAGGGTGGTGGTGGTGCGGTGGTGGGCGAAGCGGATGTCGCAGTCAGGGTCGCCCTGGCGTCCGACCTCGGCCTCGATCTCGACGTGGCCGTGGTGCTCGCGCAGGTGGGCGAAGGTCCAGCGGTCGAGGTCGGGCCAGCGCGTCACCAGGTCGGTGAAGATCGCCGGGGTGTTGGTGGCCCAGTAGTTATTAAAAAATTCGTCGGCGTCGGGGGTGGGGCGGCGCTCGACGTGCGCGGGGCGGTGGGCGCGGCGGAGGCGGAGCACGAGCTCGAGGCGGCGCGACCAGTCGGCCTGTTCACGCACGAGCTGCGCCGCGCGGGCGGCCTCGCGGAGGCGGAGATCGGCCTCGCGGGGCGAGACGCCGCGCTCCAGCAAGGTGCGGCGCAGCGCTCCGGGTGCGACACCCCGGGCGAGGTTGTCGTGCAACCAGGTGCGCCACTCGGGGGCGAGGACCTCGCGGGGCGGGTGACGGCGGCCGAGGGCGCGGAGCGATCGGGCGCGGAGGGTGCGGGTCGACGGGCGCAAGGCGTTCGCGTCAGGTGTCGGCGGGCGGCGGCGGCGGCATCGGGGGGATCGCCGTGGTGCTCGCGTCGGTCGTGTCGGTGGTGTCGGGCGGCGGCGGCATCGGGGGGATCGCGGTCGTGCTCGCGTCGGTGTCGCCGGTGGTGGTGCCGGGCGGGGGCATCGGCGGGACCTCGGTGGTCGCGTCGTCCGTGTCGGTGTCGCCGGCGGTGGTGGTGTCGGGCGGGGGCATCGGCGGCTCGCTGCTCACCGTGGTGGTCGGCGGCGGCATCGGGGTCGCAGTCGTTGCGTCGCCGGTGCCGGTGCCGGTGCCGCCGGAGGTCGTGGGCGGAGTCATCGGCGGGTCTGCGGTGGTCGGATCGTCGGTCGTCGACATCGGCGGCACGGTCGGGACGGCGGTGGTCTCGCCCTTGTCGTCGCCGCACGCGGCTGTCCCGAGGGCCAGGAGGACGAGGGCCCGACGGACGAGCGGGGGCGTGCTCGGCGGCGGGGTCGGGGAGGGTCCAGGGTCGTCGGGTCGGGCCATCGCGGCATGGTATCATCGCCGCGACGATGGCCACGACCCGGCTCGCGCGGACGGCTTTGCTCTGCGGCTGCGTGGCCGCGGGCGCGCTGGCGTGGTGGCGGTCGCTGCCGCCCGCGCCGCGGCCCGCGGAGGCGGAGGCGAGGGAGTTCTCGGCCGTGCGGGCGCGGGCGCTGCTGGCCGAATTGCTGGGCGACGAGGCGCCGCATCCGGTGGGGAGCGCGGCGAACGTGGCGGTGCGTGAGCGGCTGGTCGCGCAGGTGCGGCTGCTGGGCCTCGAGCCGCGCCTGCAGGAGGGGTTCGCGTGCAGCGAGTGGGGCAGCTGCGCGGCGGTCACGAACGTGATCGTGGAGGTGCCGGGGACCGGGGGCGGGCCGGCGGTGGCGCTGGCGGCTCACTACGACTCGGTGGGCGCGGGGCCGGGGGCGGCGGACGACGGCAGCGGGACGGCGCTCTTGCTCGAGGCGCTGCGGGCGTTGCGGGCGAGCGGGCCGCACCAAAACCCGCTGGTGGCGGTGTGGACCGACGCGGAGGAGCCGGGGCTGCTGGGGGCGCGGGCGCTCGTCGAGGACCCGCTGTTCGCGGGCGGCGGGGTGGCGGCGGTGATCAACGTCGAGGCGCGGGGGACCGGCGGGGCGTCGCGGATGTTCGAGACGAGCGAGGGCAACGCGGGGCTGATCGCGGCGCACGCGGCGACGCCGCGGCCGGGCGCGCACTCGCTGTCGTACGAGGTCTACAAGCTGCTGGGGAACGACACCGACCTGACGATCTTCAAGCGGGCGGGGCTGCAGGGGCTGGGGCACGCGTTCATCGGAGGGGCGCGGCGGTATCACACGCCGCGCGACGACCTGGCGCACCTCGACCTCGGGAGCTTGCAGCAACAAGGCGACGCGGCGCTCGGGGAGGCGCGGGCGCTGCTGGCGGCGGACCTGTCCGTTCGGACAGCCGCGAACACGAGCTACGTCGATGTGCTGGGGCTGGTGCTGCTGCGCTGGCCTGCGGCGATGGACGTGGCGCTGGCGATCGCGGCGGTGGTGATGCTCGCGGCGGCGGCGGTGGTGGCGGCGCGGCGGGGGCAGGTGAGGGCTGGGGGGATCGCGGTCGGGATGCTGTCGGGGCTGCTGTCGACGGCGGCGGGCGCGGGGGGTGGGTACGCGGCGGTGTGGGCGATCGGTGCGGCGTCGGAGCCGCTGGGGTTGTGGCCGGCGGGGTGGTCGCTGGGGCTGGCGACGATCGTGCTGGCGGCCTCGGCGGCGAGCGGGGCAATTTTGAATGTGATCGCGCGGCGGGTCGGGGGGCCGCTGGCGCAGGGGCTCGGGGTGTGGTCGCTGTGGGCGATCGTCGGGGTGGTGCTGGCGCTGGTGTTCCCGGGGGCGGCGATCCTGGCGATCGCGCCGGCGTTGCTGGCGGCGAGCGGGCTGGCGCTGGCGGTGGTGCGGCCGCGGCCGTTGTGGCCGGGGCTCGCGGTCGCGGGGGCGCTGGCGTTCGTGCTGTGGACGCCGCTGGTGCCCGCGTTGCCGGAGGCGCTGGGGCTGATCGGGGTGTTGATCGGCGCGCCGGTCGGGTGGCTGTGGGCGGCGGCGTCGCCGGCCTGGTCGGTGGGACAGGGCGAGAGGGACCTGGCCGGAGTGCCAGGTGCGGTGCTGGTGGCGGCGCTCACGTGTGGGGTGTTCGCCGCGAGCGCGCCGCGGTTCACGGTCGACTCGCCGCAGAAGGTCAATCTGATCCACGTGACGGACCTCGACTCGGGGGTGGTGCAGTACGGGATGGACGCGCCGGACGGCGTGCCGCGCGAGGTGGCGGCGGAGGTGGCGTGGCGGGCTCCGGCGACGCTGTTGCCGTGGTCGAAGCGGCTGTTTCACACCGCACCGGCGCCGCGAGGCAGCGGCGACGGGCCGAGCTGGATCGGCGGTGGCGCGGGGGACACGGTGACGGCGAAGATCAAGCCGCGCGACGGAGCGCTGATCTTGTGGCTGGTGGTGCCGGGTGATGTGACGGGTTTAATAATTGGCGGGCGGGCGCTCGACATGGAGGCGCTGGCGCGCGGGTCGGGGGACCTGTCGTCAGGGTCGTCCGGGTCCGAGTCGCGGATGGTGGCGATCTTCGGGCCGCCCGCGGCGGGCGTGACGGTGACGGCGACGGGTAAAGGGACCGGGGCGTGGGTGATCGCGGATGCTGTCGCGGGGCTGCCGGCGGGGGCGCGTGCGCCCGTGGAGGCCCGGCCGGCGACGGCGGTGCCGTACCAGTGGGGCGACATGACGGCGGCGGTGCGGCGCGTGCAGCCGTGAGGTAGGGGGCCGCGGGGATCGGGGCAGCGGTGACGGGTGGTGGAGGTGAGGTGCGGGCTGCGGCACGAGTGACGGGCTGGTGGTGAGGGTCGGAAGTGTGGCGGGGAGTGGGGCGTCAGGGCGGAGCGCGGGCGCGATGTGACGCGGCGAGCCGGCGTGCTTTACAGGGCGGGGCGGGCTCGGGGATCCTCGCGGGTGGCATGGGGCGCGCGCTGTCCGGGGTGTGGGTCGCGGGGCTCGTCGGGGTCCTCGGAGTCGTGCCGGCGCTCGTCGGAGCGGGCGAGCCGCGCATGCCACGGCCGGCGCCGCAGCAGAATATGAGTGGGAGGGCGGCGGCCAACGCGGGGTGCGTGGGCTGTCACGTGGACATCGCGCGCGAGTGGGAGCGCTCGCTGCACCGGGTGTCGGCGACCGGCGAGCCGTATGTGCAGGCGTACGCGCGTGAGCCGCTGCGGTTCTGTCGCAAGTGCCATGTCCCGGAGGCCAGGCCGGATCGCGAGCCGTCGGGGTGGGCGGAGGCGACCGGGGTCGGGTGCGTGACGTGTCATGTGACGCAGGCGGGCACGGTGTTGGCGACGCCGGGCGAGGGGCGGGCGCCGCATGCGGTCACGCGCTCGGCGGCGTTCGCGGGGCCGGAGGCGTGCGGGTCGTGTCACGCGTTCGGGTTCCCGGACGCGGCCGTGCGCGACCAGCCGACGGCGATGCAGGCGACGATCGCCGAGCACGCGTCGTCGTGGGCGCGGGACTATGCGTGCGCCGACTGTCACATGCCGTGGGTGGAGGACGCTGGCGGGGGGCATCGCTCGCACGTGTTCGCGGCCTCGAGGGATCCGTCGATGCTGGCGCGGGCGGTCGGGGCGTCGGCGCGGCGGGTCGGCGCGAGCGAGGTCGAGGTGACGCTGACGCCGAACGCGGCGGGGCACGCGTTCCCGACCGGGGACCTGTTTCGCCGGCTCGAGGTGCGGGTGACGGTGGTGGCGCCGGAGGGAGTGCGGCGGCCGCTGGTGGCGCGGCTGGGGCGGACGTTTCGCCAGGAGGTGCAGTCGTCGGGGTTGACCGTGCGCGCGGAGGCCGACGATACGCGGGTGAAGGACGCGCCGGTGGTGCTGCGCTTCGACCTGACCGAAGCGCCAGGTCCGGCGTCGATGTGCGAGGATTTTAATAATGTCGCTGTGGCGTGGGAGGTGCGTTACCAGCGGGTGGCGTTCCCGGACGGGCGACGCGGGGGCGGGGCGGCGCTCGACGGAGAGGTTATCGTCGCGTTCGGCGAGCTGGCAGCGGGAGAGTGATTAACTAATTTTTTAATTAATTAATTAGTAAAAGGGCCGCGGAGCGGTGAAGGCTGCGGGTCTGGATAAGATACGGCCGCGCGGTGAAGGTTGCGGCTCCGGAGTGAATGGGTGGCGAGGTGTGAAGGTTGCGGCTCCGGAGGAGGGCGGAGCCGCGAGGTGTGAACATAGCCGCGTCGCAGTGAGGGGGGCTCCAAGTTAATTAAAATCAGTCGATGGCGAATTTGCGGACCCAGAACCGTGGGGGTTGTTCGGCCGAGGACTCGTTGCCGATAGCGACGATGAAGTCGGGGCCGAAGGCGAGGGCGACGGCCTCGTTGCTGTAGTTGTCGGCGTCGGCGCTGAAGACGGATGTCCACAGGGGTTCGCCGTCGGGGGCGAGGCGGCGGACGAATGCGCCGGGCAATTCGAGGTCGGTGCCGGCGACGGCGAGGGCGCCGGCGGGGCCGCCGGCGACGGCGAGGGCGCGGGTGCCGAGGGTGTTTTCTTCGTAGGAGGTCCACTGGGGCTCGAGGTTCGCGTCGAGGCGGCGGACGACGATGTCGGCGGCGGGTCCGAAGCCGGCGAGCACGACACCGCCGTCGCTGGTCGGGGCGATGGACGTCCAGGCGCGACCGGGCTCGTCGAGGATGGTGCTCGACTGCCATTCGCCGTCGGCGTTGATGACGCCCTCGAAGGGGCGGACGGGGTCCTCGGGTTTGTATGCGCCGAACCCGACGGCGATGACACCGGCGTCGGCCACGGCGATGGCCTGGGGGATGAGGGGGAAATCCAGGGGGGTGCTGTTACCCCAGTCGCCCTCGCCGTCGCCGATCCCGTAGTCGAAGCTCTGGATCAGTCCGGTGCTGTTCTGAAAGGTGCCCTGGGAGCCGAAGCTGTAGAGCGCATCGGCGCCGACGGCGAGCGCGACGAAGCCGAAGTTGGTGACCTCCTCGAGGTAAGTAATATGCCACTGGGGCTCGCCGGTCGGGGCGAGCTTGAACATGTCGCCGCGAGCGCCGGCGACGAACAGGGCGTCGGCGTCGTTGACGGCGGCGATAGCGATGCTGGTGAGCACGGGCTCGTCGGGCAGGGTGGTGCGCCAGCGTTCCTGCCCGGCGGCGTCGAGGGAGAGCACGAGGTCGCTGTCGGCGCCGCCGACGAGGTAGATGTTGCCGGCGGCGTCGACGGTGACGTCGGTGAGGGCGCCCTGCTCGGTGTATGTCCAGGCGAGCACGCCGGTGCGCGTGCAGGTGGCGTCGCAGCCGTCGTCAGGGTCGGCGTTGGCGTCGTCGCAGGCCTCGTCGTCGGCGACGACGCCGTCGCCGCAGCCGGGTGGGCTCGCCGTCGCGGCGGTGGTGCCGTCGCTCGAGGTCGGGGCGCCGGTCGAGCCGTCTTCCGAGCCGGCGCTGGAGTCGATCTCGGGGTTGTCGCCGGCCTTGATGGGGAAGGTGCACGCGGACGAGATCAGCAGGATCGAAGTTAAGGAATAGGATGCGGTGCGGGGTGCCATGATTGTCTGCCTCCGCTGTTGAAGGGTGGCCGGGTGCTCCGCGGTCCGTCACGAGTATCGAGATAATTTTTTAATTTTAATTATTAATAATTAGGGATTGGGGTGACAGACGTAATGCTCGTACTTTCGCGCGAGCAGGGAGTCGTGGGCTTTGAACAGCGCGTGGGCGGCGGACTCGGCGGCGGCGGCGTCGCCGAGGCGGCACAGGGCGTCGACGCGGGCGGCCTCGCGGGCGTCGTGCAGCGAGCCGTCGGGGAACTCGAGCGGGTGGCGGGCGAGCAGGGTGAGCGCGGCGGCGGGGTCGTTGGCGAGGTTGGCGCGGGCGCGGTCGAGGAGGTCGACCTCGGCGGCGAGGCGGTCCGCGGGGGACAGGACGCGACGGGGTGGCGTGGTGGTGATCGGTGGCGGTGGTGGCGGTGCGGTCGGAGTGGCGGCCGGTGATGGAGGTGATGTGAAAGTGGTGGAGATCGCGGGTGGGGGCGAGGCTGCGGGCGGGATGTTTGAGGGGGCGCGGGAGACCAGCACGACGGCGGCGGCGGCGGTGATCATCGTGGTTGCGAGGGCCGCGGGCGAGGCGATCCAGGCGGTGGCGATGGTGAAGCTGCCGGGGTGCAGCGCGGGCAGGAGGACGGCCCAGTTGCGCGAGGCGGCGGCCTCGGGCGGTCGGTCGTGGTGTTTGACGGCGGCGACGTAGCCGTCGAGCTCGGGGGCTCGCGCGAGCAGCTGGGTCCGCGCGAGGCGCAGGCGCGAGTAGACGGTGTTGAGCGGGATGTCGAGCTCGGCGGCTATCTCCGGGCCGGTCATGCCGAGGATCTCCGTCAGCTCCCACACCTCGCGGGTCGTGCGGGGCAGCGGGGCGAGCAGCTGGTCGAGCGCGCGGGCGGCGTCGTGCTCGTGGTGCGGGGAGCGGGGCGCGCCGTGGTCGACAGCGGTGAGGGCGGCGAGCTTGCGGGCGCGGCGGGCGGCGCCGCGGCGGTGCTGCGAGGCGACCTTGCGGGTGACCGCGTACAGCCAGGCGCGCGGCGAGACCTGGTAGCCGAGGCCGTCGAGGCGGCGGTAGGCGGTGAGGAACACGTCCTGGACGGCGTCGTCGAGGGCGGCGGGGGGGATGCCGAAGCGGCGGGCGACGGCCCACACGAACGCGAATTCGGCGCGGTAGATGGCGCGAAATCGGCGGTGGTCGGGGGCTTCGGTCGCGGGTTGCATGGCCTTCAGGGGGCGGTTGGCCGGGTCCGGCGGGTTCCGTCACCGCGGGTCGCGGAGGCGCAATTCGAGGCCGAGGAGCAGCCTGGCGGACACCGGTGAGGGTCGGAACAGGGCGACGGGGTCGCCGGGGTCGCGCAGTTCGAACCGCGGGCCGTAGAGGTGGGCGAGGCCGTGGAGCGCGAGCGTGAGGCCGAGGCGCGGGCGCAGGCGCCACACGAGGCCGGCGGAGACGACGGCGGCGAGGCGCGGGCCGGCGCCGGACTGCGCGCTGGGGCCGCTGGCGAGACCGCGCACGGCGGCGAGCTCGAGGCCGCCGCACAGCGGGACCTCGAGGGCGCCGCGGCCGAGGCGGGCGCAGCCGTGGGCCGAGCCGGCGAACAGGTCGACGCGCACCGAGTTGGCGGCGAGGGTCGCCGTGCGCGGGGCGAGGTAGAGGCCGTGCAGTTCGAGGCGGGCGCGTCGCCACAGCGCGCCGACGGCGAGGCCGACGGCTCCGCTGAGGCCGGGCACGCCGCCGTACTCGGGGCCGCCGTGGACGCGCACGAGCATACCGATGCCGGGGAGCGGAGGAGGTGGTGGGGTCGAAGCTGTCGGTGCGATCGGTGTCGGCGGGGGGTCGTCCTGCCACACGTCGAGCGATGGGGCCGGCTCGGCGATCGGCTCGGCGATCGGTTCGGTGGTCGCGGGGTCGTCGGGTTCGGCGGGTTGCGGGTCGCTCGTGGTCGGCGGCGGGGGCTCGCTGTGCGTGAGCTGGAGGGCGACCAGCAGCGCGGCCGCGTCGACGAGCGAGGGGCAGCGCTCGGCCGTCAGCGTGCGCGTGCGGGTGTGGCCGTCGAGGGTGAGGTCGAGGCGCAGGCGGAAGCGCGGGGAGGTCGCGTGTTGGGTGACGGTGCCGGCGAGGCGGAGTTCGTCGGTGAGCGGGCGACCGAGGCGCCGGGAGATCGCAGCGGTCAACGCGTCCGCGTCGGGGCAGGCGGGCGGGGCGGACCAGGACATCGCCGGCGGGCTCGGCGGCTCCGGCACTTGTGCGGCCAGTACACCGCCAAAAAGCAGGGCGGCGATCACGACGTCTCGGTGAGGGCGAGGGCGATGCGGCGGGTGTGTTCGGCGTCCTCGTCGCGGATCTTCAGGCCGACGGCGACGGCGCGGCGCAGCAGGGACTCGGACTCGAGCAGGCGGTGGAGGAGGAGGGCGCGTTCGTCCTCGAGCGCGCGCAGGCGGTCGAGGCCGGCGAGCAGGTCGGCGCGGCGGGCGGGCGGCTCGCCGCGGGCCTCGCTGGTCGAGAGGGCGCGGACGAGGGTGCCCTCGTCGAGGTCGGCGAGGGCGCGGTCGATGGCGTGGACGCGGGTGACGTGCTCGACGACGAGGTCGACGAGCGGGGCCACGGGGGCGGTGAGCGCGTCGATCTCGGCGGCGGCGCCGGGGGCGGCGGCGCGGTGGTCGACGAGGCGCTGGACCGCGAGGGCGAGGCCGCCGACGAGCTCGTGCAGCTCCTTCGCCATCCGCGGTTCACCTGGCTTTTGGGCCAGGAGGTCGGCGAGCCGGGCGACCAGCGGGTCGGAGGCCGGCAGGGCGGCCGGGGCGGCGCGCAGGCGCAGCAGCGGCGGCTTGATCTTGGCGGCGGCGGCGGCGAGCCCGGCGCGGACGGCGAGCCACACGATCGTGGTCACGCCGAGCAGGATGGCGGCGACGAACGCGGGGGCGCCGACGAACGTGACGAAGCCGGTGAGCAGCGCGCCGGAGCCGAAGGTCCAGGCGGCGGCCTTGCGCTGGCGGCGGCGCAGGGCCGCGGGCGAGTGCTCGTGGACGCGGGCGGCGAAGCCGGCGGCCTTCAGGCGCTTCTGCAGGGCCTCGGCGGCGGGGCGGGACAGGCCGTCGAACAGCCGCAGGGGGAGCGCGTGGCGGCGCTGCAGCTCCGCCTTTGAGTACATGCGGGCGTCGCCGATCACCAGGTTGAGCGCGGGGACCTCGGCGTCGCTCAGGGCCTGCAGGCTGTGGTGGAGGCGGCCGAGGAACTCGCTGTCCTCCTTGGCGCTGGCCAGGTACACGCTGTGGACGCCGTCGTCGCTGCGTTCGAACTGCACGGCGAGGCGGCCGCAGGCCAGGCACAGGCGCTGGCCGAGGCGCATGGTGGCGCCGCAGGCCTGGCAGGGCGCGCGGGCGTGGAGCTCGTCGACGGCGGCCTCGCCGCGGAGGGCGGCGGCGAGTTCGTCGGCGCTGGCGGGGCGGGCCGCGGGGTCGCGCTCCAGGCAGCGGGCGACCAGGCGCGCGAGCGCGGGCGGGGCCTCGGGGCGGAGGTCGGTGAGCGGCGGGGGGTCGGCGGCGGCGAACAGGGCCGGGCCGTCGCCGCGGGGCAGCTCGCCGGTGAGGGCGCGGAACAGCACCACGCCGACGGTGTAGAGGTCGGCGCGGGGGTCGAGGGCGGTGCGTTCGAACTGCTCGGGCGGGGCGTAGGGCGAGCCCTCGAGCAGCAGGCTGGCGGCGGTGCGGGTCGAGAGCACGTCGACGCGGGCGAGGCCGACGTCGGTGAGCCACAGCCGGTCCGGCGCGCGCACGACCACGCGCGGGTGGAGGTCGCGGAGCACGCCGCCGCGGCGGTGGACCTCGGCGACGGCGGCGCACAGCTCGACGGCGAGGGCCACGGCCTCGTCGAGCGGCGCGGGGGCGCGGCGGGCCAGCCAGGCCTCGAGGGTCTCGCCGGGCGGGTCGTGGCGCAGGCGCCAGGGCGGGGTCGTGACGTCCTCGGGGCCCGGGCCGGCGGCGAGCACGGGGGCGACGCTGGGGGCGCCGAGGGCCTGCACGCGGGCGACGTCGCGGGTGTAGCGGCGGCGCAGGACCTCGTCGCGCGCGAGCTCGGGGGCGAGGCTGGCGAGCACCGCGGCGGCGCCGTCGGCGAGGCGGACGCGCCAGCGCAGCTCGGAGCCCCAGCGCTCGGGGCCGGACAGGACGGTCGCGCCGGGCGGGAGGCCGGGGAGCGTCATCGCCTGGCCCTCCGGACAGGGCGCGAAGGACAGGTCGTGAGGGACAGGTCGTGAGCGGGCATAAAATATCAAACCTCGTCCTGGACCTGCTCGAGGGCCTCGACCTGGGCGCGGAGGTCGTCGAGGTCGGCGGCGGTGCCGGGCCTGGCGGCGGCGCCGACGGTGCGGGCGTGGAAGGCGTCGAGGGCGGCGGTGAGGGCGAGCAGGCGGGCGGCCCAGGTGTCGCGGGCGTGGAGGAGGGCGCGGGCCTCGGCGTCGGCGCGCTGGATGTCGCGGGCGGCGAGCTCGCGGTCGAGGGCGTCGAGCTTGGCGGCGGCGGTGGTGGCGACGGTGATGGCGTGGGCGAGCTCGTGCTCGGCGGACGGGCCGAGGGCGGGGGCGAGGGCGAGGCTGCGGCGGACCACGGCGCGCAGGCCGTGGCGGTGGCGCGCAGTCTCGAGGGTGGGCACGACCTGCTCGACGGCCGCGAGCGCGCGGGCGACGGCGGGCGGCAGCTGGCCGCGAGGGCGCTTCGCGCGGGCGGTGACCTGGCCGATCGAGGTGAGCACGGCGACGGCGCCGGCGCCGACGAGCATCATGGGCAGGAGCACGAGCGCGGTCCACTCGCGGAAGATCGAGGCGCCCGTCATGAGCATGATGAGGATCGTTCGCGTGGTGATCGCGCCGGCCTTGCTGCGCATGCGCCTCGACCTCAGGGCCGAGCCGGGCACGAGCTCGGCCTCGAGGCCGATGCGCTCGAGGGCCACGGCGACGGCGCGGGCGCTGGCCTCGGACACGCGGCGCAGCAGGGTGAACGGCACGCGCGGGATGTGCCTGGCCAGGCGCCCGGGCTCGACGCCGAGGCCGGGGTTGCCGGCGATCCAGCGGCTGAGGCGCTCGCGCAGGCCGGTGTCGAGCTTGTCGCCGGGCGCGCCCGGACCGGCGACCAGCACCGTCCACGCGCCGGGCTCGACGCGGGTGGCCGCGAGGCCGCAGTGCATGCACACGCCGACCTCGACCACGAGCGGCTGGCCGCAGGCGGCGCACGCGGGGCCGCCGACGGCCGCCGGCAGGGCGAGCGCGCCGACGCTGCCGGCGGCGATCTGCTCGAGCAGGACGGCGACCTGCGCGGCGGCCTGCGGGCGCTCGCCCGGGGCCTTGGCCAGCAGGCTGTGGACCAGCGCGCGCAGGGCCGGCGAGAGGCTGTCCGGGAGGCCGGGTATGTCGGCCTTGCGGTGGGCCTCGAGCACGCCGAACGCGGTGGCGCCGCGGAACGGCGGGCCGCCGCTGGCCATCTCGAACAGGATGCAGCCGAGGGCGTAGAGGTCGCTGCGGACGTCGACGGCGAGCGGGTCGAGCGACTCGGGGGCCATGTAGTCGGGCGTGCCGAGCACGGCGAGGGCGCCGAGGTCGACGCCGGCGAGCGAGGTGGCGCGGGCCATGCCGAAGTCGGCGATCTTCGGGGCGTCGCCCGGGGCCATGAGGATGTTGGCGGGCTTCAGGTCGCGGTGCACGACCCCGGCCGCGTGCGCGCGGGCCAGGCCGCGGGCGATGCCGGCGCCGATCGCGGCCAGCCGCGACTCGGCGAGCGGGGCCTCGCGGGCGATCAGCGTGGCGAGCGTCGGGCCCTCGACGAGCTCGAGCAGCAGCACCCGGCGGCCCTCGACGTCGGCGAGGCCGTACACGCCGACGATGTTGGGGTCGTCGACGCCGCGCAGCAGCTCGGCCTCCTGGGCGAAGCGCTGCACGGCGGCGGCGTCCTGGTCGTGGCTGTCGTGCAGCAGCTTGCCGGCGTAGCTGCGGCCGTCGGGCGCGTGCACGCGGACGACCGTGGCGACGGCGCCGCTGCCGAGCAGCTCACCGAGGCGCAGGCCGTCGAGCGGGGGCGGGGTCACGGTCAGGGAGGATAACGCAGCGCGCCCGCGAACGCGCGGCGGGTCGGCGCGCGACTTCGGCGCGCCGACGCCGGAAAGCGGCGCGCCGCGGCGGCTCGTGGTATGCGCGGGGGATGCGTCCTGAACCTCGCTTGCTCGTCGCGTGCCTGCTGGTCCCGTTCGTCGCCGCCTGCCCCGGAGCGCCCGTCGAGGGCGGGGAGGGCAGCAGCAGCGGCGGGGCGGAGTCGTCGACCACGGAGGACGCGCCGACCGGCGGGATGACGGGGATCATGACGACCGACAACACCACGGGCACGACCGCGCCGGAGACCACGGACGCGTCGTCGTCGTCGACGGAGCCGGACCCGACGACCGAGACGAGCGAGAGCACCGGCGACGCGCCGGGGGTGGTGGTCGAGGGCCTGATGCAGCCGGAGTCGATCGTCGTCGACGTCGTCGACGGGGTCTATCTCATCAGCAACATCAACGGCGTGGACCCGGGCGCCGACGACGGCAACGGCTTCATCAGCCGCGTCGGCCCCGACGGGACCATGCTCGACCTGATGTGGATCGCCGGCGGGGGCGACGTCAACCTGAGCGCGCCGAAGGGCATGGCGATCCACGAGGACACGCTGTACGTGGCCGACATCGACCGCGTGCACCGCTTCGACCGCGTCAGCGGCGCGCACCTGGGCGCGGTAGCGATCGACGGGGCGATGTTCCTCAACGACGTGGTGGCCGACCCGTTCGGCATCGTCTACGTCAGCGACACGGCGACCAACAAGATCCACCGCATCGACGGCGACACCGCGGTCGAGTTCCTGGCGTCGTCCGACATCAACGGCACCAACGGGCTGCTTTACAAGAACATGACGCTGTACGCGGTCGGCTACAACGCCGGCGAGATGTTCGAGATCCCCGTCGAGGCCGGGGTGGCGAGCCCTATCCACACGTTCGCGGCGGGCGGGCTCGACGGCATCGCCGAGGTGGCGGACGGGTTCCTGGTGTCGTCGTGGGACGCGCAGGCGGTGTACAAGCTGTCGGCCGACTTCTCGGCGTCGGAGCCGCTGGTCGAGGGCGTGCAGTCGCCGGCCGACATCGCGGTCGACCCGGCCACCAATCAGCTGCTGATCCCTCAGCTCGAGCTCGGCCGCGCGCTGTTCGTCGCGCTGTAGGGCTCAGTGGCGGTACTCGGGGTGGATCGGCGCGAGCACGTGCGCCGTCCAGTGTTTGATCAATTTGACCAGGCGGGCGCGCTCGGCCTCGGGCAGGCTGTAGGCGACGTTGCGGGTCTCGGCCGGGTCGGCGGCGAGGTCGTAGATCGCGGTGTGGCCGGTGGGCACGGTGAGGATCACCTTGTACGGCCAGGCGATCATGCCCTTCTGCGGGTCGTCGAGCGCGCGGTGCTTCTCGAAGAACACCGGCGGGTGGACCGGGTCCTCGCCGCGCAGCCAGGGGGCGAGCGACATGCCGCGCAGGGCGGGGTCGTGCGGGAGGCCGACGAGCTCGAGCATCGTCGGCACGAAGTCGACGAGCGAGACCGGGGTGCCGACCCGACGCGGCGCGATGCCCGGCCCGGAGATGATCAGTGGGACGTGGATCAGCTCGTCGTAGAGCGTGCGCGAGTGGTTGAGGGTGCCGTGGTCGACCTCGGGGTCGAGGGCCTCGCCGTGGTCCGAGGTGAAGACGATAATTAAATCGTCGGTGAGGCCGCGCTCGGCGAGGCCGTCGAACAGGCGGCCGATGTGGTGGTCGGTGAACAGGATCTCGTGGTCGTAGAGGTCGCGGTAGTTCTGCGAGAACAATTTAAAGCCGTCGTGGCGCATGTACTGCGAGTGGGGGTCGCCGTAGTAGGCCCACAGGAGGAACGGCTGGTGATCTTTCAATTGCGCCCTGTCGACCCAGGCGAGCGCTTCGTCGGTGATGTAGTCGCTCGAGGTCATGCGCAGGGGCGGGCCGCGGTCGTCGAGGGACTTGTCGGAGTAGTGGTCGAAGCCCTGGTCGAGGCGGTAGAACGGGCGCAGGTAGCGGATCGAGTGGAAGGCGCCGCTGGTGTAGCCGAGCGGGTCGAGGCGCTCGGCGAGCAGGGTCTCGCCCTCGCCGATGCGCGGCCACTCGTACTTGTCGCGGTCGATCTCGGTGAAGTACTTGCCGATCATCAGCGGGGGCACGCTGAAGCGGGTGGACGGGCCGGTCGAGCGGGCCTGCTCGAACACGACGGCCGTCCTGGCCCAGGCGTCGAGGCGGGGCGAGGTGTCGCGGCCGTAGCCGTAGGTGCCGAGGTGGTCGGCGCGCAGGGTGTCGACGACGATGAGGAGGATGTTCGGCGGCCTGGCGCGCGCGGGCTGCGGGGCTGAAGGAGGGCTCGGCGGCGGCGGGGCGAGCTCGGCCTCGATTGCGGCGATCTCGGCGCCGGAGCGGTCGGCGCCGTCGCAGTCCTCGTCGACGCCGTTGTCGGCGATGTCGTCGGCGAGCGGGTGCACGCCGGCGTCGGCGTCGTCGCAGTCGCAGCTCGGGCCGCACAGCAGGCGCGGGTGGCCGTCGCCGTCGGCGTCGAGGCGCTGCGCGAGCAGGTTGGCGAGGCGGCGGGTGACGACGCTGCTCTCGTCGAGCGCGGCGAGGGCCTCGCCGCGGGCCTGCGGGGTCGCGCCGGTGAACGCGGCGATCGCCGCGACGCCGACGAGCACGGTGGTGACGACGGCGAGGGCCGCGGCCCGGCGCGCGCGCGCGAGGGCGGCGAGGGCCGCGAGGTAGACGGCGCCGGCGAGCGCGAGGCTGCCGGGCAGCCAGGGGTCGACGCCGTGCCAGTCGACCTCGCCGAGGTCGAAGCGCAGCAGCGCGACGAGGGTCATGAGCGCGGCGGCGGCGGCGACGAGCGCCACGAGCTGGCGGCGGGTGGGTCGGCGGCGGCGGACCAGGCGGGCGCCGGCGGCGAGCGCGAGGGCGAGGGGGACCGCCGCGAGCACGCAGAGGGCGAGCGCGAGGGCGGCGGCGGTGCGCGGGACGTCGCCCTCGAGCGGGGGCTGGCGAGACAGCGCGACCGCGACGTCGGCGAGCGCGAGGGCGGCCGCGGCGGCGAGCACGGCCCCGGCTTGCACCCCCGAGCGGGTCCATCGCGGTGTGTCGGCGGTCAGGCGGGGGACCATAACGCCGTCACGCGGGCGCGGGCAAGCGCGGCGATGGCGGAGCGGCGGCGATGCGCCGCGTGCGTGGCGTCGCGGCGGTCGGACGGGAGAGGGGCCGTGGTATCGTCGCGGCCGTCCCATGGAGTCCGGCGACAAGAAACGCTACGTGTACAACAAGATGGCCGGCGCGCTGCAGGAGGCGGCGCCGCCGATGGCCGCGCGGCAGCGGGTGAGCGCGGCCAATTCGCTGACGAGCGTCGGCTACGCGCAGTCGCACCCGCCGCCGCTGCAACAGCAGGAGATGCCGCAGATGCTGGGCGACGACGGCGCCGCGGCGATGAACCAGATGCACGTGCAGCACCGGCCGGAGCTGCGCATGCGGCCGGGGGCGCGGCAGGAGCGGCACGGCGACGACGGACGAGACACCACGCGGACGACGAGGAGACCTGGGATGTTCTGGTACACGATCGAGGAGGGCGAGCACGTCCTGATGATCCGCAAGAGCGGGACGATGGAGGAGCTCGTCGGGCCGATGCGGGTGTCGACCTGGGGGCGGAGCTTCCGCAAGATGGAGCACTACGTGGCCCACCCGGGCGAGTTCCTGGTGGTGCGCTACCGCGACGGCAAGCAGGAGCACGTGGTCGGGCCGGCGCACGTGTGGCTCGACCCGCGCAAGCACCTGTCGGCGACCCGCGAGGAGGGGCTGCAGCTGGCCGACCGCGAGGCGGTGGTGATCTACGAGCGCACCGCCACGGGCGAGGTCAAGCGGCGCATCATGCAGGGGCCGGCGGTGTTCGTGGCCCAGCCGGGCGAGTGGCTGCACACGTTCTCGTGGCACGGGTCGACCGGCGGCTCGGGCTATCGCAAGGTGCCGAACGCGCTGGTGTTCCAGAAGCTGTGGCAGATGCCGGACCAGATGTACCACGACGTCGAGGACGTGCGCACGGCCGACGACGCGGTGATCACCGTGCGGCTGATGATCTTCTTCGAGCTGGTCGACATCGAGACCATGCTGGTGACCTCGCACGACCCGATCGGGGACTTCGTCAACGCGGCGACCAGCGACGTGGTCGACTTCCTGGGGCGGCACGACCTGGCGTCGTTCAAGCTGCACACCGAGCAGCTCAACGACATCAACACGTACAAGCAGCTGACGGCGCGGGCCTCGCAGTGCGGGTACAGGATCAATAAAGTGGTGTATCGCGGGTTCGACGCGCCGGCGTCGCTGCAGCAGCTGCTCGACCAGGCCATCGAGTCGCGCACGCGCCTGCAGCTCGAGCGGGCGACGCAGCAGCAGGCGCAGGAGCTCGAGGATTTTAAGCTGGAGCGGCAGCTGGCGCGGGCGGACCGCACGCGCAGCGACGCGGCGTCGGAGCAGGCGCACGCGTTGACGCTGCAGAAGGCCCGCGAGGCGGCGGCGCTCGAGGCCGAGGCGGCGCGGGCGGAGGCCCAGCGGGCCCAGCGGCGCCTCGACCACGAGCGCTCGCTGGCCGACGAGCGCCTGCGACACGACGAGGAGGCGCGGCACCTCGGGTCGCTGCATCAGCTCGGGGTCGACCTGACGACGTTCCTCGCCAAGCAGCCGGCCGACCAGGTGATCGAGCTGCGGGGCGACGGGAAGGGGGCGCAGATCCACGTGGAGGCGCCGCAGCGGCGCTCGCCGCGGCCGTGACGGTCGGCGGGGGATCTGCCGCGGGCGGCGGCGGGTCCGACGGCAGCGAGACGCAGAGCCGCCTCGAACCGGTCGCGCCGGACTCGCCGGCCGCGGTCGTGGGCGCGCCGTCGGACCGCCGCTGACCCGACCCTTCCGGCGTGAAGCGGGCCACAGACCAGGCACGCTTCGCCGGCATTCCGCCGATTCGCCGGCGAACGACGGGCGGCGGGCCTGGAGTGCGTGGGTTTGCGCATTCGCGCGCAGACTTCGCTGTTTGTCCCGGGTCCCGGGGCGACTCGAGTGGCGCTATAGTCGGGCCGAGAAAGCGTCATGGCAGTTCAACGCAACATCGTTCGTGCGGTGGGCCTCGGCCTGGTCGTGTTGCTTTCAGGTGCGCCGCGAGCCGCGGAGGCCGACGCCGAAGGGCCGGCGAAGATCTCGACGCGCGTCACGGCCAAGGGCGAGGTGATCGCCGAGGTCAAGGTGAACAGCAAGGTGCAGGCCGTGCGCGACGTGCTCGACAGCGCCGAGCGCTCGCACAAGCTGGCGCCGACCACGGTGTCGAGCCAGGCGACGCGCGACGGGGCGTGCGAGAAGGTCAAGCTGCAGGTCCGCGGGCTCATCGCGCCGTTCCAGATCGAGACGCGGCGCTGCCCGACGGCCAAGGGTTACCTCGAGACGCTGGTCAGCTCGCCCGACTTCAGCGAGTACCGCAACGAGTGGGAGCTGAAGGACCTCGGCGCCGAGGGCACGCTGGTGACCTTCAAGACGCGCACGAAGCCGAACGTGCAGGTGCCGGAGTCGCTGATCCAGATGGAGACCAAGCGCGTGCTGACCCGGCTGATGAAGAACCTGATGGGCGCGCTCGGCGAGTAGAGCCTTGAGGTCGCGGCGCGCGTGGCTCGTGGTGCTCGCCGGTTGCGCGTGCAACGGGCAGGGCGCGGCGCTGGCCCAGGGCTTCGGCGAGGCGCTGGCGCTGGCGGCGTTGATCGTGCTCGGGCTGGTGGTCGTTGCGACGATCGCCTACGTGCTGCTGTGGCGGCGGCTGATCCGGTCGACGCGCAGCGCGGCCGCGCCGGGGGGCGACGCGGCCGCGGCGGTGCGCGCGTGGCTGTGGGGGCTGCTCGTGGTGCTGCTCCACGCGGGCCTGGTCGGGTTGATGTCGCGGTGGCGCTACGGCGACGGGCCGGAGGCGTCGGCGCTGGTGCTCGCGGCGTTCATGCCGCTCGGCGTGCTCGCGCTGCTGGCCGGGCTGGCGGCGCGGCGCGGGCGCTGGTGGCCGGTGGCGCCGACGCTGGTGATGATCGTGTATACGGGGAGCCTGGCGCTGGACAACTGGCGCATGCGCGAGCTCGACGAGCTGCCGGGTCGGGTGGTGGAGGTCGCGTACGCGGTCGGTCACGGCTGCGCGCGGCTGTCGACCGGGCAGGTCGCGTGCGTCGGCGCCAACTGGCGGGGGCAGCGCGGCGACGGCAGCGTGCACGGGGCCGAGGGTCCGACGCTGGTGCGCGGGATCGACGACGCGACGGCGATCCTCGTGGCGGATGGCCTCGCCTGCGCGCTGCGGGCGGAGCATCCGCCGACGTGCTGGGGCGGGCGCGAGGCGCTGCCGGTGCCGGAGGCGCGCGGGCTGCCGTGGCCGCTGCCGGGCGCGGGCGAGGCTGTGGCGCTGGCGCCGGCGGTCGACGCGATCACGTGGCTGGCGCGCGACGGGCGGCTCGGCGGCTGGCCGCGGCGGCCGCCCGCGGAGCTGACGCGGGCGCGGATGCTGGTCGGCGACGACGACTTCGACGGCGGGTGGATGTGCGTGATCGACGAGGCGGGCGCGCTCGCCTGCTGGCCCGAGGACGAGCCGCGGCCGCGGGAGGTGGTGCGGTTCGCGGGGCCGCCGGCGCTCGCGCTCGCGGTCGACGCCGACGCCGAGGTCGCGTGCACGGGCGACGCCGCGGGCTCGGTGCGTTGCTTCGACCTCGAGCGCGGCGAGGGACCGCGGCGCACCGTGGAGGTGCCGGGGCTCGAGCAGCTGGTGGCCGTCGACGACGACGGGACGTTCTGCGCGCGCGCGGGTCGCCGCGTCACGTGCTGGCGCGGCGAGGAGCCGGCGAGGGAGCCCGCGGGCCTCGAGGCGGCGGACTCGCTGATCGCGGGGGCCGGGGTGCTCTGCGGGCTGACCGGCGAGCAGCGCCGCTGCGTATCGCCGGGCGAGCGGCCCGCGCCGGCGATCGTGTTCATCGAGCGTGATCGGCGGCCGTGATGCACGACGCGATGCGGACGAGCGCGAGGTCGGCCGGGCGCGGGGCTGCGGGCGCGGATTCGCGGGCGGATCGCCGCGGCGGAGCCGGCGTTTCGGGGCCCCGCTCGCGCTCGGCCGGTGGCACAATCGAAGCTCCGCCCCGGGTGCTCGCCATGCTCTTTCATCGCTGTGTCTTGCTGTCCGCGCTGTTGTCGTCCGCCTGCGCCGCCCACGACGGGCCGGCCGATCCGCCGACCCCGAGCGCGCGCGTCGAGGTCAAGGTCGCGTCGGTCCAGCTCGTGCAGAACTGCGGCGATCCGCCGAGCGACGCCGAGGCCGAGGCGAAGGCGGCGGCCTCGGCGAAGGCGGTCGCGGCCGAACCGGCGGCTCCGTCGCAGATGCCGGCGCCCGGGGGCGTCTTGCACGACATGGGCGCGCGCGAGATGGCGGTCGGGGCGCGGCGAGGCGACGGCCCCGGCGGGTGGAGCCCGCCGTGCACGCAGTCGACGATGCAGCTGTCGATCGCCAACGCCGGCGACCGCGAGGGCAAGCTGCGCATCGAGGGCGTGCGCCTGCTCGACGCGGCGAGCAAGCGGGACCTCGGCGAGATCGAGGCGCGCAAGCCGAGCCAGTGGAACCCCGGCGGGACCTACCAGCCGTGGGACCAGGTGGTGCCGGCGGGGGCGACGGTGAAGGTCGGCTATCGCCTCGCCGATCCCGACTGGTCGCAGGTCGAGAGCGGCGCCGACCCGTACACGCGGCCGTATGTGCTGGAGATCGACGTGTCGGTCGACGGCGTCAGCCAGACCGTGCGCTCGCCGGAGTTCGTGCGAGAGCCGGTCCACATGATCGTCACGTGAAGCAGGCAGCCCGCATATTCGTGGCGCTCGCGGCGTGCGGGCCGGCGCCGACGCCCGCGGCGGATCCGCGGCCTGCGCCGGTCGACGCGCCGGTCGACGCGCCGGTCGACGCGCCGTTCAGCGAGGCGTGGCTGGCCAGGCAGGCCGAGCGCTACCTGTCGGACGACCCGTCGCACCGGCGCCGGGCGCTCGAGCGATCGCTGCGCAACCCCGAGAACACCTACTCGCGGACGCGGCTCAGCGCGTACGCGCGGGCCGACGTCGGCTGGGACCTGCTGCCCGAGTGGACGCCGCGCGTGCGGGACGTCGACGGCGGGCTGGCGGACGCGCTGATCGCGGGCGAGCCGCTGGACCTGAAGGACGCCAGGCCGCTGTGGGACGGCGTGCGGCCGACCACGCTGGCGCAGTGGCGGCGGCTCGGCGAGGCGGTGTTCTTCCGCTATCCCCTGCGGCCCGAGGTGTTCGCCGAGCACGCGCTGGCGCACCCGGAGGTCGCGCAGGCGGTGGGCCTGCGGCGCGCGCCCGACGGCGGCGTGCCGGGCACGGTGGCGTTCGTCGACATCGACGGGCGGGCGCGGGTCGGCATCACCTGCGCGCTGTGTCACGTGGCGATCGAGGGCGACGCGGTGGTGGTCGGGCGGGCGCGCCGCGACTTCGACTACGGCAAGATGCGCACGTTCTTCCATCGTGACACCGGGGCGCCGATCGACGCCAGGCTGGCCGAGCGCATGGCGGCGTGGGGGCCCGGGCGGGCCGACATCACCGAGGACGACGACGAGGACCCGGTGGCGATCCCCGACCTGTGGCACATCGAGGTGCTGGGCGCACTGACGCAGGCGGGCACGCTGCGCCACGCGGAGCTCGGCGAGGACGCGCCGCTGGCCCTGGCCATTCGTCAGGAGACGCAGATCCTCCACGCGAACCGCGAGCGTACGCGGCCGCCGCGCGACCTGGCGTGGGCGCTGGCGATGTTCATTTATTCGCTCGAGGCGCCGGCCAAGGCCGCGAGCGCCGAGCCGGCCGTGGCGCGCGGCGAGGGCATCTTCCGCCGCGACTGCGCGGCCTGTCACAGCGGCCCGACCTTCGCGGGCGCGCCGATCCCCGCCGGCGAGGTCGGCACCGACCCGGCGCTGGCGATGGGCACGTCGCGCGGCACCGGGGTCTATCGCCCGGCGCCGCTGCTGCGCGTCGGCGAGGCGGCGCCGTACCTGCACCACGGGGTGGTGGCGTCGCTCGAGCAGATGTTCGACCCGGCGCGCCTGACGAGCGTACCGGGGCACGTGCCGGGCACCGACCTCGCGCCGGCCGAGCGCGCCGACCTGATCGCCTACTTGCGCGCGCTGTGATCGGGCCCGAGCTGCTCGCCGGTCGTGGGGTCGAGGTTGAAGAACACCTCGAGGCGCTGGTAGAGGTCCGGGTCGCGCTTGCGCAGGCGGTCAGGCGTCTCGAAGAACGCCTCGACGGCGACGGCGAACAGCTCGGCCTCGTTGGTGCCGGCGTAGGCGCGTAGCGGTGGGTTCTTGCCTCCACGGCCCTTCGTGCCTGAATGGCCGCGGCGGATCTGCTTGATCCGCGCCTGCACGAGCGCGTCCCAGCCGGGCATCGTGGCCCAGATCGAGGGCGCGCCGTCGGCCACGCCGTCGGCCATGTCGATCACGTGGGCGAGCTCGTGCAGCGCGACGTTCTCGCCGTCGCTCGCCTTCTTGAAGCCGCGGCGCAGCTGCTTGCGGGACAGCAGCACCGGGCCCTGGTGGTGGACCATGCCGGCGATGTCGTGGTGGTCGCCGGGCTCGTAGTCTTCATTGAAGTTGGTGATGTGGACGATGATGTCGCGGTGGGTCGGCCACTCCCACGCGGGCCGGCCGTGGCCGAGCATCGCGGCGGCGGCGGCGATCAGCACGCGGGTCTCCTCGGGCACCTCGGACTCCTGCGGGCCGACGATGTGCTGCTCGGCGAGGAAGATGGTCACGTCGGTCTCGAAGCGGGCCCTGCCGGCCGCGCCGAGGCGGCGATAGAACCCGACCTTCTCTTGCAGGACCTCGCGCCACTGCGCGGGGAACGGGGCGGCGACGAGGGCCCGGCGCACGCGGTAGCGGCGGGTCGAGTGGTGCCACCACCAGGCGCCGAAGGCCGGGCCGATCGCCGCGGCCCACACGACCGTCGAGATCGCCACGGCCATCGCCGCCACGGCGACGCCGGCCCCGGCCGCGACGATCGCTTGCGCACGCACCACCTGCCGCGGCCACACCTGCATGCCGCCGCAGGGTAGCGCTACTCGTCGTCCTTCGGCGGGGTGTTTAATACGCGCGCGATCAGGAACACCGACAGGCCGGCGACCAGCGACCACACGGTGAGCAGGAGGACCCAGGCGCTCGTGGTCATCGCGGGCCGCCTCCCGGCTGCGCATCGGGCCCGGTGCGGCCGCGCCAGGCGCGGTGGACGAGCGCGGCGATCAGGGCGAACACGGTGAGGAGGACGATGCGGGTCAGGTCCTCGACGAACACGCGGGTGACGTTGCCGGTCCTGTCGAACCAGCTCCAGTCGGTGCCGACGTGGATCAGCTTGCCGATCACGCTGCCCGGGTCGAACGGCCACGAGCCGGTCGAGGTCAGTTTATTAAAGGCCTCGCCCCAGCCCGTGCTCGGTTTAATCAGGGCCGCCAGCAGGACCGAGCCGATGAAGGCGGGGGTCACGTATTTGATGACGTGCTTGAAGAGGCCGGGCAGCTTGATGTCGGCGCCTTTATTAATTTCGGCCCAGCCGCGCTCGATGCCGAAGATCCAGCCGAAGATCAACACCTCGGCGAGGGCGAAGATGATGAGCGAGAAGGTGCCGGTCCAGAAGTCGAACTCGTCGAAGGTGCCGCCGGGGTAGAGGACCACGCACATCATGCCGAGCAGGCAGGTGCACAGGCCGAAGATGCCGGCGGCGACGCCCTGGCGGGCCTTGAACTCGTCCTTCAGGAAGGCGACGACGGGCTGGCCCATGGCCAGGGACGAGGTGATGCCGGCGAAGAACAGCAGGCCGAACCACATGGCGCCGGCGAGCGGGCCGAACACGGCGCCCCACTCGCCGAACAGGGTCGGGAGGGTGAGGAAGGCCAGGCCGAAGCCGCTGCCGCCGGCGGTCGCGGCCTGGACGGCGGCGAGGCCGAGGTAGGCGGTGGCGATGGGGATGAGGATCGACGAGCCGAGGATGACCTCGACGAACTCGTTGACGCTGCCGGCGGTGGTCGCGTTGAGGGCGATGTCGTCGCGCTCGCGCAGGTAGGCGGCGTAGCAGTGGATCGAGCCCATGCCGACCGAGAGGGTGAAGAACACCTGGCCGGCGGCGGCCAGCCAGGTGCTGGGGTTCCACAGGCCCGAGGTCTGGGGCTGCCACACGAAGTTGAGGCCGGCCAGCGGGCTCTCGACGACGCCGGGGTCACCTGGCCCGAGGGACAGGCCCTTGATCGCCAGGACGGCGCCGAAGATCAGCAGCAGCGGCATGCCGATCTTGGCGGCGAGCTCGACCCCGCGGACCAGGCCGCGCGAGAGGATGTAGGTGTTGAGCGCGACGGTGGCGAGGAACCAGCCCATCGCCTCGAGCGGGACCGCGGTGATCGTCGGCAGGTTGGCGCCGAGGTACTCGGGGAAGAACACGGTGGGGCTGGTCTCGCGGAACGTGCCGACCAGCGAGTGCCACACGTACGCGAGGGTCCAGCTCTCGATGTAGCAGTAATAGGCGGCGACCGTCAGGTTGGTGAACAGGCCGAACACGCCGACGTACTTCAGCCAGGCCGACCTGCCGAGGCGGGCGAACATGCCGGGCGCGGAGTGGTGGCCGTACTGGCCGCCGTGGCGGCCGATGCCCCACTCGACCCACAGCAGCGGCAGGCCCATCAGCACGAACGAGACGAGGTACGGGATGAGGAACGCGCCGCCGCCGTTCTGGGCGGCCTGGGCGGGGAAGCGCAGGAAGTTGCCGAGGCCGACCGCGTTGCCGGCGACGGCGAGGACCAGGCCGACCCGCGTGCCCCAGCGCTCCTTCTTCGGGGCGGAGGGTGTACCTGCGCTCTCGGACATGTCCGGCGAACGTACCCGGACGCGCGCGAACGTGTCAACCGCCGTCGGCGGCGTTGGTGGCCTTGCGCAGGCCCAGGAAGCCCTTCACGAGCTTGCCGAGCTGCTTGCCGGCGACGCCGGCGAACACTTCGAACGCCGAGGCGAGCTTGTGGCCGTAGGGGTACCACAGCGGGTCGCGGTCGAGCTTGCCCTTGTCGACGAGCAGGGCGCGGGTGTGCATGAAGGTCAGGATGCCCTCGTCGCCGTGGTAGCGGCCGATGCCGCTCGAGCGGATGCCGCCGAACGGCAGGCCGGGGTGGCCGGCGCTGGTGAGCACGTCGTTGATCATGACCTGGCCGCACTCGAGGCGGGACGCCAGGCGCAGGCCCTTGTCGATGTCGGCCGTCCACACGCTGCCGGCCAGGCCGAACTCGCTGGCGTTGGCCAGGCGCACCGCCTCCTCCTCGTCGCGCACGCGGATCACCGGCAGCACCGGCCCGAACGTCTCCTCGCGGAAGATCTGCATGTCGGGGCGCACGTCGGTGAGCAGCGTCGGCGGGTAGAACAGGCCGTCGCGGCTCATGCGCTGGCCGCCGGTCAGCACCTTGGCGCCAGCGGCCCGGGCCGACTCGACGTGGCGCTCGACCGTGGCGAGCTGGCCGGCGAACGTCATCGGGCCCATGTCGGCCTGCTCGTCGGGGCCGCCGACTTTAACTTTGTTGACGCGGGTCTTCAGCATCTCGACGAACCGGTCGTGGACCGCGTCGACCACGAAGATGCGCTCGACCGAGATGCAGGCCTGGCCGCAGTTGGCGAGCCCGCCCTGCACGGCGGCGGCGGCGGCCCGCTCGAGGTTGGCGTCGGCGCAGACGATGAAGGCGTCCTTGCCGCCGAGCTCGAGCTCGACGGGGATCGGGCGCTCGGCGGCGGCGGCCATGACCTTGCGGCCGGTCGCGACCGAGCCGGTGAAGAACAGCATGTCGACGTCGGCCTTGCACAGGGCGGCGCCGGTGCTGCCGTCGCCCTGCACGACCTCGACGACGCCGGCGGGCAGGCCGAGGCGCTGGAAGAAGTCGACCAGCACCTCGGCGGTCAGCGGGGTGACCTCGGAGGGCTTCAGCACCACGGTGTTCCCGCCGATCAGCGCAGAGATCACCGGCAGCACCGACAGCTGGAACGGGAAGTTCCACGGGGCGATGATGCCGACCACGCCGCGGGGGAAGTGCTCGACGTAGCCGGTCTTGCCGGGCAGCATCAGCGGGGTCGCGACCTTGCGGCGCGCCAGCAGCTTGGGCGCGCGCTTGCGGTAGTGGTCGAGGAACATGGGGACGAGCGAGAGCTCGAACATCAGCGCCTCGAACACCGGCTTGCCGGTGTCGTCGGCGATCTTGCGGGAGTAGGCCTCGGCGTGCTCGACCAGCACCGCGCGCGCACGGTCGAGGGCCGCGAGCCGCACGGACAACGGCGCGTCACGCCAGCCGGCGAAGGCCGCCCGGGCCCGGGACACCGCGGCCTGCACGTCCTCGGCGCTGGTCACCGGGAAGTCGCCGAGCCGCGCCCCGGTCACCGGGCTCCGCTTCTCCAGCGTCCGCGGCGTGGTCGCCGGCGCCTCGGTTCCGGACGGCCGTGGTGCGGATGCTGCGGGAGAGGTAACGGAGGCGGCTGCGGTGTCCATCCGGCGGACAGTAGCAGGCTCACACGGATTTTGCGCGCGCATCCGGGCCGGGGGCCCCGGGGCCGGAACAAAGCTGTTACCATGTCGACGGTATCCGATGACGACCCGCGACCGGGACGATCTTTTTCGCCGCTATCTCGGCATCCTCGGCTGGGTCGGGGACCCGGGTCTGCACGAGCTCGTCAGCAGCCACCTGATCAAGGTCCCCTACGAGAACGTGTCGCTGCTGCTCGCCCCGCCCGAGAGCGCGGGCACGCTGCCGACCATCGAGGCGTTCCTCGATCGCATCGCCGAGCAGGACCTCGGCGGCACCGGGTTCCCGATCGCCCTGCACTTCGCCGAGCTGCTGCGCTGGCTCGACTACGAGGTCGAGCTGCTGGCCGCCGACGTCGGCGGGGTGCCGCGCTCGCACGCGATCATCCGCGTGAAGCTCGAGGACACCACGTACATGATCGACGTCGGCTACGCCGCGCCGTTCTACCAGCCGATCGCGCTCGACCAGCTGCCGCACAAGGTGCCCCACGGCGACTTCACCTTCATGATCGACCGCCACGCCACCGGCGCGGCGAGCGTCGAGGTCGCGACCTTCCGCGGCCCCTCGCGCGTGCAGACCTACGTGGCCAAGCCGCCCGCGCTCGGCCCCGACGGGTTTAATAACGGCGTCCAGCGCGTCGCCGACGCCAACGGCCGGCTGATGCGGTCGCTGCAGATCTCGCGGTTCTTCGCCTCGCGCGTGCTCGAGGTGATCGACAACTCGCTGGTCGTCACCCACCACAACATCACGACCGTCACGCCGATCGCGTCGGTCGACGAGCTCGAGGTCATCGTCCGCGAGCAGCTGCAGCTGCCGCGGGTGCCGGTGCGCGAGGCCGTCGAGGCGCTGCGCGCCCGCGGCGTCGTGCTGTTCGGTTAGCGCGGCTCACACGGCGATGGTCGACTCGTGGGCGAGGCTGCCGTCCTCGTAGAGGTAGCGCACGTGGATCGCGGCCGCCGCGGGGTCGAAGGTGATCGTCGGCACCGTCGGGCGGGCGTCGATGTAGGGGAACTGCGCGGCGTCGAAGTCGGTGATGACCGGCCAGACGTTGCCAGAGGTCACGCAGCACTCGGGGATCGCGTCGGAGGCGGTGACCGGGGCGAGCTCGAGGCGGCCGACGTACGACATGTGGATGTCGCCGGTGATCGAGACGATGCCGGTGATCGCGTTGTCGTCGATGAACTGCTTGATGCGCGCGCGCTGGCTGAACTGCGACCAGCGGTCGTCGTTCTCCGGGGTGGACGCGGGCAGGTTGGCGAACGGCGCCGAGTTGACGATGCACTTGAAGACGCACGGGCTGGCCTTCAGCGTGTCGAGCAGGAACTGCTCCTGCGCGGGGCTCAGGTAGTTCTCGCCGGCGGTCTTGGCGTCGTAGCGGCCGTCGAGCACGATGAACTCGACGGTCTTGCCCCAGCGGAACGCGCGCCACAGGCGATCGGCGCGCACGCTGGCCTCGATCGGGTGGCACGTGTAGTAGGCGCGGATGGCGTTGTCGGTCTTCTCGACGTCCTCCGGGGTCGGCGCGAACGGGTCGATCGCGCCGTTGTCGGTGACCTCGTGGTCGTCCCAGGTGAAGTAGGCGCCCTGGTTGGGGTAGAGCGCCCGGTAGCCGCCGCCGTGCCCGGCGGCCCAGGCCGCGACGTACATGGCGTAGCTGCCGCCGGCGTCGAACACCTCGTCGAGGTAGAGCTGGTCGCCGAGGTGGATGAACACGTCGAGCTCCTGCTCGGCCATGCGGTCGATCGACTTCCACTTCATCGGCGTGACGTTCGCGGGGTCGACGTAGTTGGGGATCGCAAACCCGGCGCCGATGCACGAGGCCCAGCCCAGCGTCACCGGCTCGCTGGCGTCGTCGGCGATCGCCGTGCGCACCTTGCCGAGCAGCGAGCGAGCGACGAACCCGCCGGCCTCGTCGGCGCGGAAGAACCCGTAGCCGTACCACGCGCCGGGCTCGAGGCCCTCGACTTTGACCTTGATGAAGCCGTCGGCGTCGGGGCCGCAGGCCTGCTCGTGCACGACCTCGACCCCGGCGGCGCCGACCGGCGCGCCCTTGGCGTGCGACCACAGGCGCAGTGTGACCTCGGCCTTGTCGGCGGCGAGCACCGCGAACATCACCGAGGTCGGCTTCATCTCGCCGGCGATGACGGTGCGCGGGAACAGGTCCACGTCCTCGGGCACGTCGGCGGGCACGAACGCGGGCTCGCCGGTGGTCGCGTCGGCGCCGGTGTCCGGGCCGGTGCCGCCGGTGGTCGGCTCGGCGGTGGTGCCGGTGCCGGTGCCGGTGCCCTCGCCGTCGTCGGTGCCGTCGTCGTCGCCGGCGAGCGGGTCGCCGCCCTTGCCGGCGCAGCCGACCACGAGGGCGGGCAGCAGGGCCGCGGCGCCCTGCACGAAGCGGCGCCGGGCGAGTCGGGTCGGGTCGCTGGGGTCGTGGTCGTCGTCGCGGTCGGTCATGCTGCGCTGTGCGCGTAAGCTATCCGCGCCGACGCGCGCATAGAAGCAAATTCGGCCACGGCCCGCGAGGACCCGTCGCGACGGTGGCCGGGACGCGCCGCCGGACGGTAGGGAGGAGGAGTTGCATCGCGGCCGGCCCGCGGCTCCGTGCCGGTCATCGAAACGCCCACACGATGACGCCGGCGACGATCGCCCCGCCGCTCAGCCCGTTGACGGGCGCCAGGACGTACTTGTAGACGGTTTTCTGCTGGAGCGCCGCGAGCAGGACCGCCCGGTTGAGCAGGAAGAGGAGGTTCGTCGACAGGCCGTAGCACCCGAGGAACAGCATGGTCTCGAGCTGGATGTCGCCGTCGAGCCGCGCCGACAGGAACTGGTAGCTAAACAGGTCGATCGCCGAGGCGTTCCCCGCCGCGAACACGACGGACCACCCCAGACTCAGCATCACCCGGCGGCGGTCGAACGTGCGGATGCGAATCCTAGCGACCAGCGCGATGACGATGAAGAGCACGAAGCACGAGACCCCCAGCAGGAACATGCGGATCTCGAACCTCCCGTGCACGAGGAAGTCCTTGGCGAACGATGCGCCGAGGATGAAGGACCCCAGGAAGGTCGCGGCGATCTCCACCTTGTCATCCGCGGTGATCCCCGCGGATGAGCTCCTCTGGGCGCCAGAGGGCGCGCTCACATCGAACCCCGGAGGCGGCGGTGTCATGTCGACTCCCCTTCATGGCCCGAGCTCGACCGAGGGGGCGATGAAGGGCTCTACGGGGCCATGTACACGGCCGACGGCCGCCCGGTCAAGCGTGTCGGGCCGCGGCTCACTGCGGGATGATGCTGAGCAGCTGGCCGCCGGTCATGTCCGAGTAGACGTAGTGGCTGCCGGGGACCTGGACCTGGACCATGCCGGGCACGTTGTCGGGCTCGATCTTCCAGGCCCAGCCCTCCTGGTCGACGAGCCACACGAACTTCTCGATGTCGACGCTGAGGCCGATGGCGGTCGAGCACTGCGGCGGGTTGTGGAACTGGACCAGGGTGTTGCTGGCGCGGTCGACCTGGGCGAGGTTGCAGGGCGAGTTGTTGGCCACCCACACGTAGTTCTCGTCGGCGGTCACGCCGCGGTAGCAGCCGTTCTCGGTGCCCGGGATCGAGATGTACTGCATCGTGTCGGTGTCGTACTTGGTGATCGGCCCGCAGTTGCCGCCGAACCACGGGTTGCCGTCGGGGTCGACGGTGAAGCCGTACGACTGCACGTTGCCGGGCGGGGTGAAGCGGTCGACGGTGATCGGGTTCTGGTCGGTGTTCACGCGGGCGAACTCGCCGCGCAGGCTCGAGAACCACGGGCGGAACTCGGGGTCGAGGGCGGCGCCGTAGGGCGCGAAGTCGGAGCCGTTCCAGCCCGGGACCTCGATGGTCTGCTCGACGGTGCCGTCGACGGCCACGCGCACGAGGTGCACGGTGCCCGGGGTCTGCGACATGTACCCGAGCCACACCTTGGGGTCGACGTACTTGCACTGCTCCTGGTCGAACGTGCCGGGCGTCCAGCTCACGCCGCGCGGGCCGTGCTGCCACTGGCCGCCGTACGGCCACTGGATGTGCCACAGGACGCACTCGTCCTCCATCCACGCGCGCACGTCGTTGGCGTTCTGCGAGGTGTCGATCATGCCGTTGGCGTTCTTGTCGACGCAGTCCTCGACGTTGGCCGCGAGCATGGTGCTGCGCCCGGTCTGGCGGTTGTTGACGACCACGTAGCGGCCGTCCACGCTGACCGCGGTGCGCGAGGCGCTCTCGCCGCCCGGGCCGATCTTGTAGCGGGCCTCGAGCACCAGCGTCTGGGTGTTGACCTTGGCGACGTCGTCGAGGTCCTGGCTGGGGATGAAGATGTAGCTCTTCTGCGCCATGCCCATGCCCATGGTGTCGCCGGGCATGCAGACCGCGCCGGTGGTGCTCGTGCCGCTCGTCGAGTCGCCGGTGTCGCCGGTGTCGCCGGTGTCGCCGGGGCCGGTCGACGTCGACGGGGCGGTGGTCGGGCCGACCGACGTCAGCGTCGGGTCGGTGTCGGGCCCGGTCACGGTGTCGGGCCCCGTCGTCGGCGCGCTCGCCATGGTCTCGCTGACCGAGTTGCTGCCGGCGGTGGTGTCCGTGCCGACGCTGGTGGTCGGCGGCGTGTCGTTGGTCTGCGTCGACGGCGTCGGGTCGATCGTCGTCGGCGACGTCGTCGTGCCGCTCGCCGTGGACCCGCCCGAATCTCCGCAGCCCGCGAGGACCACCAGCGCCGCCCCGACCTGCCACTTGCCCGCGATGAACCGATGCATGAGGGCCATCATGCGGAAGGTCCCCCGTGCGGTGGGCGCGGGTCTGCAGCGGCGAGGGCGGCGCGAACGAGGGGATCCTCTCGTTCGAGCGGGTGGAACCACCGGCGCGGCGCGGATGTGCGCAGAACGGTCGGAATGTGCCCAGGAACAGCGTCCCGAGGGGCGTTTGCGGGCGGCGGTGATCCTCGTGTACGACCGCCGCATGCCCGGACGCGTCCGCGTGTTCATCGCCGCCTCGCTCGACGGCTTCATCGCCGGCCCCGACGACGACCTCTCGTGGCTGCCGCCGCCCGAGGAGGACGACCACGGCTACGCGGCGTTCATGGCCGACGTCGGCGCGCTGCTCATGGGCCGCCGCACCCACGACGTGGTCGCGGGCTTCACCGGCGCGTGGCCCTACGGCGAGCGCCCGGTGCTGGTCGCGACCCGCCGCCCGCTGACGCCGAAGGCGCCGACGGTGCGCGCCGTGAGCGGGACGATCGCGGCGATGGTGGTCGAGGCCCGCGCGGCCGCCGACGGTCGCGACGTGTACCTCGACGGCGGCGACCTGATCCGCCAGGCGCTCGACGCCGGGCTGGTCGACGAGCTGATCGTGTCGATCATCCCGGTCGTGCTGGGCGCCGGCCACCCGCTGTTCGCGGGCGTGCGCCGGCCGCACCGGCTCGAGCTGGTGCACACCGCGGCCAAGCCGACGCTCGTGCAGCTGACCTACCGCCCGCGGGCCGCGGCGCAGTCGTAGCCCTGTCCCTCGAGACAGGTCGAGGGACGCGGCGCGCGGACGCACCGCGGGCGGAATCGCGGCGGAGGGCCGCCGGCGTTCCGTGGTAGCTTGAGGCCGCGGCGCGTCGGGTAGTGACGCCCCGGAGACGTTGACATGAAGTACCTGGCCCTGCTGTCCCTGTCCGCGCTCGCGTATGCGGCGCTCCCCGTGCGATCGGCCGCGGCTCTGCCCGCGTGGATGCTGTCCGTCGATCACCCCGCCCCGGTCTCGCAGGCGCTGGTGATCGCCGGCGACGACGGCCGCTTCTACATCTTCGGCGGGCAGAACCAGGCCAACGCGGTCCAGAGCGCGGCGCGGGCGTTCGACCCGGTCACCAACAGCTACGTGGTGCTCGCGCCGATGCCGGTGCCGGCCCGCGGCGCGTGCGGCGACAGGCTGCTCGACGGGCGCATGGTGGTCGTCGGCGGCTACAACGCCAACCACGTCAGCAACACCCAGATCTACAACCCGGCGACCAACGTGTGGACGGCCGGGCCCAACCAGGCCGGCGGGTGGGAGTGCGCCGCGGCGACCGACGCGAGCGGCAAGCTGCACATGTTCGGCGGCGAGGCGGCGACCGCCACCCACGCGGTCTACGACCCCGCGACCAACACCTGGGCGGCGGCCCCCGCGTTGCCGAACCCGACGCACTCGCACGGCGCCGTGCGCGGCCCCGACGGCCGCATCTACGTGTTCGGCGGCAACCCGGCGCTGACCAACCTCAACATCTTCAACCCGGCGACCAACACCTGGGCCGCGGGCGCGCCGATGCCGGCCGGCAACCAGCAGTTCGCGTGGGCGCGCGTGGGCGGCCAGCTCTACGTGATCGGCGGGTCGACGGCCTACGGCAACGACGCGGCGCCGTACTTCAACGCGGTGCGGGCCTACGACTTCGTCGCCAACGCCTGGATGACCGACCCGTCGGTGCTGGTGGTCGCCGCGCGCGAGTCGGCGGCGGCGGCGGTCGGCAACTCGATCCACCTGTTCGGCGGGAGCAACGGGTCCAAGCTGGTCACGCACCAGTTCTCCGGGCAGATCGACGGCGACGCCGACGGCGTGCCCGACGGGGCCGACAACTGCCCCGAGGACGCCAACCCGATGCAGCAGGACGGCGACGGCGACGGCGCAGGCGACGCCTGCGACCCCTGTCCCAACGACGCGCTCGACGACGACGACAGCGACATGGTCTGCGGCGACGTCGACAACTGCCCGGCCGACGCCAACCCCATGCAGGACGACGCCGACGCCGACGACCTCGGCGACGTGTGCGACGCCTGCCCGCAGGACGCCAACAACGACGCCGACAGCGACACCGTGTGCGGCGACGTCGATAACTGCCCGGCCGACGCCAACGGCGGCCAGGAGAACGAGGACATGGACTCGCTCGGCGACGCCTGCGACGCCTGCCCGCTCGACGCCGACAACGACGCCGACGCCGACGCTGTGTGCGGCGACGTCGACAACTGCCCGGCCGACGCCAACCCCACGCAGGAGGACTCCGACATGAACGGCGTCGGCGACGCCTGCGACGTCGGCGGCACGACCGGCGAGACGACCGGCGAGACGACCGGCGAGACGACCGGCGGGTCGACCGGCGACGACACGACGACCTCGGGCGCGACGTCGACGGGCGACGACACGACCACGACCGGGCTCGGCACGACCGGCGGCGACGGCACCACGACCGGCGGCGACGTCACGGGCGCCGGCGACACGACGACCACGACCGGCGACACGCCGACCGGCGACACCAGCGCGGGCTCGGCGTCGGACTCGGACTCGAACGGCTCGGCGCCGACGAGCGGCGGCGGTCCGACCGGCGGCGACGACTCGAGCGGCGGCGGCAGCTCGGGCGGCGACACCGAGGCCGAGACCGCCGGCGTCGACGACGGCGGCTGCGGCTGCCGCAGCGAGGGCGACTCGCCGGCGGGCGGGCTGCTGATGCTGGGCGCGCTGGTCGGGCTGCGGCGGCGGCGGACCGCGCGGTGAGGCGGGCGGGCGCCTGTCCGCGGGGACAGGCGCCGCGGCTCAGCCGGCGTCGACCACGACCTCGACGGCGGCGGCGGCCTCGCGGGCGCGGCGGCGGGCGTCCTCGACGTCCTCGCCGTAGGTGACGACCACGCCCATGCGGCGGTACTTGCGGGTGTCGGGCTTGCCGAACAGGCGGACCTTGACCCGCGGGTCCCTCAGCGCCCGCGTGAGGCCGACGAACCGCGGGTTGTGGCCGGCGCGCTCGGCCAGGATCACGGCGGAGGCGCCCGGCGAGCGCAGGATGACCTGGCCGATCGGCAGGCCGAGGATCGCCCGCACGTGCAGCTCGAACTCGCTGCAGTCCTGGGTGGTCATGGTCACCATGCCGGTGTCGTGCGGGCGCGGGCTGACCTCGCTGAACACCATGTCGTCGCCGACCACGAACAGCTCGATCCCGAACAGCCCGTAGCCGCCGAGGGCCTCGGTGACCCGGGCGGCGATCGCCTGGGCCCGCGCGAGCGCGGCCTGCGAGAGCGCGTGCGGCTGCCACGACTCCATGTAGTCGCCGCGCTCCTGGCGGTGGCCGATCGGCGGGCAGAACAGGGTGCCCTCGTGACGGGTGCGGATGGTCAGCAGCGTGATCTCGCTGTCGAACTTCACGAAGCCCTCGACGATCACCCGCGCGCTGCGCCCGCGCGCGCCGACCAGCGCGTAGTCCCAGGCGGCGGCGACGTCGGCCGGGTCGCGCACGGTGCTCTGGCCCTTGCCCGAGCTCGACATGCACGGCTTGATCACGCACGGAAGGCCGATCTCCCGCACCGCCGCCTCGACCTGCTCGAGCGTGTCGGCGAAGCGGTAGGGGCTCGTCGGCAGGCCGAGCTGCTCGGCGGCCAGCCGGCGGATGCCCTCGCGGTCCATGGTCAGGCGGGTCGCCTGCGCCGTGGGGATGACCGTCCAGCCCTCGGTCTCGAGCTCGACCAGCGCGTCGGTCGCGATCGCCTCGACCTCGGGCACGATGTAGTGCGGCTTCTCGCGCCCCACCACCGCGCGCACCGCCTCGCGGTCCTGCATGTCGAACACGTGGCTGCGGTGGGCGACCTGCATGGCCGGCGCGTCGCGGTAGCGGTCGCAGGCGATCACCTCGATGCCGAGGCGCATGGCCTCGATCGCCACCTCGCGGCCGAGTTCGCCGGCGCCGAGCAACAGGAGACGGGTCGCCGAGGGGGACAGGGGGGTGCCGAGGTCGAGGTCCATGACGCGCCGGGAGCATAGAGGCTCCACCGCGCGCCCGGCAACGCCCGTCGCCGCGTCCGTGGCCGCACGGCCCGCCTCCACATGCGGCGCGTCCGCGGGCTAGCTCACGCCTATCCATGTCGCGTGCATGCGGCGTGGAGCACGGTTCGGCCGCGTACGCCGCCTGCGGCGCTGGTGTACACTCGCGCCGCTGTCCATGTCCATGCGCCTTCAAGCTGCCGTGTTCGCCGCGCTCGTCGCGGCCTGCGACAAGTCCAACATCAAGCTGGAGACCCCTCCGGATCAGCTGCCCGCGCTGATCGTGCCGTCCGAGATGATGGCCCGTGACGGCGGCGGTGGCTCGGGCGGCGGCGACGTGGTCGCCGACAACGGCGGCGGTCGCGACTGGGGCGGCGGCGGCGTCGACGGCGGCAACGACGGCGTCGACGGCGGCGGGGGCGGCCGCAGCAGCGCCGGCGCGCTGGTCTCGGCCTCGCCGCAGCCGACCGCGTACGCGCTGATCATCGGCATCGAGAAGTACCGCGACGTGACGCCCGCGACCGGCGCGCGCGCCGACGCCGAGCGCTTCGCCGAGCTCACGCGCCAGACCTTCGGCGTGCCCGAGGAGCACGTGCGCGTGCTGCTCGACGACCGCGCGACCCGCACCGACATCGTCAAGCAGGTGCGCTGGCTGCAGACCAACGTGCCGGCGGGCGGGCGCATCTACGTGTACTTCAGCGGCCATGGCGCGCCGGACCCGACGTCGGGCGTGTCGTACATCGTGCCGTACGACGGCGACCCGCAGTACCTCGGCGAGTCGGCGCTGAAGATGGCCGACATCCTCGCCGACCTCGAGAAGACCAAGGCCAAGGACGTGCTGGCGATCGCCGACTCGTGCTTCTCGGGCGCGGGCGGGCGGTCGGTGCTGGCCCCGGGCACGCGCCCGCTGGTCCACGTCGAGCCGGTCAAGGCGGCCGCGCGCGTGGCCCTGCTGTCGGCCTCGTCGGGCGCCGAGATCTCCGGGCCCGCGCCCGACGGCAAGGGCGGCCTGTTCTCGAAGTACCTCATGCAGGCGCTCGGCGACGGCGCGGCCGACATCAACGGCGACGGCCAGATCTCGCTGAAGGAGCTCGACGAGTGGATCAAGCCCCGCGTCAAGCGCGAGGCCAAGAAGGCCAACCGCGAGCAGACCCCGAGCCTGCAGGTCGGCAAGAAGCTCGGCGACCCGGTCGAGTTCATCGTCTCGTGGGGGTACGGCAAGTGAGGCGCGCCCCGCTGCTGCTGGCCGCCCTCGCCCTCGCCACCTGCACCCGCCAGGGCTTCCTGGCGGCGCCCGAGGCCGACGCCGGCGTGACCGACAAGGTCGGGAGCTTCTCGACCGACACCCACTTCCTGCTCGAGCCCAACGCCGACGCCGAGGACCTGCTCGGCCGCGCGGTCCACCTGACCAGCCAGGGCGGCTGGACGATCGCCGACGAGCGCGCCCCCGGCTGCGACGTCCGCGTCAAGCGCTCGCAGGCCCAGTACGAGAAGTCGTACCGCATCGGCCTCGGCGACATGACCGCGATGTCCGGCGGCTACAGCGACCTGCTGCGGCTGGAGGCCCGCTACGGCCGCTCGGTCGAGGCGGCGATGAAGATCCACAACGTCGAGACGCTGACCGCCGACGTCGCCGGCCCGTGCGGCGAGGTCATCGTCAAGTCCGTGCGCGTCGGCACCGGCGAGCGCCGGCTCATGCGCAAGGCCGAGGGCTCGCTCAAGGGCCGCGCCGGCAAGGGCCCGGTCGCGCTCGAGGGCGGGCGCGAGGGCATCACCGACATCGCCGACGAGATCACGTGGTCGACGCCGCAGGCCTACGCGTTCACCTACGAGCAGTCGCCGAAGCGCACGGTCTTCGAGATCGAGGCCGAGATCCCCGCGACCGTGACCGACGGCGACCGCATCCGCCTCAAGTTCAACGCGCCCCAGGACGCGTACCTCGTCGTCTACTACCTCGACGCGACCGGCGCCGGCGCGATCCTATACCCCTCGGACTTCTTGCCGGTGCCGATGGTCAAGGGCGGCGACTCGCTGTCGCTCCCGCCCGCGAACGTGAAGGATCTACAGGTCCAGCTCGCCGACCCCAGGGTCGCGACCCAGGACACCGTGGTGGTCTACGCGTTCGCGGCCCGCGGCGACTTCGACAGGTTCAAGCCGGCGGCGATGGCGGGCAGCAACGACGCGGTCACCTACGCGGCCGACCTGACCCGGGCCCTGGCCTCGATCCCGATCAGCCGCTGGGACCGCCACACCGCGACCATCCAGATCCAACCGAAGAGCGAGTGACCATGCCAGCCCTCCCCCGCCTGTCCCGCGCCGCGGTCGCCGCGGCCTGCAGCCTGTCCCTCTCGCTCCCCGCGGTCGCCCGCGCCCAGGAGCCCGGGGGCGCCGAGGATTCGCTCAACCCGCAGGCCGAGCAGCACGTCGAGAAAGCCCTCACCGCGTTCAAGAGCGGGGCCTACGTCAACGCCGAGGAGGAGTTCAAGCGCGCGGCGTTCTTCTCGCCGAACTGGCGCCCCCTGCACTTCAACATGGGCGTGCTCGCCGAGGCCCAGGGCAAGCTCGGCACGGCGATCCACGAGTACGAGCAGTTCAAGCCGCTCGCGACGCCCGACGAGGCGCTCGTCGTCGACCAGCGGATCTTCGAGTTGTCGGACCGCCGTCGGCGCATCGCCGGCACCTACAAGCGACAGATCGCCATCGGCGCGACGGCGCTGACGCTCGGCCTCGCGGCGCTCGGCGGGACCGCCGGCCTCATCGTCTACAACCGGTCGCTCAAGCAGGACGTGGCGGACCTCAAGGCTGATAACGAGGACCTCATGAGCCCGTCCGACGATCCGCAGATCGCGATCAACGACAAAAAAATCGAGAGCCTCGAGGCCAAGCAGAAGAACGTGCTGTACGGCGAGATCGTGCTGGCGACGGTCGGGCTGGTGGTCGTGCTCTACTCGGTGCTCCCGCTGATGCGGTCGGTGAAGGCCAAGCGGCAGCTCGACGGCATCGCCCTCGGGCCGACGCGGTTGAAGTGGAACGGCGGGGCCGGGGTCGTGCTGCGCTTCTAAAAACTCTTGAAATTTGTTAGGCAGCGTCATGGCCGGACCTCGCGCCCTCGTGTCCGTTGTCTGTGCGCTGGTGCTGGCGGCGCCGGCCGAGGCGCGGGCGGCGGATCCGCCGACCGACGAGCTGACGCCGCAGGCGCAGGAGCACGTGACCAGGGCCGTCGAGGCCATGAAGCGGAGCGCCTACGCCGACGCCGAGGCGTCGTTCATGCGGGCGGCGTTCTTCACCCCGAACTGGCGCCCGCTGCACTTTAATTTGGCCGTGGCGGCCGAGGCCCAGGGCAAGCTCGGCGTGGCGATCCGCGAGTACGAGGCATTCAAACCGCTGGCCCGCCCGGACGAGGCGTTGCTCGCGGATCAGCGGATCTCGGAGCTCAATGAGCGAATCTTAAAATTTCGCCGGGGACAGCGCTCCAGGCTGGTCGCGGGGGCGGTGATCACCAGCGTCGGCTTCGCGGCGGCCGGCGGGGGCGGCGCGCTGGTCGGGCTCTACGCCGCGGACAGCAGCCCCTACAACGGCAAGACGGGGTTCATCGTGGGCGGGGCGCAGCTGATCCTCTACGGCAGCATCATCGGGCTCGGCGGGGTCGCGGTGCTGGTGTCCGCGGTCAAGGCGCGGCGCAAGCTCGACGGGCTGGCGCTGGGACCGACGCGGCTGCGCTGGGCCGGGGGCGCGGCGCAGCTGCGCTTCTGAGCACGCGGGTCGCGCCGCTTCGACGCGTGCACCGATGCTTCGTCGACGGCGGCGGCAGGACGTCATCAGTCCCCGGCGACCGCGGCCGGGAACGCGGCGAGGTGGACCTCGGCCGTCGAGGCCGGCGGGCTCGCTGCGAAGGGCGGCGAGGGCCAACAGCAGGATCGGGGCGCGCCGCATCCCCTCACCGTGGAGGGTGCGGCGCGCTCCGACGAGGGGGTGCCTCGCGCGCGCGCGTGGGGTCACGCGCGACGGCGACGGCGCGCGAGCAGCAGGCCGAGGCCGGCGAGCAGACCGGTGGTCGCCGGCGCGTCGCTGCGGCAGGTGCAGGAGATCGTGGTGTCGTCGCCCTGCTGGTTGCCGCCGGACTCGTCGCCGCCCTCGGCGGTGTCGTCGCCGGCGCTCGACGTCGGCACGCTGCCGGTGTCGTCGCCGGTGTCGTCGCCGCCGCCGCCGGGGATGCAGGCCGCGCCGCCGTCGCCGCTCGGGCCGCACTCCGGGGTCATGGCCAGGTCGCCGCAGTCGGTGACCACGAGGCCCGCGTCGGGGTCGCAGACCTGCAGCTCGTTGCCATTGCACTGGCCGCTCGCGGACACGTCGCCGCAGGGGTTGCAGTCGAGCAGGTCGGTGCCCTCGGGGCACTTGTCGGGCGCGTCGCACACGCCGTCGGCCTCGTAGGGGCACCAGTCGTCGGGGGCCTCGGGCAGCGCGCCGGAGTCGGGGTCGACGCAGGAGTAGCCGGTCTTGGCGTCGACCCAGCCGCACTCCTTGCCGAGCTTGGCGCAGAACACCTTCTGGGTGACGTCGGTCGAGCCGTCGCAGTAGACGAGCACGTCGCCGTCGCAGGCGCCGTAGTAGGTGCTGCCGCCGGGCACGTCGTCGCAGGTGGCCTTGGTGTCGACGTTCTCGGCGCAGTAGGGGTCCTTCAGGCACGCGCGGGTGCCGTCGGACACCGAGGCGCAGCAGTCGAAGGCGTCCTTCTCGGCCGCGGTGACCTGGCACTCGGACTTGGCCTTGCACTCGTGGGAGCAGAAGCCGTCGGCGTCGCCCTCCTCGGACACGCAGAACGGCACCGAGTCGTCGCACTGCTGGTAGCCGTCGGCGTCGCACTTGCCGCCGGCGGCCACGCCGTCGGGGTTGAGGCAGTCGAAGCCGACGATCGAGTCGAACTTGCCGCAGACCAGGCCGTCGGCCGCGCAGTCGACGTTCTTGATCTCGTTGTCCGAGCCCTGGGCGCAGTAGACCAGGGTGTCGCCCTCGCAGCGGCCGAAGAACGACTCGTTGCCGCAGGTGCCGGGCGTGACCTCGCAGCCGCCCTGGCCGTCGTCCTGGTGGTTCTCGTTGCACGCGCACAGGTAGTTGTCCTGCATCTGCGGGTCGGGCCACTCGGGGTGGGCGTCGGCCGGGCAGTCGGAGGCGATCGCCTCGCACTTGCCGTCGGCCGCGTTGGGTGTGCCCTCGAAGCCGGGGTCGCACTTGCACTGCTTCTTGCCGGCGTCCCACGAGCTGTTGAGCGGGCAGCCCTGGTCGATCTGCACGCACTTGCTGAAGTCCGCGTTGGGCTTGTAGCCGTCCATGCAGAAGCACTGGCCGTTGGCCTGGACCGCGTTCATCGGGCAGTCGACGGCGGCCGCCTCGACGCAGGCCGAGCCGTCGTTGTTCGGCACGTAGCCGGGGTCGCAGTAGCACACGCCGTTGTTCTCGCTCGAGTTGGTGGGGCAGCCGCCCATCGGGATGTCGGCCGCGCCGAGCACGCCGACGCCGACCCACGCCTTGGCGGTCTCGGTGCAGTCGCCGGCGCTGGCCTTGCCGGCGGCGACGAGCTCGTCGCAGGCGGTCATGGTGCCCTCGGCCATGTCGACGAAGCTGGCCTGGCTGCCGATGTGGTGCTTGTAGAGCGTGCGGTACCACAGCTGCTCGACGAACTCGCGGCTGGTCGCGTTGGCCAGGTTGTAGACCGCGTGGTTGGGGATGCCGCTGTTGATGTGGACGCCGCCGTAGTCCTGGTAGCCGGTGTAGAGGTCGTCCATGTGCTTGGGCTGCATGCCGCCCGGCGGGTCGATGAAGCTGCGGGCGTAGCCCTGGGGGAACACGTAGGGGGTGACGATGTCCTCGCCGATCAGCCAGTCGTCGCGGTCGACCATCACGCCCATGACGTCGGCGAACGACTCGTTGAGCGCGCCGGGCTGGCCCTGGTAGACGAGGTTGACGGTGCCGGTGACGACCGCGTGGGAGAACTCGTGGGCGGCGACGTCGAGGGCGCGCGTGAACTCCTTGAAGTTGTACTGGTCGCCGTCGCCGATCGCCATGATCTTGTTGTAGCCGTCCCAGAACGCATTATTAAAGTCCTGGCCGTAGTGCACGAGCTGCAGCACCTGGGCGCCCTGGCCGTCCCACGAGTTGCGGGCGTGGGTCTCGGCGTAGTAGTCGATGACCTGCTGCATGTTGTCGTGGGCGGTCGCCATCGCGGCGGTCCACTGGTCCTTGCCGCTCGAGGTCGCGAGCGTCGACTGGTTCTCGCTGTGCTGGGCGTCGTGGGTCTGCAGGGTGGCGGCGGACAGGCCCTTGCTGCGGTCGAACAGGCCGTACACGCCCTTGTCGGCGTAGTGGGAGATGCGCAGGGTGACGGTCTGGCCGGCGTGGTTCTTGGACTGGCCGGTCGCCGGGGAGCCGTCGGTCATGACGAGCGGGTGGCGGGCGAGGATGGTGCCGTCGCCGGCGTCGACGTAGGTGGCGAAGTGCTGGGGCGCGCCGTCCTGCTGGCGCACCGACTGCACGAGCCTCCACGCCAGCGAGCCCTGGACGCCGCGCGCGTGGCCGCCGGGCCATACGCCGAGTGAGGGGGCGCCGAGCTCGGTGACCTCGCCGTCGCCGGAGGCGGCCGCGTTCCACACGCGGGCGCGCTGCCGGGCCGCCTGCGGGCCGTAGCGGACCGCGAGCTCGGGGGTGAGGGCGCCGGTGTTCTGGGCGTGGAGGGCGGTGAGCGAGCCGTCGTCTGCGAAGTGGGCCGCGACCTCGGCGCCCCACACCGGCAGGCCGCGCCAGGTGACGTCGAGCACGAGGTGGGTGCCGTCGCCGGGCGCGTCGGAGGCGAAGCGCTGCACGAGCTCGACGGCGTCGTCCTGCGCGCTGAGGCCGAGCACGGGGCGGTGCTCGCCGAGCATCGCCGCGGCGGCGACGAGGCCGCGGCCGTGGGGGTTGGCGACCTTGCCGCGGAACGAGCGCAGGCTGCCGCGGCTGGGGTCGAGGCGCACGCGCGGGGGCTCGGCGGCGGCGGCGGTCAGGCGCACGACCGCGTCGCGCACGTGCGGCGCGGGGGCCACGGACTTCGACGGAGTGGCGATGGTCAGCACGGGGGTGCGCATGGCGGCGGCCGGCAGCACGCGGGCGACCGGCTTGCCGAGCTTCTTGCCGGCGTTCGCGCTCGTCTGCTTGCCCGCGTCGGGGGCGGCTTGCAGCTTGCCCGCCGCGTCGGCGTCGCCGCTCGTCACGGCGAGCGCGGCGAGGGTCGCGAGGGAGATGAGGGCGGGACCGCGGTGCGAGCGTCGGGTCGTCATGGGCATCGTTCGTCTCGAGAGTGGAGAACGGCGGGCGCGTGCGAGTGGAGTTCGCGCGCGGCTCGACGTGGCGGCGAGAATAACTTGACTGGCGTCGCGTGGGCGGGACAAAGTCGGTGCGTGTGGTTCACATCGCGGCGTCTTCCTAGGTTCATGTCCTCGCTCGCGCTCGCGGGTCTGCTGCTGACACCTGCCGCGGCGTCGACGGTGCGCGCCGCCGACCCGCCGGCGGCCGAGGCCACGCCGACGCTCACGGGCGTGAGCCCCGGCGAGTTCGGCGCGGGCGCGGCGATCACCGTGAGCGGCAGCGGGTTCGTCGAGGGCGACGTGCTGCTACTCGACGCGGTGGCGCTCGAGGACGTCAAGGTCGCGGGCGGCACGATCACCGCGACGGTGCCGGCCAGGGCCAAGGCCGGCAAGAAGCTGCACCTGAAGCGGGCCAACAAGAAAGTCGCGGCCACCGACGCGTTCACGTTCGTCGGCGCGCCGAAGCTGACGGCGGCCTCGCCGAAGTTCGCCGCGCCCGGCGAGACTGTCACTTTCAAGGGCAGCAAGCTCGCCAAGGTCACCAGCCTGACGCTCGGCGGCAAGCCGCTGACGATCGGCGAGCAGACCGACAAGGCGATCAAGGCGACGGTGCCCGACGGGTTCGCCACCGGGCCGGTGGTCGTCAAGAGCGTCGGCGGCGAGGGCGGGCTGAAGAAGGACTACGAGGTGTTCTACGCGCCGACGCTGGCGAGCGTCGAGCCGGCGGCCGGCTTCGAGGGCGACGCGATCACCGTGAAGGGCGCGCACCTGGCCGGCAAGGTCAAGCTCAAGCTCGGCAGCAAGTCGCTGAAGCTCGGCGAGCAGACCGACGCGGCGGTCAAGACCACGGTGCCGAAGGGCGCCAAGACGGCAGTTATTAAAGCGACGGCGCGGGGCAAGTCGGCGGAGCTGGCCGGCGAGTTCACGGTCCACCCGACGCCGAAGCTGACGACCGTGCCGAAGGAGGTCGGCGCGCCGGGCGAGCTGAAGGTCAGCGGCAAGCACCTCGACGCCGTCACCGGCTGGCGCTTGGGACAGGTGGCGCTGACCCCGGCGGCGCCGGCGACGGGGACCAAGGTGGTGCTGACGGTCCCGCCGGAGGCGCCGACGGACCAGCCGCTGGTCGCGGTCTCGCAGGCCCGCGACTTCGCCAGCAAGAAGCCGGTGTCGGTCGTCAAGCTGCCGGTCGTGCACGGGCTGGCGTTCTGGCCCGACGCCGGCGCGGGCAAGCTCGTCGACGGAGTGATCCGCGGCGAGGACTTCTCCGACAAGACCAAGTTCACGCTCGCGGGCAAGCCGCTGAAGACGACCTTCGTGGCGGCCGACCGCGTCGAGTTCAGCGGCCTGAAGCCGCCGAAGGGCGCGGTCGAGTTGAAGGCCAAGGCCGGCAAGCTCGCGGGGGCGCCGGTCGCGGTCGACGGGGCGGCCGAGGGCTATCGCGTCGGCGCCGCCGAGCTCGCGGGGCTGCAGCCGGGCGGGCTGCAGGGCTACGACGTCAACGCGGCGCAGCTCGACCTCGAGGCCAGCGGGCACTTGTTGACCGAATTACAGAACGCCGGGCAGGGCGCGCCGGACGGGGCGCGGGTGGCGTTCCTCGGGCTGCGCGCGGGCCAGGACCTGCAGCGCATCGGCCTGGCCCAGGCGGCCGTGTGCGCGGGCATGAAGGACGGCAAGGGCAAGGAGCAGGCGGCCGCCAACCAGGCCGCGGGCGAGCTGCTGCGCGCCAGCCAGCGCCACGCGGTCGCGCTGGCGGCGGGCCTCGAGAAGATGTGGGGCACGCTCGGTCCGGACGCGCTGGCGACCGCGGGCCTCGGCGACGTCGACGCCGCGGTCGCGTCGGCGGCGGCGGCCCACGCCAAGGTGCAGGCCGCCTGCAAGAACAAATTCCACGGCAGCGGTCAGCTCGTCAGCGACGCGTCGACCACGATTAAACTCGACTACGACAAGCTGTACCGCCCGGCCATCGTCGCGGCCTTCGAGGACGTGCTGGCCAGGGGCAAGAACTGGGCGGCGGTCGAGAAGGACGTCAACGCCAGGCTCACGGTCATCGCCGACGCGCGCCGCAAGGTCTGGCAGGACGCGCTGAAGGCCAGCAAGGGCGTCGAGGCTGCGGCCGCGGGCGGGGTCACCGGCAAGGGCGCCAAGGGCGACAAGCACGTCGACCCCAAGGGCAAGCCGAAGACCAACACCGGCAAGGGCAAGCAGGGCTGAGGCGACGATCGCGGCCGGCCCGCGTCCGGCCCGGGCTTGGCTTTTTCGCGGCCGCAGTTTAGTTTTGCGCGTCCATGTCCTACGACTTTCGCGCGATCGAGTCCCGCTGGCAGCACTTCTGGGACGAACAGCACACCTTCCGCGCCGAGATCGACCCGGAGCGGCCGAAGTACTACGTGCTCGACATGTTCCCGTACCCCTCGGGCGACGGCCTGCACGTCGGCCACCCGGAGGGCTACACGGCGACCGACATCGTCGCCCGCTACAAGCGCATGCGCGGCTTCAACGTGCTGCACCCGATGGGCTGGGACGCGTTCGGGCTGCCGGCCGAGCGCTACGCCATGAAGACGGGCACGCACCCGGCCACGCGCACGGCCGAGTGCATCACCAACTTTAAGCGACAGCTGAAGACGCTGGGCTTCTCGTACGACTGGGACCGCGAGATCGACACGACCGACCCGCGCTACTTCCGCTGGACGCAGTGGATCTTCCTGCAGATCTGGAACGCCTGGTACGACCCCGAGGCCGGCAAGGCCCGGCCGATCGGCGAGCTCGAGATCCCGCCCGCGGTCGCGCGCGAGGGCGCCGCGGCCATCCGCAAGTACCGCGACGAGCGGCGCCTGGCCTACCTGCACGAGGCCCCGGTCAACTGGTGCCCCGAGCTGCGCGTCGTGCTCGCCAACGAGGAGGTCGCCGAGCACGTCGAGCAGGGCTACACGGTCGTGCGCCGGCCGATGCGCCAGTGGATGCTGCGCATCACCGCCTACGCCGAGCGCCTGCTGCGTGACCTCGACGAGCTCGACTGGTCGGCCAGCGTGCTCGACATGCAGCGCCACTGGATCGGCCGCTCCGACGGCGCCGAGGCGGATTTTAAGCTCGAGGACGGCACGCTCCTCACGGTGTTCACGACGCGGCCCGACACCCTGTTCGGGGCGACGTACATGGTGCTCGCGCCGGAGCACCCGGCGGTGCCGCGCATCACCACGAGGGAGCAGCAGGCCGACGTCGCCGCCTACGTCGAGAGGACGGCCCGCCGCAGCGAGCGCGAGCGCCAGGCCGACGCGGCCGAGGGCCAGAAGACGGGCGTGTTCACCGGCGCGTACGCCATCAACCCGGCGAATGGGGAGCGCATCCCGGTGTGGATCTCCGACTACGTGGTCATGGGCTACGGCACCGGGGCGATCATGGCGGTGCCCGGGCACGACGAGCGCGACCACGCGTTCGCCACCGCGATGCGGCTGCCGATCGTCGAGGTCGTCGCGGGCGGCAGCAAGCCGATCGCCGAGGCGGCGTTCAGCGAGCACGGCACGGCCGTCAACTCGGGCTTCCTCGACGGCCTGCCGACCGCGGCCGCCAAGGAGAAGATGATCGGCTGGCTCGAGCAGCAGGGCAGCGGCCGCCGGCGCGTGACCTACAAGCTGCGCGACTGGCTGTTCTCGCGGCAGCGCTACTGGGGCGAGCCGTTCCCGCTGATCCACCGGCCCGACGGCGAGGTCGTGGCGGCCGAGCTGCCGGTCGAGCTGCCGGCGCTCGACGACTTCCAGCCGAGCGAGACCGGCGAGCCGCCGCTCAGCAAGGCCGAGGCCTGGCGCCGCCTGCCCGACGGCTCGCTGCGCGAGACCAACACCATGCCGCAGTGGGCCGGGAGCTGCTGGTACTACCTGCGCTTCATGGACCCGCACAACACGTCGACGCCGTTCTCGAAGGCGGCGGCCGACTACTGGCTGCCGGTCGACCTGTACATCGGCGGGGCCGAGCACGCGGTGCTGCACCTGCTGTACGCCCGCTTCTGGCACAAGGTGCTGTTCGACCTCGGCTACGTCGGCACCCGCGAGCCGTTCGCGCGGCTGATCAACCAGGGCATGGTGCTCGGCGCGACGTTCTGGCCCAAGGACCGCCGGCGCACGCCGGACGGCAAGGGCCCGCAGGTGTTCCGCCCGGAGGAGGTCGAGGCCTTCGGCGACGACGAGTGGAGGGTCAAGGCCACCGGCGAGGTCGTCGACATCCAGTGGGACAAGATGTCGAAGAGCCGCGGCAACGTGGTCAACCCCGACGACGTCATCCGCCAGGTCGGCGCCGACACCATGCGCCTGTACGAGATGTTCATGGGCCCGCTCGAGCACAGCGCGCCGTGGCAGACCGAGGGCGTGGCCGGCTGCCACCGCTTCCTGCAGCGCGTCTATCGCCTGGCCTTCGAGACATCCGACGACGAGTCGAAGCCCGACCGCGCGCGCGAGCTGCCGCCCGGCGAGGGCAACGACCGCCAGCGGCGCCTCTTGCACCGCACGATCCACGCGGTCACCGAGCGCATCGACCGCGTCGCCTTCAACACCGCCATCAGCGCGATGATGGTGTTCGTGCGCGACATCGTGGCCGAGGGCGAGCCGCTGCACCGCGACGCGCTGGCGCAGTTCACGTTGCTGCTCGCACCGTTCGCGCCGCACCTCGCCGAGGAGATCTGGCGCGCGCTCGGCAACCCGCGCTCGCTGGCCCACGAGCTGTGGCCGGCCGCCGACGAGGCGATGCTGCTCGACGCGACCTGGCCGCTGGTCGTGCAGGTCATGGGCAAGCGCCGCGCCGAGCTGGCGATCCCGCAGGGCGAGAGCGAGGCCGACATCACCGCGCGCGTGCTCGCCGACGCCGACGTGCAGCGCCACCTCGCCGGCAAGTCCCCGCGCCGCGTCATCTACGTGCCGGGCAAGCTGATCAACCTGGTCGTGTAGACGCGTGGTCGCGGGCGCCGGCGCCGTCCGCGACCCACCTGTCACAAGTTACAGGATTGACACGTCATACATAATCGGCGACTGAGGGAGGGGAGAGACGGGATGCACGCTTGGATCACCTGGGGAGCCCTCTCCCTCGCGCAGGCCGCGTCTGCGCCCGCTCCGGCGCCCACGAGCCCGCCGGCGACGCCCACCCCGGCGGCGCCGACCGCCCCGCCGTCGACCGCGAGCGCGAGCCCGACGACGGCGCCAGTCGGGGTCGCGCCGGCGCCGGCGCCCTCGCCGTGGGTGCCGCGGACGGACCCCGGGCGCATGGCCGAGGCGCCGATGGACCAGGGTCGGGCCAAGTGGAAGCCGGGCGCGGGCGTCGAGATCGCGACCCAGGACAGGCGCTTCTCGCTGCAGTTCGGGCTGATGGCGCAGCTGCAGCTGCCGATCCGTCACTTCCCGGAGCAGCCCGCGGCCGACGCCGACGGCGAGCCGACGCCGGCGACCACCGACGTGACGCTGCAGCTTCGCCGGGCGCGGATGAGCCTCGGCGGCAACCTGTTCACGCAGCACATCAAGTACAAGATCCAGTTCACGATGGCCCCGATCGAGATGGGCTTCAAGGACGGCGTGCCGCACCGGGTGCCGATCCTCGACTGGTTCTTCACGTTCGACCGCCTCCGCGACGCGACCTTCGTGGCCGGGCAGTACAAGGTGCCGTACAACCACCAGCGCATGCTGCGGGTGGTCGGCATGCAGTTCGTCGATCGCTCGGGGGCCAACAACGAGTTCACGATGGACCGCGACATCGGCCTCGAGGTCCGCTCGAAGGACGTCGGCGGGCTCGGGCACCTGCGCTACTACGCGGGCGTGTACCTCGGCGACGGCATCGCCAGGTACGGGCCGAGCGACACCGGGTTTATGTACCTCGGGCGCGTCGAGGTGCTGCCATTCGGCCAGTACGACGACCTCGAGGAGGCCGACCACGAGCGCGGCGCCCGCCCGAAGATGTTGATCGGCGGGGCCTACGCGTTCATCGACCGCGACCCGCACGACAACCACGGGTTCTTCGGCAACATCCCCGCCGACGGCGGGACGACGAGCTCGCACAACGCCGTCGGCGACCTGAACTTCCGCTGGGCGGGCTTCTCGTTCGAGGGGGCGTTCTTCTGGCGGCACGGCTGGCGGCAGCCGGGCGCCGCGCTCAGCGACATGGGCGAGCCGATCCCGGTGGTCGCGGCGCGCAACGGCCTCGGCTACTTCACGCAGGCGGGCTACCTGATCCCCCGGGCCCCCGTCGAGCTGGGCGCCCGCTGGGGGCAGATCAAGGCGCTGGGTGCTCCCGAGACCACCAGCCTGCGCGACCAGAACGAGCTCGGCGGGGTCCTCAACTATTACTTCGCCCGCCACGCGCTGAAGCTGCAGCTCGACTACCTGAAGCTGTGGAACGACCTCGGCATCCGCCACGGCACCGATCAGATTCGGCTGCAGCTGCAGGTCACGTTCTAGTCGGGCCTCACGGTCGCATGACCGCGGCACGTGTTGCCGATGGGGTCTTCGTGCCTTCGTCGAAGTCTCGTCGGAGTTGCCTAAGCAAATAACCGTGAGTTGGCTCGCGTAGGCTGGGGCCCCCAGCTGTCGGCGAGTGCAGCGAACGGAACATGGCGGGCACGAGGAGGTCGCACATTTCCCTTGGGGAGGCGTGGGTCGCTGTGCGACGATGGCCACGAACTTGCGTGCCGCGGACCCGCGGAGGTTGGACATGTCGAAACTCGCCTACAGCACCCCTTTTCGTTCCGTGATGACCCTCTGCGTGTGCGCCGGGCTGGTGGCCGCCTGCGGCGACAGCGGCGGTGACGGCGACGGGTCGACCTCGACGGCCAGCTCGATCAGCGGCATCTCGATGACGACGCCGCAGCCGACCGAGGACGACACGATGACGTCGCTCACCAACGTCACGGGCATGATGAAGCTCGACCTCCCGCCCGACGGCGAGACCGAGAGCGAGATCCCCAGCTGCTCGGCGGACGGCACCTGCAACCTGCTCGACATCCTGTTCGTGATCGACAACTCGGGCTCGATGGGCGAGGAGCAGAAGAACCTCGCGGCCAACTTCCCGTACCTCATCCAGAAGATCCGGGCCCTGAAGGACAAGAAGGGCAACGACGTCAACGCCGACGTCAACATCATGGTGACCACCTCGGACTTCGGTCACCCGCTGTGCACCAACTTCTACAAGGATGGCTACGAGCCGGCCAAGGGCGCGCCGATCAACAGCTCGTGCACCGACCGGCTCGAGCGCTTCACCGGCGTCGGCACGCCGGTGGTGTCGGTGCCCGAGGCGTGCACCAACGGCTGCACCCCGGGCAGCGCGGCGGTGCCGACCGGGCCGTTCATCCACTTCAACCCGATGACCAGCAACGTCATGGACCCCGACGGCATGGGCGACCCGGTGGCCGACGCGCTGGCCTGCATCGGCCCGCAGGGCATCGACGGCTGCGGCATGGAGGCGACGCTCGAGACCATGCTGCAGGCGCTCGACCCGATGAAGCCGTGGAACACCGGCGGGACCCCGTTCCTGCGCCAGGGCGCGGTGCTGGCGATCGTCATCGTGACCGACGAAGAGGACTGCGCGACCAAGAACTACACGTACTTCGACCCGTCGAAGGTCAACGACCCCATGTACAACCAGTACTGGGAGATCGAACCGACCATGGGCACGTACTACCAGCCGACCAGCGCGGTGTGCTGGAACGCCGGCACCGAGTGCCCGGACGCCGACATGAACGGCCAGTTCGAGTGCAAGTCGGCCGACCGCGGGGTGCTGCAGCCGCTCGACCGCTACAAGAATTACCTGCAGGAGGTCCTGATCAAGGACAAGAACAAGCAGGTCGTCATGCTCGGGATCCTCGGGGTCCCGGAGGTCACGGCGCACAGCCCGGACCCGCCGTACCAGCCGATCGCCGGCGGCGTGTTCGACCTCGTGTACCGCGACTGGCTCGACTCGGACATCCTGCCCGGCGACACCAAGAACGCGGCGACCAAGCAGTACGAGTTCGGCATCGGCCCGGGCTGCAGCAACATGGCCACCGGCCAGGCGGTCCCGCCGGTGCGCATCAAGGAGGTCTGCGAGAGCCTCAACGTCGCCGACGACCCCAGCACCTCGGCCAACGAGGAGAAGCTGCGCTGCTGCATCGAGTCGATCTGCAGCACCAACTTCTCGCCGGCGATCGACTGCCTCTCGGGCATCCTCCAGGAAGAGCTGCTCCCGCCGGGCTGATTCGTGAACACCGTGATCAGGCAGACCATCGGCACCCTCGGTATGTGCGCCGCGCTCGCGGCGTGCGGCGGCGACGGCGGCGAAGACCCGACGACGACGCTGACATCCACCACCCCGACCAACCCGTCGAGCGGCCCGTCGAGCGACCCGAGCAACGCGAGCGCGCCGACCACCAGCGGGTCGACGAGCGACGCGTCGACGTCGACGTCGACGGGCATCGGCGGGGAGTCGTCGTCCTCCTCGTCGTCGGAGGGCGGGGGTCCGCTGTTCGACGTCGGCTCGGGCGAGACCGGCGTCGAGCCCCCCGAGTGCGAGGCCACCGGGACCTGCAATCAGCTCGACATCCTGTTCATCATCGACAACTCGGGCTCGATGGGCGAGGAGCAGAAGAACCTCGCGGCCAACTTCCCGTACCTCATCCAGAAGATCCGCGGGCTGAAGGACGGCGAGGGCAAGGACATCAACGCCGACGTCAACATCATGGTGACGACGTCGGACTTCGGGCACCCGCTGTGCACGCCGTTCTACAAGGACGGCTACATGCCGGCCAAGGGCGCGCCGATCAGCACGGCCTGCACCGACCGGCTCGAGCGCTTCACCGGCGTCGGCGACCCGGTCATCCAGATCCCCGAGGCGTGCACCAACGGCTGCAGCCCGGCCAGCGCGGCCGCGCCGATGGGCCCGTTCATCCACTTCAACCCGATGTCGTCGAACGTCCTCGACCCCGACGGCATGGGCGACCCGGTGGCCGACGCGCTGGCCTGCATCGGCCCGCAGGGCATCGACGGCTGCGGCATGGAGGCGACGCTCGAGACGATGCTGCAGGCGCTCGACCCCAACAAGCCGTGGAACATGGGCGACGAGCCGTTCCTGCGCCAGGGCGCGCTGCTGGCGATCGTCGTGGTGACCGACGAGGAGGACTGCGCGGTCAAGGACTACGGGTACTTCGACCCGAGCAACGCCGACGACCCCATGTACACCCAGTACTGGGAGATCGAGCCGACCATGGGCAAGTACTACCAGCCGACCAGCGCGGTGTGCTGGAACGCCGGCACCGACTGCCCGGACGCCGACATGAACGGCCAGTACGAGTGCGTGTCGGCCGACAAGGGCGTGCTGCAGCCGCTGACGCGCTACAAGGGCTACCTGCAGGACGTGCTGATCGGCCAGAAGAACAAGCAGGTGGTCATGCTCGGCATCCTCGGGGTGCCGCCGGTGACGGCGCACAACCCGGAGCCGCCGTACGAGCCGGTCTCGGGCGGGGTGTTCGACCTCGTGTACCGCGACTGGCTGCCGGCGGACATCCTCCCGGGCGACCCGAAGACGCCGGCGCAGAAGCAGTACGAGTTCGGCATCGGGCCCGGCTGCAGCAACGCCGCGACCGGCCAGGCGATCCCGCCGGTGCGCATCAAGGAAGTCTGCGAGAGTTTAAATGTAGCCGACGACCCGAACACGCCGAGCAACGAGGAGAAGCTGCGCTGCTGCATCGAGTCGATCTGCGACGACGACTTCTCGGACGCGATCGACTGCCTGTCCGGCATCCTGCAGGACGAGCTGCTGCCGCCGGGTTGACCGCGTGCGCCGCCGCCTCGTGAGCCTGTCGCTGTGCGTCGGGGTCGCGCGCCGCGGCGAGGGTCCGAACGCCGAGCACGACACGCCTGCCGACGAGCACAGCGTGCGCTGCTGCATGGAGTCGATCTGCGACGACGACCTCACCGGCGCGATCGACTGCCTCGCCGGTGGCATGCAGAGCGTGCTGCGGCCCGCCGGTTGATCAGGCCCGCATCTCGGGGGCGTCGCCGTCGGACTTGCGGAGGTACAGCGTGCCGTGGCGGGTGATCTTGATCCGGCGCTTGACGCCGCTGCCCTCGACGTGGATGAAGCCGCGGGTCCGCAGGTGGCGGAGGATGAGGCGCAGCTGGTCCGAGGCGAGGCCGGTGCCCTGCAGGAGCTCGGCCTCGCGGCGGCCGGTCTTCTGGCGGGCCAGGGCGGACAGCACGCGGACATCGCCGTCAGGCACGTCGGCGCGGCGGCGGATGACGGCGCTGGTGTCGAGGTCGAGCAGGGGGTTGCCGTCCTCGTCGAACTGCGGCTCGGGCGGCGGCTTCTGCTTGGCCTTCAGGTTGACGACCGTGCTGGGGTCGCTGCGCGGCCGGTCCTTGACGAGGTCGATGAGCTGCTGGACCGTGAACACCTCGAGCACCGGAGCGAGCTGAGGGTTGCTGCGTGTCGCCTCGACGAGCTCGCCGAGGGTCACGTGGCTGGGCAGTTGTTGGATCACATTGCGAAGGACTTCACGGAGAGACTCCGCCCAGGCGTCTTCGACGCCGGCGTCCCGTTCTTCCAAGTTGTTCACAGATGCACCTCAGTGCAGGTCGAAGGCCGCGATTGCAGCGCCAGTCACGATGCCGGCCCGGGTTGTCATGGACACCACGACACGTTGTCAGGTTTGCGAGGCCAGGCTGCGGTGCCCGTGGTCGCCGGGCCAATGCGCCTGGTTCTCAGTAAAATAAAAACTCCACAGAGCATGCAGGCAGCGCCCGCGCCTGTCAAGCCCGGCGGATCGACGAGAGAGATCGGCAGCACGGCGCCCGGGGCCCGATCGAGGGACAGTGGCAGCGGCGCTGGTGTCGGGGTTCGCGGGCTGCACGGCGCGTACGTGTGCGGGTGCGACGATCGCCGCGTGGCGCTGGCAGTGTGGTGACGGTTGACAGGAGTGGTGCGCGTCGGTTAGCCCCCCCGGCGTGCACGCGGTGTCCGGGTCCGGAGAAGTGCAGGAGCGCGGCGTGGTCTGGCGCCTGGAGATCGGGGCCGTGCCCGGAAGCAGCGACGCGCTGGCCGCGGCGACCGGCTCGCGGCTGCGGGCCCAGGGGCTCCGGCCCGCGTCGATCGCCACGCGCAAGGTCTATCTGCTCGACCTGCCGGGCGTGAGCCGGGGCGAGGCTGCGCAGGTGCTGGCGGCGCTGGTGGATCCGGTGACCGAGGTCGGCGCCGTCGGCACGCTGGAGGACCCGCCGGACGCGACGCTGCTGACGGTGGGTCTGCGGCCGGGGGTCACCGACGCGGTCGGTCGCACGGTGCTGCGGGCGGCCAGCGACAGGCTCGGGCGGCCGCTCGCGGGCGCGGTCTACACCGCGACGATGTACGTGCTCGGCGGGCTGACGCGGGCCCAGGTAGAAGTTGCAGCGCGAGAGTTGCACAACCCGCTGATCCAGCGCGTGCGGATCGAGGCGCCGCCGCGGTCGGCCGACGTCGAGGCGCCGCGGGCCGGCAGCTCGCACGCGCCGGCGGTCGCGGACGTGCCGCTGCGGGCGGCGGACGACGAGCGGCTGCTGCGGATCTCGCGCGAGGGCCTGCTGGCGCTGTCGCTCGACGAGATGCGGGTGATCCGCGAGCACTTTAATAATCAAGGCCGCGACCCGACCGACGCCGAGCTCGAGTGTCTGGCGCAGACGTGGAGCGAGCACTGCAAGCACAAGATCTTCGCGGCGCCGATCACCTACACCGATCCGGACGGCGTCACGCGGACGATCGAGCGCGGGCTCTTTAAAGAATACATCCGCGGGGCGACCGAGGCGGTGGCGGCGGCGCGGGGCGAGCCGGCGGACGCGTCGTTCCTGGTGTCGGTGTTCCACGACAACGCGGGGGTGGTGCGCTTCACCGCCGCGGATCACCTGGTCTACAAGGTCGAGACCCACAACTCGCCGTCGGCGCTGGATCCGTACGGCGGGGCGATGACGGGCATCGTCGGGGTCAACCGCGACAGCCTCGGGACCGGGCTCGGGGCCGACCTGCTGACCAACGTGTGGGGCTACTGCTTCGGCGAGCCGGACCACGCGGGGGCGCTGCCGCCGGGGCTGATGCACCCGCGGAGGATCCGCGACGGCGTGCACGCCGGCGTGATCGACGGCGGCAACCAGTCGGGCATCCCGTACAGCCGCGGGTTCGAGCTGTTCGACGCGCGCTACGCCGGCAAGCCGCTGGTCTACTGCGGCACGGTGGCGGTCATGCCGGTGACGACCGCGGGGCGGCCGACGCACGTCAAGAAGACCGCGCCGGGCGACCTGGTGGTGATGCTCGGCGGGCGCATCGGCAAGGACGGGATCCACGGGGCGACGTTCTCGAGCGCGGCGCTCGACGAGTCGTCGCCGGTGCAGGCGGTGCAGATCGGCGACCCGATCACGCAGAAGATGATGGCCGACCTGCTGCTCGAGGCGCGCGACCTCGGGCTGTACTCGGGGCTCACCGACAACGGCGCGGGCGGGCTGTCGAGCAGCGTCGGCGAGATGGCCCAGAGCACCGGCGGCGTGCGCATCGACCTGGCCCGCGCGCCGCTCAAGTACCCGGGCCTCGCGCCGTGGGAGATTTTAATTTCGGAGGCGCAGGAGCGCATGACGCTGTCGGTGCCGCCGCGGGACATCGAGGCGTTCCTCGCGCTGGCCCGTCGCCGCGAGGTCGAGGCCACGGTGCTCGGCGAATTCAATGACTCGGGGCGGTTCGTGGCCATGTACGGCGACACGCGGGTGGTGGACCTCGGGCTCGAGTTCCTGCACGACGGGCTGCCGCGCTGGGCCCTGACGGCGCGCTGGAGCCCGCCGGCGCGGGTCGTGGCGAGCGCGTCGGAGGTGGCGACCGCGCTGGCGGGGCTGGCGGACCTGCTGCCGCGGATGCTGGCGCGGCCCAACCTGATGTCGAACGAGCAGCGGGCGCGGCACTACGACCACGAGGTCAAGGGGCTCTCGGTCATTAAACCGTGGGTCGGGGTGCGGCAGGACGTGCCGGCGACGGCGACGGTGATGCGGGCGCGGCACCTGCGGCCCGAGGGCGTGGTGCTCGGCGAGGGGGTGCATCCGTTCTACAGCGACCTCGACACCGGCGCGATGGCGGTGGCCTGCGTCGACGAGGCGGTGCGGCGGGTGCTGTGCGCGGGTGCGCGGATCGACCGGATCAGCGCGCTCGACAACTTCTGCTGGCCGGACCCGGTGCAGAGCGCGAGCACGCCGGACGGCGAGCACAAGCTGGCCCAGCTGGTGCGCTGCTGCGAGGGCCTGCGGGCGGCCTGCGAGGCGTTCGGGGTGCCGCTGATCAGCGGCAAGGACTCGATGAAGAACGACGCGGTGCTCGGCGGGGTCAAGATCTCGATCCCGCCGACGCTGCTGGTCTCGGCGATGGGCCAGATCGCGGACGTGCGGCGGGCGCTGGATCTGACGCCGATCGCGGCGGGGGACGTTTTAATGATCCTCGGCGAGACCGGGCCGCACCTCGGCGGCTCGGAGTTCTCGCGCATGTACGGGCTCACCTGCGACGGCGTGCCGACGGCCGAGCTCGAGCCGTGCGCGCGGCGTTATGCGGCGTTCGCCGCGGCGCGCGACGCGGGGCTGGTGCGCTCGGCGCACGTGGTCGGGCGCGGCGGATTGTTGGTCGCGCTGGCGCACCTGACGATCGCGGGCGAGCTCGGGGTCGACGTCGACGCGGGGCCGGCGCTCGCGGACGTCGGCGGTTCGGCGATCGGCCTGGTGAGCGAGACGACCGGGCGGATCTTGCTGACCGTCGCACCCGGTGACGTCACGGAGGTGACGGCGGCGCTGGCGGAGCACGGGCTGCGGAGGCTCGGCACGATCGCCGCGCCGGGCCCCGACGGCGGGTGGTTGCGGGTGCGAAGCGGAGACGAGGTGCTGCTCGTGCACACGAGCGCCGCGCTGCGGGCGGCGTTCCAGGGAGGGCCGCGATGACCGAGGTGGCGAAGCCGACTTCCCGGCCCCCCGGGGCCGAGTTCCCCGACATCGACCGCGTCGCGGCGCGCGAGCTGCGGGTGCTGGTGCTGACCGGCTACGGGCTCAACTGCGAGGCCGAGACGGCGGCGGGGTTCACCATGCTGGGGGCGCAGGTCGACCTGCGCCACGTGGCCGACGTGCTGGACGGCGGGCCCGAGGTGCTGGCGCCGTACGGGCTGCTGGCGTTCATCGGCGGGTTCTCGTTCGGCGACCACGTGGCCAGCGGGCGGGTGCTGGCCAACCGCCTGCGCCATCGCCTGGGCGACCGGCTGCGGCGCTTCGTGGCCGACGGCGGGCTGTGCCTCGGCATCTGCAACGGCTTTCAGACGCTGATCAAGCTCGGGCTGCTGCCGGGGGGCGACGCGGAGCTGCGGCAGACGGTGTCGCTCACCGACAACGATCGCCTGGGCTACTGGGACGCGTGGGTGCGGCTGTGGGTCGACCCGGCGAGCCCGTGCGTGTTCACGCGGGGGCTGTCGGAGATGGTGGTCGAGTTCCCGAGCCGTCACGGCGAGGGCAAGCTGGTGTACGCGGACGCGACGCTGCGGCAGGCGCTCGCGGCGGCACATCAGGTGCCGGTACGTTATGCCGACGCGACGGGGGCGCCGACCGAGGCCTGGCCCGACAACCCGGACGGCTCGCCGGGCGGCGCGGCGGGGCTGTGCGACGCGAGCGGGCGCGTGTTCGGCCTGATGCCGCACCCGGAGGCGTATCTCTACCCCGAGAACCATCCGCGGTGGATCGCCCAGCGGGCGGCGGGCACGCTGCCGGATGTGGGACTCGGGCTCCACCTGCTGGCCAACGGCGTGCGCGCCGCGCTCGCGGGGTCGTAGGGCGCGTCGTGATCGCGGACGGACGTGCGGCGGATCGAAGCCGCACGTCGGTGGACGTCGCGCCGGAGCCTCCGCGTGGTCCGGCGGCCGCGCTGCGAGATACCATGGGCGTTCGGGATGGCGCGGGGGACGGACGACACGCCGCTGGGGGCGCAGGACAGCGGCATCGCGGCGACGCTGTCGGCGGCGCACGCCGACAGCATGAGCTCGGGGGTGTGGAAGCCCGAGGCGCCCGAACCCCGGCGCGGCGACGCGGTCGGGCGCTACGTGGTGCTCGGCCGCCTCGGCGCCGGCGGGGCGCTCGCGGCCTACGATCCGGAGCTCGACCACAAGGTGGCGCTCAAGCTGCTGCGCGACGAGACGAGCCGCGACGACGGCAAGGGCCGCCTGCTGCGCGAGGCCCAGGCGCTGGCGAAGCTCAGCCACCCCAACGTGGTGGCCGTGCACGACGCGGGCACGTTCGAGGATCGCGTGTACCTGGCGATGGAGCACGTCGCCGGGCGCACGCTGCGGAGCTGGCTGCAGGACGGGCGCCGCTGGCAGGAGGTGCTGGCGGCGCTGACGGCGGCGGGGCGCGGGCTGGCGGCGGCGCACGCGGCGGGGCTGGTGCACCGCGACGTGAAGCCGGACAGCGTGATGGTCGGCGCGGACGGGCGGGTGCGGGTGACGGACTTCGGGCTGGCGCGGCCGACCAACGGGCGCGCGAGCATCTCGAGCGAGTCGCTGACGCTGTCGGGGGGCGAGCGCCTCGGCGTGTCGGCGACGCGGACGGGCGCGCCGGTCGGGACGCCGGCGTACATGGCCCCCGAGCAGTGGATCGGCAAGGAGGCCGACGCGCGCAGCGATCAGTTCGCGTTCTGCGTGACGATGTGGGAGGCGCTGTACGGCCAGCGGCCGTTCGTCGGCGACTCGCTGGCGACGCTGGCCCCGCGGGTGCTGAAGGGCGAGCTGCAGGCGCCGCCGCGCGGGTCGACGGTGCCGGGCTGGCTGCGTCGGGTGCTCGCGCGCGGGCTGCAGGCGGAGCCGCAGCGGCGCCACCCGTCGATGAGCGCGCTGCTGGCGGCGCTGGGGCGCGGGCAGACGCGCGGGCGGCGGGTGTGGCTGGCGGCGGGTGTGCTGGGGCTGATGATCGCGGGCGCGGGCGTGGCGGCGTGGCGCACCCACCAGCGCGGGCTGCGGGCCCGGGCCTGCGAGGCGGCTGGCGGGGAGATCGCGGCGGCGTGGCAGGCGGACGCGCGGGCGGGGCTCGAGCATGCGCTGCGGGCGAGCGGGCTGCCGCACGCGGAGGCGACGTTCGTGCGGGTGGTGCCGTGGATCGATCGCTGGGCGGCGGAGTGGTCGCGGGTGCGCGCGCAGGTGTGCCGCGAGGCGATGGTCGAGGAGACGCGGCCGCCGGGCGAGCTGACGACGGCGACGGCGTGCCTCGACGAGCGGCGCGACGAGCTGGCGGGGCTGCTGACGGTGCTCGGCGACGGCGACCCGGCGAGCGCGGCGCAGGCGGTGCCGGCGGTCGCGGGGCTGACGTCGCCGGCGACCTGCGCCGATCCGCGGGCGCTCGCGCGTCGACCGGCGGCGCCGATCGACGGTGACACACGCGCGCAGGTCGGCTCGCTGCGGCGCGACCTCATGCGCGTCCGCGGGCTGCTGGCGGCGGGTCGGGTGGCCGAGGGCTTCGGGCAGGCGGACGTGCTGCTGGCGGCGGCGGAGCGGCTGGGTCACCGCCCGCTCGAGATCGAGGCGCGGCTGACGTTCGGCCGGCTGGCGCTCGCGGCGGACCAGCCGGCGCGGGCCGAGCAGGCGCTGGCGCAGGTGTACTTCGACGCGGGGGCGCTCGGCGCCGACGAGCCGGCGCGGCTGGCCGCCACGGCGCTGGTGCGGGCGGTCGGCGTGGCGGCGGCGCGGCCCGCCGAGGGGCTGGTGTGGGCGCGCTCGGCGGCGATGCTGGTGGCGCGCCTCGGGCTGGCGGGGACGCTGGCCGACGCCGAGGTCGTGACGGCGACGGCGACCGTGCACGCGCTGCGCGGGGCCCACGACGAGGCGCTGCCGCAGCTCGAGCGGGCCCTGGCGATCGCGGAGCGGGTGCTGGGGCCGTCGCACCCGGGGCTCGAGGCGGTGCTGACGAGCACGGCCGACGTGCAGCGGGCGCGCGGCGAGCTCGCGGCGGCGGCGCGGCTGCTCGCGCGGGCGGTGGCGATCGACGAGGAGGCGCTGGGGCCCGAGAGCCCGCAGGTGGCCCGCGCGCTGGTTCGGCTGGCGGCGGTGCACCGCGACGCCCGCGACCTCGAGGCGGCCCGTGGCGCGCTCGAGCGGGCCCTGGCGATCGCGGAGCGGGCGCTCGGCGAGCGCCACCCGGACGTCGCGGGCGCGCTCGTCGAGCTCGCGGCGGTGCTGCTCGACCAGGGCGCGACGGAGCGGGCGGTACCGCTGTACGACCGCGCGCTGGCCGTGCAGGAGCAGGCGCTCGGCCCGGCGCACCCCGACGTGGCGCGCACGCTGCACAGCCTCGCGGTCGTGCACGGGCGCCTCGGCGAGCACCTGCAGGCGGTCGCGCTGCACCGCCGGGCCCTGGCCGCCCGCGAGGAGGCGCTGGGACCCGACCACGCCGAGGTGCTGCAGTCGCTCGACGACCTGACGCACGAGCACCGCGGCCACGGCGAGCTCGCGCTGGCGGCGGCGCCGGCCGAGCGGGCGCTGGCGCTGCGCGAGCGCACGCTCGGGCCGAGCCACACCGACCTGGCGCGCGCGCTCGAAGAACTCGGCGTGATGCGGCGCGAGCTCGGCGAGCTCGAGCCCTCGGAGCGGCTGCTCACGCGGGCGCTGGCCATGCGGCTGGCGCTGCAGGGGCCGCGGCACCGCGAGGTGGCGACGTCGCGGGTGCTGCTCGGCGAGACGCTGCTGGCCCGCGGGCGCGCGAAGGAGGCGGCGGACGAGCTCGAGGCGGCGCTGGCGGGGCTCGGCGGCGAGGCGACGGCGCCGGCGCTGCTGGCCGACGCACGCTTCGCCCTGGCGCGGGCGCTCGGTCGCCGGCACGCGCGCGCAGCGGCGCTGACCCGCGAGGCGATCGCCGGCTACGAGGCGGCCGGCGCGGGCGCCGAGGCCCGCCTGCGGGCGGCGCGGGCGTGGCTGGACGGTTGACGCTGCGGGCGCGCGTGGGGTCTACTGCGCGGGCATGGACGACGCCACGCTCACGGCGCTGCGCCTGGCCCTCGCGGCGTCGCCCGACAACGAGGCCCTGCGCATGGTCTTAATTAAAGCGCTGGCGGACCGCGGGGAGGTCCGGCCGGCGCTCGACCTGCTGCAGGGGCGCGACCTCGGGCGCGTCGGCGAGGACGACCGACGCACGGTCGCCAGGCTGTGGCTGGCGGCGGGCGACGCCGAGAGGGCGCTGACGCTGCTCGACGGTCACGCGGCCGAGACGTTCCTGCTGCGGGCCCGCGCGCTGATCGAGCTGGGCCGCCCGGACGCGGCGCTGGCGGCCTACAACGAGGCCGTCGGCAAGAACGCGGCGCTCGAGGACCTCGACCTGAAGGCGCGGATCACCGCGCGGGTGTCGACGCCGGCGGCGCAGCGGCCGGGCTCGGTGGTGCCGCTGCGGGTGCTGTCGACCGACAGCGGCGCGGACGACGAGGTGAAGCGGCTGCTGCAGCCCGAGCAGGACAGGGTGACGTTCGCCGACGTCGGCGGGCACGACGAGATCAAGCGGCAGATCGAGAAGCGCATCATCACGCCGTTTCTCAAGCCGTCGCTGTTCGAACGCTTCAAGAAGCGGGTCGGCGGCGGGATCCTGATGTACGGCCCGCCGGGCTGCGGCAAGACCCTGCTGGCGCGGGCGACCGCGGGGCAGTGCGAGGCGCAATTTTTCAACGTCGCGATCAGCGACGTGCTCGACATGTACATCGGCGAGAGCGAGCGCAAGCTCTCGGCGATCTTCGCCAAGGCGCGGGCGGCCAGCCCGTCGGTGCTGTTCTTCGACGAGCTCGAGGGCCTGGCGGCCAAGCGCACGTACCACCGCGAGGCCTCGTCGGCGAAGGTCGTCAGCCAGTTTCTCACCGAGATGGACGGGTTCGCCAGGAACAACCGCGGGGTGCTGATCCTCGGGGCGACCAACGTGCCGTGGGCGGTCGACCCGGCGTTCCGCCGGCCGGGGCGGTTCGACCGCGTGCTGTTCGTGCCGCCGCCCGACAAGGCGGCGCGCTCGGCGATTCTAAAAATTTTGCTGAGCGGGCGGCCGACGCAGGGCGAGGTCGACACCGCGTGGCTGGCCGAGCGCACGGCGGGCTTCTCGGGCGCGGACCTCGAGAGCCTGGTCGAGGAGGGGGCCGACGCGGCGATCGAGGCCTCGCTGGCCAACAGCAGCGAGGTGCCGATCCGCGACGAACACCTGCGCGCCGCGCTCGCCCACGTCAAGCCGACCACGCTCGAGTGGCTGACGACGGCGCGCAACCACGCCCGCTACTCCAACGAGGGCGGGCAGTACGACGAGGTGCTGCGGTTCCTCGAGCGCTACGGGAAGTGAGACCATGGCCAAGGGCAGCAGCTACATCATCGACGACGAGCCGGCGACGAGCGGGCCGCTGCAGCGCTTCGTCGTCGACCCCATGCACCCGCTGCTGGCGGTGATGATGGCGGGGGTGTGGCTCGGCTGGCCGTGGATGGTGCTCAACGGGCGCGCGCTCGGGAGCCCCAACTGGCGGCGCCAGGCGCGGCTGGTGGCGATCGGCCTCGCGGGCGCGGCGCTGCTGGCGGTGACGATCGTGTTCCTGTGGGAGCAGGAGGTCATCCGCACGCGCACGCACGTGCAGGTGGCGCTGCTCGTGGTCACGGTGTGGAAGCTCGGCGTCAGCTACAAGGTGCACGCGCTGCAGAGCGAGACGTTCGAGCTGCACCGCTACTACGGCGGCGAGGTCAAGGACGGGTGGCGGGTCGTGCTGCTCGGGGCGTACCTCGGGCGCGCGCTGGTCCTCGGGCTGGTCGACAGCGCGCTGTGGGTCATCATCATCAGCGGCGGGCTGGTGTTCAGCAGCGATGTCACGACGATCACGGGAGGGCCCTGACATGGAGCGGTCGATCGACGGGTGGATCGCGCACGCCGAGCGCATGCAGCGGATCGGCAACCATGGCGGGGCGATCGACGCGCTGAAGCGGGCGCTCGCCGAGGAGCCGACCCACGCGTCGGCCCACGCGCTGCTGGCCCAGTCGCTGCTGGCGACGCGGAGGGTCCACGCGGCCGCGCGCGAGGCCGGCGAGGCGCTGCAGCAGGAGCCCGAGCTGCCGCTGGCGCTGTACGCGTTCGCGGCGGCGGCGATGGCCCAGCGGCGCTGGACCGACGCCCGCCAGGCGCTCGAGACCCTGCTGGCGGCCGAGCCCGACGACCCGGCCAACCTGCGCCTGATGGCCGAGCTGCGCCGCCGCGACGACCCGCGCGCGGCCCTGCCGCTGCTCGAGCGGGCGCGGGAGATCGACCCCGACGACGTGTACACGCTCGTCGACCTCGGCGAGGTCACGCTGCAGCTCGGCGACGCCTCGCGGGCCGACGCGCTGGCCCAGGCGGCCCTCGGCCACGCGCCGGAGCTGGTCGCGGCGCACGTGCTGGCCGGGCGCATCGCCCTGCAGCGGGGCGACGCGCGGACGACCCGCGAGCACGTCGGCGCGGCTCTGCGCGCGGACCCGGGCGACCAGGGCGCGCTGTGGCTGCTGACCGGTCTGAAGGCCCGCGAGAACCCGCTGCTCGGGCTGTGGTGGCGTCTGCAGGTGCTGCTCGGCGAGGGCGGCAGCGGGCGCTCGCTGGCGATCCTGCTCGGCATGCTGGTGGTCGTGCGCGTCGCCATCATCGTCGCCGAGGCCTGCGAGCGGCCCGGGCTGGCGCTGCTGCTCAGCTACGCGTGGCTGGGCTTCTGCCTGTACACCTGGGCGGCGCCGGAGCTGTTCCGGCGCATGCTGCAGCGCGAGCTGGCCACGGTCGACCTGAAGCCGGGGTTCTAGCGGGCGCGCGAGGCGAGGCCGCGACACCGCCGCCGCACGCCCGGGCAGGCGCGCCGGACCGCGACACGGCTGCCGCTGTCGCCGCCGCGAGGGGCCGCGGACGCGTGGGCGGGCGCTGGCACGGGCGCTGCAAGAGGGGCCGCCATGCTGACCCGCACGCTTCGAGTCCTCGCCGCCGTCTCCGTCGCCCTGTCGGTCGTCGCTTGCGACGAGAAGGAGCCCACCCCGGACAGCGCGGCCGAGCTCGACGGCGAGGGCGCCGAGGCGGGGGAGCCCGCGGAGGCCGGCCCGGCCGAGGCCGTCGCCTGCGCCGGCCTCGAGCCCGAGCAGTGTCGCACCGCCGACGGCGACCCGGGGCTGTCGTACTGCGTCGACGCGGACGGCGAGCAGGTGTGGACCGGGTGCTTCACCGAGGGTGAGGCCTGCATCGGCGAGTCGTGGAGCATGGGCTGCTTCGGCGAGTACTGCGTGTACGACGCGGAGGAGGACCGCTTCTACATGCACGCGTGGCAGGTCGACTACGAGTGTGCGACGCCGCTGGTGCTGAGCTTCGACGCCGCGCCGGTGACGTTCAGCGCGGGCGAGGCCTCGCCGGTGTTCGCGTTCGACGACGCGACGGCCGGCTGCGCGACCGACTGGCCCGACGCGCCGTGGCTGGCGCTCGACCGCGACGGCGACGGGCACATCGCCGGCGGGCGCGAGCTGTTCGGCAGCGGCACGCGGCTCGCGGGCGGGGGCACGGCGGCGCACGGCTTCGAGGCGCTGGCCGAGCTCGACGCCGACGGTGACGGGACGATCTCCGCGGCCGACCCGCGCTTCTCCGAGCTCGTGCTGTGGTCCGACCACGACGGCGATCGCGCCGGCACGCCGGGCGAGCAGGCGTCGCTCGAGGGCGTGGGCCTGGTGGCGATCCACCTCGACTTCCACCGCCGCGGCGAGTGCGACGAGCGCGGCAACTGCGGCCGCGAGCGCGCGGCCTTCGAGTTCCGCGGGGCCGACGGGGCCTACCGCGTCGGCGAGGTCGTCGACGTGTACCTCGCCTGCCAGTGACGGCGGTATGCTGCGGGCGTGCACCCGCAGCTCCCCGCGTGGCTCGGCCGGCTCGCCCCGCTCGGGCTGCTCGTGTGGCTGGCGGTGGTCGTGGCGCGCGCGCCGGGCGGCCTCGACGAGGCCGGGCTGGCCGAGCTGATCGTGCTGTTCATCCCGCTGGTCGCGCTGCCGACGGCGCTGCCGCTTGCTGTCCCCACGGACAGGTTCCCGGGGCCAGGTCGTGAGCGGATCGTCGCGGCGCTGGCCGGCGGGTGGGCGCTCGGCGGGCTGCTGCTGGCCGTCGGGATCGCCGCGGTCGACGCCGGCGGGCCGGCCGCGGCGGCGCTGATGATCCCGTGGGCGCTGTTCGCCGCGTGCGTCGGGCTGATCGCCGCGGCGCGGGCGCTGTGGCACAGCCGCAGCGCCCTGGAGCTGGTCATCGACGTCGGCCTGGTGATGGTCCCCGGCGGCGCGGTGTGGCTCGCGGTCTATCGCATGGACCTGGTGCTCGGCGGGTTCGGCGGGCTGGCGACGGCGCTGACGGCGGGGCACTTCCACACCGCGGGCTTCGGCGCGCTGATGGTCGCGGGGCTGGTCGGCCGCGCGGTCGCGGGGGCGCCGCGGGCGCGGCGCGTGCACGCCGTCGTCGCGGCGACGCTGGTGGTCGCCTACGGGGCGATGGCCGCGGGCATCGCCACGGGCGTGCACGCGTTCGAACTGGCCGGCGCGTCGCTCTATGCCTTCGCGTTGCCGGCGATCGCGGGGCTGCAGATGTTCGCCGGGGTCCGCGTGGCCGACCGGCCGGCGCGCGGTCTGCTGGTGCTGTCGTCGCTGTGTCTGCTGGTGTCGACGGTGTACGCGCTGCGCTTCGCGGCCGAGGGCTTTTACGGGGCGGCGGTGCCGATCATGACGATGCTGCGCATGCACGGGCTGGTCAACGCGGTCGGGTTCGTGGGCCTCGGCGTGTGGGGCTGGCGGCGGGCGGCGCTTGCGGTGCGCGGCGGTTGAGCGGATGCTGGCCGCATGCGCTTGATTGGCCTTGGTTCGTTCGTATCGCTGCTGCTGTTCGTCGCCTGCAAGCCGGGTCCCGGCTCCGACGACGGCTCCACCGCCGGCTCGACCGGCGACTCTTCGGCTGCGGGCACCGACGGAATGTCGACGGGGGGCACGGCGGCGAGCGAGCCGACGACCGGCGGCGCCTCGGCGGAGACCGGCGGCAGCAACAGCAACTCGGGCACGACGACCGGCCCGACCGGCGACGAGGGCACCAGCCTGGCGAGCGAGCCGAGCAGCGGCGGCCTGACCACCGGCCTCGGCGACGGCTGCGAGATCTTCAGCAGCGCCGACGCGTGCGCGCAGGACCCCGACTGCATGGCGATCGTCGGCGTGGTCCAGGAGTTCGCCGGCTGCGTCGCCGGCGAGCAGTTCCTCGCCTGCGTGCCGGCCATGCCGTGCGACGCGGTGCTCACCACCGTGTGCCGCGACGGCACCGACGAGGTCTACGAGCTGGCGGACGGCTGCGTCCCGCCGGGCTTCTCGCCGTGCGACGGCCCGGGTGTGGCGTGCGGCGGCGGCACCTCGACCTGCGCCGACATCGTCGACGAGGCCGCGTGCCAGGCCGCGGGCTGCGGGCCGATCCAGGGCTTCCCGCACACGTTCGAGGGCGACGTGGAGTGCGTCGACTTCGACGCGCCGAAGTTCCTCGGCTGCTTCGACCCGGAGACCCCGTGCCCGCCGGTGGTCCTGACCGTGTGCCCCGAGGGGCAGAAGGAGCCGGTCTTCGACGTGCCCTCCGGGTGCCCGCCCGCCGGGTTCGAAGACTGCGGGAACGGCGGCGTTCCGGAGTGCAAGTAGCGGGCGAGCGCCTCGCGGCCGCGTCGGTCGCTCCGCGCGGCGAAGGAGCGCCCCTCGTTCGGCACGAGGGGCGCTCCGGTGCGTCCGCGGCGGCCTAGAAGCCGACGGTGTTGTCGTCGGCGTCGCGGTCGATGAGCTTGTTGTAGGGGTCGATGCCGACGCGGTAGGGCGGCTCGTCGACGACGACCTCGATCACGGCCTCGGCGGTCTTGTCGTCGGCCGACCTGGAGGTCAGCTTGCGGCGCTCCATGAACAGGGGCTTGCCGAGCTGGAAGTCGCCGGGGCCCGGGGCGGCGTAGACGCCGACGTCGATGAGGTCGTCCATGGCGACGGGGGTCTCGTTGCCGAGGTCGTCGGCGCGGAGCTTGCGGGCGGTGACCTTGAACTTGACGCGGTACTTGCCGTCCTTGGCCTCGACGGTGGCCTCGCTGGCCTTGTTGTCGTAGAGGGTGATCGTCTCGAACATGTCGGTGATGAGGTACTGGTACTCGGGCGGGGTCACGTCGCGCAGGATCTTGATGAGGTCGTCGGCGACGGCGAACGGCGGGCCCTTGAAGGCCTGCTCCTTGACCAGGCGGGCCAGGGCGGCGTTGAGGCGGTCCTCGCCGATGTAGTCCTTCAGGGCGTAGAACACCAGCGAGCCCTTGGCGTAGTGGATGTACTGCTGGTTCTCGTTGCGGGCGAGCGGGAGCTCCTTCTTGCGCTCGAACGCGCGGCCGCCGAGGTAGCGGCGCAGCTCGTACTGCAGGAACTTCTTCATCTTGGCGGGGCCGTACTCGTCCTCCATGACCATGAGGGCGGAGTACTGGGCGAGCGACTCGGACAGCATGGTCGCGCCCTGCACGTCGGCGCCGATGACCTGGTGGGCCCACCACTGGTGCGCGATCTCGTGGGCCGTCACGTAGAACGGGTAATCGAGGTCCTCGGGGTCGTCGGGGCGCACGCGGGCGATGAAGCCGATGCTCTCCGAGTACGGGATGGTGTTGGGGAACGCCTGGGCGAAGCTCGCGTAGCGCGGGAACTCGAGGATGCGGGCCTGGCGGTGCTGGTACGGCCCGAAGTTTTTGCTGAAGTAGTCGAGCGACTTCTTCACCGCTTCGACCATGCGGGCCAGGTTGTACTCGTGGCCCTTCTGGTAATAGACCTCGATCTTCACGCCGTCGTGCTCGTCGCGGAGGACCTCGTAGCGGGCCGACAGGAACGAGTAGAAGTGCAGGATCTTGCTGTCCATCGCGTAGGCGAAGCAGCGGCGGCCGTCCTGCTGCCACTCCTTCTCCAGATAGCCGGGGGCGACGGCGATCTGGTCGGGCGCGGTGCACACCGACGCCTTGAAGTCGATCCAGTCGGAGTCCGACGCGATGTACGTGTTCTGGCGCGCGGCCGTGTCGTCGTAGGCGTGCATGCGCGGGCGCTCGGGCAGGCCCTGCTCCTTGCGCTTGTCGTCCTCGGCCAGCTCGAAGCCCTCCTGGTAGCCGAGCATCGGCATGAGCTCGGTGTTGTTGATGAAGCTGCCGTTGGCGACCACGCTGGTGGAGCGGCCGCCCTGGCCGAAGCCCTCGCGCTCGGCGCCGGTCTCGAACTTCAGGGTCGAGGTGGCGCCGGGGGCGAGCGGCGTGTCGAGCTTCCAGATCTGGTAGCGCAGGCGCGGGTCCTCCTGCTCGAGGGTGGCGCCGCCGGCGAACTCGAGGCTGTGGATCGTCAGGGCCTCGTTGGTGAGCACGTGGACGCGCTCGACCGCGGTGGCGTGGCGGTTGACGAGCGTGTAGGTGCCCCTCGCGCGGGCGTGGCCGCGCTCGGGCCAGAGGTCGACGTGCACGTCGGCGCCGGTGATGCGCGGCTGGGGCAGGGTCTGATATTGCTTGTAGGTGCGCTCGTACTCGGCCTGCAGCGCCTCGCGGTCGTTGCTGTTGCGGTAGGTGTTGAGCACGTCGATGTTGTGGTGGGCGTACCAGGCGAGGCCGGCCCAGGTCGCGAGCGCGAGGCCGCAGAACGCCAGCCAGCCGCGGGTGACGCGGCCGCGGGCGATGCGGAGGCGAGCGCGGCTGCCGGTCGGCGTGCCGCGGGTCAGCAGCAGCCGGCCGAACGTCAGCAGGACCAGGGCGGTGGCCGCGTAGTACAGGGTCATCCAGGTGAACATGCCGACGTTGGGGCCGAAGCCGTTCATCGCCGAGTAGACCGGGTTGGGCGCGCCGCCGTAGACCGCGAGCGGGTGCTGGATGCCCCACTCGCCGAGCACGAGGGTGAGCACGTAGTAGCCGACCAGCAGGGCGATGCCGAGGTACTTGTTGTCGACGATCGTCTGCAGGAAGAACGCCAGGAAGACGACGAGGGCGAGGTTGGGGAAGGTGACGCCGTAGAGGGCGGCGAAGTACACGCCGACCTCGTAGTTCGTGTAGCCCTTCAAGGTCTGGAACAGCAGGCCGAAGCCGATGAGGAACAGCAGCAAGGTGGCGTAGACCAGCAGGAGGGCGACGATCTTGCTGGCGAAGGTGACGGTGGTCGAGGTCGGTGTGACGTCGAGGATCTGGTCGCACTTCAGGCCGCGCTCGCGCCAGGTCAGCTCGGCGGCGTAGACGGCGGTGAGGATCAGGAAGAACAGCGAGAAGCTCTCGATCACCTCGACGACCGAGTACGTGACCGGGTAGATCTTGGTGCCGTAGAGCTGGTCCGACTGGTAGGCGACGAACATCAGGAAGACCATGCCGATCGCCACGATCGCCATGAACGGCCGCGCGCGCACGACGTCGCGGTAGTAGAGGCGGACGAGGGCGACGAACCCGGCGATCTGCGCGGCGAGGCCGCTGTGACGCGGGGCCGCGGGGATGTCGAGGTTGTGCTGGACCGGCTCACGCTCGGCGGCGACGACGGGCTTGCCGCGGCGGCGCGCGCCGGGGAACGCCTCCATGCGAAACAGCTTGAAGGCGCCGAGCATGACCAGCAGGGCGGCGCCGATCCAGATCAGGCGGTTGACCAGGAGCACGCCGGTCAGCGGGATGAGCTCGCTGTTCTTCTCGGCGACGGTCCAGTACTCCTGGGCGACGCGGGTGGCGATCTGGCCGAACGGGTCGAGCAGCGCGCCGAGCGTGCGGTTGTCGATGTCGGCCAGGCTCGACTGGGCCATGATGTAGGCGACGAACAGGACGATGCCCTGGATGTAGACGGCGAGGAAGCTGCGCGTCAGGATGCCGACCGCGAAGAACAGGGCGCTGACCAGCAGGGCGTTCGGCAGCGAGTAGACGAGCACCGGCCACAGGTGGGCGGCGAGGCTGAACGCGCCGAGCTTGTCGCCGTCGACCCAGGGCATGAGGGAGCCGAACCACAGCCCGAGCGTGCACGACGCGAACACCAGCGAGGTGACCAGCCAGGCGCCGATGAAGCGGCCGAACACGAAGCTCGACTTGCGCAGGCGGGTGGTGAACAGGAGCTCGTGGGTCTTCAGCTCGAAGTCGCGGAGGATCGCGGTGCCGGCGATCGCGCAGGTGAGGATCGTGCCGGCCAGCGTCAGGGTGGCGACGGCGATGTTGAGGATGTACGGGGCGTTGACGTGCACCGCCCCGCTGGCGCCGCCGACCCGCACGCCGCTGCTGGCGATGAAGGCGAAGCCGCACAGGAACATCGCCAGCATGAACACGTAGGTCAGCGGGCGGCGCAGGTGGTAGCGCAGCTCGAACCCGGCGAAGTCGAGGAGCTGGCTCATGCGGCCCTCCGCGTGGCGCCCGAGATCTGGTGGAAGTACACGTCCTCGAGGTCGGGCTCGACCGGCTCGAACTCGGGGCCGGGCGAGCCCTCGTGGTGCACGTGCACGACCGGGCGGCCGATCACGAGGCGCGTGGAGATGACGTGGAGGCTGCGGTGGAGCTCGGCCAGCTCGGCCTTGCTGGCGATCCGCCGCCAGATCTTGCCTTTAAGAGTGCCGAGCACCGCCTCGGGCGAGCCGGTGTAGAGCACGCGCCCGCCGGCGATGATCGCGAACGAGGGGCACAGCTCGGCGACGTCGCCGACGATGTGGGTGCTGAGGATGACGACCACGTCGGCGGCGATCTCCCCGAGCAGGTTGAGGAAGCGGTGGCGCTCGGTCGGGTCGAGGCCGGCGGTCGGCTCGTCGACAATTATTAAACGCGGCTTGCCGAGCAGGGCGATGGCGATGCCGAGGCGCTGCTTCATGCCGCCCGAGAACCCGCCCACGGCCTTCTTGCGGTCGGCGGCGAGGTTGGTCTGCTCGAGCAGCGCGTCGCACTGGGCCTTGCGCGCGCGTCGGTCGGTGATGCCCTTCAATACGGCGAAGTGGTCGAGGATGTGCTCGGCGGCGAGGTTGGGGTAGAGCCCGAACTCCTGCGGGAGGTAGCCGAGCACCTCGCGCAGCGCGGCCTTCTGCTTGCGCACGTCGATGTCGCCGAAGGTGATCGTGCCGCTGTCGGGGTCCTGCAGGGTGGCGATCGTGCGCATGAGCGTCGACTTGCCGGCGCCGTTGGGGCCGAGCAGGCCGAACATGCCCGGCGGGATGGTGAGGTCGATGCCCTGCAGGGCTTTCACACCGTTGGGGTAGGTCTTGGTGAGGTCGCGGATCGTCAGTTGCATGTGCAGGCCCGGCGCGAGGATAACTCGCCCTCGCAGAGGGTCAGACACAGATCGCAGGACCGCGGTTTTGCCCGGGTGTGAACGCCGCTCCGGCGGGGTGCGAAGGCCCCAGAACCGGTGAAGCAGGGCCGAGGCGCCGCGGGTCGGCGTCACGTCTGCGGCGACGGCGGCTTGAACAGGCCGCGCAGCGACAGCTCGACCGCGTCGAACGGCGGGATGCGGTGGCGCTGCGAGTCGTCGTACATGCCGATGCGCGACCAGGTGCCGCCGCGCAGGGCGAAGGCCTCGAGCAGGCCCTCGACCTGATCTACGATCCAGTAGTGGCTGACGCCGTGGGTGGCGTAGAGGTCCGACTTGTAGCCGCGGTCGCGCTTGGCGTTGGAGGGCGAGAGGATCTCGCAGATCCAGTCGGGCACGACGTCGACCGGACGCGAATCGGGGAGTACCGGCACACGAGCGCGACGCCAGCCGCTGAGGTCCGGGCGCACCACGTCATGGGCCGTGAAGCGGATGTCGACGTCCTGGACGATCCACCAGCCGCCCGGTCCCTGCCCGTCGTCGTCGTCGTAATCGAACGAACCGCTGATCCGGTAGCCGAGCTTGGCGTTGATCCGCTGGTGACGGACGGTCGGAGACGGCTGGGCGACGATCTCGCCGGCGAGCAGCTCGGCGCGGGCGTCCTCGGGGAGGGCGAGCAGGTCGTCGTAGGTCGCGAGCTTGCGGGCGAGCGCCATGGCGCGAGTGTATCACGTCACGGCGGGGGTGGACCGGGGCGGGGGGCGAGGGCGGCGCCGCCTTCGAGGTCCCTGGTGGTGAAGTCGCGGCGGTCGGCGGCGATCTGGGCGATCGACCGCTCGACGATGAGGTCGAGGGTCCAGTCGAGCATGACGCGGACCTTGTTGGCGAAGCCGACGAGCTTGGCGAGGTACAGGGTGCGCCAGATCCACCAGGCGATGAAGCCGGACAGGCGGATGCCCATGAGGTCGACCGACGCGAAGTGCTCGCCGACCGACACGAGCGAGCCGTAATTAAAATATTTGAAGGGCCTCGGCGGGCGCTGGCGCAGCAGGGCGACGATGTTGTCGGCGGTGTGCTTGCCCTGCTGGAAGGCGACCTGGCCGAGCGGCGGGAGCGGCTTGTCCTCGTGCAGCAGGAAGGCGGCGTCGCCGAGCACGAACACGTCGGGGCGGCCCTTGACGCGCAGGTCGGCGTCGATCTCGACGCGGCCGGACTTGTGCAGCGGGAGGCCGCAGGCGGCCAGCAGCGGCGAGGGCTTGACGCCGGCGCACCACACGGTGGTGCGCGTGCAGATCTTCTCGCCGCCGTCGAGCTCGACCGCGAAGCCCGTGACCTTGACGACGCGACGGCCGAGGCGCAGGTCGACCTTCAGGTGCGAGAGGCGCTGGCCGGCGCTGTCGACGATCTTGGGGTGCCAGCCGGGCAGGATCTGCTCGCCCGACTGGATGACGATGACCTTGACCTCGGCGGGCGTGACCTCGGGGTAGCGGTTCATCAGCACGTGGTCGATGAGGTCGCGGATCTCGGAGGCGAGCTCGACCCCGGTCGGGCCGGCGCCGACGATCACGAAGGTGAGCTGCTCCTGGCGGCGCTCGGCGTCGGTCTCGCGGGCGGCGCGCTCGAAGCAGTCGATGATGTGGTTGCGCACGGCGATGGCGTCGCCGAGCTCGCGCATGAAGAAGGCGTGCTCGACGGCGCCGGGGGTGTTGAAGGTGTTGGTGTCGGAGCCGGGGGCGAGCACGAGGTAGTCGTAGGGGGTGTCGCAGTAGATGACCGTCGGCGCGCCGGTGACGGGGTCGTCGTCGACGTCGACGCGGGCGTGGATCAGCTTGCCTTCGACGTCGATGCGGTCGACCCGCTCCTTCTTGAAGGTGATGTTGGTGGCCTCGAAGATGCGGCGGAACGGGTAGGTGACCTGGCGCGTCTCGATCGCGCCGGCGGCCACGCTCGGCAGCAGCGGCGGGAACAGGAAGTAGTTGCGCTTGTCGATGACGGTGATCTTCAGGTCCTTGTGGTAGCCGAGCGCCCGGTCGAGCTGCATGGCGGCGTAGAGGCCGGCGAAGCCGCCGCCGACGATGACCACGCGCACGGGCTGGCCGCCGGCGCCGCGCCAGCGGCGGTAGACCCACATCTCGGACAGCGGGCGCAGCACGGCGACGACCAGCAGCGCGGCCTCGACGGCGACGCCGACGCCGAGCCAGCGCGTGGCGCCGGACCAGTGCGGCAGCAGCAACCAGCACAGGATGTCGAACGCGCCGACGGCGGTGAGCAGACCGACCAACGCCTTGCGCGCGCCGCGGGCGAGGGCGACGCGCTGCAGGAGCGAGCTGGTGACGCCGATGACGACCGCGAGGCTGGCGACGTGGACGCCGAACAGGGCCCAGAACAGGGCGGGGCGGCTGGTGTGGAGGACCTGCAGGCCGCGGCCCCAGTGCAGCAGGGAGCCGGCGGAGCTGTCGTAGGTGAGGAGGGTGACCTCGAGCAGCCACTCGGCGACGAACAGGGCGAGGCCGCCGACGAGCGCGAACGAGGCGGCGAGCTTGCGGCCGAGCGGGAGGTTGGTGAGGCTGTGGTTGTCGACGCGTGCCATGCTCGGGCTCTACGGGGCGTGCGGGACGGCCTTCAGGTCGCGGGCCGGTGGGTCGAGCGGGAACTCGTCGGTGAGGGCCTCGGCGAGGGTGAACGCGGCCTTGGTGCAGGTCCAGCGCTCGCGCGCGCCGTCGCCGGAGATCTTGACGGCGTGGCGGCCGGTCCACAGGCCGAGCTCGGCGACGAGGTCGAGCGAGGCGCCGGGCGCCAGCGGGTCGAGCCTCAGCGGCGGGCCGCCCCTCCACGCGACCTCGACGACGGGCCGACCGTCGACGCACCGGGTCTTCTGCGTGACGAGGGCGACGAGGCGATCGGGGGTCTTGCCGGCGGGCGAGACCGGCTTGCCGCCCGGCCCGACGGCGTGGACGTGCGGGCAGGTGCCCTCCTCGACGGGGGCGCCGTTGTGGGTGCACTTCTCGTCGTCGGCGGCGTAGTCGTCGGGGCACAGCGTGACGATGGCGTCGCCGGTGAAGCCGCGGGCGAACGGCGGGCGGCAGTCGGGGAGCGCGAGCGGGAGGTCGGAGGCCGGCTGCTCGTAGGCGGCGTGCAGCGTCGAGAAGGTGGCGCCGCCGTGCCAGGCGAAGGTGTCGAGGATGACGCCGGTGCCGATGTCGATGAAGCTGTTGATGCCGGGGTCGCCGCCGTCGGCGCCCTGGTGCGCGGCCTTGACGAAGGTGCCGTCCTCATGGGCCCAGAACAGGTTGAAGGCGGGGCACTTGCTCGGGCGGTCGGTGACGATGTCGATGCACTCGGCGGACGGACCGGCGGCGGCCACCGCGGCGGCGCCGCCGGCGAGGTCGAGCACGCGCAGGAGGTCGCGCTCGGGCCAGGCGAGGATCGACTCGTCGGAGAACTGGCCGAGGGTGATCGGCGGGCGCACGGACGAGAGGTCGGCCGCGAGCGACATGGCCGCGACCAGCCCGCGCGCCCGCGGGGCGTCGGCGAGGAGCGAGAACCAGGCCAGCCAGGCGGCGCCGTCGCGGCGGTGCACGGCGAGGTCGAGGATCTGCCCGCTGGTCCGACGCACGAGCCGGGGGCTGCCCGCGACGCGGCCCTGCTCGTCGAGGAGCAGCGCCAGCACCTCGCTCTTGCCGGCGGCGGCGTCGTGGCGCGACCACACCACGAGCACGCCGCCGTCGACGGCGGTGGCCGCGAGCGGGCCGGGGGTGTAGCTGACGTCGTCCGCGGGGGCGTCGAGCTCGGGCGGGGGCCCGGAGGGCGGGTCGGTCCGGGTGACGTCGGACTTGGTGACGTCGGAGCTGGTGATGTCGGACTTCGTGATGTCGGACCTGGTGACGTCGGAGCTGGTGATGTCGGACTTCGCGATGTCGGTCTTCGCGGCGGCTGTCCTGGTGGGGTCGACCGCGGGGGTGCCCTGACAGGCGGCGAGGGCGAGGGCGAGGAGGCTGCGCGCGCACCGGGGGGGCATCGGGGGAGTGTATCAAGCGGGGCGCGCGGCGCGGCGCGGGCGCGGGTGAGGGTCGTTCGGGCCGCGGCGGCGACGCGCGTGCTGGCGAGCGTGGCGCCGGGCAGATGCGGGCGTGCGGCTCAGGTGCGGACGACGTCGAGGCAGGCCTGGCGGGCGAGCTCGCGGCTGGCGATGCGCTCCTGGATCGAGCGCTGGACGGTGTCGGCGATGCGGCGGCGCGTGCCCTGGTCGCGGGGGAGCGGGAGCACGAGCTCGGAGGTGCGATCGCCGAGCGAGTCGATGATGTCCTGTGTGAACCGCTTGGCGTGGATCTGCCGCTGCACCGGCTCGCTGCCGAGGACGGCGAGCAGCAGGTAGGGCGAGAGGCGATCGGGGCGCTTGATCCGCAGCTTTAATAGGTGGCTCTGGTAGACGATGCGGGTGTCGTACTCGCTGATGAACGCGCAGGTGCCGATCAGGTAGGTGCCGTCGCGGACCATCAGGATGTCGCCGGCGCGCACGTCCTGGCGGGGCGCGAGGGCGGCGTAGACCTCGTCGCTGACGCAGTGCTTGGGGTCGCGTTTGATCTCCCAGTTGGAGAGGTCGGAGGTGCGGACGAACGGCACGGTGCCGCCGCCGTAGGCCAGCTTGCCGACCTCGTGGCCGCAGGCGATCTCGAGGGTGCCGTCGGCGAGCAGCGAGCGCACGCTGACGAGCTCGTGGCTGGCCGCGAGGCGGTCGAGCTCGGCGGTCACTTCGGGGTCGTAGTAGCGGGGGGCGAGCACGTTGTCGCGGAGGGCGTGCTCGGGCACGAGGTGGCCGAGGCGGCTCGCGGGCGCGGGGTCGCCGGTGGACGCGGCGCGCCAGCGACGGGCGATCTCCGGCAGCTCGTCGCGCTCGATGAGCCGGCCGCGGCTGTCGTTGCCGCACCACTGGGCCTCGGCCATGAAGATCGGGCGAGGCGCCGTGGCGGGGGACTTCTTCTCGAGCAGCAGGAGGCAGACCTTGGTGTGGGTGCCGCCCTTGCCCGAGACCTTGAACAGCTCCTCGGGCATGCCGAGCACGGCGCGCAGGTGGGCGGTGTCGCGGATGTGCTGGACGACGTGGCGGTAGGTCTTGCCGGAGACGATGCTCTCGGGCAGGACGACGCCGACGCGGCCGCCGGGGCGGACGAGCGCGAGCAGGCGCTCGACGAACAGGATCTGCGGGGCGACGCGGGCCTGCAGCTCGGCGGTGGGGGCCCAGGCGTCGCCGTCGCGGCGCCAGGTGTGGCCGAGGGCGAAGGTGCCGCGCACGGCGTCGGAGGCGGCGACGATGCGGGCGCCGAACGGCGGGTTGGCGAGCACGACGTCGAAGCTGCCGATCGCGGAGGGGTCGGGCATGACGGCGCCGTGATCGGGGGTCCAGGCCAGCGAGTCGCCGCAGAAGATCCGCGCGGGCGTGAGGGTGACGAGGCCGACGTGGGCGCGGGCGAGGCGGACGAGCTGGCGGTCCTTGTCGATGCCGACGAGCGCGGCGGCGATGGCGGTCGGGTCGGCGCCGCGGTGGAGCAGGCGCCGCGCGACGTGGCCGAGGAAGCCGCCGGCGCCGCACGCGGGGTCGATGACGCGTTCGCCGGGGCGCGGGTCGACGAGCTCGACGAGCAGGCGCACGGCGGCGTGCGGGGTGAAGAACTGGCCCTCGGCGCCGCGCCGGGCCGCGCCGGTGAAGGTCTCGTAGGCGTCGCCGATGGGGTCGGCGTGCGGGTCGGCGAAGTCGATGCCGGCGAGGCGGCGGTCGACGTACTGCAGGCACTCGGCGTCGAGGTGAAGCGCGGCCGAGTCGGCGAAGACGTCGGGGAGGATGGTCTTTAGGCGGCGGAGGAGGTCGCGGTGAGCGGCGAGCAGCCCGTCGGGGTCGATGGGGAGCTGGCGGCGCTCGCGGGCCGCGAGGGCCCGACAGAAGATGCATATCAAGAGCTCCTCGACGAGGGCTTCGTCGCGGGTGGCTCCGACGAGTCGGCCGACCAGGAAATTGCGGATCTGCGCGTAGGCCTCGCGGGTGCTGGTCGGCGGCGGGCTCGGGGCGGGTGGTCGCATCGCGCGAGACGTCCAGAGTAGCGGGGAATGTCGGCAGTCTCGAGGTTGTGCGATCTGGTCGTTCGTACAGTACTCGTGGGACATGGTCCGTGAGACACTGGGACGATGTCTCATGTGCGGGCAATGACGACGCGGCAGCGTGCGCCCCAGGGGTTCGCGCTGGTGGCGAAGGGGCCGCGGCTCGTCGAGCTGCTGGCGGAGCACGCGGTGGTGCTGAGGCGCGGGGAGTTCGGCGACCTGCGGCTGGCGTGAGGGCGCTCGACGCGGCGGCGTGGGCTACGCGAACACTTCGTCGAGGCTCGCCGCCGTCAGCACCCGCGCGGTCCACTTCTCGAACAGCGCGTCGTCGCGGCAGGCGACGACCTGGGCCTCGAGCTCCGGCGCCACGGTCCACCCGCGCAGGCGCAGCAGCCGGAGCAGGGTCCGGGCCTCGCCGAGCGCTTCCCCCTCGGCTTTGCCCTCGGCGATGCCCTCGGCCCAGCCTCCGGCCCACGACTGGCGGAACTCTTCGCTGAAGTAGGGGTTGCGGTCGTCGAGCTGCATGATCTTTCCGAGTGCTGCCCGGGCGACTTGCCCGAGGAAGGCGATGATGAAGTCAGCATAATGGTGCCTCGCCTGGGTGTCGAGGCGGTAGCACGCCTCCAGCGCGACCCTGGCGATGTGCTCGGCGCCCGGCTCGCGCCCGTGGGCCGCGACCGACAGCACCGCCAACTCGGGCGCCGCGGCCGCCACGGCGGGATCGGTGACCCGGGGGATGTGTCGCGGGCGGAGCACCACCGGGTGCAGACGACCGCGCCCGCGGCTGAACACGATGGGCTCGCTGCACCACTCCGCGACGTCGTCGTCGAGCGCGAAGATCACCAGCGTCGCCGGGCAGTCGTGGCGGACCTCGAAGCCCGTGACGTACAGCGGCCAGGTCCGGCGCTTGCGGGCCGACGGCTCGCCCTGGACCTCGAGGATGAAGGTCTCGATCGGCGCGTCCGCATCGCCGAGCACGAGCACCGCGTCGGCGCGGAACTCCGGCAGGTCGAGGTTGACGAGCTCGGCCGCGGTGACCTGCGGCAAGATCTGGGCGTCGGCCTCGGGCAGCCCGTCGATCACGGAGCGCAGCAGGTCGACCACCATCGCCGGCGCCGCCCGGACCAGCCGGACCAGCGCCTCGTGGGGCAGCTTGGGCATTCAAGGGCCGCGTTGTAGCGCGTGTTCTTGCGAATGCCAGGACGAACCGCTGTCGACGCGACGGCGCGGCCGGAGGATCGACGCGGCGCTCAACGAATGAGCTCGTCGGACTCGGTCCAGACGCCGTCGATGAAGTCGTCGACGCTCGCGTAGTCGCGGGCGCCGCGAGGCGTGCCGTCGAGGGCGGTGCGCTCGAGGCGGACGGAGTACTCGGTCTCGCGGGGCGGGACGATCGAGACGCCGTCGGCGTCTCGCAGGAGGAGGACGAGGTGCTCGTCTCGGAGGGTGAACTTGATGCCGTGGGAGGTGGACATGATGGATTGAATAAATGGTAAAATTAAATTTACTTTTGGTAAATATAAATATACAAATGTATTCCGTGAACGCGCAGCGTGGCAAGTTCCGCGGGTGCGCAAGAAGCCGGACAGCGAGCGGCTCGCCCTGCGAGTCGAGTTGGGTCGGCGGCTGAGCCTCGCTCGGGCGTACGCTCGCCTGTCTCAAGCCAGCGTCGCCACGACGCTCGGGGTGTCGCGGCCGACGATCACGGCGTGGGAGGCTGGCGACGCCGAGCCGCTGGCGATCGACCTGCAGCGGCTGGCGGACCTGTACGGGGTGGAGATCGCGATGCTCACGGGGCGGGCCCCGCTGCCGCCGATACAGTCGACGTTCAGGGCGAAGGTCGGGGACGAGTAGGCGTCAGGCCTCGCCGCGGGAGCGGGCGAGCTCGGCGAGGAGGCGCTCGACCCGGGCCTCGGCGGCCTCGCGGGCGGCTCGTTCGGCGGCCTCGCGGGCGGCGGCCTCGCGGGCGGCGGCCTCGGCGGCGGCGGCGGCTCGTTCGGCCTGGTGAGCGGCTCGTTCGGCGGCCTCGACTCGGCGCTCGCCGGCGGTCTTCCACGCGGTGAAGCCGTTGGCGCCGGTGGCGAGGCCGAGCGTACGGTCGGGGCGGCGGACGAGCCAGAAGTCGTACGCGGCCGAACGCACGCGATCTGGCAGGGTCTGTCGCGGCGCCAGCAGGCCCGACGGCTCGCGCAGCCAGTGGGAGAACAGGCGGCGGGTGTCGCCCTCGGGCTCGGGGTCGTAGCGGACGAGCTCGCGGACGCCGAGCGCCTGGTAGCGAGCGACGATCTCCGGGCGGTAGTCCTTGCGATAGTCGCTCGACACGATCTCGAGGGCGAGGGTCGGGACCTTGCCGCCGCGCTCCCAGACCTTCCAGCTCTTGATGTCGCCCTGGGAGAGGGTCTCGTCGTCGATGAGGTAGATGTCGGGGGCGACGACGGAGCGGTTGTCGAACTGTTTGTAGTAGATGAACTGATCGCCGCCGGCGAGCACGGGGCGGCCGAGGGCCGCGAAATAGTCGTCCAGGAGGGCGAGGAGGCCGCGAATGATGAGACTCTGGAGGCCGCTCTCGCCCACGTGATCGGTGACGGGGTATACCACCGGATCTTCGGCGTGCACGTCGGCGTCGCTCGGAGCGTCCATGGGCTCCATGCATAGCACGGAACGCGCCGCGGATCAGTCGCGGGTGGCGACGCGGACGTCGGTGGTCTGCAGCAGGTTGCCGAGCACGGCGAACGCGAGGTCGGTGTCGTCGAGGGCGGCGAGGTCGAGGTCGTCGAAGGCCCTGGTGGGGTGGCGGGTGGCGACCACGGCGACGCGGGCGCCGGCGGGGGCGAGGCCCGCGGGGAACTCGGTCCAGCCGGACAGCGGGCGCAGGCTGCCGTCCTGCAGGTTGATGCTGGTGCGCAGCGGGTGGCGCTCGTCGCTGCCCCCGGCCGTCCAGTGGCCGGTGAGCACGAGGCTCTCGCGCGCGAGGGCGAAGCCGTCGGAGGCCTCGGCGCTGATCGGCACGCCGAGCAGGTGGAGGCCGCAGTAGGCGCTGCCGCTGGCGAAGGCGCGGCCGAACAGGTGCGGGCGCGCGGCGTGCAGCGGCTCGACGACGGGGGCGCTGACCGCCGAGCTGTCGCCGACGCGCGCGTGGGCGGCGTTGGCGGTGGGGATGAGGAGGGACGAGACGGCCCTGGCGAGGTCGGGCCGCTCGCTGCATGGGACGAGCTCGGCGCGGCCGGTCGCCAGGTAGGCGGTCTCGAGGGTGACGGTGTAGCCGCGGGCGGTCGTGAAGACGTGGGCGTCGCCCTCGCGGCGGGCGTCGTCCCACGACCAGTCGAGCACGTAGGCGACGGGGGTGCCGGCGGGCAGGGCGAGCGGGGCGGCGGGGCCCTCGCGGGTCGGGAGCGCGGGGCCGGGGCCGCAGGCGCTCAGCGCGGCGGCGAGGGCGAGCGAGGCGGCGGCGCGGGCTGTCCAGAGGGACAGGTCGTGAGGGCGGGCCGGGGGCCGGGTGGCGGTGGATGTCCCGGGGGACAGGTCGGAGGCGGCTGCCCCTCCGGACGGGTCGGTGGTCGCGTCGCTGGCTTGCCGGCGGTGGATGGTGGTGGCGGGCCGGGGCGCGGGGCACCTGGCTGTCCGGAGGGACAGGTTCGAAAGGGGCGGGCGGAGGCGGTCGCGGGCGCTCATGCGCAGTCCTCGGGGCAGTTGTCGGCGGTCTCGGGGCCGTCGCAGTTGTCGTCGCCGCAGCACATCATCATCTGGCCTTGCATGCACATCGGCGGGTCCATGCCGCCGTCCATCGGCGGGCCGTCGTCCATGCCCATGCCGCCGACGGCGATCTCCGCGGGCACGCCGTGGTAGCAGGCCTGGACGTAGGGGAACGAGGCGGTCGCGTGGTAGGCGTAGCCGTCGGGGCCCTCGTGGCCGTTGCAGCGGTCGAGGTAGAGGAAGTCGGCGGCGCCGCCGTGGGTCGAGCGGTCGACGTAGCGGTGGGTGCACCACGAGTAGTCGAGCAGGGCGCAGCGCTTCTCGACGACGGTGCCGGCGTCGCCGGCGTCGCCGACGAGCACGGGGGCGCAGCGGAAGTTGCCGGTCTGGCCGCCGCAGTCGTCGTCGCTGCTGCAGGGCTGGTTCTCGGTGGCGAGGTCGCCGTCCTGCGGGTCGCCCCAGCTGCCGAGGCCGCTGTAGACCCACGACGAGCGCGCGCGCTTGACGGTCGTGCAGTCGGCGTCGGCGCACACGCACGGGCCCTTGATCGGGTAGCCGTCGGGGCTCCAGCCGAGGATCGGCGAGGGTTCGCTGCACGGGCCCTGCAGCATCTGCTCGAGGTCCCACGCCTGCGAGGCGGCGGCGTAGGAGTTGGCGGGCGTGCCGTCGGGGGCCTGGACGAAGCAGGCCGCGTTGGCGCCGTGGTAGTGCATGCTGCCGCCGGTGTGGCCGCCGCACAGGTCGAGGGCGGGCGACATGCCCTCGACGTAGGGCTCGCCGGCGAGGTCGGGCATGTAGAAGAACGGGTTGCCGTAGGGGTCGGGGTTGCCGGCCTCGTTGGGGCCGCAGACGACCACGCCGTTGATGAGCACGGCGATGGTGCCGAGGCAGTTGATCTTGTGGGTGGTGGAGGTCTCGCCGCTCTCGAGGGTCTCGCGGAGGTAGGGGACGTCGGCGTCGGCCATGACACACAGGCCGGACGGCTCGCGCGTGGTGGCCTGGCCGGGGTCGGCGACGTACTGGTCGTAGGCGTCGACGCAGCCGTCCTGGACCTCGGGGCCGTCGGCGGCCACGGCGTCGCCGGGGGCGGACGGCGCGAGCGGGACGCGGACGATGCCGGGGGCCTCGGTCAGCGCGTTGGGGGTGATCGGCACGAAGTCGTAGTGCGGCAGGTCGTTGCTGGCGATGTACGCGTAGTCGGCGTCGCAGCGGGCCTCGACGCAGGGGGTCATCGGCGTGCCGTCGTTGTCGATGGTCAGGCCGTCGACGACGAGCAGCGAGCGCAGCACGGTGAAGCCGGGGCCGGCGGGACAGTCGCCGAGGGCGCCGGCGTCGGGGTAGAGGTCGAGGAGGTCGTCCCAGCCGTCGTAACACTGCGCGGGGGTCCAGGCGCCGTCGGTGGTCGGGTCGCCGGTGGTGGGCGCGGTGGTCGGGTCGCTGGTGGGGCCGGCCGAGGTGTCGGTGGCGTCGGGGCCGGTGGTGCCGGAGGTCGGGCCGTCGCCGGTCGGGCTGTCGCCGCCCGTCGACGAGCTCGTGTCCGCGGCGCCGGTGGAGGATCCCTCGGCGCCGGGGGTGGTGGGGTCGGTGCAGGCGGCGAGGCCGGCGAGGAGCAGGAGGAACGACTGGATGCGCACGCCCGGGGTAAAGCGAGAAGCGTGCCAGCGGCGGCGGCAGGTCTGGCGCGGGGGCGGAGCGAGGAGAGGCGGCGGGTTCTGCTGGGGGTCGGCAGAACCCGCCGGATCGAGCCCCGGGTGCGGCGAGGGGCGGTCGATGACGCGCGGATGCGGCGGGCGGGCGCGTGGGGGTCGGTCAGGGTGGGCCGCGGGGCGCGGCGGCGTGGTGAGGCGGGGCGTCAGGGGGCGCAGCGGCGCTGGTGCTGCTGCATGCGGTTGAGGATGGCGCGCATGCGGTCCTCGACTTCGGTGCGGGCCGCGTGGGCGCCGTCGCCGGCGAGGCGGGCGGCGCTGGCGTCGGCGAGGGCGCGCTCGAGGCCGAGGATCGTGCGGCGCAGCTCGAGCTGGGTCATGACCTCGCGCGAGAGGGCCTTCAGGGCCCGGGTCTGATCGGCGTCGAGCTCGCGGGGCTTGCGGTCGATCGCACACAGGGTGCCGATCGCCCGGCCGTCGCCGGTGACCAGCGGGGCGCCGGCGTAGAAGCGGATGTCCGGGTCGCCGGTGACCAGCGGGTTGGTGTCGAAGCGCTCGTCGCGGGTGGCGTCGGCGACCTGCAGCACGTGCTCGGGCTCGAGGATCGCGTGGGCGCAGAAGGCGAGGTCACGCGAGGTCTGGGGCACGCCGAGGCCGACGCGGGCCTTGAACCACTGGCGGTCGGCGTCGATCAGGCTGATGAGGGCGATCGGCGTGCGGCAGATGTGCGAGGCGAGGAAGGCGATGTCGTCGAAGGCCCGCTCGGGCATGCTGTCGAGGATCTGGAACTCCTGCAGCGCCCTCAGCCGCTCGGCCTCGTCGGCGGGCAACGGGGCGGGGTACGAACCATCCGGTCTCTTCTTCAGGCTCATGCTGGCGCCGTGATCTTATAAAAAGATCACGGCGGACGGCCGTGGCGATCGACGGGCGAGATCGCCGCCGCGGGCGCGGGCGCGCGGGTACTCGCCGCGGCGGCGGCGGGCTGGAGGCGCGCGGGCACTCGCCGCGGCGGCGCCGGCGCGGGTCGGTGAGCCCCGTCGACGGCGGGGGCGGGTCGCGGTCAGTCGTCGAGGCCGTAGCGCTTCAGCTTGTCGTAGAGCGTGCGGACGCCGATGCCGAGGGCCTCGGCGGCGCGGGTGCGGTTGCCGGCGAAGTGGCGCAGCGCGGCCTCGATGGCGTCGCGCTCGAGGTCGACGAGCAGGCGCGGAGGGGCGGCGGTGGCGGCGGGCGACGCGACCGTGGTCGGGGCCGTCGGGGCGGCGCTCGTCGCCGCGGGGTTGTCGGACCAGCCGGGCACGGTGAGGTCGCGGGCCGACACGGCGGCGCCGTCGGCGAGGATGGCGGCGCGCTCGAGGGCGTTGGCGAGTTCGCGGACGTTGCCGGGCCAGCGGGCGCGGTGGAGCAGGGCGCGGGCGTCGGGGGCGAGGCCGAGGGGGCGGCGGCCGAGGTCGGCGCAGGCGCGGGCGAGCAGGCGCTCGGCGAGGGGCTCGAGGTCCTCGTGGCGCTCGCGCAGCGGCGGGAGGACCACGGGGAACACGGCGAGGCGGTGGAACAGGTCGTCGCGGAAGCGGCCGGCGGCGATCATCGCCGGCAGGTCGCGGTTGGTCGCGGCGATCCAGCGCACGTCGGCGCGCACCGTCTGGCCGCCGCCGACGCGTTCGAAGCTGCGCTCCTGCAGGACGCGCAGCAGCTTGGCCTGCAGGGCGGGGGCCAGCTCGCCGACCTCGTCGAGGAAGAACGTGCCGCCCTGGGCGAGCTCGATGCGGCCGCGCTGGCGGGCGCTGGCGCCGGTGAAGGCGCCCTTCTCGTGGCCGAACAGCTCGCTCTCGAGGAGGGACTCGGACAGCGCGGCGCAGTTGACGGCCACGAACGGGCCGGCGTGGCGGCGCGACCAGCGGTGGACCGCGCGGGCGGCGACCTCCTTGCCGGTGCCGGACTCGCCGGCGAGCAGCACGGTGGCGTCGGTGGCGGCGACCTTGCGCAGGGCGTCGACCACGGGGCGCATGACGGCGGCGCCGTGGGTGAGCTCGGGGGCGTCGCTGGTGCTGGCCTGGTGGGCCTCGTGGAAGTTCTTCAGGGCGTGGCGTTCGGCGGCGCGGCGGACCAGGAGGCGCAGCTCGGCGAGCGAGCCGATCGGCTTCTGCAGGTAGTCGAGCGCGCCGAGGCGCATGGCCTCGACGGCGGAGTCGACGTTGCCGTGGGCGGTGAGCACGAGGACCTCGACCTCGGGCTGGTGCTCCTTGACGCGGCGGAGCAGGTCGATGCCGGACATGCCGGGCATGCGCAGGTCGGTGAGCACGACCTCGACGGACTCGCGGGACAGGCGGGCCCACGCGGCCTCGCCGGAGTCGGCGGTGAGGATCTCGTGGTCGTCGTCGCCGAGCGCCTCGGCCAGGAATTCGCGGATGCCGGGTTCGTCGTCGACGATGAGGACGCGGGCCATGTCAGTTCTCCGGGGGCGAGGGGAAGTCGGGGACGGGCGGGAGCCAGACGCGGAAGCTGCTGCCGCCGCCGGTGCGCGAGAGGGCGGTGACGCGGCCGCCGTGCAGCTCGACGACGCGGCGCACGACGGCGAGGCCGAGGCCGGTGCCCTGGGTGCGGCCGGTGACGAACGGTTCGAACAGGCGCTCGCGCAGGGCCACGGGCACGCCGGGGCCGCGGTCGGCGACGATGAAGGCGAGGCCGCCGTCCTCGGGCATGATGGTGAGGAGGACGGGGCCGTCGCTGGCCTGGAGGGCGTTGCGCAGCAGGTTGATCAGGGCCTGCTCGAGGCGGGTGGGGTCGAGCGGCCAGGAGTCGGGGGCGGCGGCGTCGTCGAGGGTGACGCGGGCGGGGTCGGTGATGTCGATGGCGCGGCGGGCGATCGCGCGGGGGTCGATGCGCGTGCGGGCGATCTGCCCGGCGCGCACGAAGTCGAGGAGGCTGTTGGTCAGGCGCTCGAGGCGGACGGCCTCGTCGACGATGCGGCGGGCCTTGGCCCGGCGGCGGTCGTCGCCGACGAGCTGCTCCTCTAGCAGCTGGGCGTGGCCCTTCAGGCTCGCGAGCGGGTTGCGGATCTCGTGGGCGAGCACGGCCGACATCTCGCCGAGCGCGGCGAGGTGGCGGCGCTCGAGCAGGCCGGCCTCGGCGATGCGGGCGCGGCGCTGCAGGCGGTGGAAGATCGCGGCGCTCAGCAGCAGGGCGGTGGCGACGGCGAGGCTGACCAGCAGGTCGCGGCGCGCGCGGGTCTGCAGGGCGGCGGCGGCCTGCGGTTCGAACTCGAGCACGACGAACGGCGGGTGGCGGCCGCGCTTGCTGTCGGGGTGCTTGCCCTCGGGCGGGCGCTTGCCCTCGGGCGGGCCGCCGGGGCCGTCGGGGGGGCCGAGCGGGCGCTTGATGCGGGCGCGGCCGTCGCGGCCGAGGGCGGCGCGGATGTCGGGGAGCGACTGGTAGGTCGGGTCGGCGGTGGCGACGAGCAGCTCGCCGCCGGCGCCGTGCACGGCGATGAAGCGCAGGCCGTCGTCGTGGTTGGCGGCGAGCAGGTCGGTGAGCTCGTCGGCGGTCGGCGGGCGGCCGTGGGGGAAGCGCTCGCGCAGGCCGTGCCACAGGTGCTCACCCTCGCCCTGGATCAGCACGTAGCCGATGCGGCGGGCGGCGAAGAAGCTCGAGCCGGCGGCGAGCACGAGCAGCACGGCGAGCCCGAGGGTGACGGCGAAGAAGCCCCACTGCACGGGGACGCGCTGGGCCGCCGGGGGGGCGAGCACGGCGTCGGGGTCGCTGTCGTCGGGGCGGGACACGGGCCAGGCGATGATAGCGAGGGGCGTGCCGGCGGTAATCCGGCGGAGTTACGCGGGGGCGCGGCGGGCGGGGGCGCGTGTTCGGCGGATTCTGCCGGGGGTCGGCGGAGGTCGCCGGGTGCGCGGGCGAGCAGGCAAGGGGGAGTGGGGGCGGGGGCTGGCCCGAGGGACAGGTGAGGGGCGGGGCTGGGCCGAGGGTCGAGGCTGGCCCGAGGGACAGGTGAGGGCGGGGCGGCCGGGCCGAGGGTGAGGCTGGCCCGAGGGACAGGTGAGGGCGGAGCGGGGGAGCTGGCCTGGGGGACAGGTGGAGTTCAGGTCGGGGGCGCGGGGAGCGGGGCGGGGGCGGGCGTGGTCGCGGTGGGGCGCTGGTACCAGCGGACGCTGTCGACGAGCGGGGCGCCGTCGTGGGTGCCGAGGGTGAAGACGAAGATGTCGGGGTCGCCGTAGGCCATGCAGAGGTCGGGGCCGCAGCGGGAGATCGTCGGCTCGGCGATGGCGAGGAAGGCCAGCCAGCGGCCGGCCTCGGCGATCGGCGTGCCGAGGTCGCGCGACATGGTCATGGCCAGGTACATGCCGAGGTAGCGGCGCAGGGTGTCGTGCACGCTGCGGTCGGTGAGCTGGTGGATGACCTCCGCCTCGCGGGCGCCCGTGGGGTTGTGGATGGTGAGGACCGTGCGGTAGGCCGGCTCGCTCGGGGCGGTCGACTCGCCGAGGGCGCGGAGGTCGGCGTCCCAGCGGCGGGTGATGCGGTCGCCGTGCTCGGCGCGGGCGGCCTTCAGGGCGGCGAGCATGCCGGGCTCGTCGATCTTCATGCCGTCGCGGAGGTGGTGGGCGGCGGGGTCGGCGAGGCGGCGGCGAAACGCGAGGATCGGGTCGTCGTCGGCGGCGGGCGGCGGGGCGCCGGCGGGCGCGCAGGCGGCGAGGAGGGCGAGGGCGAGGAGGCGACGAGCCATCGTGCGACTGTAACAAGCGGCGTGGTGGCGAGCTATGCGAATGTCCAGTGGGGTAGGCGGGGTGATGGCGGCGCTGTACCGTGGCGCGGCGATGAGGAGGCGTCCGCAGTGGTTGCCGTCGCGGCCGGACGCGGCCGGGCTCGCGCTGGCGGGCACGATCGGCGCGGTCGGGGTGGCGCTGGCGCGGTGGCTGCCGCGCTCGCCGTTCGTGTCGGACGTGCTCATCGCGCTGGTGCTGGGGGCGCTGGTGCTCAACACGCCGCTGCGGCGCTCGTTGGGGCTCGAGCTGCCGAGCGCGGAGCGCGAGCCGGACCGCTATGCGGCGGGGCTGCGGTTCACCGGCAAGTGGGTGCTGCGCCTCGGCATCGTGCTGATGGGGCTGAAGGTGCAGACGGGGTTCTTCGCGGCGACGACGTTGCTGTTGATCGTCGGCGTGGCGGCGGCGGCGTTGCCGAGCGCGTTCTTTGTGGCGCACGCGCTGGCGGGGCTGTTGATGGTGCGAAGGCCGATGGCCGACGTGCTGGCCGGCGGGACGATGATCTGCGGGGCGTCGGCGATCAACGCGATCGCGCCGGTGGTCGGGGCGCGGCGCGAGGAGCAGGGGGTCGCGATCGGGGTGGTGTTCCTGTTCAGCGTGGTGGCCATGCTGGTGTTCCGGCCGGTCGCGGAGCTCGTGGGGCTGACGCCGGACATGGCGGGGCTGTGGAGCGGGCTGGCGGTCAACGACCTGGCCAGCGCGGTGGCCGTCGGCAACCAGATGGGCGGCGAGGGCGGGGTGATGGCGGCGGCGGCCAAGTCGGCGCGGGTGCTGCTGCTGGCGCCGGTGCTGGTCGTGCTGGCGCTGCTGCGGCGGACCGGGCCGACGAAGACGGAGCCGCAGGGGCTGCTGTCGTACGTGCCGGGGTTCTTGCTCGGCTACATCGGGCTGGCGCTCGTGCGGGCGCTGGGGGACCGGGTGTTCGGGGCGGCGCCGGCGTGGGAGCTGCTGCTGGCGGGCGACAAGCTGGTGGTCGACGTGTTGATGGCGACGGTTGCGGCGGGCATCGGGCTGCACCTGGCGCTCGGCACGTTGCTGGCGGCGGGCACGCGGGCGGTGATGGTCGGCGGCGGGGCGTCGCTGTGGATCGCCGGGCTGTCGCTGGCGATGATCGCGGCGGCGTCGCGCGGGCAGGCGGCGGCGGCGGTGGCGATCGGGGCGACGGCGCTGGCGGGCAGCTTTGTGGTGTATCGCGTGAGCGCGCTCGGCGAGGCCGAGCTGCGGGTGCTGCGGCGGCGGTTCGCGAGCGGGGCGCCGCTGTCGCTGGCGGAGGCGACGCGGCTGCTCGACGCGAGCGAGCGCGACGGCGGCCTCGACGACGCGCTGCTGCGGCGGCTGCTGACGCAGCTGCACCCGTCGATCGGCGAGCTGATCCCCGTGCGCGAGAGCCCGCTGCCGCACGGGCAGGGCTGTCGCTGGGTGACGTACTGGGAGGGGCGGAGCGGCTGGGCGCTGGTGGCGATCTGCCGCGAGCCGGGCTCGGCGACGCCGATCCACGCGCACCCGCATCGACTGCTCGGCAAGGCGATCGAGGGGGTGCTGGCGGAGACGCGGTTCACCGAGGTCGAGCCCGGCACGCTCGAGCTGGCGAGCCGCACGGTGCTCGGGCACAACGACCTCGTCGAGACCGACGGGCTGGCGGCGATCCACGTGGTCGAGGCGCTGGGCTCGCGGCCGGCGATCGACCTCCAGCTGCGCGGGCCGGAGGTCGGCAAGCCCGGTCGTCGCATGCGCACGCGCGGGGCGGTCGACCTGGCGGGGCTGCGGCCAGGGGCGAGGATCGCGTTCGACGAGGAGGTCGACGATCGCCCGGGCCAGGGCGGCGAGGGGGCGGCGGCAGAGAGATGCCCGGAGCTGGCGCCCGACATGCGTGAGCGGAGCGGGGCGCGGAGCGGACCGCGGGTCCGCGAACGGGAGCCCTCGCAGCCGCGGGCGACGGGGATCCAGCAGGGTGAACGGTGCCCGCGATGATGGAGCGCGCCGGGCATGTACCGCCCGGGGGGGCGCGGGTGTAGAGAGATGGGATGGCGGCGATCGCGATCGAGGAGCTCAACGGGACCAACTGCAAGACGTACCTGCTGACGTCGGGCGAGCAGGCGGCGCTGGTCGACCCGGTTCGCGAGCGGCTCGACTGGTACCGCCAGGTGATCGGCGAGCGCGGGCTCCTATTAAAATTCGTGCTCGAGACGCACACGCACGCGGATCACATGATGCTGGGGCGAGCGGCGCGCGAGATATTAAATGTGCCGTGGGTGATGCACGAGGCGAGCCCCTCGCCGCTGATGGATCGTCACGTGGTCGAGGGAGAGACTATCAATTTGGGGGAGGGCACGATCGCGGTGTGGCACACGCCGGGGCATACGCCGGACTCGGTGTGTTACCTGGTCGACGGGGCGATCCTCACCGGCGACACGCTATTGATCGGGGGGTCGGGGCGCACCGACTTCCCCGGCGGCGACGCGGGGGCGCAGTACGACGCGGTGACGGGGCGAATTTTTAAATTGGCCGACGACACCGTGGTGTGGCCTGGGCACGACTACCGCGGGAGCACGCGCTCGACGATCGGGGCGGAGCGGGCCGGCAACCCGCGGTTCTTTAATGTGGACCGCGCGCAGTACGTGGCGCTGATGGCGGGGCTCGGGCTGCCGTTCCCCGAGCGCGTGCAGCAGGCGCTGCAGTGCAACCAGTCCGGGTTCGAGGCGGCGGAGATCGGGTTCGCGACGGTGGCCGAGATGGCGGCGATGCCGGCGGTGGCGGCGACCGAGCTGGCGGCGCGGCTGCGCGCGGCCGACCCCCCGCTGCTGCTCGACGTGCGCGAGCCGGAGGAGTTCGTCGGCGAGCTCGGGCACATCGCGGGCTCGCTGCTGGTGCCGCTCGACGCGCTCGCGGGCAGGCTGCCGAAGCTGATCGGTTACCACGACCGCGAGGTGATCGTGGTGTGCCGCGCCGGGGCCCGCAGCGCCAGCGCGGGGGCCATCCTGCGCCACGCGGGTTTTAATAAGGTGTTCAACCTCGACGGCGGCATGCTGCGGTGGGTGCGGGCGGGGCTGCCGGTGCAGCGCTGAGCTCGCCGCGGAGGATCCGCCGATGACGCGCTCCCGGGCTTCGGCCGCATAGTTCGAGGGAACCGCCGAGATGCGCGGGCGGCGGGCGGTTAGTCTGGCGACATGTTGTTGAACGCTCGTGCTTCGCTGGCGCGCTCGTCGGGCGCGGTTCGTCCTGCACCACCGGCGGGTCGCGCGAGCCTCCGCGCGCCGACGCAGGGCCGGGTGCTCCAGGCGTTCTCGGGCAGGACGGCGCGGCCCGTCCAGTGCGCGCGGGCGCAGGTCGGCGTCACGCGGGCCGAGCTGCGGCGGATGGCCCAGACGGCGCACGACCTGAACATGGCGTACTTCGGCAACACCAACTATCCCGAGAAGGAGTCGCAGAACACGGTGGCGATCATCAAGCTGGCCAACGATCAGGGGGACAACCGCGCCGGGGACTACATCTGCATCACCCAGCGCTACTACAAGGCCATCTATGACGCGGCGCCGGACCATGACATCGCCGCGGTCACCAACCCGGACTCGACCGACGCGGCGAACATCCACGCGGAGGAGCTGGCGGTCCAGGAGTTCGGCGGCAACATCGCGGGCATGGGGATCTCCAAGCCGCCGTGCGGGCGCAACTTCAGGGACTGCGAGCGGCTGCTGGCGCGGCAGCGCATCCCCTACGCCTACTGGACGCGCGACGGCGTCGTCGACGGCTGAGGGCGGCGCGGGGCCCTCAGGGCTTCGCCAGCGGCCTGGCGGAGATCTGGCCGGCGACGGCGCGCAGCTGGGCGATGACGTCGTCGATGACGGCGTGCTGCTCGCGACCGGTGAGCAGGTCGAGGCTCAGCATGATGCCGTCCTCGATCTCGCACAGCACGCGCTTGTGCTCGGCGGCCCATTTAGTCAGGCGCTCCTTGACGACCTTGGCCTGGCCGTAGTTCCAGTCGAAGGTGAGCCACAGCGGGCCGGTCTCGTACTTGCGCCAGCGGATGAGGTCGACGCCGAGCCAGGCGACGGGGCCCCTGTCGCCGGTGAACTGGAGCTTCTGACCGAACGCGTACCAGTACTGGGGCTGCTTGCCGCTGACGCCGCGGAACACGTCGGGGGCGCCCTTGTCGACCACGCCGCGGACGATGTCGACGTACTGGATCATGCGGGCGGGCAGCTGCGGGTCGGTCAGCTCCTCGCGCAGGAGCGGGCGGGCGGGGCTCTCGTCGGCGGTGCGGCACACGCCCTCGAGCTGCTCGAGGTTGGTGCGGGCTTCGTCGCTGGCCGCGTCTTTGAGGGCTTTCAGGACGGCGGCCCACGACTGGATGTGGATCCGCTGGCTGTGGGCGCGGCCGGTGAGCTCGAGGGTTTGCTGGTCGAGCTCGTCGAAGGCGAGGCCTCTGGATTTCAGGCGCTCCTGCAGCTCGCGCCACAGGTAGAGGCGGCGCCACTCGGGCGCGATGAACAGCAGCAGGGTCGGGCCGGGCTCGGCGGCGAGGCGCTCGAGGTAGGCCACGGGCTGCTGGTCGGTGAGGGCGGCGCCGAACTTGTTCTCGACGAACACCCGCACGGCGTCGCCCTGGCGGCCGCACATGTCGGGGCGGCCGTCGGTGCTGGACTCCTGGGTGGTGAAGCGGAGCTCGCCCTCGAGGCCGGGCTGGGCGGCGCGCAGCAGGCCGGCGAAGCGCTCGCGCAGCGGCGGGTAGCGGCCCAGCAGGAAGGCCAGGCCCTCGGTCGCGGCGTCCTCGTAGCGCCGCGGCATGCCCCATCCGATCAGGTGGCCGAGGATCGTCTCGTGTGCACTCATGGTCGCCCCCTCCCCTCGCCTCGCGGCGAACCAAGCCCAGGCGACCATCTTCACGGATGGCGGCGCGTAAAGCAAAGGCGCGAAGTGAAGCGGGGCGGACGCGCGAGGCTCACCGGTCCCGAGGGACAGGTGTCACTCGCCGCGGTCGCGCACGAACTCGGCGATGCGGGCGGCCAGCGCGTAGGGGCGGTCCATGTAGGGGCAGTGGCCGAAGTCCTCGGGCTCCTCGAAGGTCACGTGCCCGGGCAGCGCGCGGCGGAAGAACTCGAGCGAGGCGGGCGGGAGGACGCGCTCGGAGCGGCCCCACTGCAGGAGCGTGGGGGCCTGCAGCTCGGCCAGCTGCTCCGCGGTGAACATGTGGGCGGGCTGGAACGACTCGAGCAGGTCGCGCAGGGGGCCGCGGCCGAACTTCCACAGGATGTCGGGGGCGATGACGTTGTTGAGCCAGTGGGGGCGGTGGGTCAGGCTGTCGACGAGGCGGCGGGCGTGGCGGAGGCCGACGACGCGGAAGTGGTCGCGCAGGGCGGCGAAGTCCTGGGCGTCGACCGTGGCGCCGGCGGGGGAGGAGAGGAACAGGCCGCGCACGCGGGACGGGTGCTCGAGGGCGAAGCGGAGGGCGAAGGCGCCGCCCATGGAGTTGCCGAACAGCACGGCGGGGCGGTCGAGCTCGCGGAGCAGCAGCTCGGCCAGGCCGGCGTAGGCGTGGTCGACGCTGAGGGGGCCGGCGACGCGGCTGAAGCCGTGGGCGGGGGCGTCGGGGGCGATGAGGCGGCCGACGCGGGTGCGCAGGTAGGCGATCACGCGGGCGAACGAGGTCGCGTTGGCGCCGAAGCCGTGGAGGATGACGAGCGGCGGGAGCGCGTGGGGGCCGTGCGACTCGTAGAGGTGGAGGTCGCCGGCGGAGGTCGAGACCTCGCGGCTGGCGATGCCGAGGGCGTGCAGGCGGCGACGGATCAGGCGCTCGACGACGGGGAGGAGGATCATGGGGGTCGCGTCCGCGGCGAGGCGCCGGGGTGGGGGGTCGGGGTGTCCCGCGGGACAGGTCGGCGGGGCGCGCTCAGTAGGTCGGGCAGGTCCACGCCTTGGGCGGGCAGTCGGTGCAGCGGCCGCCCATGCAGGCGCCGCCGCAGGTCGAGACGGTCTTCAGGTCGGCGCGGGTGACGTAGTAGTAGGGGCCGTCGACGGCGGCGTCGCAGTCGACGCCGACGAGCTCGCCGCAGGCGCGCTCGTAGCGGCAGCGCTCGCCGAAGCGCTCCTTGATCCTGGCGGCGAGCTCGGGGTCGGGCGGGCCGCCGGGGACGGGCTCGGCGGCGGGCGGGTCGGCCTGTTTGGGGCTGGCGAAGCCGGCGCCCGCGTCGTCGTCGGCGGGGCGGCTCGGCGTCGGCGCGGCGGGGCGGTCGCCGACCGGCGCGGTGGTCGGGGTGTTGTCGCAGGCGGCGAGCGCCGCGACGAGGGTGAGCAGGGGGACGAGGCGCGTCATGGGGCCGGGACGAGGCGGTCGACCGCGGTGGCGAGCTGGATGTCGCGCTGGCTGAGGCCGCCGGCGTCGTGGGTGCTCAGGGTGATCTCGACGCGGTCGTAGACGTTGAGCCACTCGGGGTGGTGGTCGTGCTTCTCGGCGAGCAGGGCCACGCGGGCCATGAAGGCGAACGCGGCGCTGAAGTCGGAGAACTTGAAGGTGCGGGTGATGGCGTCGCGGCCCTCGACCTCGGACCAGGCGGGCACGCCGGCGAGGGCCGCGGTGCGGGCGGTGCCGGTGAGTCGTTCGAGCATGGGGACCCCCTTCGGATGGGACTAGAAGTAGTCGGGATCGTCGGGCGTGAGGGCCGGGGTGATCTTCGTCGAGTTCTCCTCGACCTGGTAGGTGGGCTCGGGCTGCTGCTGGCGCGGCGGCGGCGGCGGCGGCGGCCTGGCCGGCGAGCGGGTCGGTCCGCTGGCGGCGCGCGCGGGCTCGGGGCGCGGAGGCTCGGGGCGGGGCGGCTCGGGGCGGGGCGGCGGTTCGGGCGCGGGCGGCGGGGTGGGATGCGCGGCCTCCTCCTCGGCGAGGGCCATGAAGCTGGCGAGCAGCTTCGACGGCGTCGAGGGCGGGGCGGCGGGGCGGTTGCTGCGCTCGGGCGGGGCGGGCTTGGCGGGCTCCGGGGCGGACGAGCCGCCGAAGCCGGCGAAGCCGCGGTTGCTCGACGAGCTGCTGCTGGAGGAGCTCGAGGACGACGAGCGGCCGAGGGCGGCGAAGCCGTCCTCGCCGAAGGCGGAGGTGTTGGGGCCGGAGGCGCGGCGGGTGGTGGTGGTGACGGGGGCGGGGGCGGGCTCGTAGCGCAGGTGGGCGACGGCGGAGCTGCGGGCTGGGATCTCGACGAGCTCGCGCAGCTGCGGGACCTGGGCCGACCACAGCTCCTCCCAGGCGATGCCGAGGAACGAGCGGGCGGCCTTGCCGCGCTGATAGGCCTCGGCTGTGACCTCGAGGGCGGGGCCGAGGAGGTCGGGCGAGTCGCGGGTGATCTGCAGGAGCACCGAGGAGATGATCACGCCGCTGATAAGGTTGTCGAGCTGGCCGACGTAGTAGGCCTGCAGGGCCAGCTCGCCCAGCGGGGACGCGTCGTACTCGGTGACCACATGGAGGATCGGGTGGGTCACCCGGACCCGCTGGCCGAGGTAGACGTTGGGGTCGCCGAGGTCGAGGGCGCTGCTGGGGGCCTGCGGCTGCGAGAGCTTGTTGTGGCGGAGGTAGCGGACGACCTCGAAGCCGAGGGTGCCCTCGCCGAGGTCGGTCAGCTTGTCGAACGGCTCGGGCGGCGGGAGGTAGCGGCTCTCGTAGAGCGCGCGCACGCCCGGCTGCTCGAGCAGCTTGTCGGCCCCCAGGGTCATGCCGCGCAGGTCCTTCAGGCTGAGGCGGCCGAACAGCTCGCCGATGTCGAGGTTCTCGGGGGTCGCGGCGGGGCTGTCCACGCCGAGGAAGGCGCTGGCGAGCTTCAGCTTTTTGAAGGGGTCGAACATCGGGCCGGGCTCTCCGGATGGTACCGCACGGGGCGCGCGCGAGGGAACCCGGCATCCGGGTCCGCCCGGGGTCCGGGGGGTGCGGGGGCACGGCGGCAGTCAGGCGGTGGGCAGCCGGGGAACCACGACGTGCGGTTGTGATGCGAGGCGCGTGCTTTCGAGGCGGGCGCGGCGTGCTGACGAGGAGGGCCGATCGGCCGCAGGCCGACCCAGGCCCCGGAGGGGCCGTGAAGCTAGACCAGGGGGAGGCTGTGGGGGCGGCGGGTGCGGGGAGGGGGACGGCCGGCGGGGCTGCCGAGCTGGCCGCAGGCGGCCATGCGTTCGTCGCCGCGGGTGGTGCGGATGGAGGTATTGAGGTGGCGGGCCTGGAGGGCGGCCTTGAAGGCGGCGACGCGCGCGGGGTCGGGGCGGCGGAATTCGGAGCCCGGGTGGGGGTTGAAGGGGATGAGATTGAGCTTGCAGGGGAGGTCGTGGACGAGGTCGGCGAGGCGCTGGGCGTCCTCGGGGGAGTCGTTGACGTCGGCGAGGAGCACGTACTCGAGGGTGATGCGCTCGCGGCGGCGCAGGGGGAGGGCGCGGAGGGCGGCGAGCAGGACCTTCAGGGGGTACTTGCGGTTGACGGGCATGAGCCAGTCGCGGATCTCCTCCGTGGTGGCGTTGATGCTGACGGCCAGGCGGGCGGGGGAGGCGGCGAAAAATTGCTGGATGGCCGGGACGATCCCCGACGTCGAGACGGTGACGCGGCGGTGCGACAGGCCGAGGCCGCGGTCGTCGCAGAGGATGCGGGTGGCGGCGACCACGTTGGCGAGGTTGTGCAGCGGCTCGCCCATGCCCATGAACACCACGTTCGACAGCCACAGCTCGGGGAACAGGCGGCGCGCGAGCACGACCTGGTCGACGATCTCGGCGGTCGTCAGGTGGCGCGACAGGCCCATCTTCGCGGTCAGGCAGAACTGACAGTTCATGGCGCAGCCGACCTGGCTCGACACGCACAGGGTGGCGCGGCCGTCTTCGCCGACCACGCCGGGGATGATCACCGACTCGATGACGGCGCCGTCGGCTGTCCTCAAGGCCAGCTTGGCGGTGCCGTCGTCGGCGCGGTGGACGCTGTCGACCGTGAGCGCGTCGAGGGTCGCGGCGGCGGCCAGGCGGGCGCGCAGGCCGGCGTCGATCTCGAGGATGTCGGCGAAGTCGGCGGCGAGGCGGCGGTAGAGCGCGGCCCACAGGCGCTCGGCCTGGGCCGGGCGGGCGCCGTGCGCGACGGCCCAGGCGAGCAGCTCGGGGCGCGGGAGGTTCTTCAGCGCCGTGCGGGTCGCGGCCGCGGGGGCGGCGACGGCGGCGTCGAGGCGCGGGGCGCCGTCGGGACCGATCGCGGGGTGATCGGTGTGCGGGTCGTCGGCCATGGCCCACGGCTCATAACACGGCGGCGGGCGCGTCACGAGCGGGGCGCGTCACGGGCGGCGGAGGGGCAGCAGAGTCACGGGCGGCGGCGGGGCAGCAGCGGTGGCGTCACGGGCGGCGGCGGCGGCGGCGGAGCAGCAGCGGGACGAGCAGGAGCGCGATCGGCGGGGCGGGGTGCGGGGCGACGGCGCACATGAACTGCTCCTCGGGCTCGACGGCGTGGGCGTCGCTCCAGCCGGAGAAGTTGCCGGAGAGGTCGTAGACGGCGAAGCGGAGGTCGTGTCGGTCCTCGGGCAGGTCGTTGATGCGGAGGTCGAGCGGGGTCTGCTCGGGCGGGACGGCGACGCCGAGCACGGGGCCGCGGCGGGCCTCGCCGACGAATGGGCTGGCGCTGCGGTCGGCGACGAGGATGCCGTCGACGTCGCCGGTGATGTCGACGCGGATCTGGCCGTTGACGGTGAACACGCGCTCGACCTCGGGGACCTCGGGGGGCTCGCCGTCGCCGGCCTCGCCGGTGCGGAAGCGGCCGAGGCGGTGGTCGCAGCGGCCGTCGCCGCAGGTCCGGAGCTCGTAGACGGTGTCGGGGGCGAGCGGGGCGGCCGGGGTGTAGACCAGGAGGTCGCCGCGCGGAGTGACGATCTTGGTGGGGGTGCCGAGCTCGACGTCGCCGCCTGGGCCGTGGAGGATCGGCGTGCGCGCGTCGACGTAGTTGAGGCTCTCGGTCGCGGTCTGGGCGTCGAGCCAGACGCGGGTGTCGAGCGGCACGTCGGCGGCGCCGTCGTGCGGCTGCTGCAGGTAGAGCGTCGGCCCGGTGTAGATGAGGGCGCTCGTCGGGGCCGCCGCGAGCAGGACTGCGGCGGCGAGCGCGGAGCCGAGGGCGAGGGACGGGCGCATGAGGTTCCCTAGCACGCGCGCACGCGCGTGGCGGGGCCCGGGCGGGCGCGCGGGGCGGCGAACAATGCGGGCGGGGCGGCGAAGCGTGCCGGCGGGGGTGAGGGGGACGCGGCGTCGTGCGAGCGGCAGGTGGACTCGCGCGGGGTGCTCGAGCGGCGGGTGGGCTCGAGGGACGTCGGGGGTGGTGGGGCGGTGAGGGCGACGCGTGGGGCGGCGCGCGAGCGGCGGGTGGGCTCGAGGGACGTCGGGGGCGAGGTCGGCGCGGGCATCGCTCGAGCGGGGGCGGCCCGGGTAGCGCAGGCTGGGGCTGTTGAGAAATTATCGGCTCAGGCGCGCAGGGCCGAGGAGTGGGGGCGGACCGGCGGCGGTGGGCCGTCGGGAGATTATCGGCTCAGGCGCGCAGGGCCGAGAACAGGATGAGGGCGCCGCGGCGGTGGGCGGTGAACTGCTCGAGGCCGTGGGCCTGGCAGTGGCCGGCGAGTTCGTCGGCCTCGAACACGCGGGCGCCGCTGGCGAAGTGGACGGCGCCGCCGAACAGGCGCGGCGCGCCGCGCGGGTGGGCGAAGGTGCTGGCGACGAACGCCCCGCCGGGGCGGAGCACGCGGGCGGCCTCGGCGATGGCGGCGGGCGGGTCGGGCCACAGGTGCAGGGCCGCGCCGGCGTGCACGCCGGCGATGCTGGCGCCGGCGAACGGCAGGCGCACGACGTCGGCGCGGACGAGCGCGAGCGCGGCGGGCACGTCGGGGCGGTGCTGGGCGGCGACGGCCCGCTGCAGCATGGCGACCGACCAGTCGACGCCGTACACGCGGGCGAACGAGCCGCCGGCGGCCAGGCGGCGGCCGGTGAAGCCGGGGCCGCAGCTGAGGTCGACGACGGGGGCGCCGGCGGCGGGGCGGAGGGCGGCCTCGACGAGCGCGAGCTCCTCGGCGTAGTCGGGCAGGCCGCCGCTGGCGAAGGCGATGAAGGTGGGGCGCCAGAGCCGCTCGTACACGGCGGCGAGCAGGCGGCTGTGCATGAGGCGGGCGCCGATGCTGGCGTTGCCGGCGTCGAGCCCGGACTCGGGGGCGCCGATGAAGTCGAGGAAGCCGAGGTCGGCGGCGTAGTCGCGGTCGCAGCGCTCGCAGCGGGCGGCGGGCAGCGGGTGGCGGCCGCCGACGGGCGTGAGCGCGCCGAGGCACTGCGGGCACACGAGTTCGGAGGGGAGGGACATGCGTGGGCCTTGGGGGCGACGCGCGCGGGTCGGGGCCGCGGTCGTCAGAGCGGCGAGGCGGTGTAGCCGATGCGGGAGATCGCGGCGGAGATCGCGGCCGCGTCGACGCGGGCGTCGTGCTCGACGACGGCGCGGCCGGCGACGCCGCCGTGGCCCGGGGTGGCTTCTCCGAGGGTGACGCGGCACGAGCGCACGCCCTCGAGCTGCTCGACGGCGGCGGTGATCGCCCGGGCGCACGAGTCGCAGACCATGCCGCCGATCTCGAGCTCGAGGGTCGCGAGCGGGGCCTCGGCGGCGGGCGCGCAGGCGAGGCCCGCGAGGCCCGCGGGCGCCAGGGCGAGGCGCAGGGCGAGGAGCCGAGCGCGCATCAGTTGGGGGCGACGACGGTGAGGTTGACGACCGTGCCGAACGGGACCTTGGCGCCGGCGGCGGGGTCCTGGCGGAGCACGTAGTTCTCGCCGAATTCGGCGTGCTCGACCCGCTTCAGGTCGCCGAGCTCGAGGCCGGTGTCCTTCAGCGCGGTCTTGGCGGCGTTGAGGTACTTGCCGGTGAGGGCGGGGACCTGGATGAGCGGGAGCGAGGCGATGGTGAGCTCGACCGGGGTGCCGGGGGTGAGCTTGGAGTTCGGCAGGGGCTTCTGGCTGAGCACGGTGCCGGGGGTCTTGCTCGAGTCCTTCTGGACCTCGGTGACCTCGACGCCGAACTCGGCGAGGGCCGTCTTGGCCTCGGCGATCGGCTTGCCGACGAGGTTGGGGATGCGGGCCTCCTTGGCCTTGGCGGTGATGACGCGGATCTCGCGGTTGGCCAGCGGCACGGTGGGCAGCGGGTTCTGCTCGAGGATCTCGCCGGGCTGGGCGTCGGGCGCGTCGCGCGACTCGTCCTCGATGAGGGCGATGCCCTGGCTGCTGGCGGCCTTGCGGGCGTCGCGGATCGTCATGCCGACGAAGTTCGGGGCGGGGATGGCGGCGGCCTCGGGCTGGGGCTGGGGCTGGGGCTGGACCGGCTGCTGCGGCTGGGGCTGGGCCGGCGGCTGCGGCTGCGCGGGCTGGGCGGTGAACGCCGGGAGCAGGCCCTGTTGCATCTGCATCTTGATGATCTGCGGCCCGAGCAGGACCTGGACCAACACGGCCGTGATCAGCGAGATGAGGAACATCTTGACGGTGTCGTTCATAAAGATCCGCTTCGGTCCGGCAGGCGCGCCCGGGCCCCCTGGGCCTCGCGGGCATAGCATGCGCCCGCGGGCCGCACCGCCGCAACATTGCGGCGAATGCCGGTCGTCGGCCGGCGAAAGCGGCCCGGGCGCATGAAGCGGGCTTCAGGTGGGCCGCGGCCCGGCGTGGACCGCGGCCCGTCGAGGTTTTCCGGGGCGCCGCGCGCGGGTGTATGCTCCGGCCCTTCCGGGCCCGCTCCCAACCTCACGGCCCGTCCCGAGGCCCGATCTTCTCACGGCCGCCCCGCGGCCCGCATGGTGTTGCCGCCGATGACCACGCTCCCCTCCGACCGCTCCGAAGCCGGCTTCGGCGACTACAAGCCGGCGTACTCGCCCGCGCAGGCGCTGGCCGAGGCCAACCGCTGCCTGTACTGCGTCGACGCGCCGTGCGTGCAGCACTGCCCGACCGGGATCGACATCCCCGGGTTCATCCGCAAGATCAGCACCGGCAACCTGCGGGGCTCGGCGCGGACGATCTTCGACGCCAACGTGTTCGGCATGAGCTGCGCGCGGGTGTGCCCCGTCGAGGTGCTGTGCGCGGGCGCGTGCGTCTACAACCACCTCGACTCGCCGGCCATCGAGATCGGCAAGCTGCAGCGCTACGCGACCGACGCGGCCTACGCGGAGGGCTGGGAGTTCTTCACCGCGGGGCCCGACAGCGGCAAGAGCGTGGGCCTGATCGGCGGCGGTCCGGCGGCGCTGGCGGCGGCCCACGAGCTGCGCGTGCTCGGGCACGCGTGCACGATCTACGACGCCGGCGGCGTGCTCGGCGGGCTCAACACCACCGGGGTCGCGCCGTACAAGATGCGCGCCGACCAGTCGCTGGCCGAGGTCGAGTGGGTGCTGCGCATCGGCGGGATCGCGGTCGAGAGCGGCGTCCAGGTCGGGCGCGACGTGTCGTGGGAGGAGCTGCAGCGGCGCCACGACGCGCTGGTGATCGCGGTCGGGCTCGGCGTCGATCGCCGGCTCGAGATCCCGGGCAAGGACCTCGCGGGGATCCACGGGGCCGTCGACTTCATCCGCCTGTTCAAGCTCGGGCGCGTCGACCTGTCGAAGGTCCACCGCGCGGCGGTGCTCGGCGGCGGCAACACGGCGATCGACGCGGTCCGCGAGCTCCGCGGGCTCGGCGTGGCGGAGGTGACGATGATCTACCGCGGCGCCGAGGCCAACATGAGCGGCTACGTGCACGAGTGGAAGGCCGCCAAGGTCGACGGCGTGCGCGGGTCGTTTCACAGCCAGCCGGTCGCCTACGTCGGCGAGGGCGGGCAGGTCCGCGGGGTCCGCTGCGCGCGCATCGGCCGCGACCGCCGGCCGACCGGCGAGGAGTTCACGGTGGCGGCCGACCTGGTGCTGCTGGCGATCGGCCAGGCGCGCCTCGGCGAGTTCGCGGCGGGGCTGGCGGGCGTGGTGGTCGAGGACGGGCGCATCGTCGTCGACGCCCAGCAGGCGACCGGTCGCAGGGGCGTGTACGCGGCCGGCGACTGCGCCAACGGGGGCATGGAGGTCGTCAACGCGGTGGCCGAGGGCAAGCGCGCGGCCCGCTCGATCGATGCGCTGCTGCGCGGAGGACACGACCATGGATAAGCCGGAAGCGCCGACGAGGAAGAAGCTGTCCCCGGGGACATCCCCCGACCTGCGCTCGAACACCGGCGGGATCGTCACGCCGAACCCGTTCTGGCTGGCCTCGGCGCCGCCGACCAACTCGGGCGGGCAGATCATGCGGGCGTTCGACGCCGGCTGGGGCGGGGCGGTGTGGAAGACGCTCGGCACGCCGATCCAGAACGTGTCGAGCCGCTTCGGCGCGGTCCACTACAAGGGCACCAGGGCGATCGGTTTTAATAACATCGAGCTCATCACCGACCGGCCGCTCGAGGTCAACTTCAGAGAGATCTACGAGGTCAAGAAGCGCTACCCGAAGCACGGGGTGATCGTGTCGCTGATGGTCGAGAGCCGCGAGGAGTGGCGCGACATCATTAAACGGGCGATCGACGCGGGGGCCGACGGGCTCGAGCTGAACTTCGGCTGCCCGCACGGGATGTGCGAGCGCGGCATGGGCTCGGCGGTCGGCCAGGAGCCGAGTTTAAATGAGAAGATCACGAGCTGGGCGGTCGAGTTCTCGACGGTCCCGGTGCTGGTGAAGCTGACGCCGAACGTCGACGAGATCGGGCCGCACGGGCTCGCGGCCCAGGCCGGCGGGGCCCACGGGGTCTCGCTGATCAACACCATCAAAAGCATCATCGGCGTCGACATCGATCGTTACGTGCTCGAGCCGCGGGTCGGCGCGCTGTCGACGAACGGCGGCTACTGCGGGCCGGCGGTCAAGCCGATCGCCATGCACATGATCGCCTCGCTGGCGCGCAACCCCGACTTCAAGCTGCCGATCAGCGGGATCGGCGGGGTGTCGAACTGGCGCGACGCGGTCGAGTTCATCCTGCTCGGCTGCGACAGCGTGCAGGTGTGCACCGAGGTGATGCTCCGCGGCTACCGCGTGGTCGAGGACATGATCGAGGGCCTCAGCGAGTATATGCGCGTGCACGGGTTCAATAATTTGGACGAGATGCGCGGGCGGGCGGTGCCGTCGTACTCGGAGTGGGGCGACCTCGACCTGAACTACGAGACGGTGGCGAAGATCGACCCGAGCAAGTGCATCGGCTGCCAGGCGTGCGTGGTCGCCTGCCACGACGGGGCGCACCAGTGCATTCACCCCGGGACGGCGGCCGCCGAGCGCCCGGGGATCCGCGTGCCGATCGTCGACGAGTCGGAGTGCGTGGGCTGCAACCTGTGCCAGATCGTGTGCCCGGTGCAGGACTGCATCACGATGGTCCAGGTCGACAACCGCATGCGGCCGGCGACGTGGAACGAGCACGTCGCCGAGGGCGCGCCGCTGCGGGCCAAGAAGGGCGTGCACTGACGCGGGGCCCGGTCGCGGCGAGCCGCGGCCGGGCGGAGGCGTCGATCCGAGCGTGCGCTCCGGCGGCGCGGGGGCGCGCGCTCGCCCGCGCCGCGACTGGCCGCGCCGTCAGCTTGCCGGGGCGACGGCGGGGTGCGAGGCTCGCGATCTGACGTTCGGAGGTGGCCGGTGTCCTGGACGAAGCGCGTGTTCTGCGGGTTGCTGGCGGTGGCGATGATCCTCGCCGGGGTGTCCCACTTCACGATGACGGACACGTTCGTGGCGATCGTGCCCGACTATTTGCCGATGCACCGGGAGATCGTGCTCGTCACCGGGGTGCTCGAGATCCTCGGCGGGCTCGGGCTGCTGGTGCCGGCGACGCGGCGTATGGCGGCGTGGGCGCTGATCGCATTCTTCATCGCGGTGCTGCCGGCGAACATCCACCAGGCGACGCACAACCTCCAGCCGCCGGGGCTCGAGATGTCGCCGACGATGCTGTGGGTGAGGTTGCCGCTGCAGCTGGTGCTCATCGCCTGGGCCTGGTGGATGACCCGTCCTGACAAGCGCGTATGAACGTCCCGGGCTACGCGATCGTGACGGTGCTGCGCGAGAGCCGGCGCTCGCAGATCCTCCGCGCCGTGCGCGAGGCCGACGGCGCGCCGGTGGTGCTGAAGGCGCTGCGGCGCGAGCACCCGTCGCTGCGCGACGTGGCCCGGCTGCGCCACGAGCACGCGATCTTGCGGCGGTTCAGCGACGAGGGGGTGATCGGCACCGGCGGGATGATCGAGCTGGGCTCGCGGGCGCTGCTGGTGCTAGAGGACTTCAATGGGGCGGCGCTCAGCGAGCGCATCCCCCGCGGCGGGATGGCGCTGGCAGACTTCATGGCGATCGCGCCGCGGCTGGTGCGGGCGGTCGCCACGGTGCACGCGGCGGGCGTGCTGCACAAGGACATCAAACCGGACAACATCATCGTCGGGTCGGAGCCCTCGCGGGTGGCGCTGGCGGACTTCAGCATCGCGTCGGTGCTGGCGGAGGAGCCGGGCGAGGCCTCGGCCTCGGCGGTGCTCGAGGGCAGCCTGGCCTACCTGGCGCCGGAGCAGACCGGGCGCATGAACCGACCCGTCGACTATCGCAGCGACTACTACGCGCTGGGGGCGACGTTCTACGAGATGCTGACGGGCGCGCCGCCGTTCGACTCGGCGGACCCGCTGGAGCTGGTGCACGCGCACGTGGCCCGGGTGCCGCCGACGCCGCGCGAGCGGCGGGCGGACGTGCCGGAGGGGCTGTCGGCGCTGGTGATGCGCCTGCTGGCGAAGACGGCGGAGGCGCGCTACCAGAGCGCGGCGGGGCTGCTGGCGGACCTCGAGCGGGTGGCCGCGTTTCTCGACGGCACCGGGCCGGAGGTGTTCACGCCGGGGGAGCGGGACATCGGCGAGCGGTTCATGCTGTCGGCGGCGCTGGTCGGGCGCGAGGCCGACGCGGCGGCGCTGCTGGCGGCGTTCGAGCGGGCGACGGCGGGGCACAACGAGCTGGTGCTGCTGGCGGGGCCGGCGGGGATCGGGAAGTCGGCGCTGGTGCGGGAGATCCACCGGCCGCTGGTGCGTCACCGCGGATACTTTTGCAGCGGCAAGTTCGACCAGCTCGCGCGCAGCTCGCCGTACTCGGCGCTGACCCAGGCGCTGCGCGGGTACCTGCTGCAGATCCTCGGCGAGCCGGAGCAGCGCCTGCTGGGCTGGCGGCGCGAGCTGGCGGGCGCGCTGGCGCCGAACGCCCGGGTGCTGTTCGACACGCTGCCGGAGCTGGCTGGCCTGCTGGGCGAGCAGCCGGCGGTGCCGGAGCTGGCGCCGGCGGAGTCGGCGAACCGCTTCCACGCGGCGATGCGGGCGCTGCTGCGGGCGCTGGCGGGGGAGCGGCACTCGGCGGCGATCTTCCTCGACGACCTGCAGTGGAGCGACCTGGCCACGCTGAAGTTGATCGAGGAGCTGGCGGGAGATCCGGAGCTGCCGCACGTGCTGTGGATCGGCGTGTATCGCGACGACGAGGTCGGGCCGGATCACCCGCTCGCGCGCACGATCGCGGCGGTGGTCGCGCGCGGGGCGGCGGTGACGCGGCGGACGCTGCCGCCGCTGGGGCGGGCCGACGTGGCCGTGATCGTCGCGGACTCGCTGCGCTGCGGTGAAGCTGAGGCGGAGGGTCTGGCGGCGATCGTGCACGACCGCAGCGAGGGCAACCCGCTGTTCGTCCGCACGATCTTGCAGTCGCTGCACGACCAGGGCGCGCTGGTCCTCGACCCCGAGCGCGGGGCGTGGGCGTGGACGGCGGAGGGCATCGAGCGCGCGGCGCTGCCCGAGCGGGTCGTCGATCTGGTGGCGCGGCGCATCGCCCACCTGCCGGGGGACACGCAGGCGCTGCTGCGGCAGGCGGCCTGCTGCGGCAACCGCTTCGACGTGCACCTGCTGGCGCGGATCGCGGGGCGCTCGTCGGCGGAGGTGGTGAGCGGGCTGTGGCCGGCGGCCCAGCGCGGGCTGCTGCGCCCGGTCGGTGACGATTATAAATTCGTCGACGACGACGCGCGGGCGGCGTTCCTCGAGTTCGTGCACGACCGCATCCAGCAGGTCGCTTATTCGCAGGTCGTCGAGGACGAGCGGGCGCGCCTGCACCTCGCGGCCGGGCGCACCCTGCTGGCGCTGCGCGGCGAGGAGGGGGACGACGCGCTGTTCGCGGTCGCGGGGCATTTGAGTCGGGCGGCGGCGCTGATCTCGGAGCCGGAGGAGCGATTAAAAATTGCCGGGCTCGACCTGCGGGCGGCGCGGCGGGCCAAGGCGGCGACGGCGTACGGGTCGGCGCGCGAGTATCTGACGGCCGGGGCGGCGCTGCTGGCGGACGACGCGTGGGACGCGGCGTACGGGCTGGCGTTCGCGCTGCACCGCGAGGCCGTGGAGTGCGCCTACCTCGCGGGCGATCCGGAGGCGGCGGTGGCGGTGTTCGGGCCGCTGCTCGCGCGGGCGAGGACGGCGCGCGAGCGGGCCGAGCTGCACGCGCTGCGGGCGACCCTCGAGACCAACCGCGGCGAGCTGCGCACGGCGCTGGCGAGCGGGCGGGCGGGGCTGCGCTGCTTCGGGGTCGAGCTGCCGGAGGCGGTGACGCCGGCCGACGTCGTGCAGGCGTTCGAGGAGTACCAGGCGCTGCGGGCCGGGGCGCCCGGCGAGGCGCTGCTGCGCTGGCCGGAGGCGACCGACGAGGACCGCCGCGTCGAGATGCGGACGATGGTGGCGATGACCGCGGCGGCGTACTTCACCGACACCAACCTGGCGTCGCTGCTGCTGCTGCGCACGGCCTGTCAGTCGCTGCGGCACGGGCTGACGGAGGTGTCGGCGTACGGGCTGATCGGCGTGGGGCTGGTGCTGTCGGGCGGGTTCGGGCGCTACGCCGAGGCCGACGAGCACGGCAGGCTGGCGCGCGACCTCAACGAGCGCTTCGCCAACGTCGAGCTGCGGGCGCGCATCGGGCTGTTCTGGGCCACGTTCATGCTGTGCTGGACGCGGCCGTGGCCGGAGGTGCTGGCGGCGCTGCGCGAGGCCCACGAGTCGGGCATGCAGGCCGGCGACATCATCTACGCGGTCTACAGCGCGGTGACCGAGGCGTTCCACATGGTGCTCGCGGGCGACCCGCTGCCCGCGCTCGCGGGGCGCGTCACGGCCGTGCTGCCGCTGGTGCGGCGGCGCGGGCTGGCCGACCAGACGGCGACGCTGATGTACATGCAGCGGGTGTTCGGGGCGCTGGCGGACCCGGAGCGGCCGGGCGACGCGGCGGACGTGCGGGCGACGATGAGCCCCGAGCGCACGCCGCTGGCGATGTTCTACGCCGATCTTTACGACGCGATCGTCGCGTACGTGCGGGGCGACGAGGCGGCGGCGGAGGCCGCGATCGCGTCGGCGGGGCCGCGGGCGTTCGTCGCGTTCGGCAGCCCGATCGTCGCCGACCTGCGCTTCTACGAGTGCTTGATTCTCGCCCGCGCCCACGGGCGGGCCGACGCCGGCGAGCGGACGCGGATCGAAGGGGTGATGGCCCGCAACCTCGCGGAGCTGACGACCTGGGCGGCCAGCGCCCCCTCGAACTACGCGGCCCGCGAGGTGCTGGTGCGCGGCGAGTGGGCGGCGGCGACCGGGGACGACGCCGAGGCGCTGCGGCGCTACAACGGGGCGATCGCGCTGGCGCGTGAGCACCGGGCGCCGCACATCGAGGCGATCGCCTGCGAGTGCGCGCTGCGGTTCGCGGCGGCGCGTGGTTTTCCGATTCTGCTGCGGGCGTACCTCGCCGAGGCGATCACGGGCTATCGGGCGTGGGGGGCGGCGGCCAAGGTGGCGGCGCTGGCCCGCGAGTTCGGCGAGCACGTCGCGGAGCTGACGACCGTCGAGCGGGCGCCGTCGACGACGGCGACGATGACGCGGGCGACGTCGGCGGTCGAGCTCGACCTCGAGACGGTGCTGAAGGCGGGGCGCGCGATCTCCGGCGAGCTGCAGATGGACCGGCTGCTGCGGCGATTGATCGGGCTGCTGGTCGAGAACGCCGGGGCGCGGCGCGGGGTGCTGGTGGTCGCGCACGACGGGCGGCTGTGGGTCGAGGCCGAGGCGCGGGTCGACGACGCGGGCGAGGGCGGCCGACTCGGCGTGCGGCTCGAGGATTACCCCGACATCCCGCACGCGCTGGTGCATCAGGTGGCCCGGCTGCGCGAGGACGTGGTGCTGGCCGACGCGCGCGTCGACCCGATCCACGGCGGGGACCCTTACGTGGTGGCCCGCGGGTCGCGGTCGATGCTGTGCACGCCGGTGCTGCATCAGGGCGAGGTCGCGTGCGTGGTGTTCCTCGAGCACGACCTCGCCGCCGGGGCGTTCACGCGGCGGCGGCTGGCCATCATCAAACAGCTGGCGGTGCAGATGGCGATCTCGCTGACCAACGCGCGGCTGTACCGCAGCCTCGACGAGGCGCGCATCGCCGCGCTGGCGGCGGATCGGGCCAAGACGCGGTTCCTGATGAACATGAGCCACGAGCTGCGCACGCCGCTCAACGCGATCCTCGGCTACGCCGAGCTGGTCGTCGAGAGCGTGGCGCGCGGCGAGCTCGGCGAGCTCGAGCGGGACCTGCGGGCGATCCACCGCGCGGGCATGCGGCTCCTGCGGTCGGTCAGCTCGATCCTCGAGCTGACGCGGCTCGAGACCGACGCGCGCACGGCCCAGCTCGTGGCGACCGACGTCGAGTCGCTGATCGGCGACCTCGGCTCGCTGTTCGCCGGCATGGCGGCCGAGCGCGGCAACACCTTGACGTTGGATCTGCGGGGCACGTTGCCGCCGGTCGTCACCGACGTGCACATGCTGCGCTACAACCTGATGACCCTGCTCGACAACGCCTGTCGCTTCACCAAGGACGGCGCCGTGACGCTGTCGGTGGCGTGCGACGAGCGGGGCGACGCGCCGTGGGTGGTGTTCACCGTCAGGGATTCGGGCATCGGCATCGAGGCCGCGGTGCTGCCGACGATCTTCGGGGCGTTCACGCAGGGCGACGAGTCGAGCACGCGCCGCTTCGAGGGCACCGGCGTGAGCCTGGCGGTCGCGCAGCGGTTCTGCGAGCTGCTCGGCGGGGAGCTGCGGGCCGAGAGCTCGCCCGACGCGGGCACGACGATGACGCTGCGGATCCCCGTCGACGCGCGGCGTCGGTGAGCGGGCCGCTCAGAACGCCCAGCGGTGGTCGGGCGGGAGGTGGTCGTCGCACAGCAGGCGGCCCTCGTGGGTGGCGCCGTTGCACAGGCCGGGGAGATGGTCGGGCTTGTCGCGGTCGGTGACCCAGCGGTCGCACTCGACGCAGCGGCCGCAGTTGACGCGACCGGGGTCGAGGACGTGCTGGCGGAGCGACTGCCAGCCGCCGGGGATGAGGTTGTTGACGGCGGCGATCAGGCGGTCGCTGATGCGGGTGATCTCGCCGAAGCTTTCGCCGGTCTCGCGTGCGAGCTCGGCCTCGTCGATGTCGACGAGCACGCTGAGGTCGAGCAGGACTGTCCTCGTCACGCCGACGGCGAGGCCGGTGAGTGGGTCGAGGGTGGTGGTGTAGAGCGGGGCCTGGACCGCGCGGTCGTCGGGGTCGGCGACCAGGCGGAGGCGGAGCACGGGGCCCGCGAGCTCGGCGTCGATGCCCTCGAATTTTAATAATTGGTCGGCGGGGAGGTCGACGAGCCACTGCAGGGCGCGGTCGGGGGCGAGGCGGCCGACGGCGACGCCGGTGAGCAGGCCGTCCTGGTAGGTGTCGGGGGTGTCCTCGGCCGCGGCGACGAACACGAGCGAGCCGTCGGGCAGGGGGCTGATGTCGGTGAAGGCGAGCGGGGCCCCGGCGCGCTCGGGGAGGTCGATCGGGTGGATCGCGCGCACGAGGTCGCCGGTCCAGGGGGCGCGGTCGGCGAGGGCGCGGGCGACGGCGGCGGCGTCGAGCTCGACGAGGGCGCTGCGGTTGCCGCGGCCGTTGCCGCGCTGCACGAGGTAGAGGACGTCGCCGATGGCGGCCGCGCCCTCGAGGTTGAGCGCCGGGAGGTGGGCGGCGAGGTGGGCGTGCAGCGGGCTCAGGTCGATCGGCTCGACGGTTGTTTTGGACATGTCCTCGGGGACAGGTATGACGAGGCAGCCGCGGTGGCGGGCGGCGGTCGAGCCGGAGCCGAGGGCGAGCAGGGCGTCGCCGCCGGCGGGCCAGCGGCACAGGGCCTCGAGGTCGGGCTTGTGCCGCTTGCGCTCGCTGGGGGCCTCGGGCAGCGCGCCGGGCAGCAGGCGCACGGCGCCGTCGGGGCCGTCGTCGGGCAGGACCACGAGGGACAGCTCGTCGTCGGCGATCACGTAGCTGGCGGCGCCGAGGCGCACGAGGCCGCTGGCGGCGGACACGGGGAGGGGACGCTCGAGGAGGAGGCGCATGCGAGGTCGGGTGCGGAGGGGCGGGCCTGGGTGTGAGGGACGCCGGCGGCGCGACGGGAGGAGGCGGGGAGGCTCGCGGAGGCGGTCAGGGGGTGAGGATGTGGACGTGGTCGTCGGCGCGGGAGCTGTCGACGGGGCGGGAGCCGCGGGCGAGCACGCGGGCGAGCTCGGCGACGTCGGGGTCGGCGGCGGTCATGCAGGCCTCGGGGTCGTGCGCGTCGCAGGCGCGCTCGGCCAGCAGGACCACGCGCTCGTCGACGGTGCGGGCGAACAGCTGGAGGTAGAGGTTGCCGCTGGCGCGGTTGTCGTGGGTGGTGAGCGCGAGCGCGTGCAGCTCGGCGCCGCTGAGGGTGGTGGTGGCGGTCGGGTAGCGGAGGACCGGGTGGTGGTGGTGGACGGCGAGCGTGCGGGCGGCGGGGTCGATCACGGTGACGACCTCGGGCACCGCCTTCAAAAAGATGAAGACCCAGAACGGGAACAGCCAGATCACCGCGCCGCCGGCCGGTCCGCTGACGTCGCGGGCGCGCAGCAGGCGGCAGACGAGGCGCACGATCGCGGTGATGATGACGGCGAGGAACAGGCCGCCGATCGCCCCGGCCATGAGGTGGCCGAACATCGGCATGGCGACGCCGGCCTGGCTGACGGTCATGAAGTGCTCGGCGGGCCAGACCACGTCGCCGCGCCACCAGGCGAAGCGGTCGTCCGCCTGCAGGTGCAGCAGCAGCAGGTACAGGGACCACGGGGCGACGTACTGCAGGGCGAACGGGAGGGCGAGCTTTCGCCATGGCTTGTCGGCGGCCATCTGCCCGTGCAGTGTGCCTCAGCGGACGTACAGCGAGTAGTCGTAGTTGATGCCGCTCGCTTGCGACCAATTGGCCCCGGCGCAGCTGGCGTTGCTGCACGTGTTGCTGGCGGGCGCGAACGTGTCGGTGCCGAAGTACCCGACGCCGCCGTAGCAGGTCGCCCACCCGGCCTGGGCCTCGGCGGTGCCGCGGAAGGCCTGGCCGTTGCAGGCCTTGCCGCTGCCGTGGTTGCCGGCGCAGCAGTAGTTCATGTCGTGCCACGAGCCGAGGCCGCCGCCGAAGTTGTCGGACGGGGTCGACTGGTGGGAGCCGATGCGGTCGCCGTCGGGCGAGCCGGTCGCGCCGGACGTGCAGCCGCCGCCGGTCTGCACGCAGTGGTTGGCGTGCAGCTGGGTCGACAGGCGGATCAGCCGCTCCGAGACCCACAGCGAGCCCACGCTCGAGTTCTTGACCGCCGAGCCGATCAGGGTGTTGTCGCCGGCGAGCATGTGCGTGCGCATCGAGTCGGCGGTGGTCTTGATGAAGCTCTTCCAGCCGATCGTCGCGCCCTCGTCGTGGGCGACCAGCAGCAGGTCCTTGGCCCCGGTGTAGTCGGACCAGCCGGCGTTGACGTGGTCCTCGGTGAGCGCGGCGCCGGCCGTGCCCTTGGTCGTGCCGTCGGTCCACTTCGGGTTGGCCCACCACATCACGTGGCCGTCGGAGGTGTCGAGGTTGAGCACGAGGGCCCAGCCGCCGCCGTCGAGGCTCATGTTGCAGTGCACGTCGAAGGCCGGCTTGCCGCCGTTGCCGTCGGGGTCGATGGGGTAGACGCCGGTCGGGGCCGCGGGGTCGGCGAGCTTGATCGCCTCGCAGGTGCCGCCGACGCGGCAGGCGCCGGCGAAGCAGAACCCGCTGCCGCAGTCGGCCGGGCCGCCGCACAGCTTGTCGAGGCCGCACTTGCCGCAGGCGCCGCCGCAGTCGACGTCGGACTCGTTGCCGTTCTTGAAGCCGTCGCTGCAGGTCGGCGACTTGCACGCGTTGGTGCAGCCGTCGTTGTTGCTCATGTTGCCGTCGTCGCACTGCTCGTTGTTCTGGTGGACGAACCCGTCGCCGCAGGCGGCGGCCTTGCAGGTGCTCAGGCAGGCGTCGTTGTTGCTCATGTTGCCGTCGTCGCACTGCTCGTTCTGCCCCGGCTGCACGAAGGTGTCGCCGCAGGTCGGCAGCTTGCAGGCCAGGGTGCACGCGCCGGTGTTGCTGTTGGCGGGGCCGAGGTCGCACGCCTCGCCGGGCTGCTTGAAGCCGTCGCCGCAGCTGGCCAGCTTGCACACGTTGGTGCAGGCGTCGTCGTCGCTGCCGTTGCCGTCGTCGCAGGCCTCGGCCGGGCCCTTGTCGCCGTCGCCGCAGACGTTGAGCTTGCACGCGGCGTTGCAGGCCTTGCCGGGGCCGTTGCTCGCGCCGTCGTCGCACTGCTCGACGCCCTGCTGCAGCAGGCCGTCGCCGCAGGCCGCGTCCTCGCAGGCGAGGGTGCACGCGCCGGCGTCGCTGTTCATGCCGCCGAGGTCGCAGGCCTCGCCCTCGCCGGGCTGCTCGAAGCCGTCGCCGCAGGCCGGCAGGCCGCACAGGTCGGTGCAGCCGTCGTCGTTGTCGCCGTCGGCGCCGTCGTCGCAGGCCTCGCCGGGGTCGAGCACGGCGTTGCCGCACTGCGGCAGCGCGCAGGTCGGGCTGCAGCCGTCGCCGTCGTCCTGGTTGCCGTCGTCGCAGGCCTCGCCGGGGCCCTTGTCGCCGTCGCCGCACACGTTGAGCTCGCAGCTCGCGTTGCAGGCCTTGCCGGGGCCGTTGTTGGCGCCGTCGTCGCACTGCTCGCCGCCGTCGCCGAGGTCGAGCACGAGGCCGTCGCCGCACACGTTGAGCTGGCAGGCGTTGGTGCAGGTGGCGTTGTCGGCGTTGTCCGGGCCGTCGTCGCACTGCTCGCCGGCGCCGGCCTGCACGAAGCCGTCGGCGCAGGTGGCGTCGGTGCAGGCGTTGGTGCAGGCGTCGGTGTTGTCGGCGTTGCCGTCGTCGCACTGCTCGGTCGGCGCGACCTCGCCGTCGCCGCACGAGCCGGGCACGCAGGCGTTGGAGCAGTCGTCGCCGTCGTCGGTGTTGCCGTCGTCGCAGCCCTCGCCGGGGCCGGTGAAGCCGTCGCCGCACACGTTGTCGCTGCAGTCGGACTTGCAGCTGTTCATGTCGCCGTTGTTGACGCCGTCGTCGCAGCCCTCGCCTGGGCCCTGGTCGCCGTCGCCGCACACGTTGAGCAGGCAGTCGGCGGAGCAGGCCTGGCCCGGGCCGTTGTCGGCGCCGTCGTCGCACTGCTCGTCGCCGTCGACGCGGCCGTCGCCGCACACGGGGTCGCCGCCGGTGGTCGGGTCGCCGGTGGTCGGGTCCGCGGTGGTGGGCTCGGGGCCGGTCGTCGACGCGTCGGTCGCGGTGGCCGAGCCGGTGGCGCCGCTCGTGCTCGTCGGCGGCTCCGGGGCGCTCGTCGACGGGGCCGTCGAGGTCGCGCCCGTCGAGCCCGAGGAGCCGGTGGTTCCGCTGCTCTCGACCTCGGTGGCGATCGCCCCGCTGTCGCCGCACCCGAGCACGCCCACGCCGAACAAGAGCCCGCAGATCCGCACGCCACGTCCCGCCATAGCCACCCCGCGGATCCACGAATACCAGAGACCGATCCGCCGCCATAGCCCGCTCGCCGCACTCTGGGACGCGTTCTCGCGGCGACGAGGCGCGCGACGGCGCGGCGGAGGCGAGGCGGCGTGCCGACGATCCAGGCGGCGGCCCGAGGCTGACGTCGCGGGACGGTGAATTGCCGGCGCGGCGGCCCGCGTGATAAACGCGTGGCATGCGATCGCTGTTCGTACTGACGCTGTTGTCGACGGTCGTCCCTGCGTGCGGGGACGCGGTACATGCGGCCAACATCCCGCCGGAGAAGCAGTCGCCGGCGCCTCGGCCCGCGGCGACGGCCCCGGCGGACGCGCCGGCGGCGGCGAGCCCGAAGGCGGACGCGCCGCTCGACCCGGGCCGCGGGCTCGAGGTCGGGCAGGTGTTCGAGGCCTACCTGTCGCCGCACCAGGAGGGCGACGAGGAGGAGAACACGCCGAAGACGACGCCCGAGCAGTTCAAGTCGAAGGGCGCGTCGCAGAGCCGGGCCGAGCGCGAGGCCGCCGGCCACCGCGCGCACGGCCGGGTGCGCTTCACGCGAGACTTCAGCCGCGCCTACGTCGACGTGAAGATCGAGGGCGTGAAGCTCGAGGAGGTCAACATGTTCCACATCCACTGCGGGAAGCCCGGCATCCTCGGGCCGATCCTGCTCGACTTCGCGGTGGTGACGGACCTGCAGACGGAGCTGGCCGACGGCACGCTGTCGCTCGAGATCCGCAACGAGCACATCGTCAAGACGGCGGAGCACGGGCACGGGGTGCTCGGCGCCTTCACCATGGGCTGCGTGATCCCGAGTCCGTCGCTCGGCGCGGTCAAGCCGAGCAAGGTGTCGACGATCGCCGGCATGGCCCAGATGGCCGCCGACGGCGAGCTGTACTTCAACCTGCACACCACGTCGCAGACGTACTTCGGCGACATCCGCGGGCAGATCCACCACGCCGCGCAGTGACCCGCCCGCGGGTGCTCGCCGTGCGTCACGCCGGGCGAGCTGGTGTTCACCCGCCGGCGGAGCTTCCCGCCGCTGACGCGGGTCAGCGCGCGGACCAGCGGGGCAGCCAGTCGGCGCCGTCGTGGTCGGTGAGGCGGGTGAGCTCGGCGCCGGCGCGGGTCATGCGGTAGAGCTCGAGGTCGCCGCCGTCGCGGCTCGAGACGAACACGATGTGCTGGCCGTCGGGGGACCAGGTCGGGCTGCGGTCGCTGGCGGCGCCGTCGGTGAGCACGGTGATGTTGCCGGCGGGGTCGGCGACGCGGAGCGAGGCGCCGAGGCCCTTGCGCACGGCGAACGCGAGCGAGCCGTCGGGGGCGTAGGCGGGGTCGGTCTCGTGGGGTTCGGCGCCGAGGCGGCCGTCGGGGTCGGGCGCGGGGGTGGGGTCGGGGGTGAGGCGGCGCTGGTCGGAGCCGTCGGGGCGCATGAGGAACACGCGGTCGACGAGCTCGCGGTTGCTGAGGAACAGCAGGGTCTTGCCGTCGGGGGCGAACTGCGGGCCCCAGTCGTCCATGTGGAACGCGGTGAGGCGGGTCTGCTCGGCGCCGTCGGCGGTCATGGTGTAGACCTCGGCGTTCATGTCGCGGCTCGAGACGAACGCGATCGTGCGGGCGTCGGGCGACACCGTGGGTTCGAAGTTGCCCTCGGGGTTGTCGGTCAGGCGGCGCAGCGCGAAGCCGGGGACGTCGAGGCGGTAGATCTCGCGGAAGCCGTGGAACGCCGCCTCGAACACCACGAAGCGGCCGTCGGGCGACCAGCTGGGGTTTCGCACCTGCGTCGACGGCTCGGACGTCCACGACGCAGCGCCGGCGCCGGTCGCGGTCAGCGGGACCAGCTGGAGGCGCTCGCGGTGGTCCTCGCCCCGCTCGTCGACGCGGATCAGCGCCAGCTGCGAGCCGTCGGGGGCGATCGTCGCGGGGTACAGACCTGTCCCGGAGAGCAGGTCGACGCGCGCGCCGCCGGCGGGCGCGAGCGCGGCGATGGTGGCCTTCGGGCCGTCCTCGGCGAGGTAGACGATGCGCCCGGGCAGCGCCGCCGCGGGCGCCGGGGCGCTCGCGGGCGCCGGTGCCTCGCCGGTCGGGGCGGCCGCGGGGGGGGAGCACGCGGCGAGGACGAGGCTGGCTCGAAGGACAGATCGGTGCATTGCCTGGCGCGGAGCTTACGGCCGGGCGCGAAAGCCGGTCAAGCGGCGAAACGGCGGCGCCGCCGGACGCGCGGGGCGTGCGGCGGCGCGGACGTCTCGGGGGCGCTCAGCGGATGCGCACGGCGTCGGCGATGACGACCGAGCCGGCGGCGGTCCAGCGCGACAGCACGACCTTGTTCCAGCCCTTCTTGAACTTGAAGGAGCCGAGCTGGTTCCACTTCTGGCCGTTCTGCTGCTGGTTGACGTTGACGGTGCCGAGCTTGTTGCCGGCGGGGTCGAAGGCGATGAACGGGGCGGCGGCGGCGCGGTTGGTGCCGGCGGTCCACCAGGCGTCGACGGTCTTGGTGGCGTCGGCGGACAGGTAGAACGAGAACTCGGCGGCGTCGGACACGGCGGCGGTCTCGGCGTAGAAGTAGCCGGTGCCGTAGTAGCCGGCGGTCGACGACGTCGAGGTCCAGTTGCCGGACACGGCGATCTTGGCCTTGGCGGGGTCGTTGTTGCTGTTGTTGCTGTCGACGATGATGGTGCCGCCGGGCTGCGGCTCGGGGGCGGGCGGCTGCTGGGCGCCGCAGTGGGTGTTGACCTTGCTGAGGTAGGTCGACCACGGCCAGTTCGGGCCGGGGTCGACGCGGTCGTAGGGCTGGAGCTTGCCGTGGGCGACGATGTGCTTGTTGTCGCGGGGGATGCCGTGGCCCTTGGTGATGTCGCACGTCAGCTTGGCCGACTTGTCGATCAGGTTGCTGTTCCAGTTGGCCTGGCTGGCGTAGCCGGCGTGCTCGATGCCGACGGTGAAGCTGTTGGCGTTGTAGCCGTCGCGCCAGCAGTCGAGGTTGCCGTTGAGGCTGCACTTGTAGCTCGCGCCGATGTGCCAGGCCTTGTTCGACTCCTTGACGAGCTGCGAGATCTCCGAGCCGTCCTCCTTGACCACGTAGTGGGCGCTGACGCCGGCCTGCGAGTTGACCAGCCAGCCCCAGCAGCCCGAGTAGGAGCCCTCGCAGGTGTGGATGATGACCATCGCGACCTTGCCGATGTCGCCCGAGGGCCGGCTGCTGTAGTTCGGCGAGGGCCGCCAGATCGAGGCGGCGTAGTCGGGCCCGGCGGCGGCCTCGGCCTCGGGCGGCGGGTCGGCGAAGTCGGGCAGGGCGTCGACCGGGTCGAGGGTCGCGACCGGCGCGCCCGCGAGGTCCCTGACGGTCACGCCGGCGCGCAGGGTGGCGTAGACGTCGCGGTGGACGTAGCTGGCGAGCGCGGCCTCGGCCGCCTCGGGGATGCCGCTGAAGCGGGCGACCGCGGGGGCCCAGGCGCCGAGGTCGGCGCGGTCGATCTCGAGCTCGTCGGCGTAGGCCGAGAGCAGGGCCGCGCCGGCGCGCAGGTGCTGGCGGCGGTCGGTCTTGACGGCCTCGACGCTGACCTCGGCGAGCTCGGCGGCGCGGACGAGGGCCTCGCCGCGCAGGGCGAGCACGCCGTGGGCGGCGCCCTGGCCCTCGAACTCGACCTCGCCCTGGATCATCTGCCAGCCGGTCTCGACGTGGCCGATCGCCTGCAGCAGCTCGGCGGGCACGCCGAACTCGTCGGCCGCGTCGGTGAAGTCGGCGTCGATGCCGGTGAGGTAGGTGCCGGGGTCGATCGCCGGCGGGTCGACGGCGGCCTCCTCCTCGTCCTCGGAGACCTCGTCGGCGCCGGGGTCCGCGTCGGGGTCGTCGACGCCGGTGAAACAGCCGGGCGCGAGCAGGGCGAGGGCGGACAGGGCGGACAGGGGCAGCGACGAACGGCGGAGCATGGTCGCTTCGTACGACCATGCCGCGCGAGCGGGCAAGCGCCCGGGTCGCCGCTTATTTTTTAATTCGCGGCGCGGCGGCGGCTACGGCGGGGATTGGCGGCGAGTCGGACGCGCGAAGCGCGGAGCTCACGCCGGGCCGCGTGATCGAAACCCGCGAGGTCGCTACTCCTATGCGTGACGGTCGCGACGATTCGTCGTGATCGAAACCCGGGGTGTCGCTACTCCGGCGCAGATCCGGGCCGGGCGGGGCGCTCGCGCTGTACGGACGCGTGCACGAGGCCGCGTCCGGGCGCTCGCGTGGGGGCGAGCGGGCCCGGCGGGCCGGAGTCCGGCCGCGGCGCAAACAACTCGCGCGGGTCACCCGGCGATCCGTGTCCTATTGGTGCGATGGGCAAGAAGCGAAAGCTCCGCAAGCGGATGCGCCGCCGCGAGGTCGAGTCGCCGACGCTGGTGATCTGCGTGGGCAAGTCGTGCGCCGCGCGCGAGACCTCGCGGGCGCTCGTCGAGCGCACGCGGGCGCACGCGGCGGCGCGCGGGCTGGACGTGCGCGTCGACGTCGTCGGCTGCCTGCACGTCTGCGAGGACGGGCCGGTCGTCGCCACGTACCCGAAGATCAGGTTCTTCCGCCGCGTCGACGAGGCCCGCGCGTGCGCGCTGGTCGAGCGGCTCGCCGAGCCGGACGCCTGACCCGACGCGCTCGCGCGAGGCGTACCCGCGGGCGTGGACGTTGAGCGACGCGCCGCTTTGCCCCTACCGTTGCGCATGCTGCTTCGCGTCCGCTACCTCGCCGTGATCGCGTCGGCCTGCAGCCCGGCCGGGACGGGCCCGTCGCCGCCCGCCGAGGAGACCTGCAAGCACGGTCTCCTGCAGTCGCCGATCGACCTCCACGCGGTCGCCGAGCGCGGCGCCGACCGGCTCCACTTCGACTACCGTCCGGATACGCTGCGGATCCAGAACACCGGGCACACCGTGCAAGTGGACCATCGCTCCGGCAGCACCGTCAGGGCCGGCGACCAGACCTTCGAGCTCGTGCAGTACCACATGCACAGCCCGAGCGAGCACACCGTCGAGGGTAAGCGGTACCCGCTCGAGATCCACCTCGTCCACAGGAACGCCGCCGGTCTGCTCGCCGTCGTCGGTGTGCTCGTCGAGGAGGGCCCCGAGTCACCCGCCGAGGCCGCGACGACCGCCGTGATCTGGGACCACCTGCCCGCGACCGCCGGCGCCCACGCCGAGGCCGTGAGCCAGGTCGATCCGGCCACCCTCCTCCCCGCTGACCACACGCACTTCTTCTACACCGGCTCGCTGACCACCCCGCCGTGCACCGAGCACGTGCGCTGGCACGTCATGACCACGCCGGTGCCCCTCTCGGCCGCGCACATCGCCGCGTTCCGCCGGCTCTACAGCGACAACGCCCGGCCCGTCCAGCGCCCCGACTGGTGCCCGTCCCACGGCGCCGCCCCGGCGTCGACGCCGGCCGGCGGCCAGATCCCGTGAGCGGCCTCAGGGGGGCGCGAACGTCCCGCTGCCGAAGTCGATCCCGACGTCGACGCACCACACGCTGATCCCGTCGACGTCGGACAGCGAGGTCCCCTCGGGCAGGACCACCGTCAGGGTCTCGCCCGCGTAGCCGCCCGGCCGCAGCAAGTCGTCGGAGAGCGCGACGCCGCCGGCGTAGTCGCCGCCCTTGCCGGCTTGGATGCGGACGTCGAGGCCCGTGCCGTCGTAGCTGAAGTTGGAGAGCCGGATGGTGCAGTCGTCCAGCACCTCGGCGACGCCTTCGACCCCGTGGTAGTAGGTGGCGAGCTCGGCGCGCCATCCGACCTTGGGGTCGTTCGCCGGGCACCCGGTCGACCCGGTCGACCCGTCGCCCGAGGCGTCGCCGGTGGTCCCGGGGTCGCCGGTGGTCCCGGTGTCGCCGGTGGTCCCGGGGTCGCCGGTCTCGTCGAGACCACCCGTGGTGTCCGTGCTCGAACGATCGTCACCACACCCGAACAGCAGGAAGGCGAACGCGAGCCGCGACACGGCGGATGAGCGTGGGCTCCCGGGAGGCGTTACATGCTTCATATGGCTCCTATCTGTCTCTCGTGGCCACCGCGACCATGGTGGTGCCGTGGGGGATCGGGACCGGGAGCGCCGGCATGCAGCGCGCGGCCGCGAGGGCCCCGGCGGCGGGGACATCGAAGCTTCGGACCAGCTTCATCGCCACGTTGGCGGCCGAGACCCAGTGCCACCAGATCCGCCGCCAGCCGAGCACACGCAGGCCGGCCCGGGCCAGCGCGGTGGCCAGCGCGGTGCGGTTGAAGTACACGCAGTGGTCCGGCGGGACGAGGTACCACCAGCGCTTGCCGAGCAGGCGCGCCACCAGGGACGCGTTGTCGCCGGTGGCGAGCGCCAGCAGACCGCCCGGACGCAGCCACGCGCGCGCCGCGGCGAGCGCCTCGACCGGGCGGTCGACGTGCTCGATCGTCTCCCACATGGTGACGACGTCGAACTGTCCCGGCGCCGGCATGGCCTCGACCCTCCCGACCGCCGTGGCGCAGCCGACGCGGGCGCGCACCTGGGCGATCGCCTCGGCGGACACGTCGACCCCGGTCAGGGCGGTGAAGCGGCCCGACGCCTGGGCCGCGGCCAGGAAGTGGCCGGACGCGCACCCGACATCGCAGAGCGAGCCCCGCGCCGCGAACTCGTCGAGGATCGCGAGGTTTTGCGCGAAGTTCCGGAGGTGGAGGCCGCGATCCGCCTCGTAGTCGTAGTAGCCGCGGACCGCGGCGCCGCCGGCGCGTCGCTGCAGGTAGCCGTCGTCGTAGTCCGGCGCGGGCGCCGGGCTCTGGAGGTACCACGCGCGGCACCGCGGGCACGCGAGGATGGTGTGCCCGCGGACCTCGTGGCGCGGACGTCCGCCCGCGGCGCCGCAGGCCGGGCAGTCGTTCATCGCCGCCGCCTCTCCGCCAGGATCGCCACGGGCAGCAGGAGCGCCGCCGGGAGCACGTTGGCCGCGAAGAACAGCGCGGCGGCGGCCGTCGCCGCCGCCGCCGCCGGGTACCCGACCGACGCGAACAGCTCGATGGCGGCGAGCTCCCGTAGGCCGAAGCCGCCGATCGTCACGGGGAGGGTGTTGAGGAGGGTCACCAGCGGCACGCGCACGAGGTAGTCGCTCGCCGCGAGCTCGCCGAAGCTGCGCCAGATCCACAGGCCGGCGGCCAGGTTGAGCCCGTGCGCCGCCGCCGTCGCCGCCAGCAGCTTCAGCGGAGCGGCGCGGCGCGGCGCGGGCTCGCTACCCGCCTCGGGGGCCGCCCGCGGCCGCCAGGGCATGCGCGGTCGGCCGAGCAACAGCCACGCCAGCACCAGCGTCGCCGCGCCGACGGGCACGACGAGCCGGGGCGCGCCGCCGACGAGCCACAGCCCGACGGCCAGCGTGGCGAGCACGACGAGCAGCTCGTACCCCTTGTCGACGACGACGGCGACGGCTGCGCGCCCGACGTACGCGGGCTCACCCGCGGTCGCGGCCCGGATGCGGTACAGCTCGCCCATCCGCAGCGGCGTCACGACCCCGAGCAGCGCGCCCGCGAGGTAGCCGCAGGCGAGCCTGCCGGGCGGGGCGGTCAGCCCCAGCCCCCGCACCTGGACCTGCCACTTCCACATCCGCAGCCCCATCGCCGCGAGGACCGCCGTCACCGTCGCGAGGCCGAGCCACACGGGCATGCCCTGCCAGCTCGACGCGACCGCGCCGAACTCGACGCGCCGGACCACCAGCCCGACCAGGACCGACATGCCGACGATCTGGACCGTCGCCCACAGCCAGCGGCGCGCGGGCGGGTCACCCGGCGGCGCCATCGACGAGACCACCGTTCGGGCGGGCGAGGGCGTCGACGTGGGCGAGGACCTCGTCGACGTAGTGGACGAGCGAGGCCCGCGGGAGCGGCGAGCGGGCCAGCGTCATGAAGCCGATGAGCGCGCCGAGGAAGTAGTCCCCCAGGCGCTCCGGCTCGGCCTGCTCGCTCAGCGCCTCCGCCGCCCGCGTGCGCTCGATGGCTGCGGCGAACAGGCCGCGGACCTCGTCCATGAACTGGGTGACGACCCTGGCGATCGAGCGCTCGCGCGTCGACACCTCGGAGCCCGCGGCGACCATCATGCACCCGCGGCGGCTGTGATCGCTGCCGGCGAGCGCGCGCAGCCCGTGAAAGAACATGCGCACGGCGGAGAGGTCGGCGCCCTCGCCGCGCAGCGGCGCGAGCATCCTCGCGGCGATCGTGTCGCGGTAGTGTTCCAGCAGCGCCTGAAAGAACGCCTGCTTGCTGCCGAAGTGGCGGTAGATCGTCGCGCGGTTGACATTCGCTTCGGCAATCAGTGTCCCGATTGAAGTGTCGTAGTAACCCCGCTGCCAGAACAGCCGGAGCGCGCGCTTGAGGGCCTCGTCCGGCACCTCACCCGTGTGTTTTTGTGCTCGCGCCGCGCGTGCCTTCATCGTGAGACCGATCGTTCACTCATCTGAGACTAATCGTTCTCATATGCGCCGTCAACGCGCCCGGCGGCCGCGATCGGCCTCGCGTAACATCGGACCCTGTGCGATCGTTGGGCCCGAACCAGGAGCCCCACCATGCAAGACGCACTCTCCAAGGCCGCGCTGGCGGCCGTCGCCCTGACGCTGGCCGCCTGCGCGGCCGAGGACGCCGAGCCGGACCGCGAAGCCTACGACATGGCGATCGCCGACGACGCCTACAAGTCCTGGCCGCGCTTCCCGAACGCGGCGCCCGACCTCTATCCCAGCGCCCAGCACAACGGCGACTACGTCCGCAGCTACATGAACGACGTCGCGGCCGCGTCGCTGTCCGGCTTCTCGGGCGAGTTCCCCGACGGCTCGATCCTCGTCAAGGAGCAGTACGCCGACGCCGAGGGCAAGACGCTGACCGGCCACACGGTCATGGTCAAGCAGGCGGGCTACGACCCCGAGCACGGCGACTGGTACTGGATCGCCTTCAACGCCAGCGGCGGCACGACGTCCCACAACGGGATGGCGGAGTACTGCTACGGCTGTCACACCGCGGCGATGGCCAACGACTGGGTCTACACCCCGTTCAAGTGAACCCATGAGCGATACGATCGTCGTGCTCGGCGGCGACGGCTACCTCGGTTGGCCGCTCGCCGTGACCCTCGCCGCGCAGCGCCCCCGGGCGCGCGTGGTCGTGGTCGACAACCTCGCGCGGCGGCGGGCGGTCGCGGCGACGGGCAGCGACAGCATCACGCCGATCCGCGACCCCGCCCGCCGCCTCGACGCCTACGCCGCGTTCGCGGGCCGCCGCAACCTCGAGTTCGAGGCCCTCGACGTCGCCACGCCCGCCCTCGACGCACTGATCGACCGGCTCCGCCCCGCGGTCGTCTACCACCTCGCGCAGCAGGCCAGCGCGCCGTTCTCGATGGCGAGCGTCGAGCAGGCGGTGCACACCCTGACCAACAACGAGGTCGGCAACCTGCGGCTGCTGTGGGCCCTCCGCGACCGCGTCCCGCAGGCCCACCTCATCAAGCTCGGCTCGTTCGGCGAGTACGCCCACTGCGGCCTCGAGATCGCCGAGGGCTACTTCCTGCCCGCGCACGCGGGGGCCACCGCGAACCGCCCGGTCCCGTTCCCGCGCGAGGCGGACGACATCTACCACGTCAGCAAGATCAACGACACCAACTACTGCGCGCTGGCCTGCCGCAACTGGGGCCTCCGCGTCACCGACGTCATGCAGAGCACGGCCTTCGGCGCGACGACCCGGGAGACCGCCGACGCGCCGGAGCTCGCCACTCGCCTCGACTACGACGCCGTGTTCGGCACGGTGGTCAATCGATTCGTCGCCCAGGCCGTCACCGGCCACCCGCTGACGATCTACGGCAGCGGCCACCAGCGCACCGGGCTGATGGCGCTCGACGACGCGGTCGGGTCGCTCGCGCGTCTCGCCGATCGGCCGCCGGAGCGCGGCGAACACCGCGTGATCAACCACGTCACCGAGCGCACCCTCTCGATCAACGAGATCGCGGCGGCGGTGCAGGCCCTCGCGGCCGACCGCGGCGTCGACGTGACCCTCTCGCGCGAGCACGACCCGCGCGGCGAGGCGCCCGAGGTCAAGCCGGCGCACACGATCCGCGCCGACTTCGTCGACGCCAACGTGACGGCGACCCCGTTCGAGGCGGTCCTGGCCGACCTGTTCGACACGGTGTCCCGGCACCGTGACCGCGTCCGCCCCGCCGCGTTCCCGCCCGCGATCCCGTGGAGGCCCGCCGATCCGCATGCACGCACCGTCCATCCCTGATGCGCCGACCGCATGGGCGTCGCTCCGCGCGCGGGAGTTCCCGGGGGCGCGGATCAACCTCAACGCCGGCACGCTCGGCACCTCCCCGCGTAGGGTCCGCTCGGCCCAGCGCGAGTTCTGGCGCGGCGGCCTGCGGGCGTGGCCGCTCGGGCAATACCAGCGCGGACGCGCCGCGACCCGCCGGGTCCGCGAGCTCGCCTGTCGCCTGTGGGGCGCGTCCAACCTCGCGGTGACGGGCGGGGCGAGCGAGGCGATGACGCGTCTCACCCTGGCGCTCCACGCCCGTCTGGCGCCCGGCCCCATCCGCGTGCTCGCCAGCGGGCACGAGCACGCCGGCGGGGTCAGCGGCTTCCTGCGCCACCCCGGGTTCACGCTCTCGTACCTCCCGGCCGAGGCGCTGACGCGCCCCGCGGCGCTGGCGGCCCACGTCGCCGAGCTTCGGCCGAGCGTGCTGCTGCTGTCCCAGATCACGTACACGACCGGCCTCGTGTTGCCGATCGCGCGCCACCTCGAGGCGGTCCGCGCCGCGCTCCCCGAGCTGTGGGTGATCGTCGACGCGGCGCAGGCGATCGGCCTGGTCCCGCCGGCGCTCGCGGGCGCGGACGCCGTGGTCGCCAGCGGCCACAAGTGGCTGTTCGGCCCGCCCGGCAGCGGCCTGCTGTGGCTGAGCGAGCGGGCGGCGCACGAGCTCGGGCCCGGCGCCGCGGGCGAGCCCCTCGACCCCGAGTCGCCGTGCGCCGCGTTCGAGCGCGTCGGCGGCCACGACTTCTCGGTCCACGCCGGGCTGGCCGCCGCCCTCGAGCTTCACGAGGAGCTCGGGCCCGCCGCCGTGATGGACCGCAGCCGTGACCTGGCGGCGTGGTTCGCCGCGGAGCTGCACGTCCGACTCCGCGACCGCGCGGTGCGGCACCAATTCTTCGACCCGACGACGGGCCAGGCCGACGACGCCCCGCCGCCGGCGGACCGGCTGATCGGCGCGGTCCACGTGCAGTTTCCGGCGCTCGACCCGTACCCCGCCTACGCCGCGCTGGACGCCCGGGGGATCCACTTCAAGTGCATCAAGGACGTCCGTCCCGACGGCACCCGACTGGCCGTGCTCCGCGCCTGCATCCCCTGCTACGAGTCGCACGCCCGGCTCCGGCGCGCGCTCGACCACCTCGCCGCCGCGCTCCTCGGAGCCCCATGAGCCCGCCTGACCCAAAGACCAGCCACGACGCCGACCCGCTGAGCCCGTTCCCGTGGCGGGCGTCGCGGCGGACCCTCGAGCGCCTGGTGCTGGCCGCGCTGCTGGTCGGTCTCGGCGCCCTCAAGCTCGCGTACGCGGCGCACGAGCGCGCCTACGGGCCGGACGCCTCCTACTACCACGACATCGCCGCCCACGTCCGCGACGGCGACGGCCTCGTCACCGACATCTCGCTGTTCAACGCCGGCTACGAGCGCTTCCCGCACCCGACGGCGGTGTATCCGCTGTGGCCGCTGGTGCTCGGGCTGTCCGCCCGCGTCGTCCCGCTCGACGTGGCCGCGGTGTGGCTGCCGACCCTCTTCTACCTGGCCGCGGTCGTGCTCGCGTACCGCCTGGCGCGGCGCGTCGCGCCGGACCCGCTGTTCCCGGAGACGTGGCCGGTGCTGCACGCCGGCCACGTCGCCGCCGCCCTGTTCGCGCTGACGCACACGATGTTCACGCACACCTCGAAGCCCTTCACCGAGGGCCTCGCCTACTTCCTGCTGCTCCTCGCCCTCACCCGCGCCGAGCGGTTCTTCCGCGGGCCGAGCGTCTGGCGCGGCCTCGAGGTCGGCGCCTGGCTGGGCCTCGTCGTGCTCGCGCGCAGCCAGCTCGTCCTCGGCGTCATGGCCGTCGGCGGCGCGCTCGCGTGGGCGGTCCTCCGGCTCGGCTGGCGCCGCTGGCTCGGGCCCGCGACGGGCTTCGCGCTGGGGGTGGCGGCGGTCCTCGGCGCGCAGGTGGTGCACCTCGCGGGCTTCGTCGACCCGCCGCGGCTCGTGTACCTGCTCCGCTTCGACCTCGTCCGCCACTCCGAGCTCGCGCCGCTCGACGTGATGGTCCGCGCCGAGGGCCCGCTCGCGTGGCTCGCCGACCGCGCCGGCGGCCTGGCCGTGGCGTTCGGCAACGGCAAGATGTCGTACTTCTCCTGCTTCGGCCTGTGGAGCGGGGCCATGCTGGCCGCCGTGCCGTTCCTCCTGCTCGACGCCTGGCGCGCCGTTCAGCGGCGCAGCCTCGGCCTGTGGTCGTGGCTGCACCGCCCGGAGAACCTGTTCAAGCTGGCCTACGCGCTGCTGGCGATCCTCGGGGTCGTGACGCTGCATACGATCCACAAGGCGCTGTTCACCCCGTGGAACTTCGGCACGCGCCACGGCCTGACCGCCGGCTTCGCCATCCTCGCGGCCCTGCTCTACCTGAGCCGTCGCCCGGTGCTCGGGCGCGTCGTGGCCGTGTTCCTGGTGGCCGCCAGCGCGTACTTCGGGTTCTGGAAGATCGGCACGAGCGTCGACCCCCCGAAGCCCGGCGACCGCCGCGAGTGGTCGCTCGCGCACAACGCCGCGATCGTCGACTGGCTGCACGAACGGGCCGCGGCCGAGCCCGGCCTCGTCGTCGTCGCGCCCGACATCGAGATCCAGAAGCTCGGGCGCTTCACCGACGGCGTCGGGTACCACTGGTACTATCGGACCACGACCCTCGAAGAGGTGGACTACCTGTTCGACCGGCGCGACGCGGCGTACCTGCTGCTCCGCGACGATCAGGTCAAGAAGCTGCGGATCACCCGCCACCCGGCACGGTTCACGCGCAGGTTCGTGCGCGAGGCGGACGACCTGTCCGGCTTCTCGGTGTACCGGCGGCGGCGCCCCGGCGAGCCGCCCGGTCGACTGCCCGAGCCCCCGCCCGGGCCCTCCGCGCCTCCCGACGACCCGCAAGGAGAGTGACCCTCGATGTGGACCGACCTCACCCGCACGCTCGACGCGCTGCGCGACCCGCCGCAGACCGTGGAGGACGTGGCGACGCTCATGCACGACCTCACCGCCGCCGCCCTGCGCCCCGCCTGCGCGCCCGAGCGAACCCTCCCGTGGGGCCGCTACCTCGTCCACGAGGACCCCGCGGGCCGCTACAACCTGCAGGTCGACGTCTTCTCGCCGGCGTACCGCGGCGAGGTGCACGCGCACGGGACCTGGGGCGTGTTCTGGGTCCTGCGCGGCGCCTTGCTGGTGACCGACTGCGCGCTCGTCGACGGCGCCGTACACGTCCAGCGCGTCGCCCGGCTCGTCGCCGGCGGCTGCCAGTGCTTCTGCCCGCCCGCGTCGGACTGGCACCGCGTCGCCACGCCGCCAGCCGGGCCCCAGACCGTGAGCCTGCACCTGTACGGCCCCGGGTTCGACCTGACCACCGGCGTCGCGCACATCGACGGCGCGCCGCGAACCTACCGCCGCGGGCCGCTCGGGGCGTTCGCGCGGATCGCCGCGGCCTTCGCCCCGCGCCCGGACTGAGCCATGCACGCGCCCGTCGACGCCGCCGTCGCTGTGGAGCTCGCGCGCGGGCTCCTGGCCGCGTGGGCCGCCGCGGCCGCGTCGGCGGTGCTCGCGTGCGCCGCCGCGATCGTGGCGGTCCGCGCCGCGGAGCGCCGCCACGCGGACGACGTCGGGGTGTGCGAGGCCGCGGTCGAGCGCGCCGCGTCCGCTCGCCCGGCGAGCATGGCCGGCTCCGTCGAGCTCGTGCTCGTCATGCCGGCCTACAACGAGGCCGACAACCTGCGCGAGCTGCTCCCGGCGCGGCCGCGGGCGCTGCTGGGGCGCGCGGCGCACCTCGTCGTGGTCGACGACGGATCGTCCGACGACACCGCCCGCGTGGCCGCCGAGCACGGCGCCTGGGTGATCCGCCTCGGCGCCAACCACGGTGGCGGGCTCGCCCTGAAGGCCGGGTTCGCGGCCGCGCGCCGCCTCGGCGCCCGCCACGTGATCACCCTCGACGCGGACGGGCAGCACCGCTTCGCGGATCTTCCGGCCGTGCTCGCCCCGCTGCTCGCGGGGACGGCGCACGTCGTGATCGGCAGCCGCCGGCTCGGGCTGACGCTGGACACGTCGAGCCTGCGGAACCTCGGCGTGCGCGTGTTCTCGGGCGTGCTCTCGCGGATCACCGGCCGCCGGATCACCGACTGCGCCAGCGGCCTCCGCGGCCTCGCGCTCGCGTCGCTCGGCGCGCTGACCCTCCGCCAGCGCCGCCACCACACGGCCGAGCTCCTCATCGAGGCCGCCCGCCGCGGCCTCGTCATCGTCGAGGTTCCGATCACCATCGAACCCCGCCGCCGGGGCGCGAGCAAGAAGGGCTCCGCCGTCGTCTACGCGCTGCGGTTCGCCGCGACCATCCTGAGCACGTGGCTTCGCCGCTGACGTCTCGCGGGCCGCGGCATGACCTGACCTTCGGGTCAGGTAGAAGTCGGCGCGGGGCCCGTGTCAAGCTGCTCGTCCGCACGCTCGCGCCGCTCCAGGTCGTCGACGCCGGCGTCGACGTCGAGCTCGAGCCGCGGCAGATCTGCCTGCTGCGCTGCGACGCGGGGCGCTGGACCGCGCTCGGCCAGCCGGAGCCGACGGCGGGCCGCGACGCGGGCGCCCGCTCATAGGCGGCGCGCCCGCACGGGCGTCGTCAGGGCGCGCGCGGCGGAGCGGCGTCGACCCGCACGGGCACGCCGTTGAGCGCCGCGTTGCCGGACAGGGCGTCGAGCAGGCGGTCGTCGGTCAGGTCGTTGACGCTGGCGCCGGCGTGCTGCTGCGCGGTCGCCAGGGCGACGCCGGGCCGGTCGTGGCCCCACCCGTGCGGCACGCTGACCACGCCGGGCATGACCTCGTCGGACAGCTCGACCGGCAGCTCGATGCTGCCGACGCGCGAGCGCACGACCACGCGCTGGCCCGCGGTGATGCCGCGGCGGGCCGCGTCGTCGGGGTGCAGCAGCGCCGTGCAGCGCGGCGGGCCCTTGACCAGGCGGAGGCTGTTGTGCAGCCACGAGTTGTTGCTGCGCAGGTGACGGCGCCCGATGAGGCGCAGGTCGTAGACGGACTCGCCGTCGTTCGCGGCGGCGTCGAGCAGGCGCGCCTCGACGCGCGCGAGGTCGCCGACCAGCCGCGGCGGGGCCAGCGAGACGCGGCGCGACGCGGTGAACAGCCGCGCGGGCAGGCACGGCTCGAGCGGGCCGAGGTCGACGCCGTGGACCTGCTCCCGCAGCGCGCGCAGCGACAGCCCGCCGGCGCCCGGCCGCAGCTTGCCGCCGTAGGGGCCGAGGCGCAGCCCGAGGTCGAGGATGCGGTGCGGGGCCAGGCGCCCGAGCAGCGCGCGCTTCGCGTGGCCGAGCAGCGCGCCGAGCCGGCCGCGCTCGCCGAGGCGGGCGGCCAGCTCGCCGAGGATCTGCCAGTCGTGGCGGGTGTCGGCGGCCGGTTCGAAGCACGGCGGCGAGTACTTGGCGGTGTTGCGGATCGCCAGGGCGTGGAGCGCGACGTCGTAGTTGTCGTGCTCGAGCGGGCCGGTCGGCGGCAGGATGATGTGCGCGTGGCGGGTGGTCTCGTTGAGGTAGAGGTCGATCGAGACCATGAAGTCGAGGCCGGCGAGGGCCGCGTCGAGCCGCCGGCCGTTCGGCGTCGACAGCACCGGGTTGCCCGCCAGCGTGACCATGCCGCGGATCTGGCCCGCGCCCGCGGTCAGGATCTCGTCGGCGAGCGTGGCCACCGGGTACTCGCCGTTGAACTCGGGCAGCCCGCGCACGCGGCTGCGCCCGCGGTCGAAGTGCCCGCGCTGGCCGAGCCGGGCGCCGACCTCGACCACGTCGAACGCCGGCCGGGTGAACATCACCCCGCCGGGCCGATCGAGGTTGCCGGTGACGACGTTGAGCACGTTGATCAGCCAGGCCGAGACGGCCCCGAACTCCTGCAACGACACGCCGACGCGCCCGTACACGGCGCCCGTGCGGGCCGCGGCGAGCTCGCGGGCGAGGCCGCGGATGGTCGCCGCGTCGAGCCCGGTCGGGCCGCACACGCGCTCGGGCGCGAACCCGGCCAGCGCGCGCTCGACGTCGGCGAGCCCGTCGGTGAACGCCGCCAGGCGCCCGGGGTTCGTCAGCCCCTCGGCGAACAGGGTGTGCAGCATGCCCGCGAGCAGCAGCGCGTCGGTGCCGGGGCGGATGAAGTGGTGGCTGTCGGCGAGCCTGGCGGTCTCGCTGCGCCGCGGGTCGACGACGATGAGCTTGCCGCCGCGCGCGCGGATCGCCGCGAGCCGCCTGGCCACCCCGGGCGCCGACATCAGGCTGCCGTTCGAGACGGCCGGGTTGGCGCCGAGCACGATCAGGTGGTCGGTGCGGTCGAGGTCGGGGATCGGCAGCAGCAGCAGGTGGCCGAACATCTCGAGCGCGGCGAGGTGGTGCGGCAGCTGGTCGACCGAGGTGGCGGAGTAGACGTTGCGCGTGCCCAGGGCCTTGATGAACGGCGCGGCGAACAGCAGCGAGCCGTAGTTGTGCACGGTCGGGTTGCCGACGTACACGCCGACCGCGCTGCGGCCGTGGCCCCCCTGGATCGCGCGCAGCCGGCCCGCGACCTCGGCGAGGGCCTCGTCCCAGCCGACGCGCTCGTGGCCGCCGTCGGGCCGCCGGCGCAGGGGGTGGCGCAGCCGCTGGGGGTCCTCGTGGATGTCCTGCAGCGCGGCGGCCTTGGGACAGATGTGCCCGCGGCTGAACGGGTCGTCGGCGTCGCCGCGGATCGCGACGATGCGATCGCCCTCGACCGCGATGGAGATGCCGCACATCGCCTCGCACAGGTTGCAAGACCGGTGATGAAGCCGGCGTCCGTCGCTCGGGTCGGGGGGGCGCACCGGGCCAGCGTAGCCGCGGACCGCGGGCGGCCACAAGTCCGCGCCGGCCTGCGATACACTCGCCGGCGATGACGAGCTCGTTGCAGGAGCGCGTGCAGTGCGAGGCGCTGGCCCGCAAGTTGATGCCGGTCGAGGCGGCGGCCCGCCTGGTCAAGGACGGCGACACGCTGGCGGTCAGCGGCTTCACCCGCGCGGGCGAGCCCAAGGCGTTCATGCCGGCGCTGGCGGCCGAGCTGGCCGCGCGCGCGCCGGCCCCGCGCATCACGCTGTACAGCGGGGCCTCGCTGTCGGAGGAGATCGAGGCCCCGCTCGCGCCGTTCATCGCCCGGCGCGGCCCGTACATGGCCAGCGCGGCCTCGCGGCGGCTGATCCACGCCGGCAAGATGGACTACACCGACGTGCACCTGTCGCACTTCGCCCGCGGCCTGATGTACGGGTTCTACGGCGACATCGACCTCGCGGTGATCGAGGTGACCCGCATCCGCCCGGACGGCAGCGTGATCCTCTCGGCCTCGGTCGGCGTGTCGCCCGAGGCGCTCGCGCGGGCGCGGGCGATCGTGCTCGAGGTCAACACCGCGATCCCCGACCTCACCGGGCTGCACGACATCGTGCTGCCGCCGGCGCCGCCGACGATCGGCTGGCCGGTGCCGGTCACCGGCGTGCGCGACCGCGTCGGCGCGCCGTACGTGCGCCTCGACCCCGCGCGCGTGGTCGCGGTGGTCGAGTCGCGGCGCCCCGACTACCCGGTCGGCTTCGCCGCCGACGAGCGGGTGTGCGCGCAGATCGCCCGCAACGTGATCGCCTTCCTCGTCGAGTGCCGCGACCGCCTCGGCTGGCACCACTGGTGCCCGCCGCTGCAGTCCGGGGTCGGCAACATCGCCAACGCGGTGATCGCCGAGCTGCACCACTCGCCGTTCTCCCGCCTGCACTTCTGGACCGAGGTGTTCCAGGAGGGCATGCTCGGCCTGCTCGCCGACCGCGACCGCTTCGCCGGCGCCTCGTCGGCCGCGCTGTCGCTGGCCGACACCACCCCCGAGCGGCTCGCCCGCATCGTCGAGACCGCCCGCGGCGACCTCGTGCTGCGGCCGATGTGGCTGTCGAACAACCCGGAGATCATCAGCCGCCTGCACGTCGTGGCCATGAACACCCCGCTCGAGGTCGACATCTACGGCCACGTCAACTCGACCCACGTCGAGGGCTCGCGCATCGTCAACGGCCTCGGCGGCAGCGGCGACTTCTTCCGCAACGCCTACCTCAGCGTGGTCCACACGCCGTCGGTCCGCCGGCTCCGCGACGGCCGCACGGTCTCGTGCGTGCTGCCGTTCGTCAGCCACGTCGACCACACCGAGCACGACATCAAGTGCGTCGTCACCGAGCAGGGCTACGCGACCCAGCTGGGGGTCCGCTCGCCGCGCGCGCGCGCCGTCGAGATCATCGAGCGCTGCGCCCATCCGCACTTCCGCCCGCTCCTGCGCGAGTCGCTGGCCCTCGCCGACGACGGCGACGAGCCCCGCATGGTCCGCCTCGACCGCGTCGAGGGCTGGTGGCGGGCCTACGAGGCGGCCTGCCGCGAGTTCCCGGGCGCGTGAGCGCGGGGCGTCGGCCTCACGCGCCGTCAGCTCGCGGGCCCGCGGCGACGCTGGCAACATCGCCGGGTCCGACGTCCGCGGAGGTACCATGGCCAAACGACCGAACATCCTCGTGATCATGACCGACGAAGAGCGCTACCCGCCGTGCTACGAGACGGAGGCGATCCGCGGGTTTCGCCGCGCCGAGCTGCCCGCCCAGCAGCAGCTGCGCGCGCGTAGCCTCGAGTTCCACCGCCACTACGTGGCCTCGACCGCGTGCACGCCGAGCCGCGCCAGCCTGTTCACCGGCCACTACCCGACGCTGCACGGCGTGCGCGCGACCGACGGCGCGGCCAAGTCGGCGTACGACCCGGCCATGTTCTGGCTCGACCCCGGGACCGTGCCGACCATGGGCCACTACTTCCGGGCCGGCGGCTACCGCACGCACTACCGCGGCAAGTGGCACGTCTCGCACGCCGACCTGACCGCGCCCGACACGCGCGCGCCGATCGCCTCGAGCGACGACCAGGGCGCGCCGATCGAGCCGAACACCTCACTGTACCGCGCCGGCGACCGCCTGGACGGCCACGGCTTCGCCGGCTGGATCGGCCCCGACCCCCACGGCACGGCCCGCGCCAACTGCGGGCTGCTGCGCGACCCGCTGTTCGGCGCGCAGGTCGAGGCGCTGTTCGACGAGCTCGAGCGCGGCGACGACGACGCGCCGTGGCTGACCGTGGCCTCGTTCGTCAACCCGCACGACATCGTGCTGTTCGGCGCGCTGTGGCTGTCGTGGGGCTACGCGTTCGACGACGACAGCGTGCCCGAGATCCCCGAGCCGCCGACGCAGGACGAGTCGCTGCGCCACAAGCCGAGCTGCCAGGCCGACTTCGTCGAGAAGTACGGGCGCGTGTTCCTGCCGCAGCCGCAGATCCCGCGCTACCGCCGGTTCTACTACTACCTGCACAAGCTCGTCGATCAGCAGGTCGGGCGGGTGCTCGCGCGCCTGCAGGCCTCGCGCTTCCGCGACGACACCGTCGTCGTCTACACGTCGGACCACGGCGAGATGCTGGGCGCCCACGGCGGCATGCATCAGAAGTGGCACAACGCCTACGACGAGGCGCTGCGGGTCCCGCTGCTGATCTCCGGCCCGGGCGTGCCCGCGGGCGCGGCCACCGATCGGGTGACCAGCCACGTCGACCTGCTGCCGACGCTGCTCGGCCTCGCGGGCCTCGACGCCGCCGCGCTGACGGCGACGCTGGCCGGGCGCCACAGCGAGGCCCAGCCGCTGGTCGGGCGCGACCTGTCGCCGCTGGTGCGAGGCGGCGAGCTGGCGGACGCGCCGGCCTACTTCATGACCGAGGACGAGATCTCCGAGGGGCTCGACCAGACCACGGCGATCGGCCGCGCCTACGAGGCGGTGGCCGAGCCGGCCAAGGTCGAGGCGGTGATCGCCCGCCGCGACTTCGGCGAGGGCCCGCGGCTGTGGAAGTACGCGCGCAGCTACTCGCGCTCGCAGATCGGCGACCCCGACCAGGCCGACGGCCGCGACGAGGAGGAGGCCGAGCTCTACGACCTCGACGCCGACCCGACCGAGGTCGACAACCTGGCCCACGGCCTGCTCCGCGGGCGCGCGACCCGGGCCGCCGAGGCGGGCATGGCGGCGCTGCTGGCCGAGCAGCGCGCCGCCAAGGCCCGCCACCCGCGCCTGCGCTGAGGCCTGCGCCGCGGCCGCCGACGCGGCCGCCCGCGGTTCGTGTATCGTGTGCGCCCATGCGCGCGCTCCCCTCGCTGCTGCTCCTCCTCGCCGCCTGCTCCAAGACCGCCGAGCCCGGCAAGCTCCTCGACTTCGTGCCGCCGACGCCCGGCAGCCAGGCGCCCGCGTGCGTCGCCGCGAACGACGGCAAGCGCTTCGTGGTCGACGGCTACGTCGGCAAAGACGGCGACGTGACCGTCGACGACGGCAAGGTCAGCCTCGACGTCGCCGAGGGCTTCGCCGACGGCGAGCAGACCGGCAAGAGCTTCCCGGTGGAGCTGAAGGACGGCACGCACGTGAAGTTCGACGTCGCCAACGAGAAGGCCGCCGTCGGCCCGGCGGTCCTGACGACCACCAAGGGCGACCTCCAGGGCATCCGACTGCTGACGACCGCCGGCGAGGCCTCCCCTGCCGACAAGCTCGGGGTCGTGTTCGATGTCGAGGTCGTCAAGCACTTCCAGACCGGCGAGATCACGGCGTGCGTGTGGCACGTCGTCGAGCTGCACAAGCGCTGAGCCGCCCGTCGCCAGCGCGCGCGGAAGGTGCGACCATCGCCCGCCGGAGGCCGGATGGCGGACAGCAGCGAACCCGCGGCGCGAGGCCGGCCGACCGCCGCGGTCGGCCTCGGCGACGAACGCACGCTGACCGCCCCCGACGCCGCGCCCGCGCCGTCCGCCGCGCCCGCGGGCGACCGCCTGCCCGCCGTGCCGCGCGAGGCCTACAGCGTGTGGGGGGAGGTCGCGCAGGGCGGCATCGGCAGGGTCCTGCGGGCGCGCGACCGCCGGCTCGACCGCCCGGTAGCGATCAAGGAGCTGCTCGTGCACAGCGAGGCGCACGAGCGCCGGTTCGTGCGCGAGGCCCTGCTGACCGCGCGCCTGCAGCACCCGGCGATCGTGCCGATCTACGAGGCCGGGCGCTGGCCGGCGGGCGACCCGTTCTACGCCATGAAGCTGGTCTCCGGCCGCTCGCTCGCCGAGCTGATCGCCGCGCGCCCGCGCCTCGACGAGCGCCTGGCCCTGCTGCCGCACGTGATCGCGGCCGCCCAGGCCGTCGCCTACGCCCACAGCCTGCGCATCATCCACCGCGACCTGAAGCCGGCCAACGTGCTCGTCGGCGAGTTCGGCGAGACGGTGGTGATCGACTGGGGCCTGGCCAAGGACCTCGCCGCCGCCGACGAACCACCCGCGCCGGCGGCCCCGCGCCGCGGCGAGGGCCTCACCCTGCAGGGCGCCGTCATGGGCACGCCCGCGTACATGCCGCCCGAGCAGGCCGCCGGCGCCGGCGTCGACGAGCGCGCCGACGTGTACGCGCTGGGGGCGATGCTCTACCACGTGCTCGCCGCGGCCCCGCCCTACGACGAGGCGCCCGAGGCCGGCCTGCTGGCGGCAATCGCCGCCGGCCCGCCGCGCCGCATCGACGCGCTGGTGCCCCGCCTGTCCGACGAGCTGGCGGCGATCGTGCACAAGGCGATGGCCCGCGACCCCGCCGGCCGCTACCGCACCGCCGAGGACATGGCCGACGACCTCGTGCGCCTGCAGGCCGGGCAGATCGTCGCGGCCCACAACTACTCGGCGCGCCACCTGCTGCGCCGGTTCTGGCGCCGCCACCGGGCCGCGCTGTCGATCGCCGCCGCGGCCGTCGTCGTCGTCGTCGCCGTCGCCGCCGCCGCGTTCGTCGAGACCGACAGGGCCCGCCTGTTCGCCCAGCGCAAGCAGCGAGAGGCCGTCGAGGCCCGCGACGCCGCCGAGGCCGCCTCCGCCGAGGCCACCGCCCGCGCCGACGAGCTCACGCTGCTGCAGGCCCAGGACGCGCTCGGCCGCGACCCCAACCGCGCGCTCGCCTGGCTGACGACCCTGTCGCCCGGCTTCGCCGACCCGGCCCGCGTGCGCCGCATCGCCGCCGACGCCGCGGCGCGCGGCCTCTCGCGCGCGTTCGTCGGCCACACCGACTACATCAACCGCTTCGGCGTGTCGGCCGACGGCGCCCGCGTCGTCACCGCCAGCGACGACCGCACCGCCCGCGTGTGGGACGTCGCCGACGGCCGGTCGGTCACGCTCGCGGGCCACGCCGACGAGGTGTGGTGCGCCCAGTTTTCCGCCGACGGCGAGGAGGTGGTGACGACGTCGAAGGACAGCACGCTGCGCCGCTGGCACGCGCGCTCCGGGGCCCTGCTAGCGACGATCGCGGTGCCGGCGGGCACGCGCCAGACGCAGGTGCGAGCCGACGGGTCGATCGTCGGGGCGCGCACGACGTCGGGGGTGGCGTGGATCGTCCGCCCCGGCGCGCCGCCCGAGCTGCTGACGCCGCCGGACGAGCGCCCGCGCCTGGCCTACCTCGCGCCCGGCGGCGGCCGCCTGATCGTCCAGCCCGAGCTCGCCGAGGCCTACGTGCTCGACCTCGAGCGCGGCACGCGGCAGGCGCTGCCCGGCACCCGCGGCGCGCCCGGGCGGTGGTTCCTCGACCGCCCCGGCGCGCTCGCGGTGTACGCCACCGACGAGACCACCACGGTGTGGGACCTGGCGAGCATGACCCGCCGCGAGCTCGGCGTCGCCTCGACCGCGCGCCGCCCCGCGTTCGCGCCGGCCGGCGACCGCGTCGCCCTGGCCGTCGGCGCCGACATCGTCGTGCACGACGTCGCCACCGGCGCGGCGGTGCGGCGGCTGGTCGGCCACGAGGGCCCGGTCGAGGTCCTCGAGTTCACGCCCGACGGCCGGCGCCTGGTGTCCGGCGCGGTCGACCGCAGCGTGCGCACCTGGGACCTCGGCTCCGGGCGCAGCGAGGTGCACGCCGGCTTCGAGGGCATCGTCACCGAGCTCGAGGTGCTCCGCGACGGCCGCACGATCCTCGCCGTGTCCACCACCGGCGAGGTCCGCCTGTTCGAACCTCACCGCGCCGGCCGCGTCCTCGGCGAGCACGCCGCGCGCACCACCGGCCTGGCGCTGGGGAGCGACGGCCGCGTGGCCTCGATCGACGAGCAGGGCCGCCTGCGGATCGTCGATCTCGCGGGCCGCACGATCGCCAGCCACGCCGTCCCGCCCGCGCGCCGCGTCGCGCTGGTGAGCGCTCCGGACGGCCGCCGTCTGGCCGGCGCGCCGCTGGCCTGGGAGGTGCGCAGCGACGGCCGCTACCCCGAGCGCGACGCGCCCCCGGCCGCGCTGCTGCTCGCGCGCTTCGACGCCAGCGCGCCGCGGACGGTCGCCCTGCCGGCGGCGGCCCTCGACTTGGCGTGGGCCGGCGACGCGGTGATCGTCGGCCTCGTCGACGGCGCCGTCGTGCGCGTCGGCCCCGGGGGGGACGTACAAACCCTGCACCGCGCCGCCGCGCCGGCGACCGCCGTGGCCGTGTCCGACGCCGCGACGATCGTCGTCGGCGACGGCGACGGCCGCGTCGTGCTGCTGCCCGGCGGGGAGATCGGTCGTCACGCCGAGCGCGTCACCGACCTGGCGTTCGCGCCCGGCGGCGCCCGGCTCGCCAGCGGCTGCGCCGATCACACCGTGCGCATCTGGGACCTCGAGGCCGGCAGCCACCGCGCGTTCGCCGAGGGCGGCCACGGCGTCGAGCAGGTCGCGTTCACCCCCGACGGCCGCACGGTCGTGCTGCTCAGCGGCGGCGAGACGCAGCTGCGCCGCATCGACGTGGCGACCGGCGAGCAGCGGCCGCCGCTCGCCGGCGCGTTCGGCAAGCTGCTCGGCTTCACGGTGTCGGCCGACGGCCGGCGGATCCTCGGCCACGGCGACGACGGAGCCGTGCGCGTGTTCGACGTCGCCGACGGCGGCGGACGGACCCTCGCGGGCCACTCCGCCGCCATCGTCGGCGCCGCCTTCTCGGCCGACGGCCGCGCGATCGTCACCGTCGGCCGTGAGGGCACGGTGCGGGCCTGGCCCGACGACCTGCCGGAGACCATGCCTGCGCTGCGCACCTGGCTCGCCGACGCGGTCGCCGGCGAGACCCGCTGACCGCGGACCTCAGCGCTTCTTCGGCGAGATCACGATCTCGACGCGCCGGTTGTTGGCGCGGCCCTCGGCCGAGGTGTTGTCGGCGACCGGGCGCGTCGGCCCGTAGCCCTGCGAGGTGATGCGGTCGGCCGCCACCCCGTGGCTCACGAGGTAGTCGCGCACCGCCCTGGCCCGGTTCTCCGACAGCGTCTGGTTGAGCGCCGCCTTGCCCTGCGAGTCGGTGTGGCCCTCGACCACGAACGTCGAGTCGGGGTCGTTCTGCAGCAGCGCGTCGGCCACCTGGTTGAGCTTGGCCTGGGCCGCCGGCAGCAGCTCGTACTTGTTGGAGGCGAACAGCACGCTGCCCGACAGGGTGATGACGGTGCCGCGGTCCTCCTGCTTGACCGCGGCGATGCGCGCCAGGTCGGCGTTGGCCTGGGCCGCGCGGCGCTCGGCCTCCTCGCGCTGCTTCTTCTCGGCCTCGAGCGCGGCCGAGGTCTGCTGGTTCTGGGCCTGCTGGTCGGCCAGGGCCGCCTTGGTCTGCTCGAGCTCCGCCTTGGTCTTGGCCGCGCCGGCCGCCCTGGCGGCCTCCTCCTGGGCCTCGGCGCTGGCGATCCCGCGGCGGAACATCTCGAGGCGCGCCATCACCTCGGCGTACTCGGCCTTGCGCTGGGCGATGTACGCCTCGTCGCGCGTGAGCACGGTGTTGCCTTCGTCCTTGAAGCGCTTCTCCGCCGACTTCAGCGACTTCTCGGCGTCGTGCAGGTCGGCCGGGGTGTACTGCGCCGCCGGCCCGTCGGCGGCCCGCTCGTAGCTGACCCGCGCCGACGTCAGCTCCTGCGGCACGGTGTGGGCGCAGCCGACGGTCACGGCGGCGCCGGCGAGGAACATCAGGAAGTTGTTGTTGGACATGTGGATGTACTCCGATGGGGTGGGGTCGGCTGGTCTCACTGGTCGCTCGCGGCGGCCTTGGCGTCGGCGTCCGCCTTCTTCTTCTCGGCGGCCGCGTGGCTCTCGCGGGCCAGCGCGTTGGCCAGCTCCGCGTCGTTGGCGGCGCGCAGGGCCATGTAGTAGGCGCGCTCGTTCTCCCCCTCGGCCAGCAGGGCCTTGGCCTTCTCGACCTCCTCGCGGGCCAGGTCGAGCGCCAGCGCGGCCTTCGGCACCTGCTCGGCTCCCACCTCCTCCGCGCCTCGCACCGACGCCATCGAGCTGGCGACCGTCTCGTGCGGCGCCGGGAAGCTCGCGCACCCGCTCGCAGCGATCGATCCGACGACTCCGAAGATCATGACTGTACGCATGTATGCCTCCTGTATTGCGGTCGACGGCGCACGGTTCGCGCCAGTCGCGTTCGGGGTGTATGCGAGGGTTTGTCCAGGCGAGCAACCCGCGACGCAAGCGTTGCCGGGACGCGCCGCGTTTCACCCCCACCTCTCCCACATGTCCCGAGGGACACGTGATCCCGATCACCGCGAACGCCACGAGCTCTCGGCGCCCGCGCCGCCGCTGCGCATCACCTCAACCGTGACCCGCGATGTCTCGCGTCTCCACGCCAGGCCCGATCAATTTTCACTTTAAAAATCTTTCAAAATTTCGCGGACGAGCGGCGGTCGCGGTGGTCACCGGGGACGCGACACCGGCGACGTCGCCGGCGATCGCAGGAATTAATTTTTAGATCGTCCGCGGACGAGTGGCGGTCGCGGCGGTCGTCGGGGACGCGGCGACGTCGCCGGCGATCGCGGGGCGGGCGGATCGGCGTCGTCGAGGATCTCGAGGATCTCCGCCGCGCTCAGGATCACGCGGCCGTGCGAGCTCGTCGGTCGCGGGGTTCCGCGCGGTGCACCCGGCCCGGGCGCGCGTGGGCTCGCCGAGCGTCGCGCCGCGAGTGCGTCACGGCGAGCGCGTCGGACCGGCTGTACGACGTATCGGCGGGGTTCATCGCTCGCTGCGGTCGCGTCGCGCGACGGCGACGGGCGCGGCAGCAACCGCGAGCGCCGCGCGGCGATGCACGTGACAGCGACGTACGGGTCGATCGCCGGCGTGCGGCGCTTCTCGGCGTCGGCGTAGCATGCGTGCATGGGATCTCTGTGTCATCGACTCATCCTCTTCACCACGCTCGCGGCCGGCTGTGACGGGTCCGCGGGCAAGGCGGCCGATCCGGTCAAGACGGAGCCGGCCAAGACGGAGCCGGCCAAAGCGGAGCCGGCCAAGACGGAGCCGGCCAAGACGGAGCCGGCCAAGACGGAGCCGGCCCCGCCGCAGGTCTCGACCGGGACCTGCGACGAGAAGCAGGCCAAGACCTCGAAGGAGGCCGACGAGCGGGCCAAGCCGTACGGCATCAGCGAGCACCTGAGCAAGAACTTCCCCGACATGAAGGTCTCGTGGCTGATGAAGGAGACGCCGTACCAGAACTTCGTGGTCAAGACGGCGGCCAAGAACTTCGGGCGCTGCGACGACACCGGCTGCTACCTGTTCGCGGCGCCGACCAGGGTGATCGAGGAGGCGGTCAACAAGGCGGTCACCGACAAGGGCCACGACCCCGCGGTGATCGGCCAGGCGCTCGGGCTGCCGGCCAAGAACTTCGAGGGCCCGCTGCGCATGATGACCCTCGACCTGAAGGCGGTGACGACCGCCTGCGTGCGCCTGCCCGTCGACGCCGACCCCGGGGTCTGGAAGTGCCAGACCCCCGAGGACAAGGACTGCTTCAAGTTCGGCGGCTACACCTCGGGCAACGTCCCGGAGGTGATGGTCATCAACGCGCCGGTCGACAAGGCCGTGGTAAAGGAGATCCCGTGAGCGCCGAGCACGTCCTCTATCAAAGCCCCCTGATGTACCGCGTGCTGCGCGAGGCCGGCGGGAGCGTCGCCCTCGAGGTCGTGGTCGGCGGCGTCGCCATGTACACCGTGCGCGTGCGCCTCGACGACGCCGAGCTCGCGGCCTACGAGCGCGAGGGCAGCAGCTTCAGCGACCGCCTGGCCCGCGAGATCATGGCGCGTCCGGACTTCGGCGGCCGCGCCTACGAGGTCTGAGCGACGCGGCCCCGCGCGTGGCTACGGCTTCGCCGGGGCCGCGCGCACGCGGCCCGCGACCTTGATGAAGGCCAGCATGAGCGACCCGGCGAGCAGGCCGACGAGGGCGCTCCACAGCGCGGGCAGCAGCAGGCTCGCGCCGGGCAGCGCGAGCGCGCCGAGGTGCACGGCGATGGCGTCGGCGCCGGGGATGCCGTGCACGAGGATGCCGCCGCCGACCAGGAACATGGCGGCGGTGCCGGCGATCGACAGGCCCTTCATCAGGTAGGGCGCGCCGCGGAGGATCGCCCGGCCGAGCGCGCGCGCCGGGCCGCCGCGCTTGCTGAGCTTCAGGCCCGCGTCGTCGAGCTTGACGATGCCCGCGACCAGGCCGTAGACCCCGACGGTCATCAGCAGGGCGATCGCCACCAGCACGAGCACGCGGGTGACGAACGGCGCGGCCGCGACGGCCCCGAGCGAGATGACGATGACCTCGGCCGAGAGGATGAAGTCGGTGCGCACGGCCCCGCGGACCTTGGCGGCCTCGAGGGCGACGAGGTCGACCGCGGGGTCGGCGACGGCCCGGCTCAGCTCGGCCCGGTGCTCGGCGTGCTCGGCCGGCTCGAGCCAGCGGTGGGCCAGCTTCTCGCAGCCCTCGTAGCAGAGGAACGCGCCGCCGAGCATGAGCAGCGGGGTGATCGCCCACTCGGCCACGGCGCTGATCAGCAGCGCGACCGGCACGAGGATCGCCTTGTTGACGAGCGAGCCCTTGGCCACCGCCCACACCACCGGCAGCTCGCGCTCCGGCACCACGCCGGCGACCTGCTCGGCGTTGAGGGCGAGGTCGTCGCCGAGGACGCCGGCGGTCTTCTTGGTCGCGACCTTGGTGAGGACGGCGACGTCGTCGAGCAGCGCCGCCAGATCGTCGAGGAGGGTGAGGAGCGTGCTTGCCATCGAGCCGGTCGCCGCGAGCCGCCGACGCTACTATGCGAGGCCACGGCTGTCGTTGTCCACGCGGTTCGCGTGCGGGAAGTCGGCACTTCCAGACCACGCATCGGATGGCACGCTTCGCGTGCAGGCCCTGAACATGCGTGTCCCCGCCGGGCGCGCCCGCGCCTGGCGCTCTCGCGCCGGAGCTCGGATTCCGGTTGCGGCTGTGCCTTCACCTCCCGACCTCCAGAGCCTCCGCAGCCGCTCATCAACGCACGGACGATGAGGACGCGGCAGCGATCGTCTCCTCGAGCAGCGCTGCCACCCGTGAGGCGTTGTCGGGGACGGTGATCACCGACATGTGATCGGCGCCCGCGATCGTCACGTGGCGACCACGGCTCGAGGCGGCGGCGATCTCCGCGTGCAGCTGCAGATTCACGGCGTGCACGTCGGCGGACATCCCGACGAGCGGCTGCTCCGCACTGACGACGAGGACGGGCCGCTCTTCGAGAGCCCGGTCGGAACGCGCCGCGGTCATGGTCGTGTCCCACGCGTTCATCTCGGCGGCCGTCGCCCGCAAGTGGCCCGGCGACGAGGAGAACATGCGTGCGGCCCGAGCCTGGTCGTCCGGCAAGCCTGTGTAGAGACGTCCGAGCGGGTTGATGAGGCGGAGCAGACCGATGCGGGCCAACCAGGGCAACAGACGCAGCGCCCGTGTGACGCGCTCGTGGGCGGCGCGGGCCTCGGCCGGGAGCCGCTCGAGCTGGTCGGGATGTGTCGGCTCGATGAGCCCGAGCGCGACGACCTCGTCAGGATGACGCCCGGCGAACACGCGGATCAGCGCGCCGCCCAGCGAGTGATCAGCGCGAGGATCGCCACGACCGCCCAGCGGGTGAACCTCCCGAACCGCTGGAGCGGCGTTCGCGGCCGCGGAGGGCTCGGCGGGGCCGTCACGCGTGGATGTCCTTGGGTTCAAAGAGGATGCGGGGCGCGTCACGCTCGAGGAGCTGTTCGGGCTGTTCGGCGGCGACGACCCGCTCGTCTCGACGGCCGACCGACCGTGGCGGCGCCACGACGCGATGCGGCTCGACCCGCTGCGCCCGCTGGCCGCGGCGACCCACCTGATCGACCTGCGGTGGTTCGCCGGCGCTCCGGTGTGGATGCCCGTACACAGCCTCCTGGTCCGTGGGCTCGGGTGGGCGTGGCCTGGAATACACCTGGTGCTGGCGAGATCCTCGGCCACCGCCGCGCGCGACGGCGAGGCGGTGGCCACGCGCGGCCCTCAGCGGAGCTGGTTGCTGCCTCCGGCCGGCTTGTCGCCGCCGCCCGGGTGGGCCGGGTTGTTGGGGTTCTTCTGGTTGTCGCGGTTCTGCTGGTCTTCGCCGAACTTCTGGTTGTTGGGGTTCTTGACGTCGGAGCGCTGGTCGTTGGGGGTCTGTTGCGACTTCATGCCCGTAAGGTGACCCCGATCCGCGGCCACGCGCGCTGAAGAGATTGCCGCGGGGCCGCGCCGTCCGGTCGCGCGAGAACCCGCGGGCGCCGCCGTGGTGGTATCGTGCGAACGATGTTCATCGGCGAGAGATCCTCAAAGCTCGCGTTGTTCGTGACCCTGTGCCTGTGCGCCTGCGGCGAGGAGGCCGCCGCGGTCGCGCCGGCGCCGACACCCGCGCCCGAGTTCGACGACCCGTTCGCGGAGGAGGCCGTCGAGGTCGCGGCCGCGGCCGCTCCGGCTCCGGCGGTCGCGGAGTCGGCGGCGGTCGCGGGCACGCCGGAGGCCGCGACGGTCGCAGGCTCACCGGCGTCACCGGCGGTCGCGGAGTCGGCGGCGGTCGCGGGCACGCCGGAGTCGGCGGCGGTCGCGGGCACGCCGGCGCCCGCGGATTCGAACGCCAGCGCGACCGCGGGGGCCGCCCGGCGCAAGTCGAAGCCGGGCGCCGCGCCTGTCCCTCAGGACATCCCACCGGCGCCGGCGCCGGCGCCGACGCCCGAGGAGCCGAAGGCGCCGGAGGTCACCACTCCGACGCCTTCGCCGGCGCCCGCGCCCGCGCCCGCGCCCGCGCCGACCGTCGCGCCCGGGCCCGAGCGCTTCGCCGGCAGCTTCTCCTACGTCGGCGGTCAGGCCCAGCGCGACCAGATGGCGGCGGCGATCGAGGCGACGGTGATGGCGCTCAACGTCATGTTCCGCTCGATCGCCCGCAAGCGCATCACCGAGGGCAACCCGCTGCGCGAGCAGGTCACCATCGCCGTCGCCGGCAAGGCGGTGACCGTCAGCTTCGGCGCCGATCGCAGGGTCTCCGGCGCGCTCGACGGCCCCGGCGTGGCCTGGACCGACGAGGCAGGCTCGCCGCTCACGGTCACGTTCTCGCAGGTCAAGGGCCGCATCGTCATGTTCTGCCAGGGCAAGGGCGGAGCGCGCCGCAACGTGTTCACGCTCGACGACGCGGGCGACAAGCTGACGATGAGCGTGACGATGTCGTCGGATCGCCTGCCGGTGCCGGTCAAGTACGCGCTGACCTACCGCCGCAAGTAGACGGCGGCGGCGTGTAAGCCCGGCCCGGGGTACGGGCGTTGGGGGCTCGTCATGCGGCGATCCAAGCACCCCCTGCGCGTCTGTTCTGCCCTGGCTCTGGCCGCGACGTGCGGCGTCCTGACGCCGCAGCGGGCCGAGGCGTTCTGCGGGTTCTACGTCAGCGGCGCCGAGCAGAAGCTGTACGACGACGCGACCGGCATCGACGTGCCGACCACGCGCGGTTGCGGGCGCTGCGACGTGAACGGCGGCCCGGGCTCGCTGGCGGCGATCCTCGGCGGGGCGCTGCTCGGGCTGCTGCGACGCCGTCGCGGGCGCGGGGGGCCGCGGTGAGGGGGTTCGTCGCGGCGCGGCGGGCTGGTATCGTGGCGGACCATGGGCGCGCGGCGTGCGGGGCAGGTGCGTGGGCGCGGGTCGGTCGGCTGGCGCTCGGGACAGGTGCGATTCACCTGGCTTTCAGGACAGGCTAGCGCGGAGGCGGGGCGGTGAGGCGCGCGGGGCTGGCGCTCGCGCTGGGCGCGTTCGCCTGCGCGGGCGCGCCGGAGCCGCGGGCGGCCCCCGCCGTCAACCCGGTCGCGCCGCGGGGCGAGCCGGCGCTCGCGGCGGCCGCCCCGGAGCCGGCGCCGGGCGGGCCGGCGGTGCTGCCCGGCGCGGGCGGGGCGTTCGCGCCGGCGTTGACCGAGCTGGCCGCGCCGACTTCGACGCCGGCACCATCACTATTAAATCGTCCCGTGAGCGGCGAGGACCTGGCCGACACGAGGACCTGCGAGACCTGCCACGCCGACGTGGCGGCGCAGTGGAAGGGCAGCGCGCACGCGTTCGCCTCGTTCAACAATCCGATCTACCGCACCTCGATCGAACGCTTCCGCGAGGCCCGCACGCCGCAGCACAGCCGCTTCTGCGGCGGCTGCCACGACCCGGCGCTGCTGGTCGACGGGGCGCTCGACGCCGCGAAGATCGCCGCCGACGACGCGCGCGCGCACGCGGGCGTCACCTGCCAGACCTGCCATTCGATCGAGCGCGCGACCTACGACGGCAACGGCAGCTACCGCCTGCGCGGCGCGCTGCTGGCGGCCCCGTCGATCGACGACCCGGCCAGCGTCGCCGCCCACAAGGTCGCGGCTCGACCGCCCGCGCTCGGCAGCCCCGAGATGTGCAGCTCGTGCCACAAGGCGTTCCTCGGGCCCGCCACCGGCCACCCGCACCACATCGCCGGCACCGACGACGTCGGCCCGTGGCTGCACTCGAGCTTCGCCGGCAGCCACACCCGCCTCGACGACCCGGTCGCGCAGGCCGACTGCACCGCCTGCCACATGCCGATGGAGCCCGCGACCCGCGGCGACATGGCGGCCGACGCCGGGGGCCGCGTCGCCTCGCACCGCTTCCTCGGCGGCCACACCTGGCTGGCGGCCATGCGCGGCGACGAGGCCACGGTCGCGGCCGTGAAGGCGTTCCTGAGGGACCGCGCCAGCGTCGACGTCGCCGCGGTCAGCGGCCCCGGCGGCGCGCTCACGCTGCCGGCCGACGGCGCCCCGGTGACGCCCGGCGCGCGCCTCGAGCTCGACGTGGTGGTCCGCAACCTCGGCGTCGGCCACCACTTCCCCGGCGGCACCCGCGACGCCCAGGACGCGTGGGTCGAGCTGACCGTGCACGCGGCCGACGGCCGGGTGCTGGCGACCACCGCCGAACCCCACCGACTCGGCTCGGCGATGGCCGACATGTCCGGCGTGCCGCAGCTCGCCCGCGAGATCGAGGACCTCCACCTCGGCGTCTACGACCACACCATCGCCCCGCGCGACGCCCGGGTCGTGCGCTTCTCCCTGGATGTCCCCGAGGACATGCCGCGATCGGCCCTGCCCCTGCGGCTGGTGGCGCGGGTGCAGCACCGCAGCCGCACCGAGGCGCTGCGCGAGGCGACCTGCAGCGACGCCCGCAGGCCGACCGGCAGGGCCTTCGTCGCCGCGACCCGCGCGCTGCGCGGCGAGTCGCTCGACGCCTGCGCGGCCCAGCCGGTCGCCACCGTCGCCGAGGCCGAGGTGTGGATCGGCGACGGCCGCGCCCCCGGCGACCCCGAGGTCGCCGCGCGCCGGCTGTACGCGCACGGGCTCGGGCTGCTGCACGAGGTCCAGGAGCACGTCGGCCGCGCCGGCCGCAGCTTCGAGGCGGCGCTCGAGCGGACCCGCGACGACCGGCTGCGGGCCCAGATCTTCGCCGGCCTGGCGCTGGTCGCCAGCCGCCAGGGCCGCGTCGACGACGCGCGCGCGCTGGCCGCCCGGGCCCAAACCCTGGCCCCCGATCACCCGGCCCCGGCGTGGATCTCCGGGCAGGCGCTGGCCGCGGTGTGGCGCTGGCCGCAGGCGGCCGAGCTGCTGCAGCAGGTGGTCGAGATGACGCCGAACGACCCGTCGGTGTGGGCCGACCTGGCCCTGGCCCACGGCAGCGCGGGCCGGTCGGCGGCCGCGCTGAAGGCGGCGACGACGGGCCTGCGCCTCAACCCGCGGCACCCCGACCTGCTGCGGATCCAAGCGCTGGCGCTGGACCCCGCGGTCGCAGACGCGGCGATGTCCGCGTTCCTCGAGCACCGACCCCCGGACAACACCCCGAGGGTCCGCTCCGCGTGCTCGCGCGAGGTCCCCGGCTGCGCGCGCGAGCGTCTGCCCGTCCACACGCACCCGTTGCGCTGGCGCTGAGCCGACCGGCGCTCATCGTGACAGTGGCAGTTGCGGACCCTGCGAACGGCGACCGCTGTCACTACTCGGGAGATCCCCAGGGGGGTTCTCCCTCGAGCTAGGGGTTCTCGTCGGCGAACAGGCGCTGGCGCAGGCTGGTCCGCAGGCGGCGGACCTGGTTGCCGTCGAGGTGATTGCTGTGGCGTCCGAACAGCTGCCGCCACGGATCGGCCTCCACGTCCATCGGGGCGGGGTCTACGTCGTCGGTGTGGTCGGAGCGATCGATCTTGGAACGGTCGAGCGTGGGTCGGTCGAGCATCGGTGTTAGCTGCTGCTGGGGGGTGAGCTAGTAGTGTCACATGCCGCTCGAAGGATCACGCACTTTGCTGGCGGTGCCGCGAAAATTCGCTGCATCGCCGGTGGAGGGCTCGCGGACGGGGAGGCCCGCGTCCGCGGTCCGGCCAGTGATGTCCTGTCCGTGAGGACAGGTCTGCCTGCGCTGCCCGAACGACGTCCGAACGACGTCCGATCGTGACAGTGGCCCGCGGCGGCACGAACGCCGGCCCAGCCGGCGCGGACGGCTCCGCTCGCGGCGGTCCGCGCCGCCGCTCATAGTTCGGCCGGCTGCACATCTGGCCTGAAGTACAGGTGTCCGTCGTGCATGTCATGCGTGACGCGAGATGCCGGGCCGACCGGGGGTTGTCAACGTTGCACGACCCGCGCCAGCCAGTCGACGCGGGCCTCCGACGCGGGCGTCAACCGACGCCGAGGATCGTGGTGAGCTGCTTGATGAACTGTTCTTCACGGTCGGTGATGCGACCGTCGGCTCGCGCGAGCTCGATGAGGTTGACGAGCACGGCGCTGCGCTGCTTGTCGTTCATCTGCTGCTTCATGACGCCGGCGTACTCCTCGGCCTGGGCCAGGCGGGCGTCGTCGTCGGGGAGGCCGTTGACCCACGCCGCCGACTCGACGATGACGCGGCGGATCACCCCGGCCGGCGCCTCGGGCAACCAGCCCTGCAGCGCCTTGGCGATGGCGTCGACCTCGGACTGCGCCAGCTCGCCGTCGGTGACGTGGCTGAACGTGAGGTACACGAACGCGAGGATGTGAAGGGCGGACGGGTTCTCTGGCTTGGACATCATCACGATGATAGCCAAGCCCGCGTCACGCGGATCGTGCGCGGGCTCCGCTGCACACGGGCGCGAACGTGCGCGACGCGATGTCCCGAAGCGCACGCGAGGGAGACCGCGAATGCATCGCCCGGCCCGGCCGACCCGGGCCCCGGAGCGCACACGAAGAAGGCCCCGAGAGGGGCCATCGGCGCCGCCGACCCGGGCCCCGGAGCGCACACGAAGAAGGCCCCGGAGCGCACACGAAGAAGGCCCCGAGAGGGGCCATCGGCGCAGCCGACCCAGGCCCCGGAGGGGCCGTGAAGTCAGGTCAGTGATGATCGTGGTGGACGCCGAGGTCGTCGCCGTGGCCGTGGCCGGCGAGCTCCATCGGGCGGTTGGTGTGGCGGGCGTACTGCACGGCGTCGCGGATGCGCTCGAACAGCTGGCGGTGGTTGGGCATGCCGTAGAGCGTCAGCACGGGGTCGGACTGGTCGGTGCCGACGAGGTAGATCTTGGCGTTGTCGAACAGCTGGTCGAGGATGCTGCGCTCGTAGCGGACGTCGAGCACGCGCCACAGCTCGAGGGTGTCGAGCTTGGTCGTGAGGACCCCGCGCTCGACCTCCACGCGGCGGCGGGTGATGCGGTACTTCGACTTGATGTGCACGAGGTACGACCAGAACAGCATCGGCACGCCGACCAGCGAGAGCACCCACAGCGGGTAACCGGCCAGCGCGGGGATCTTCATGAGGAAGTAGCCGAACACGCCGCCGACGACGCACACGAGCGTCCACATCAGGTAGGTGCCGATGTTGCTGCTGTGCTTGGCGATGCCCTCGTACAGGACGTCGTCCATCCCGGGTTGCGGGGCCGAGCCGACCGGCGGCTGCGCCTGCGGCGGGGGCGGGGCGGCGTTCGGATCTGCGGGCGGATTTTGCATGGCCCCGAGGGTGACACGCGGGGTCGCGTCCTGGCAACCCGGCGCGCGCGCGCGGTGTGACGCCGCGGGCGCAGGCCCGGCGGGCCGCGAGGCTATTCCGGGCTGTCCGAAGGGTCAGCTTCGGGATCGAACACGCGGCCGTCGGCCAGGGTCACCGGGGTCGCGCGGTGGTCGACGCCGTGGGCGCGCAGGACGTCGTCGACGATGCCGGCGACCTGCCCGACCAGGCCGGTGCAGAAGCGGTGGCGGGCGGGTCCGGTGAACTCGCCGTGCGGCGCGGTGAGGTTGTCGCAGACGAGGTCGGGGCTGGCGCCGCGGTCGATCTCGGCGCGCACGCGGGCCTCGTAGTCCTGCATGGCGGCGCGGAGGGCGGGCGTGACCTTGCCGGTCGGGTCGGGGTCGCCAAGGAACTCGCCGAGCAGCAGCTGGCCGGCGACCACGGCGCCGCAGGTGCCGTGGCCGGTGATGCCGCCGCGGCGCAGCGACTGGTAGGCGGCGGTCGGGCGGTCGAAGGTCTCGGCCAGGGCGATCCCGCAGGAGCGGTGGGGCGTGCGGGCGCCGTCGTAGAGGAGGAGGGCCTTCGAGCGGAGCGGCGGCATCCCGGGAGTGTGCCACCGCTCGCGGGCCCGGGGGCGACTTGCTAGGGTGGGGCCCGCATGACCTGGCAAGACCCGCGCGCCGACATCGAGGCCCTGACGCCGCAGCTGCGGCAGGTCCGACACGACATCCATCGCCACCCGGAGCTCGGGTTCGAGGAGACGCGCACGCAGGCGCTGGTGCGCGCGTGGCTCGAGGCCCGCGGCTGGGCCCCGCGCGACTGCGCGGAGACGGGCCTGGTCGCCGACCTCCACCCCGGCCGCCCGGGCCCGACGATCGCCCTGCGCGCCGACCTCGACTGCTTGCCGATGCAAGAGCACACGGAGCTGCCGTACCGCTCGGTCCACGACGGGCGCGCCCACAAGTGCGGGCACGACGGGCACACCGCGATCCTGCTCGGCGTGGCCGACGTGCTGTCGCGCTACCGCGACGAGGTCGCCGGCAACGTGCGCCTGCTGTTCCAGCCGGCCGAGGAGGGCGTGCGCGGCGGCGGCGCCAGGGTCATGGTCGCCGAGGGCGCGCTGCGCGGCGCGAGCGAGGTCTACGGCCTGCACAATTGGCCAGGCTTCCCCAAAGGACAGGTGCACGTGCGGTCGGGGGCGATGCTCGCGCAGGACCACCAGCTCGCGCTGACGATCACCGGCAAGGGCGGGCACGCCAGCCAGCCGCAGCTGTGCCGCGACCCGATCGTCGCCGGCGCCCACCTGGTGGCCGCGCTGCAGACTGTCGTCGCCCGCGGGCTCGGCTACAACGGCGGGGCGGTGCTGTCGATCACGCAGTTCACGGCCGGCACCACCCACAACATCATCCCCGGGTCGGCGTTCATGCGCGGCACCATCCGCACGTTCCACCGCGAGGTCAGCGAGCGCGTGCTCTCGCGGCTGAAGGAGGTCGTCGCCGGCACCGCCGCGGCGTTCGGGGTGGACATCGCGCTCGAGGCGAAGGAGGGCTACCCGGTGACGATGAACGCCGAGCACTGCACGGCCGCGGTCGTGCGCGTCGCGCAGGCGGTCGTCGGGCCGGGGCGGGTGACCGACGCCGGGCTGCCGATCGCCGGCGGCGAGGACTTCGCCTATCTGGCCCGGGAAATCCCCGGGGCCTACTTCTTCCTCGGGGCCAGGCGCGGGGAGGAGGACACGCCGGTGTGCCATCACCCGGACTTCGACTTCGACGACGAGCTGATCCCGACCGGGATCGCGATGTTCCTCGGGCTGTGCCGCGATCGCCTCGCGGCGCTGGCGTGAGGCAGGCGAGGCCCGCCGCCAAAAAGCCCACGAATCGCTCTGGAAAACGCGCGCGGACGGCCACGGCGAGGCTGCTGCGGGCCGTCGGCGGCGCGAGCACCGTCGCCGCGGAGCGCGGCTGGAGCAGGGTGCCGAACGCGTGTTGAGGCGGCGGCGGCGAGTCGCGGCGCGAGTTCCAGTCCTTCGGGACAGGTGCCGCGCGCGCGAGGAGCGGATCGATCGCCGCGGCCTCGGCTTCACGGTCGGTGCGGTGGCCCTAGCGTAAAAAGCCGCCGCTGGCCCCAGCGCCGCGGCCGGGCCGGTCATTGCCAGCACGGACGGTCCGTGTAAAAACAGGTCTCCCCGAACCGGCCATGCCTCCACCGCCGCTGGACGCCATCGCAACCCTCCTCGACCAAGGCGCCGCCGACTCGGCGGTGCGGCTGCTCCGGAGTTGCTGGGAGCCCGAGTTACCGGCCGACGACCTCGTCCGCATGTACTGCATGTGGATCCGCGGGCTGTGCGAGACGGGCGAGCTGGACAGCGCGCGCACGCTGGCCCGGCGGGCCGCCAGCGAGTTCCCGCGGGAGATCGACATCCTCATCGCGCTCGGCAACGTGCAGGACCTGTTCGGCGAGCTCGAGCTGGCCCGCGAGGCCTTCGAGGTCGCCATCGACGTCGACCCGACCGGCCCGCTGCAGCACTACAACCTCGGCGCCGTGCTCGAGCGGCTCGACCGCGAGGCCGAGGCCGAGAGGTGCTACCGCCGGGCCAACGAGGCCGACCCGAGCGGCGGCTCGATGTTCGAGGCGACCTCGGCGCTCGGCGCCATGCTGCGGCGTCAGGGCCGGCTCGAGGAGGCCGAGCAGGTCTATGACAACTACCTGACCGACGACCCCATCAACGTCGAGATCCTGGTCGAGCACGGCATCTGCCTGTCGGACCTCGAGCGCTTCGAGGAGGCGGTCGAGCGCTTCAACTTCTCGCTGTCGGTCGAGCCGGAGCACGCCGGCGCGCAGTACAACAAGGCGATCACGCTGTACCGCGTCGGCAAGCACGAGCAGGCCCAGGCCGCGCTCGAGGCGGCGCGCCGGCTCGACCCCGACAACGCGCTGACGCTGGCGGTGCTCGGCGGCTGGAAGATGTCGGCCGCCGACTGCGACCTCGACGAGGCGCTGAGCCTGTTGTATGGCGCGCTCGACCTGCTCGAGCGCCGCTACAGCGGCGACGCGGCCAACGCCGGCTACTGCAGCCTGGTGGTCGAGGAGGTGTTCGAGGCGCTGTGGCAGAACGGGCGCCAGGCCGAGGCCCGCGAGGTCGCGCGCATCGCCGGCCAGCGCGAGTGGATCACGCCGCACATCCTCGACAGCTTGAACGAGGCCGACCACGGGCGCTCGTCGCGGGTCACGATCTTCACGGTGGTCGCCCGCGCCGAGGCCGGTGAGCGCCCGGAGTACTGGCCGGAGAACTCGAACGGCTACACCACCGGGCTCACCGTGCTGGCGTGCGACGAGGCCGAGGCGCGCGAGCTCTCGCTGGCGTACCTGCGGAGCATCGAGCCCTCGCCGACGGTGCGCTTCCACCTCGACGTGGTCCCGCCGAAGGCCCCGACCGACCAGGCCGCGAGCATGCTCGACGCCGCCGGGCCGGTGCAGATGCGGGCCCGCGGGGTGTTCCGCGTGCACGCCCAGCGCTCGTACAGCTACCGCTCGTAGGTCCACCGGGCCTCGGTTCGCCGTTCCGGCCGCGATTTGACTTCGCGGCGGCTCGGGCTCGATGATGGCGGGATGACGAGGCATGCACGAGGGCTCGGGTTCGGGTGCGCGGCGCTGCTGGCCGCGCTGGTGACGGCGCCGAACCGCGCGGACGCGTGCGGCGGGACGTTCTGCGACGGCGGGGTGCCGGGGCCGATGCCGGTCGACCAGACCGGCGAGAACGTGATCTTCGTGATGGGCGGCGACACCGCCGAGGTGCACATCCAGATCTCGATCGACCCCGACACCAACGCCGACAAGTTCGCGTGGATGATCCCGCTGACGGCCGTGCCGGAGTTCTCGGTCGGCTCGCAGCCGCTGTTCGACGCCGTGCGCGGGGGCACGGTGCCGCTCTACGACATCGTGTTCCAGAGCGAGGTGTGCGAGGAGGCGCCGCAGGGCGGGACCCTGACCTCGCCGAACGGCACCAACGCGACCGGCTTCGACGAGGGCGGCGCCAGCTCCGGGGCCGACGAGACGTCGGCCGACCCCGGGCCGATGGTGCTCGTCGAGGAGACCGTCGGCGCGTTCGACGTGGTCGTGCTGCAGGACAGCGAGCTGGCGCCGATCCAGGAGTGGCTGGAGATGAACGGCTACAACTGGGACCCGAGCGCCGGGCCGATCTTGCAGCAGTACATCGACGAGGGCAACGTCATCGCCGCGCTGAAGCTGACGACCGGCGTGGGCCTGGCCGACGTCCACCCGATCACGCTGCGCTACGACTCGCTCGAGACCTGCTTCCCGCTGCGGCTCACGCGCATCGCGGCGGTCGAGGACATGGACATCCGGGTGTTCGTGCTCGCGGCCCAGCGGGCGGCGCCGACCAACTACCGCCACGTGCTCGTCAACCCGCTGAAGGTCGACTGGCTCACCTACGCCAGCAACTACAAGCAGGTGATCACCAACGCCGTCGACGCGAACATGGCCGACGGGCGGGCGTTCGTCACCGAGTACGCGGGCGACAGCGCGGTCGTGCCGCGCTTCGGCATCCACGAGGCGGCCTGGAACGAGCAGGCGTTCGCCGGGCTCGACCCGACCCAGGTGATCGGCGTGCTCAACCAGCAGGGGCTGGCCTCCTGCTTCGACGAGTTCTCGTGCACGTGGGGCCACCCGCTGGTCTACGGGCTGCTGCTCGAGTTCCTGCCGCCGCCGCCGGGCATCGACCCGATCCAGTTCTACCCGTACCTCGCCGACTACAGCGGGCAGATCGACCTCGACAAGTGGAACGACGGCGCCGACTTCGCGGCGGCGCTGCTCGGCCGCGTCATCGAGCCGGGCCTGCACGCGGAGGACCTGCTCGACACCTGGCCGTACCTGACGCGCATGTACACCACGATCTCGCCGGCGGAGATGATGGAGGACCCGCTCTTCCACTTGAACCCCGACCTCGACGAGGTGCCGCAGCTCAACTCGGCGACCAACTTCCGCCTGTGCAACGGCGACAGCGTGGTCACGCTGCCCGACGCGCGCGAGGTCTACGTGCCCGGCGGCGGGCCCTGGCCCGACATCCCCGGCGAGGAGTGGTGGGAGGAAGAGGTCCAGACGGTCGCTCTCAAGGGCGCGCCGATGACGCTGGTCAACAACACCGCCGCCATCACCAGGAAGCTCGAGGAGTGGAACGCCGCCAACAGCTGGCCGCGCGCGACCGGCGAGTCGAGCACCTCGAGCGGGGCCGACGAGGCGGGCGGCTGCGGCTGTCGCACCGGCGGCGGGGCGGGCGGGGCGCTGCTCGGGCTCGCGGGGCTCGGCTGGCTGCTCCGCGGACGCCGTCGGCGCTGACGCCGTGCGTGGGGCGTTTTGCGGCGCCGCGACATGCATGTCGTGGCCTTGAGCACGTCGCTGCGCTGGTGCGTGGGCGCGGGCTGTGGTCTGCTGGTCGCTATGCGACGATCGGCATGGATGGGTGTCGCGGCCGGCCTGGCTGCTTCTTTAATTATGATGGCGCCGAACCGGGCGGAGGCGTGCGGCGGGACGTTCTGCGACGGCGGGGTGCCGGGGCCGATGCCGGTCGACCAGACCGGCGAGAACGTGATCTTCGTGATGGGCGGGGCGATGGCCGAGGTCCACATCCAGATCTCGATCGACCCGAACACCAACGCCGACAAGTTCGCGTGGATGATCCCGCTGACGGCCGTGCCGGAGTTCGCGGTCGGCTCGCAGCCGCTGTT
>JAEUJW010000061.1 GCA_016793465.1 Myxococcales bacterium
GTAAGCCCCCGAGCCCACCCATCTTGAAGACGTGGACCCCGGGCGGCTGACTTCGGGCTATGGCTCAGGACAGCGACGAGAATCAGGCGAGGCAGACGATCGAGAGGTGGCGGGCGAGTGGCCTCGGGGTGGTCCCGTTCACGAAGCGCGAGGGGATCAGCGTGGGGAAGTTCTACCGGATGCGGGCGAAGGTCGACGCTGTCGACCCCTGCATCGTGCCGGTGGTGGTGCGGTCGGAGCCGACGCCGGCGAGGATGACGCCGGCCTCGTCGTTCGAGGTGGAGCTCGCGTCCGGGGTGAAGATCCGCGTCGCTGCCGGGTTCGACGCGGGAGAGCTCGTGCGGCTGGTCGAGGCGCTCTCGGGAGTGCGATGCTGACGCTGCCGCCGAGCGTGAGGATCCACGTCGGGCTGCGACCGGTCGATATGCGGGCCCAGTTCGACGGACTCGCCGGCGCCGTCCGCCAATACCTCGGCGGCGACCCGCTGTCGGGCCATATCTTCCTGTTTTTCAATCGGCGGCGGACGATCGTGAAGGCCCTCTACTGGGACCGCAGCGGCTACTGCTTGTGGGCCAAGCGCCTGGAGAAGGGCTGCTTCCACCTGCCCGAGGTGGCCGAGGACGGGGCCGCCGCGGTGGAGATGGAGGCGTCCGAGCTGATGCTGGTGCTCGAGGGCATCGACCTCGTCGGCGCAACCCGGCGGGCGCGGTGGGTCCCGCGGGCTCGGATGGATCAAACAATGCATCCCTGACTTGCGCCGAGATCGCGCATGATCACGATCATGGTCTTGCCGACCGCCCGCCGAGATCCCGAGCTCGCAGAGGACGAGCTGCGTGCACTGCTGGAGGGCCTCCTGCAGGCCGGAGACCACGAGCGTACCGTCGAGACGCTCGTCGAGCTCTACAGCAAGCTGAGCCGCGAGAACGACCAGCTGCGCCTGCGGATCCTCGAGCTGACGCGGCGAGTCCACGGACGCAGCTCGGAGAAGATCGACCCGAACGCGCTGCGCAAGGCGCTGGAGGAGCTCCGCGAGCAGGAGTTTGCGCAGCAGGACAAGGACGAGCCGGACGCCGCCGACGCTCCTGCCGTGCCTCGGCCGGCGCCCCCGAAGGCGCCCCCGAAGCCCCACCCCGGTCGGACTCCCTTGCCGCCGCACCTGCCCCGCGAGGAGCGGCGGCACACGCTCGCCGAGGGCGAGCGCCTGTGCGAGTGCTGTCAGCAGCCGAAGCAGCGGATCCGCGAGGAGGTCGCGGAGCGTCTCGACTACGTCCCCTCGCGATTCGTCATCATCCGCGACGTGACCGAGGTCTATGGCTGCAGCTGCGGCTTCTCGAAGCCGGTGGCCGCTGAGATGCCTTCACGGGTGATCGACGGCGGCCTCCCCGAGCCGGGTCTCCTCGCGCACGTGGTCATCCTGAAGTACGAGGATCACCAGCCGATCAACCGTCAGTCGAAGATCTTCGCCCGCGAGGGCGTGACGCTGTCGCCGAACACCTTGATGGAGTGGATACGGGCCGCTGCGGAGACGCTGGAGCCGCTCGCACGGCGGATCCACAAGCGGGTCCTGCGCTCGTGGATCATCCAGAGCGACGACACCGGCCTCCTGGTCCTCGACGCCGACAAACCGCAGGGCGCGCGCAAGGGCCACATCTGGGCCCACGTCGGCGACTCCCGCTTCGTCTCCTATCAATACTCGCCGGACTGGAAGCACGAGCACCCGGCGAGCTTCCTGAAGGGCTGCGCGGGGTATCTCCAGACCGACGGCTACAAGGGCTACGACGCGCTCACCGGCGGCCCGAAGCTGGCCATCCGCGTCGGCTGCTTCATGCATGTCCGCCGCTATTTCCTCAAGGCCTTCAAGGCCAAGGCGATCGACGCCGCGATCCCGATCGACATCATCCAGCGCCTCTACCGCATCGAGCGCGACTCGAAGAACCTCGGCGAGGACGCTGACGCGCGGCTGGCCAGGCGGGTCAAATTCTCGGCGCCGCTGCTGGACGAACTCGACGCCTGGCTCACCAAGCACGACGGCCGCCACGAACCCAAGAGCCCGCTCGGCAAGGCGATCACTTACCTCAAGGGCCAGCGCGGAGCGCTCGGCGCCTTCCTCCTCGACGGCCAGCTCGAGCTCGACAACGGCGCCGTCGAGCGCGCTCTCCGGGGCATCGCCGTCGGCCGCCACAACTGGCTCTTCGCCGGCTCCGACGCCGGCGCGCAGCGGGCCGCCATTCTCTACACGATCATCACCTCGGCGAAGCTGCACGGCCTCGAGCCCTACGCCTATCTCCGCGACGTGCTCGCCAAGCTCGGCGCCGGATGGCCGAATCGTCGACTCGACGAGCTGATGCCCGATCGCTGGGGCCGTGAGCAGGGGCTCGCGCTGCCGCCCCTGCTCCTGACCGAGCTGACCGAGACCACCTGAGCCCTAGATCGCCGCCCTGCGATCGCTCACCACCCGCCAGCGCGGATGACGAACACGCCACCGTCGTCCTCGATCAACGCGAACCTCTCCTCCTCCATCCACGCCCGACCCACGCCGTCGAGCACGTCGAGCGCCTCCTCGGGCAGCGGCCACCGTGTCCCGCCCAGCTGCTCGGCCACGAATGCCGCCAGCGAGGGCCACCACCCCTCGCAGCGCTCCTCGAGCCCCTCCCGCTCCCACCTGCTCAGCCTGCTCCTCCACAGAATCTGTCCCAGTCGCAACCGGTGATGCTCTTCCATCGGCTCGTGCCTCCGGCACGACCCATAGAAAAGTCACCTCATATCGTCAGGATGGGCGCGGTCAGGGGCTTACCGCTGCACGACGTATGGAACGGCCAGCCCGGCGTATGGAACGACGCCCTGGGCGCCATGCAGGCCGTCGAGAACCTCGCCCGGAGGGTCATGGCCCAGCAGTATTGGCCCACCTTCGAGTACCGGTCGCCCCAATGATCGGTCCAACAATCGTCCCTCACTCGTCGACAGAATGACAGAAAGCGAGCACAAATCATGAACTTCACGGCCACGCGACCCGACACAGACGGGGCGTCGGTGGTTGGCTTTAATACTGCCGGTAGGTGGCCCACTGCTCGTCCATGCGGGCGGTCTGGCCGGCGGTGAACTGGTTCATGCAGCTGTCATCGGTGTAGTCCATGAAGTTGTAGATCGGGTCATCCCCGGGGGTGCTGCAGGTGTTGCGGCCGACAGGGCAGCCGTAGGCCGCGTACTTCTCGGCCGGGGTGTCGGCCACACCGTCGCCGGAGGTGCCGCTCTTGGCGCAGCCGCCCTGGAAGGTGTGGTAGAGGCCGAGCCAGTGGCCGACCTCGTGCGTGGCGCTGTCGCCGAGGTTGTAGGGCGCCGCGGAGCCGCCCGGGACGCTCGAGTTGAGGACGACGACGCCGTCGAGCACGGGCTTGGACGAGTAGTCGGAGGGGTATGTGGCCCAGCCGAGCAGGCCGCCGCCGATGCCGGCGAAGTAGAGGTTGAGGGCGTCCCTGCCGCCCTTGCGCAGGGCGCTCTTGGCCGAGGTCTCGGCCGTCGAGCCCGGAGTCATGGTGTACCAGGTCGCGTTGGTGGTGCGGTCGACGTCGGCGAGATAGAACCGGAACCAGGTCGCGGCGCCGCCGGTCTGGCCGGCGTAGGCCTGGTTGAGCACGGCGAGCTGGTCGTAGATCACATTGTCCGTGATGTCGCCGTTGGCGACGCCGGTGCCCTTGCGGATCACGTGGACGTAGACAGGGATCTGGATCGGGCCCGGGGTTTCCGGCGCGGGCGCCTGCGGGACGGCCGCGAGGCGGCTGCGGAAGTCCTGCTCCATCGCCGCGACCTGCGCGTCGGTCCGGTGCGCGCCGCAGCGCCGCGTCAGCCCCGACTCCGCCAGCCTGTCGAGGCCCGTGCACGCGTTGTCGTCGTCCGCGAGCAGGCAGGCGCCGAGCAGCTCGTCCTCGGTCTGCGGCGCGTCGACGACGACCAGCGGCTCGGGCCCTTCGCCCACGTCACAGCCGAGGAGGATCGCGGGGAGCAAGAACAGCCAGGGACGATTCATCGTGGTCATACACATCGACCTTTCATGTCATCGGAGCGCGGGCCCGCGCGCGGGCTCGACGAGGTTCGAAGGGGAGAAACGACGTCGAGGGAAAGAGTCCGCAGAAAATAAGATCGCGCTCGTGCTCGGGAGACCGGCCGTGATCGGAGGCTCTCCGATCTGTCCTTTGAGACAGATATCAAGCCGCGGAGCGCCGTCGCGGGTCCTGATCGCCGATCCTCGGCCGCGTGGGCGGGATCGTGCGCTCTCGGACGGGGCTCGGCGGCTGGCGACGGCGTCCCGACGGACGACCCGCCGTGCGCTGCTGCGCGTCGCGGGTCGCCGACGCGGTCTCCCGCACGCGGCCCGCCGCCGAACCACCGCCCGTGCTCACTGCGGCACGATGCTGAGCAGCTGCCCGCCGGGCCGCGGGCTCGGTCAGCGTGGGCGCGTGGCCGACGCGCGGCACCTCGACGACCTCGAGCCGCGGACTCACGGCGCCGGGCTGAAGTCGGACAGCACGTACTTGCCGTCCGCGGCGCCGCTGGCCCCCGCGCAGCGGGCCCGTTACCATCGCCCGATGCATGGTTCTTGTCTGCGCCGACGCGTCGAGACCTACTCCGCAGCCAGCTTCGTGGCGGGCCTCGCGTGGTGGTACCTCGGCGGTTCGTCGGCGATCACCGGCATGCTCGTCGCCACACCGGTGCTCCTCGGCGGCGTGGCCTTCGGCTGCGTGGTCGCCGTGGCGCTGACCGTGGCGCTGCGGCGCGACGGGCTCCGACGCGCCGCCGGCGACGGCATCTTCGCCGGCGCCGGCACCGCGCTGATGCTCGCCAGCGCCGTCCCGTGGCTCAACCAGCACCTCGACGGATCGGGCGGGCACGAGGTCGCGTTCACCGTCCGCGCGGTGCGACAGCCGACGAAGGGCCCGCGCAGCCTCGACGTCACCATCGGCGATCAGCCCGCCGGGCTGCCGTACGCGGACGGCTGCGCGAAGGGCTCGACCGGGGTCGTGACGCAGCACGGCGGCGCGTTCGGCTTCGCCTGGACGACGACGCCGCGCTGCCCGCCTGCGCCGCCCTGACCGCTGCGACGCGACCACCGACTCGCAGGCCCAGCCGTGCATCATCGACTCCCCATGACGCCGCGCCCGGCCTGACCCGGCGGCGCGGCGATGCCGGGCCCGTTACGCGACCGCGCGGCGGGGGGACGACGGCGCTCTGCCCGAGGTCCGCGACGATGCGCTCGACCGGCTCGATGCGGGCGCCGCACATCGGCATGAAGCCTTCGCTGGAGAAGCCGAGGTCCCGCAAGCGGGAGGCGTGCTCGCCGGCGCGGTCGAGGTCCCCGGCCAGGAAGGGGCGCCGCCGTCGCGCTGCGGGCCGCCGGCGGTCAGCGTACGACGCAGGATCGTGATCGAGCCGCCGCGCCGGCGCTTCACGCGGCGGGTGAGTGTGACACCCCGAAGCACCTATTTTGTTCTCAAACGCAATAGGCGCCTCACCCGAGCCGGATTCGTGTCGCCGAGGTCACGATGGGGAGCGAGGCTGCGGGCTCGGCCGCCGCGCCAGCGAGATCATCGGCCGCCTGTGGAACCACAGGAACGACGCCCGTGCCGCGTGCGTGACGAGCCCCCCGGTGCGTCCGGGACCGGGCGGCCCGTCCCCGGCGTCAGCGAGCGTCGCGCGGGACTGCCGCCTCGGCGGTCGCGGTGATGTGCTCGGCGCCGAGGTCCTTCAGCACCTTCTCGGCCCGCTCGCGCTCGTCGGCGTTGTCGACGTGCACCGACATCAGCAGGGCGCCGCTGTGCAGCTTGCCCTCGTAGACCTTGGCCTCGATCTCCGGGACGCCGAGGCCGACGAGGGCGCCGGTGATCCCGCCGACCACGCCGCCGGCCGCGGCCCCGCTGAGCGCGGCCAGCAGCGGCCCCGCGGCGATGAAGGCGCCGAGCCCGGGGATCGCAAGCGCGCCGAGGCCGATGGCCAGGCCGAGCCCGCCGCCGACCAGGCCGCCGGCCGCGGCCCCGCCGATCGCCCCCTCGGGGGCCTTGGTGTGGTGCTCGTGCGCGAAGTCCTTGGTGCCCTGGGCGTCGGACATCAGCACGGAGATATCGTTGGTGCCGAACCCGGCGGCGGTGAGCTGGCGGATCGCGTCCTCGGCCTGCTCGCGGTTGTCGACGGTGCAAACAATGGCTTTTTTCATGGTGTCCTCGGTTCTCGCTAGTGGGCCTCGACCTCGAGCTGCACGTCGACCGGGGCCTGGCCGGCGATGTTCTTGGCGATGGCGACGACGCGGGCCTTCTCGGCCTCGTCCTTCACCGGTCCGCGCAATGTGACGGCGCCGTTCTTGGTGATGATCTTGACGTTCTTCGCGTTGCTCGACAGGGCGTCGTCGGCGACGACGCCCTGGCGGATCTTCTGCGTCATCTCGAGATCCGCGGGGCTGTTGCCCTGGTCCAGCGGCGTGACCGCGGCCTCGTCGCGGTCGCGCGTGTTCTTCTTGGTGTTGTCCGCGTCGACCTTGCCGTCGCCGCTGCACGCGGCCACGAGCGCCGATACGACGATTAGTGTCGCCATTCGCATGCGTCCTCAGATCCTGCCGCCGCACGCGCGGTCTCTACGACCGACGGCCCGCGCGACGACGCCGAATCCTGCGGGGAGATGTTCCGCCTGGCCAGCGCAAATCGCGACATTCCCCGCGATCGCCGGCAACGACGGAGCTGACGCGCCACGGCGCCGCCGCGGGCGCCGATGCGCGCGCGCGCGGTGCAAGCGCCGGGCGCAGCGTCCACGCCGGCCCGGCGCATGGGCTGTCCGAACGGACAGGTCATCGCGCGGCGGAGCGGCCACCGCGGCCCACCTGACGCGGCGTCGACGTCGCCCGGCAGCGCGTCGAGCAGGCGCTCGGCGGTGAGGTCGATGCACCTGCAAGGGCGAACGCCACGCGCAATCACAGCGCTGGGAGCCGGCGTCACGCGGATGGACCGAATCCTCGCCGTCGGGGTCGGGCCGCTGGCTCGGCCTGTACCACACGTTCGAGGTCGGCTGCCGGCCGGAGACCCCACGATCGGCCTCCGGCTCGGGGCGGACGTCTCGTCGAGGCCTTCGACCCGCCGCTGTTCGCCGCCCTGTCGACGTGCAGGATCGCCGGGGCGATCAGGCGCTCGTACCGGGCCGTTGAGGTCGCGGCTGCACAACGGCGACTGCAAGGCGAAACGCCTCGCCGCCGAGATCGCCGCGTTCCGCGCGGAGCACGACGTACCGCAGTGACGCGCGCCGGAGAATCTCAGGCTCGTCCCGCGTCCTCGTCCGCGCGGGTCGACGGAGGGTCAGGATGATGCGCGCGTAGATGACCGCGATGGCGGCCCACCGAAGTACCGAGACATGCGAAAGACCTGGGGCGGCACGAGACACGCGCCCGGGCGATGAACCTGTCGGGGAGCATGTCGGCGTGGGCAGCACCGCTGCGCCACGGGGCTTGAAGTGGATGCGCACGCGACCACGTTGTCATCGCCTGGAGGAGCCTGTGGGATGTATCGGGAATGCGAATGCATGCACCTGTTACGATGAACCATGGGCGGCTGCGCCGGAGTTGCAATGCAGGCGCTGCACGGTCCGTGCAGGCCCGGCTCGTGGCCGTCGGCGAGGCGGTCCGTCCACTGACGCCGCGAAGCGTCTTGCTCGGAGTGTACGTAAATGTCTCCGGCTTGCGAAGCTCGCGGGTTATCTCCTATGATGCGATCATGGTGGTGGACCTTGGCAAGACCGTGGTGGAGGGCGGCTCGCGAGCGGCGCCGGAACCGGCGGGCGAACGACCGCGGCTACTGCCGCAGATCGGCAGGTACACCATCCTGGGGACGCTCGGGCGCGGCGGGATGGGGCTGGTATACAAGGGCTACGACGCGGAGCTCGATCGCCGGGTAGCGATCAAGATCTTCCACCGGACCGGCGGCGAGGAGGCGGACTCGCGGTCGCACGAGACCCACGCGCGGGCGATCCGCGAGGCCCAGGCGCTGGCCAAGCTGTCGCACCCGAACATCGTCGCGGTGCACGAGGTGGGCAGCTACGAGGGACAGGTCTACATCGTGATGGAGTACGTGCGCGGCGAGACGCTGCGCGAGTGGCTGGCCGGGCGCCCGCCGCTCAAACGGGTGCTCGAGGTGTTCGTGCAGATCGGCCAGGCCCTGGCGGCGGCCCACCGCGCGGGGATCGTGCACCGCGACCTCAAGCCGGAGAACGTGGTGGTGTGCAGCGACGGCCAGGCGCAGGTGCTCGACTTCGGGCTGGCGCGGTCGACCGAGCCGAACGAATTGGCGGATCTCGACGTGACCGGGCCGACCGCGAACGCGCACGCGAATGCCCACTCGACGGGGCGCCACGAGGGCCTGCACAGCATCACCCTGACCTCGCCGGGCGGCTTGATCGGGACGCCCGCCTACATGGCGCCCGAGCAACTGCTGCGCGAGCGGGCCTGCGAGCACAGCGATCAATACTCGTTCTGCGTGTGCCTGTACGAGGCGCTGTACGGGGTGCGGCCGTTCGTGGCGACCACGGTCGACGACCTGCGCCTGGCGGTGTTGGCCGGGGAGATCCCGACGGTGGCGGTGCCCAACTACACGACGCCGTCGTACCTGCGGGCGGCGATCCTGCGCGGGCTCGCCTTTTCTCGCGAGGAGCGGTTCGCCGACATGGACGCGCTGGTGGCGGTGCTGGTCAACGGTAAGCGGCGGCGGCGGCAGCGGGGCCTGCTGCTCGCCGGGGCGGTGACGGCGGCGCTGGCCGGGCTGTCGGCGGGGGCGACGTGGGTGCTCGAATCGCGGGCGGAGGCGGCCTGCGCGGCGGAGGCGGGGCGGGTGGCGACGCTGTGGTCGGACGCGACGCGGGCAGAGGTGCGCGACCGGATGCTGGCCAGTGGGCGCAGCTTCGCGGCGGCCAGCTTCGATCGCCTCGACCGAGATATCGGCCGCTTCGTGGCCGAGTGGGGGGCGGCGAGCGAGCAGGTATGCGCGCATCAGGGGGCCTCGGCGGCGTGGGACGTCGCGACCACGGCGCGTGCGCGCGAGTGTCTGGAGGAGGCCGAGTGGGCGCTGGCCGGGCTGGTGTCGGTGCTGGCGGCGGCGAGCCCGACGGTGGTGACACGGGCCAACCACGCGACCGGCGAGCTGCCGCAGATCGACCGCTGCGTGCGGGCGGAGCTGCTGCGCGAGCGGACGCCGCGGACCGGACACGCGAGCCAGGGGGGCAGCGCGGCGCTGCTGGCGGGGCTCAGCCGGGCGCGCTCGCTGCTGGCGACCGGGCTGTACGACGACGTGCTGACGCTGACAGAGCCGCTGCTGCAGACGGCGCGCACCAGCGGCGAGGGCCGCGTGGTCGCGGAGCTCCTGCTGGTTCAAGGACTGGCGCTGTACCCCCGCGGCGAGCTGACCCTGGCCGAGGCGGTGCTGCACGAGGCTGTGATCGCGGCGGCGGAGGCCGGCGATCAGGGGTTCATGGTCGACGCGCTGGCAGCGGTGGCCCACGTCGACGGGGCGCTGGCAGGGCGGCCAGAGGAGGGGCTGCGCTGGGGCGAGCTGGCGCTGGCGCTGGCCCGGCAACTGGGCGCGAGCGGGCAGCTGCGCCAGGCCCGCGCGCTGCGCAGCCTGGCGAGCGTGCACCGGGCCCGCGGCGCGATGACGCCGGCGACGCAGCGGCTGCGAGAGGCGCTGGCGGTGATGGAGGCGGAGTTCGGGCCGGAGCACCCGGAGGTGGTCGATGTGCGGGCTGAGCTGGCGGAGCTCGCAGCGGCGGGAGCATGAGGAGGAGCTTCGCGGCTCACGGGACCGTTGCGCGTGCGGTGCTGTGTACGCCAGGTCGTGGGCGTACGGGGGAGGCGGCGAGCGCCCCGGCGAGGACGGCACGATCTCCGCGCGCCTGTCGCTCTGCACATTCGATCCCGACCAATCGATCCGCGACGTCAAGGAGCAGGAGGCGGTGAGTTTCAGGATAGTTGTCGCCTTGGCAATCAGGCGTGCTTCGCCTTGGAATCGGCGGGCTCACGCTCTGGGTTGAGGCAGACGACGCGGACGGGCTTCCAGTTGCGGGTGTTGCCGGTCCAGCGTTCGGGGTGG